>NZ_FOUO01000034.1 GCF_900114895.1 Ectothiorhodospira mobilis
TCACCATGAATCCTGAGCGCGTTGCTCAAGATCAGCCACTGAAAATGGCTGCATAACGATGTGCTCTCAGGCGACAACCACCTTGACAGCCGCCGCCCCGGACAAGCTCTTTTACCTCAAGGGTGACTGGCTGACCGCCATTTCGCTGCTGCTCCCAGCGCTGCGGATCATCCGCATATTCCGCGCGTTTCGACTGCTCCGCTTGGCCAGGGCTGGGCGGGGGGGGGTTGCGGTTGGTCCGTGTACTCAGTTCGATGAACCGCGGGATGAAGGCACTGGGCGCGAGCCTGAGCCGACGGGGCTTCGGATATGTGATCGCCCTCACAGCGCTGGTCACGTTCGCCGTCGCGGCCGGGATGTACGCTTTCGAGACCGAGGCGTCAGGCGGCCCGAACAGCTATGGCGAGGCGCTGTGGTGGACCGCCATGATCATGACAACCATGGGCTCGGAGTACTGGCCGCAGACGATCGAGTGGCGAGTACTGTGTGTCTTTCTGTCCCTGTACGCCTTCGGTGTCTTTGGCTACGTGATAGCGGCGCTCGCCACCTTCTTCGTCGGCCGCGATGCCGATAATAGCGACGCCGAAGTGGCAGGGACCAAACAACTCGACGCGGTCCGGGATGAGGTGAGCGCCTTACGTGATGAGATTCGCGCCCTATCGCGACAACCGCCGGAGTTGTGATACGTGGTCGAGGTACATAAAGGCACGCCGAACCAAACGCTGCCTGAATTCAGGGAACCTCGAAAAATCGCCCCATCCGCGGCATCATCCCCCCAACCCCGATAAACGGATGAACCCTCGCCATGCAGCCTGGAGGGAACCTCGATCAATGCGTTCCCTGTCCTCAAATCGCTCATACCCGTTCGGGATCATGGATTCATACGCCCATGAACGTGCATGGTGATCAGAGCCGGACGGTTACAAGGGCATCCAGGAGAGGTGATCTCGAGGCGGTTACACCCGTCACCATGGCTCCGGATAGCTCATCCGCCTCATGCAGCCACCCCCTGCAGGTAGGTCCAGCGCCGGAGGTTGTACACGATGTTGTTCAGGCCGGTCTTCAATCGCGCCCGGGCCAGGCCGATGGTCCGCACCAGTTGTCCCCCCATGGCCGCCTGACTGGCGAAGACGTGCTCCACCCGCGCCCGCACC
>NZ_FOUO01000002.1 GCF_900114895.1 Ectothiorhodospira mobilis
GGGCGATCTTTTCGAACGAGCGCCGGGCATGGGACCAGCAGGCACACCAGATCAGCGCCGCCTGGGTCCGTTCGGCATTGAGGTAGCCCGCATAGGCATCGGCTTGCAGATATCCCTGGTAGTCACGCAGGTGTTCCAGTGGACCTTCCTGGGATCGGTTGGTGGTGTAGTCGTAGAACACCGGGATGATGCCGTCCTCCCGCCCGCGACCCAGGTAGAGCCACAGGCGACAGGTTCGGGTTTGTCGTCGACCCTTCTCCAGTTGCGGCACCGTGGTGTCGTCGCTGTGCAACACCGGACTGGCCAGGGCATCCTGGCGGATGAGGTCGGCCAGCGGGGCCAGGACCGAGGCGGACAGCAGCACATAGTCGCACAGCCGCTGGCGGGGAACGTCATAACCATCCCGGGCCAGCTGCTGACTGATGCGGTTGAGCGGCAGGTGATCCGCGAACTTGCTGATCACGGTATGGGCCAGCAGGCTGGCACCCACCTGAGCGCCGGGGATCGGCGGCGAGGGCCGAGGTGGGGAGACGATGGTGCGCTCACCCTGATCACCCCGGATTGCATACTTGGGCACTTCATGGCGCTTGACGTACAGATGCCCGGGGGCGTACTCGAGGGTCTCGGTCACCTCGACGCCGATCTCTTCCAGCGGGCCACCGTTCTGTGCCTCCAGCTGGGCCCGGGTTTCATCGTCGTAGTCGTAGCGCATCGTCTCCCGGGGCAGTTCCGGTGGCAGGGCACGGCGGCCCCGGGGCGGTTGGGTCTTGCGCCGTTGCGTCGGCGCCTGGGCGGCGGCCTCTTCTTCGTCCTGCTCGGGGATTGGTGCCTCCAGCGGATGGAATAGATCCTCCTGGAGGTAACGGCCGCGTTCGGAGCTTTGCCCGAAGTGTTTGCGTTGTGCTTCAAGGACCTGATCCTTGAGGCGCTGCAGTTGTTCGCTCAGTTCATTGACCGTGGACTGCAGTTGAACGAGCTGCTGGGACTGCTGCGTGATGACCTCATCGCGCTCTGCCACGGCGGCGCGAAGTTGAGACTCGCGCAGGTTGGGAGGGGGCGTCGGCAGGCCTTGTGCAGCGGTGTTCGACATGCCCGCATTTTACCATTCATGGCGCGCTAAGCGGCTGACTTATAGATAATAATTATCTATTAACCGGTGGCGGTGGCAAGGCATCGTGGGGGCATTTCCAGGCGCCGCCAGTCGATGCCCTCGAACAAAGCCTGCAACTGGCTGCGGGAGAGTGGAACCTCCTCCTCTGCATCACCATCGGCGTGGTGGGGCCACTTGAAGCGCCCCTTCTCCAGGCGCTTGTAGATCATCACGAAGCCCTGACCATCCCAGTACAGGGCCTTGAGCTTGTCGCCGGCCCGGTTGCGGAAAACGAACAGCTCGCCGCTGAGTGGATCCCGCTCCAGCACCTCAACAATCTCGATACACAAGCCATCGAAGGCCTTGCGGAAATCCACAGGCGCCACTGCCAGGTGGATGGCCATCCCCGTGGGCCAGCCGATCATGCCTCCAGCACCTGCATGGCCCGTTTCAAGGTCTGCGCGCAGAACCCCGGATACAGTTCCAACCGTCGGCCATTGCCCAGCGCCACGACCACCGGTCCAACCCCAGGCTGCAGCGACAGGGCCACAGGATCGGGCTTGTCCTCCACCGTGCGGACCGCCAAAAACCGCTGCGGCACGGCTGTCGGCTTCGAAGGCGTGCGCCCTGGCTCAGCCTCGCCCAGCACCCACTCCGGGTACCGCGCCGCCCATTGCGATAACTGGCGGGGTGTGACCCCATGCTGACGGGCGAAGGCCGCCTTGCTCTGGCCTGAGGCCGCCCACTGCTGGACCAGATCCTTCCAGAAAGTGCGCTTGCGCTGTCGGATACCTCTGCTCATCCGCCACATCCCCTCTATTGCTTGAGATCGTACCGGTGACGATGGAGGATCAGTGGGGGCTATGGAATACGGGGGCTACCGGACAGGTACAAAATGGCTGCATAACGATGTGCTCTCAGGCGACAACCACCTTGACAGCCGCCGCGCCCAGCCTGCCGCGCCCCCGCACGGCGCTGCGCTTTGGTGCGCGCCAACCTTGGCGCGCCCCCTTCGGGCGCACTACGTGCGTCCAAATCCACTCCCGGCGGATTTGTCCCGCCCCCAATTGCCTGCGGCTTCGGTAAAGGTCCGGTGCGGCCTACTCAGCCAGGGTCGGTGGTCGGCAATGGAACATAATGCTGGAAGGGGTCGGGGCTCCTTCAAAGCGGTCAGGCGCTGCGGTTCTCGTGGAGGGAGGTCACCTTCGCGCCGGCCTCGAAGCTGTTCGCCACCCGGTCTTCCTTCGCGGCCTTCTGCGCTTGGCGGTGCTCGCTGGGGTCGATGTCGTTGGCCAGCAGCTTGCGCGCCTCATCGCGGCGCTCGCGGGCATCCTTCAGGGGCACATCGGGGTAGACGCCAAGCGAAAGCCGCTTCTCCTTGCCCCCGTAGCGGTACTTCAGTCGCCACCACTTGCCCCCGCTTGGGGCAACTTCCAGATACAGCCCGCCACCGTCAAACTGCTTGCGGGCCTTGTCGGCGGGCTTGGCGTTGCGGATGGCGGTGTCGGTCAGCGGCATGGGGGGAACTCCCTGCGGAGGCAACTCACTTGCCCCGAATGTTGCCCCCGGATGTCAACGAATCCTGTTGCCCCTTGCTGGATGGCCGGACAAAGAAAAAGCCCGCTTTTACGCGGGCTTGAGGACTTCGTTGGATGGTGCTGGATGTTGAATTGGTGGAGGCGGCGGGAATCGAACCCGCGTCCGCAGGACCTACGCCCTTGGTACTACATGCTTAGTCCGTCTTTTCGGTTAACGCCGCGGCCTCCGACGGACAGGATGCCTTGGCGCGAGCCCGCTCGGTTTTAACGGTTAAGACCCGGGCAGGTCCGCTCCGCGAGCTTGTGTGCGATGACCACCGAGTAGAACCCACAAGCAAGTCCCGTCGGTGGCTGACCGGTTTTTAAGCGGCCAGAGCGTAGTTGTCGTCGTTGGCAACTATTAGCGTTACAGCATGATTTACGAGGTAAGCTGTATCCTCGGCATGCACCTCAGGTTTCGCGACCCACGTCGAAGCCAGGTCGCCCCCGGTGTTGTTTCATTGGACAGGATACCCGCCCCGTGGTTCCGTGTCACCCATCCATGGGATCCGCTCGCCACGGGGGACCCGGGGGCGGGCGGTTTCCAGTATCATTGGGGCCTTTTCCCACCGCTTCAACCCCCGGGGTGACTCCATGCTGTCTCTTTCTGGTCCCGCCGCCCTCTCCGCCTTCCGTCGCGAGCGTCTGCTGCAGGCCCTGCGCCAGCGGGTGCCGGCCGTATGTGGCGTGGCGGCGCGCTTTGTGTACTTCGTGGACACGGAGCGGGAGCTGGACGAGGCCGAGCACGCGCTCCTGGAGCGGCTGCTGACGGAAGGGGAGGGGCCCGGTGCGGACGGTTGCGGGGCGGCCCTGTGGGTGGTGCCGCGCCTGGGCACCATCTCCCCCTGGTCCAGCAAGGCCACGGACATCATTCACCACTGTGGCCTGGAGGCGGTGCGGCGCATCGAGCGTGGTCGGGTCTATTGGATCGACAGCGAAGGGGCGCTGGAGGATGGGGAGCTGCAGGCGCTGCTGCCCCTGCTGCATGATCGCATGACCGAGACGGTGCTGCGCGGGGAGGAGCAGGCGGAGGGGCTGTTCGCCACCGCGCCGGCGCGGCCGCTGCGGGTGATCCCCCTGGGGGACGAGCCCCGCCGGTCCCTGGCGGAGGTGAACGCCGAGTTGGGGCTGGCCCTGAGCGAGGACGAGCTGGATTACCTGGTGGAGGCCTACGAGGCCCTGGGGCGGGATCCCTCGGACGTGGAACTGATGATGTTCGCCCAGGCCAACTCCGAGCACTGCCGCCACAAGATCTTCAACGCCAGCTGGATCATCGACGGCCGCCCCCAGGAGCGTTCCCTGTTCGCCATGATCCGCAACACCTACGATCAGGCCCCGGATGGGGTGCTCTCCGCCTACCGGGACAATGCCTCGGTGATCGAGGGCCACGTGGCCCGCCGCCTGATGCCCGATGCCGATACGGGGGAATACCGCCCGGTGACTGGCGATCTGCCCATCCTCATGAAGGTGGAGACCCACAACCACCCCACGGCCATCTCTCCCTTCCCCGGGGCGGCCACCGGCGCGGGCGGGGAGATCCGCGACGAGGGGGCCACCGGCCGCGGTTCGAAGCCCAAGGCGGGGCTCACCGGGTTCTCCGTGTCCAACCTGCGCATCCCCGGGTTCGAGCAGCCCTGGGAGCGGGATTTCGGCCGTCCGGGGCGCATCGAATCGGCCCTGGAGATCATGCTGGAGGGGCCCATCGGCGCCGCCGCCTTTAATAATGAGTTCGGCCGTCCGGCCCTGGCGGGCTATTTCCGCACCCTGGAGATGCAGGCCCCGGGGCCCGACGGCGAGGCGCTCAAGGGCTATCACAAGCCCATCATGATCGCCGGTGGCATGGGCAGCATCCGCCGCGAACACGTGGAGAAGGCGCCGCTGCCGGAGGGGACGCCCATCGTGGTGCTGGGGGGGCCGGCCATGCTCATCGGCCTGGGCGGCGGCGCGGCCTCGTCGGTGGCCAGCGGCGAGAGCGCCGAGGACCTGGATTTCGCCTCGGTGCAGCGGGGCAACCCGGAGATGCAGCGCCGCTGTCAGGAGGTCATCGACCGCTGCACCGCCCTGGGGACGGACAACCCCATCCTCTCCATCCACGACGTGGGGGCCGGGGGGCTGTCCAATGCCGTGCCGGAGATCCTGGATGATGCCGGCCGGGGCGGGCGCATCGAGCTGCGCGCCGTGCCCTCCGCCGAGGCGGATCTCTCCCCCATGGAGATCTGGTGCAACGAGGCCCAGGAGCGCTATGTGCTGGCGGTGGACGCCGACCGCCTGGAGCGGTTCGCCGCCCTGTGCGAGCGGGAGCGGGCACCCTATGCCGTCATCGGCACGGCCACCGCCGACCGCCAGTTGCTGGTGGGGGATGCCCAGGGGCAGAACAATCCGGTGGACCTGCCCATGGAGGTGCTCCTGGGCAAGCCCCCCAAGATGCTGCGGGACGTGCATCACCGCACCTTCCACCGCCCGGAGGTGGATGCCTCCGGGTACCCCCTGGAGGAGTTGGTGCGGCGGGTGCTGCGCCTGCCGGCGGTGGCCTCCAAGGAGTTTCTCATCACCATCGGCGATCGCAGCGTCACCGGCCTGGTGGCCCGGGACCCCATGGTGGGGCCGTGGCAGGTGCCGGTGGCGGACGTGGCCGTCACCGCCAGCGACCACGACGGCTACACCGGCGAGGCCATGGCCATGGGCGAGCGCGCCCCGGTGGCCCTGGCCCATCCCGCCGCCTCCGGGCGCATGGCCATCGGCGAGGCCATCACCAACATCGCCGCGGCGGCGGTGGAGGCCCTGGGGCAGGTGCGCCTGTCGGCCAACTGGATGGCCGCCGCCGGTCATCCCGGCGAGGATGCCGCCCTGTTCGACACCGTGCGCGCCGTGGGCGAGGCCCTGTGCCCGCGCCTGGGGATCTGCATCCCCGTGGGCAAGGATTCCCTGTCCATGCGCACCGTCTGGGAAGTGGACGGGGAGGAGCGGGAGATGACCGCGCCGCTGTCCCTGGTGGTGTCCGCTTTCGCCCCGGTGGCGGACATCCGCCATACCCTGACGCCGCAACTGCGCACCGATCTTGGCGATACGGACCTGATCCTCATCGACCTGGGCAAGGGGCACAACCGCCTGGCCGGGTCCGCCCTGGCCCAGGTGCTGGGGCAGGTGGGCCACCACGCCCCGGATCTGGACGATCCGGAGATGCTGGCGCGCTTCTTTGCCGTGATCCAGGACCTGCGCCGGGAGGGCCTCTTGCTGGCCTATCACGACCGCTCCGATGGCGGGCTTTTGGCCACCCTCTGCGAGATGGCCTTCGCCGCCCGCACCGGTTTGGAAGTGCACCTGGACGACCTGGGGGAGGATCCCGTGGCGGCCCTGTTCAGCGAGGAGCTGGGGGCGGTGATCCAGGTGCGCCACGAGGACACCGAGGAGGTCCTCTCCGCCCTGCAGGAGGCGGGTCTGGCCCACCACAGCCATGTCATCGGCCGCCCGCACGGCAGCGGGCGCATCGTCTTGCGCCACGGCCACCGGGAGCTCTTTGCCGAGACCCGCGCCGCCCTGCAGCAGTGCTGGGCCGAGACCAGCTACCGCATGCAGGCCCTGCGGGACGACCCGGACTGCGCCCGGGAGGCCTTCGAGGCCCTGGCCCGGGACGACGATCCGGGGCTGTCGGCCCGGCTCACCTTCGATCCCGCCGTAGACCCGGCGCCCCAGGTCCACACCGGTGCCCGTCCGCGGGTGGCCATCCTGCGGGAGCAGGGGGTCAACGGCCAGCTGGAGATGGCCGCCGCCTTCCACCGCGCCGGGTTCACCGCCGTGGATGTGCACATGACCGATCTGTTGGAGGGGCGCGTGCACCTGTCTGCGTTCCAGGGCCTGGCCGCTTGCGGCGGGTTCTCCTACGGGGATGTGCTCGGGGCCGGCGGCGGCTGGGCCCGGAGCATCCTCTTCCACGCCCGCCTGCGGGAGGACTTCGAGGCCTTCTTCCACCGCCCGGACACCTTCGCCCTGGGGGTGTGCAACGGCTGCCAGATGCTCTCCCGGCTCAAGGACCTGATCCCCGGCGCGGCCCACTGGCCCCGGTTCGTGCGCAACCGTAGCGAGCAGTTCGAGGCCCGCCTCTCCCTGGTGGAGGTGGTGGACAGCCCCTCCGTGCTGCTGCAGGGCATGGCCGGTTCGCGCATGCCCATCGCCGTGGCCCACGGGGAGGGGCGGGTGGTCTTCTCCGATGCGGGCGACGCGGCCTCCGCCGCCGTGGCCCTGCGCTACGTGGATCATGATGGGCGGGCCACGGAGCGCTATCCCTTCAATCCCAACGGCTCCCTCGGGGGCATCACCGGCCTGACCAGCGACGATGGCCGCGTCACCCTCATGATGCCCCATCCGGAACGGGTCTTTCGCAGCGTGCAGTACTCCTGGCATCCGCAGGAATGGGGTGAGGACGGGCCCTGGATGCGCCTGTTCCGCAACGCCCGGGCCTGGGTGGGCTGAAGGGGATGGCCATGCAGGAGCAGGGCATCCCCGTCCTCGTCTTCACCCGTGCCCCCGTGCCCGGGCGTACCAAGGTGCGGCTCATCCCGGTCATCGGCGCCGAGGACGCCTGTCGGGTGCACAAGGCCCTGGTGCGCCATACCCTCACCGTGGCCTGTGCCGCCGACTGCGGTTCGGTGATCATCCACGGGGCGCCGGATTCAAGGCATCCCTTCCTGCGCAAGCTGGCGGTGGACTACGGCGTGGCCCTGGCCTCCCAGGAGGGCGTGAACCTGCAGGCCCGCCTGCACGAGGCCCTGGAGCGGGCCCTGGAGTGCTTCCCCGCCGCCATGGTCATGGGCACCGACTGCCCGGAGACCACCGTACAGGATATCCGCGAGGCCGCCGCGCAGCTGCGCGCCGGGGCCGATGCCGTGCTCGGGCCCGCCCATGACGGCGGTTGCGTGCTGCTGGGGCTGCGCCGCGCCGATCCCGGTCTGTTCCAGGCCCTGGAATGGGGGTCGGACCGGGTGATGGCGCAGCTGCGCCCGCGCCTGCAGGCCCTGGGCTGGCGCTGGCACGAACTGCCGCCCCGGCACAACCTGGGTACGCCGCAGGACTGGGAGGCCCTGCGCGAGCATTACCCCTGGCTCAGCCCGGCGGCCCTGGCCCTGAACGAGTGACACCGCCGCTGCGGGACGCTACCCTCGAAGCCATGGGCGATCCCACCGAGGCCCCCGAGCTCTCCGTCATCCTCCCCGCCTGGAACGAGGCGGAGTGGATCGGTGGTGCCCTGGATGCGGTCTACGCCGCCTGTGCCGGGGCCCGGGTGCAGGCGGAGGTGATCGTGACCGACAACGCCTCCAGCGACGCCACGGCCCGCATCGCCCGGGAGCGGGGGGCGCGGGTGGTATACGAGCCCGAACGCCGCATCGCCCGCGCCCGCAATGCCGGGGCGGCCGCCGCCCGGGGCCGGTTCTTGCTGTTCGTGGATGCCGATACCTGGCCCGATGCGGAATTGCTGAACGCCACCTTGCGCGCCTTGCGCAGCGGGGAGGTCTGCGGCGGCGGGGCACAGGTGCGGCTGGACCAGCTGGACCGGGCCTTTTACCGCTGGGGGCAGGCGCTCTGGAACCACCTGTCCAGGGCCCTGGGCGTGGCCGCCGGTTGCTATCTCTTCTGCACCCGCGAGGCCTTCGATGCGGCCGGCGGCTTCAGCGAGCGGGTCTATGCCGGCGAGGAGGTGTTCCTCTCCCGCCGCCTCGCCCGCCAGGGCCGCCGGCGCGGCCAGGCGTTTCGCATCCTCGCCCATCCGGTGCAAAGCTCCGGGCGCAAGGCCCGCTGGTTCTCCCCCTGGCGGCACCTGTGGACCACCCTGGTGCTGCTGCTGGTCCCCTTCGCCCTGCGCTCCAGGCGCTTCACCCGCTTCTGGTACCACCGCCCCTGATCCCCCGCCAGCTGCAAAAGATTTATTGCAAGAGATGTGCCGAATTTTAAATAATAAGTAATTGATTGTGTGGGGGAAATATTTTACTTTTGGGTTAGTCCATCCCGATTGCAGGGTTGGGACACGGCGTTGCACCGGCGCCCCGGCTTTGCCCAGTCCATGAGCCGTCTTCAAGGAGTCTCACATGTTGATAAAACAACCGGATGATCGGTCCCCCCACCTGATGGAGCTTGAGCGCATCAAGGAGGCCTATCCCGATCAGGCGGGGTTGGTGGATTCGGAGATGCTGCGTATCTACCTGAAGGACGCACTGCACATGTTCGCCGAGTCGGTGGATCTGCATCTGGGGGAGCTCTCCGACGATGTGGCCGTGCTCCACGATCTGCGCCTGCCCTACGGCGAACAGGTGGTGGAGATCGATCATCTGCTCATCAACCGCAGCCTGCAGTTCACCTTGGTGGATTCCGGGTTCATGGGGGCCGAGCGGGTGAAGGTGAACGCCCTCGGCGAGGTGTTCGTCTGGTCCGACGAGGGTCAGGAATGGGTGGGCGTGCGCCGCGCCTTCCCCGAACTCTTCGAGAAGGCCGATCTGCTGGAGAAGATCCTGGCGGAGGAGCCCTGGCCGCGGCGCCTGGGGATGCGCCTGTCCCATTCCCTGGAGGTCTGCCTGGTGCTGGGGGATGACGATCAGGTGGACGTGGAGAACGTCAGCCGCTGGGGGGACCGGGTGTTCAAGCTCAGCGAGTTCGTGCGTCACTACGAACGCGAGCGCCTGAAGAAGATCTCCCTCTCCCAGGGGGTGGTGAATGCGGTGCAGGCGGCCTTCAATCGTGTGAGCCGGGAGACGCTGCAGAATGTCGCCCAGGGACTGGCGGACCTGCATGAGCTGGAGCCCTTGGACTATCTGGAACGCTGGGAACTGGATCAGATCCCGCCGCAGGCGGCTGCGGAAGAGGCGGCCCCCGCGCAGGGCCTGTCGGAGGCCCAGACCCAACCCACCACAGAGGCACCGCCCGCGGCCCCGGAGACGGCCGATACCCCAGCCCAGGAGGGCGGCGAGGGTGCCCCGGCCGGTAAGAAGGGCGGGGGCGGTCGATCCCGCCGCTCCCCGCGCAAGGGCAAGGGGGGCAGCGGACAGGGTGCGGCGCAGCCCGCCGATGCCCAGGCCCCCACCGGGGTGGGCGAGGCCCCGCCCGCATCCCCTTCCGGGGAGGCGGCCCCGGCCGCGGGGACCGATCCCGCCCAGGCGGGTGGGCAACCCCAACAGCAAGAAGGTGATCGTCCCGCCGCGGCCCAGGGCGAGGCGGAGGCCTCCACTGCCGCGCACAAGCCGTCCTCCGCCGGGGGCGGCAAGGCCGCCACCAGGGGTAAGGGCCGGGGCAGCGGTGGGCAGGGCAAAGGCCCGTCCCGCTCCGGCAAGGGCGATGCAGAGCTGCTCCCCTCGTCCCGCATCGCCAGTTCCCTGAAGATGAAGACCCCTGCGTTCCTGGAGATGATGCAGGAACGGGGCTTCCTGCAACGGGATGCCGAGGGGCATCTGGAGTTGACGGAGAAGGGGCGCCAGCATGGTGGCCGGGCCAGGGGCAAGGGCGGCAACCGCTCCTTCTCCTGGCCCCGGGAGATCCGGGACGTCCTGAAGTAGGCCCGTTCCAGTGGTACCTCCCGCGGCATGCTCCACGGGATGTACCACCATAAAAAATTCTTATTTGCCTCCCGGAAGCTGCCGTTTAGAATGCGTCTAGGTATCTGGCGTATCCTATTTACATGCAGCGAGGAGGTGATTCCATGTCCCTGATCCACACCCAGGTCAAGCCCTTCAAGGCCACCGCCTATCACAACGGTGAGTTCATCGAGGTGACCGATGAGAGCCTCAAAGGGCAGTGGTCCGTGTTCTTCTTCTATCCCGCCGACTTCACCTTCGTCTGCCCCACGGAGCTGGGGGATCTGGCGGACCAGTATGAGGAATTCAAGAGGCTGGGGGTGGAGATCTACAGCGTCTCCACGGACACCCATTTCACCCACAAGGCCTGGCACGACAGCTCCGCCACCATCGGCAAGCTGCAGTTCCCCATGCTCGCCGATCCCACCCTGCAGATCTCCCGGGATTTCGAGGTGCTCATCGAGTCGGACGGCCTGGCGGAGCGGGGCACCTTCGTCATCGACCCGGAAGGGAAGATCCAGATCGTGGAGATCAACGCCGGCAACATCGGCCGCAACGCGGAGGAGCTGCTGCGCAAGGTGAAGGCGGCCCAGTACGTGGCGGCGCATCCCAACGAGGTGTGCCCGGCCAAGTGGCAGGAAGGGGAGGAGACCCTGGAGCCGTCCCTGGACCTGGTGGGCAAGATCTGAGACCCGCCTTCTCCCCACCGTGGGGATCGCCACGACGCCCGGGTCCTCCCGGGCGTCGTCACGCCGGGGGCGCGCCCCCGCTACGCAGCATCACACGATGAGGTCCCGCCGGCATGCTGGATGCCCGACTCAAGGAACAACTCAGGCAGCACCTGGACAAGATCAGCCAGCCCGTGGAGCTGGTGGCCACCCTGGATGCGGGGCAGAAGTCCCGTGACCTGCACGCCCTCCTGCAGGAGATCGCGGAACTCTCGGAACGGGTGACCCTGCGCACCGACGGGGATGAGGCCCGGACCCCGTCCTTTGCCATCCGTCGTCCCGGGGAGGAAACGGGGGTGATCTTCGCCGGTATCCCCCTGGGACACGAGTTCACCTCCCTGGTGCTGGCCCTGCTGCAGGTGGGGGGGCACCCGCCCAGGGTGAGCGATGCGCAGGCACAGCGCATCCGCGCCCTGGACGAGGACCTG
Organism: Ectothiorhodospira mobilis; assembly: GCF_900114895.1. Lineage (GTDB taxonomy): Bacteria > Pseudomonadota > Gammaproteobacteria > Ectothiorhodospirales > Ectothiorhodospiraceae > Ectothiorhodospira > Ectothiorhodospira mobilis_A. The sequence goes on from NZ_FOUO01000002.1 coordinate 11,380, forward strand.
CATTTCGAGACCTATTATTCCCTGTCCTGCCAGAACTGCCCGGATGTGGTGCAGGCCCTGAACCTGATGGCGGTGCTCAACCCCCGCGTGCGCCACGTGGCCATCGACGGGGCCCTGTTCCAGGAGGAGGTGTCGGCGCGGGAGGTGATGTCGGTCCCCGCCGTGTTCCTCAACGGCGAGCCCTTCGACCAGGGGCGCATGACCCTGGATCAGATCCTGGCCCGGGTGGACAGCGCCTCCACGGCGCGGGAGACGGAACGCCTCAATGCCATGTCCGCCTTCGACGTGCTGGTGGTGGGGGGTGGTCCCGCCGGGGCGGCGGCGGCCATCTACGCCGCGCGCAAGGGGGTGCGCACGGGCCTGGCGGCGGAGCGCCTCGGCGGTCAGGTGCTGGACACCCAGGGCATCGAGAATCTGATCTCCGTGTCCCATACCCTGGGGCCGAAGCTGGCCGCCGACCTGGAGGCCCATGTGCGCCAGTACGACGTGGACCTCATGGATCTGCAGCGGGCGGTGGCCCTGGTTCCGGCGCAGGATGCCTCCGGCCTGCATGAGGTGCGTTTCGAGTCCGGGGCCTGCCTGCGCAGCAAGTCCGTGATCCTGGCCACGGGGGCCCGCTGGCGGGAAATGGGGGTGCCCGGGGAGCGGGAGTACCGGGGCCACGGGGTGGCCTATTGCCCCCACTGCGACGGCCCCCTGTTCAAGGGCAAGCGGGTGGCTGTGATCGGCGGAGGGAATTCCGGTGTGGAGGCGGCCATCGATCTGGCGGGCATGGCGGCCCAGGTCACCCTGGTGGAGTTCATGAACGAACTGCGGGCCGATGCCGTGTTGCAGGAAAAGCTCCGCGCCCTGCCCAACGTGCAGGTGATCCGCCATGCCCAGACCACCCGGGTGGAGGGGGACGGCAGCCGCGTGACGGGGCTGACCTATAAGGACCGGGATACCGATGCCGTGCATACCCTGTCCCTGGACGGGATCTTCGTGCAGATCGGTCTGGTGCCCAACACCGAATGGCTGCAGGGGGGCGCCGTGGAGCTCTCCGGGCGCGGGGAGATCGTCACCAATGCCCATGGCATGACCACGGTGCCCGGGGTCTTTGCTGCCGGGGACGTAACCACCGTGCCCTACAAGCAGATCGTCATCGCCATGGGGGAGGGGGCCCGGGCGGCCCTGGGGGCCTTCGATCATCTGATCCGCCGCTGACGCGGCCTCCCCGCCGGTGACCGCGGGGCATATCCCTGCCGCAAGGATGGCCATTGCCGCATCTCCAAGGCTATCATCTAGACTGATTTGAGGATCCCCCGGCCCCGGGATGCGCCCGGAAACGGGAGGGCCCCAGGCAGGCGGAACGGAGAGACCGGCGATCATCCTGCGCACGTCCAAAGCGAAGCAGTGGCCCACGCTCCTACCGTCCTCCCTGGCGGCCCGGGTCACCCTGCTGTATGCCGCCCTGGCCGGGGTGTGGATCCTCTCCTCGGGCCGCCTGCTGGCCATGGCGGTCACCGATCCGTCCCTGCTGGCCCGCCTGGAGCTGATCAAGGGGCTGGGGTTCGTGGTGGCCACCGCCGTGCTACTGTTCTTCCTCCTGCGCACCTGGCAGGAGCGGCAGCGCCCGGATGCAGCGGCGGTCGCCGCCCGCCCGCCCCGCTTTGCCCGGGCCACCGTGGGCCTTTCCCTGATCCTGCTCTGCCTGATGTTGCTGGCCCCGGCCCTGGGGGTGATGGTGCACCGCATCCACGCCCCCCAGCTGCTGCACGAGGCCCAGGACGACCTGGAGGCCCTGGCCTGGCAGAAGGTGCGCCACGTGCAGCAATGGGTGGGGGAACGGTACAGCGATGGGCGGGCCCTGGCGGGGCATCCCGGATTCGTGGCCCAGGCGGCCGCCCTGGCCGGGGAGACCCCGGGAAGCCTCCAGAGCCGGCGGGAGGACCTGCGCACGCGCCTGGAGGCGGTGCGTCGGCATTACGGCTACCGCGGTGTGGGGCTGCTGGATGCCGATGGGCGATGGCTACTGGAGACGGGGACCTGGGCCGCGGGGGTGGCGCCGGAGCTGTTGTCGCAGGCCACCCGCCAGCAGGCAGCGGTGCATGGACCTGCCAACCTGCCCGGGGCCTCCGCGCCCCATGCGGATTTCGTCATCCCCCTCTACCGGGATCCTCAGGGCAAGGATTCCCCGGTGGGATACCTTGCCCTGCGCATGCCCCTGCAACCGCTCCTGGAGGGGGTGTTGGGGGGGTGGTCCTCCCTGATGAAGCACGGGGAGACGCTGCTGCTGCGACCCCTGCCCGAGGGCGGCCGGCAGCGGCTGCATGCGGACGGGCGCGTCACCCTGGACCCCGCCCGCGACGCGGAGGACGGGCGCTGGTTGCAGGCGCAGCGGGGGGTGCCCGGCACGCAGTGGCAACTGCTGACCCGGGTGCGCCGGGACGAGGTGCTCCAGCCCCTGCAGACCCTGGTCTTCTGGATCACGGCCCTCACCTTCGGCGGGGTGGGACTCATCGGGCTGGCCCTGCTGCTGGTGTGGCGGCAGCAGGGACGCCTGCAGGACCTGGCCTTGCAGGCGCAGCGGGCCGAGTCGGAGCGGGCCGCCGAACAGGCCCTGCGGGAGAGCGATGCCCGCTACCGGGCCCTGTTCGAGAACAATCATACCATCATGATGCTGCTGGATCCGCAGAGCGGCACGATCATCGATGCCAACCCCGCCGCCTGCCGTTTCTATGGCTGGGACCGGCAGACCCTCTGCGGCATGGCGATCCGCCAGATCAATCAAGCCCCGCCCGGCGAGATCCAGCGCAAACTGGACCGGGCCCGGGCCATGGCGCAACACTATTTCGCCTTCCGTCACCGCAAGGCGGACGGCTCCGTCACGGACGTGGAGGTCTATAGCGGCCCCATCGTCTTTCAGGGTCGTACCCTGCTGTATTCCATCGTCCACGACATCAGCGAGCGCATGGAGGCGGAGCGCAAGCTGCGGGACCGGGAGCGGCTCCTGGGCATGGCCTCCCGCCTGGCCCATCTGGGGGGCTGGGCCATGGACCTGCCCGACGGGGCCCTGGAGTGGTCCGACGAGGCCTGCCGCATCCACGGTCTACCGCCGGGGACGGAGATCAACCCGGAGACGGCCCTGGACATGGTGGACCCTGCGGACCGGGAGCGGTTGGAATCGGCGCTGCGGTCCTGTGCGCAGTCGGGCCGGGTCTGCGACGAGGAGGTGCGGGTGCACACGGCCCGGGGCCATACCCTCTGGGTACGCACCCTGGCCCAGGCGGTGCGCGACGAACAGGGGCGCATCACCCGCCTGCAGGGGGCCTATCAGGACATCAGCGAGCGCAAGCGCAGTGAGGAGAGCCTGCGGCAATGGGCCACGGTGTTCGAGGCCACCAGCGAAGGGGTGATCATCACCGACGCCCATGCCCGTATCCTGGCGGTGAACCGGGCCTTCACACGCATCACCGGCTACACCGAGGCGGAGGTGGCGGGGGGCACGCCGGCGCTGCTGCGCTCGGGTCGCCATCATCGCCTGTTCTACCGCCGCCTGTGGGATGAGATCAGCCTCCATGGCGATTGGCGCGGGGAGATCTGGAACCGGCGCAAGAACGGAGAGGTCTATCCCCAGTGGACCGTGATCAACGCCGTGCGCTCGGAGACGGGCCAGTTGACCCACTTCGTCGGGGTCTTCTCCGATCTCTCCGACATCCAGCAGAGCCGGGAGCAGATCGACCGCCTGGCCCACCGCGATGCCCTCACCAATCTGCCCAACCGCCTGCTCTTCCAGGCCCGCCTGGAGCAGGCCCTGGGCTGGTGCCGTGACCACCGGGGCGAGTTGTCGGTGGTGCTGGCGGATCTGGATGGCTTCAAGCACATCAACGACAGCCTGGGCATCGGCGTGGGGGATGCCCTGCTCATGGAGATGGCGACCCGTTTCCGGGGGGTCCTGCAGGGCAACGAGGTCCTGGCGCGTCTGGGCAGTGACGAGTTCGCCGTCCTCTTGCAGGAGGAGGAGGGGGGCAGATGCCGGGCCGATCTGGTGGCGGAATCCATGCGCCAGGTGGTGCAGACCCCGGTCCAGATCGGCGAGCATGAGATCTTTGTCACCGCCAGCATCGGCATCGCCGACTTCCCCCGGGATGGGCGGGACATGCGGCAGTTGCTGCAGTTCAGCGATGCCGCCATGCACCATGCCAAGGCCCTGGGCGGCAATACCTATTGCCACTACACCGAGGATCTCACCGACTATGCCCGGGAGCGGGTCACCCTGGCGGCCGAGCTGCGCAGGGCCCTGGAGGGGAACGAACTGGTGCTGCACTACCAGCCCCAGGTGGATCTCATCGACGGCCGGGTGGTGGGCCTGGAGGCCCTGGTGCGCTGGCACCATCCGGAGCGGGGCATGATCTCCCCGGCCCGTTTCATCCCCATGGCGGAGGAGACGGGGCTCATCCTCCCCCTGGGCCGCTGGGTGCTCACCGAGGCCTGCCGTCAGGCCCGGGCCTGGGCCGAGACGGGTCTTGATTTCGGCAGCGTGGCCGTGAACGTCTCCGGGGTGCAGGTGCAACGCAGCGATATGGTGCAGACGGTGGCCGATATCCTCTCCGAGACCGGCCTGGATTCAGAACTCCTGGAATTGGAGATCACCGAGACCTTCGTCATGGACCGGCGCCGGGGCGCGGCGGGCTTCCTGCGGGAACTCAAGTCCATGGGGGTGCAACTGGCGGTGGATGACTTCGGCACCGGCTATTCGTCCCTGTCCTATCTCAAGGGGCTGCCCTTCAACACCCTGAAGATCGACCAGGGCTTCATCCGCGGCATCCCCGGCGATCACCACGACATCGCCATCGCCCGGGCCATCACCACCCTGGGGGAGAGCCTGGGCATGGAGGTGCTGGCGGAGGGGGTGGAGACGGAGGCGCAGCGGGAGGGGCTTCTGGACATGGGCTGCCACCGGGCCCAGGGCTATCTCTTCAGCCGGCCGGTGCCCGCCGCGGAGATCCCCGCACTGCTGGCGGCCCGCAGTGGTTTGCCGGCATCCCGCTGACCCCGATTCAGCGTTTCAGGTCCCGGTAAAAATTCTCATGCGGGCCTACGGCCTCAAGATAGATCAGCCGTAGGCCGCTATCCCGGGTATAGCCCAGCAGGTAGTCTTGATTCAGGCAACGGAATTTGTAAACCCGCAATGCGGCGAGGTCGCCCTTTTTCCTCTTCCCGATATCGGGATTGCGCGCCACCTCTTCGATGGCCGCGTCCACATGGACTACTACATTGTCGTGCAGTTTCTTGTAGGAACGGGCAAAGCGACGGGTTTGGCGAATGCCCCAGGTCACGTTTGGTTTGCTGAGCGGGGCACGAAGGGCATGCTCTCATCCCGGGGTTCGGCCATGCTCATGAGGCTCTCGGCGATGAACGAGGTGGGCAGATCGGGATTGTCCATTGCCGCCCGGCCCAGCCTGGCCCAGAACTCCAGTTGACCCTGTACGGTGCGAAACTCCGCCTTGGCCGTCGTGCGGGCGGCCTGGATCAGCTCTTCATCAATCCGCACGGAAACCGTGCCCATGCCATTATCCTCCTGTTGCAGAGGACTACAATTGTAGTCATCGGATGCGGCGAGTGCGAGCAGAAAAAAGCCCCCCGCCGCTCGCGGCAGGGGGCCTGGGTCGTGCGCACCCTCAGGGTGCGCACGGTTCGGACAGGACCCCGGGTTACAGGGACTTGCGGGAGAAGTACCAGTCCACGTAATCGAAGCCTTCGTTCTCCCGGGCCTTGGCACCTTCGGCGGTCTTGGGCGGCGGCACGATCACCGGCTGGCCGGGGCACCAGGCCTCCGGGGTGGCCACGCCGTGGGCGTCGGAGGTCTGCAGGGCGTCCAGCAGGCGTACGAACTCATCCACGCTGCGGCCGTTGCTCATGGGGTAGTAGACCATGGCCCGCAGGATGCCTTCCGGGTCGATGAGGAAGGTGGCCCGCACGGCGGAGGTGTCGGCGGCACCGGGGTGGATCATGCCGTAGGCCCGGGCCACCTCCATCTTCAGGTCCTCGATGATGGGGAAGGGGATCTCCACATTGAACTTCTCCTGGATGTTGCGCGTCCAGGCCAGGTGGGAGAAGACGCTGTCGATGGACAGGCCCAGCAGTTCACAGTTGCGCTTGGCGAATTCCCCGGCCCGTTCGGCGAAGCCGATGAACTCGGTGGTGCACACGGGGGTGAAGTCCGCCGGGTGGGAGAACAGCACCAGCCACTTGCCGCGATAGTCCTCCAGGGCGCGTTCGCCGTGGGTGGTCACTGCCCGGAAGTGGGGGGCCGGGGCGTTCAGCTGGGGGAAGCCGGGGGTCTGTTCCTGGTTTTCCATGTCGTGCTCCTCGATGGGATGTTGTGGGTGATTTGCGATCTCGACGGAACTAAGACTAATTCCATTCTTAAATCAGGTCTAATTGTATGTTGCGATGCGAAGGATAGTCAAAGGCTATTGATTGATATATATCAATAGCGCGTATCCGGGATGCGCCATGCTGCGATGCGGCGGCTCAGGGGGTTGACGCCGGGGGCGTGGATCAAGATAATACGCGCTTCCAATGCAGCGCCCGTAGCTCAGCTGGATAGAGCATTCGGCTACGAACCGAAAGGTCGGAGGTTCGAATCCTTCCGGGCGCGCCATATTCATCGAGAGGCCCGCATCTTCCTGAGAAGGTGCGGGCCTTTTGCGTTGGGGGGGTGCGCGGCCTCAGTCCCCGGGGGTGAGGCGTACGCTGACATCCCGGGGCGGCGCGGTGTAGGGGGCCGAGGTGACCAGGATCCGCGCCCCGGCGTGGACGTGATCGGCGGCATTGTCGGCATGGATGCCCCCGGCGGCGGCCAGGCGAACCCCGGGAAAATCCCGCAGGGCATGGGCCAGTCGGGCCAGGGCCTCCAGGGGAAACTTCTCTGCCTGGATCACATCGGCCCCGCCCCGGGCCGCCTCCAGGGCCTCTTCATGGGAATCCACTTCCACCACCACGCGGCGCTCGGGGCAGCGGGTGCTGAGCCTGCGGATCTGCACCGTCAGCCCTTCCTGCGGGTCGGCCAGGTGTCGGTGCTCGGGGAACAGGAGCAGCGTGTCCGAGAGCCCGGTGCGGTGGATCTCGGCGCCACCGGCGGTGATGGCCTTCAGGGACAGGGCGCGGGTTCCGGGTACGGTCTTGCGGGTGCATGCCACCATGGCCTCGGGGTCGGCCATCCGGGCGGCCCGGGTGATCCGTGCGGCGGCGGTGCTGATGCCCGAGGCCCACTCCACCAGGGTTTGAGTGACCTTCCAGCCCAGCAGCAGGGCCTCAGCGGGGCCGCGGGCCTCCAGGAGGCGGGCGTCCGCCGGCACTGCGTCACCGGAGCGGGCCCGGAGCGTGACACTGCACCCCAGGAGTTCCAGCAGGCGGGCGGCCTCCTCCAAGCCACAGGCCGTCATGGCGTACCGGGCCGTGAAATGCATCCACGCACTTCCATGGGGGATCTCCAGGGCCCGTGTGGTGAGGTCACCGTAGGGGGCATCTTCTCGCAGCAGGTCATGGAGGTCGTCGTCGCTCTGTACTCGCATCATGGAGGTTTCCTGGTTTGGGTTTGAGGTCCCCGAAAGGGGGGGATGGATTCACGCAAGATGGGGGCCCTTCACAGAAGCGCCCAGCGGAGGGGATGGCCCAGGATCCCATGGCGTTTTCTGTACACGGGGTATGGGTAATGTGGCCTTTTGGACATCCCTTTTATACGATCGGACGGGCATGCAACACAGGCATGGAATGTGCAATGAGCCTGGGGACGCCGGAGCGGAACGGTCTGCGCTGGCGGTCTCTCACGCAAAACCTCAAAAGGAGATCGGGATGAAACGCATGTTCATGGGCTTGTTTATGTGTACAGGGGTCCTGCTGGCCCCGGCGGTCTCGGCGGAGGAGATCCGTGTGGCGGTGGCCGCCAATTTCCTGGGCACCCTGGAGCGCCTGGTACCGCTTTTTGAGGAGGAAAGCGGCCATGATCTGTTGCTGAGCGCCGGATCCTCCGGGGCCCTCTATGCCCAGATCGTCAATGGCGCCCCGTTCCATGTCTTCTTCTCCGCCGATGACCGGCGTCCCAAGGCCCTGGTGGACGAGGGGTTGGCGGTGCCCGATTCCCGACAAACCTACGCCATGGGGGTGCCGGTGCTCTGGTCCGCAGGGGAGATGGATATGGAAGACCCCCGGGCGCTGCTGACCGAGGGGGACTACCGCTTCCTGTCCGTAGCCGATCCGCGCAATGCCCCCTATGGTGAAGCGGCCCGGGAGATCCTGCAGTCCATGGGGATGTGGACGCGGCTGCAGGAGGAGGGGCGTCTGATCCGGGCCCGGTCCATCGGCCAGACCCACAGCCAGGTGGCCTCGGGCGCGGCGGAGCTGGGTTTCGTGGCCCTCTCCCAGGTGCGCCGGCCCGACGGTTCGGTGTCCGGCAGCCAATGGATCCCCCCGAAGGCGTTCTATGCCCCCATCGAGCAGCAGCGGGTGCTGCTGCAATCGGCGGCGGATTTTGCCCCGGCCCGGGGGTTTCTGGAGTGGATGACCTCGGACACCGCGCGGCGGGAGATCGAGGCGGCGGGCTACGCCATACCGGACACCGGCTCCCCCTGAGGCGTCCATCCCCAGCGGCTGGCCCCAGGATCCTGCATGGCCGCCCTGCGGGCCAACGGGGAGGCGCGATGCCTCCCCTTCCTCGGCGCCTTCAATCCAAGGCCACGCCCTTGATCAGGGCATGTACCGCCATGCCGGGGGCCAGCCCCAGTTGCTCCCGTGAGCGGCGGGTGATGCGTGCCAGCAGGGGTTGGCCGCCGGTATCCAGCCGCACCAGGACATGCCCCGGGTGGGGGTCATCCAGGATGGCCGCCACGGTGGCCGGAAGGTGGTTGAGGATGCTGGTGTCCCGGGGTGGGGTCAGGGCGAGGGCCACGTCCCGGGCCGGGATGCGCAGGCGCAGGGTGTCCGTGACGGGCGGCGCTGGCCGGGGCATGAGCAGTGTGCCACCGCCGCAGGCCAGTTGCGTGAGCTGGTGCGCCGGGTCGTGGCCGCGCACCGTGGCCCGCAGCACCGAGGCGGCCCCCTCGGATCGGCCAAAGGGCAGGTCGGATCGGGCCAGGAGCTCCGGCAGCGGGCCCCGGGCGCGGATGCGGCCGTCCTCCAGCAGCACCAGGTGGTCCGCCAGGCGTGTCACCTCGCCCACGGCATGGCTGACGTAGATCACGGGGATGGAGAGTTCATCCCGCAGGCGCTCCAGGTAGGGCAGGATCTCCTGTTTGCTGGTGTCGTCCAGGGAGGCCATGGGCTCGTCCATGAGCAACAGGCGGGGGCTGGTGAGCAGGGCCCGGGCGATGGAGACCCGCTGGCGCTGCCCGCCGGAGAGGGCATCGGCGGGACGCCCCAGCAGGTTCTCCAGACCCAGCAGGCGCACCGTCTCCTCGAAGGCCACCCGCCGCTGGTCCCTTGGGATGCGTCTTTGCCCGTAGGTTAGGTTGCGGCGCACGTCCAGGTGCGGGAAGAGGCGGGCCTCCTGGAAGACGTAGCCCAGGGGGCGGCGGTGCACCGGGAGTTGCCAGTGGCCGTCCTGCCAGGTCTCGCCGCGGAAGGTCAGGTGGCCGCTGTGGGCCGCCTCCAGGCCCGCCAGGCAGCGCAGCAGGGTGGTCTTGCCGGAGCCGGAGCGGCCGAACAGGGCGGTGACCCCGGTGCCCGGGATCTCCAGGTCCACGTCCAGGACGAAGTCCCCCCGGTCCACATGAAAGGCGGCGCGGATGCTCATGCCGCCGCCCCCACCACCTTGAAGCGCCGGTTCAGGGCGTACACCGCCAGCAGCAGGGTGAAGGAGAGGACCAGCAGCACCAGGGACAGGCGATGGGCCGCGGCGTAGTCCATCGCCTCCACGTGATCGTAGATGGCGATGGAGGCCACCTGGGTCTGCCCGGGGATGTTGCCGCCGATCATGATGATGACCCCGAATTCCCCCAGGGTGTGGGCGAAGGAGAGTACCGCGGCGGTGAGAAACCCTCGCCGTGCCAGGGGCAGGACCACCGTGAGGAAACGGTCCAGGGGCGAGGCCCGCAGGGTGGCCGCCGCCTCCAGCAGGCCGCGGCCCGTGGCCTGGAAGGCGTTGGTCAGGGGCTGCATGACAAAGGGCAGGGAGTAGATCATGGAGCCGATCACCAGCCCGGTGAAGGTGAAGGCCAGATGGTTCAGCCCCATGGACTCCAGGCTACCGCCCACCCAGCCCCTGGGGCCCAGCAGGATCAGCAGGTAAAAGCCCAGCACCGTGGGGGGCAGCACCAGGGGCAGGGCCACCAGGGCCTCCACCAACACCTTGCCGCGCCAGCGGCTGTGGGCCAGCCACCAGGCAGCGGGGGCGCAGACCACCAGCAGGATGGCCGTGGTGATCAGGGCCAGTTTCACGGTGAGCCAGAGGGCGGTGGCGTCCTGGGGCGTGAGCATGGTTTCTCCTTTTCCTGGGATCGGCCAGGGACCGGGCCGATCCATCTTTTCCATGAAATGCAAATTTAATGCCGTATCCCTGGAGGGCCGTGCACAGGCCCTCTTGGGACCCGGATCGGGTCCCATCGGGTGGGATTGGCCCCATTTTGGTGCGGTAATGTCCGTTTCCCAACAGGGAAGGGATCAGGGTCGGGCGCCGTCCCAGGCCCCCTCCCCACGGCGTTCGGGCCGGGCCCGGGCGGCGGGGCGAAGATCCAGGGCCCCGGCGTAGAGGGCCAGCAGCCGCTCCAGGGTCTGATCCCAGGCGTAGCCGGCCTCCAGGACATAGCGCCGCGCCGCGGCCCCCAGTTCCCGGTGCTGGCCGGCCACCTCCAGGATCTGTCCGGCCAGGGCAGCGGCGTCCCCCACGGGGGCAAGGCGACCCCGGTCGGGGCGCACGTGCTCCCGCAGGGCGCCGGCATCCACCCCCACCACCGGCAGGCCGCTGGCCTGGGCCTCCACCACCGACAGGCCGAAGGTCTCGTGGGGGCCGGCGGTGACGTAGATGTCGGCGCTGGCCAGGGCGCGGGCATAGGCGCTGCGGTCCGTCTCGTAGTCCAGCAGCAGCAGCCCCGGCAGCTCCCGGGCCCGGGCCTCCAGGGCCGGGCGGTGCGGTCCCGCGCCCATGAGGGCCAGGACGAAATGTGGCGCGTCGGCGGGGAGGCGTTGCTGCAGGAGGGCGAAGGCCAGGGCCAGGGTGAGCACGTCCTTCTCCCCGTCCAGACGGCCGCAGTAGAGTAGCAGCAGGTCCTCCGCTGCCACCCCCAGCTCCGCGCGCCAGTCCGGGTCCCGGCGCCCGGGATGGAACCGTGCGGTGTCCACCCCCAGGGGAAGGATATGGGTGCCCGTGATGCCGTATTGCCGCAGCCGGTCGGCCTGCTGCGCCGTGGCCGCCAGGGTGAGGTCACAGCGGCGGAAGACCCCACCGAAGAGCCGCCGGGCCGCGGCCTCCGCCAGGCGTCCCATGCGCCCCCCCCATTCCCCCGGCAGCCCGGTCAGGGCCTGGGCCACCGGTGCGCCGGCGTAGGCGTTGGCGATGTCCGTGTGGAAGTAGGCCGATACCACCACGGGCCGCCCTGCGCGCCGCTGGGCGGCGCGGTAGCGGAAGGCGGCCCAGGGACAGGTGAAGAAACTCCCCAGTTCCACCGTGTCCGGGGCGGTCTGGCGTAGCGCCTGCAGTACCCGGTGGGGGCGGGTGAAGAAACGGTAGGGATGGCAGCCGGGGATGAGGGGGGAGCGGATCTCGATGCGGGTGAGTCTTCCCTCCCGCTGGATGCGGTCCTGGGGGCCCGGCACGATGAGCACATGCTCGTCCTCGGTGTGCTGCTGGATGTGCCTCCGCTTGGCGTCGATGTAGGTGCGGATGCCGCCGCTGGTCTCGGTGTAGGCCAGGGTCAGGTCGCAATGGCGCATGGGGCGTTCCGTGGCTGGGTTGGATGGAGCGGCCGGTGGCCGGACCCGGTGATCCTAGCGGAACCGGGCCCGCCGTCCCATAGCCGCCGGGGTGTTTCCCGCTGTTTTCAGCTTCGTTTCAGTTTCACCCCGCACAATGATCCGCGTATGACAAACCCACAAGCAAGAGAGGGAGTACGGGAGATGAATGCGACCACAGAGCAACGGGTCTGGGATCCGCTGGTGCGGGTGTTCCACTGGGGGCTGGCGGCGGCCTTCGCCGTGGCCTGGTTCACGGAACACCAGCCCCACGTATTGGCGGGCTATGCGGCCCTGACCCTGGTGGCGGTCCGTGTGGTATGGGGATTCATCGGCCCCCGACATGCCCGCTTCAGGGATTTCGTGCGTCCCCCGGGCGAGGTGATGGCCCATGTCCGGGAGATGCTGCAGGGTCGGATGAAACGGGAGGCCGGCCATAACCCCCTGGCGGGATGGGTGTATGTATTCCTGTTCCTGAGCCTCATCGGATTGACCGTCAGTGGCATGGCGACGCTGGCGGCCGAGGAGTCGGCCGGGCCTCTGGCTGGAATGGTGGCCGGCGAACAAGAGTCCACATCTCTATACGAAGACGATGAATACGAAGAACATGAGGAAGAGGGCCACGCCGAGTCCGGTGGCCGGGATTGGGAAGAGATCCACGAATTCTTCGCTAACCTTACCCTGGCCCTGGTCCTGCTCCATCTGGCCGGCGTACTGCTGGGCAGCCTGATGCAGGGGCAGAACCTGGCGGCCGGGATGATCACCGGGCGCAAGCAGGTGGACAACGAGGATACGCAGGAGGAACGGTCATGAATCGGTTTCAGGGATCCGCTGGAGGAAACGCCATGCATACCCCGTGGATTGCGGGGATCCTGCCCCTGCTGCTGATCACGGCCCTGGTCTTTCCTGCTGTGTCCCACGGGGATGACCGCAGGGAGCACGACCGCATCCTGGAGCTGCGTGCCAGCGGGGAGATCCTGCCCATGGCCGAGATGTTGGAACGGGCGGGGCAGGTGGTCCGGGGCGAGTTCATCGAGGCGGAACTGGAACGGGAAGGGGGCCGCCACGTCTATGAACTCAAGATCCTGGACGCGGACGGGGTCCTGCACAAGCTCTACATGGACGCTGGCACCGGCGAGCTGCTGCAGCACCGGCGCCGCGGTCCTCGTGACTGATCACGGTGCGCAGGCTCTCCCTACGGCTGAAGCTGACCCTGCTGGCCGCCGCCGGTCTGCTGGCCCTGGTGCTGGCCCAGGCGGCGGTCCTGCGGGTCACCCTGTCCACCCTGGTGCAGGGGCATGTGGTGGAGGGTCTGGAGCACGACCTGGATACCCTCTACGCACGGCTTCTGGAGAGCGAACGCCCCCCCGCCGAATTCGGGGCGGCCTTGGGGTTGGTCTATAGTGCCCCCCTGTCGGGGCACTACTTCCGCATCCAGGGCCCCGGCGGGGTGGTGCGCTCCCGTTCCCTCTGGGATGAGGATCTAAAGACGCCGGATGTGCCCGTGGGCCATCGGCGGATCACCCGCGCGCCGGGACCCCTGGACCAGCGCCTGGTGGTGCTCTCCCGGGGATACCGCATCGACGGGGATCGGGTAACCCTCTCCGTGGCCGAGGAGGTGGGGCCGCTGGCGGATGCCGTGGCCCGCTGGCAGGGCCGCTTCCTTTGGGCCACCCTGGTGGCGGTGGCCCTGGTCCTGGGGCTGCAGCTTTGGGTGATCCGCCGCTCGCTGCGTCCGCTGGACGCGGCGGTGGCTGCCTGCCGCCGCCTGGAGACGGGGGAGGCCCGTCCGGTGGATGATCGCGGCCCCCGGGAAATCGCCCCGGTGCTGCAGGCGGTGAACCGCCTGGTGCGCCATCACGGCCTGCGCCTGAACCGCAGCCGCCGCGCCCTGGGCAATGTGAGCCATGCCCTGAAGACCCCGCTGGCGGTCCTGGGGCAGCTGGCGGATGACCTGGATGCAGGGGGGGATTCGGCAACGGCCCGGGCCCTGCGCACCCAGGTGAGCGCCATGACGGGTACCGTGGAGCGGGAGATGCGCCGCGCCCGTCTGGCGGGCAAGGACCACCCCGGGGCCGGCTTTCAGGTGCGCGGGGAACTGCGGTCTCTGGCCGAGGTCCTGGAGCGGATCCATGGCGGTGGCGTGACCCTGGATCTGGAGGCCCCCGATGGGGTGTTGCCCCTGGATGGCGAGGACATGCTGGAGCTCTTCGGCAATCTCCTGGACAACGCCTGGCGCTGGGCCGCATCCCGGGTGCGGGTGCGGCTGTGGGTCTCGCCGCGGCACACCCTGGAGGGGATCATCGAGGACGACGGCCCCGGTCTGCCCGCCGAACGCCGCGCCCGACTCGGGCAGACCGGGGCGGTGCTGGACGAGGGGGGGGGTCATGGCCTGGGGCTGGGCATCGTGCAGGACATCGTCGATCAGTATCGCGGAGACATCCGCTACCACGGGTCCGTGGACCTGGGGGGGTTGCGGGTGGAGTTCACCCTGCCCCTGCCTGGATATGGCGAAGATCCCTGACGTGTTGGAGGAGGACCTGGGTGCGCGTGTTGATCATCGAGGATGACCCGGAACTGGGGCCGCGCCTGCGGGCACGCCTGGTGCGGGAGGGTCTGGCGGTGGACTGGGTGGACAACGGGGTGGATGGTCATCACCTGGGGGCCGAGGAGGCCTTCGACCTGATCGTCCTGGACCTGGGGCTGCCGGACCGCCCCGGTCTGGAGATCCTGCAACAGTGGCGGGCCGCGGGGAGGACCGTGCCCGTGCTCATCCTCACCGCCCGCAGCGGCTGGCGCGAGCGGGTGGACGGGCTGCGCCGCGGTGCCGACGACTACCTGGGCAAGCCCTTCCATGTGGAGGAGCTGCTGGCCCGGGTGCATGCCCTGCTGCGCCGCGCCGCCCCCGCCCGGGAGACGGTACTGCGCCTGGGGCCCTGGTGCCTGGATGAGGCCCGCCAGATGCTGGTGGCGGCGGAGGGGGACGGCAGTCTGCCCCTCACGGGCACGGAGTTCCGGCTGCTGCGTTATCTATTGCGCCACCCGGGACAGGTGTTGTCCAAGACCCGCCTGGCGGAACACCTCTACGAATACGAGAGCGAGCGGGACAGCAACGTGGTGGAGGTCTACATCGCCCGCCTGCGGGAGAAGCTGGGACCGGGGTGGATCCGCACCCGCCGCGGCCAGGGCTATGTCCTGGAGACCGATGCATGAATCGGCCGCTTCCCAGGGTGGGGGTCTCCCGCTGTCTCCTGGGGGAGGCCGTGCGTTACGACGGCGATCACCGGCGGCAGGACTGGATCGTTTCCCATCTGGCGGCGCATGTGGAGCTGGTGGCGGTCTGCCCCGAGTTCTCGGCGGGGCTCGGGGCGCCCCGGGAGCCGGTGCACCTGGCGCGCACCCCCGCAGGTGGCCTGCGGGTGCGGGGCAATGACTCGGGCCGGGACTTCACCGCCGCCCTGGAACGAGGCGTGGCCTGCAGCCTGGAACGGTTGCGGCAAGGCCCCCTGGACGGCTGCCTGCTCAAGGCTCGCTCCCCCAGCTGCGGATTGGCCGTGGAGGTGATGGGGGGCAGGGAAGCGGTCCCGGGGGTGTTCGCCGCGGCCCTAAAGGCCGAGGCGCCCGAGGTGGTGAGGGCGGAGGCGGACGCCCTGGAGGATCCGGCGGCGCGGGAGGCCTTTTGCATCCGTGTCTTCGCCCGGGCCCGGCTGCGGGCGCTGTTCTCCGGGCCCTGGACCCGGGGGGATCTGGCCGCCTTCCACGCCCGGGAGAAGATGCTCCTGCTGGTGCATGGCAGACCGGCATATACCCGCCTGGGGCGCTTGGTGGCCGAGGCGGGCCGCTGGCCCCAAAAGGCCCTGGCCGGGGAGTACACCCGCCGCTTCATGGCGGCCCTGGCGGGCCCCACCACCCGGGGCCGGCACGTGGACGCCCTGCAGCACCTGGCCGGTCACCTGCGGGGACCACTGGATCCCTTGCGCCGGGCGCAGGTGCGCGAGACCATAGAGGATTACCGGCACGGCCGGTGCCCGAGACCGCGGGTGCTGGCGTGTCTGCGCGCCCTGGCCGATGAGCTGGAGCTGGCCTGGGTGCGGCGGCAATCCTATCTGGATCCGTGTCCCCCGTCCCTCCTGTCCCGGGGCTGATCCCGGGGCGGCAGCCATGCCGATCCATATGACCGAAAACGCACTCCCCATCATCATCCGTCAGGCACCGGAGATGCATCTCAAGTCCTGGCGCACCCGGCGCAAGTTCCGCAACGCCCTGCGGCGCAACCTGCGCGCCGCCCTGGCGGACATTCCCCATAGCCTGCGGGTGAATCAGGGGCGTCTGCTGCTGCGCACCCCGGAGCCGGAGGCGGCCGCCGAGGTGCTTCCGCGCATCTTCGGCATCAGTTCCTTCTCCCCGGTGGAGGCGGTGGTGCAGGGGGAGGTGGAGGCCATCTGCCGTGTCGCCCGGGAGCGCTTCACCGAGGTGGTGCAGGGGCGCACCTATGCGGTGCGCTGCGTGCGTCAGGGAGAGGCGCGCTTCTCCACCCAGGACATCGAGCGCCGCGTCGGCGCGGCGTTGGACGGTCCCGGTCAGGTGAACCTGGACCACCCGGAGGTGGTGGTGGGGGTGGAGCTGCAGCCGGATGGGGCCCATCTGCACGCCCGCCGTATCCCCGGCGCCGGCGGCCTGCCGGTGGGGGTGCAGGGGCGGGCCCTGGCCCTCCTCTCCGGCGGCTTCGATTCGGCGGTGGCGGCCTGGTACGCCATGCGCCGGGGGGCGGCGGTGGATTTTGTCTTCTGCAACGTGGGCGGGGCCGCCCATGAGCACCTGGTGGTGCAGGTGGCGCGGCTGCTGTCGGAGCGCTGGGCCGCGGGCACGCGACCGCGCCTGTTCGTGGTGGATTTCCGGGAGCCGGTGGAGGATCTCAAGTCCCGTCTGCCGGCGGAGTTGTGGCAGGTCCTCATCAAGCGGCTCATGTACCGCGCCGCCTGCGGCATCGCCCACCGCATCCAGGCCCAGGCCCTGGTGACCGGGGAGGCCCTGAGTCAGGTGTCCTCCCAGACCCTGTCCAATCTCAACAGCATCGATGTGGCCTCGGACCTGCCGGTGCTGCGCCCCCTCATCGGCTTTGACAAGCAGGAGATCATGGATCGGGCGCGGGAGATCGGCACCTTCGCCCTCTCCGAGGGGGTCCCCGAGTTCTGCGCCCTGACCCACGCCCGCCCGGCGGTGAGCACCCGCCGGGACCGCATCGACCACCATGAGTCCCGGCTGGACGGGGCATTGCTCCGCCGGGCAGTGGAGGCGGCCCGGGAGCGGGATCTCCTGGCCCTGTCCGACGAGGAACTGGTGGATCCGGGGATCTTCACGGATACCCTGCCCGCGGGGGCCCGCATCCTGGATTGCCGCCCCCGCAGCCAGTACCGGGAATGGCACCTGCCCGGTGCCGAGAACCATCCCGCCGATGAACTGGCCGAGGGATTCGGGCGCTTACCCAAGGAAGATCCCTATCTCCTCTACTGCAGCCGGGGCACCCAGGCGGCGGTGCTGGCCGAGCGGCTGCAGGCCGCCGGCTACCGCGCCCAGGCCTTTCGCGGTGATCTGGCCCGATTGAAGCGGACCTGGACCCATAGCGGGGCGGATACCCCCGCCTGAGGTCCACTCCTGCCGGATCCCCTGTCCCTGCCGTGGGCGCCCGGGTTCCGTGCGCTTGACGATATGGACATATGTGCACTAACCTCCTTGAGCAATGCCGGGCAAGGTCCCGGCGGCAGCGTCCAGTCGAGGAGGTGAACGTCATGCCAAGAGGAGATGGAACCGGTCCGGCCGGTACAGGCTACGGTCGTGGGCGGGGCCTGGGTGCGGGCCCCGGCGGTCAGCGGCTTGGCCGCAACGTGGGCGGGGCCTTCGGCCCGGGCGGTCAGTGTGTCTGCGCCAAGTGCGGCACACGGATCCCCCATGAGCAGGGGATGTCCTGCACCCAGGTGAAATGCCCTCAGTGCGGTCACACCATGATCCGCGAGGAACTGCTGAACGAGAAGCGCCAGGGCCGGTCATGAGGGTGGCCATCGCCAGCGGCAAGGGCGGGACCGGAAAGACCACCGTCTCGGTGAACCTGGCAGACCTTCTGGCGCGGCACCGCCCGGTGGTGCTGGCGGACCTGGACGTGGAGGAGCCCAATTCCGGTCTCTTCGTCCAGGCCGAGACGGTGCATGAGGAGGCGGTGCACCGCATGGTCCCGTCCTGGGTGGCGGATCAGTGCACCTTCTGCGGGGTCTGTCAGGAGGTGTGCCAGTTCAATGCCCTCATCGAGACCGGCAGTGAGGTGATGGTGTTCCGGGAGCTGTGCCACAGCTGCTACGCCTGTTCCGAGCTCTGCCCGGTGGAGGCCCTGCCCATGACCCCCATGAAGATCGGGGATCTGTCCCATCGCCGCAGCGGCAGTCTGGACCTGGTCCAGGGATGTCTGGACATCGGACAGGAACAGGCGGTGCCCCTCATCGCCCACACCCTGGACTATCTCGGGGCGCGTTTCTCCAAAGATACCCTGATCCTCTGCGATGCCCCGCCCGGGACGGCGTGTTCCATGATTGAGGCGGTGAAGGATGCCGATTTCGTCCTGCTGGTGACCGAGCCCACCCCCTTTGGTCTGCATGATCTGAAGCTGGCGGTGGAGACCGTGCGCGGGCTGGGGCGGCCCTGTGCCGTGGTGATCAACCGCCATGGTCTGGGCAATGCCGATGTGGAGGCCTATTGCCGCCAGGAGGGGATCCCCGTGGCGGCGCGCCTGCCCCACAGTCGCGAGGCGGCCCAGTGCTATGCCCGGGGGCAATTGATCCATCCCCATGTCCCGGAGGTGGCCGCCCAACTGGAGGCGGTGGCGGGATTCATTCAACGCATCGAGCAGGAGGGGGCGGCATGAAAGAGATCGTCGTGATCTCCGGCAAGGGGGGCACGGGCAAGACCTCCATCTCGGCCAGCTTCTCCCTGCTGGGGGGCGAGGACGTGATCACCGCCGACTGCGATGTGGATGCCGCCGACCTGCATCTGCTGCTGGCGCCGGATTTCGACCACGCCGAGGACTTCTACAGCGGCCTGCTGGCGCGCATCGATCCCTCGCGCTGCGACGAATGCGGGATCTGTGCCCAGGTGTGCCGGTTCGATGCCGTCCATGTGGTGGACGGGCATCACCACATACGGGAATTGGACTGCGAGGGCTGCGGCTACTGCGCCCGGGTGTGCCCGCAGCGGGCGGTCCAGCTCCAGGAGCGCAAGGTGGGGCAGTGGTACCGCTCCCGTCTGCGCACCGGCGGCACCATGGTGCATGCCCGTCTGGACATCGGCGCGGAGAACTCCGGCAAGCTGGTGGCCAAGGTGAAGCAGGAGGCCCGGGAGGCGGCCCGCGAGCAGGGTCGGGAATGGATCCTGGTGGATGGGGCCCCGGGCATCGGCTGCCCGGTCATGTCCTCCCTCTCCGGGGCGGATGCCGTGGTGTTCGTCACCGAGCCCACGGTCTCGGGCTTTCATGACCTGCGGCGTGTGTATGACCTGGTGCGCCGCTTTGACATGGCCACCGCCTGCATCGTCAACAAGGCCGATCTGAACCCGGAGATGACCCGCAGCGTGCACGCCTTTCTGCAAGAGGCGGGCATCCGCCATCTGGCGGACCTGCCCTACGACGAGGCCTTCACCGAGGCCATGGTGGAGGGCTGCACCGTGGTGGAGAAAGAGGGTACCCCCCTGGCCCGGGCCCTGGAGGAGAGCTGGACCAGGCTGCGGACCCTGCTGGGAACGGAACGTACAGGAGATCACCCATGAAGATCGCATTCACCAGTCAGGGCACCACCCCCGATGCCCCCATGGACCCGCGGTTCGGACGGACCGCCTTCCTGCTCGTGTATGATGAGGAGAGCGGGCAATATGAACACTGCGACAATCGACAGGTGGAGGGCGTGGCCCACGGCGCGGCGGTGCAGACCGCGCGCAGGCTGTTCGAGATGGGGGCGCAGGTCCTGGTGACCGGCAACGGACCCGGCGGTAATGCCGCCTCCGTGCTGCAGCGATCCGGTGTGCAGACCTTTATCGGCGCCGGTGGCATGACCGTGGAACGGGCCTATGCGGCCTGGAAGTCGGGCAAACTGCAGCGTTTTGAGTGAAGGGGGCGTTCCGGGGCCAAAACCCAGGGCGTTTTATGGGATATCCCTGGGCCATTTACCAGGGGTGTGTTCCTGGGGGGCGGGTCCCCTGCGGCGGGACGCCGTGAATACGTCCCTGCCCGCAGGCATGCGGTGACAGGCCGTTGCCAGCCCCCGCACCAGTCCCATGCCGAGGCCGTGCGGGCGATGTCGCTCCACCCCCAGCTACACGAGGTTTGCATGTACAAACACCTGTTCGGCCCCGTACCTTCGCGCCGCCTGGGCATGTCCCTGGGGGTGGACTTGGTGCCCCCCAAGGTCTGCAGCTACAACTGCATCTACTGCGAGTGCGGCAAGACCACCACCCCCACGGCGCAGCGGGATGAATACGTGCCCGTGGATGAGGTGTTGGCGGAACTGGGGCGTTTCCTGGAGGAAAACCCCGCACCCGACTACATCACCCTCTCCGGCTCCGGCGAGCCCACCCTCAATTCCCGCATCGGCGAGGTGATCCGGTTCATCAAGTCCCAGTCCCGGGACATCCCTGTGGCGGTGCTCACCAACGGCAGCCTGCTGTCGGATCCAAAGGTCCGCAGGGAACTGCTGCCGGCGGACCTAGTGCTCCCTTCCCTGGATGCCGCCACCGAGGCCACCTTCCGGCGCATGGACCGGCCCGTGCGCGCGGTGCGTCTGAACGACTGCATCCAGGGCCTGGTGGACTTCCGCCGGGAATTCTCCGGGCGCATCTGGGTGGAGGTGATGCTCCTGGCGGGGTACAACGACAACCCCGAGGACCTGGCGCGGTTGCGCGAGGCCCTGGTGCGCATCGCGCCCGACCGCATCCAGCTCAACACCCTGGATCGCCCCGGTGTCCTTGCCGATCTGCAGGCGGTGTCCCCCGAGACCCTGGAACGCATCCGGGAGGACTGGGGCCTGGACCACGTGGAGATCATCGCCGCCGTGGCCCGCCGCCAGGGCCCGGCCTATCGCCGCGATACCGAGGCGGCCATCCTGGATACCATCGCCCGCCGCCCCTGCACCGTGGAGGACCTGCAGGGCATCCTGGGGCTGCACGCCAATGAGGTGAACAAATACCTGGGGGCCCTGGAATCGGATGGCCGCGTGGAACCGGTGCGCCTGGCGCGGGGGGTGTTCTACCGGCTGCGCCGCAGCGAGGAGGTAGAGCCGTCCGGAAGCGGCGGGTGAGGCGCGGTCCACGGGCGAGCCCTGTTATAGTGCATTGACGTCTCCCTGAAAAGCGTTATCATTTTCATCTAGATATCAGCAATTCAGGGAGTTCTGATGATGCGTCCCCTACGATGGATGCGCATGGCGCTGTTGATGATGCTGCTGGGCGGGATGTCGTCTGCCCTGGCGGCGGATCCCATCCGCGTGGCCATGCCCCCCGATCCCAACGCCCTGCCGGTCTTCGTCCTGGCCGAGTACCAGGAGCGCTTCCTGCCAGGGCACGAACTGCAACTGGTGGCCAATCCGGCGGGGGACCCCTCGGCCATGCGCGCCATGATGGTGGGGCAGCGCATGGACTTCGCCTTCTTCAATCTCGTGGGGGGCGTGCGCTTCCTGCAGGGCGGTCTGGAGGGGCTGCAACTGGTGGGTCCCTGGGTGTGGCAGGGCATCTATCTGCTGGTGCCCGAGCAGAAGGAGGACCTGGCGGGGCTGGACGGGCAGCGCGTGCTGGTGGCCCCGGGGCTGTCCACGCCGCCGCATATCGTCACCGAAAAGGCCCTGGCACGCCAGGGGATCGAGACCCGTTTCGGCAGCAGCGGCGGCGGCATGGCCCTGATGGCGCAGATGCGCGCCCCCGGACGGGCCCCGGCGGCGGTGGCCGCGCCGGAGCCGTTGGTGAGCCTGATCCTGCATCTTCAGGAGGAACAGGACTGGGGGCAGCGCTGGCGTGTGGGTCTGGACCCGGCCGAGGCCCTGGGCGGAGAGATCCCCCTGGGGGCCCTGTGGCAGGTCCATGACGAGGTGTCTCCCGAGGCGCGGCAGGCCCTGGTGCGGGCCCTGGAGCAGGTCACGCAGTGGCTGCAGGATCCGGCCCATCACGCCGAGGCGGCCCGCATCGCCGCGCAGGGGTTTAAGGAATTCTTCAACATGCCCGTGGAGGCGGCAGCCCTGCAGGATATGCTGTCCCGGGAGCGGGTGCGATGGGATCTTCGCTCCCCCCGTGAGCAGCGCGAGTCCATGGAGGGGTATCTGGATTCGGTCTTCGGTATCCGGGCGCCGGAGGCCCTGTTCGACCGATGAGCCTTCCTTCCACGTGGAGGCGCTTGGCGCCCCCGGCGGCGGGGCTGTCCGGACTGCTGCTCCTCTGGGGCCTGGCCAGTCTGCAATTGCCCGCCGCCATCCTGCCCACCCCCTGGGACGTGGCCGGGCGGCTCGGTTCCCTGCTGGGGGAAGGGGCGCTCTGGGCCGATACCGCGGTCACCCTGCGCAATGTGCTGCTGGCCTTCTTCCTCTCCCTGCTGGGCGGGGTGTTCCTGGGGCTTGGAGTGGGGCGCTGGCCCGCCCTGGGCCGGGCCCTGCATCCGGTGGTGGTGGTGGTGGAGGCCGCGCCCCACATCGCCTGGCTGGTGCTGGCGGTGCTCTGGCTGGGGATCGGGGCCGGCCCCCCCGTGCTGGTGGGGGTGAGCATGGCCCTGCCGCTGGTCTACATGGCCACCGCCCATGGCCTCTCCCAGGTGGACCAGGGGTTGCTGGATATGGCCCATGTCTATCGCCTCTCCCGCTGGACGCGGGTGTGGTACATCTTCCTGCCCCATCTGGCCCTGACCCTGACGGGGGCCGCCTCCAGCGCCCTGTCGGTGGCCTGGCGCAGTGTCATCATGGCCGAGGCCTTCTCCAGCGACGCCGGTCTGGGGCAATCCCTGTGGGGCGGGTATCTCTACGGGGCCATCGACGACGTCTACGCCACCATCCTGTGGATCGTGCTGCTGGGGCTGGCCCTGGAATACCTGCTCATCGACCCGGTGCGCCATCGCATCGAGAGGCGCTTGCGACATGAGTGATCTGCAGACCGAATTCCGCTGTCCCTTCGAGGACTCGCCTTCCGATGCGCCGGACCTGCTGACCCTGGAGGGGGTGACCCGGATCTTTCCCGGCGGTCAGGGGGTGAAGGGGGTGGATCTTGTGGTGCGCCGCGGCGAGGTGGTGGGGATCTGCGGCGCCAGTGGCTGCGGCAAGTCCACCCTGCTGCGTCTGGTGGCCGGGCGCGAGCACCCGGACGAGGGGGGCATCCGCCGCGACTATCACCGCCTGGGGATGGTGTTCCAGGAGCCGAACCTGCTGCCCTGGCTGACGGCGCTGCGCAACGTGGAACTGGTGCTGTCGCGACGTGACCGGGTGCGGGCCCTGGAGGCGCTCCATGCCGTGGGCCTGGAAGGGGCGGAGGCACAGTATCCCGCGCGGCTCTCCGGCGGCATGCGCCAGCGCGTGGGTATCGCCCGGGCCCTGGCCATGGAACCGGATCTGTTGCTCATGGATGAACCCTTCTCCAGCCTGGATTATTTCACCCGCACCGATCTGCTGGAGCTGGTGCGTACCCGGGTGCGCGCCCTGGACCTGGGGGTGATCTTCGTCAGCCACGACGTGCGCGAGGTGGCCCACCTCTGCGACCGGGTGCTGGTCATGGGGCGGACCCCCGGACGCACCCTGGCGGAATTGCGCAATCCCGCCTCCGGCAAGCAGGGGCGGCGTCCGCCGGGGCTGGTGGCCCGCTTCGAGGAGCGGGTGCTGGAGGCCATCCGCGGCGGACATCCCTCGGCCGCCTGTCCGGCCTCCTCCGAGTCCTGTCCGTCCCTGCGCACCCCTCCTGAGGAGACCCTGCCGTAAGGCCACCTGATGTAATGCGGTCTGTGCCCTCGTACCCGGCCTATGGCCGCCTGGCCGTCAGCAGCGGGGTGTCTCCGGATTCTCCCATGAGGCGCAGGGCCCCGGTGGCGTCCCGGTCGAAGCGGCGCACCGCCTCCAGCGCCTGCAGGACGCGGCGCTCCTGGTCCATGAGGGCCTGTGGGCAGGCCATCATGGTGGTGGCCAGGGGGCCGAGGGTGCGTGCACCGTAGTCGGTCACCACCTGCACCCGCTGCGCACCCACGTCCACATGCCAGCCGGGTTCGTTGCCCGAGGCGCGGTAGGGCGGGGGCCGATCCGCGCGGGTGCACTCGGGCAGATGCCGCCCCTGGAGCCTCAGCATGGCGGCATCCCTCTTGGACCAGAACAAGGTGTCTTCCCCGCCCTCGGCCACGTAGCGTGCCCCCGAGGCGGCCTTCAGCGTCCCCGACACACCCGGCGGGAAGGATAGGGTGAACGGCAACGGCACCTGGGCGCCCCCCGTCGCCTTGCGGTATTCCCCCAGGCGGGTCCCCAGTGCCCCCTGGGCGCTTACCTCCACCTCGGCCTCGGGGGGCAGGGCGATGCGTGGCCGGTAGGTGAGCGCACCCGTGACCTCGCGCTTTTCCATGGGGGCGCAAGCGGGCAGCAGGGCCAAAAGGGCCAGGAAGATGGCCGGGGCAGGGCGGGGTAGCGGGATCATGGGGGATCTCGTGGGGTGTGAGCTGCCCCCATGATCTCCCATCTTAGGGTCCCGGGATAGCGGCAGGGGCGGTTCCCCCCAGGGCGATGGAGATCAGGTAGCCGGTGTAGATCACGTACACCGCCAGCAGCAGGCCACCCTCGATGCGATTGATGCGGCCCGGGCCGCGAAAACCGTAACCGAAGAGGAATAGGGAGAGGGTCAGGCCGGCCATCACCAGCATGTCGCGGGAGAAGACCTCGGGCCCCGGGGCGATGGGGGCGATGACCCCCGCCAGCCCCACCACGGCCAGGGTGTTGAACAGGTTGGATCCCAGGATGTTGCCCAGAGCCATGTCGTGTTCCCCCTTGCGGGCGGCGGCCACGGAGGAGGCCAGTTCCGGCAGGGAGGTGCCCACGGCCACCACCGTGAGGCCGATGATCAGGTCGCTCACACCCAGCCCGTGGGCGATGTCCACGGCCCCCCAGACCAGGATGCGTGAGCTGGCGACGAGCAGGATCAGCCCCACCCCCAGCCAGGCCAGGGCCCGGCCCAGGGGCATGGGGTGGCTCTTCAATTCCTTGGTGAGGTCGTCCGCCCAGGGATCGGGCCCTTTGCGCATCCCCTGGCGGATACTCCAGCCCATAATGCCCACGAACAGCAGCAGCAGGATCACCGCCTCCCAGCGGGTGATCTCACCGTCCCAGACCTGCCAGGCCGCCACCGCCGTCACCGCCGTGAGCAGGGGCAGTTCCTTGCGCAGCACCTGGGAATGCACGGCGATGGGGCCGATGAGGGCCGTGATCCCCAGGATCAAGGCGATGTTGGTGATATTGGAGCCGTAGGCGTTGCCCAGGGCGAGACCGGGGTTGCCCTGCAGGGAGGCCAGGACCGAGACCACGATCTCCGGGGCCGAGGTGCCAAAGCCCACCACCACCATGCCGATGAGCAGGGGGGGCATCCCCAGATGCCGCGCCGTGGCCGAGGCCCCGTCCACGAAGCGGTCGGCGCTCCACACCAGCAGGATCAGGCCCAGGAGGACGGCGAGGGAGGGGGTGAGCATGTGGATACGGTCCTTCGGGTTCAGGCGGTGCGGCTACTGCCTTGGCTTATGGAGGGTGTCCCGACGGGAGGGGCCCCATACGCAGAAGGCCCCGCGCACTGCACGAGGCCTTCCGGATCGGGTCACCGATGTGGTTCTGGTGGAGCGGATGGGAGTCGAACCCACGACCTCAGCAGTGCGATTGCTGCGCTCTCCCAACTGAGCTACCGCCCCGATGCGGCGCATTATAGATCAGTCCTCACCGCCTTGGCCAGAGGCATCCATGGGCCTGAGGACGATGCCCGCCAGGGGGGGTAGGGTAAGGACCACGGAATAGGGACGGCCCATCCAGGGGATGTCCTCGGCCTCGGCCTCCAGGTTGCCCAGGTTGCTGCCGCCGTAGTACCGGGAGTCGGAGTTGAGCACCTCCCGGTAGCGGCCCGGTGCGGGCACGCCGATGCGATAGCCCTCCCGGGGCACGGGGGTGAAGTTCATGGCGCAGACCAGGACATCCGCCGGGTCCGGTCCCTTACGCAGGTAGCTGAGCACCGACTGCCCGGCATCGTGGCAGTCGATCCATTCAAAGCCCTGCCATTCGAAGTCGAAGTGGTGCAGGGCGGGTTCCCGGGTGTAGAGGGCGTTGAGGTCCCCCACCAGCTGGCGCACACCGGCATGAAAGGGGTATTGCAGCAGGTGCCATTCCAGCGCCCTGGCGGCGTCCCATTCGTTGCCCTGGCCGTATTCGCAGCCCATGAAGAGCAGCTTCTTGCCCGGGTAGGTCCACATGTAGGTGTACAGCAGGCGCAGGTTGGCGAAGCGCTGCCATTCGTCTCCGGGCATGCGGTAGAGCAGGGAGCGCTTGCCGTGCACCACCTCGTCATGGGAGAAGGGCAGGACGAAGTTCTCGGTGAAGGCGTAGAGCAGACCGAAGGTGAGCTGGTCGTGGTGGAAGTGGCGGTGTACCGGGTCCTTCTTGAAGTACTCCAGGGTGTCGTTCATCCAGCCCATGTTCCACTTCAGGGCGAATCCCAGCCCCCCCAGCCAGGTGGGCCGGGTCACCTGGGGCCAGGAGGTGGATTCCTCGGCGATGATCAGGGCCCCGGGGTGGCGGCCCTGAACGGAGCTGTTCAGGTCCCTGAGGAACTGGATGGCGTCCAGGTTCTCGTTGCCGCCGAACTTGTTGGGCAGCCAGTCGCCCTCCTCCCGGGAGTAGTCCAGATAGAGCATGGAGGCCACGGCGTCTACCCGCAGGCCGTCGATATGGAACTCCTCCACCCAGTACATGGCGCTGGAGATGAGGAAGTTCTTCACCTCGTTGCGGCCGTAATTGAAGATCAGTGTGCCCCAGTCCCGGTGCTCCCCAAGGCGCGGATCCTCGTGCTCGTAGAGGGCGCTGCCGTCGAAGCGGGCCAGGGCGTGGGCATCCCGGGGGAAGTGTCCCGGGGCCCAGTCCAGGATCACGCCGATGCCGTGCTCGTGGCAGTGGTTGACGAAGAAACGGAAATCGTCCGGGGTGCCGAAGCGGCTGGTGGGGGCGTAGTAGCCGGTGGTCTGGTAGCCCCAGGAGCCGTCGTAGGGGTGTTCGGTGACCGGCAGCAGTTCCACGTGGGTGAACCCCGTCTCCCGTACGTAGGCCACCAGGCGCCGGGCCAGCTCGCGGTAGTTCAGGAAGTGGCCATCTTCATCCTGCTGCCAGGACCCCAGGTGGACCTCGTAGACGGACATGGGCCGGTGCAGCCAGTCCTCTGCAGCCCTCCGGTGCAGCCAGTCCTGGTCGGCCCATGCAAAGCCGCCGGGCTGGGGCACGATGCCGGCGGTCTGGGGGCGCAGTTCGAATTGCTGGCCGTAGGGGTCGGTCTTGAGCAGGACGGCGCCGCTGTCGCGGTTGCGGATCTCGTATTTATAGAGACTGCCGGGGGGCAGGTCCGGGAGGAAGAGTTCCCAGACGCCGCTGCCGCCGCGCACCCGCATGGGGTGGCAGCGCCCGTCCCAGCGGTTGAAGTCCCCCACCACGGAGACCCGCTCCGCTGCCGGGGCCCAGACGGCGAAGCGCACGCCGGGGACGCCGTCCACGCTGTGGGGGTGGGCGCCGAGGAAGCGGTAGGCATGCCAGTGCCTGCCCTCGTTGAACAGGTGGATGTCGAAATCCGGGAGTTGCGGGGCCTCGAAGCTGTAGGGGTCGTGCTGCTCCCGTTCGGCGCCGTCGTGATCCCACCAGCGGATGCGGGGACGGCGCGGCAGGCGTTCGGCGCTGCCGCGCCATTCATACAACCCGTGCGTGCCCAGGGGGGTCATGGGTTCGTCCAGGTCGGCCACCCGGGCCTCCCGGGCATGGGGCAGGTGGACGCGCAGCACCGCCTCCCCTGCCTCCTCCCGCCGCCCCAGGATCTGGAAGGGGTCGTGGTGACGGGCCTCGAGGATCCGTGCGAGGTGTTCTTCGATGCTTGCCGGCATGGGGATTCCTTGGGTCGTTTCAGGGTCCGCAGGGGACGGGCGCTTGAACCGGATCGCCCGTTCCCGTTTCAATGGGGGACCGGTCCGGCCGCCAGGGGCCTTTCCGGAGAGCGTCCATGCCAGGGGCATGGGGAAATGTCATAGAATCGAAACCAAACCGTCGCATGATGCGGGGCAGGGTCCCGGGGTCGTCCGTTTGACCCCGGTTCAGGGAATGATCCCACGCGCCCATCACCATGCACCCATCACCCGGGTCAGGGCAGGTCCGCATGAAACCAAAATCCCAGCGTTTTGTCAGTCGTCTCACCCGCGATACCCTGGCGTTGATCCTGGCCGGAGGCCGGGGTTCCCGCCTCAAGCAGCTCACCCTGTGGCGCGCCAAGCCGGCGGTGCCCTTTGGCGGGAAGTTCCGCATCATCGATTTTCCCCTGTCCAACTGCATCAATTCTGGCATCCGCCAGGTGGGGGTGCTGACGCAGTATAAATCCCACTCCCTGATCCAGCACATCCAGCGGGGCTGGAGTTTCCTGCGGGGGGAGTTCGGGGAGTTCATCGAACTGTGGCCGGCGCAGCAGCGCATCGAGACCTCCTGGTACGAGGGCACCGCGGATGCCGTCTATCAGAACCTGGACATCATCCGCGACCATAACCCGGAATACATCTTGGTGCTGGCCGGCGATCATATCTACAAGATGGACTATGGCGACATGATCGCCCATCACGTGGAGTCGGGGGCCGACATGACCGTAGGGTGCCTGGAGGTGGACCTGGAGACGGCC
Source organism: Ectothiorhodospira mobilis (assembly GCF_900114895.1). Taxonomy (GTDB): domain Bacteria; phylum Pseudomonadota; class Gammaproteobacteria; order Ectothiorhodospirales; family Ectothiorhodospiraceae; genus Ectothiorhodospira; species Ectothiorhodospira mobilis_A. Next base: position 40,240 of record NZ_FOUO01000002.1, read on the forward strand.
CGCTCCTTCGGCGTCATGGCCATCGATGGCGAGGGCCGGGTGCGTCGCTTCGACGAAAAGCCCGATCAGCCCCAGCCCATGCCCAATAAACCCGACCGGGCCCTGGCCTCCATGGGCATCTACGTCTTCAGCCGGGACTTTCTCTATGATCAACTCGTGCAGGATGCGGATACCCCCGGGTCCAGTCACGACTTCGGCAAGGACGTGATCCCGCAGGTGATCGAGCGCTGCCGGGTGATGGCCTATCCCTTCCGCGACGTGCAGAAGGGCACCCAGGCCTACTGGCGGGACGTGGGCACCATCGATTCCTACTGGAACGCCAACCTGGAGCTCATCGGCGTCACCCCCGAGCTCAACCTTTACGATGAGGAATGGCCCATCTGGACCTATCAGGAGCAGCTCCCCCCGGCGAAGTTCGTCTTCGACGACGACGACCGCCGGGGCATGGCGGTGGATTCCATGGTCTCCGGGGGCTGCATCATCTCGGGCTCTACAGTGCGCCATTCCCTGCTGTTCTCCAATGTTACGGTCAACTCCTATGCCAGCCTCAGCGACTCGGTGGTGCTGCCGGACGTGGACATCGGCCGCAACTGCAGCATCCATCGGGCGGTGATCGATCAGGGATGCCGCATCCCCGAGGGCACCACTATCGGTGAGGATCCCCAGGAGGATGCGAAACGATTCTATGTCTCCGAGGGGGGCGTGACCGTGGTGACCCCCGAGATGCTGGGCAGTCCAAGCCGCCATGTGCGCTGATCCCGCCGCCGAACGTCCCGCGGTGAAGCTGGTGCTGTGCTGGCACATGCATCAGCCCGAGTACCGTGATAGCCGCACCGGGAACTACGCGCTCCCCTGGACCTATCTCCACGCCATCAAGGACTACGTGGACATGGCCGCCCATATGGAGGCGGAGCCCCGGGCCCGGGCGGTGGTGAACTTCGCCCCCATCCTGTTGGAGCAGATCGAGGACTATGCCGGGCAGTTGAAGGCCTTCCTGCAGGAGGGTACCCGTCCGCGGGATCCCCTCCTGGACCTGCTGGCGGCAGAGCACCCGCCCCGGGACCCCGACCAGAGGCTGGAACTGGCCCAGGCCTGCGTGCGGGCGAACCGCAGGCGCTTCATCGAGCCCCATGCCCCCTACCGGGTCCTGGCGGAGATGGTGACCTGGCTGCGGGAACACCCGGAGTACGTGGACTATCAGGGGGACAACTTCTTCTTCGATCTGGTGACCTGGTACCACCTGGTATGGCTGGGGGAGACGGTGCGCCGCGGCGATCCCCGCATCCGCTCCCTGCTGGAGCAGGGGCGGGATTTCACCCCGGCCCAGCGCCGTCTGCTGCTGGAGGTGATCCAGGGGCTGCTGGAGGGCCTCCTGGGCCGCTACCGCCGCCTCGCCGAGGCAGGCCGGGTGGAGCTGGCCTTCAGCCCCTATGCCCATCCCATCCTGCCCCTGCTTTTGGACATGAACAGCGCCCGCGAGGCCATGCCCGAGGCCGCGCTCCCCGAGGCCGGAGACTACCCCGGGGGCGAGGCCAGGGCGCGTTGGCATCTGCAGCGGGGGATGGAGGTCTTCGAGCGCATCTTTGGACAGCGCCCCCGGGGCTGCTGGCCCTCGGAGGGGGCGGTGAGCGATGCCGCCCTGCACCTGCTGGCGAAAGAAGGCCTGCGCTGGGCCGCCAGCGGCGAAGGGGTGCTCACCCATTCCCTGCAGCGTCAGGGGGAGGAGGACCTGAGCGGCAGCCGCCGCTGGCTGTACCAGCCCTACCGCTTCGATGACAGCGACCTGACCCTGTTCTTCCGGGATGACGGCCTCTCCGATGCCATCGGCTTCCGCTACGCGGACTGGCATGGGGACGACGCCGTGGCCAACTTCATCCATCACCTGGAGGAGATCGGCCGTGCCTGGGAGCAGGACCACGCCGGCGAGGACCGCAGCGCAGTGGTGAGCGTCATCCTGGACGGGGAGAACGCCTGGGAGCAGTACCCCGCCAATGGCTATCACTTCCTCAGCGCCCTCTACCGCCGCCTGGCGGAGCACCCCGAGATCCAGCTGACCACCTTCAGCGGGTGTCTCGCAGGTCCGCCGCGCCAGTCCCTGCCCCATGTGGTGGCCGGTAGCTGGGTCTATGGCAACCTGGAGACCTGGGTGGGGGACGCGGACAAGAACCGGGGCTGGGACCTGCTCATCCGGGCCAAGCAGCGGGTGGACGAGGTGCGCCGCAGCGGGCGCCTCTCCCGGGAGGAGGAGGCAGCGGTGCTGCGCCAGCTGGCGGTCTGTGAGGGCTCGGACTGGTGCTGGTGGTTCGGGGACTACAACCCGGGCGGTACCGTGGGGCTCTTCGACCGCCTCTACCGGCTGCACCTGGCGCGCCTGTATCATCTCCTGGGGGAGCACCCGCCACGGGAACTCTCCCAGGCCATCAGCCGGGGCGGCGGCGATCCCGCGACAGGCGGTGTCATGCGTCCGGGGCACAAATCCGGGGATTGAGACGCCACGGCGTGCAGTCCCCCATACGGGAGGTCATGTGACCGACGACAATCCCCGGGACAATCCCATCCTGGACCGGCGGCGTGCCGGCCTGCTGCTGCATCCCACCTCGTTGCCGGGTCCGGACTGCCGGGGCGCCATGGGCCCGGAGGCCCATCGCTTCGTGGAGTTTTTGGAGGCCTCGGGGATTACGGTGTGGCAGGTGTTGCCCCTGAATCAGCCCCATGACGGCGGATCCCCCTACCAGTGCATGTCCGTGCATGCCGGCAATACCCAGCTGATCTGCCTGCGGGACCTGGCCGGGCGGGGCTGGCTGGAGGACTGGACGCCGGAACCGGAGGCGCGGGATCCGCTGCATTGTGACGTCCTGCGCCGGGCCCATGCCGGTTTCCGTACCCATGCCAGCCAGGCCGATCATGAGGCCTTCGAGGACTTCAAGGCCCGCCAGGGCTTCTGGCTGGAGGACTACGCCCTCTATCTGGCCCTGCGCGCCGAGCATGGCCGTGCCCCCTGGTGGGCCTGGGCACCTCCCCTGCGGGACCGGGAGCCGGCGGCCCTGGAGCAGGCCCGCTCCCGCCATGCCCAGGCCCTGGAACAGTACCGCTTCGAGCAGTTCCTCTTCCGCCAGCAATGGGCCGCGGTCAAGCGCCACGCCAATGAGCGGGGCATCCTCCTGTTCGGTGACATGCCCATCTTCGTGGCCCATGACAGCGCCGATGTCTGGGCCCACCGCCCCCTGTTCGACCTGGACGAAAGCGGCCGCCCCGGCTGCGTCGCCGGGGTGCCGCCGGACTATTTCTCCTCCACCGGGCAGCGCTGGGGCAATCCCCTGTACCGCTGGGACACCATGGCTTCGAGGGGCTTTGCCTGGTGGATCGAGCGCATCGGCGGCGCCCTGGAGATGGTGGACCTGATCCGCATCGACCACTTCCGCGGCTTCGAGGCCTCCTGGGCCATCCCCGCCCAGGAGGAGACGGCGGTCCATGGCCACTGGCGGCCGGCCCCGGGGCAGGCCCTGTTCACGCGCCTGCGGGAGCACTTCGGCGCGCTGCCGCTGGTGGCGGAGGACCTGGGGGTGATCACCCCCGAGGTGGAGGCCCTGCGGGATGAGAACGGCCTGCCGGGGATGAAGATCCTGCAGTTCGCCTTCGAGGGCGGGGCCTCCAATCCCTATCTCCCCCACCAACATGTGCCCAATTGCGTGGTCTACACCGGCACCCACGACAACGACACTACCCTGGGGTGGTTCAACACCTGCGGGGAGGCCCTCCAGGAGCGGATCCTGGACTACCTGGGCCAACCCGGCGAGGCCATGCCCTGGCCCCTGGTGCGCAGTGCCCTGGCCTCCGTGGCCCGCCTGGCGGTGGTCCCCATGCAGGATGTGCTGGCTCTGGACGGGCGTCATCGCATGAACGTCCCCGGAACCACCGGGGACAACTGGAACTGGCGCTTTGATTGGGATCAGGTGCCCGCCGATCTGGCCGGGCGTCTGCGGGGGATGATGGCGCTTTACGGCCGGGTCTGATCCCCTTTCGACCTGTCTTCAGGGCAGCTCGAAGGGGCGGGACGGTGCGCCGCGCCGATGCGCAGCTGGGCCTCGATCTCCCCGGCGGGCCTGGGCCGGTCGAACATGAACCCCTGTCCCAGGGTGCAACCCTGGCGCAGCAGGAAACGGCGCTGGGATTCGTTCTCCACCCCCTCGGCGATGACATTCAGCCCCAGGTTGTGCCCCAGGCCGATGATGGCCTTGACGATGGTGGCATCGGCCCCCGCCTCGTGCCGGGGGTCGCTGATCTGGGCGACGAAGGACTGGTCGATCTTCAGCCCCTGCACCGGCAGGTTGCTCAGGTAGCTCATGGAGGCGTAGCCGGTGCCGAAGTCGTCGACGGAGAGGGTGAATCCCATCTTGTTGAGGCGCCCGAGGATGTGGATGGCCTCCTCCATGGAGCGCATGGCGGTGCTCTCGGTGATCTCGAACTCCAGCAGTTCCGGCGGCAGGTCCGCCGCTTGCACCCGCTGCTGGATGTGCCGCGGCAGATCCTCGGTGTAGAGCTCCTGGGTGGAGAGGTTGATGGCCACCGGCACCGTGGGCACGCCCCGGGCCCGCCAGTCCTGCAACTGCCGGCAGGCCTTTTCCAGCACCATCGGGCCCAGGTCGAGGATCAGTCCGGTGCTCTCGGCCACGGGGATGAAACGTCCGGGCAGGATCAGGCCTTCCCGGGGATGCCGCCAGCGCAGCAGGGCCTCCAGGCTGACGATGCGCCCCGTGCGCAGGTCCCGGCGGGGTTGGAAATACAGCAGCATCTCGTCCCGCTCCAGGGCCCGGCGCAGGGACTGCTCCAGGTGGAAACGCTCCGCCAACTGGGTGTTGAGGGCGGCGGTATAGAAGCGATAGGACCCCGGCCCATCGGCCTTGGCGCGGTGCAGGGCGGTGTCGGCGCGGCGCAGGAGTTCGTCGGTGTCTTCGGCATCCTCCGGGTAGAGGGCGATGCCGGTGCTGGCGGTGACGGTCAGGGCATGACCGTTCACCTGGAAGGGCTCCTTGAGCTGGCCGTGGATGCGTTCGGTGATGCGCAGGGTCTCCTGGGTCTGCTCCAGCCGGGCGGCCAGGATGACGAAATTGTCGCCGCCGAATCGGGCCAGGCTGTCCTCCTCCCGCAACAGGGTTTGCAGGCGCTGTGCCACCCCCTGCAGCAGGCGGTCCCCGGTGGCGCGGCCCAGGGAGTCGTTCACCAGCTTGAGACCGTCCACATCCACCGAGAGCAGGGCCATGCCGTATCCTTCGCGGCGTGCCGAGGCCAGGGCCTGTTCGACCCGTTCCCGCATGAGGAGCCGGTTGGGTAGCTCGGTGAGGGGGTCGTAGTGCACCAGGAAGCTGAGCTGCCGGGACAGGTCCTTGCGGTCGCTGATGTCCTCGGCCATCTTGACGAAGTGGGTGATCTCCCCACGGGCATCCCGCAGCGGGGTGATGCGGGCCTCCTCCCAGAGGGGGTCCCCGCCGCGGGTGCGGATGCACAGTTCCCCCTGCCAGTCGTGTCCACGCCGCAGCCGGCGGCGCAGGCGGGCGTATTCCCGCCGGGGGGTGTCGGGGGTGCCCAGGGCCGAGACGGGCCGTCCCTGGATCTCCGGGCGGGTGTAGCCGGTGCGCCGGCAGAAGCGGGTGTTGACATAGCGGATGATGCCGCGCCGGTCGGTCATGAGCACCAGGCTGGGGCTTTGTTCCACCACCAGGGCCAGGGTGCCGATCTTCTCCTCCCGGCGCCGCTGCTCGGTGATGTCCGTCAAGCCGCCGTAGAGCCGGCGGCCGCCCGCCTTGGGATCCTCCAGGCAATCGCTGGTGGCGCGCACCCAGCGGATCTCCCCGTCCCGGTGCCGCAGGCGCAGTTCCACGCTGGAGGCATGCCCCGGCTCCAGGGCCAGGATGTCCCGGTCGAACAGGGGCCGGTCCTCTTCCACCACCAGGGGGCGCAGGCAGCCCTGTCTCAGCATCTCCTCTGCGTTGTGGCCGGTGACCCCCCGGATGGAGTCGGTGATCCAGTCCAGGCGGTATTCCCCGCCGGGTGGGGCGATGCAGGCGTAGGCCACGTCGCTGGTGACGGCGCTGACGTGACGGTAGCGGGCCTCACTGACACGCAGCCTTTCGTGGGCCTCCAGCAGGCGGTCGTGCTGGGATCGCAACTGGGTCTGGTCCACCACGTTGCAGATGTATTCGCTCTGCTGGGAGTCCTCGTGGTGGAGATGGATGATCTTCAGATCGGCGATCAGCGGCCCGCCATCGCGGCGGCGCAGGCGGATCCCCTCGCAACTGGCCCGCCCATCCTGGGTGGCCCGGTGCAGGGCCTGGGTCAAAAAGAGTTGGTGGGGACGCTGCGCCAGCTGGGAGAACAGGCGGTGGTCCAGGGCGAGGAGGCGGTGGGCGGCGCTGTTGCCCTCCTGTACGAAGCCGCTGCGGTCGATGCGCAGCACCGGGATGGGGAGCTCCTGATAGAGGGCGGTGAAGCGGTTGAGGGCCTCTTCCGCCGCGTAGCGGCTCTCCCGCAGGGCATCCTGCTGCAGGCGCAGTTCCGCATGGTAGATGTGCAGTTCCTCCAGCAGCCCCTCCAGATCCAGTTCCCCCTGCTGGAAGGTGTCCAGGGTCTGCTGGAAATGGTGATCCCGCAGGATCTGCCGGGCCCGCTGGCGCAGCCGGGCGAGTTCGTTCTGCTGGTCGTGGTCCGTTGCCATGGGTTTTGGTGGGGTGTGGCGCCGCTCAGTGCCCCAGGCCGCGGATGCCGGGGAGGTCCGCGGGCCAGCTGATGGTGTAGTCGAAGTGCAGGGTGCGCTCCCCCCCGGGTGGGAGCTCCAGGTCCCAGGCCACCACACCGGGACGGCCCTCCAGGTCGCGGCGTGTGGGTGGGGTGGCCTCGGGGCCGGGCTCTACCCGGATGCGCTCGTCCCGGGATACCGGCATGCGGTCCAGGATCACCACCGGCATGGTGAAATCGTGGCCGTTTTCCACGCGGATCCGGTGCTCGCGGCGCAGGGTGTGGCGCGGCCGCAGGTGGCCCTCCTGACCCCGCAGGTCCAGCTCCCGCCGGTAGGTGATGGCGATGCGGTCGTCGCTGCCAAAATCCAGTTCCAGTCCATCCCCCGGGCGCACCATCTCCAGCCGGTCCTGGCGCACCAGGGCGTCGTCCTGGAACAGGGCCAGGGGGCCGGGGGGGAGGGGCGTTGCGCCCTCGAAGGGGGCCTGGGCCTGGAGATGGGCCCGGGGCAGCAGGGCGGGCACGGCCCGGGCGCGCAACGTGGCCTGCAGGGGATGGCGGGCCAGCAGGTAGCGGTGGGGGCGGTTGTCCGAGGGGAGGGTCACCGTGCCCGGTACCCGGAAGCGGGTGGTGAAGGCGGTCTGCTCCAGGGCCGCATCGGCCTCCCGGGCCTGGCTCAGGAGGACCGGGGCCTCGCTGCGGGCCAGGGTGCGCTCCGCCGTCTCCCCGGGAGCGGGCAGGACATCCAGGTACCAGGGTACGGGGTCGGGGACGGCGCCCGTATCTGCGCGGGCGGTGGTCAGGGTCAGGTGCACCCCGTTCCAGTCCTGGCCGGTCCCTTGCCATACCCGGGCCCGTTGCAGCAGTTCCAGTACGCCATCTGTGGTGTTGAGCCGGGCCTCGTAGACGGGTTCCCAGCCGGCCCCCGCCACGGTGTAGGTGGCCGTCACCACGGCATCCCCCGCCTCGGGGGCCTCGTAGTGGATGTGGGCCTGCGTGCGCTCCCGGCCGCTGTGCTGCCATGTGGCGAGGCGTTCCTCCAGGCGCTGGATGCGCCCGTCCACATCGCCCTGCTGCGCCTCGGCCTCGCGGATGGCCTTCAGGGCGGCGGCCGCGCCGGCGGCCACCGTCTCCCAGGCCCGGGGCCATTCCTCGGGGGGGATGCCGGGGTCGCCCCCCGGTCCCATGCGCTGGATGAGGTCCAACTGGATCTGCTGTGCGCGGATGCGATCCTCTAGGGCCCTGCGCTGGGTCTTCAGCCCCTGGATCTCCTGGGACAGGGCGCGGGCCCCGGGATGGGTGAGGGTGTCCCCCAGGAGGCGGCGGGTCTCCACCGCCAGGATGCGCAGATCGCGGGGCCCCCGGGCGGAGACGTGCAGGCTGTCCGGGTCCAGGTTCGCGGGCAGCTCCTCAAGCTGGATGCGGCCCTGTCCCGCCTGCAGCCGGATCTCCTCCTGCACCGTCACCCGGGCCCGGTCCGGGTGCACGGTCACGGCGGTCACCTGCAGCCCATGGGCCTGCAGTGGCAGCAGGCCGGCCAGCAGCAGCCCCAGGGCGGGCAGGAGGGGGGATCTCATCACCGCCAGCTGACCTGGAAGACGCAGGCGGGGGCCCCGGTGGCGGTGCACTGTACCTCCGTGACCCGGGTGTCGGGGTGCACCAGCACCTGGAACAGGCGCTCGAAGCTGGCGGCATAGTAGTGGCAGACGGGCCGCTCCCCCTGGAGTCGGCGTGGGATGGGGGTATGGGTGAGGGTCAGCTGCAGTTGCGGGCGGTGGCGCACCTCCAGGCTGCCGCTGCCGGTGAAGGTCCAGGCATTGCGCTGGATGGCGGTGAGCAGGATGCGGCTGGCCGGTCCGGCCGGGAGCCATTTGAGCAGGCGCTGCACCGGTTTGGGGATGCGATGGGCCAGCAGGTAGTCCCCCGTGAGGCGGCCCGCCTCCATACTCACCTCCCGGGCCTGGTCGGGGCTCAGGTGTTGGTGCAGGGCCTGGTGCAGGGCGCTGACCCAGGTCTCGTCCACCATCTCGGTGGGCGGTTCCAGGAGGGCCTCGGTGAGGCCCGCGCTCTCGAAGACCTGCTGCGTGAGGGTCTCCGAATGCTGGTGCCGCAGGGCCTGGGCGATGCGGGTGATGGCGTTGGGGCCGATGGTGCCGGAGGGGTTCGGTTGGTTTTGGGTCATGGCGCGTGTGTTGTCTGGGTCAGGAACGGACCCGTCCCGGGCGGATGCCAAATCCCGGTGCCGGGGTGTTCTTGTCCGGGTCGTTGGCTGCCTGGATGGGCGGGTAGATGGGACGGAAATAGGCCTCCTCAGGCTGGCGGGAGCGCATGGCCCACTGCCACAGGGCCTGGGAGGGCAGGGGCAGCACCAGGAACCAGTGCTCCAGGATGGCCAGGATCATGAGCGTGGCCAGGAACAGGGCCCCTGTGACCTCACCGCTGCTGGCCAGGGGGTCCAGGGCCCGGTCCAGGATGAGCACCGCCGCCACCGTGGAGAGGGTCACCGAGACGGGGAAGAGCAGGTTCATGGGCCGCTTGCGGAAATAGCTCTCCAGGTAACGCAGGTGGTCCGGCAGCCATTCCTCGTTGAGATTGCGCACGCCGAGAAAGACATTCAGCTTGGTGCTGGTGCGCATGATCCAGAGGATGAGGAAGGTGTACAGGCCGGTCTTGTCCGGGGCGCCCCATGTGGCCAGGAATACGGTGGCGGCGGCGGCCACCAGGGCGAATTCATGGTGCAGGATGGCCTGCAGGGCATAGATGAACCGCCGCATGCCTTGGGCCCCTTGCGGGCAGCGATCCCTGCGGGGGCCGGTGATCAGACCCATGAGGAAACTCATTTCCACCCATCCCCAGAGGATGATGGCGGCGGTGAAGGCCATGCAGGTGCCGGTCAGGGTGTCCATCCGGCTGGCGTGGATCAAGCCATAGAGGGCCGCGCCCCCGAGGAGGGTGGCGCCCAGCATGCTCCAGCGGTAGGTGTGCCGGGGGAGACCGTCCAGGTACAGGATCAGCCCGGTGCTGAACCACCAGAGAAAGACCACGTAGAGGATGGGCAGACCGAACTGAACCACGGGTGCTTCACCGCATCCGGGTGGAGGAGGGGACCGGGGGGAGGATGCTGTGGCTGTGCAACGTACGCTGGCACTTCACGGGGTTCTCCTCAGTCATCCGGGCGGGACAGTTCGGCTTCCGGAACGCCCCGCGGGTGGGCGGGGTGGCCCGGTGGCTCGGACCTTTACGGGGTTTCGTAAGCGGGACTGCCGGCACCACCGGGATGGGTCAGGAGCCCCGGGCCGCCTTGAACAGCCCCTCGAAGGCGTCTGCGTTGGTGGACCCGAAGGCCTGTAGGTCTTCGTAGCGGGTGCCGGTCACGGGATCCTCCAGGGTCAGGGTGCCGTCGGACCAGCGCACCAGACGCAGGGGGGTGTCGCTCTCCTGCTCCCGGTCCATGGGCAGGATGCGCAGCACGGTGCGCATGAAGCCATCCCCCGTGGGGTCCAGTTCCCTGAGCACCTTGCCGGTATCGGCGTCGATCACCGCCACGTAGCCCCCAGGGCGCGACTCGGTGCGCAGGTGCAGCACCGTCTCCGGCGTGGGTTGTTGGCCGGAGCCGGAGCCGGCCGTCTCCCCGGCCGGGGCCCCGCGGGGTGGTGCGGTGGCATTGCGTCCCAGCAGCGAGAGGCCCAGGACGAGGGCCAGGAGCAATGCCGCGCCCACCAGCAGCGGTGTTCGCCAGCGGCGCGCACGGGGGTTGGATTCGGGTGCGTTCATGAGGTGGTGGCATCCCCGAGGGTGTGATGCGGATCATCGCCGGTCGCCGCATCGCTGGCGGTCCGGGTGGATGCCGCGCCCTCCTGTTGACGGTGGTGCGCGGTCATGGCCTCGGAGAGGATCTCGGCGACCCGGCGTGCGTTGGGTACGCCTCGGAGCATGGGTTGGGGCACCATCCAGCGCCAGGGACGCACGTGGGGCCACATGATGAGATAGGACACCTTTTCCGGCGGTTCGAGTACCAGGGGGATGTCCCCCGTGCCATCCCGGTAGAGCTTCACCGAGGCGGACTGAATCACGGTGTAGGGCAGGTTCACGCTCATCTGCAGGGCCACGCCGAAGCGCAGGACGATGCGTCGGTCGGTGATGGTGTAGACCGTGGCGCGGGCCATGAGCCAGGCCAGCAGCAAGAGCAGGCCGATGGCGGTGATGGAGAGCGTGACGAGGAAACTGGTGGATCCGAGGGCGGCCGTAAGGGATTGGGTGCCGGTCCAGGTGTATCCGGCCCGCACCAGGATCAGTAGGGCCAGGTAGAAGATCACCTTGCGTACATGAAAGGCCCGGACGGCCAGGGTGCCCCAGTGGGGGGCACCCTGCCAGAGGATGCGCTCCCCCCGAGGGGGGAGCTCCGGCAGACCACGGATCGGTTCGACGGCGTGGTCGTCGTGACTCACAGCCAGGCTTCCCTGCGCTCCGGGGTGGCGTAGAAGTGGCCGCCACCGAAGTAGGCCATGATGCGGTCTTCCTCGAGGCGGGTGATGGCCTCGGGGTTCTTGGTGCCGGGGGCGTTACCGAACTGGTGCCCCATGACGGATTCCACGCGCACCTCGAAGGGACGGCCGTCCTTGAGCCGCTGCTGCATGGGCAGGCTGGGATCGGCCTTCTTGGCGCGGCTGACCTTGGCCAGGAACATGGGCACGAGCACACGGCGGCTGCTGCCCTTGACGTCCACTTCCAGGTAGCGGGGCATGGACTCGGAGCGGTCCACCCAGATGTCGCGCACGGTGCCCACGGCGGTGTCGTCGGCGGTGTAGACGGTCAGGCCGCGGGGATCGGGATCCTTCTGGTTGACCGCGAAGCCGTGCTTGGTGGTGCGCATGGGCACGATGCGGTTCTCGCCGGTCATGGTGACGTCGGGTTCATCGGCCCGTTCCGCCCAGGAGCAGGGGCCCACGCCGTCCGCCATGGGATCGCCGGTGGGGTCCAGCGGGGCACCGGGGAAGGGCCATGCGGGCTTGGCGTGGATCTCGCGGGTGTCCGGGTTGCCGTTGGCGACGATGAAGCAGCCGCCGTCCATGGTGGGATATTCCTTGGGGCCGGGGGCGGCCGGATAGCCCTGGACGGTGATGTACGGGGAACGGTCGGATTCCAGCGGATAGCCTTCCCGCTTGTTTTCCCGGTGTAGATACCAGACCAGGCCCGCGAAGAAGAACCAGAAGACGTAGAGGGTGACCTGCGCGACGTCTATGTACTCTGTGATGGCACCGATGGTTGGCATTGCATTTCCTCCAAGTTTCGGGTGGGTCAGGCGGGGTTTGTATCGGCCTTACCGAACCGCGATGAACACAGCGCCCGGTGCGCCCCGGTTTCCGGGAACACGCCGGCCGCGATGGATGTTGCCAGCGGCAACGATTGCTTCTGATGGTAGACCAGAACGGCACGAAATGCCGGGCCCGGAAGGGCCGCAGCCCCGTCCCCTGCGGGGGATCCCCCGGACATGTTGCAGACTCGGGTCAAGCTTCACGACCGTGCTCCTGGTGCTATCCGCGGGACTGCCAGCCCCATGCATAATCTTGCCAGACATTCCAGGCCTTGGCCCTTGGCAGGTGCGCCGTGCATGATCTGGATCAGATTTCGACCCGGACCCTGGGACCGTGCCCCGGATCCGTCTTCAGGACCCGGCGCTGCCCCCCGTTTCCCCGGGATTGGCCAGTTCCATGGCCTGGGAGATATAGAAGCCCTTGGCGATGCGCCGGGTGCGTACAGGGGTCCAGCCATCCAGGGTGGGTTCCGCGTCGATGAGCCGCAGCAGGGTGCCCTCGGCCACCGGCTCGATGGCCGGGGAGCGGTCCCCCTTGGGGAAGAGCTTGCCCGTGGCGTGCATCAGGGTCAGCATCGGGGTGCGCGGCGCGATGGTGAACAGGATGGAGGCATGGGTGCGCTGCGACAGCCGGGAGAGCACATTGACGATGTCGGCGGAGCGGTAGTGGATGAAGGAGTCCATGGCCACCACGTAGTCGAATTCCCCCAGGGCCGGATCCAGGAAGTCGCCGACCCGGAAGTCGATCTCGCCATCCCCCAGGTCCATGCCGGCGGCCCGTTCCCGGGCCATGTCCACCAGATTGCCCGCCAGGTCGATGGCCACCACCCGGGCCCCGCGCCGGGCCGCCTCCGTGGAGAAGGTGCCGGTGCCGCAGCCGGCGTCCAGTACCCACTTGCCGTGGAGGTCGTCGGGCAGCCAGTCCAGCAGGGTGTTGCGCATCTGCTCGCGACCGGCCCGCACCGTGGCGCGTACCCGTCCCAGGGGGGTGTGGTCGGAGGTGAGCTTCTTCCAGGCATCGGCCGCAGTGCGGTCGAAATAGTTTTCCAGCTGGCTGCGGCGTTTCTCGTAGGAGGAGGTCATGATGCGGCTTCCGTTGGTGGCTGCGGGTCAGCGGCTGAAATACGCCTTGGCTTCGTACAGGGTCTCCACGGTGATGGGGTGGATATCCCGTTCGGCCGCGTAGCGTTCGGTATTGCGCCGCGCCTTGCCCCGGACGAAGAAGGGGATCTTGCGCAGTTCCTGCTCCGCCTCGGGGGTCCATTGTGGGCCGTCCCCGGGGGCGGCCGCTTCCATGTCGTTGCCGGCGCTCTCCCCGGCCGGAGCCTCGGGGGAACGGCTGCGCTCGCTGCCGGTCCCCCCCAGGTGGGAGGGAGCGGCCTCGGCATGGAATTCGAAATCCTCCCGGAACATCCCCAGCAGGTGTTCCTCCAGCCCCATCATCAGGGGGTGGACCCAGGTGTCGAAGAGGACATTGGCCCCTTCGAAGCCCATCTGCGGGGCATAGCGGGCCGGGAAGTCCTGCACGTGCACGGGGGCGGAGATGACGGCGCAACCCACGCCCAGGCGCTTGGCGATGTGGCGTTCCATCTGGGTGCCCAGCACCAGTTCCGGTTGCAGTTCGGCCACCCGGGCCTCCACCTCCAGATAGTCGTCGGTGATCAGGGGCTCCACCTCGTAGCGGCGGGCGGCCTCACGCACCTCGCGGGCGAATTCCCGGCTGTAGGTGCCAAGGCCCGCCACCTGGAAGCCGAACTCCTCCGTGGCCACCCGGGCGGCGGCCACGGCATGGGTGGCATCGCCGAAGATGAAGACCCGCTTGCCGGTGAGATAGTTGGAGTCCACGGAGCGGGCGTACCAGGGCAGGCGGGTGCCCTCGTCGGCCAGCACCGGCTCGGGATCCACCCCCGCCAGTTCCGCCACCTCGTGCACGAATTCCCGGGTGGCGCATACGCCGATGGGGACGGTGCGGGTGTAGGGCTGGCGGAAGGTGCGCTGCAGCCACTGGGCGGTGGCGGCGGCGATCTCGGGGTAGAGCACCACGTTGAAGTCGGCTTCCCCCAGGCGGGCGATGTCCGCCGGGGTGGCCCCCAGGGGGGCGGTGACGTGTACGTCGATGCCCAGCCGGTCCAGCAGAGCGGTGATCTCGCGCACGTCATCGCGATGGCGAAAGCCCAGGGCCGTGGGACCCAGCAGATTGCAGCGGGGCCGGCGCCCCTCGCGGGCGGGGCGGTCGCCGCCGGGGGCCGGGGCCTGGGGCCCGGCCAGGGTGCGCGCCAGCTGGTACAGGGTCTCGGAGGCCCCCCAGTTCTCCTTGCGGGAGTAGGAGGGCAACTCCAGGGGGATGACCGGCACCGGCAGGTCCATGCCGGCGGCGAGTCCGCCGGGATCGTCCTGGAGCAGTTCCGCCGTGCAGGAGGTGCCCACCAGCATGGCCTGGGGCTGGAAGCGCTCCTGGGCCGCGCGCACCGTGTCCATGAACAACTGGGCCGTATCCCTTCCCAAATCCCGGGCCTGGAAGCTGGTGTAGGTCACCGGCGGGCGGCGGTCGCGGCGCTCGATCATGGTGAAGAGCAGGTCCGCGTAGGTGTCCCCCTGGGGGGCGTGGAGGACGCAATGGGTCCGTTCCATGCCCGTGGCCACGCGCATGGCCCCCACATGGGGCGGACCTTCGTATGTCCAGACCGTCAGTTGCACGGATTCAGACCCTCAGCTTGGCCCGGCGGATCAGGGGCCGGGCGAACAGTTCGGCGAGATCGGCCGCCTGGTCGTACCCCTGTACCGGGGTGAAGACCAGCTCGATGGACCACTTGGTGGTCATGCCTTCGGCCTCCAGGGGATTGGCCAGGCCCAGGCCGCAGACCACCAGGTCGGGATGGGCCTCGCGGCAACGATCCAGCTGGCGGTCCACGTCCTGCCCCTCGCTGAGCACCGTATCCGCGGGGAGCTGGGCCAGTTCCGGCGCCATGTGCTCCCGGTGCAGGTAGGGGGTGCCCACCTCCACCAGTTCCATCCCGGCCTCCTGGCGCAGGAAGCGGGCCAGGGGGATCTCCATCTGGGAGTCGGGGAAGAAGAAGATGCGCCGCTCATTCAGGGGTTCGCAGGTACGTTCCACGGCGGCGCGGGCGCGCTCCACGGCGGGGGCGGTGACCTCATGGAAACGGGGCTCGTCCACACCGAAGGCCGCGGCGGCGGCCCGCAGCCAGGCGGTGGTGCCTTCCACCCCCAGGGGGAAGGGGGCCTCCAGGCGGCGTGCGCCCCGTTCCTCCAGGGCCCGGGCCGTGCCCCCAAGGAACGGCTGGGCCAGCAGGAAGCGGGTGCCGGGCCCCACCGCCGGCAGGGCATCGGCCTTGCGCGCGGGCAAGAAACGCACGTCCTCGATCCCCATGGCCCGGAACAGCCGCGTGAACTGGTCCTCGACGATGTCCGCCAGGGAACCCACCACCAGCAGGGAGGGGGCCGATCCGGTGTCGGCGGGCAGTTCCGGCACCAGGCTGATCAGGCACTGGTCCTCCCCCTGGGTGAAGCCGGTTTCCAGGCCGCTGCCGGTGTAGCTCAGCACCCGCACCCGGGGGGCATGGGCCTGGGACAGGCGGGCCGCCGCCCGCTGCAGGTCCAGCTTGATCACTTCGGAGGGGCAGGAGCCCACCAGAAAGAGCATGCGGATGTCGGGTCGGCGCTCCAGGAGGCGGGCGACGACGCGGTCCAGTTCCTCGTTGGCGTCGGCCAGACCCGCCAGGTCCCTCTCCTCGATGAGGGCGGTGCCAAAGCGGGGTTCGGCGAAGATCATCACCCCCGCCGCCGATTGCATCAGGTGGGCGCAGGTGCGCGAGCCCACCACCAGGAAGAAGGCGTCCTGGATCTTGCGGTGCAGCCAGATGATGCTGGTGAGGCCGCAGAAGATCTCGTTCTGGCCGCGTTCGCGGATGATCGGGAAGTCCACAGGGCGATCCGCTGGTTGGGTTGGTCGTTGCGGGGACGGGGTCATTCCGCGCTGGCGGTCCCGGCCCGTTGCTGCTCCGCCTCGGCCTTTTCGCTCAGGCGGGCGGCCCGTAATTTAAGCAGAAACTGGGTGGCATTGACCACGTAGACGGCATAGGCCAGCAGGGTCAGATACATCTGTTGTGAGGTGCTGAGAAAATCCCAGAACAGGGAGGCGAGATAGATGGTGTGCAGCACGATCACCATCATGCTCACCACGTCCTCCCAGAAGAAGGCCTTGGCGAAGAGGTAGCGTCCGAACACCACCTTCTCCCAGATGGCCCCCGTGACCATGATGGTATAGAGGATGAAGGTCTTGACCAGGATGGAGGCATGGGCGGCCCACAGGCCTTCATCGGTAAGCAGGTAGCGCACCACCAGCCAGGTGCTGACGATGAAGACCAGGAACTGCAGCGGGGCCAGGATGCCCTGCACCAGGGTCCAGCGGGTCCCGTCCCGGCGGCGGCGCTGCTCCGGCGTATAGAGAGGCATGCGTTTCCCGGCTCCGGTATGCGGCATGGACAAGGTTCTCCAGACGAACGCGTCAAGGCGCGGTGAGTGTGTACAAGCCCCCTGACTTTGTCAATTAAACTGGACGTCAGTCTCGGTTGACATTTCCCAGGAGGATAACCATGATCCTTTTGGGACAAAAAGGACGGTAGCCCTGCTAGACTGCCCCATGTTGAGGTCGAGGTGCCTGGCGGCGCGGACAAGCGGCCCCCGGGCAGGACCGTGGGCCGCGCCGGCGGCCCCTTCAGCTTGGGGAGAATAAGGCATGGTAACTGCCAGACGACAGATCGGCCGGGAAGACGGGGAGTCGTCGCCGGGACGGGGCGGGGCCCGCCAGCCGGGCGCGGAGGGTGTCTTTCGTGCGCAGGATCAGGGGGGTGGGGCCCCTTCGGTGGAGACCTGCACCGAACGCATGCGGCGGGAGCTTTCCCGGGTCATTGAGGGGGAGATCATCCCCCGCCTGATGCTGGCCCACCGGGACCATGATCCGCTCCCCCGGGAGGACGGTGCGGGGCAGGAGGCCTCCCCCGGGATCGATGCGGGGACGGTGCAGGCCTTTGCCCGCACCATCATGGAACAGGATTCCGCCCAGGCGGTGGACTTCGTCTCGGATCTGAGGGACAAGGGGGTCTCCCTGGAGATGGTGCTGGTGCACCTCCTGGCCCCCGCGGCGCGGCGTCTCGGGGCCTTTTGGGACGAGGATGACGCGGATTTCACCCAGGTTACGGTGGGGCTGTGCCGTCTGCAGCATGTCCTCCGGGCGCTGGGGGAGGAGATGGACACGGCCTCTGCGGGGTCCAGCGGACGCCGTGTGCTGCTGGCCCCGGTACCCGGAGAGCAGCACACCTTCGGCCTGATGATGGTGGCCGAGTTCTTCCGGCGGGAGGGATGGGACGTGAATTGTGATCCGGCGGCCTCGATCCGGGATCTGAACCGCCTGGTGCGCCAGGAGCGGTTCGATATCGTGGCCTTCTCCCTGAGCTGTGACGTCATGCTGGACCGGCTTCGCGCCGCCATCCGTGGGGTGCGTCGTGCCTCCTGCAACCCGGATCTCGGGATCCTGGTGGGCGGGCGGGTGTTCGTCGATCACCCCGAAATGGCCGATCAGGCGGGGGCCGATGCCACCGCGCCGGATGCCCGGGAGGCGGTGCGGGTGGCCGAACGGCTGGTTTCCTTCCATGCCGGCGCCCCGGTGGGGAGGCCCGGCTGAGCCGGACGCTCCCCACCATGATCCGATACCGGAAAGCCCCGATGGCCCGATACCGGAAAGCGTGGAGCCCGTGAAGCCCTTCAATACCCCAAAGCAGGTGCTCGGGGATCTGGACCCCGATGAGGTGGCCTCCCTGATCGCCACCTCGGCGGATATCTCCCTGGTGCTGGATGCCTCCGGCGTGATCCGCGACCTGGCCTGCGCCAATGACGATGTGTCCCCCGAGGGGGCGGGAGAGTGGATCGGCCGGCCCTGGGTGGATACGGTGACGGTGGAGAGCCGCGCCAAGGTGGAGGCCCTGCTGCAGGAGGCGGGGGCGCCCTCCAAGCGCTGGCGGCAGGTGAACCATCCCTCCAGCCGCGGACCGGATGTGCCGGTGATGTACGCCGCCATGCAGGTGGGGGATGAGGGCCGTGTGGTGGCCTTCGGCCGTGATCTGCGCGGCGTGGCCAGCCTGCAGCGCCGCCTGGTGGACGCGCAGCAGGTCATGGAGCGGGAGTATGCCCGCATGCGTCAGGCCGAGACCCGTTACCGGCTCCTGTTCCAGGTCTCTTCCGAGGCCGTGCTGGTCCTGGAGGCCGCAAGCCAGAGGGTGCTGGAGGCCAATCCCGCTGCGGCGGAACTCCTGGGGCTCGCGGTGGAGCGCCTGAGCGGGCGGAGTTTCCCGGCGGAATTCCCCTTTGCCGATGTCCGTCCCCTGCAGGATGCCCTGGCCACGGTGCGCGCCACGGGGCACGCCGCCACGGTGCAGATGGCCCTGCAGGGGAAGGCCCTGGAGGTGTCCGCCTCCCTGTTCCGCCAGGACAATGCCAGCCATTTCCTCGTGCGCCTCCATAGCCCCCAAGAGGCGGCACTGGACGCGGTGGGCCCCCAGGTGCGTTCGCCCCTGTTGGGTCTGGTGCAGCAGGCCCCCGACGGATTCGTGGTCACCGACCCCGAGGGACGCATCCTGGCGGTCAACCCCGCCTTTCTCGAGCTCATCCAGATGGCCGCCGAGGATCAGGTCCTGGGGATGTCCCTGGGGCGCTGGCTGGGCCGGCCCGGAGTGGATCTGGGTCTGCTCCTGGGCCGGTTGCGGGAACACGGCTCCCTGCGCCTCTTCCAGACCGGGCTGCGGGGGGAGTACGGTTCGCGCACGGAGGTGGAGATCTCCGGTGTAGCGGTGGCCGGGGTGGAACCGTCCTGCATGGGGTTCACCATCCGGGATGTGGGGGCGCGGCTGCCCCATGACGGCCACTTCTCCCGGCAGGGGCCCCGCACCGAGGAGCAGCTCACCGAACTGGTGGGGCGGGTCCCCCTCAAGGAGTTGGTGCGCGAGAGCACGGACATGATCGAGCGCCTGTGCATCGAGGCGGCCCTGGAGCTGACCCAGAACAACCGCGCCTCGGCGGCGGAGATGCTGGGCCTCAGCCGCCAGAGCTTCTATGTGAAACTGCGCCGTTATGGCTTGGGGGATCCGGCCCCGGAGGACGGCGGATGAGGGCCCCGCATGGACCTGTCCAGCGGGCCTGATGCCTTCCCTCAAGAGATCTGTCAATGATGCTTGACGATCCCCGGGGCCGCGTATAAGTTACCCGCCATGTCCATGCCCGATCCGCGCGCAGCCTTTCAGCTGCTCCATCCCGTCACCTGGTTCCCGCCCATGTGGGCCTATGCCTGCGGCGTGGTGTCCGCCGGCATGCCCCTGCAGGAGCGCTGGCTGCTCCTCATCGTCGGTGTTCTGCTGGCGGGCCCCCTGATCTGTGGTACCAGCCAGGTGGTGAATGACTGGTTCGATCGCCACGTGGATGCCATCAACGAGCCGGACCGGCCCATCCCCTCGGGGCGTGTGCCCGGATACTGGGGGCTGTGGCTGGCCATCGGCTGGACCGTGCTCTCCCTGGCCGTGGCCACGATCCTGGGGTTCTGGGGTTTCATGGCGGCGGTGGTGGGCATGATCCTGGCCTGGGCCTATAGCGCCCCGCCCACCCGGTTCAAGCGCAACGGCTGGTGGGGCAATTCCGCCGTGGCCATCGCCTATGAGGGGATCCCCTGGTTTACCGGCGTGGTGGTCATGACCGGCGTCTTCCCGGACTGGCGCATCATCATCGTGGCGGTGCTCTACAGCATCGGCGCCCACGGCATCATGACCCTGAACGACTTCAAGTCGGTGGAGGGGGACACCCGCATGGGGCTGGGTTCCCTGCCGGTGAAACTGGGGGTCGAGCGGGCGGCGAAGCTGGCCTGCTGGGTGATGGCCCTGCCCCAGGCGGCGGTGGCGGTCCTGCTCCTGCTCTGGGGCGCGCCCGTCTACGCCCTGGCGGTGGCCGCCGTCCTGGCGGTACAGATCGTGCTCATGGCCCGCCTGCTGAAGCGGCCCAAGGACCTGGCCCCCTGGTACAACGCCACCGGGGTCTCGCTCTATGTCAGCGGCATGATGGTCACCGCCTTCGCCCTGCGCGGCATGGGTCTGATGCAGCCGTGAGCCGTCCCCGGGTCCAGGCCGCCGCTGCATGCGGGCGCGGACCTGCCCCGGGCCGATCACTCCCCCGTTCCCTCCCCCCGGCCCCTGCCTCCCGGCACGGGGCGCGGATGTCGCGTGCGCATCCTGCGCCCGTGGCCGCGGGGATTTCCCTTGAACGCGCCATCCCCATGGGATGCGCCGGAGCAGACAGGTAAACGCAATGACCGAGAGCGAGAGCGTGGACGTCGTCGTCGTGGGAGGCGGCCCCGCCGGGGCCACCGCCGCCACCGACCTGGCCCGGGCCGGGCATCGGGTGATGCTGCTGGAGCGGGGCGGGCGCATCAAGCCCTGTGGTGGCGCCATCCCGCCGGTGGCCATGACCGAGTTCGACCTGCCCGAATCCATCCTCGTGGCCAGGATCCGTTCGGCGCGCATGTTCTCCCCCTCCGACCGGCGCGTGGACATGCCCATCGAGGGGGGGTATGTGGGCATGGTGGACCGGGAAAGCTTCGATCCATGGCTGCGCCAGCGGGCGCAGGAGGCCGGGGCCCGGGTCTGCACCGGCACCTACCAGCGCCTGGAACGGCAAGGGGATGGTGTGACCGTGATCTACAAGGATGCGGACGGACAGGAGCGGCAGGTGCACGGCCGGGTGGTCGTCGGTGCCGACGGCGCCAACTCCCAGGTGGCCCGCCACGAGGTGGCGGGGGCGGACCGCATCCCCCAGGTGGCCGCCTACCACGAGATCATCAACGCCCCCGCCGCGGACAGCGGTGCCGAATACGACCCGCAGCGCTGCGATGTCTACTACCGCGGTTCCCTCTCCCCGGACTTCTACGCCTGGGTCTTTCCCCATGGTGACAAGGTGAGCGTGGGGGTGGGATCCGCCCACAAGGGCTTCTCCCTCAAGGGGGCGGTGGATGAACTCAAGCGCAGCGCCGGGCTGGACGGCTGCGAGGTGATCCGCCGCGAGGGGGCCCCGTTGCCCCTCTATCCCATGAAGCGCTGGGACAACGGCCGCGATGTGCTCCTGGCGGGGGATGCCGCGGGGGTAGTGGCGCCGTCCTCGGGGGAGGGCATCTACTACGCCCTGCTGGGGGGGCGGCTGGCGGCCGGTGCCGTGGAGGCCTTTCTGGCCACCGGGGACGCCAAGGCCCTGAGGCAGGCCCGCAAGCGCTTCATGAAGGCCCACGGGCAGGTGTTCTGGATCCTGGGCATCATGCAGCGCTTCTGGTACAGCAGCGACAAGCGCCGCGAGCGCTTCGTCGCCATCTGCCGCGACAAGGATGTGCAGGAGCTCACCTGGCAGGCCTACATGTACAAGAAGCTGGTGCGGGCCAAGCCCATGGCCCACATGCGCATCTTCTTCAAGGATATGGGCCACCTGCTGGGCCTGTCCCGGGTCTGAGACCGGGTACGCCGGCACGCGGGGCGGCATGATGACGGCATTCTTCACCTCCGGCCAGGTGGTGGATCTCATCCTGGTGCTGATGGCCCTGGAAGGGGGCTGGCTCATGGGGTACCACCAGCGTACCGGACGGGGGCTTCCCGTCCCCGCGGTGCTGGCCCTGCTGCTGCCCGGGGCGGCGCTCCTGCTGGCCCTGCGGGTGGCCCTCACCGGGGGGGCCTGGGTATGGATCACCTTCTGGCTCATCGTCAGCCTGGCGATCCATCTCCTCGATCTGCGCAACCGTCTGAGGTGACCCATGGGGGGTGAATCCGGGGCCACCCTGCTCAGCGCCCGGCGCGATCCCCGCGCCAAGGGGCGGCATCTGCAGGCCTGCCTCTCGGACGAGGTGGAATACCGCCGCTCCACGGGCCTGGAACGCTTCGAACTGCGCAACCGCGCCCTGCCGGAGACGGCCCTGCATGGGGTGGATCTCTCCACGCGGCTGCTGGGCCGGAGCATCCCCTTGCCCTTGATGATCGCCCCCATGACGGGGGGGGATCCCCGCGCCCACGGCATCAACCGACGCCTGGCCCGGGCGGCCCAGCGCTGGGGCCTGCCCATGGGGGTGGGCAGCCAGCGGGTGGGTATCGAGGACCCGGGCCGGGCGCGTTACTTCCAGGTGCGTGCCGAGGCCCCTTCCATCCTGCTGTTCGCCAACATCGGCGGGGCCCAGTTGGTGAAGGGCTGGGGCCTGGAGCAGGCCATGCAGGCCGTGGAGATGATCGGCGCGGACGCCCTGTTCGTACATCTGAACCCCATGCAGGAGGCGGTCCAGGGGGGAGATGCGGACTTTCGCGGGCTGGCGGGACGCCTGCAGGAGCTCTGCCGGGGGCTGCATGAAGAGGGCATCCCCGTGTTCGCCCGCGAGGTGGGCTTCGGCCTGGGGGAGGGCACCTGCCGGCGGTTGCGGGCCTGTGGCGTGGACGGCATCGACTGCGCCGGGGCCGGCGGCACCTCCTGGGCCCGGGTGGAGGCCGCCTGTGCCCGGGGGGAGCGGGCACAGGCCCTGGCCATGGCCTTTGCCGAATGGGGCATCCCCACGGCCCAGAGCATCCTCAACTGCCGCCGGGCGAGTCCCACCGTGCCCCTCATCGCCAGCGGCGGCCTGCGCAGCGGCCTGGATCTGGCCAAGGCCATCGCCCTGGGGGCGGACCTGGGGGCCATGGCCCGCCCCTTCCTGGTGGCCGCCGAGGCGGGGGACGCGGCCCTGGACGCCCTGGTGGAGGGGGTGATGTCGGAACTGCGGGTGGCCCTGTTCGCCGCCGGGGCCGCGGACCTGCCCGCCTTGCGGGGGGCGCTGTCTCCCGTGGCGGGGGCGTGGGGCGAGCCCGGGGCGGAATAGGTCCCTTCCGGGATTGCCATTGTTGCGCGCGTAGCCCCCCCCGGGCCGCGGGGCGGATGTCACACCAGGGGGAACATGGCCGCCAGGGTCCAGCCCAGGAAGCCCGCCAGGGCGATCCCGTCGGCCCAGGGCCGCTGCACCGGGCGGCTCAGCAGCAGGGGCAGGGCCAGCATGGCCGGCAGCAGCGGCAGGACGATGAACAGGAACTGCATCCCCTCCACCACGGCGGCCGCCAGGCCCATGCCCACCAGGGTGATCAGGGCGATGCCCAGCCCCGTGCCCAACCCCCGCCAGCCACCGCGCCCCTGCAGGGCCGTGGCCAGGGCCACCGCCCAGGGCAGGATGAGCAGGGCCAGCACCGGCAGGTAGGGCAGGCGGTGCAGGGGCGGCCACCAGGGGATCCATAGCAGCGCCCCCAGGGCCCCGAAGGCCAGCACCAGGGCCGCCAGCAGGGCCAGTCCCCAGACCAGATCCCGCCACTGCGGTAGCGGCGGGCGTGTGCCCAGCAGCATCCAGACCCCGCCCGCCAGGGCCAGCCAGAGGGCGAACTGGGGACCCACCACGATGCCGCCGATGCCGTCCAGGTGGATCCCCAGACCAATGCCAAACAGGCCCAGGGTGGCGGCGGCGCTGGCGATGGCCGCCCGCACCAGGGGGCGCTGGTTGCGCCCCTGGCGGGTGGCCTCGTCGGCATCGATGCGGCGCCGGTCGGGATCCGCCACCAGGGGGGCCAGGGCGCGCCAGAGCACCACCACGGCCACTAGGTGCAGCACCCACCACAGCAGGGGGCTGGGCGGGGCGCCGGCGGGCGGATCCAGGCCGAAGACCCGGGTGAGCCAGTCCACGGAGGCGTCGTGGGAACGGGCGCTGAACAGCACCCCGACGTGCTCGCTGCCGGGGACGATGAACAGGTCCCGCGCCGTGCCCTGCTCCATGCGCCCGCCCTCGCCGCCGGCCTCCTGTAGCAGGGATTCCGCCGCCGCCCGGAAGGGCCCCTCCAGGGCCCCGGCCATGAGCAGGAGGTTGGGGGGATGGGTGGCGTTGACTTCGGCCGGCCCCGGGGAGACGGCCACCACCGCCTGCACGGGCGGTTGTGCCTCCCGTGCGGCGGCGATCACGGCACCGGCCCCCAGGGAGTGCCCCAGCAGGGCCAGGCGCCCGGTATCCACCTCCGGCTGCTGCGCCAGCTCGGTCAGGGCCGATTGCACATCGCGGCGGAACTGGTCCGGGTCGTTCCACCAGTCCAGGGGCTTGCGGTTGGCCCCGTGGCCGCTCAGGTCCGGCAGGGCCACGGCCATGCCGGCATCGGCCAGGGCCAGGGCCCAGGTTTGCATGAGCCGGCCGGATCCGGCGAAGCCGTGGGCCACCACCACACCCGGGATGGGCCCGCTCCGCTTTGCGGGCAGCACCAGGGTGACCGGAACACCGTCGCGGATGACTTGCCGCTCCAGGATGCCATCCTCCAGGGACAGCACCTGCCACCAGGCGGTGATGATCAGCGCCAGGGCGCACAGGGCCAGGAGGATACGGGGCAGGGGGCGGGGGGCGTTCATGGGGGCGTGGCTCAGGAGGCCCGATGCACCGGGCTCAGCCAGGGCAGGATCTCCTCGGGGTGGCGGATGCAGCCGTCGGCCCCCCAGGTATCCGGGGTCTGGTCCGCATCGATGTAGCCGTAGAGGGCGGTGAGGGTGACCATGCCGGCGGCGCGTCCCGCCTGGATGTCCCGCAGGGCGTCGCCGATGTAGAGGCATCGCTGCGGGGTGCTGCCCGCCTCCCGGCAGGCCTGGAGCAGGGGCAGGGGATGGGGTTTGCGCTCGGGGGTGGTGTCGCCGCTGATGACCGTGGCCGCCCGTTCGTACAGCCCCATGGCGCGCAGCAGGGGGTCGGTGAGCCAGCCGGGTTTGTTGGTGACCACGCCCCAGTTCATCCCCCGGGCCTCGATCCCCTCCAGGATCTTGGCCATGCCGGGGAAGAGCCGGGTCTCCACGTGCAGGGCCTGGGCATAGAGGTCCAGGTACTGCCGCTTCAGGTCCTCGAAGGTCTCTCCCTCGATCCCGGGGAATCCCAACCGCACCAGGGCCACGGAGCCGTGGGAGACGTGGTCGCGCACCGCCTCGAAGGGCAGGGGATCCACACCGTGGCGGGTTTGCAGGCGGCAGAGGGCGGCATGCATGTCCGGGGCGGTGTCCGCCAGGGTGCCGTCCAGATCCAGCAGCAGGGTTTGCACGGGATCAGTCCTCCCGCACGGCGTGGGCCAGGTAGTTCACCTCCACCCCCGGGCCCAGGTAGTAGCGGCGGTGCAGGGGGTCGTAGTGCATGCCGGTGAGGCCGCGCAGCGCCAGGCCGCTGTCGCGCATCCAGCCGTCCAGTTCCGAGGGCCGGATGAAGCGGGAGAACTGGTGGGTGCCCCGGGGCAGCCAGCGCAGCAGGTACTCGGCCCCGACGATGGCCAGGGCGAAGGCCTTGGGGGTGCGATTGAGGGTGGCCACGCAGAGATGGCCGCCGGGTTGGAGCAGGCGGGCACACGCATGGATCACGGAGCGCGGGTCGGGGACGTGTTCCAGCAGTTCCATGCAGGTGACCACGTCGAAGGATTCCGGTTGTTCCGCCGCCAGGTCCTCCACGGCGATGCAGCGGTAGTCCACCTCCAGGCCCGACTCCAGCAGGTGCAGGCGGGCCACGTCCAGGGCCCCTTCCCCCAGGTCGATGCCGGTGACCCGGGCCCCCCGGCGGGCCATGGCCTCGGCCAGCAGGCCGCCGCCGCAGCCCACGTCCAGCACCCGCAGGCCCGCAAGGCCGCCGCTGCGTTCCTCGACAAAGCCCAGGCGCACGGGGTTGATCTCGTGCAGGGGGCGGCATGCCCCCTCCGGGTCCCACCAGTGGCGGGAGAGGTCATCGAACTTGGCCAGTTCGACGTCGTCGGCGTTGCGCTGAGGTTCACACATGGCGGTGGGCATCCCGGTGGGTGCGGATCAGTCGGCCTCGGCGATGCGGCGTTGCCAGTCGGCTACGCGCCGGCGCAGGTCCGGCAGGTCGATGGTGGTGAGCTGCCGGTCCCTGAGCAGGGGGCGGCCGGCCACCCAGACATCGCTCACCTGGTGGCGGGAGGCGGCATAGACCAGATGAGAGACCGGATCGTACAGGGGTAGGGTCTCCAGTTCCCCCAGGTCCACGGCGGTGATGTCGGCGCTCTTGCCCGGCTCCAGGGAGCCGGTGCTCTCCCCCAGGCCCAGGGCCCGGGCACCGTTGAGGGTGGCCATGCGCAGGGCGGTGTGGGCGGGCAGGGCGGCGGCGTCACCGCTCACCCCCTTGGCCAGGAGCGCCGCGGTGCGCATCTCCCCCAGCAGGTCCAGGTCATTGTTGCTGGCGGTGCCGTCGGTCCCCAGGGCCACGTTCACCCCCGCCTCCACCAGGGCCTGCACCGGGCAGAACCCCGAGGCCAGCTTGAGATTGGATTCGGGACAATGGACCACGTGGGCGCCGGTGTCCGCCAGGTAGCGGATCTCGGAGGCCTCCAGCTGGGTCATGTGCACCCCCAGGAGGTTGGGGCCCACCAGCCCCAGGCGGGCCAGGCGCTCCAGGGGGCGCATGCCGAAGCGGGCGACGGACTCCTCCACCTCGTGGGCGGTCTCGTGCACGTGCATGTGCACGGGAATCTCCAGCTCTTGCGCCAGGGTGGCCAGGCGCCCCAGGGGGTCGTCGCCCACGGTGTAGGGGGCATGGGGCGCGAAGCAGAAGGAGAGCAGGGCGTCGCCCTTATAACGGTCGTGGATGTCCAGCCCCTTGGTGATGTACTCCTCGGCGTCCCCCGCCCAGGCGCTGGGGAAGTCGATGACGATGAGCCCCAGCACCGCCCGCAGACCGGCGCGGGCGGCCACCTGCCCGGTGGTCTCGGGGAAGAAGTACATGTCGTTGAAGCAGGTGGTGCCGCCGCGGATCATCTCCGCCGCGGCCAGCAGCGTGCCGTCGTGTACGAAGCCCTCGCCCACGAAGCGCCCCTCCGCCGGCCAGATGTGGTTCTGCAGCCAGTCCATCAGCGGCAGGTCGTCCGCCAGGCCCCGCAACAGGGTCATGGGGCTGTGGGTGTGGGCGTTGACCAGGCCGGGGATGAGGGCGTGGCGCTCCAGACGGCGGTGGGTCTCGGGTCGGTAGCGGGCCTGGGCCTCCTCTGTGGGCAGCAGTTCCAGGATGCGCCCCTCGTGGATGGCCAGGGCATGGTCTTCCAGCACCCGCCCCTGCGGCTCCACGGGGATGATCCAGGGCGCCGAGATCAGTTTGTCGATGGTCTGCATGGCCGAAAGATAACGTCCCGCAGGATCCGGGACAAGCGCACCCGCGGGAGGGATCTGGCACCTCGCGGGCCATGCTGGCACAGTACGGAGCCGATCCCATCCATATGACCCGACCCAGCCCATGAGCACCTACGACCACGATTCCATCCGCGCCGTGCAGTGGACCGGCACCCACCTGAGGCTGCTGGATCAGCGCCTGCTGCCCCAGCGCTGTGTCCACGTGGACCTGGACTCGGCCACGGAGGCGGCCGGGGCCATCCGCAACATGGTGGTGCGCGGCGCCCCGGCCATCGGTGTTGCCGCCGCCTATGCCGCGGTCCTGGCCGGGCGCGCCGCCTGGCGGGAGGCGGGTCCGGACTGGCGCCGGGCCATGGAACCCGCCCTGCAGGCCCTGGCGGATTCCCGCCCCACGGCGGTGAATCTGTTCTGGGCCCTGGGGCACATGCGGCAGGTGATGGACGGCCTGCCGGCGGAGGCGGACCCGGAGCCGGCCCTGCTGGCGGCGGCGCAGGGCATCCATGAGGCGGACGTGGCGGGCAACCGGCGCATGGGCGACCTGGGGGCGGCCCTCATCCCCCCGGGACAGGATGTGCTCACCCACTGCAACGCCGGTTCCCTGGCCACGGCCGGCTACGGCACGGCCCTGGGGGTGATCCGCAGCGCCTTTGCCCAGGGCCGCATCGGCCATGTCTATGCCGACGAGACCCGGCCCTGGCTCCAGGGCAGCCGCCTCACCGCCTGGGAACTGGTGCAGGACGATATCCCCGTGACCCTGCTCTGCGAAGGGGCCGCCGCCGGTCTTATGCGTCAGGGGCGCGTGGGCTGGGTGGTGGTGGGGGCGGACCGCATCGCCGCCAACGGCGACACCGCCAACAAGGTGGGCACCTATGGCCTGGCGGTGCTGGCGCGCCACCACGGCGTGGGCTTCATGGTGGTGGCCCCCACCAGCACCATCGATGCCGACGCGGCGAACGGCAGCGCCATCCCCATCGAGCAGCGGGGAGAGGAGGAGGTGCTGGAACTGGCGGGTCAGCGGGTGGCCGCCGAGGGGGCCGGGGCCTGGAACCCGGCCTTCGACGTGACCCCGGCGGAGCTGATCGACGCCATCGTCACCGAGAAGGGGGTGGTGGAACACCCCGGCGGGCGCGGGGTGACGTCTCTGCTGGACTGAATGCCGCCCCCGGATGCCGTCCTGATGCCGCATCCGGGGATGTGGTATCCTTGCTGGCTTATTTCCAGTCCTCCCACGTTCACCATCGGGACCCGAGACTGAATGGTCGACTTCGCCAAAGAGATCCTGCCCGTCAATCTGGAAGACGAGATGCGTCAGTCCTACCTGGACTACGCCATGAGCGTCATCATCGGCCGCGCCCTGCCGGACGTGCGCGACGGCCTCAAGCCGGTGCACCGGCGCGTGCTCTATGCCATGCGCGAGCTGGGCAACGACTGGAACAAGCCCTACAAGAAATCCGCCCGCGTGGTGGGGGATGTCATCGGTAAGTACCATCCCCATGGCGATTCCGCCGTATACGACACCATCGTACGCATGGCCCAGCCCTTCTCCATGCGCTACATGCTGGTGGACGGGCAGGGCAACTTCGGCTCCGTGGACGGGGACGCGCCGGCGGCCATGCGTTACACCGAGGTGCGCATGGCGCGCATCGCCCACGAGCTGCTGGCGGACATCGACAAGGAGACGGTGGATTTCGTCGACAACTACGACGGCTCCGAGACCGAGCCCTCCGTCTTCCCCACGCAGCTGCCCAACCTGCTCATCAACGGCTCCGCCGGCATCGCCGTGGGCATGGCCACCAACATCCCGCCCCACAACCTCACCGAGGTGGTGAACGCCTGCGTCGCCCTCATCGACGATCCGGAACTGGACGTGGACGCGCTCATGGCCCACCTGCCGGGGCCGGATTTCCCCACCGCCGGTGTGATCAACGGCGACCGCGGCATCCACGAGGCCTACCGCACCGGCCGCGGGCGGGTCTATGTGCGTGCCCGCTCCCACATCGAGACCGATGACGACAGCGGCCGCCAGGCCATCGTCGTCACGGAACTGCCCTACCAGGTGAACAAGGCCCGGTTGCTGGAGCGCATCGCCGAGCTGGTAAAGGAAAAGAAGCTGGAGGGCATCAGCGAACTGCGGGACGAGTCCGACAAGGAAGGCATGCGCATGGTGGTGGAGCTCAAGCGCGGCGAGGTGCCGGAGGTGGTGCTCAACAACCTCTACATGCACACCCAGATGCAGAATGTCTTCGGCATCAACATGGTGGCCCTGGTGGACGGCCAGCCGCGGCTGCTGGACCTGAAGCAGGTGCTGGAGGCCTTCCTGCGCCACCGCCGGGAGGTGGTGACCCGGCGCACGGTCTACGACCTGCGCAAGGCCCGGGAACGGGCCCATGTGCTGGAGGGCCTGGCGGTGGCCCTGGCCAATATCGACGAGGTGATCGCCCTGATCAAGGCCTCCTCCAGCCCCGCCGAGGCCCGGGCCGGCCTGCTGGAACGCCTCTGGGCCCCCGGCGTGGTGATGGACATGCTGGACCGCGCCGGCGCGCGCACCTCCCGCCCCGAGGACCTGGCCCCGGAATACGGCCTGCAGGAGGATGGCTACCGCCTCTCGGAGGCCCAGGCCCAGGCGATCCTGGATCTGCGCCTGCACCGCCTCACCGGCCTGGAGCAGGACAAGATCGTCGGCGAGTACGGGGAATTGCTGGATCGCATCGCCGATCTTCTGGAGATCCTGGCCCGCCCCGGCCGGCTCATGGAGGTGATCCGCGAGGAACTGGTGGCCATGCGGGAGCAGTACGGCGACGCCCGCCGTACGGAGATCCTCGCCCGTCAGAAGGATCTCACCCTGGAGGACCTGATCCACGAGGAGGACGTGGTGGTCACCCTCTCCCACGCGGGCTACGTGAAGTATCAGCCCCTCACCGCCTACCGCGCGCAGAAGCGGGGCGGCCGCGGCAAGGCCGCCGCCAGCTTCCGGGACGAGGACTTCGTGGACCGCCTGGTGGTGGCCAACACCCACGACACCATCCTGTGCTTCACCAGCCACGGCAAGGCCTACTGGCTCAAGGTCTACGAACTGCCCCTGGGCAGCCGCACCGCCCGCGGCCGCCCCATCGTCAACCTCCTGCCCCTGGAGGAAACGGAACGGGTCAACGCCATCCTGCCGGTGCGCGAGTACCGCGAGGATCACTATGTCTTCATGGCCACCAGCCAGGGGGTCGTGAAGAAGACCCCGCTGGTGGAGTTCTCCCGCCCCCGCAGCAACGGCATCATCGCCGTGGGCCTGCGTGAGGACGACTGGCTGGTGGACGTGAAGCTCACCGACGGCTGCCAGGACGTGATGCTCCTGAGTTCCGCCGGCAAGGCCATCCGCTTCACCGAGGACGCCGTGCGCGCCATGGGCCGCACCGCGGCCGGGGTGCGCGGCATGCGGCTGGCCGAAGGCCAGCAGGTGATCTCCCTCATCATCGTGGACCAGGGCACCATCCTGGTGGCCACGGAGAACGGCTACGGCAAACGCACCTCCCCCACGGACTTCCCCCTGCACGGCCGCGGTGGCCAGGGGGTGATCGCCATCCAGACCGGGGGGCGCAACGGGGACGTGGTGGGGGCCTGCCTGGTGGCGGAGGAGGACCAGGCCATGCTCATCACCAACGGCGGCATCCTGGTGCGCACCCCGGTGGCGGACATCCCCGTGCTGGGCCGCAACACCCAGGGGGTGCGCTTGATTCGCCTCTCGGATCAGGAGAAGCTGGTGGAGATGGCCCGGGTGGAAGGGCTCAACGGTGATGCCGAGGGCGACGCAGGGGAGGGGGATGATGACCCCGAGGGAGAAGCCAGCGAAGGGGACACCCCCGCCCCTTGAACCCCGTCCGGGCCCCCGGGCCCATCCGCGATGCAAACCAGGAGCAAGCCATGACACGTGTCTATAACTTCAGCGCCGGCCCCGCCGTCCTGCCCGAACCGGTGCTGGAGCGCGCCCGCGACGAGATGCTGGACTGGAACGGCACGGGCATGTCCGTGATGGAGATGAGCCACCGGGGCAAGGCCTTCGTCTCCATCGCCGAACGCGCCGAGCAGGACCTGCGGGACCTGATGCGGGTGCCCGAGAACTACCGCGTCCTGTTCCTCCAGGGCGGGGCCTCGGCCCAGTTCGCCGCCATCCCCATGAACCTGCTGGGGGAGCGTCGCCGCGCCGATTACGTCAACACCGGCGCCTGGTCGAAGAAGGCCATCGCCGAGGCCCGCAAGTACGCCGAGGTGAACGTGGTGGCCAGCAGTGAGGCCGACGGCTTCACCTCCATCCCCCCCTTCGAGACCTGGCAGCGGGACCCGCAGGCCGCCTATCTGCACTACACTCCCAACGAGACCATCGGCGGCCTGGAATTCCCCTGGATCCCCGACAGCGGTGACGTGCCCCTGGTGGCGGACATGTCCTCCACCATCCTCTCCCGGCCCGTGGACGTGTCCCGCTTCGGGCTCCTCTATGCCGGGGCCCAGAAGAACATCGGGCCTGCGGGGCTGACCCTGGTGATCGTGCGCGACGACCTGGTCGGCCATGCCACGCCCCAGGTGCCCTCCGTGCTGGACTACCGGGTCCAGGCCGAGGCCGGGTCCATGTCCAACACCCCGCCCACCTATGGCTGGTACCTGGCGGGGTTGGTGTTCCAGTGGCTCAAGGCCCAGGGGGGACTGGAGGCGATGGAAACCCTGAACCGCCGCAAGGCGCAGAAGCTCTACAACGCCATCGACAACTCGGCCTTCTATTCCAATCCGGTGGAGCCCTCGGCCCGTTCCCTCATGAACGTGCCCTTCACCCTGGCCGATCCGGAGCTGGACGGCCTCTTCCTGAAGGAGGCGGAGCAGGCGGGGCTGGTCAACCTCAAGGGCCACCGCTCCGTGGGCGGCATGCGCGCGAGCCTTTACAACGCCATGCCCGAGGCCGGCGTGGACGCCCTGGTGGAGTTCATGGCCGATTTCGAACAGCGCAAGGCCTGACCGCCATGTACCGCATCCTCACCCTGAACCACATCGCCACCAAGGGGCTGGAGCGCTTCGGGCGCGAGCACTACGAGGTGGCCTCGGAGATCTCCCATCCCGACGCCATCCTGGTGCGTTCCTTCGACATGCACACCATGGAGATCCCCGAGGGGCTCAAGGCGGTGGGCCGGGCCGGTGCCGGGGTGAACAACATCCCCGTGGAGGCCCTCAGCGAGCGGGGGATCGCGGTGTTCAACGCCCCCGGGGCCAACGCCAACGCCGTCAAGGAACTGGTGCTGGCGGGCATGCTCCTGGCGGCCCGCAACATCTGCCAGGCCTGGGCCTACACCCGCGAGCTCCAGGGGGACGATGCCGAACTGCATCGCCAGGTGGAGGCGGGCAAGAAGCGCTTCGCCGGGTTCGAGCTCACCAGCCGCACCCTGGGGGTGATCGGTCTGGGGGCCATCGGCGTGCAGGTGGCCAACGCCGCCCGCGGGCTGGGCATGGAGGTGGTGGGCTATGACCCCCACATGACCGTCGGACGCGCCTGGCAGCTGGATGCCGGGGTGCACCAGGCCGCCAGTGTGGACGACCTGGTGGCCCGCTGCGACATGATCAGCCTGCACGTGCCCCTGAACGAGCACACCCGCCATCTCCTCGACGCCGACCGCATCCGGTCCCTGCGCCCGGGCAGCGTACTGCTCAACTTCGCCCGGGACGGCATCGTGGATGCCGCCGCCATGGTGGAGGCCCTGGACGCAGGGCATGTGCACGCCTATGTCTGCGATTTCCCTAGCCGCCAATTGCAGGGCCACGACCGGGTCATCGCCCTGCCGCACCTGGGGGCCTCTACCGTGGAGGCGGAGGAGAACTGCGCCGTCATGGTGGCGGATCAGCTGCGGGACTACCTGGAACATGGCAACGTGCGCAACGCCGTGAACCTGCCCGAGGTGCACCTGCCCCGGGCCGGGGATGCCCGCCTGGCCATCATCAACCGCAACCGCCCGGACATGGTGGGGCAGATCTCCCATGTGCTGGGCCAGAACGGCATCAATATCGTGCACATGGTGAACGAGTCCCGCGCCGGGCTGGCCTACAGCCTCATCGACACGGAAGGGGTCATCGACGAGGAGGCGGCCCGGGGCATCGCCGGCATCGATGGCGTCCTCAGGATGCGCGTCCTCTAGGGTCGGGCCGTGGGGATCCGCTATCAGGTACATGACGGGCGCCGTCCCATGGGGTGTGACCGTGACCGCTGACGGGCAGAACACCGCGGGCGGCGACGACGCCGCCCTGGAGGCCATCCGGGAGCGCATCGACGACCTGGATCAGCGCATCATGCAGCTGATCAGCGAACGCGCCGCCTGCGCCCAGGAGGTAGCCCGCATCAAGCGGGAGGCGGACCCTGCGGCCACCTTCTACCGCCCCGAACGGGAGGCGCAGGTGCTGCGGCGCATCCATGGGGGCAATCCCGGCCCCTTGGACCGGGAGGAGATGACCCGGCTGTTCCGGGAGATCATGTCCGCCTGCCTGGCCCTGGAACAGCCCCTTTCGGTGGCCTTCCTCGGCCCCGAGGGCACCTTCACCCAGGCTGCCGCCCTCAAGCACTTCGGCCATTCCGTGCAGACCGTGGCCATGAGCGCCATCGACGAGGTCTTCCGCGAGGTGGAATCCGGCAGCGTCCAGTACGGCGTGGTCCCCGTGGAGAACTCCACCGAGGGGGTGGTGACCCATACCCTGGACCGTTTCATGCAATCCCCGCTGCACATCTGCGGCGAGGTGGAGATGCGCATCCACCACCACCTGCTGGGGCAGGATGCAGACGGCGGGCAAATACTGCGGGTCTATTCCCATCAGCAGTCCCTGGCCCAGTGCCGGGAATGGCTGGATGCCCGGCTCCCCCAGGCCGAGCGCCTGCCGGTGAGCAGCAACGCCGAGGCGGCCCGGCGCGCCGCCGGGGAGGCGGGGGCCGCGGCCATCGCCAGCGAGGCGGCGGCGGAACTCTATGGCCTGCAGGTGCTGGCGGCCAATATCGAGGATTCCCCCGACAACACCACCCGCTTTCTGGTGATCGGACGCCAGCCCAGCGGCCCCTCCGGTCAGGACAAGACCTCCCTGCTGGTCTCCGCCCGCAACCGCCCCGGTTCCCTGCACGGGCTGCTGTCGCCGTTCGCCGAGAACGACGTGAGCATGACCCGCATCGAGTCCCGGCCTTCCCAATGCGTGAACTGGGAGTACGTCTTCTTCATTGATCTCGAGGGGCACGCGCAGGAACCCCGGGTGGCCCGGGCCCTGGAGGCCCTGCGCCGGGAGGCGGAGCTGGTGAAGGTGCTGGGATCCTATCCCAAGGCGGTCCTCTAGGGCCGCATCGCGGATCAAACCATCCTGGAGTCGACATGAGTTGTGATTACCGAGCCCTGGCCAATGCCGGGGTGCAGAAGCTGACGCCCTACCAGCCCGGCAAGCCGGTGGAGGAGCTGGAGCGGGAACTGGGCATCTCCGACAGCCTGAAGCTGGCCTCCAACGAGAACCCCCTGGGGCCCAGCCCCCGGGCCGTGCAGGCCCTGGGCGGACTGCTGGATCAGCTGGCCCGCTACCCCGACGGCAACGGCTTTGCCCTGCGCCAGCGCCTGGCCCGAGAGCTGGACGTGGAGCCCGAGTGCATCACCCTGGGCAACGGCTCCAACGATGTCCTGGAACTGCTCGCCCGGGCCTACCTGGGGCCGGAGCGCAACGCCGTCTTCTCCGCCCATGCCTTTGCCGTCTACCCCCTGGCCTGCCAGGCGGTGGGGGCCGACCTGCACATGGCCCCGGCCCATGCCGCGGACCATGCCACGCCCTACGGACACGATCTGGAGGCCCTGGCCGCGCGGGTGGACGCAGACACCCGGGTGGTGTTCATCGCCAATCCCAACAACCCCACCGGCACCTGGCTGGATGGCAAGGCTCTGTATGATTTCATCCGGTCCCTGCCCGGGACCACCCTGGTGGTGGTGGACGAGGCCTATTGCGAATACGTGGAGGAGGCCGATTATCCCGATACCACCCGCTGGCTGGCGGAATTTCCCAATCTGGTGGTGACCCGCACCTTCTCCAAGATCCACGGCCTGGCCGGACTGCGCATCGGCTATGCCGCCTCCAGCCCCGAGGTGGCGGATATCCTCAACCGCGTGCGTCAGCCCTTCAACACCAGCACCCTGGCCCAGGCGGCGGCCCTGGAGGCCCTGGACGACACCGCCCATGTGCAGGAGTCGGTGCGGGTGAACCGGGAGGGGCTGGCCTGGCTCACCGCCGCCTGCCGCGAGCGGGGGTTGGGCTATATCCCCTCGGTGGGCAACTTCCTCAGCATCGATGTGGGGCGTGAGGCGGAGCCGGTGTACCAGGCCCTGTTGCACCAGGGCGTCATCGTGCGCCCCATCGCCGGCTACGGTCTGTCCCGGCACCTGCGGGTGACCGTGGGCCGGGCCCACGAGAACCGCCGCTTCATGGAGGCACTGGATCAGGTGGTGGGCGCATGATCAAACGACTGACGATCTTTGGCGTGGGCCTCATCGGCGGCTCCCTGGCCATGGCCCTGCGGGCGGCGGGCACCTGCCACGAGGTGGTGGGCTGCTCCCGTTCCGAAGAACACCTGCGCCAGGCCCTGGAGCGGGGGGTGATCGACCGCTATACCCTGGATCCGGCCGAGGCGGTGCAGGGGGCGGACATGGTGGTCCTGGCCGTCCCCCTGGGGGCCATGCGTGCCGTCTGCGCCGCCATCCGCGGCCATCTCGCCCCCGAGGCGGCCCTCACCGACGTGGGCAGCGCCAAGGGCAGCGTGGTGGAGGCGGTGCGCGAGGGCTTTGGTGAGATGCCCCTGAACTTCGTGCCCGGGCATCCCATCGCCGGCACCGAGAAGAGCGGCGTCAGCGCCGCCTTCCCGGGCCTGTTCCACGGCCGGCGGGTGATCCTCACGCCCCTGGAGACCTCCGATCTGGGGGCCCTGGCGCGGGTGCGCACCATGTGGGAGGAGACCGGCGCCGTGGTGGAGACCCTGTCGGTGGCCCATCACGACGAGGTGCTGGCGGCCACCAGTCACCTGCCGCACCTGCTGGCCTTCGGTCTGGTGGACAGCCTGGCCCGCATGGGGGAACGGGACGAGATCTTCCGCTATGCCGCCGGGGGCTTTCGCGATTTCACCCGCATCGCCTCCAGCGATCCCGTGATGTGGCGGGACATCTGCCTGGCCAACCGGGAGGCCATCCTGCAGGTCATGGCGGGGTATCAGCAGGATCTGGGCCTCATCACCCGGGCCATCGAGGCGCAGGACGGGGACGCCCTGCTGGAGATCTTCCAGCGGGCGAAGGCCGCACGGGACGAGTTCTGCCAGTGAAGGGGAGGGGAATGACACCGCATCATGCACAGATCCCGGGCCGCCGCCCGGAGGGGAGGCCCCACGGTGGCCGCTGACGATCTCACCCTGCGCGTGGCCCCCCGGGGCACGCTGGCCGGTCGCCTGCGGGTGCCCGGGGACAAGTCCATCTCCCACCGTGCCATCATGCTGGGGGCCCTGGCCGAGGGGGAGACCCGGGTCGGCGGCTTCCTGGAAGGGGAGGACTGCCTGGCCACCCTGCGGGCCTTTCGTGCCCTGGGGGTGGATATCCAGGGCCCGGAGGACGGCGAGGTGCGCATCCGGGGTGTGGGGCTGCACGGCCTGCGGGCCCCTGCAGCCCCCCTGGACATGGGTAATTCCGGCACCTCCATGCGCCTCATGGCCGGCCTGCTCGCCGGCCAGCCCTTCGACACCGTGCTCACCGGCGACGCCTCCCTGACCCGCCGCCCCATGCGCCGGGTCACCGATCCCCTGGCGCGCATGGGGGCGCGGATCGACACCAGTGCCGACGGCACGCCGCCGCTGCATATCCACGGTGGCACCCCGCTCCAGGGCAGGGACTACGCCCTGCCGGTGGCCAGCGCCCAGGTGAAATCCAGCCTGCTCCTGGCCGGGCTCTATGCCCGGGGGCGCACCTGCATCACCGAGCCCGCCCCCACCCGGGACCATACCGAGCGCATGCTGGCGGGCTTCGGCCTCGCCGTGGAGCGCGGCGAGGGGCGCGTCTGCCTGCAGGGTGGGGGGCGCCTCCAGGGCACCCGCATCCAGGTGCCCGGGGATATCTCCTCGGCGGCCTTCTTCCTGGTGGGGGCCAGCATCGCCCCGGACTGCCGTCTCACCCTGGAGCATGTGGGCATGAACCCCACCCGTACCGGGGTCATCGACATCCTGCGCCTCATGGGGGCCGACATCCGTGTGGAGAACCCACGGGAGGTGGGGGGGGAGCCGGTGGCGGACCTGACGGTGAGCTCCGCGCCGCTGCAGGGCGTGGAGATCCCCCCGGCCCTGGTGCCCCTGGCCATCGATGAGTTCCCCGCCCTGTTCGTGGCCGCCGCCTGCGCCCGGGGGCGTACCGTGCTCACCGATGCCGCGGAGCTGCGGGTGAAGGAGAGCGACCGTATCCAGGTGATGGCCGACGGTCTCCTGCGCCTGGGCATCCAGGCCGAGCCCACCGCCGACGGTATGGTCATCCAGGGCGGGGACCCGGACGGCGGCGAGGTGGACAGCCATGGGGATCACCGCGTCGCCATGGCCTTCGCCATGGCTGCCCTGCGGGCCCGTGGGCCCATCCGCATCCGCCATTGCGCCAACGTCAACACCTCCTTTCCCGGCTTTGTCTCCCTGGCGGCCGGGGCGGGACTGCCCATCGAAGCCGAGGAGAATGGGGCATGAGCGTACCCGTGATCACCATCGACGGCCCCGGGGGGTCGGGCAAGGGCACCGTCAGCCGCCTGCTGGCGGAGCGCCTGGGTTGGTCCTTCCTGGACAGTGGCGCCCTCTACCGCCTGGTGGCCCTGGCGGCCCTGCGCCGCGAGCTGCCCCTGGACGACGCCGACGCCCTGGCGGAACTGGCCCGGGGCCTGGACGTGCGCTTCGAGCTGGACGGCGCGGGGGAGAGCCGGACCCTTCTGGATGGCGAGGTGGTGGCCTCCGAGCTGCGCACCGAGGCCTGTGGCGAAGCGGCCTCGCGGGTGGCGGCGATCCCGGCCGTGCGCGAGGCCCTGCTGGCGCGCCAGCGGGACTTCCAGTCCCCCCCGGGTCTGGTGGCGGACGGCCGCGACATGGGCACCGTGGTGTTCCCCCATGCCCCCCTCAAGATCTTCCTCACGGCCAGCCGCGAGGAACGCGCCCGCAGGCGGTTCAAGCAGTTGAAGGAACAAGGGCTTAGTGCTAACCTTCAAAACCTTTTACGTGAGCTCGCCGAGCGCGACCGGCGCGACAGCGAGCGGGCCGTGGCGCCGCTCAGGCCTGCGGAGGACGCCCTTGAGGTGGACTCCACGGACATGGGCATCGATGCGGTGCTGACCGAGATCGTACAGGCCGCGCGGCAGCGCGGCCTGCTGCGCTGAACCCGCCCGGGGCAGGAAGGCCCGGGTTCTTCCCGAAACAACCGGTTTGCAAAGGGAGCCATTGCAACCCCCAATCTTTGCAGGTTCAATCAACCCATGAGTGAAAGTTTCGCGCAACTGCTCGAAGAGAGCATGGCCTCCACCCAGATGCGGCCCGGTTCCATTCTGCATGGCACCGTCATCGACATCCGCAACGATATGGTGGTGGTGAACGCCGGCCTGAAGTCGGAAGGGGTGATCCCCGCCGAGCAGTTCTACAACGAGAACGGAGAACTGGAGATCCAGGTGGGCGACGAGGTGGAAGTCGCCCTGGAGACCCCGGAGGACGGCTTCGGGGAGACCCGCATGTCCCGGGAGAAGGCCAAGCGGGCCAAGGCCTGGGAACGCCTGGAAGAGGCCATGGAGAAGGATGAGACCATCACCGGCATGATCAGCGGCAAGGTCAAGGGCGGCTTCACCGTCGAACTGGGGGACATCCGTGCCTTCCTGCCGGGTTCCCTGGTGGACGTGCGCCCCGTGCGCGACACCGCCTACCTGGAAGGCAAGGAACTGGAGTTCAAGCTCATCAAGCTGGACCGGCGCCGCAACAACGTGGTGGTGTCCCGCCGCGCCGTGGTGGAGAAGGAATACAGCGCCGAGCGCGAAGCCCTGCTGCAGAACCTGCAGGAAGGCATGGTCCTCAACGGCATCGTCAAGAACCTCACCGACTACGGTGCCTTCCTGGACCTGGGCGGCATCGACGGCCTGCTGCACATCACCGACATGGCCTG
Source organism: Ectothiorhodospira mobilis (assembly GCF_900114895.1). Taxonomy (GTDB): domain Bacteria; phylum Pseudomonadota; class Gammaproteobacteria; order Ectothiorhodospirales; family Ectothiorhodospiraceae; genus Ectothiorhodospira; species Ectothiorhodospira mobilis_A. The sequence continues at coordinate 79,720 of NZ_FOUO01000002.1, forward strand.
GAAGCGGGTCAAGCACCCCTCCGAGGTGGTCAACATCGGCGACGAGATCCAGGTCAAGGTGCTCAAGTTCGACCGTGAGCGCAACCGCGTCTCCCTGGGCCTGAAGCAGCTGGGCGAGGATCCGTGGGAGAACATCACCCGCCGCTACCCGGTGGGCACCCGCATCTTCGGCAAGGTCACCAACATCACCGACTACGGCTGCTTCGTCGAGGTGGAAGACGGGGTCGAGGGTCTGGTGCACGTCTCCGAGATGGACTGGACCAACAAGAACGTCAACCCCGCCAAGGTGGTGGCCGTGGGCGACGAGGTGGAGGTGATGATCCTCGACATCGACGAGGAACGCCGCCGCATCTCCCTGGGCATGAAGCAGTGCCAGCCCAACCCCTGGGACGAATTCGCTGCCATGCACAACAAGGGCGACCGGGTCTCCGGCGTCATCAAGTCCATCACCGACTTCGGGATCTTCGTCGGCCTGGATGGCGGCATCGACGGTCTGGTGCACCTCTCCGACCTGTCCTGGAACATCCCGGGCGAGGAGGCCGTGCGCAACTTCCGCAAGGGTGAGGAGATCGAGGCCGTGGTCCTGTCCGTGGATCCGGAACGGGAGCGCATCTCCCTGGGCCTGAAGCAGCTGGACAAGGATCCCTTCTCCAACTTCGTGGCCGAGCACAGCAAGGGCAGCATCGTGCGCGGCACGGTCCGTGAGGTGGATGCCAAGGCCGCCGTGGTGGAATTGGCCGAGGGCGTGGACGGGGTCCTGCGGGCCTCCGAACTCTCCCGTGACCGCGTCGAGGACGCCCGCACGGTGCTCAACGTGGGCGATCAGGTGGATGCCAAGTTCATGGGCGTGGATCGCAAGAACCGCACCGTGACCCTGTCCATCAAGGCCAAGGAGAGCGCGGAGGAGCAGGAGATCCTGCAGGACTACAGCAGTTCCTCCGTGGCCGCCACCTCCCTGGGGGATATCCTCAAGGAGCAGCTGGGCAACAGCGGTTCGGACGACAAGGGCTGACCCGACGGGAACGCCGCGGCATCACGTCGGCGCCAGGGATGGCACCGCCGGGCCGCCCCGTGACGGGCGAAGGATCGGTGGCCGTTGCGGAATGAGGGGATCGCGCAACGCGCATCAGGACAGGGCGATGACGAAATCGGAACTCATCGATATACTAGCTCGCAAGCAAAACCATCTGGCGTATAAGGATGTCGAGCTGTCCGTGAAGACCCTTCTCGAGCAGATGAGCCAGGCGCTGGCGACCGGGGATCGCATCGAGATCCGTGGTTTTGGCAGCTTTTCGCTGCACTTTCGTCCGCCGCGCGTGGGCCGCAACCCCAAGACGGGGGAGACGGTGTCCCTGCCCGGCAAGTACGTGCCGCACTTCAAGCCTGGCAAGGAATTGAGGGAGCGGGTCAACGAGCCGGCAACCACCACTGGGAAGGTGGCCGCACGCTGATCCGGGTACAACGCATGTCCACAATCGGGAAAGCAGCCCATGAGTCGACTGATACTGATCTTGTTCTCCATCGTGGCCGTCCTGCTGGGCGCCAGTTTCACGGTCATCAACTCCGATAACGTCGCGGTGAACCTGTACCTGCAGACCTATCAGGTGCCCATGGCCCTGGTGGTGTTCATCAGCATGTTCCTTGGGGCCATCATCGGCGCCCTGGCCTGTTCGGGCCTGGTGATGCGTCGCGGCCGGGATATGCGCCAGCTGCGCAAGAAGTGCAAGCGGGCCGAGGACGAGATCGCCCGGTTGCGCCAGTTGCCCAGCACCGGCAAGGTCTGAGCCCATGTGGCAGCTCCTGTGGCTGCTGCTCCCCGTAGCGGCGGCCTCGGGATGGATGGCGGCGCGCCGCACCTGCCGGAACGAGTCCGGACAGGAGCGGGGCGCCGTTTTTTCTGCCGACTACATCAAGGGCCTTAACTACCTGCTCAACGAGCAGTCGGACCGCGCCCTCGAGGTCTTCCTCGAGATGGTGAACGTGGATCCGGAAACGGTGGAGACCCATCTGATCCTCGGTAGCCTGTTCCGCCGCCGGGGGGAGGTGGACCGGGCCATCCGCATCCACCAGCACCTGGTGGATCATCACCGGCTTGTCCCCGCGCAAAGGGCCAATGCCATCCTGGAACTGGGCCGGGATTACATGAAGGCCGGGGTCCTGGACAAGGCGGAACAGCTCTTCAGCGAACTCATCCAACTGGGGTACCTCCAGGCCGAGGCCTATCAGTGGCTGCGGGGGATCTACGAGCGGGAACGGGACTGGGCCCAGGCCATCTGGGCCAGTGAACGCCTCTGTGAATTCTCCAGCGAGCCCCAGAACCAGCGCATCGCCCACTATCACTGCGAACTGGGGGAGGCCGCCCGGGCCCGTGGCGACCGCCAGGAGGCGGCCCACCGGGCGCGCAAGGCCCTCAGCTTCGACCATGACTGCACCCGTGCCAGCATCCTGCTGGGGGACCTGGCCCGGGAGGAGGGGCAGCCGCGTCTGGCCATCGAACACTACGAGCGTGTGCTGCGTCAGGACGCGGCCTTCATCCCGCTGATCCTGCCCCGGGCGGGGGAGGCCTTTCAGGCGCTCAGGGATACGGACGGGCACGAGGCCTTCCTGCGCAGCGTGCGCCGGCACGACGGCACCGTGTGCTCGGCGGTGGCCCTGGCCCGGTTCCTCAATGAGCGCGACCGCCGTCAGCCTCTGGAGGAACTGCTGGGGGAGGAGATCCAGGGGGAACGCATCGGCCTTGGTCTGGTGCTGGAGTATCTGCGCATCAAGCTGGGCCGGGGTGAGGCCGGGGAGGCCGGCGTCACCGGGGTGGCGATCCGCGCCCTGGAGCGTCACCTGGAAGAACGCCCCCTCTACGGCTGCGTGCGCTGCGGCTTCCAGTCCCGCAGCCACTTCTGGCACTGCCCCGGTTGCCATGGATGGAGTACCGTACGTCCCCTGGACCGGGTGCCGGAGCGGCGCCCGGAGACCTCCCTGACCCCGCCCGGCGAACCGGACCCTTCCCATCGATGAACTGCCCGAACGACAGGCGATCCATGGCCCAAGACCAGATGCACCAAGACCAGCCCCTCATCGTGGCCCTGGACTTCCCCGACGGGGCGTCCGCCCGCGCCTTCGCCTCCCGCCTGGATCCCCGTCTGTGTCGACTCAAGGTGGGGTTCGAGCTGTTCGTGGCGGCCGGCCCGGCCCTGGTGGAGGACCTCCAGGGGCGTGGCTTCGAGATCTTCCTGGACCTGAAGTTCCACGACATCCCCAACACCGTGGCCGGGGCCTGCCGCGCGGCGGCGGGGCTGGGTGTATGGATGATCAATGTCCACGCCTGTGGCGGGCGCGCCATGATGACCGCGGCCCGGGAGGCGGTGGAGGGTGCGGCCCACCGTCCTCGGCTCATTGCCGTGACGGTGCTCACCTCCATGGACGCGGCGGATCTGGCCGCATCGGGGATCGGGCGCGGCCTGGAGGAGCAGGCCCTGTTCCTGGCCGGGGAGGCCCGCGCGGCGGGGCTGGACGGGGTGGTCTGTTCCGCCCGGGAGGCCCCGATGCTGCGCCGGGCCCTGGGGGCGGACTTCCTCAAGGTGACCCCCGGCATCCGCCCGGAGGGCAGCGCCAGCGACGACCAGAAGCGCGTGGTCACCCCGGGGCAGGCCATGGGGGATGGGGCCACCCATCTCGTGGTGGGCCGGCCCGTGACCCGTGCCGCGGACCCGTTGGCGGTGCTGGAGGCCATGAACCGGGAGATCGCTGCCGCCCGGGGGACTTGAAACCCCAAGATCAGGCACTATGATCCACTGGTGGGCACCATGGAGGATCAGGAGATCCGCGCCCACAAGACCAGGGAAATCCACGGAAACCAGGAGACAGGTCATGAAGCTTTTTCCCGCCCTTACCCTTTCAGTGTCACTGCTGTGCGCCGCTGGTCTGGCCCAGGCGGCCGACCCGGTGAATGTGAACCGGGCCGATGCCGAGGCCCTGGCAGCGGGGCTGCATGGCGTCGGCCCCGTGAAGGCCGAGGCCATCATCGCCTACCGCGAGGCCCATGGGCCGTTCCGCTCGGTGCATGAACTGACCGAGGTGGACGGCATCGGCGAGGCCACGGTGGAGCAGAATCTGGATGCCATCCACCTGGGTGAGCAGGCCGCGGCGAAGTAATGCACGGCGGTTGATCCCGCCGTTGCACACAGGGGGCGGCCCAGGCCGCCCCCTGTGTTTTGGGACCCCTGTGCCTTGGTGCCCTTGTGTTTTGGGGGAGGGCGTGCGCATGCTTGGCAAACCATCCATTGAATCCGATTGCGAAGACGGGACATGCAGAAACAGATCCGAAAGGCAGTTTTCCCCGTGGCGGGTATGGGCACCCGTTTCCTGCCGGCCACGAAGGCGAATCCCAAGGAGATGCTTCCGGTCGTGGACAAGCCCCTCATCCAATACGCCGCCGAGGAGGCGGTGGAGGCGGGGATCAATGTTCTGGTGTTCGTCACCGGCCGCAACAAGCGCTCCATCCCAGACCACTTCGACAAGGCCTACGAGCTGGAGACGGAACTGGAGGAGCGGGGCAAGGAGAAGATGCTGGAGGTGGTGCGCAACATCCTCCCGCCGGGGGTGACCTGCGTCTATATCCGGCAGTCCGAGGCCCTGGGTCTTGGACACGCCGTGGGCTGTGCCCGTCCCGTGGTGGGGGATGACCCCTTTGCCGTCATCCTGGCGGACGACCTCATCGACGGCCGGGGCAAGGGTGCCCTGAAGCAGATGGTGGAGGTCTATGAGGAATATGGCTGCAGCATCCTGGGTGTGGAGGAGGTCCCGGAGGATCAGACCCACAAATACGGCGTGGTGCGGCCGGAGCGTGTTCAGGATGGCCTCTGGGATGTCCAGGCCATCGTGGAGAAGCCGGCCCCGGAGAAGGCCCCATCCAACATGGCAGTGGTGGGCCGTTACATCCTCACCCCGCGCATCTTTGACCTGATCGAGCAGACCGGCCGGGGGGCCGGCGGTGAGATCCAGCTCACCGACGCCATCTCCGACCTGCTGGCCGAGCAGCGTGTCCTGGCCCACCGCTTTGAAGGGACCCGCTATGACTGCGGCAGCAAGCTGGGCTACCTGCAGGCCACCGTGGAATACGCCTTGAAGCACCCCGAACTCAAGGCCAAGTTCGGCGATTACCTGCGGCGGGAAGTCTGCACCCGGGAAATCTGAACCGGGTGTCACCCCCCTGGGGGTGTCTGGTGGGCCATCGGCCCCCGGGGTGCCACCCGCCCTGCCTGCGTGAGGACCGCGCAGGCCCCATGAGCTGCCCCTGGCCCTGCGCTTGAACTGGTTCCGATTCAAAGGCAAGCCCTCCGCCGGGCGTGACGAAGGTATCTCCCTGGGAAGGGAGGACAACGAGCGGGTGGAGCGCTGGCAGCGGGCGGTGAAGCGGGTGCGGGTCACACGCAACCTGCTCAAGCTGGCCTGGACCGCCGGACCGGTGACGGGGATTGGCCTCTACGGTGGTTACTACATCGGCTACGGGCGCCCCCCCGCCACCGACCTGCTGATCTACTTCACCACCTTCACCATCCTCTCCGGCCTGCTGGGTCTTTTGGCGGCCATCGTCTACGACACCACCTATGGGGCGGCCAAGGAGCGGGCACAGCAGGACGTCCTGGAGGCGGTGGACCTGCTGGGGGATCTGATCCTGGCGGTGCGCGACCTGGCCATGGAGGGCTTCGAGCCGGAGATCCGCCGCCGTGAGGCCGCCATGCAGCTCCTGCAGCGGGTGGATCTCTCTCCAGAGGCGGTGGCCTTCGCCTGTGAGGAACTCATCGGGGAACGGGAACTGGGCCGCTGTCTGGCCAAGATCGACACCTTCCGCCGGGCGGGACTCTACAGCCGCATCCGCGATCTGCACCAGGACCAGGGGGAGGCCTTCGACAAGGCCCTGTCGGAGCTGCACCGTGTGGCCCCCCTTGCCGCCTCGGTGCTGCGGGAACGCTACATGGGGGATGCCCCCAAGCTGCAGGACGGCATGCCCCGGGATGAGTTCTTTCTGGAGCGGGTCATGGCCGCCATCGACCAGGACAACCTCCTGCTCATGACCCCGGCGGACGTGGAGGCCATGCTGCTGCTGGCCTTCGAGCTCATCAACGGGCGAGAGATCCCCATGCTCACCTTCAGCTATGCCGGAAGGTGGCGTCTGGCCTCGGTGCTGGATCACCTGGAGGAACAGCGCAGCCGCTACCGGGTGGCCCGGGCGGCCGGCAGCAACCGCATGCGCGCCCTGGCCACCTGGCTGGTGGAGGTGGAGGTGCTGGCCTATGAAGAGGTGCCGGAGGGGATCTCCGCCTCCCTGCTGGTGGACCGGGTGGTGGCGGCCCTGGACCGCCTGACCCGGCAGCTGGATGCCGAATGCGACCGTCTGCGCCGGCGGCGGCACGGTTCCACCGGCGAACTCCGTCGTCTGGGGGATACCCTGGCCACTTCCCTGCGCCTCTACCGTATGGCCCACGATGCCTATCGTGAGCTGGGCAGGGTGCATGCCGATCTGTTGCGGGCCTCGGAGGAATGGGAACGTCTGCAGGCCCTGCCGGGGGAGGAACGCGGTCATCTGCATCTGGGACCCGGGCGCAAGGGGCTGCGCATCGTGGAGCGGGTCATCGCCCTGGACGAGGATGCCCGCGAGGCGGTGTGCCAACACCTGGTGAACTACCTGCACGGGGAGCAGCTGGAACGCCGCGGCCGGCGCTTCTTCACCCGTCAGGACGGCCGCCGGCGCGCCCTCACCCTGGAAGGGGCGCGGCAGCTGGCGGTGGAGACGGCCCTGGCCCTGGATCCCCATATCCGCCTCTCCCGTCCCGAGGTGCAGCGGGGCATCGGCGCCAGTCGCGCCAGTTACCTGGGCAACCTGGAGCCGGGGATGAGCGCCCACGAAAAGCGCACCCTGGGGGAGGCCATGGCCCAGGAGGTGGTGCAGGACATGAGCCATCCGGCGGAGCGCCTGGCCCTGGCCCTGGTGCGGCACTACCGAGTGAGCCTCACCGAGGAGGCGAAACAGTTCCTGCGGGACCATTACGGTGCCCGGGAACAGGTGCTGAACATGATCGCCCAGAGCCATGCCGAGGAGATGCCGCAGATGAACCTGCTCAGCCAGCGACCCACTGTCGTGCCCGCGCCCCGGCGGGACTGGTACCGCAGCCTGGTGCGGGCAAGACGCCTGCTGGACTGACGCTGAACCCCGGGTCCCGCCTCGAGTCCATACTATGAAACGAGTATCATTCCTGTAATGAATCCCGATGGAGTACCCCATGGTGATGCACATCCTGCAGGAGATCCTGGGCCTGGCCCTGGCCGCCGCCCCCTGGCTGTTGCTGGGCCTGATGGCCGCCGGCGCGGTGAAGGCCTGGGTGCCCGAGGCCCTCATGCGCCGCTGGGTCGGCGGGGATGGATTCGCGGGGGTGGCCCGGGGGGCGGTCATCGGCGCGCCGCTGCCCCTGTGCTCCTGCGGGGCCATCCCCACCGGGATCACCCTGTATCGGGGCGGGGCCGGCCGGGGTCCCACCACGGCCTTCATGATCGGCACCCCCGGGATCGGGGTGGATTCCCTGGCGGTGAGCTACGCCCTGCTGGGCCCCTTCATGATGCTCGCCCGCGCCCTGGGGGCCGTGGTCACGGCCATCGCCACCGGCCTGCTGGTGGGGTTCAGCCGCGGCGTCGCTCCCGCTGCGGTGGATGCCCCCTCCGGGGCGGCCGCTTGCACGGGCGGCTGCTGCGGCGATGACGCATCCGTCCACGACCATGGCCACGCCCCCGCCCCTTCGCCGGCGGGTCCCGGGGGGAGGCTGCGCGCGGGGCTGGCCTACGCCTTCACCGAACTCCTGGATGACATCGGCCCCTGGATCCTGGGGGGCCTGATCCTGGCCGGTATGCTGGTGGGCCTGGTGCCCGATGCGTGGTGGGCGGGTCTGGAGAACGGGCCGTTCACCCTCCTGCTGCTGTCCCTGGTGGGGATTCCCCTCTATATCTGCGCCACCGCCGCCACCCCCGTGGCCGCGGGGCTGCTGGCCGCCGGCCTCTCCCCCGGGGCCGTGCTGGTGTTCCTGCTGGCGGGTCCGGTCACCAGCCTGGCCACGCTGGGGGTGCTGCGGCGGGAGATGGGTAACGCCGCCCTGGGGTTGTACCTGGGCGGGATCGTGGCCAGCACCGTCGCCCTGGGCCTGGGGCTGGATCTGCTGGTGGGTACCCTGGGGCTGGATGTCCCCGCACAGGCCGGTGCCGTGCGCGAACTCACCCCCGCCTGGCTGGGCTGGGCCGCCCTGGCGGTGCTGTTGGCGGTGGGGCTGCGGCCTTTGCGCCGGGGGCTCGCCGGTCTGGGACGCCGCCTGGCCCTGGGGGAGTGATCCCGTGTGCGGCCGCTTTGCCCTGTACACTCCCCTGGGGCCGGTCGTGGCCCGCTACTTCGGGTTGACCGACGCCCCGCAGGGGGAACCCCGCTACAACGTGGCCCCGGGCACGGCCATCCACATCCTCCAGACCGATGCACAAGGCAGCCCGCGGCTTGATCCCTGCCACTGGGGATTCCGGCCTCCGGGGGCCGGGGTGGACGCGCCCCGGCCCATCAACGCCCGCGCCGAGAAGGTGGCCACCAGCCCCTATTTCTGTGGGGCTTTCGCCCGCCACCGCTGCCTCATCCCGGCCGATGGCTGGTACGAATGGCGACAGACCCCGCAAGGTCGCCAGCCCTACTACATCACCCTGCGTGATCCCGGCGAGGCTGAGGTGATCTTCCTCGCCGGCATCCACGCCCCCGGCACCGGGGTGGAGGATGGCGGCTGTGCCGTGATCACCGAACCCGCCCGCGGCCCCCTGGCCACCATCCATCCCCGCCAGCCCCTGGCCCTGAATCCCACCTGCCTGCAGGCCTGGCTCGATCCGGATATCACCGAGCGTCAGACCTTACGGGCCCGCATCCGCCCCCTGGATCCCGCACGCCTGGAGATCCGCCCCGTGGACCTCCGGGTGAACCGTGCCGGGGAGGAGGGGCCGGAGTTGATCCGCGAACGTCAACGGGGACTGCCCGCCTCTTAGTGCTGCCGGATCCCGTCCCGGCGGAATATGCCGATCCCCGGCCACAGGTTGGCGCTGAGCAAGGCGTTGGAGAGGGCGAAGGCAAGGAGGGCCGAGGGATGTACTTGATCCGGATCGAGCCGCGCACCGTGCATGGGGGCCGGTGTGCTAGCCTTCCTGCAGGAACGCCCCCTGGGCGGAGTCGCACATCAGCCAGGAACGCCCCATGAGCCGATTCATCTATCCAGAACCCGAGACCTGGATCCCCGCGGACCGTCAGGGGATCCGGGATCACTACCGGTGCGACGAGGCCGAGGCGGTGCGCATGCTGCTGGGGGAACTGCCCCCGGATGAGGAGACGGGTACACGCATCCGTTACCTGGCCCGGGGTCTGGTGAAGGGCATGATCCAGGCCGGGGAACGGCGCTCGGGGATCGGCGCCCTGCTGCAGGAATACGATCTCTCCAGTGAGGAGGGCATCGCCCTGATGTGCCTGGCGGAGGCCCTGCTGCGGGTGCCGGATAAGGACACCGCGGACCGTCTCATCCGCGACAAGCTCACCGCCGCCCACTGGGATACGCACCTGGGCGGAGGGCGCCCCTTCACGGTGAACGCCGCCAACTGGGGGCTGTGGATCAGCGAGCGCATCATCGACACCGAAGAGCGCCGCCGCTGGCTCGGTGGCGTGGTGCATCGCATGCTGGCCCGGGCCGGTGGGCCGGTGATCCGCACCGCCGTGCGCCGCGCCATGGCGGTACTGGGGGACAGCTTCGTCCTCGGCCGCGACATGCCCGAGGCCATGAAGCGCGCCCGCCGCAACGAGAAGCTGGGCTACCGCTACTCCTACGACATGCTGGGGGAATCCGCCCGCACCGAGGCGGACGCGCAGCGCTATTTCCAGGACTACCGTCAGGCCATCGAGGCCATCGGCAAGGCGGTGGATCCGCGCATGGCCCTGCCGGAGCGGCCCGGTATCTCCATCAAGCTCTCCGCCCTGGATCCCCGCTTCGAGCCGGGCCAGGAGACCCGCCTGGCAGGAAGGCTCATGCCCCGGGTGCTGGAGCTGTGCAAACTGGCCCGGGAGTACCATATCCCCCTGTGCATCGACGCGGAGGAGTCCTGGCGCCTGGATCTGACCCTGGACGTGGTGGAGGCCTTGCTGCAGGAACCCGGGCTGGACAACTGGAACGGCCTGGGCCTGGCGGTACAGGCCTATCAGAAGCGCTCCTGGGAGGTGCTGGGCTGGCTGGAGAAGAAGGCGGCGGCCCGTCAGCGCCAGGTGATGGTGCGGCTGGTGAAGGGGGCCTACTGGGATACGGAGATCAAGGAGACCCAGGTGCAGGGGCTGGCGGATTATCCCGTGTTCACCCGCAAGGCGGCCACGGATGTGGCCTTCATGGCTTGTGCCCGGCGGCTCCTGGAAGACTGCCCGCACCTCTATCCCCAGTTCGCCACCCACAACGCCTACACCGTGGCCGCCGTTCTGGAGATGGCCGGGGACCGGGCCTTCGAACTGCAGCGCCTGCACGGCATGGGGGAGACCCTCTACCCGCAGTTGATCCGGCGCGAGGACGGGGGTGGCGTCCCCTGCCGCATCTACGCCCCGGTGGGCAGCCACGAGCGGCTGCTGGCCTATCTGGTGCGCCGGCTCCTGGAGAACGGGGCCAACACCTCTTTCGTGCACCGGGTGCGGGAGTCGGACCTGGAGGACCTGGTGGCCGACCCGGCGGCCCGGCTGCGGGCCCGCAATGTCCTGCGCCATCCCCGTATCCCCCTGCCGGCGGACCTGTATGCCCCCCACCGGCGCAACAGTGCCGGGCTGGATTTTTCCGACCGTGCCGCCATGGCCGACCTGGCCGTGGAGATGGGGTGCGCCTTCGGCCGGGGCGGGCCGCGCAAGGCCGGACCCATCATCGGCGGCAGCCTGCGCACCCGCACCGGCGAGGCGGTGCGGTCCCCCCGGGACACCGCCGCCGAGGTGGGCCGGGTCACCTGGGCCGGCGAACAGGAGGTGGAGGAGTCCCTGGCGGCGGCTCACGCCGCCTGGCCCGCCTGGGAGGGTACCCGGGCCGAGACCCGGGCACGGTTGCTGGAGAAGGTGGCCGATCTCTACGAGCAGCACCGGGCCGAGCTCATGGCCCTGTGCGTGGACGAGGCGGGTCGTACCCTGCGGGATGCCCATGCCGAGGTGCGCGAGGCGGTGGACTTCTGCCGCTACTACGCCTGGCAGGCCCGGCGCCAGCTGGACCGGCCCGTGGTCCTGCCGGGCCCCACGGGGGAACACAACGAACTCACCCTGCATGGACGCGGCGTGTTCGCCTGCATCAGCCCCTGGAACTTCCCCCTGGCCATTTTCACCGGTCAGGTGGCGGCGGCCCTGGTGGCGGGCAACGCCGTGGTGGCCAAACCGGCGGAACAGGCCTCCCTCACGGCGACCCGGGCCGTGGCCCTGATGCACCAGGCGGGGATTCCGCGGCAGGTGCTGCATTGCCTGCCCGGGTCGGGGGATCTGCTGGGACCGGCCCTGGTGCGGGACCGGCGCGTGGCCGGGGTGGTCTTCACCGGTTCGGTGGAGACGGCGCGGCGCATCCACCAGGACCTGGCGGGACGCGAGGGCCCCATCGTGCCCCTGATCGCCGAGACCGGCGGCATCAACGCCATGATCGTGGATTCCACCGCCCTGCACGAGCAGGTGGTGGCGGACATCGTGCGCTCCGCCTTCCTCAGCGCCGGGCAGCGCTGTTCCGCCCTGCGCCTGCTGTGTGTACAGGAGGACGTGGCCGAACCCCTGCTGCACATACTCCAGGGGGCCATGGACACCCTGGTGGTGGGGGATCCCCGCTGGCTGGCCACGGACGTGGGCCCGGTGATCGACGCCGAGGCCCTGGAGGGGCTGCGTTCCCATCACACCCGCATGCAGGGCATGGGGCGGGTGATCCACCGCGCCCCGGTGAGCGGCGATTGCGAGCAAGGGCTCTACATGCCCCCCACCCTCTACCGCCTGGAACGTCCGGAGGAACTGGACCGGGAGGTCTTCGGCCCCATGCTGCACGTGGTGCGCTGGCGCTCCGGGGAACTGGAGGACCTGGTGGATCGCATCAACGCCCTGGGCTATGGCCTGACCCTGGGCCTGCACAGCCGCATCGCCGGCGCCGCGCAGCAGGTGCGACGGCGCGCCCGGGTGGGCAATCTCTACATCAACCGGGATATGGTGGGGGCCGTGGTGGGTACGCAGCCCTTCGGCGGCGAGGGGCTCTCGGGCACGGGGTTCAAGGCCGGCGGGCCCCATTACCTGCTGCGGTTCGTCAGCGAACGGGTGGCCACCTTCAACACGGCGGCGGTGGGCGGCAATGCCAGCCTGCTGGTGCTCTCGGATGATGAGGACATGCCGCAGCCCGCATCGGGTGCGGAGAAGGAAGGGCAGGATCCGGGACGGGCAGCGGCTGGGCGCCGCAGGAGGAAGGGCGCCCGGTGATAGGGTACCGCACCCCCTGGAGGCCCGGCCCCGTCGGGATCGCGGGGCCGGGCCGGGGCTTCAGTCTTCCTTGGCGCCGGAACCCTTACCGCTACCGCCGCCGTTGGTGCGGGAGCGGGGGGAGCGGCTGCGCCGGGTGCGCGGTTTCGCGGATGCCTTCTCCTGGGAGGCCTCCCGGGAAGCGGCCGGCTTGGGTGCCGGAGCCGGCTCGGGATCAGGATCGGGCTCGGGATCGCGGTCACCGCCACCGGGCCAGAAACCGTCCCGGGCCTTTTGCAGCCAGTTCCCCAGGTAGTCCTCGATCATGTCCTGGGTGTCCTGGGGCAGGTCGCGGTAGATGAAGGTCCCGGCCACGGCGAGCACCACCAGCCCGCCGATGAAGGTGAGGAAGGGCTGGAGGAAGACGATGGTGGCCAGGGCGATGACGCTGAGCAGGATGATGCGTGTTCTTGCTGGCATGGTCTCTCTCTGTTCGGTCGCGCGGCCGCCGGGGGCGGCGGGGTGGGGAAGGATGGAAAAACCCCGTTATTTTGCCTGATTTGCCGGGGTGGAGCCAGGAAGGATGTCACGCGCCCGCGGGGATCGCGGTATCGATGACCGTCTGGGTGACCCGATCGCGGCCGCCCCGCTTGCTGGTATAGAGGGCGTCGTCCACGGCTCGTACCAGTTGGGTCCGGGAGGGTCCCACGGCCTTGCCGGCACAACTGACCACGCCGATGCTGACCGTGATTTTCAGCTTCTGGCCCCGGTGTTCCAGGGGTTGGCGGGCGATCTCCTCCCGCAGCCGCTCGGCCATGCTCAGGGCCCCATGGGGGTCGGTCTCGGGCAGGATGACCATGAACTCCTCCCCCCCATATCGGGCCGCCAGATCCGATGTCCGTGCCCAGTCCTTGAGGATCCGGGCGATATGCCGCAGGAAGGCGTCGCCCACCGGGTGTCCGTGGGTGTCGTTGATCTCCTTGAAATGGTCGATGTCCATCATGAGGATGGAGAAGGGGCTGTGGTAGCGCTGGCTGCGTTCGATCTCCCGGTCGATGAGCTGCTGCATGTGGGCGTGGTTGAACAGCCCCGTCATGCCGTCGCGGTGGGCCCGCTCGGTGAGGTGGTGCATCTGGGTCAGGGCGCGGATGATGGGGCGCAGGGCCAGGATCTTGGCAACGAAGATCAGCGCGGCCAGTATGGCCAACAGTCCCGACAGGCGCCAGAGTTGCCGATTGGTCTCGGCGAAGAAGGCCCGGGTGTGCACCACCCCGTAGATCCGCCAGTCCACGGACGCCAGGGGGCGGTAGTGGATGTGGATCCCGTCGCCGATGGGGTTCCCCGCCAGGTGGGCCTGCAGGCGTTGGCGGGCATCCTGGTAGATCGCCCCCCGGGGCCAGAACAGCAGGCGTCCGTCCGCTGTGACCACGCCCAGGGTGACGGTATCCGGGTCCTCGCCATGGGGGGTCTCCAGGATCTCCTGGACCGGGGCGGCGTCCATCAGCAACTGGTCCATGCCGATGCGCTCCCCGCCCGGGCCGTGCAGGGGGGAGCAGTACACCAGCACCTGCCTGCCCTTCAGGGGGAACGGGCCATGGATCCGGACCCCGCCTTCCTGATCCCCAGTCTCCGGTAAGGTGCAGCGGGAAGCCTCGGGCAGGGGGTCCGGTGACCACCCCACCTGGAGCAGCGGGGTCCCGTCCGGCCCCAGGCGCCGGATGCCCAGCAGTTCCTCATTGGCCTTGAGGGCATCCCGCAGCTTGGGGTTGGCGAAGGCCCGCAGGTCGGCGAGATCCATTTTTCCCGCCAGGTAGCGCACCTGTTGCTGGCGGATGGCGCTGCGGCTGGCGGTCTGCCGGGCCAGGGCGATATGGCGGTCCAGGGCCCCCTGCACCAGCCAGCGGGTGCTGTCCAGGGTGTGATCGATGATCTGCCCGTGGGCCTCCCGCAGCCGTTCGGCCAGGGGCTGGAAACCGGCGACATAGAAGGTGAGGCTGAGCAGGGCGAAGCTGCCCCCCAGTACCAGGTAGACCAGGGCGATGCTGGGTCTGAAGGGCTTTAGCGGCATGGAAGGCGGCTCCCATGGGGGCAGGGTCGCGGGGTGGAGCACCGGCGGCGCCCCCAGGTGGCCCCCGGGCCGGTCAGGGTGCGGGGGGTGCGCGGCAAAGGAACAGACATGGCGCGGGCAGTATAGCCGTATAGGGCCAAGGGCCAAAGGCGGATAGGCCGTGGTGGATCGGTCGAGGGAGAGGGATGCGCACAGGATCGCCGAGGGGTACGATGACCTCCATGAACGACACCGGAATCCAGCGGGGCAACCGCCTGCTCATCGTGGAGGACAGCCGGGCCGTGGCCCGGCTCCTGGCGGAGCGGGTGGAGACCCTGCCCGGCATCGAGCCGGTGCTGGCGGGGAGCCTGGCCGAGGCGGAGGCGCGGCTGGCGCAGGGGGCCCAGGACTTCTTCCTGGCGGTGCTGGATCTGAATCTGCCCGATGCCCCGGATGGAGAGGTGGTGGAACGGGTCCTGGCCCATGGCCTGCCCGCCCTGGTGCTCACCGCCGGGGTGAGCGATGACGAGCGCGACCGGCTGCTGGACCTGGGCATCGTGGACTACGTCAACAAGGGCAATCTCACCGAGATCGAGCATGTCATCGCCACGGTGGAGCGTATCCATCGCAACCGGCGCATCGGCGTGTTGGTGGTGGATGATTCCACCTCGGCGCGGGCCTATCTGCGCACCCTCCTTGGGCGCTATGGCTATCGCACCCTGGAGGCCCGGGATGGCCAGGAGGCCCTGGACCTGCTGGCCTCGGGGACGGGTCCCATCCACCTAGTGCTGTGTGACCAGCACATGCCGGGCATGGACGGCATCACCCTCATCAGCCGCATCCGGCGGCATTTCTCCCGTACCGAGCTGTGCATCATCGGCATGTCCAACCACGGCTCCGGCATCCTCTCCGCCCGGCAGCTCAAGGCCGGGGCTAACGACTTCATCACCCGTCCCTTCCTGGAGGAGGAGTTCTTCGTGCGGGTGAATCAGAACGTGGCCCTGTTGGAGCTCCTCCAGGAGATGCGGGAGAACGCCAACCGGGATCCCCTGACCCGGCTGTACAACCGGCGCTACCTGGCCGATGCCGGGGAGACGGTCTATCAGGCGGCCCGCCGGGAGGGGCGCGGCCTCGCGGTGATCCTCCTGGATCTGGATCACTTCAAGCAGATCAATGACCGCTTCGGCCATTCCGGAGGCGATAAGGTGCTGGTGAACGTGGCCGACTGCCTGATGGCCCGGGCACGCCGTTCGGATATCCTGGTGCGCTATGGGGGCGAGGAGTTCTGCCTGCTGGCCCAGGACGTGGATGAGAAGGGGGCCCTGGGTCTGGCGGAGGCCCTGCGGGAGGCCGTGGGCGGCCTGGAACTGCGCCTGGACGGGGAACCATTGGCGCTCACCACCAGCGTGGGGGTGAATACCCACCCGGGGACGTGTCTGGAGGCCATGCTGGAGGCCGCGGATGAGGCCCTCTACCGCGCCAAGACGTCGGGACGCAATCGGGTGGTACAGGCCGGGGGGGAAACGGTGGGATGAAGCAGGACCGGCCGCACCCGGGTGGATGCGGCCGGTCCATACAAGCACCGGAGGATGCCGGGGCTTATTTCGCGCCGGAACCCTCGTAGGTGCGTTCCATGCGCTGCATCATCTCCCGCAGACGGGCATTCTCTTCCAGGGCGCGTTCGGCCTTGCTGTCGGCCTCGCGGGCCATGCGCTGGGCCTGGTCGGCGGTGGACTGGGCCTGTTCGGCCGTGCGCATGGCCTGGTCCGCCGTCACCGCGTTGTCCTCGATCATCTGGCGCTGCTGTTCCATGTTCTGGGTGGTGGCACAGCCGGTGGCCAGCACCAGGGAGAGGGCGGCTGCGGGAACCGCGACGACTTTCATCATGCCTTTTTTCATTGTTACCTCCGTCATGCGGGTTGTTTTACGCTGGAAATTCCGAGCGGCAAGCGACCCCTCGTTCCTTGGCGCTGCCGGCAGACGCGCGGGGTCATGATTTGAAAATTGCACTTGAAGTGTAACAGGTTGTCGGCGGGGAGCCATACGGGTTCGTACCCGGAGTTGTATCACGCTCACAGAATGCACACCCCGCTGGCGGGCAGGGTGCTGCAGCGGATATCCCCGGGCCCGGCCCCCGCGGCTCGACGCCCCGGCCGGCGAGGTTACAATACCGCAAAACATCCATATGTATGCGAGTGAACCGCCATGCCCCTTGGGCCCGTGATGCTGGATCTCGAGGGGACCGCCCTCACGCAACGGGAACGCCGCCTGCTGTGTCATCCCCAGGTGGGCGGGGTCCTGCTCTTTACCCGCAACTACGACTCCCCGGAGCAACTGCGTGAACTGGTGCGGGAGATCCACGCCCTGCGGGATCCCCATCTCCTGGTGGCGGTGGATCACGAGGGGGGACGGGTGCAACGCTTTCGCGAGGGGTTCACCCATCTGCCACCCATGGCCCGCCTCGGCGCCCTGTATGATCGTGATCCGGTGCGGGCGCGGCGGGTGACGCGCCTGCTGGGCTGGCTCATGGCCGCCGAACTGCGCAGCCTGGGGGTGGACTTCAGTTTCGCGCCGGTGCTGGACCTGGGCCGCGGGGTGAGCGGGGTCATCGGCGACCGGGCCTTCCACCGCGCCCCGGAGGCGGTGGCCGACCTGGGACAGCAGTGGGTGAACGGCATGCGCGCCGCCGGCATGGAGGCGGTGGGCAAGCACTTCCCCGGTCATGGCGGCGTGCGCGCGGACTCCCATCTGGAGCTGCCCGTGGACGAACGCCCCCTGGAGTCCATCCTCCACGGGGACCTGCAGCCCTTCGAACGTCTGGCGGCCAACGGCATCGCCGGGATCATGCCCGCCCACGTGGTCTACACCCACGCCGATCCCCTGCCGGCGGGATTCTCCCGCCACTGGCTGCAGCAGGTCCTGCGCCGGCGCCTGAACTTCCGCGGGGCGGTGTTCAGCGACGACCTTTCCATGGCCGCCGCCGCGCAGTTGGGCGACTACGGTCAGCGGGCCAGGCGTGCCCTGGCGGCCGGCTGCGATATGGTGCTGGTATGCAACCATCCGCAAGGGGCCGAACAGGCCCTGCAGGCCCTGGAGGGGTACGACGATCCGGTGGCCATGGCACGGCTGGCGCGCATGCATGGCCGCGGCACCCTCACCCCCGAGGCCCTGCATGCCGATGCCCACTGGCAGCAGGCGGTGACCGCATGCCGTGCCCTGGGCGGGGAGGAGGGCAACCTGGAGATGCCGGTCTAGCCCCCCGCAGGACTCAAAAAGACCTCATGGGGGGATCAATCAAACTGAATTGGACGCCCCCCGGACTGGGGTTATAATGCCCCTGAACCATCAAAGGAGTTATAAGTATATGGCCGACAAGCTGATGATCATCATGGTCAACACCGATCCCCGCAACGGCGCGGAGCTGGGGGCGCCGTTCTTCCAGGCCACGGTGGCCGCCGCCATGGAATACGACGTGGAGGTGATCATGACCGGCCGCGCCGGGGAACTGGCCAAGAAGGGGGTGGCGGAGCACCTGTACGTGCAGGAGGGCAGCCCCAAATCGGTGTACGACTTCATCAAGGATGCCCACGAGGCGGGGGTCAAGTTCAAGGTGTGCACCCCCACCCTGGAGCTGTGGGGGGATGATCTCATCCCCGAGGTGGAGGAGACCGTGGGCGGGGCCTATGTCATCGGCGAGGCCATGGACGACGATACCGTGACCTTCACCTACTAAGACCCGGCGGATCGCCGGCGGGTTGAATCCGGGGCCGGCCCGGGGGGATGATGGAACCCCTCCGGGCCTGTCCCCGTTTCCGGGCCCACCCCATTGCGGGTGGGCTCGTTGCGTTCATCCATACCAGAAAGGATCGCCATGTCCGTTACGCCAGAACACGCCGCCCGGGTCCAGGCCCAGGCCGATTGCCTCGTATCCCGGACCGAAGTGGAGGCGGCCATGGACCGCATGGCCGAGGCCATCACCCGGGATCTGCGGGACCGGGATCCCGTGGTGCTGTGCGTCATGACCGGCGGTGTGGTGCTCGCCGGACACCTCCTCACCCGCCTGGACTTCCCCCTGCAGGTGGACTACCTGCACGCCACCCGGTATCGCGGTGAGACCACCGGCGGTGACACCCTGCACTGGGTGGTCAAGCCCCGCCTGTCCCTGGAGGGGCGCAGCGTGCTGGTGCTGGACGATATCCTGGACGAGGGGCATACCCTGGCGGGGATCCTGGACTTCTGCCGGTCCCAGGGGGCCCGGGAGGTGCGCACGGGGGTGCTGGTGTACAAGCACCACGACCGCCACGTGCCCGGCCTTGCGGCGGAATACGTGGGCGTGGAGGTGCCGGACCGGTACGTCTTCGGCTACGGCATGGACTACAAGGAATACCTGCGCAACGCCCCCGGCATCTACGCCGTGAAGGACGCCTGAGCCCTATAAACCCCCGATCCCATCCCATCCAACCAGCATCCGAGAGTTCCATGACTGAAAGCACCATCGCCATCATCGGCGGCACCGGCCTGACCTCCCTCAACGGACTCGAGATCACCCGCCGCGAGGTGATGCATACCCCCTACGGCGAACCCTCCGGCCCCCTGACCCACGGGGTCCTGGCGGGCCGCCGCGTGGTGTTCCTGGCGCGCCATGGCTATGGCCACACCATCCCGCCGCACCGCATCAATTACCGGGCCAATATCTGGGCCCTCAAGAACGCGGGGATCCACCGCGTGGTGGCCGTGGCCGCGGTGGGGGGCATCACCCGGGAGATGCACCCCCCGCGCCTGGTCTTCCCCGACCAGATCATCGACTACACCTGGTCCCGGGGGCATACCTTCTTCGAGGAGGACCTGAGCCATGTGACCCATGTGGACTTCACCCATCCCTACGACGAGGGGCTGCGCCAGGCCCTCATCCAGGGGGCCCGCGGCATCGGGATCGACGCCGTGGAGCGGGGCACCTACGCCGCCACCCAGGGGCCGCGTCTGGAGACCGGTGCCGAGATCGACCGCCTGGAGCGGGATGGCTGCGACCTGGTGGGGATGACCGGCATGCCGGAGGCGGCCCTGGCCCGGGAACTGGACCTGGCCTATGCCACCTGTGCCGTGGTGGCCAACTGGGCCGCCGGCCGCGGCGAGGGGGCCGGGGAGATCTCCATGGAGGAGGTGAACCGCAATGTCAGCCAGGGTATGGACAACGTTCGCCGCCTGCTGGAGACGGTGATCCCCACCCTCTGATCCCCATTACCCCTTTCAGGGCATCACGCCCCGGAAGGGCTGCACCTCCACCAGCTCCCCGGGCTCCAGCGTACCCCCTTCCGGGGGCAGGACGATGAAGCAGTCGGCCTCGCGCATGGAGCGCAGCACCCCGGAACCCTGGTGGTCCATGGCGCGGACCCGGAGCCGTCCGTGCGGGTCCCGTTCCAGTCGGCCCCGCTGGAATTCCAGGCGCCCGGGACGCTTGTGCAGACGGGTGGCGCAGGGCACCTGAAAACCCGCGGGCGGTGCCGGATGGGATACCCCCATGAGGCGCAGCAGGGCCGGCTGCACCAGCTGGCAGAAGGTGACCATGGCGGAGACCGGGTTCCCGGGCAGGCCGAAGAAGACCGCATCCCCCACCCGGCCGAAGGCCAGGGGCTTGCCGGGTTTGACGGCCACCTTCCAGAAGGCCACCCGGCCCACCCGGTGCAGCACCCGGCGTACATGGTCCGCCTCCCCCACGGAGACGCCGCCGGTGGTGATCACCAGATCGGCCCGGGCCCCGGCCTGGCCCAGGGCCTCTTCCAGGGCACCGGGGGCGTCGGACACGCGCCCCAGGTCCAGGACCTCCATCCCCAGGGCGGTGAGCAGCCCCCGCAGGGCGGGGCCGTTGCTGTCGTGGATCTGCCCCGGGGCCAGGGGCTGCCCCGGGGCGGCCAGTTCATCCCCGGTGGAGAAGAGGGCTACCCGCGGGCGGCGCAGCACCGTCACTTGGGTGATCCCGGCGGAGGCCAGCAGCCCCAGGCGCGGGCCGTCGATGCGTTCCCCCGCCGGCAGCAGCGTCTGACCCGGTTGCAGGTCCTCGCCGGCGCGGCGCACGTTCTCCCCGGGGCGTATCCCCGGGGGGATCAGCACCTGACCCCCGGGTTGCGTCTGCACCCGCTCCTGCATCACCACCGCATCGCAGTCCGGGGGCAGCACCGCCCCGGTCATGATGCGCACGCAACTCCCCTCCGGACGGGGGCCCTGGAATGGGACACCGGCCCGGGCCATGCCCGCCACGGCGAGGTGGGCCGGGGCGTCTGCGGGCAGTTCCCGGGTGGCCAGGGCGTAGCCGTCCATGGCGGCGTTGTCCTGCCCGGGGACGGCGATGGGCGAGGGGATGTCCCGGGCCGGGACCCGCCCCAGGGCGTCCGCGAGGGCCACGCACGTCTCCTCCCGCAGGGGCTGGACCTCGTCCAGGATGCGTTCCCGGGCCCGCTCCAGGGTCAGGGGCTTTGCATCGTGGTCCTCGTGTTTCCGGTCCCCCATGGGGGCGGCGGTGGCCTGGGTCATGGTTCGGGTGTCCTTCTGGATGGTGTGTCTGCGGGGTCATCCCCCGGTGCGGTTCATGGGATGCAGGATGCGGGTCTCCCCCGGGGCCTGGAACCCATGGCCCCGAGGCTTGCGGCGCAGTGCTCCCAGGATGGCCGCCTCCAGGGCCTGCCGGTCCCCGGGGCGGGCGCGCAGGACCCGCTTCAGGTCCACGGCACCGGAATGGCCCAGGCAGGGCAGCAGGCGGCCGTTCGCCGTGAGGCGCACGCGGTTGCAGCCGGCGCAGAAGTCATGGCTCATGGGGGCGATGAAGCCCACCCGGGTGGGATGTCCTCCCAGGCGGAAGTAGCGCGCCGGCCCGCCCGTGTCCTCCAGGGTGGGCAACAGCGGGAACTGCGCCTCCACCCGGGCGCGCACCGCGTCCGCCGGCAGCGCATCGCCGCCGTCGGCGCCGCCCCCCAGGGGCATGCGCTCGATGAATGCGATGTCCATGGCCCGGTCCCGGGCAAAGGCCACCAGCTCCGGGATCTCGTCCTCGTTGACCCCCCGCTGGATGACGCAGTTGAGCCGCAGACCCTCAAAGCCCGCCCCCCGGGCGGCCTCGATGCCGGCCAGTACCTGCTCCAGGCGCCCGCCGCGGGTGATCTCCCGGAAACGCCCCGGGCGCAGGCTGTCCAGGCTGATGTTGAGCCGCCGCACCCCGGCCACCCGCAGGGGCAGGGCGTGACGTGTCAGCTGCGTCCCGTTGGTGGTGAGCACCAGTTCCCGCACCCCCGGCAGCAGGGCCAGGTCCCCCAAAAGGCCCAGTGCGCCGCGGCGCACCAGGGGTTCACCGCCGGTGACGCGGATCTTGTCCACCCCAAGATCGGCGAAGGCCGCCGCCACGGTGTGGATCTCCTCCAGGGTGAGGATCTCCTGGCGGCGCAGGAACCGGGTTCCCTCGTCCATGCAGTAGCCGCAACGCAGGTCGCAGCGGTCGGTGATGGACAGGCGCAGGTAGCGGATACGGCGGCCGAAGGGGTCCTGCAGCGTTGCGGGCATGGGGGCGTAATCCGGCATGGGCGGCGTCTCCCTTCAGGCTCGGGGGTGGGTTGGGGATGGCCCCTGGCGGATGGCGGGGGGATCCTCCCGCGGCATCTGCGAAAGGTCCGTTGCCGACGCGGGCGGATCCCGCAGCACCGCCTCCAGGCGTCGGCGGTCCGCCTCGGTGTTGATGTTGTCAAAGGCTCGGGGATGGTCCGAGAAGTCCGCTACCACGGCCCCCTGGGCCAGGAACCAGTCCCCGGCCCGGCGCCCGCCCCGGCGCAGGTGTTCCTGCAGATCGGGGTGCAGGGCCGAGGCCAGCAGGGCGAACAGGGGTTGCAGGCGCGTCCCGTCGTGGGCCACCGCCGCCGGCGCCCCGGTACGGCGCCGGGCGGCCTCCAGCCGGGCCACCAGGTCTTGGGGGGGGCGCGGGCAGTCGCAGGGGCAGGTGATCACCCAGGGGGTGTCCGTATGGGCCAGGGCGGCGCTCAACCCGGCCAGGGGGCCGGCGTGGCCGGTGATGGCATCCCCCACCACCGGGTGGCCGAAGGCGGCATAGGCCGGTCCGTTGCGGTTGGCACTGATGAGCACCCGCTCCACCTGGGGGGAGAGGCGCTCCAGGACCCAGGCGGCCATGGGCCGGCCCGCCACGGCCACCAGCCCCTTGTCACGGCCGTCCATGCGCAGGCCCCGACCGCCGGCCAGGAGGACACCGGTGAGGGCGTGGGGAGGGAGAGACATGGCGGTTTCGGTATCCGGAATAAGGTTATGCCGGAGTGTAACCCGTTTTACGTCCTTGCGGAATCGCAAGGGGGGGTGCCACGGTGATGGCCGGGGGGAGTCCGGACCCGGGGATTCAGGGCAGGAGGGTGAGCCAGAAGGGCAGGGTGAGGCTGCCCCCCAGGGTGGTGGCGGCGATGAGGGCGGCGACGATGCGGCCGTCGCCGCCCATGCGTACCGCCAGGATGTAGGCCGAGGAGGCGGTGGGCAGGGCCGCCAGCACCAGGGCGGCGGCGAAGTAGGGCCCCTGGAGCCCGGTCCAGGTGGCGGCGGCAAAGGCCACGGCGGGAACGGCCATGAGTTTCACCAGCCCCAGGTAGAGCACGGCGGGCACGTGCACCCCAAGGCCCGACAGGTGCAGGCCGGCACCGGCGGCCAGGAGCCCCATGGGCAGGGCGGCCTGGCCGAGGAAGTCCAGGGTGGTGGCGGCCATCCCCGGCAGGGGCCAGCCGGCCAGGGACCAGGCCAGCCCGGCGAAGGTGGAGAGCACCAGGGGGTTGCGCGCCAGTTCCCGCAGCAGGCCCTGCTGCCCATGGCTTGCCAGGGCCCATACGGCCCCCAGGTTGGCCAGGGGGACCATAAACCCCGCCAGGATGGCGAAGGCGGCCACGCCGCGGTCGCCGTACAGCCCCCCGAGGATGGCGAAGCCGATGTAGGAGTTGAAGCGGAAGGCGCACTGGAAGGCGGAGGCGAAATCCCGCCGCGAGAGCCCCATCCAGCCCCGCCCCAGGCGGGCCAGGAGCATTCCCGTCGCCAGGGAGAACGCCCCGGTCTGGATCATGCCCGCGGCATTGCCCAGTTCCAGGGGGCGGCCCGCCAGGGAGCCGAACAGCAGGGCCGGGAAGAGGATATGGTAGATCAGCCATTCCAGGTCCGACCAGAAGCCCTGCCCCAGCCCCGCCCAGCGCCGCAGGACAGCCCCGGTGGCCAGGAGCAGGAAGGTGGGGACGAGCAGGGCGAGGGCGGTCAATAGGCCGTTTCCGCGCGGGTGTCCCCGGGGGCCTCGATGCCCCGGCGCAGCAGCAGGGTGCCGCTTTGCCGGTACAGGTCGGTGAGGGCCTGGCGGTGGCGGATGATGGCCTCCATCTCATCCAGGCGGCTCTCCAGCAGGTCCCGCTGGGCCTGGGCCACCGCCAGGGCGGTGCCGCTGCCCACGCGAAAGCGGGTCTGTTCCGTTTCCAGCACCTGTTCCTGCAGGATGCGGGTCTGGCGGGTGGCGGCGATCTGCTCCCGGGTGCGGTTGGCCTCGTACCAGGCGTTCTGCACGTCCAGGGCCGTCAGCTGCTCCATGTGGTACAGGGATTCCAGGGCCTGTTCCCGGGACAGCCGGGCGCGGCGGGCATCGGCCTCCCCGGCGCGGTTACCCAGGGGGTGGGAGAACTGCAGACCCACGCTGTAGTCGTAGCCCTCGTCGTCCACGGCGCGCCAGGCGGAGCCGAAGCTGTCGGCGTAGCCGCTCCGGCCCAGGGTGATGAACAGGTCCAACCGGGGCAACAGGCCCTGGCGGGTACGCACCACCTCCAGTTCGCCCCGCTGCAGCTGCAGCCGGGCCTCGTTCAGGTCCGGGCGCAGGTCCATGGCCAGTTGGAGATGGGCCGCCACCGGTTCCAGGGGCGGGACGTCGGGGGTCGGGCTGTCCTCGGCCTGGATGCGGCTGTCCCAGCGGGCCGCTGGCGGATTGATGAGCTGCAGCAGGCGGATGCGGGCCCGGGCCCGCTGGGAACGGGCGTCGATGAGCCCCTGGCGGCGCAGGGCCACCTCCGCCAGGGCCGAGGTCTCCTCGGTCTCGGGGCGGTCGCCCACGCGGATGCGCTGGCGGGTCTCCTCCAGCTGCCGGCGGGCCACTTCCAGGGATTCCTCGTAGATGGCGGTGTTGCGGCTGGCCAGGACGTAGTCCCAGTAGGCCTGCTCCACGTCCGCCACCAGGGATTCGGCGAAGCCCCGGAAGGCATAGCGGGAGATGGCGGTGTCCACCCGGGCCTGGCGCAGGCTGGCCAGATTGGAGTCGATGCGGGCCCCTTGCAGCAGGGCCTGGGTGAGGGTGAGGCCGGCGCGGGAGGTGAACTGCTCGGTGGTGCTGATCTGGTCGCGGCGCTCGCTGCGGCTGGCGCTCAGGGTCAGTTCGATGTCCGTGCCCGTGGGCAGGCTCTGGCGCAGACCCGCCTCGGCCTGTTCCCGCTGCGAGAGGCTCACCGCCGGCGGCCGGTTCACCTCGCTGAACTGGCGCACCGACTCCTCCCGGGAGGCGCTCGCTTCGGCGAAGAGTTCCGGGTCGAAGACGGCCCGCTCCACCGCCTCGAAGGTGCCGGTGATGGCGGGCTGGAGTTGCTCCGCGGCCAGGGAGCGGTTGTGCCGCAGGGCCATGAGCACCGCGTCCTCCACCGACAGGGTCAGCCCTTCCCCGGAGTCCGGGGGCGGGAGATCCCCCTGGGGCAGTCCCAGTGCCTGCGCCGCTGCGGATGGGCGGGGTTCCCTTCCGGCCGGTTCCAGGGGGGCGTCCAGGGTGGGGGGTGCGGGTACCGGGTCCTCTTCCCCGGCCGGGGCCGCTGCGGGCAAGGTCAGCAGCAGACCCAGCACCAGGGCGTGGACGGGGCGCCGGGGCAGTTGGGTGGCCGTCATGGGGTCTCCGCCTTGGGGGTTGCGGGATCGGGATGGAACAGGGTGTAGAGCACCGGCATCAGCAGCAGGGTGATGGCCGTGGAGCTGATCAGGCCGCCGATGACGGCCCGGGCCATGGGGGCCTGGGTCTCGCCCCCCTCCCCGGCGCCGATGGCCAGGGGGATGAGGGCGAGGATGGTGGTGAGGGCGGTCATGAGGATGGGGCGCAGGCGCCGCCGTCCGGCCTCCCGCACCGCCTCCATGGACCGCAGCCCCTCCACCCGGTGCAGGCGGGCGCTCTGGTCCACCAGCAGGATGGCGTTGTTCACCGAGATCCCCGCCAGCATGATGATGCCGATGAGGGATTGCACGTTCAGGGTGGTGCCGGTGAGCAGCAGAAGGGCCACCACGCCGATGAGGCTCAGGGGGACGGAGAACATGACGATGAAGGGATCCCGTAGGGATTCGTAGAGGCTGGCCATGACCATATACACCAGGGCGATGGCCACCACCAGGGCCAGCCCCAGTTCCCGGAAGGCCTTCTGCTGTTCCTCGAAGTCCCCGGCGAAGGTGATCTCCACGTTGCGCGGCAGGGGGATGCCGTCCACGGCCGCGCGCACGTCCGCGACGATGGAGCCCAGGTCGCGGCCGGCGATATTGGCGTAGACGGTATTGGTGCGCTGCTGTTCCTTGCGCTCGATCTCCAGCGGGGCCCGGTCCCTTTCCAGATGCACCAGGGCGCGCAGGGCCACGGGTTCCCCTTCGGATGCGGGGAGGGTGATGTCCAGCACCTCTTCCAGGTCCATAGCCTCGGCGTCCTCCAGCTGCACCCAGATGCGGGTCTCCGTGCCCCGGTCCCGGTACTGTCCGGCACTGCTGCCGCTGAGGGCGGTTTCCAGGGTACGGGCTACCTCGGAGACACTCACCCCCAGATCCGCCGCCCGCTGCCGGTCGATGCGCACCAGGCGCTGTTCCCGCGTATCGTCCCGGCTCAGGCGTACATCGGTGATTCCCTCGATGGAACGGATGCGCTCGCGGATCTCCTCGGCCACCCGGTCAATGGCCTCCAGGTCCAGTCCGCGCACTTCCAGGCTCAGGCGTTCATCGTTGCCGCCCCCGCCCATGCGCAGCATCATCCCCTGGCTGGCGCGCACCCGCACCACGGCGCCGGGGATGCCCCCCAACTCCCGGCGCAGCTGGGCGGCGATCTGGCCGGTGGATCGGGACCGCTGTGCCTCGGATACCAGGGAGATGCGCAGTTGGGCGGTGGAAGGGGAGGTGGAGCGGTAGCTGGAGGCCCCGACGCTGGTGACCAGGTTTTCCACCTCGGGGACGCTTCGTTCCACGATCGCCTCCATGCGCCGCACGGCGGCGTCCAGGATCTCCAGGCGCGTGCCGGGCTCCATCTCCACGCTGATGCGCAGTTCCCCCTCGTCCGAGGGGGGCATGAATTCCGTGCCCAGGGTGGGGATCAGGGCCAGCGAGCCTAAAAAGAGCACGGCGCTGACGACGATGACGGGCCAGCGCCGCGCCAGCACCCGGTCCAGGGCGCGCAGATAGCCTCGTTCCAGGGCCGAGAGGATCTTCCCGGCCCCATCGCTCAGGCGCTGGGCGGGCCGGGAGATGCGCCGAGGCCGCACCGTGGCCCGGCGCCCCATGAGCATGGGCACCAGGGTGAGGGCCACCAGCAGGGAGCAGAACAGGGCGAAGGCCACCACGAAGGCCAGCTGCTTGAACAAGACCCCGGCCAGTTCCTGGGCGAAGAACATGGGGGTGAAGATGGCCAGGGTGGTGAGGGTGCTGGCGGTGACGGCGGCGGCCACGTCGCCGGTGCCGGCGGTGGCCGCCTGGTCCGGGGCCAGATCCTCCTCGGTGCGGCGCCGGGCGATGTTCTCGATGACCACGATGGCGTTGTCCACCATCAGGCCCACCCCCAGGGCCAGCCCCCCCAGGGTCATGAGGTTGAGGGTGAAGCCGCCGAAGTGGATCAGGCCGAAGGTGGCGATCACCGATACGGGGATGGCGGTGGCGGCCACCAGGGTGTAGCGCAGGTGGCGCAGGAAGAAGAGCAGCACCAGCACCGCCAGGCTACCGCCGTAGAGGATGGAACGGCTGACGTTGGCGATGGAGCGTTCGATGAAACGGGAGGTGTCGATGGCCACGTCGATGGCCAGCTGGGGAAAGTCCCGGTTCAGCCGGTCCACCGCCGCGCGCATGGCCCGGGCCACCTCCACGGTGTTGGCGTCGGACTGCTTGCGCACCGCCAGGCGAACGCCGGGGGTGCCGTTGATGCGGATCAGGCGGGTGATGCGCTGGTGGGTGTCGTGCACCTGGGCCACCTGGCGCAGGCGCACCGGGGCACCGTCCCGATAGGCGAGCACCAGGTCGCGGATCTGCTCCAGGTTCTCGAATTCCCCCGGGGTCTGCAGCCGCAGGTCCATGTCCCCGCGGGTGATCTGGCCCGCCGGGGCGGTGACGTTGGCATCCCGCAGGGCCTGGCGGATGGTCTCCAGGCCCAGTTCCAGGGCCCGCAGCCGTTGCGGGTCCACCTCCACGCGGATCTCCCGTTCCAGGCCGCCCCAGACGTCCACGGCGGCGACCCCGGGGACCCGTTCCATGCGGGGGCGGATGAGATCGTCGATGATCTGGCGCAGTTCGATGGGGTCCAGGTCCGCCGCCACCCCCACCAGCATCACCGGGATATCGGAGCTGTCGAAGCGGCGGATCTGCGGCCGCTCCGCGTCCTCGGGCAGGCTGTCCAGGATGCGCTCCAGGCGATCGCGCACGTCATTGGCGGCGGTGTCCAGGTCCGTGCCCCAACCAAAGGAGACCCGTACACTGCTGCTGCCCTCCGACGAGGTGGAGGTGACCTCCTCCACCCCGGGGACGGCGGAGACCGCCTCCTCCACCGGGCGGGTGATGAGCTGTTCCATCTCCTCGGGCCCGGCGTTCTCGTAGCTGGTGACCACCGACAGGGTGGGGAAGCTGAGATCCGGCAGCAGATCGATGGGCAGGCGCAGCAGGGACATGAGCCCCAGGGTGACCACGATGGCGGTCACCATGGAGGTGAACACGGGGCGGTGGACGGTGAAACGGGCGGGATTCATCAGCGCACGCCCTCGATGAGCACCTCATCCAGTTCCCCCAGGCGCAGGCGGGTGCCATCGGTGAGCAGATGCCGCCCCAGGGTCACCACCCGGCCTTCCATCTCGGGGGAGAGGATCTGCACGCGACCCTCCGTCTCGATGCCCGTCTCCACGGGGACGAAGCGGGCCACCGGTCCCGTATCCGTTTCCTCCACCCGGAACACGCCGCGGCGTCCATCCCGTTCCACCAAGGCCTCCACCGGCACCACCGTGGCCCGCTCCACCGTGCGCGTGCGCACCTGCACCTCTGCAAACATGCCGGGGCGCAGGCGCTCGTTGTCATTGGGCACGTGGATCTCCACCAGGGCCTGGCGCGAGTCCTCGTCGAATTCCGGGGCGATGCGGGCCACCTCCCCGGCAAAGCCCACCCCGGGGAAGGCGGCGACGCTGATCTCTGCCGGCTGGCCCACCGCCAGGCGGGTGTAGTCCCGTTCGGTGACATGGATCCGCGCAATCAGGGGCTGCAGGTTCACCAGGGTGAGGATGCGGGTATTGGCCTGCAGCAGGCTGCCCGGGTCCACCAGGCGTTCCCCCACCCGCCATGCCCCGGCCCCCGGTTCCACGTCGGCGTGGATGCGGGTGTAACCCAGGCGGATGCGGGCGTTCCGCAGGGCCGCCTGACGTTGCTGCACCTGGGCCCGGGCCAGCATCACCTGGGCCTTTTGGGCCTCCACCTCGGTGGCGGCCGTCTCCAGCTCCGCCTCCGAGGCGATGCGCTGCGCCCGCAGCTCCCGGGTGCGGGCCAGTTCCTTGCGCGCCAGGGCCAGGGCCGCCTCGCTCTCCTGCAGGGTGGCCCGGGAAACGCCCAGTTCCGCCTGGGCCTGTTCCACTTCCTGCTGGAACTCGTCGTCGTCCAGCTCCGCCAGCAGATCCCCCGGGGAGACTACATCCCCGATGTCCACGTGCAGGCGTTCCAGTTCCCCGGTGACCCGGGTGGCGATCTCCACGCGATGGGCGGACCGCAATGTGCCGGTGAAGGGCAATCGCTCGGTGATCTGCGTCTGTTCCACCGCTGCGGCGGCCACGGTGACCGTCTGGTCGCCCCCTCCGGGACCGGCCCCTGGGCCTGGGTCCGGTCGCCCCATCCACCACAGGAACAGGGTCAGGATCACCAGGGCGGTGGGGATGACGAGCAGTGCGCGGCGCATGGGCGGGTTCACGTCCGTTGCAGGGAATGGACCCGGGCGGACCTGCTTCGAAGGTACGGGGTCCGTCCGGGAGAGGACCGGTGTATGGGAAGGATGAAGGCACGATGGCGGGCCCGGTTGACCCGGGACCCGCGGTGAGATGCCGTCCATCTGGAACGGATCGAAAGTATAGGGCGGCGACCGGGCGCGGGCCAAGGGGCCCGGCCGCCATGGGCAGGATCAACGCCGGCGGTAGCAGTCGAAGGCCCGTTCGATCTCCTCGGGGTCCAGATCGGCGCAGTTGGCCATGCCGTCCTGGGTGAGGATGGCCTCTTCCTCCTGCTGCCATTGGCGCACCTCCGCCTCGGTGGCCCGGGGCATGAACCAGCCGGTGGCGGCGAACAGCAGGCCGATGAGGGGCGAGATCCAGCAGGTGAAGGCGAAGGGGGCATAGACCAGGGTGGGGATGCCCAGGGCCCCGGCGGTGAAGGCGGCCCCGGCGCCCCAGGGGATCAGCGGGTTGATGAGGGTGCCGCCTTCCTCCACGGAACGGGACAGGTTCAGGGTGGACAGCCCCTGGCCCCGGTAGACCGGTGCGAACATGCGCCCCGGCAGGGCGATGGAGAGATAGGGATCACCGGAGATGACATTGGTGCCGGCGGCGGCGCCGGTACTGGCCAGCACCAGGGAGAAACGCCCGCGCACGGCGCCGATGATGGCCTTGAGGATGGCCTCGACGCTGCGGGTCTGTTCCAGGATGCCGCCGAATGCCAGGGCGATGAGCACCAGGGAGATGGTCCACATCATGGACTGGATGCCGCCGGTGGTGAGCAGGTTGTCCACCGACGCCACGCCGGTTTGGCTGACGAAGCCGTCCTGCATGGCCATGACCGCCTCGACGGGCCCCACGCCCTGCACCAGCATGGCCATGAGGGCCCCGGTGATGGCCCCCAGGAAGAGGGTGGGCAGTACCGGGAAGCGGGTCACCGCCAGGCCCAGCACCAGCACCGGCGGCAGCAGCAGCACCGGATGCAGCACGAACTGGTTCTCCAGTCCCGAGAGGATGGCGTCGATGCGGGTGGGGTCCAGGTCGCTGCCGCTGAAGCCGGCGCCGATGACCCCATAGAGGATACCGCCGATGAGCAGGGCGGGCACGGAGGTGGCCATCATGTTGCGGATGTGGCTGAACAGGTCGGTGGAGGTGACCGCGGGGGCCAGATTGGTGGTGTCCGACAGGGGGGACATCTTGTCGCCGAAGAAGGCCCCGGAGACGATGGCGCCGCCGGTGAGGGCCATGGGGATGCCCAGGCCCTCGCCGATGCCCACCAGGGCCAGGCCGACGGTGCCCACGGTACCCCAGGAGGTGCCCAGGGCGATGGAGATGACGGCGGTGAGCAGCATGGCGGTGAGCAGGAACAGTTCGGGCGTGATCAGCTGCAGGCCGTAGTAGATGAGCAGCGGCACCGTGCCGGAGAGGACCCAGGTGCCGATGATCATGCCCACGGTGACCAGGATGGCCACCGACTGCAGACCGATATGCACCACGTGGTAGAGACCGTTTTCCATGCGCCACCAGCGGATGCCCCGCATCCAGCCCAACAGGCCGGTGAAGGCGATACCCAGGGCCAGGGGGACGTGGGGCACGAAATCGTCGAAGGCGACGATCTGCAGCAGCATGAGGGTCATCGTGAAGACGATGGGGAGCAGGGCGATGGCGAGATTGGGGAGGGGGATTCGAGGCAGTTCAGTGTCTTGGGATGGGCAGGTCATGAGGACTCCATAGGGCCAATGATCCGGTTATTATGCCCGAATGCTCGAAATCATGAAAATTCGACAACCAAAAGGCATAAAAAGCGGCCGGACGGTGCACTCCCACCCGTCCCGGCCGGTACAATGCCCTGCCGATCCCATGAGCCAGTCCATGCCGACGCGTTCGTCCCCGCCCCGCATCCGTCCTCTGCCCTATCCGGGGGACGGTGCCCGGTTGCTGGAGGCCATCGCCCACCGGCCCTGGTCCATGCTGCTGGACAGCGGCGGCGCCGGTGCGGGGTTCCCCCGGGGACGCTACGATCTCCTCTGCGGCGATCCCTTCATGACGGTGGTGACCCATGGCGGACTGACCCGGGTGCGGCACCGGGACGGATCGGCATGGGAGACCCGGGGGGATCCCCTGAAGGTGCTGCGCCGCCTTCTGGGCGAGCCCCTGGCACCGCTGGAGGGCCTGCCCTTCGCCGGCGGGGCCGTGGGCTATCTCGGCTATGAACTGGGATACCGCCTGGAGGGGCTGCCCCCGGCGCCCGAAGAACCCGGGGCCCTGCCGGAGATGGCCCTGGGGATCTATGACTGGTGCGTGGTGGTGGATCATCGGGAGGCCCGCGCGTATCTGGCCACGCGGGGCCGGGATCCGGCCACGGCGGGGGTCTGGCGGGATCTGGAAGAGGGCTTCGCCCGGCCCGCCACACCCCGCGGCGGTCCGCCCCTGCGGGCCCGCGGGCCCCTGGTCACCGACCTGGGCCCGCGGGACTACGCGACCCGGTTTGCGCGGCTGCAGGGGTGGATCCGGGACGGGGACTGTTATCAGGTGAATCTGGCCCGGCGCCTGGAAGGGGCCACCCGGGGGGATCCCTGGCGCGGCTACCTGGCCCTGCGGCGGCAGAGCCCGGCCCCCTTCGGGGCCTATCTCAATCTGCCCTGGGGGCAGATCCTGTGCAATTCCCCGGAGCGCTTCCTGCATCTGCGGGAGGGAGCGGTGGAGACCTGCCCCATCAAGGGGACCCGGCCCCGGGGCGGGACCGCCGCCGAGGACGAGGCGCTGCGCCGGGAACTGTCGGACAGCCCCAAGGACCGGGCGGAGAACGTCATGATCGTGGACCTGCTGCGCAACGACCTGGGACGCAACTGCGCCACCGGCAGCGTGACGGTGCCCTCCCTGTTCCAGGTGGAGAGCTATGCCCGGGTGCATCACCTGGTGAGCACGGTCACCGGCCGCCTGGCCCCGGGCCGGGATGCCCTGGACCTGCTGCGGGGTTGCTTTCCCGGCGGCTCCATCACCGGCGCCCCCAAGCGCCGCGCCATGGAGATCATCGCCCAACTGGAGCCCCATCGGCGCGACGTCTATTGCGGGGCCATCGGCTATATCGGGTTCGACGGCGCCATGGACACCAACATCGCCATCCGCACCCTGGTGCATACCCGCGGCCGGATCCGCTTCTGGGCCGGCGGGGGGATCACAAACGGCTCCGAGCGGGATGCGGAATACCGGGAGACGGTGGACAAGGCGGCGGCCCTGCAGGCGCTGCTGCGACCCGGCTAAGCGCATGCCGTACGGTACCGGGTTCAAGAATGCCCCGCTGGTGGCCGATAACGCGAAAAACGGGGCGCATCCCCGTGCCCCGACCCCGTTTTCACGAAGAGAATCCAGACCATGCTACAAAACCTGAAGATACAGAGCCGGCTGATCCTGTTCGCCGTGCTGGGCCTGATCCTGGTGGGGGGCAGTCTCACCGCGGTGTCCTATCTCTCCGGCGCCGATACCGCCCGCACCCTGGTGAATCACACCCTCCTGAAGAAGGCGGACGGGGATCTGCGGGCGGCGCGGGTCTATATGGAACGGTACTACGGCGGGGTCGGGGTCTCCGGCGGGGAACTGGTGGACGGCGAGGGCCGACCCCTGGACGGACGCCACGAGATGGCCGATGCCATCAGCAGCGACCTGGGCCTGGTCTTCACCCTGTTCACCCGGGATGGACAGGATTTCCGCCGCGTGGTCACCAGTGTCGTCGGGGACAACGGCCGCCGTGCCGTGGGCACGATCCTGGAACGGGACACCCAGGCCTATCAGGCCGTGATCGACGGCGAGCGCTTCGTGGGGCATTCCAGTGTCCGCGGTGAGCCCCATCTCACCGCCTACGAACCCCTGTTCGATGCCCGCAACCGGGTCATCGGCATCATGGGGCTGGGTATCCCCACCTCGGAAGCCGAGGCCATCGTCAGCCGCGGCATGGACAGCATGCTGCTGCGCATGCTGGGGATGCTGGCCCTGGTACTGATCTTGGGCGTTGTCGCTTCCTTGTTCTTCGCCCGCAGCCTGGTGAATCCCATCCGGGCACTGTCCCAGACCCTGCACGGCATGGCCACCGGCAGCGGTGATCTGACCCGGCGTCTGCAGGTCCAGGGCAAGGATGAACTCTCGGACCTGGCACGGGGCTTCAATGCCTTCGCCGAGCGGGTGCATGAACTGGTGAAACAGGTGGCCGGCGCCACCGCACAGCTCTCCAGTGCCGCGGAGCAGCTCTCCGCCACCTCGGGGCAGACCCGGGAACAGGTGCAGCGCCAGCACTCGGAGACGGATCAGGTGGCCACGGCCATGAACGAGATGACCACCACCGTGCAGGAGGTGGCGCGGAACGCCTCCCAGGCGGCCCAATCCGCCCAGGAGACCCAGCAGGAGACCCAGGCGGGGCGTCAGGTGGTGGACCAGACGGTGCATTCCATCGAGACCCTGGCCAAGGAGGTGGAGAACGCCGCCGAGGTGATCCACCGCCTCTCCGCCGACAGCGAGGAGATCGGCAAGGTGCTGGACGTGATCCGGGGCATCGCCGAACAGACCAACCTGCTGGCCCTGAACGCCGCCATCGAGGCGGCCCGGGCCGGGGAGCAGGGGCGCGGGTTTGCCGTGGTGGCGGACGAGGTGCGCACCCTGGCCAGTCGCACCCAGGATTCCACCACGGAGATCCAGGAGATGATCGAGCGCCTGCAAAGCGGCGCCAGCGGTGCCGTGCAGGTGATGGAGCAGGGACGCAACAAGGCCCGGGAGAGCGTGGATCAGGCCGGCAAGGCGGGGAGTTCACTGCAGGCCATCGAGCAGGCCATCCACAATATCAACGATATGAACGCCCAGATCGCCAGCGCCGCCGAGGAGCAGTCCGCGGTTGCCGAGGAGATCAACCGCAACATCACCAGCATCAGCCAGGCCACGGAGCAGACCTCGGGCAGCGCCAACGAGATCAGCTCCGCCAGCGAGGAACTGGCGCGCCTGGCCACAGAACTGCAGGGCCGGGTGTCGGGTTATCGGGTCTGAGGGGACTGCGGGGTATCCGCCGCGTCCATGAGCGCGGCGGTGAGTTCCCCCAGGGCCAGGGCCCGGGCCCGGGACTCCAGCCCGCCGGCCCCCGGCGTCAGGCGGGACCAGTCCGGATGCAGCCGGGCGCGGCGCAGGGGGGGCGGAAGCCGGCCGCGGCGCCAGGCATCGTCGGTGGGGGTGTCCAGCTCCAGGGCCTTTTCCGTGCCGTGCCCGCGGCGGGACAGGGCCCGGGCCAGTTGGCGGCCGCGCAGGGCCAATAGGCGCAGGGTGGCCTCGCCGGGACGCAGCTCCCGCCGCCCCCGCAGGCGCTGGGCCAGGCGCCGGCCGAGTCCCGGGGTGTGCCCCGCCAGGGCCCCGGCCGTGGCCCCGGTGGCGGTGCCCGCCCCCAGGGTCGTGCCCAGGGCCAGGATGTCCACCGCCAGCCCCACGGCCGCCCCCACCGCCGCACCCTCGCCGGTGCGCAGGCCGTAATGGCCCAGGGCCTCGGGGGTGAACAGGTCCAGCCCCCAGCACCCGTCCTCCAGGGGGAGCTGCCGCGCCGCGTAGTCGCCGGCGCGGAAGCGGTACAGGGCCAGCAGGGCCTGGGCGCATTCCTGTTCCCGCCGGCGGATGCGGGCCTGCAGGTCGGTCAGGGCACTGCCGTCCTGCACCGCCTGCACCGGTACCACCAGGGTGCAGGCGGCGGCGTCCATGAGCAGGTCGGCGACCAGTTCCGCCGCCGCCCGTTCCAGCCATTGGGCCTCCCGGGCCCGTGCCTCCATGAGCCGGGTGAGGGGATCCCGGAAGCGGTCCAGCAGGCTGCGCAGCTTCTCGTACAGGCGCAGTTCTTCCTGCAGGTCGTAGACCACCGAGTCGAAGCCGATCACGGCGTGCAGCCCCAGGCGCGCCAGGGCCTCCCGCCATTCGGCCTCGCGGGTGTCCGGGCCGGCCACGAAGTTGAGCACCGGCACCAGGGGGCGGGCGCATAGCCCGAGCACGCTCAGTTCATCGCGGTATTTGCCCAGCACCGGTTCGCGGGCGTCGATGACGTAGAGCCCCACGTGGCTGGCGCGCAATTGGCGCAGCACCTTGCCCTCCTGTTCGAAGCGCCGGATCGCCTCACCGGATTCCAGGAAGGCTTCCAGGGTCTCCGCCCCCGGGGCACGGGGGCCGCGCCGGGCCTCCATCCAGTCCAGGATCCCGGGGGCATCCTCCAGCCCCGGGGTGTCGTAGAGGGCCATCACCGCCTCGCCGTCCACCAGGATGCGGGTGCTCTCCACATGGCGGGTGGTGGCGGGTGCATCGCACACCTCGCCGAAGTCCGTGTCCCGGGAGAGGGTGCGCAGCAGGGAGGTCTTGCCGGTATTGGTGTGGCCCACCACGGCCACCTGAAGCAGTTCTTCGCTCATGGCTGGGGTTCCTCCGGCTGTTCCAGTGCCTCGAGCAGGGTCCCGGCGTCTTGCAAGTCCTTCTCGGGTGTCCGCTGCGGCAGACAGCGTTCGGCCCCGGCCCGCAGGGCCAGATCCCGCCAGACGGCGTGACGCGCCTGGGGGTCGATGCCCCGTTCCCGGGCCGTGCCCGCCTGGTCCAGCAGCACCCAGAGGGGCACCCCCGCCCGGGCCTTCAGGTCCGACAGGAAGCTCTCGGCGCCGCGGTCGGGGGTGCGGGCCAGGGAGCAGACCGCCACCACGGCCGCGGGGGCCGGGTCCAGGGCATCCAGGGCCGCCAGCACGTCCCGCCGGCTGGCACGGTCGTCCACCTGCCCCAGGGGCAGGCAGCGGCTGCCGTCGGCCCGCTGCAGCCAGTGATCCGGGGCATGCTCCAGTTCGTAGCCCACCAGGGCCAGCGGGGCGCCCCGCCCCGGGGGAGGGCGGGGGCGGCGCCTTTGGGGTAGGGCGGGGGGGTCCACGGGCCGCGGGTCGATGATGCCGATGCGCTGATGGTCCTCCTGCAGCCTCGGCACCAGGCGGGCGTAGCCCGGGGCGGTGAGATCCAGGGGCAGGCGCGCCGCCAGGCGGCGGGAGATCCCGGCGCAGAGCAGGGCCAGGAGCAGGCGCGGGATCACGCCGTAGATCAGCAGGCAGCCCAGCAGGAAGCCGGACCACTGGATGCGGCCCTCGGCCGGCAGGGGGTCCCCCAGACGGCTGGCCCGGATGAGGGCGTCGTCGGGCACCGGGATGCCGAGTGCGGCGGGTAGGCTGCCCAGGGCGGTGACCAGGGAGACGAAGTCGGCCTCGGACAGGAGCGTGGTACCCCAGAGGAAGTCGTACTGGCGCACGCTCAGGGTCCACAGGCAGGCCAGCAGGGCCCCGACGCCGAAGGCGGCCCAGAGGGCGTGGGTGAGGGCGCCCGCCGTGCACAGCCCCAGGCGCCTGCGGCCGAGGAGACGCAGCAGGGCCCGCAGGGCGAGGATATGGGCCTGGCGGCGCAGCAGGCGCCGCCCCAGGGTGCCGGCGGCCTGGAGGGCGGCCCGTCCCAGGAGTCCGCCGCCCCCGGAGGGCAGCAGGAAGGTCCCGGCCCAGGCGGCCAGCATGAGGGTCTGCACCCCCAGGAGCCCGCCCAGGGCCCAGGCGATGTTCACCTGTCCGCCCCGGTCCGGCAGGGGGGCCCCCAGGGCGGCCCCGGCGGCCCCGGTGCCCAGCAGCAGGGCGAGGGCCAGGGCCGCCACCAGCATCCAGCGTGCGCCGGTGAGGACGCCCTCCGCCGCCTGACGGATCTCCCCACCGAGGCGGGTGGCCCCGGCGCGGGCGATGATGCGCCGCTCCAGGTCCCCGCCGCTGCGGCGGCCGGCATCCCAGGCCCCGTCCTCGTCCAGGACGCGGCCGGTCTGGTCTTCGTGGATGCGCACCGCCTCCGCCGTCAGGCGATCGGCGAAGGTCGGGCGGGGCAGGGCGGTTTGGGGGGTGGTCAGGTTCATGGCGGCGTCACTATACGGCGCCCCCCGATCCGCGCCAAGCGGGCCGGGGATCGCCACGCGGCCCCTTTGCTGTCATCATGGGAGTGAATCCAACCCCGCAGAGGTCGCGCATCATGGACAACGTCAACGGCATGACCCAGTCCCTGAAGAACTTCCAGTCCGGCATGGGCATGATGAAGTCCGAGGCCCGGGACACCATGACCGCCTTCAACGGCTTCATGGAAAAGGCCCTGGAGGACGATGTGCTGGACAAGAAGACCAAGGAGCTCATCGCCCTGGGTATGGCCATCACCGCCCGCTGCAAGTACTGTATCGGCATCCACGTGCAGAAGGTGCTGCAGGCGGGGGGCACCCGCGCGGAGATCGTGGATGTGTGCAAGGTGGCCATCCTCATGGGGGGCGGTCCGGCCATGACCTATATCGCCGAGGTGCATAACGCCCTCGAGGCCTTCGACAAGTAAGGCCGCCCCATGCTGCGCTGGCTGTTGATCCTGCTGGGGGGCGTGCTCCTCGTGGGGGCGCTGGGACTGGCCATCGGGCCGTTCTTCATCCCCACGGCGCCCATCCAGGGCCTGGAGACGGCTGCCGAGGTGGCACCGCCCCAGAGCCGGTTCATACAAGTGGAGTCCCCGGGTACCGATGGCCTGAAGCTCCACTATCTGGAGGCGGGTACGGCGGGGGAGGGGCCCACCTTCGTGCTGCTGCACGGCTTCACCTTCAATGCCTTCACCTGGAATCGGGTCATGGACGACCTGGCCCGCCAAGGCCGCGTGCTGGCCTATGATCAGGTGCCCTATGGCCTGAGTGCCAAGCCGGTGCCCGGGGAGTGGTCCGGCCCCAGTCCCTACACCAAGGCGGCGGCCCTGGATCATCTGTTCGCCTTCCTGGACGCCCAGGGGGTGGAACGGGCGGTGCTGGTGGGCAACTCCGCCGG
This sequence comes from Ectothiorhodospira mobilis, assembly GCF_900114895.1. Taxonomy (GTDB): domain Bacteria; phylum Pseudomonadota; class Gammaproteobacteria; order Ectothiorhodospirales; family Ectothiorhodospiraceae; genus Ectothiorhodospira; species Ectothiorhodospira mobilis_A. The sequence continues at coordinate 118,351 of NZ_FOUO01000002.1, forward strand.
CGGGACCCTGGCCCTGGAGGCGGCCCTGCAGCGTCCGCAACGGGTAGAGGGCCTGATCCTGGTGAACCCCTGGGTCTACGTGAACCGGCCCACCTTCCCGCAGTGGCTGGCGGAATCCCCCCAGATGGGGCGTCTGAGCCTGTTCCTGGCCCGACAGATGGGTCGCCGCGCGCCATTGCTGGAGCTGTCCTATGCCCATCCGGAGCGCATCGACCCGCAGCGCCGGGCCCTGACCCTGATCCATACCCGCGTGCGCCACTGGGACCTGGCCTGGGGCGAGCTCTTCCGCCAGTCCCTGACCCAGCCTGTGAACGTGAGCGATCATTTGGGGCAGATCCGCCAGCCCGCCCTGGTGCTGGTGGGGGCGTCGGACCGGGTGGTGGACCCGCAGGACTCGCTGCGGGCGGCCGGGGCCCTGCCCCGGGCGCAGACCGCGGTGATCCCCGATTGTGGCCACGTGCCCCAGGAGGAGTGTCCGCGGGCCGTGGTGCGCGAGGTGGAGGCCTGGCTGGAGACGGATACGTCCCCCTGAGGGGCGGCCGCCCCCGGGATTCACGCCGGGGTGCTGCGGATCACCCCCACGCCGATGCCCTCGATGGCCAGTTCCTGCCGGCGCAGGTCCACGCGGATGGGTTCGTGATCCGGGTGCTCCGGCATCAGTTCCACCCGGGGGCCCTTGCGCTGCAGGCGCTTGACGGTGACCTCATCCCCGAGCCGGGCCACCACGATCTGGCCGTTACGGGCCTCGGGGGTGCGGTGCACCACCAGCAGGTCGCCGTCCAGGATGCCCGCACCGGTCATACTCTCCCCCCGCACCCGCAGCAGGTAGTCGGGACGGGGATGGAACAGATGGGGGTCCATCTGGAAATGCTGCTCGATATGGGCCTCCGCCAGGATGGGGGCACCGGCGGCCACGCGTCCCACCAGGGGCAGTCCCGGCGGGTCCGGCAGGCGGATGCCGCGGGAGGTCCCCGGCAGGATCTCCAGGGCCCCCTTGCGCGCCAGGGTGCGCAGGTGGCATTCGGCGGCGTTGGGGGAGCGAAAGCCGAAGGCCCGCATGATGTCCTCACGGGTGGGCGGCATGCCGTGGGACTGCATGTAATCGCGCACGAAGGTCAGGACCTCGGCCTGCCTGGGGGTCAGCTTCTCCATGGGCATCTCCATCTCTATACCCATGCACAGTAGGGCAATGCCTGCGCCGCGGCAAGGGGCGGAGTGATGGGGATGGCCGTGAAGGCGGTGTGCATCGCCGCCGGCATCTGGGCCTGCCCCCGGGTTCCCGTGCGAGGAGGACCGGGCGCGGCGACCAAGGGTGTATCGGGATCGCCAAGCGGTGGAACCCCCGCATGGGACGGCCGCTCCAAACCAGGTACGAAACCAGGACACGGCAAAGCCCCGCTCAACCCCAAAGGAGTCCTCCCGTGCGCCCCGAACCGGATCCAGTCGTCTCCTCGGTGGACCCCGCCGAGGTGGCCCGTTACACCCGATTGGCCGAGCGCTGGTGGGACCCGCAGGGGCCCTTCTGGCCGCTGCATACCCTTAACCGTCTGCGCACTGCCTGGATCCGGGACCACCTGTGCCAGCGCCTGGGCCGGGATGCCCAGGCCCCCCGGCCCCTGGCGGGGCTTTCCCTGGTGGACATCGGTTGCGGCGGCGGCCTCCTCAGCGAGGCCATGGCGCGCATGGGGGCCCGGGTGCACGGGGTGGACGTGACCGCGGATAACATCGCCGTGGCCCGCCGGCATGCCCGGGACAGCGGCCTGGACCTGACCTATGAGGTGGGGACCGCCGAGGCCTTGGCCCATCGCGGCGCCCGCTACGACGTGGTGCTCAACATGGAGGTGGTGGAGCATGTGGCGGACCTGCCCGGCTTCATGGCGGCCTGCAACCGTCTGCAGCGCCCCGGGGGATACGGCTGTATCGCCACCCTCAACCGCACACCGGCCTCCTTTGTCGCCGGGATCCTCGGCGCCGAATACCTGCTGCGCTGGTTGCCCCGGGGCACCCATCAGTGGCGGCGGTTCCGTAAGCCCCGGGAGCTTCAGGCCCTGCTGGCCCGGGACGGGATCCGGGTGGCGGAGGCGACCGGTGTGCGCGTCAACCCCTTCACCCGCCGCATGACCCCGAGCCGCTCCATGGCGGTCAACTACATGCTCATGACCCATCGCCCCGAAGGAGATGTCCGATGACCGATACACTGTCCCCCACCGACGGCCGCCCGGAGGTCTTCTATGACGGTGGCTGTGGCCTCTGCCGGCGGGAGATCCGCCACTACCAGCGCCTGGACCGGGACGGTCGGGTGTGCTGGCTGGACATCCACGCCGATCCCGCTGTGCTGGAACGTATCGGCGTAGACTGGGAGACGGCCATGCGGCACATGCATGCACGGGATGCCTCGGGCCGGGTGGTCACCGGGGCACGGGCATTCGTCCTCATCTGGACCCATCTGCCGGGATACCGCTGGCTGGCCCGCGGGGTGTGCCTGGTGCCGGGTGTGCTGCCCCTGATGGAGATGGGCTACAAGGTCTTCGCCCGCTGGCGCGGTCGGCGGCGGGGGGTCTGTTCGGTCTGAGCCGTTGCCGCCCCCGGGTGGGGCCACCCGGGGGCGCGTCTTCAGGCCCCGTCCCCCGGGGTGCGGGGGTTGTCCCCGTCCCGGGAGGCCATCTCCCGGCGCATGGCCTCCAGGCCCAGGAGGACGGCGTTCACCAGGATCAGGGCGATGATCAAGCGCTGGACGCGGCGGGATTCCACGAAACGGCCCGCACGGGCGCGCAGGGGGACAGGGGCGGTATGCTCCATGGGGTGTTCGCTTAGGCTCCAGGAACGTTTCGGGCGCGGGGATTATACCCGCCGCCCCCGCCGAATCCAGGGGATCAGCCGATCACCATCCCCTCCAGGCTGTCCCGGAGGATGCGGGCGGAACGCACCATGCCCTGGTGCTCGGCATCGCTGATCACCGGGGCCACCAGGCCCTCCATGCCGCTGGCGCCGATGATGCAAGGGATGCTCAGGCATACCTCCCGCAGGCCGTATTCCCCCTCTGGGTCCACGCTCACCGGCAGCACGCTCTTCTGGTCCTCCAGGATCACCCGCACCAGGTAGGCGATCACCAGGCCGATGGCGGTGTTGGTGTAGCCCTTGCGGGAGATGATGTCGGCGGCGGCGGTGCGCACCCGCTGGAACAGGGCCTCCATGGCCCCCTCGTCGAAGGGCCGGCCGTGGACGGTCTGGCGGTACAGGCTCAGCCCGCCCACCTTGGCGGTGCTCCAGATGGGGACCTCGGAATCCCCATGCTCGCCCATGATATAGGCGTGCACCGAGCGGGGGTTCACGCCGTAGTAGTCCCCCAGGGCGGCCCGGAAGCGGGAGGTGTCCAGCATGGTGCCGGTGCCGATGATGCGTTCCGCCGGGCGCGCGCTGAGGCGCTGCATCACGCGGGTGAGGATGTCCACGGGATTGGTGGCGATCACCAGCACCGCCTCCGGTGCGTGCCGGTCCAGTTGGGCGGCGATCTCCCGGAACACGGCGGCGTTGCGGTTGAGCAGGTCCAGGCGGGACTCCCCGGGTTTCTGGTTCACCCCGGCGGTGACGACGATGACGCGGCACCCCTTCAGGTCCGCATAGTCGCCGGCGCGGACCGTGACCCGGCCCACCAGGGACTGGCCGTGCATCAGGTCCATGGCCTCCCCCTCGGCGCGTCTGGGGTCCTTGTCCAGGAGCACCAGCTCCCCGGCGATCTGGCGCTGGAAGAGGGCATAGGCGGCGGCCACCCCCACGTTGCCCGTGCCGATGATGCCCACCGCATGGCTGAAGCTGGTCATGGTGTTTCCCCTCGGGCTTGGCCGACCGCGGCGGCCGTGGACAAAGTCCGGAAGGGATCACAGAATGGCTCCCTGTCCGGCGTCATAATTCCCGACAGGCAGCGGAACGGAGATACCGTGGCGCCCGCCACCTGCATTCCAGAGGATTGTGCGCAATGAAACCATCCCCGGGCAACGACCCCCATGCCGAGCAGGAGGACAACGCCCCCACCCAGCGGATCAGTGCGGAGGACGTGCGCAAGCTCTATGACCTCAACGCCCGCATGGGGTTCTCCTTCCACGGTAAGGAGACCGCCTTCACCGCTGCCGACCGGGTCTTCGTCATGGGGCGCAGCACCGACTGCGATCTGGTGGTGATGGTGCCCGTGGCCTCCCGTCACCACGCCCGGGTGATCTACCGCAAGGGCAAGTTCATCCTCATCGACCAGAGCACCAACGGCACCTACGTGAGCATCCACGGCTCCGAACCCATCTGCCTGCTCAACGGGGAGGAGGTCCCCCTGGTGGGGGAGGGGGTGATCAGCCTGGGGCGGCCCATCCGCGAGGGGGACCCGGACCTGGTGGCCTTCCACGTGCCCCACTGAGGGGCCATGACCCCGTCCGACCCTAGGCCAGTACGGGCCGTCCCGCCTGCTCCAGCATCTGCGTGAGCCGGATCAGGGGCAGGCCCACCAGGGCGGTGGGATCCTCCCCCTCCATGGCTTCGAACAGGGCGATCCCCAGGCCCTCCGAGCGGATGCTGCCGGCGCAGCGGTAGGGCCGCTCCCGCTGCAGGTAGGTTTCGATCTGTTCCGGCGTCAGTTCCCGGAAGCGGATGGGGAAGGGAATCACCGCCTCCTGGGTCCCGCCGCTGCGCCCGTCCAGCAGGCACAATCCCGTATGGAAGACCACGCGGCGGCCGGAGAGGGCCATGAGCTGCTCCACCGCCCGTTCGTGGCTTCCCGGTTTGCCCAGGATGCGCCCGTCGCATGCGGCGCATTGGTCCGAGCCGATGACCAGGGCCCCGGGATGGAGCTTTGCCCCGGCGCGGGCCTTGGCCACCGCCAGGCGCCGCACCATCTCCTCGGGGGGTTCCCCGGGGACGGGGGTTTCGTCCACCTGCGGGGCGCAGGTGGTAAAGGGCAGCATGAGCCGCTCCAGCAGCTCCCGCCGGAAGGGGGAGGTGGAGGCCAGGACCAGCGCGGGGGCATGGTCGTGCATGGATCCGCCTCAGGCCTCCTCGATCTCCACCAGGGCGTCGTCCGGGTTGACGCTGTCCCCCTTGGCCGTGTGCACCGCGCGTACCACGCCACCCACCGGGGCCTGGACCTCGGTCTCCATCTTCATGGCCTCCAGGATCAGGATCCCGTCGCCGGGCTTCACCTCGTCCCCTTCCTTCACCAGCACGTCGATGATGGTGCCGGGCATGGAGGTGCTCACGTGGCCGGGCTTGGTGGCGCGGGGGCGGACGCTGCCCTGGGCCCCGCCGCGGCGGGCACCACCACTGCCGTCCACCTCCAGCTCGTCCAGGGTCTCCACCACGATCTCCTCGGGCATGCCGTCCACGGTGACGTAGAAGGGGCGTTCGTGGTCCCGCTTGTGTCCGGTGCCGGTGACCTGGATGTGGTAGGTCTCGCCGTGCAGGGTGGCCTTGAATTCCACCGGGGCGGTCTTGTCCTCCTTGGAGGCGCCCACGGGCTCCAGGGGTTCGGGCACCAGCTTGCCGTCGCGGCGGTGCTCCAGGTATTCCTGCCCCAGTTCCGGGAACATGGCGTAGATGAGCACATCCTCCTCACTGCCAGCCAGGTCGCCCACCTCGGTGCGCAGCTTGTCCATCTCCTGGCCCAGCAGGTCCGCCGGGCGGCATTCGATCACCTCGGCGTCGCCGATGGCCTTGCGCCGCACCACGGCATTCACCTGCCCCGGGGTGCGGCCGTAGCGGCCCTGGAGGTAGCTCTTCACCTCGTTGGTGATGGTCTGGTAGCGCTCCCCGGTGAGTACGTTCATCACCGCCTGGGTGCCCACGATCTGGGAGGTGGGGGTCACCAGGGGCGGGTAGCCCAGGTCCTCGCGCACCCGCGGGATCTCCTCCATGACGGCCCCCACCTTGTCCAGGGCCCCCTGGGCCTTGAGCTGGCTGATGAGGTTGGAGATCATGCCGCCGGGCACCTGGGTGGTCTGCACCCGCGTGTCCACGCCGGTGAATTCGCTCTCGAACTGGTGGTATTTCTTGCGCACCTCACGGAAATAGAAGCCGATCTCCTGCAGGGCCGCCAGGTCCAGGCCGGTGTCGTATGCCGTGCCGCGCAGGGCCGCCACCATGCTCTCGGTGGGGGCGTGGCTGGTGCCGCCGGCGAAGGCGGACATGCAGGTATTGATGTTGCTGGCGCCGTGTTCCACCGCCTTGAGATGGCACATCTCCGCCAGGCCGGCGGTGGCGTGGGTGTGCAGGTGGATGGGCACGTCCACCGCGTCCACCAAGGCAGAGACCAGTTCCCCGGTGGCATAGGGGGTGAGCAGGCCGGCCATGTCCTTGATGGCGATGCTGTCGCAGCCCATCTCCACCATCTCCCGCGCCATGGCCACGAACTGCTCCGGGGTGTGCACGGGGCTGGTGGTGTAGCTGATGGCCCCCTGGGCGTGCCGGTTCTCCTTCTTCACCGCCTCGATGGCCACGCGCACGTTGCGGGTGTCGTTCATGGCGTCGAAGATGCGAAAGACGTCCATGCCGTTGTCGGCGCAGCGGGCCACGAAGGCGCGCACCACGTCGTCGGCGTAGTGGCGGTAGCCCAGCAGGTTCTGGCCCCGCAGCAGCATCTGCAGGCGGGTGTTGGGCAGGGCCTCGCGCAGTTGGCGCAGGCGCTCCCAGGGGTCCTCCTTGAGGAAGCGCAGGCAGGCATCGAAGGTGGCGCCGCCCCAGACCTCCAGGGACCAGAAGCCCGCCGCGTTCATCTTGTCGCAGATGGGCAGCATGTCCTCCGTGCGCATGCGCGTGGCGATCAGGCTCTGGTGGCCGTCTCTCAGGGTCAGGTCGGTGATCGTTACCTTGGACATGATTCGGGATACCTTCTGGTCTTAAAGACCCTTGTGAGCGGAAATCGCGGCGGCGATCACGGCCGCCAGCTCCCGGGTGGGGCGGCGGACGGAGTATCCGGTGAGTTCCGGATGGACGTCCACGTAGCCGGTGTCGAAGGCCCCCCGGCGGAAGGCCTCGCTGTCCAGGATCTCCAGGTGATAGGGGATGGTGGTCTTCACGCCGTAGACCCCGATGTCATGGAGGGCGCGGCGGGCACGCCGGATCAGGGACTCCCAGTCCAGGGCCCAGACGATGAGCTTGGCGCACATGGAGTCGTAATGGGGCGGGATGTGGTAGCCGGTGTAGATGGCCCCGTCGGTGCGCACACCGGGCCCGCCGGGGGCGAAGTAACGGGTGATGCGCCCGAAGCTGGGCAGGAAGTCGTTCTTCGGGTCCTCGGCGTTGATGCGGAACTCCACGGCGAAGCCCAGCCGGGTCACCTGGTCCTGGCGGTAGCTCAGGGACTTTCCGGCGGCGATGCGGATCTGTTCCTGCACGATGTCGATGCCGGTGATCATCTCCGTCACCGGATGCTCCACCTGCAGGCGGGTGTTCATCTCCATGAAGTAGAAGCTGCCGTCGGCATCCATGAGAAACTCCACCGTGCCGGCGTTCTCGTAGCCCACCGCCCGGGCGGCGCGGATGGCCAGTTCGCCCACGTACTCCCGCTGGGTGTCGTCCAGCTGGGGGGAGGGGGCGATCTCCACCAGTTTCTGATGGCGGCGCTGGATGGAGCAGTCCCGCTCGTAGAGGTGGATGACATTGCCGTGGCCGTCGGCCAGGATCTGCGCCTCGATGTGGCGCGGATTGAGGATAGCCTTCTCCATGAAGATCTCGGTGCTGCCGAAGGCCTTGGTGGCCTCGGAGCGCACGCGCTCGTAGTTGCGCCGCAGGCTGGGCTCGTCGTCACAGCGGCGGATGCCGCGCCCGCCGCCGCCGCTGGTGGCCTTGAGCATCACCGGGTAGCCGATCTCTGCGGCCAGGGTCACGGCCTGCTCCACGTCCGCCAGGTTGCCCTCGCTTCCGGGCACCACGGGTACACCGGCGGCGATCATGGCCTCGCGGGCGGCCACCTTATCCCCCATGCGCCGGATGACCTCGGCATCGGGGCCCACGAAGCGGATGCCGTTCTGGGCACAGACCCGGGCGAACTCCGGGTTCTCCGAGAGGAATCCATAGCCGGGGTGGATGGCGTCGCAGCCGGCGCTGCGGGCGACGTTGACCAGGCGATGCACATTCAGATACCCGGACAGGGAATCGGGGCCGAGGGAGTAGGACTCGTCGGCCTTCTTCACGTGCAGTGCATGGCGGTCCGCGTCGGTGTACACGGCCACGGAGGTGATGCCCATCTCCGCGCAGGCGCGGATGATGCGCACGGCGATCTCACCGCGGTTGGCGATCAGCAGCTTCTTTATCACGTGCTCGTCTCGCGCCCATGGATCCGGGCGGTTGGGTGGTCGGACGCCCCGGGGCGGGAGCCGGCCCCGCCCATCGGCACACGGGCCGTGGGGGCAGGTACCCGCACGGCCCGTGGGAGGCAAACCAACAGTATCCTTGAACCCAGGCGGGATTTTCAAGACAGGTCCTGCGACTTGTTTTGACACCCTCCATGGAAGGCCTCTAGAATTGCGCGCTTATGTCCGACTCACCCTTGCCTGAACGGGTCGATCCCCTGCGCCTGGCGAACCGGGACGGCACGCTGCAGGGCGTGCTCGGCCTGGACTCCATGCCGCGCCTGCGCGAGGCAGTGCGGGCCATGGACCGCCCGGCCCATGTGGGGCTGCGGTTCGTGCGCGAATACGGCCGCATGCGTGTGGAAGGGGAGGTGCGGGCCCAGGTGGAACTGCTCTGCCAGCGCTGCCTGCAGCCCGTCTCCTGCGATGTGGCGACCACCTTCCAGGTGGTGCCGGCGGCGGACATGGACGCGGCCTGTGCCCTGGAGGCGGATGCGGAACCGGTGCTGCTGGACAACGGTCTGCTGGCGGTGCACGCCCTGGTGGAGGAGGAGATCCTCCTGGCGCTGCCTGCCGTGCCCGTGCATGGGGATGGGACCTGTGCGGTTCGGTCCAGCCGGGAATTCACCACCGGCGAGGTGGAGGCCGCCCGAAAGGAAGAACGCGGTAACCCCTTTGCGGTCCTCGGTCGCCTCAAGGGAGACCCCGGGGACGGGGATTGATGTGTACAATGGGCCGCCGCCCTTGGGCCGGCGGCCTTTGGTTGGTTTGAACGTCATCGGAGAGAGATCATGGCAGTTGCACAAGGTCGTACCACCCGCTCCAAGCGGGGCATGCGCCGTTCCCACGACGGCCTCAAGGCCCCGACCCTGTCGGTGGAACCCACCACCGGCGAACTCCATCGCCGCCATCACGTCAGCGCCGACGGCTTCTACCGCGGCCGCCAGGTGATCCAGCCCAAGGACCTGGAAGACGACGAGGAATAAGCCGGCCGCCCCGGGCTCCCCGCGCAAGGAGAGGCGGGGCCATGGCGGTGATCCGGACCGGACCCGGCGAGGCCCGGGCCGGATCACCGACCTCCCGTTGTGTCCCGATCAGAGACGAGTCTACCCATGAGCGGTCTGTTCACCATCGCACTGGATGCCATGGGCGGCGACCACGGCCCCCAGGTGGTCGTGCCGGCGGCCCTCAAGGCCCTGGCGGAGTTTTCCGATATCCATCTCATCCTCGTGGGGGACAAGGAGCGGCTGAGCCGCGAACTGTCCGCCAGCGGCGGGGCCCCTTCCAACCGCCTGCGCATCCACCATGCCGCTCAGGTGGTGGGCATGGACGAACCCCCCAGCCAGGCCCTGCGCAACAAGAAGGATTCCTCCATGCGCGTGGCCGTCAACCTGGTCAAGCACCAGCAGGCGGACGCCTGCGTCAGCGCCGGCAACACCGGCGCCCTCATGGCCACGGCCCGCTACGTGCTCAAGACCCTGCCGGGGATCGACCGCCCGGCCATCATCACCGCCATCCCGGCCCTGAACGGTCACACCCACATGCTGGATCTGGGGGCCAATGTGGACTCTACGGCCAATCATCTGTACCAGTTCGCCGTCATGGGGTCGGAGCTGGCCAGCGCCGTGGACAATCTGGATGCCCCCAGGGTGGGCCTGCTCAACATCGGCGAGGAGGACATCAAGGGCAACGACCAGGTGAAGGAGGCGGCCCACATGCTGGAGCACAGCCACCTGAACTACGTGGGTTTCGTCGAGGGCAACGACATCTATTGCGGCGATGTGGACGTGGTGGTGTGCGACGGCTTCGTCGGCAACGTGGCCCTCAAGACCAGTGAAGGCGTGGCGCGCATGGTCTCCCACTACGTGCGCAGCCAGTTCAGCAGCGGCCTCTATGCCAAGATGGCCGGGCTGGTGGCCATGCCGGTGCTCAAGGCCCTGCGCCGGCGCATCGACCCCCGTGCGTACAATGGCGCCAGCCTCCTGGGGCTGCAGGGGATCGTCATCAAGAGCCATGGCGGCGCCGATGCCGTGGCCTTCCTCAACGCCATCCGCATCGCCCGCATCGAGGCCGAGAAGAAGGTCCCGCAGCGCATCGACAAGCGGCTGGAGGAACTGCTGAGCAGAGAGGGGAGCGCACCGTGACCTACTCCCGGATCACCGGTACCGGGGGTTATCTTCCGGAAAAGATCCTCACCAACCACGATCTGGAGAAGATCGTGGAGACCTCCGACGCCTGGATCCGGGAACGCACCGGCATCGGTCAGCGCCATGTGGTGGGGCCCGAGGAGACCACCTGCGACCTGGCGGAAAAGGCCGCCCGGGGCGCCCTGGAGATGTCGGGACGAAGCGCCGAAGAGATCGACCTGATCATCGTGGCCACCACCACGCCCGATCAGGTCTTCCCCAGCACCGCCTGCCTGCTGCAGCAACGCCTGGGCATCCACAACGGCTGCCCGGCATTCGACGTGCAGGCGGTGTGCACCGGCTTTGTCTACGCCCTGGGGGTGGCGGATCAGTTCATCCGCGCCGGTTCCGCCCGCCGTGCCCTGGTAGTGGGGGCGGAGAGCATCTCCCGCATCCTGGACTGGACCGACCGGGGCACCTGCGTGCTCTTCGGGGACGGCGCCGGGGCGGTGGTGCTGGAGGCCTCGGACACCCCGGGGATCCTGGCCACCCATCTGCACGCCGACGGCCGTTACGAGAGCCTGCTCAACGTCCCCGCCGGGGTGGGCAAGGGCTATCCGGCCGTGATGGCCGGGGAGGCCTATCTGCAGATGAAGGGCAATGAGGTCTTCAAGTGGGCGGTGAACACCCTTGGGCAGATCGTCCAACAGACCCTGGAGCAGGCAGGCGTGGACCAGACGCAACTGGACTGGCTCATCCCCCATCAGGCCAATATCCGCATCATCCAGGGCATCGCCCGCAAGGTGAAGCTGCCCATGGAGCGGGTGGTGGTGACGGTGGAGCAACACGGCAACACCTCCGCCGCCTCCGTGCCCCTGGCCCTGGATACGGCCGTGCGCGACGGCCGCATCCGCCCCGGCCAGCTGCTGCTGCTGGAGGCCTTTGGCGGGGGCTTCACCTGGGGGTCGGCCCTAGTGCGGTTCTGACGGTCCCGCCTCCCGGGAAACGTGTTACGATCCCGGGCATCCGTGCAGAAACCCAAACCCCCGAGGCCCGATGGCGCAAGAGATCGAGAAGAAATTCCTTGTCGTGTCCGATGCCTGGAAGGACCAGGTGACCCAGAGCGTGTCCCTGCGGCAGGGCTATCTCTGCGGCAACACACAGGCCTCGGTGCGGGTGCGCCTGGCCGGGGAGAAGGCCGACCTCAACATCAAGAGCGCCACCCTCGGGGTGGAGCGGCAGGAATTCGAGTACGCCATCCCGCCCCAGGAGGCGCGGGAGCTGCTGGATACCCTGTGCATGCGCCCCATGATCGAAAAGACCCGCCACTACGTCCCCCATGCCGGCCATGTCTGGGAGGTGGATGTCTTCGAGGGAGACAACGCCGGCCTGGTGGTGGCCGAGGTGGAACTGAACGCGCCCACGGATGAGCCGCAGCTGCCGTCCTGGGTGGGACAGGAAGTCTCCCACGATCCCAGGTACTACAACACCAGCCTGGTGCAGCACCCGTTCAAGAACTGGTGAGGCCTGTAGAGCCGGGAGGTTTCCGCCGTGCCCGATAGCGCCGGTCCGGCCCCGTTGATGATCGATGTCCTGCTGGTGGATGACCACGAGCTGGTGCGCACCGGGGTGCGCGGTCTTTTGGAGCGCCATGGCGAGCCGGCCGGGATCCGTGTGGCCGGGGAGGCCGCCTCCGGCGAGCAGGCCCTGGAACTCCTGCCCCGGCTCAGGCCCGACGTGATCCTCATGGATCTGAACATGCCGGGGCTTGGTGGACTGGAGACCACCCGCCGCGTGCTGGCGGCGGACCCCCGGGTGAAGGTGATCGTCCTCACCGTGCAGGACGAGGGACCCTATCCCCGCTGGCTCCTGGACAGCGGGGCCGCCGGTTACCTCACCAAGGGCTGCCCGGTGGAGGAGCTGATCCACGCCGTGACCACCGCCATGCGCGGGGATCGCCACGTCAGTCCCCGTTTCCATGAACAACTGGACGCCCAGGCCCTCCCGCCCGGTCCCCTGGAGCGGCTCTCGCCGCGGGAGCGGCAGATCCTCCTGCTGCTGGTGCGCGGCCTGCGCCAGCAGGAGATCGCCGCCGAACTGGGGGTGAACGTGAAGACGGTGAGCACCTACAAGGCCCGCCTGCGGGAGAAACTGGGCTGCGAGAGCGATATGGACCTGCTGCGCCTGGCCATGGAACAGGGCATCACCCGCAGCCATTCCCCCGTCCATCCCTGATGGCCGAAATGCCGTTCGATCCCGTGTGCCAGCGTTGCCCGCGCCTCGTGGCGCTCCGCTCCCGGGTGCGCAGCGCCCACCCCGACTATCACGCCGCCCCGGTGCCCCCCTTCGGCGACCCCAAGGGGCGTCTGCTCATCGTCGGCCTGGCCCCGGGGATGCACGGGGCCAACGCCAGCGGGCGTCCCTTCACCGGGGACCATGCCGGCATCCTGCTCTTTCGCACCCTCTATGAGATGGGTCTGAGCAACCGGCCCGAGGTGTCGGGGGCGGAGGACGGCCTGGTCCTGCAGGGCTGCCGCATCACCAACGCCGTCAAGTGCCTGCCCCCGGAGAACCGTCCCACCACGGCGGAGATCCGCCAGTGCAACGGCTATCTGGCGGCGGAACTGGCGGCCCTGCCGGAGCGCCCCCTGGTGCTGGCCCTGGGCACGGTGGCCCACCAGGCGGTGCTGCGGGCCCGGGGGCTGACCCTGTCCGCCCACCCCTTCGCCCATGGCCGGGTGCACGAACTGCCGGGCGGGTTCACCCTGGTGGATTGCTACCATTGCAGCCGCTACAACACCCAGACGGGGCGTCTCACGCCGGAGATGTTCCGGGCGGTGTTCGCGCAACTGGTGCGGCGTCTGCAGCGGGGGTGAGCATGGGCGGTGAGGACACACACAGCCCCGCAGAGGCGTTCGATCCGCGGGCCTTTATCGCCGATCTCACCACCCAGCCCGGGGTCTACCGCATGATCGGCGAGGACGGCGAGGTGCTCTATGTGGGCAAGGCCCGCAACCTGCGCCGCCGGGTGTCCAGCTACTTCCGCAGCAACCTCTCCAGCCCCCGCATCCGCGCCATGGTGGCCCAGATCCGGGACATCCAGGTGGCGGTCACCGCCACGGAGGCGGAGGCCCTGCTGCTGGAAAACAACCTCATCAAGGAGCACCGCCCCCGGTACAACGTGCTCCTGCGGGACGACAAGGGCTATCCCAATATCTTCCTGTCCCAGCACACCTACCCCCGCATCGCCCTGCACCGGGGGGCGCGCCGCCAGCCCGGGCGGTACTTCGGTCCCTATCCGTCCTCCCCGGCGGTGCGCGAGACCCTGAACCTGTTGCAGAAGCTCTTCCTCATCCGTCCCTGCCGGGACAGCTTCTTCGAGAACCGCAGCCGCCCCTGTCTGCAGTATCAGATCAAGCGCTGCAGCGCCCCCTGCGTCGGCCTCATCAGCCCCGAGGCCTACGCCCGGGACGTGGCCCACGCCGTGGACTTCCTGGAGGGGCGCAGCGCGCGGGTCATCGAGGACCGGGTGCGGGAGATGGAGGCCGCCGCCGCGCGCCTGGATTTTGAGCAGGCCGCCGTCCTGCGGGACCAGATCGCCCGCCTGCAGGAGGTGACCCAGCGCCAGTACGTCAGCGGCGACGGGGGGGACGTGGACATCGTCGCCGCCGCCACCGCCGGGGGGGAGACCTGCGTGCAGGTCTTTTCCATCCGCGGCGGCCTGAACCTGGGCAACCGGGCCTATTTCCCCCAGGGCCCCGAGGAGGACGATCCCCGGCCCGGGGCCCTGCTCACCGCCTTTTTGGGCCAGTACTACCTGGCCCGGGAGGTGCCGCCGCAGATCATCCTCAGCCACGCCCCCCAGGACCGTGCCGTGCTGGAGGAGATGCTGGGCCTGCGCCGCGGTCAGAAGGTGAGCCTGTCCTGGAACGTGCGCGGGGAGCGCGCCCGCTGGCTGCAGATGGCCGTGCACAACGCCCAACTCTCCCTGGAGACCCGTCTGGCGGGACGCAGCGGCATGCGTGCGCGCCTGGAGGCCCTGCGCCAGGCCCTGGGGCTTGAGGCCCCGCCCACACGCATGGAGTGCTTCGACATCAGCCACGCCCAGGGGGAGGCCACCGTCGCCTCCTGCGTGGTCTTCAACCAGGACGGGCCGCTGAAATCCGACTACCGGCGCTTCAATATCCGCGACATCACCCCGGGGGATGACTATGCCGCCATGCGCCAGGCCCTGGAACGGCGCTACGCTCGCCTCAAGCGCGGCGAGGCGCGGCTGCCGGACGTGCTCTTCATCGATGGCGGCCGCGGCCAGGTGCACCAGGCCCTGGAGGTGCTGGAGGCCCTGGAGATCCAGGGGGTCCGGGTGGTGGGGGTGGCCAAGGGGGAGTCGCGGCGCGCGGGCATGGAGACCCTTGTGTTGAGCGACGCCACGGCACCGACTATACTGCCGCCGGCCTCCAAGGCGCTGCATCTGATCCAGCAGATCCGCGACGAGGCCCACCGCTTCGCCATCACGGGCCACCGCCAGCGCCGGGCCAGAAGCCGCAACACCTCCCCGCTGGAACAGATCCCCGGCATGGGTCCGAAACGCCGCCAGCAGCTGCTCAAGCACTTCGGCGGCCTCAGGGGCGTCAGCCGTGCCGGCGTGGAGGATCTGGCCCGGGTGCCCGGCATCAGTCGCAAGCTGGCGCAACAGGTATTCGACTCGCTACATGACGACTGAGCCATGACCTTCTCCATCCCCAATCTGCTCACCTGGCTGCGCATCGCCCTGATCCCCCTGATCGTGGTGACCTTCTACTCTCCCCATCCCTGGGCGGGCCCGGTCAGCGCCCTGATCTTCGCCCTGGCGGGGGTCACCGACTGGCTGGACGGTTACCTGGCGCGCCGCCTGGGGCAGACCTCCCACTTCGGCGCCTTCCTGGACCCGGTGGCCGACAAGCTCATGGTGGCCACGGCCCTGGTGCTGCTGGTGGACGAGCCCGGCGGCATTGCCCTGGCCCTGGCCGCGGTGGTGATCATCGGCCGCGAGATCGCCATCTCCGCCCTGCGGGAGTGGATGGCCAAGATCGGCCAGTCCGGCGCCGTGGCCGTCTCCTGGATCGGCAAGTTCAAGACCACGGCGCAGATGATCGCCATCTTCCTCCTGCTCTACGGCCTGCCCCTGCTGGGCCTGCCCAGCACCGGCATCGGCCTGGTGCTGCTCTACGTGGCCGCCGTGCTCACCCTGTGGTCCATGTTCCACTACCTGCGGGCCGCCCTGCAGTGGGCCGAGGACTGAGGGCGAACCCCGCCGAAGGTCCCATCCCCGGTCCCGCCTGGACTGGCCCGCCGGGGAACTGCTGCCCCGCATCTGCTGATGACCCCTGGGGGCGCCGGCATTGTGCACCGCGCCCGGGTCGGTTAGCGTTTTCCCCATGCAGGATTTCGGTAGGACAGGGACCATGGCCACCCCGGCGCAGACAACGGACATCACCCCCGGCTTCATGGCGGTGCACGGCAACCACCTGGAGGACCTGCGGGCGTTGGCGGTGGCATGGATGCGGCGCTATCCCCTGAAGCCGCTGGATAACGAGGTGATCCTGGTGCAGAGCAACGGGATCGCCCAATGGCTGCGCCTGGCCCTGGCGCGCCACCCCGGGGAGGGGGAGGGCGGGGTGGGCATCGCCGCCGCCCTGGAGGTGGATCTGCCGGCGCGCTTCCTCTGGCGGGCCTACCGCGCCGTGCTGGGGGACGCGGCGGTACCGGAGACCTCCCCGTTGGCCCGGGACCCGCTCATCTGGCGGCTCATGCGCCTGCTGCCCGACTGCCTGCGCCAACCCGCCTTCGCCCCTTTGCGGCGGTTCCTCGAGGACGACCACGACCTGCGCAAGCGCCATCAGCTGGCCCAGCGCCTGGCGGACCTGCTGGACCAGTATCAGGTCTATCGCGCCGACTGGCTGCAGGACTGGGCCCGGGGGCAGGATCACCTGCGGGATGCCCGCGGCGGCCTGCACCCCCTGAAGGAGGATGAGAACCTGTGGCAGCCCGCCCTGTGGCGCGCCCTCATCACGGACCTGGGGCCCGGGGCCGATGCGGGCAGCCGCGCCGGCATCCACACCCGCTTCATGGAGCGGATCCCCCAGCTGGACACGCGCCCGCCGGGATTGCCCCGGCGGGTCATGGTCTTCGGGGTCTCCAGCCTGCCGGCGCAGATGCTGGAGGCCCTGGCGGGAATCTCCCGCTTCACCCAGGTGCTTTTGTGCGTGCACAATCCCTGCCGCCACTACTGGGCCGACATCATCGCCGACAAGGACCTGCTGCGGGCCCCGCGCCGGCGCCAGGCACCCAAGGCGGGCATGCCCGGCGATCTCCCCGAGGAGGACCTGCATCACCACGCCCATCCGCTGCTGGCGGCCTGGGGCCGGCAGGGGCGGGACTACATCCGCATGCTGGACGCCCACGACGACCCGGGCCGCTACCGGGGGCTCTTCGCGGACCTGCCCTGGGAGCGCATCGACCTGTTCGAGTCCCACGGCGGACACACCCTGCTGCAGCAGCTCCAGGACGACATCCTGGAACTGCGCCCCCTGGCGGAGACCCGGGAACACTGGCCCCCGGTGGATGTGGCGAGGGACGATTCCCTGCGCTTCCACGTGGCCCACGGCCCCCAGCGGGAGGTGGAGGTCCTGCACGACCGGCTGCTGGACCGCTTCTCCCGGGACCCCTCCCTGCGTCCCCGGGATGTCATCGTCATGGTGCCGGACATCCAGCGCTATGCCCCCCATTTCCAGGCGGTCTTCGGCCAGATCCCCCCGGAGGATGCCCGCCACATCCCCTTCACCCTGGCGGACCTGGGGCAGCGGGGGCAGGATCCGGTGCTGGTGGCCCTGGAGCGATTGCTGCACCTGCCCGAATCCCGTCTGGGGGTGAGCGAATTGCTGGACCTTTTGGACCTGCCGGCGGTGCGGGCGCGCTTTGGTCTCACCCGGGGGCAGGTGCCGCAACTGCAGGAGTGGATCCGCGGCGCGGGCATCCGCTGGGGGCTGCACGCCCGTCAGCGGGCCGCCCTGGACCTGCCCGGGGATCTGGAGCAGAACACCTGGCGCTTCGGCTGGCGGCGCATGCTCCTGGGCTATGCTGCCGGCGGCGAGGGGCCCTGGTGCGGCATCGAGCCCTACGACGAGGTGGCCGGGCTGGATGCCGCCCTGGCGGGCCCGCTGACGGACCTGCTGGATGCCCTGGAACGCTGGTGGGAGATCCTCTCCCGCCCGGCCCCCCCTGCCGAGTGGGGGCTTCGTCTGCGGAATCTGATGGCGGACTTCTTCGCCCCCGACGAGGAGGCCGGGCGCATCACCCTGATGCGGGCGGACGAGGCCCTGGAACAATGGGAGACGGACTGCACCGCGGCGGCCATGGACGCGCCCCTGCCCCTGGGGGTGGTGCGTGAACACTGGCTCGGGGCCCTGGAGGGGCCGCGCCTCACGCAACGCTTCCTCACCGGCGGCGTCACCGTCTGCACCCTCATGCCCATGCGGGCCATCCCGTTTCGCATCGTCTGCCTGCTGGGGATGAACGACGGCGACTATCCGCGTTCGCGCCCGCCCCTGGACTTCGATCTCATGGCCCGGGATCCGCGCCCCGGTGACCGTTCCCGGCGGGAGGACGACCGCTACCTGTTCCTGGAGGCCCTGCTCTCGGCCCGGGACCACTGCCACGTGAGCTGGGTGGGCCGGGATGCCCGGGACAATGCCGAGCGTCCCCCCTCGGTGCTGGTGGGCCAGTTGCGCGAGCACCTGGCCGCGGGCTGGACCCCGGCACAGGCGGACACGGACCTGCTGGCCTCCCTCACCACGGTGCATCCCCTGCAACCCTTCGCCCGGGTCCTCTTCGAGGCGGGGGAAGGTCAGTACACCTACGCCCGGGAATGGGAAGGGGTGCACGCCCCGGCCCCGGAGACAGCGCAGTCCAAGGCCGCCCCGCTGCCCTGGCAGCCCCCGGAGGAGGCGCTGGATACGGACACCCTGGGGGATTTCCTCAAGGACCCCGTGGGGGCCTTCTTCAGCCATCGCCTGCGGGTGCGCTTCGACCAGGACGCGGACGTGGCCGAGGACCAGGAACCCTTTGCCCTGGACGGCCTGGGTCACTGGCAGGCCGTGTCCCATCTGGTGGAGGCGGCCCTGTATCCCCCGCCGGACCCGGACACCCCGCAGGGGGTCATCGAGGACCGGCTGCAACAGGCCCTGGCGGCGTGGCGGCGGGCCGGGCATCTGCCCCCCGGGGGCATGGGGGGCTATGTGGCGGAGCAGGTATGCGCCTCGGCCCGGGATCTGCTGATGCGCCACCAGGACCTGGTGCGCGCCCATGGGCGCATCCTCGACACCCCGCGGCGCCTGCGCCTGCAGTGGCAGGACCTGGTCCTGGAGGACTGGCTGCCGCCGCTGCGGGAGGATGCGGACGGGAAGCGCCTGTGCCTGCGCCACGAGCCGGGGCGCCTGCGCACGGGGCAGACCCCCTTTCTCCGTCTGGACAAATGCTGCCGCCCCTGGGTGCTGCACCTGCTGGCCCAGGCCGAGGGGGTGGCCATGGACACCGTCCTGGTGGGGGTGGACGCCACCCTGCACATGCCGGCCCTGGATGCGGGCACCGCCCGCAGTCATCTCCACTCCCTGCTGCGGGCCTGGCGCGAGGGGCAGACCCGTCCCCTGCCGGCCTACTGCCAGGGCACGGCCGCCTGGCTGCGGGTGCAGGAAAAGGGCCCGGCCAAACAGGAGGAAGACCTGCGCAAGGTCCATGAGGGCGACGGGAACCGCATGGGGGAACGGGACCGCAATCCCGCCCTGGCCCGGGCCTGGCCCGGGGCGGAGGATCTCCTCTCGGACCCGGAGTTCCCGCACTGGGCCGGGGTCCTCTATGCACCCCTCCAGGAAGGCGTGAAACACGGCCCCATGCCGGAGGGCGGGCAATGAACCGGCCCAGCATCCTGGATCCCATGAACTTCCCCCTGCACGGCAGCCGGCTCATCGAGGCCAGCGCCGGCACCGGCAAGACCTTCACCATCGCCGCCCTCTATGTGCGCCTGGTGCTGGGCCATGGCAACGGAGATACGGGGCCTGCCGCGCCGCTGCTGCCACCGCAGATCCTGGTGGTGACCTTCACCGATGCCGCCACCCGCGAGCTGCGCGAGCGCATCCACACCCGGCTCATGGAGGCCGCCCGGCATTTCCGGGGGGAGGCGGGGCAGGCCCCCGATCCCTTCCTGGAGGACCTGCTGGCGGCGCATCCGGATCCGGCGCAGCGGGCCCGCTGCGCCCGGCGCCTGGATCTGGCGGCGCAGTGGATGGACGAGGCGGCGGTGTCCACCATCCATGGCTGGTGCTACCGCGTACTGCGGGAACATGCCTTCGACAGCGGTAGCCTCTTTACCCAGGAACTGGAGACGGACACCACGGAGGCGATGCTGGAGGCGGTGCGGGACTACTGGCGCACGCTGGTGCATCCCCTGGATCCGGGGCGGCTGGGGCTGGTGCTGCCCGTGCTGGGGCAGGATCCCCAGGCCTTGTACCTGCGCCTGCGGCCCCTGCTGCAGGGGGACGCCCCGGTGCCGGATCCAGGCGGCCTGGAGGCGGTGCTGGCCCCGGTGGAGGCCCGTCTGGAGGCCCTCAAGGCCCCCTGGCGGGACGACTTCGAGGCCGTGGTGGACAGCTTCCGGGCAGTCCGGTCCAGCCTCAACGGCAACACCTACCGCAGCGCCGATCCGAACCTGGAGTGCATGCGCCAATGGGCCTGCACCCCGGGCATGCTCCACCCCGAGCCGGTCTCTAAAGGCTCCCGCTCCCCCCTGGAGCTGTTCAGCCGCGCCTTCATGGAGACGGCGCTGAAGAAGAACGCCGCCCTGCCGGAGGATCTGCATCAGGCCTTTGCCCTGCTGGACGGGCACGGGGACCTGGATGCCGGCCTGACCGGCGGATTGCTTTCCCACGCCGTGGCCTGGATCCGCCGCCGCTTCGATCGCGCCCAGCGCAGCCGCGCCCGCCTGGGTTACGACGATCTGCTCACCCGGGTACGGGACGCCCTGGATGGACCCGCCGGGGAGCGCCTGGCGGCGACCCTGCGGGGCCGCTTCCCCGTGGCCCTGATCGACGAGTTCCAGGACACGGATCCGGTGCAGTACCGCATCTTCGAGCGGGTATATCAGGTGGAGGCGGGCACCCCGGAAGGGGGATTGTTCCTCATCGGGGACCCGAAGCAGTCCATCTACGGCTTCCGCGGGGCCGATATCCACACCTACCTGCAGGCCCGCCGGGCCACCGCCGGGCGGCATTACACCCTGGGCACCAACTACCGTTCCACCCACGCCATGGTGGCGGCGGTGAACCGCCTGTTCCAGCACGGCGAGGAACACCATCCCCGGGGGGCCTTCCTCTTCGCCCGGGAAGGGGAGGGGGACCATCCCGTGCCCTTCATCCCCATGCAGGCCCGGGGCCGCACGGATCCCTTCCAACTGGACGGGGAGACGGTGCCGGCCCTCCAGTTCTGGTGCCTGGATCCCGGCAAGCCCATGGCCCGGGGGGACTATATCGCACGCATGGCGGACCATTGCGCCGGTTTCATGGCCGGCCTGTTGCAGGCGGGGCGGGAGGGCCGCGCCGGATTCGCCGCCCCCCCGGGGCAGGAGGGGCGGTCCCTGCTGCCCCGGGACATGGCCGTGCTGGTGCGGGACCGCCAGGAGGCCCGGGCCATACAGTCGGCCCTGGGGGCGCGGGGGGTGCGCAGTGTCTACCTCTCCGACCGGGAATCGGTCTATGCCACCCCGGAGGCGGAGGATGTGCTGCGCTGGATGCGTGCGGCGGCCGAGCCCGCCTCCGACCGCCTGCTGCGGGCCGCCCTGGCCACGCCGCTGCTGGATCTGCCCCTGGAGGCACTGGATCGCCTGGGCAGCGACGAGATCCATTGGGAGGAACGGGTGGAGCAGTTCCGGGGCTACGGGGAGCTCTGGCGCGGCCAGGGTATCCTGGCCATGCTGCGGCGGCTGATGCACGATTTCCACCTGCCCCGGCGCCTCTCCGGCAGCGCCGATGGGGAACGCCGGCTCACCAACCTCCTGCACCTGAGCGAGCTGCTGCAGTCCGCGGCCGCCGCCCTGGACGGGGAACACGCCCTGATCCGCTTCCTGGCACAGCACCGGGCGGAGCAGGGCACCGGTCAGGCCCCGGCGTCGGAGGAGCAGATCCTGCGCCTGGAGAGCGATGGCGACCGGGTGCAGGTGATCACCATGCACAAGTCCAAGGGGCTGCAATACCCCCTGGTATTCCTGCCCTTCGCCGCCGCCTACCGGGAGGTGGCGTTGGACGGCCGCCCCCTGGTGCGCAGCCGGGAGGACGGCCGGCGGGAGGTGCATTTCGAGCCGGATGCATCCCTGCGGGAGGCGGTGGACGACGACCGTCTGGCGGAGGACCTGCGCCTGCTGTACGTGGCCCTGACCCGGGCCTGTCACGCCTGCTGGGTGGGGGCGGCCCCGGTGACCCGCGGTGGGGGCAAGGTCTCCCGTGTGCACCGCGGTGCCCTGGGCTGCCTGCTGGGGGGCGGCGAGCCCATCCCGGACGGCCGCCTGGAGGCGGCCCTGCGGGCCCTGGAGGTCCCCGGGGACGGGGTCATCCAGGTGGCGCAGCCGCCCGGGGAGGCGGTCATCCCCGGCCCCGCCGGGGACGGGCCCGTGCCGCCGCCCCGGGGCGGCGCCCGCATCCCCGTGCGCCCGGCCCGGGAGCACTGGTGGATCGCCAGCTACAGCGCCCTGCGCCTGGGCGGGGCAGACGCCGCCCGGGTGCCGGAAACGGTGTGGGACGAGGTGGCCGGGGAGACGGGCGCGGACGCGGAGGAGGGGGCCCGGGATCCCGGCACGGCCACCGGGGAGTCCGGTGGGCCCCTGGCCGGTTTCCCGCGGGGCCCGGAACCGGGGACCTTCCTGCACGGACTGCTGGAGTGGGCGGCCGTGCAGGGCTTTGCCCGGGTGGCCTCGGACCCCGCCGCCCTGCGGGATGCCCTGGCGCGCCGCTGCCGCCGCCGGGGGTGGGAGCCCTGGATCGATCCCCTGGTACAGTGGCTGCAGCGTCTCCTGCAGACGCCGCTGCCCCTGGGGGCTTCGGCGGGGCTGCGGCTCGCGGGCCTGGAGACCTATCAGGCGGAGATGGAGTTCTGGTTCGAGGCCTCGCAGGTGGACACCCGCACCCTGGATGCCCGCGTGACGGCGGCCACCCTGGACGGGGCCCCCCGGCCACCGCTGCAGGCCGACCGCCTCAACGGCATGCTCAAGGGCTTCATGGACCTGGTCTTCCTGCACGAGGGGCGCTATTACGTGGCCGATTACAAGTCCAACTGGCTGGGGCCGGGGGCGGCGGACTATGGCGCCGGGGCCCTGCGCGCGGCGGTGCTGCACCGGCGCTACGAGATGCAGGCGGTGCTCTATGTGCTGGCCCTGCACCGGCTGCTGCGCGCCCGCCTGCCGGATTATGACTACGACCACCATCTGGGCGGGGCCGCCGTGGTCTTCCTCCGCGGCCTGGAGGCGGACACCTGCGGGGTCCACTTCGAACGCCCGCCGGCGGATCTGGTGCGCGGTCTGGACCGCCTCTTCGGCGGTGAAGGGGAGGTGGAATCGTGAAGGCCGCAGGTGCAGGGGAGGCCCCGCTGGCCGGGCAGGAGGTCCTGCAGGGGTTGTTGCAGGGCTGGGTGGACCGGGGCTGGCTGCGCCCCCTGGACCGGGCCCTGGTGGTGTTCCTGCAGGAACAGCTGCCCGCGGCATCCCCCACGGCGCTGCTGCTGGCGGCCCTGGCCAGCCATCAGGTGGGGCGTGGTCATGTCTGCCTGGACCTGGAGGCGACCCGATCGGATCCGGACCGGACCCTGTCCCTGCCCCCGGAGGGGGAGATGCCCGCGGACGGGCCCCCGCCGCCGCGACCCTCCCAATGCCTGGCGGGCCTGGGGATGGCGGACCTGGTTTCGGCCCTGGAAGATCCCGATCTGGTGGGTACGGGGCCGGGGTGCACCCCGCTGGTGCTGCAGGGGCGGCGCCTCTACCTGCGCCGCTACTGGGCCTGTGAGCAGCGGGTGGCCGGGGCGCTGGCGCAGCGCCTTGGGCGTGGCACGGCGCTGCGCGGGTCCATGGATGAGGAGCGGTTGCGCCCCTGGCTGGACCGGCTCTTCGGCCCCCCGGATGCACAAGGGATCGACTGGCAGCGTGCCGCCTGCGCCCTGGCGGCCTCCGGCGCCTTCGCCGTCATCACCGGCGGACCGGGCACGGGCAAGACCACCACTGTGGTGCGGCTGCTGGCCCTACTGCAGGCCCTGCACCTGGAGGCGGGGGCGGAGGTCCCGCTGCGCATCCGTATGGCGGCGCCCACGGGCAAGGCGGCGGCGCGCCTGAATGCGGCCGTCGCCGGGGCCCTGGGGGGGCTGGCCCTGCCCCAGGACGCCTTCGGCCATGCGGTGCGGGAGGCCATCCCCGCGCGGGTGACCACGTTGCACCGGCTGCTGGGGAGCCGGCCCGGCTCCCGTCATTTCCGCCACGATGCGCGCCGCCCCCTGGCGCTGGACGCCCTGGTGGTGGACGAGGCCTCCATGATCGACCTGGAGCTCATGGACGCCCTGCTGCAGGCCCTGCCCCCCGAGGCGCGCCTGATCCTGTTGGGGGACCGGGACCAGCTGGCCTCGGTGGAGGCGGGGGCGGTGCTGGGGGAACTGTGCGCCCGCGCCGGGGAGGGGCACTACACCCCCGAGCGCGCGGCCTGGCTGCAGGCGGTCACCGGACAGCGCACGCCGCCGGAGCAACAGGACCCCTCCGGGAATGCCCTGGATCAGCATGTGGTCATGCTCCGCCACAGCCACCGCTTCGGCGCCGACAGCGGCATCGGCCGGCTCGCCCGCGCCGTGAATGCCGGGGATGCGCAGGCGGTGGCCGCCGTCTGGGCGCAGCCGGGGCGGGATCTGGCGCGCTGGGGCCTGGAGGGCCCCGACGATCCGGCATTGCCGGCGGTGTGCGTGGATGGTGGCACCCACCGTTCCGCCGGGGGGGATGGGGCACACCCCGGGGGCTATGGCCGTTACCTGCGGGTCATGGCCGCGGCGGACCCGGGCCCCGGGGCCGATGCCACGGCGCGGGATGCCTGGGCCCGGGAGGTGCTGGCGGCCCTGGAGGACTTTCAGGTGCTGTGCGTCCTGCGCCGGGGTCCCTGGGGCGTGGAGGGGATGAATCATCGCATCGCCGGTTTCCTGCAGGAGCGGGGGCTGCTGGATCCCCAGGGGATCTGGTACCCGGGGCGGCCGGTGATCGTCACCGGCAACGACTATGGCCTGGGGCTCATGAACGGGGACATGGGGGTGGCCTTGAGGGTCGCGGACGCCACCCGCAACCCGGTCCTGCGGGTGGCCTTCCCGGCGGGGGATGGCAGTGGCCGCATCCGCTGGGTGCTGCCCAGCCGCCTGACGGCGGTGGAGACGGCCTTCGCCCTGACGGTGCACAAGTCCCAGGGTTCGGAGTTCCGCCATACGGCCCTGGTGTTGCCGGACCGGGCGGGGCCCCTATTGACGCGGGAGCTGGTCTATACCGCCATCACCCGGGCCAGCCGCTGGTTCACCCTGCTGGAGCCCCGCCGCGGGATCCTGGAGGAGGCGGTGACGCGGCGGGTGCTGCGCAGCAGCGGCCTGCAGGCGGCCCTGGAGGGGCGGCTGGGACGGGGGGAGTGAGCCGGGCCGTGTTCAGG
The DNA here is from genome assembly GCF_900114895.1 of Ectothiorhodospira mobilis. Taxonomy (GTDB): domain Bacteria; phylum Pseudomonadota; class Gammaproteobacteria; order Ectothiorhodospirales; family Ectothiorhodospiraceae; genus Ectothiorhodospira; species Ectothiorhodospira mobilis_A. The sequence goes on from NZ_FOUO01000002.1 coordinate 143,545, forward strand.
GTCGGTGCGGCGCGTGCAGGTAGTCCCGGGTGCGCATCTCCTGCAGGCGGCTGACGCAGCGGCCGTATTCAAAGCGCAGCCGTTGTCCCCGGTAGAGCCCGTGCGGCGGCGCCTCGGCCGTGAGCAGCAGGTTCACCCCCCGGTCGTAGAGGGTGTCCACCAGGGCCAGGAAGCGCCGGGCGGTGTCCTCCCGGTCCGCATCCATCACCGGCACCCCCGAGAGCAGCAGGGTGTGGAAGCGGCGGGCCAGGGCCACGTAGTCCGCCGTGCCCCGGCCGTCCCCGCACAGGGTGCGGAAATCGAACCACGCCGCCTCCCGGGCCAGGCCCCGCACCGGGATGGGGCGTCCCTCCACCTCCAGGCTGCCGGTCCCCGCCGCCTCCTCCCCGGCCAGGGCGCGGAAGGTGTCCGCCAGCCGGGCCTCGGCGGCCGCATCCGCCGGCACCTGATAGACCCCGTCCTCGGGCAGGGCCCGCAGCCGGTAATCGCAGCCGTCCGCCAGGTGGAAGACCGTGAGCTGCTCCTGGATGAGGCGGATGGCGGGCAAGAAACGTTCCCGCTGCAGCCCGTCCTGATACAGGGCCTCCGGCGGCAGGTTGGAGGTGGTCACCAGGGTGACCCCCTGCGCCAGCAGCCCGCGCAGGAGCCGGTCCAGGATCATGGCGTCGGTGATGTCCGAGACGAAGAACTCGTCCAGGCACAGCACCCGCGCCCGGGCCAGACGGCGGGTGACCAGCGCCAACGGGTCCGGCTGGTCCTTGAGGCCGGCCAGTTCCTCGTGGACCCGCTGCATGAAGCGGTAGAAGTGCAGCCGCAGCTTTGCCTCGAAGGGCAATGCGTCAAAGAAGCGGTCCATCAGCAGGGTCTTGCCCCGGCCCACGCCGCCCCAGAGGTAGAGCCCGCGCACCGGCACGGCGGGGGTCTCCCGGGCGAGCCAGCGGCCGATGCCGCGCCGCGGTGTCCGGGGCCTGCCTTCCAGGGCCTCCCGGATGCGCTGCAACTGCCCCCAGGCCCGTTCCTGGGCCGGATCCAGGATCCGCTGCGGGTGCGCCGCGGGGGGGTGGGGTTGCGGTCTGGATGATGACATGTGCCTGGGGTTTCAACCGGTTGGTGTGGGGCAAAGTCCAAAGCATAACCCGATCCCTGCATCATTTCCGACCCCGGGGCCGGGGCGAGTGTCGACGGTTGTGCCCCGCAGCAGCATCCATTTCGCTGTGCTTGTGTTGATCCGGGGCACTGTTCAGGGCCGGGTCCGCGGGGGTAGCATTGACTGCATCGCCTCTTTTTCAGTCCAACGAGCCACGCACCATGACGCAACGCCCGGAATCCGAACTGCGCACCCTGCTGGAACAGCCCATGCCCGATGCCCAAGGGCATTTCGGCCCCTATGGCGGGCAGGCGGTGCCGCCGCAACTCAAGGCCATCATGGACGACATCGCCCAGGCCTATCTCGCCATCCGTGAGACCCGTGCCTATCAGGAGGAGCTGGCGGATCTGCACCGGCACTACGTGGGCCGGCCGAGTCCCGTCTACCACGCGCGGCGCCTGAGCGAGCACTGCGGCGGCCGGGCGGAGATCCACCTCAAGCGGGAGGACCTGAACCACACCGGCGCCCACAAGATCAACCACGCCCTGGGGGAGGCCCTGCTGGCCAAGCACATGGGCAAGACCAAGGTCATCGCCGAGACCGGGGCGGGGCAGCACGGCGTGGCCATGGCCACCGCCTGTGCCCTGGTGGGGCTGCCCTGCGAGATCCACATGGGCGAGGTGGATATCGAGAAGGAGCATCCCAACGTCACCAAGATGAAGATCCTGGGGGCGGATCTCATCCCCGTGGACCGGGGCACCCGGACCCTGAAGGACGCCGTGGACAGCGCCTTTGAGGAGTACATGAAGGATCCGGATCATTTCTTCTATGCCATCGGCTCCGTGGTGGGTCCCCATCCCTTCCCCATGATGGTGCGGGACTTCCAGTCGGTGGTGGGCCGGGAGGCCCGGGCGCAGTTCCTGGAGGCCCACGGCCGTCTGCCGGATTGCGTGGTGGCCTGCGTGGGGGGCGGTTCCAATGCCCTGGGCCTGTTCAGCGGCTTTCTCACGGACCTGGAGGTGGAACTGGTGGGGGTGGAGCCCTGCGGACGCGGGCTGGGTCTGGGGGATCATGCCGCCACCCTGACCTACGGTCAGCCGGGGACCATGCACGGCTTCCATTCCTACATGCTCCAGGACGAGGCCGGTGAGCCCCAGCCGGTGTACTCCATCGCCTCGGGCCTGGACTACCCCTCCGTGGGGCCGCAGCACGCCTATCTCAAGGACATCGGCCGCGCCCGCTACCACGCGGTGGACGACAACGCCTGTCTGGAGGCCTTCCTGGAGCTCTCGCGCCTGGAGGGGATCATCCCCGCCCTGGAGTCGGCCCATGCCCTGGCCTGGGTCATGCGCGCGGCGGAGAAGGCCGAGCCCGGCACCCGTTTCCTGGTGAACCTCTCCGGTCGGGGGGACAAGGATGCCGACTTCGTGGCGCAGCGGCTCAGTCTCTGAGACCTGCACCGGGGCGGCCAGGCCGCCCCGGACCTAGAGCCGGCCCTGGCGCTGGCGCAGGGTGCGCAGGCGGTCGATGTCGGCGTAGTGGCGGCCGGCGCAGTAGTCGATCTTCCAGAAGTGCAGGAGATTGAGCAGGCGGCGCAGCAGGCAATGGGCCTTGTGTCCCTCGATGCACAGGCGGTAGGCCCTGCCCGCCAGGGATTCCTTCCATTCCGGGGTGTCTGTGGCTTCTTCCTGGGACATGTGGGATGGGCCGTGTTCGGGGTGGGCTGGGCCCGGTGCGGGCCGTTGTCAGGCTAATCCCCACCCCTTGCGGGGTCAAGGCATGCCGGGCCGTCCTGGCCCGGGGTACTGGAATGGCCGGGCCGGCGCCGGCCGGGATCAGCCCCCACTCAGGGCCTGCAGGAGCCTTTCCATGCGTCCCTGCAGGTCCATCTGCCGTTCCATGGATGCCTCACGGAAGCGGGCGTCCTGTTCGCTCAGGGCCTGCAGCAGCCGCCCCGCGGATGCCCGGGCCTGTTCCAGGAACTGCAGCTCCGGCCGGTCGAAGCGCTCCGCCAGGGTCTCCAGGTATTGCCCCAGCCGCTGTCCCGGGGCCTGGGGGGTCTCCAGTTGCCGGGTCTGCTCATAACGGCTGGCCAGGCTGTACTGCTCCGTGCGGGTCATGTCCAGGCGCATCTCGGCGAGTTCGCCGCCATCGAAACGCAGATCATCCACCCGGGCGAAGGCGGCCTGGATGTCACCGTTGAAGAACTCCCCGGCCAGGGCGGTCACGTCCTGCACCAGGGCCTGGATGGCCTGGCGTTCCCCCTCGTCCAGTTCCCCCTCTACGGAGAAACGGTAGCCGGTCTCTTGATGGCGGCTCACCTCCAACCAGGCGGCGGAGGCCTCCCCCTGGGCCATGGCCCCGGCCTGGACCTGGCTCCCCTCCTGTTGGCGGAAACGGATGCGCACCTGGTCCCCGTCCCGGGTGGTGAGGGCCAGGTCCAGGCTGCGGGCCTGTTGGTAGCGTTCCGCCATCTGCAATGTGGTGGTAGTGGCCGGGGGCTCCGGCATCCCAGGGAGGGCGTCCAGGGCCTGGAGGGTGAGGCGTTCGGTCCGGTCCACGTCCTCGGCGATGCGGCCGTTGAGCAGGTCCAGACCGGCGAGGATCTCCCGGGCGTCGGCGAATCCCTTCTCCACACCCCGCAGGGCGGCTTCGCGCAGGGATTGGATGTCCGCCTCCGAGGCCCCGCGGGAACGGGCGCTGGCGAGCCCCGTTTCGACAAAGCCGGCGATGCGCTGGGAGACCTTTTCCGGTGTGAAGTCATCCGGGTTCAGGCGTTTGAGCCCGGCGGCGTCCATCTGCGGGATCTCTGCCGCGAGCTGGTTCAGGATCCGGTTCTGGACCAGGGGAAGACCGTTTTTCGCAGCGTTTCCAGGGGAGGGGACGGGGCCTTTCGGCCCGCCGCGCAGGTCCGGGAGGGGGGTGGGGGTGTGCAAGAGAGAAGAAGGAAGAAGGGATAGGGCCATGGCGGCGGCTCCTGCTCACGGGGGATGGGCAGGGTATCGGCCAGGACGTGGCGTTCTGCAGGGGATCCCGACGAACGGTAGGCCCCTCTCCGGTTAGGGCATGAGCCGCTGGATATCCCAGCCGTCCTGGTTGCGGGTATAGAGGAAACGGTCGTGCAGGCGGTTCTCCCGCCCCTGCCAGAACTCCAGGCGCTGGGGCACCAGGCGGTAGCCGATCCAGTGGGGGGGGCGGGGTACCGGGCCCTCGGGATACTGCCGGCGCACCGCCTCCAGGCGCTGCTCCAGGGCCTCCCGGCTGTCGACGGGGGCGCTCTGCCGCGAGGCGACGGCCGCCAGCCGGCTCTCCCGGGGACGGCTATGGAAATAGGCCTCCGCCTCCGCCTCCGGCAGGCGTTCCACCCGGCCCTCCACCCGGATCTGGCGCTCCAGGGCGGCCCAGAAGAAGAGCAGGGTGGCGGCGGGGTTCTCCGCCAGTTGCCGCCCCTTGGGGCTCTCGTCGTTGGAGTACCAGCACAGGCCGCGGGCATCCACGTGCTTGAGCAGCACGGCCCGGGCATGGGGCTGGCCCTGGGCGTCGGCGGTGGCCAGCACCATGGCGGTGGCATCCGGCAGGTGGGCGGCCTCCTCCAGCCAGCGGCCCAGTTGCTCCAGGGGGTCGGCCGACAGGTCCGCCCGGCGCAGGCTGGCGCGGCGGTAGCTGCGGCGGGTGTGGCGGTGGTCGATGTCCGCCATGGTCTCAGGCCCCCTGGCCCAGGATCTGGTCGGCGGCGATGACCCCGGAGAGGATGGAAGGGGGCACGCCGGGTCCCGGCACCGTGAGCTGGCCGGCGTAGAAGAGGTTCTCCACCTTGCGGTTGCGCATGCGCGGCTTGAGCACGGCGGTCTGGGTGAGGATGTTGGCCAGGCCGTAGGCGTTGCCCTTGAAGGCGTGGTATTCCTCGTCGAAGTTGCGGTGGGCATAGGAGCGGGAGAAGACCAGGTGATCCCGGATGGGCTGGTCCAGCACCGCCTCCAGGCGGTCCAGCACCCGCTCCTTGTAGTGACGCCGCACCTCCGGGGTGTCCTCCAGGCCGGTGGCCACCGGGATCAGCACCATGAGGTTCTCCTGACCCTCGGGGGCCACGGAGGGGTCGGTCTTGGAGGTGGCGCTGACGTAGAGGCAGGGATCGCTGGGCCAGCGCGGGTTGCCATAGATCTCCCCGGCGTGGGTCTCGAAGTCGGTATCAAACAGCAGGGTGTGGTGGCGCAGTCCCTCCACGGGCCGGTCCACCCCCATGTAGTAGATCAGGGAGGAGGGGGACATGGTGCGTTTCTCCCAGTAGCGGCGGCTGTAGTTGCGCGCCGCCTCGGGCAGCAGTCCCTGCTCCACGTGGTGGTAGTCCCCGGCGCCGATGACCTGGTCCGCCTCCAGGCGGCCCTGGTCGGTGTCCACGGCCACGGCGCGGCCACCCTGGAGCTGGATGCCGGTGGCCTCGGTGCCGAAGAGGAAGCGGGCCCCCATCTCCTCGGCCAGCTGGTGCATGGCCTTCACCAGTTGGTACATCCCCCCCATGGGGTACCAGGTGCCCAGCTTCAGGTCGCCGTAGTTCATGAGGCTGTACAGGGCCGGGGTGGTCTTGCCGGTGCCCCCCAGAAAGAGGATGGGGAACTCCAGCATGCGGTGCAGCCGCGGGTTTTTGAAGAAGCGTTGCACATGGCTGCGGTAGGAGCGCAGCAGGTGCATGGACAGCAGGTAGCGCAGCAGCCGGGGCTGGGCGAATTCCGCCAGGGACAGGCAGGGCTTGTTGGCGAACTCGCCGATGCCCACCTTGTACTTGATCTCCGCCTCCGCCAGGAACCGTTCCAGCTGGAAGCCGGCGCCGGGTTCCATGGATTCGAACAGCCGCACCGTGTCCTCCACCCGGGCGGGGATCTCCACGTGGTCGTCCCGGCCGAAGTAGATGCGGTAGGCGGGATCCAGGCGCTCCAGCTGGAAGTAGTCCGAGGCCTTGCGGCCGAAGTCCGCGAAGAAGCGGTCGATGACATCGGGCATCCAGTACCAGCTGGGCCCCATGTCGTAGGTGAAGCCCTTGGCGGAGAACTGGCGCGCCCGCCCCCCGGGGGCGTCGTGGCGTTCCACCACGGTCACGTCCATGCCCTCCCGGGCCAGGGTGGCGGCGGCGGCCAGGCCGGCGAAGCCGGCGCCGATGATGACGATCTTGTTGTTCTTCATGGGGGACGCAAGGAAAGCAGTCGGTGAGCGAGCAAATTACTCTGGTATCGCCACTGCTGGCAAGCATGGCCGGGCCCTGTCAGGGGGCGGGGCCGGGGCTGGCATCCGCCCCGGTATGCGGGCACAATCCGCAGCGCCTGGATCCGACCCCTGGGGTGCCCATGCCCGATATTGTGGTGATGTTCTTCCTGCTCGGCCTGGTGGCCGGGCTGCTCAAGTCCGACCTGACCATCCCCCGTGCCGCCTACGACACCCTGAGCCTCCTGCTCATGCTCACCATCGGCCTCAAGGGGGGCATGGCCCTGCATGGCAACGTCAGCCTGTCGGTGGTCCTGGAGCTTTTGGCCGTGGCGGCCCTGGGGGGGCTGATCCCCCTGCTGCTGATGCCGGTGCTGCAGCGGGTGGTGCGGCTGCCGGCGGCGGACAGTGCCAGCCTGGCGGCCCACTACGGCTCGGTGAGTGCCGGCACCTTCGCCGTGGCCCTGGCCTTTGCCGAGGCGTTGGATCTGTCCATCGGCCCTGAGGTCACCCTGTATCTGGTGATGATGGAACTGCCGGCCATCCTGGCGGCCATCATCCTCCACCGTCTGCACAGCGGGGATCATGCCGGCGGCAGCCTGCGGGGCCTGTGGCGGGAGACCCTCACCAACCGGGGGGTGATCCTGCTGGTGGGCGGGGTCATCATCGGTCTGCTCTACGGTCCTATGGAGGGGGCGACGGTGACCGATCTCTTTACCGGTGCCTTCAAGGGGGTGCTGGCCCTGTTCCTGCTGGAGATGGGGCTGACCGCCGCCGAGACCCTGCGCCCCTTCCCCTGGCGCCACTGGCGGCTGGTGGCCTTCGCCCTGACGGCCCCCTTCGTGCTGGCGGGTCTGGGGCTGCTCACGGGCCTGCTGCTGGGGCTGCCCGCAGGCTCCCTGCTCATCCTCACGGCCCTGGCCGCCAGTGCCTCCTATATCGCCGCCCCGGCGGCCATCCGGGCCGCCATCCCCGATGCCGATATCGGTCTGGCCATGCTGGCCTCCCTGGGGCTCACCTTCCCCCTGAACGTGATCCTGGGGATCCCGCTGTATCACCGGGTGATGCAGGCCCTGGGGGTGGGTTGAGGGGGGGTATGCATTGATTGACAATGGTCATTCCACGCAAACCCCGGATACCTGCCATGAAGACCCTGATCGTCATCAATGATCCGCCCTACGGCACCGAACGCCTGTACAACGGCCTGCGCCTGGCGCAGACCCTGCTCCAGCGCGGCAACGAGGTGACCGTCTTCCTCATGGGGGATGCGGTTGCCGGGGCCAAGCGCGGTCAGAGCACACCGGACGGTTTTTACAACGCCGAGCGCATGGTGAAGGGGATCACCACCAAGGGGCGGGTGCTGCTCTGCGGTACCTGTATGGATGCCCGTGGCCTCACCGAGGAGGAGGTGGTGGAGAGGGCCGAACGCAGCACCATGGATGCCCTGGCCGAGGCCACCGAGCAGTCGGAGCGGGTCCTGGTGTTCTGAGCCGGCTCCCCCGGCCGGCGTGCTGGATGGGGTATCATGCATCCACCATCCAAATCCCGCTGAAGACATGCACACCCTCTCGCAAAGCATCGCCCGGGAACTGGGCGTGAAGGTCGCCCAGGTGGAGGCGGCCGTGGGGCTCTTGGACGCCGGCGCCACCGTGCCCTTCGTGGCCCGCTACCGTAAGGAGGCCACCGGCGGCCTGGACGATACCCAGCTGCGCCACCTGGAGGAACGCCTCACCTACCTGCGGGAGCTGGAGGCGCGGCGGCAGGTGGTGCTCAAGGCCATCGAGGAGCAGGGCAAGCTCACCCCGGAGCTGGCCGCGGCCATCCGCGGCGCGGAGACCAAGACCCGGCTGGAGGACCTGTACCGGCCCTACATGAAGAAGCGCCGCACCAAGGCGCAGATGGCCCGGGAACGGGGCCTGGAACCCCTGCTGGACGCCCTGCTGGAGGATCCCTCCCGGGATCCGCAGGCCCTGGCGGCGGAATACGTCCGGGACGATCTGGACCGGGATGCGGCCCTGGAGGGGGCGGGCCAGATCCTCATGGAGCGCATCAGTGAGGACGCGGACCTGATCGCCGAACTGCGGGACTACGGCTGGGAGCACGGCCATCTGGTGAGCCGGGTGGTGGAGGGCAAGGAACGGGAAGGGGCCCGCTTCCGGGACTATTTCGATCATGCCGAACCCCTGAAGGGGATCCCCTCCCACCGGGCCCTGGCCATGTTCCGGGGCCAGGCCGAGGAGGTGCTGCGCCTGGAGGTGGTGTGGAGCGCGGCCCAGGCCCGGGGGGAGGCCTGCGATGCCCCGTCCCCGGGGGAGGCGGCCATCGCCCGGCGCTTCGCCCTGTCGGACCAGGGACGCCTGGCGGACGCCTGGCTCGCCCGCTACGCCCGCCTGGCCTGGCGGGCCAAGCTCTCCGTCCACCTGGACGTGGCCCTGAAGCGCCAGCTGCGGGACCAGGCGGAGGAGGAGGGCATCCGGGTCTTTGGCGCCAACCTCCAGGACCTGCTGCTGGCGGCCCCGGCGGGGGGGCGGCCCACCCTGGGGCTGGACCCGGGTCTGCGCACCGGGGTGAAGGTGGTGGTGGTGGACGCCGCCGGGGCGGTGGCGGCCACGGACACCGTCCACCCCTTCGCGCCGAAGAAGCGCTACGACGAGGCCATCCACACCCTGGCGCAGCTGGCCGCCCGCCACCGGGTGGAGCTGGTGGCCATCGGCAACGGCACCGCCTCGCGGGAGACGGACGCCCTGGTGGCGGAGCTGATGCGCCGGCATCCGGAACTGGGCCTGACCCGGGTCATGGTCTCCGAGGCGGGGGCCTCGGTGTATTCCGCCTCGGAGGCCGCCTCCCGGGAGCTGCCGGAGCTGGACGTCTCCCTGCGCGGGGCGGTCTCCATCGCCCGGCGCCTGCAGGACCCCCTGGCGGAGCTGGTGAAGATCGAACCCAAGGCCATCGGCGTGGGCCAGTACCAGCACGACGTGAACCAGAGCCGGCTGGCGCGCAAGCTGGATGCGGTGGTGGAGGACTGCGTCAACGCCGTGGGGGTGGACGTGAACACCGCCTCGGTCCCCCTGCTGGCCCGGGTCTCCGGCCTGGGCCCGGGGCTGGCGGAGAACATCGTGCGCCACCGCAGTGAGCAGGGGCGTTTCCGCACCCGGGCCGATCTGCGGGCGGTATCCCGCCTGGGGGACAAGGCCTTCGAGCAGGCCGCCGGATTCTTGCGCATCCCCGCCGGGGACGACCCCCTGGACGCCTCCGCCGTGCACCCGGAGGCCTATCCGGTGGTGCGGCGCATCATGGAGCGCACCGGGCGCGGCGTGCGTGAGCTCATCGGGGACGAGTCCTTCCTGGCCACCCTGGACCCGGCCGCCTTCACCGACGACCACTTCGGCGAGCCCACGGTGCGGGACATCCTCTCGGAACTGGCCAAGCCGGGCCGGGATCCCCGGCCGGAGTTTCGTACCGCCGCCTTCCGCGAGGGGGTGGAGACCCTGGAGGACCTGACCCCCGGCATGATCCTGGAGGGGACGGTGACCAACGTGGCCAATTTCGGGGCCTTCGTGGACATCGGCGTGCATCAGGACGGCCTGGTGCATATCTCCGCCCTGGCCGAGCGCTTCGTGCGCGATCCCCGGGACGTGGTGCGGGCCGGTGACGTGGTGAAGGTGAAGGTCATGGAGGTGGATCGGGAGCGCCGCCGCATCGCCTTGAGCATGCGCCTGGGGGACGAACCGGGGGCGCGCGGGGCGTCTTCCGGTCCCGGCGCCGGGAAGCGGGGTCGGGGGGATCCCCGCCGGGATCCGGGCAAGGCCGCGGCCAAGGGGGTCCGGGGGGGCAAACCCCGGGAGGAGGCCCGCCCGGAAGGTGCCCTGGCCGCGGCCCTGAAGGCGGCGGTGGACAAGGGTTGAAGGGGCGCCCCGGGGGCGGCGGATGCACGAGGTATCGCTGGCGCGGGAGATCCTTCGCATCCTGCAGCAACAGGCCCGGGAGCGGGGGTTCGAGCGGGTCCACCGGGTGCATCTGGAGCTGGGCCCCCTGAGCTGCGTCGACCCCGAGGCCCTGGCCTTCGCCTTCGGGGCCGTCAGCGCCGGCACCCTGGCCCGGGGGGCGCACCTGGAGTTGCACCGCCCCCCGGCCCGGGGGGCTTGCCGCCTTTGCGGCTGCGGGTACACCATGGATTCCCTGGTGACCCCCTGTCCCCGCTGCGGTGGGCCGGGCCGGATCCTGAGCGGTCTGGAGATGCGGGTGCGGGACCTGGAGGTGAGCGGGGGGGATCCGGGGACATCGAGGGAGGGCTGAGGCATGTGCACCACCTGTGGCTGTGACGACCATTCCCCCCTTCGCATCGACGGGGGCCCCCTCCATTCCCACGGGCAGGAGCAGACGCGCAGCGTCCCCGTGGAGGCGGATCTGCTGGCGCGCAACGACGCCCATGCCCGGGCCAACCGGGAACGCTTCGACAGCTCGCGGGTGCGGGCCCTGAACCTGGTGTCCAGCCCCGGTTCCGGCAAGACCGCGCTGCTGGTGGCCACCCTGGAACGCCTCTCTGGAGAGATCCCCATGGCGGTGATCGAGGGGGATCAGGAGACCCAGCGGGACGCCGACCGCATCCGCGCCACCGGCGTGGCGGCGGTGCAGATCAACACCGGCAAGGCCTGTCACCTGGACGCCCACGGCGTGGGGCATGCCTGCGAGCACATGAACCTCCCCAAGGGTGGGCTGCTGTTCATCGAGAACGTGGGCAACCTGGTCTGTCCCGCCGCCTTCGATCTGGGGGCGCATCAGCGCGTGCTGGTGCTCTCGGTCACCGAGGGGGATGACAAGCCCTTCAAGTATCCGGACATGTTCCGCACGGCCGACGCCCTGGTGATCAACAAGCTGGACCTGTTGCCCCATGTGGATTTCGACCTGGCGGCCTGCGAGGCCCAGGCCCGGCGGCTGAATCCGGACATGGTCGTCTTCCGGCTCTCGGCGCGCACCGGGGAGGGGCTGGAGGACTGGATGGACTGGCTGCGCGCCCATGGGCACCAGACCGGGAGCGTTGAAGAGGATGAACTGGAGACCCTGCGCCGCCGGGTGGCGGAACTGGAGGCCCGCCTGCAGCGGGCCGGTCTCATGTCCTCCTGAAGGGGTGGCATGACGGTGAGCGCAGAACGCCTGCGGCTGATCCTCCAGGGGCGGGTCCAGGGGGTGGGGCTGCGGCCCTTCGTGCGGGACCTGGCCTGGGCCCTGCACCTCTCGGGCTGGGTGCGCAACCGCGGGGACCAGGTGGAGCTGGAGGTGCAGGGCCCCGTGACGGGGCTGGAGACCTTCATCCAGCGCCTGCTGCAGCACCCGCCCCCGGGGGCACGGGTGGAGACCCTGGTGCGGCGCACCGTGCCCGCCGAGGCGGGGGCGGGGGATTTTCTTGTCCTGGGGAGTGTCCCCGGGGCCATCACCCGGGGCCCCGGCGCGGACCGCGCCGTGTGCGGGGACTGCCTGGCGGAACTCTTCGATCCGGGGAACCGGCGTTATCGTCATCCCTTCATCCACTGCACCCGCTGCGGTCCGCGCTACAGCCTGATCACCGGGCTGCCCTATGACCGCGCCCGCACCACCCAGGCGGACTTCCCCCTCTGCGCGGCCTGTGGGGCGGAATATGCCGATCCCGCAAACCGTCGCTGCCACGCCCAGACCCTGGCCTGTCCCGACTGCGGCCCGCGGCTGCGGCTGCGGGACGCCCGGGGCCGTGATATCGACGGTGACGACCCCGTGGCCGCCGCCATGGCGCGGCTCGCGCAGGGGGCGATCCTGGCCCTCAAGGGGGTGGGGGGGTACCAGCTGCTGTGTAACGCCCGTGATGCCGAGGCGGTGGCGCGCCTGCGCCGGCGCAAGCGGCGTCCCGTCCAGCCCATGGCGCTGATGGCGGCGGGCAGCGCGTCCCTGGGGGCGGTGGCGGAGGTGGGCCCGGAACGGGTGCGGCGGCTGCTGGAGGATCCGGCCCGGCCCATCGTGCTGCTGGAGAAGGCGCCGGGGGCGGATGCGGCCCTGCCGGGGGTGGCGCCGGAGGTGCCCTGGCTGGGGGCCATGCTCCCCGCCAGCCCCCTGCACTACCTGCTGTTCCACGAGGCGGCGGGCCGGCCCGCGGGCACCGACTGGCTGCAGGCAACGCAGGGGATGCTGCTGGTGTGCACCTCCGGCAACCTCCATGGAGATCCCCCGGTGCTGGAGGATGGGGCGGCCCTTGAATGCCTGGGGACGGTGGCGGACCTCTTCCTCGGCCACGACCGGCCCATCCGCCACCGGGTGGACGACAGCGTCATGCAGTTGCGCGGCGCCCGCCGCGTGATGGTGCGCCGCGCCCGGGGCTACGCCCCAAAGCCGCTGCCTCTGCCCATGGAGGGGCCCTCCGTGCTGGCCCTGGGTGGGGCGCTGAAGAACACCTTCTGCCTGACCCGGGGCGACCGGGCCTTCGTTTCCCCCCACCAGGGGGACCTGGATACGCCCCAGGCCTGCCGGGCCCTGGAACGGGCAGTACGGGACGCCCTGGACCTGCTGCAGGGAGCGCCCGAACTCATCGCCTGCGATCTGCACCCGGATTTCTTCAGCACACGCCTGGCGGTGCGCCTGGCCAACGAACGGGGGGTGCCGCTGCTGGCGGTACAGCATCATCATGCCCATCTGGCGGCGGTGCAGGCGGAACACGCCCTGGAGGGGCCGCTGCTGGGGCTGGCCCTGGACGGCTACGGGCTGGGCACCGACGGCGGTGCCTGGGGGGGTGAACTCCTGCTGCTGGAGGGTACGGACTTTTGGCGCCTGGGGCATCTGCGCCCCCTGGCCCTGCCCGGCGGGGACCGGGCCGCCGTCCAGCCCTGGCGCATGGGGGCCTCGGCCCTGCACGCCCTGGGCCGGGGCGGGGAGATCCCGGGGCGCTTCCGCAGCCAGCGCCTGGCGCCGGACATCCGCAGGCTGCTGCACCGGGGCGTGGGCTGCCCCGAGACCACCAGCCTGGGGCGGCTGTTCGATGCCGCCGCGGGCCTTTTGGGGGTGCTGGAGGTCTCCGGGTATGAGGGGGAAGCGGCCCTGCGCCTGGAGGGCCGGGCCCAGGGGCACGGCCCGATGCCGCCGTTGTCGGGGGGATGGCATCTGCAGGGCGGGGTGCTGGATTTCGCCCCGCTGCTGGAGTGGCTCAGCACCCCGCAGCGGGATGCGGGGGAGGGGGCCGCGGTGTTCCACGCCACGGTGGCCCAAGGGCTGGCGGCCTGGGTGCTGCAGACGGCTGGGGAGCGGCGGCTGGGGAGGGTCGCCCTGGCCGGTGGGTGTGTGCTCAACCGCCTGCTCATGACGGACCTGCGCAGCCGTCTGGAGGAGGGCGGCCTGCGGGTCTACGAGCCGGTGGCCCTGCCCCCGGGGGACGGGGGGCTGAGCCTGGGGCAGGCCTGGGTGGGGATCTGTCATCTGCGGGAACTGTAACGGGGCGGTGACCGCCGCTGCGTATCACCATCGGAGGTGCCCCATGTGCCTGGCTGTGCCGGCTGAGGTGAAGGAACGACTGCCGGGGAATCACGCCCGGGTGGACCTGGGAGGCGTGTGCAAGACGGTGAGCACCGTCCTTTTGGAGCAGGTGGCGGTGGGGGATTATGTCCTCGTGCACGTGGGTTTTGCCATCAGCCGCCTGGATCCGGAGGAGGCCAGTCGTACCCTGGAGACGATCCGGGCCCTGGGGGAGATGGGCGATGGGGGTTCACCCCCCACTTGCGATCCTCCCCACGGCTAAAGCCGGGGTTCCCGGGCAACACGGGCGTGTCCGCGGCCCCAGGTGAAAGGGAAGGGCCCCTGCGGGCACCCTGTGCACGGGTTTGGGCCAACAAAAAAGGGCCGGGAGGGGTCGTCCCTCCCGGCCCTTGCCGATCCCGGGCCGCCCCGGGGACATCCCCGGGGCGGCGGGTTTGCACGGGATCAGCGTGCCGCGGCGGCCAGGGCCTCGGCGCGGTCGGTGCGCTCCCAGGACACGCCCAGGTCCTCGCGGCCGAAGTGGCCGTAGGAGGCGGTGGGGCGGTAGACCGGCTTTTCCAGCTCCAGCATGGTGAGGATGCCGAAGGGACGCAGGTCGAAGTGCTCACGCACCAGATCGGTCAGGCGCAGTTCATCGATCTTGCCGGTGCCGAAGGTCTCCACGGCGATGGAGGTGGGCTCGGCCACGCCGATGGCGTAGGAGACCTGGACCTCGCAGCGGTCGGCCAGTCCGGCGGCGACGATGTTCTTGGCTACGTAGCGGGCGGCGTAGGCCGCGGAACGGTCCACCTTGGACGGGTCCTTGCCGGAGAAGGCGCCGCCGCCGTGGCGGGCCATGCCGCCGTAGGTGTCCACGATGATCTTGCGGCCGGTGAGCCCGCAGTCTCCCAGGGGACCGCCGGTGACGAAGCGGCCGGTGGGGTTGATGTGGAACTTGGTGTCCTTGTGCAGCCACTTGTCCCCCAGCACCGGCTTGATGATCTCTTCCATCACCGCTTCCTGCAGCTTCTTCTGGTCGATCTCGGGGTCATGCTGGGTGGACAGCACCACGGCGTCGGCGGCCACGGCCTGGCCCCCCTCGTAACGGAAGGTCACCTGGCTCTTGGCGTCGGGGCGCAGCCAGGGCAGGGTGCCGTTCTTGCGCACTTCGGCCTGACGGCGCACCAGGCGGTGGGAGAAGTGGATGGGGGCCGGCATGAGCACGTCGGTCTCGTTGCAGGCATAGCCGAACATCAGGCCCTGGTCGCCCGCGCCCTGATCTTCGGGGCGGGTGCGGTCCACACCCTGGTTGATGTCCATGGACTGGGCGCCGATGGAGTTGAGCACGGCGCAGGTGTTGCCGTCGAAGCCCTTGTCGGAGCTGTCGTAGCCGATGTCCAGCACCACTTCACGCACCAGATCTTCCACGTTGATGGTGGCGGTGGACTTCACCTCACCGGCCAGCAGCACCATGCCGGTCTGGGTGACGGTTTCGGCGGCGACGCGGGCCTTGGGGTCTTGGGCCAGGTAGGCGTCCAGCACGGCGTCGGAGATCTGGTCCGCCATCTTGTCGGGATGGCCCTCGGACACGGATTCGGAGGTGAACAGGTAGGTTTTGCTCATGTTGTTGGCTTCTCCTGGGATGGTGTTGGGATCGGGGCGAAGGATGCCTTACGCCTTGCGGAAGCGGAAGATGCCCCAGCAAAGATAGCCGGCATTGCCGCCGTCGACCCAGTGTTGCAGACCTTTCTTCATGCGGCTGATGTAGTCGTCGGAGATCAGGCCCTTGAGGCTGTCCTCACGGGATTCCAGCTCCTTGAGCACGCGGCCGTAGTGGCGCGGCAACTGGCGGGTGTGGTCCTCGAAACCGATCTCTTCCAGACCCGCCTTCTTCGCGGCCTCGCGGTAGAACCCGGGGGAGCCCAGGGTCTCCAGGTGGATGCGGTCGTAGATGGGCTGCAGCTTGTCCTTGGGGGCGTCATCGGTCTGCATGGGGTCGGTGAAGATGAAGACCCCGCCGGGCTTGAGCACCCGGGCCACCTCTTCCACCACCTTGGTGCGGTTGCCGCTGTGCAGGATGGCGTCCTGGGACCAGACGATATCGAAGCTGTTGTCCTTGGCCGGGATGTCCTCGAAGCTGCCATCCCACACGTCGATGAGGTGGTCCAGCTTCTGGGCCTTGTTCATCTCACGGTCGCGCTCGTTCTCCACCTCGGAGAGGTTCAGCGCGGTCACGTGGCAGCCGAAGGTGGAGGCCAGGTAGCGGGCGGCGCCGCCGTAACCGGCGCCCACGTCCAGGACCTTGGCATCCTTGGAGGGCTCGCCCAGCAGGTCGCCCATGTGGGCCACGGTGCGGCGGCTGGCGTCGGGGATCGGCTCGTCGTCGGATTCGTACAGGCCGATGTGGATGTCCTCACCGCCCCAGACGCGGAAGTAGAAGTTGTCGGCGTCTTCGCTGTTGTAGTAGTCGCGGGCGGTGGCGACGGCACCATCATACTGATTGCTCATCATTTCTCTCCCATATAGCGTTTGTCGGCCACGTGGATGAAGAAGTCCGGTTCGGCTTCGTGGTAGGTCTCCTTGAAGTCACCGAAGGTCTCGATGTTCTGGAAACCCACCTCGCGCATCAGACGGCGCACGTAGGCCTTGCGCAGGGGGTACATGTTCAGGTGATACACGGAGTTGTCGGGGAAGGCGTAGCGGAAGCGGGCCAGGCCGTCATCCACGTGCTCGGGATGCACCGAGACGTTGTCGCCGCAGTAGTAGAAGGTGTGGGCGCTGGAGTAGCCGTGGTCCAGGATGGCGTCGTAGTTGCGCTGGTCCAGGATGAGCACGCCGTCGTGGTTCAGGGCGGCGTAGAACTCGGCCAGGGCCTTGCGGCGGTCATTCTCGTTGAACAGGTGGGTGAACGAGTTACCCAGGCAGACCACGGCGTCGTAACGGCCGTAGATGTCGCGGTTGAGTTCGCGCCAGTCGGCCTGGGTAGTGCGCAGGATGTGGCCCCGCTTGCGACCGTTCTCGAAGGCCTTGACCAGCATCTCGGGGGCGCCGTCGACGCTCACCACGTCGAACCCGGCCTCCAGCAGACGGATGGAGTGGAACCCGGTGCCCGTGGCCGCGTCCAGCACGCGCTTGGCGCCGCGCTCCTTGAGGACGTCGATGAAGAAGCTGCCTTCGCTCTTGGCGCGGCTGTCCCAATCGATCAGGTCATCCCACTTGTCGACAAAGGAGTCCACGTACTCGTTGACGTAGTTGTCGGTGTCCCGGCGCTCGATGGGCTTGTCGCCGAAATCCTGTTCTGTGTTGGCTGTTGCGTTGGACATAGTGCTCTCCCGCCATGTGCTGTGGCTTGATGTAAGGCGAGGGGCGCAAGGCGCCCTCGATGTCGGCCACGCCGACCCCGGAGGGGGTCGCGCAACCCAAGGCCGGCGCAGTCATGCGTCGGCGATGGTGTCCGCCGTGCCCGATGATCCTTGTTGTGCTGACACGTTTTCTCGCCCGGCGAGGATGTACGGCCTGCGGCGGGTCGCCGCGGGGACATCTCGTCGCGAATCGGTTCTCGCGGCCGGGTCGTGGGGCACGACCGTCTGGGGCCTTCGGGTCAGGTGGCCCGAGTGCGCAGAAACCGACGGCGTATTGCTGGCAGGCGTGCCGTCCCTGACGGCACTACGAAAGAAGACGAAGACAACGTAAGCGCTCGCGCCAAAGCCCTGCCTGGTTGCGGTTTGATGCCGGTGTATGTGGCGGTCACCGTATGCACCCGTAAGGTCTTGCGCTGATGCATCCCTAATACCTTGGGGGACTTTTCCGAGGATTGCAAGTCTTGCTTGCGGTTCGTCATGGCAGATTCATATCCCGGGCAGGTGAAAGCGGGCCGGCATGGGGCCTGTGGCAAAGCCGACACGATGTGGCATTTGCTGCATAAGCGGGAGTCTTCAAGGCGGGGTCAGCATCCATGTTGAAACCTTTAAAAGTTTAATAAAAACAATAATATGCAAGATCTATTTTTGGTCTTCCTGCAGACGGCATGATCGTTGCCAGAATCCTCCTTGGTGATATTCCGATCCTCCCGGTGTCCCCCTGGATGGGCGCGGGGAGCGGCCCTTGATCCCGAAACCCATGGAGGCACGCAAATGGCACATGTCGGCGTCTTTTTCGGTACCACTTCCGGAAATACACGCAAGATTGCGAAGATGATCCAGAAACGCTTCGGTGAGGACTGGATCGACAAACCAAAGAACGTGAATCGTGTCACGGCGGAAGAGATCGCCGCCTATGATCGACTCATCCTCGGCACCCCCACCATGGGCTCCGGCCAGCTCCCGGGGCTCTCGGCGGACTGCGAGGAGGAGAGCTGGGAGGAGTTCCTGCCTGAACTGGAGGAGATCGACTTCTCCGGCAAGACAGTGGCCCTGTTCGGCCTGGGGGATCAGGTGGGTTATCCCGATGAGTTTGTGGACGGGCTCATGGAGCTCTACGAGGTGGTGACCGAGCGGGGCGGACGCGTGGTGGGGGCCTGGCCTGCCCAGGGGTACACCTTCCAGCAATCCCAGGCCCTGGTGGATGGTCATTTCGTCGGCCTGGCTCTGGATCAGGACAACCAGGGCGAACAGACCGAGGCCCGTCTCGAGGCCTGGTTGCGGCAGATCGCCCCGGAGATGGGGCTGCCCCTGTAAACCATGGGCCCGCCGCCGGGGGAGGTGGCGGGCCCAAGGCCGTGATCGTCGCCATGGCGCGTTGAGGGGGTATGACCCCTCTGGTATCCTTGCGAGCCATCCCGCGCTCAAGCGCCGCCATTCCATTCCCTGACGATCACTTCATGACGCGATACGTTTTCATTACCGGGGGCGTGGTGTCCTCCCTGGGAAAGGGCATTTCCGCCGCCTCCCTGGGCACCATCCTCGAGGCCCGCGGCTTCCGGGTCACGCTGATGAAGCTGGACCCCTACATCAACGTGGATCCGGGTACCATGAGCCCCTTCCAGCACGGGGAGGTGTTCGTCACGGAGGATGGGGCGGAGACGGACCTGGATCTGGGCCATTACGAGCGTTTCGTGCGCATCCGCACCAGCCGCCGCAACAACTTCACCACCGGCCAGATCTACGAGAACGTCATCCGCAAGGAGCGGCGGGGGGACTACCTGGGCGGCACGGTGCAGGTGATCCCCCACATCACCGATGAGATCAAGCGCTGCATCCGGGCCGGTGCCGACGGGGCGGACATCGCCCTGGTGGAGATCGGGGGCACGGTGGGGGACATCGAGTCCCTGCCGTTCCTGGAGGCCATCCGTCAGATGGGGGTGGAACTGGGTCAGGATCACGCCCTGTTCATGCACCTGACCCTGGTGCCCTACATCGCCGCCGCCGGCGAGATCAAGACCAAGCCCACGCAGCACTCCGTGAAGGAGCTGCGCTCCATCGGCATCCAGCCCCAGGTGCTGCTGTGCCGCTCCAGCCATCCCCTGCCGGACGGGGAGCGGCGCAAGATCGCCCTGTTCACCAACGTGGAGGAACGGGCGGTGATCTCCGCGGTGGACGTGGACAACATCTACAAGATCCCCCTCTGGCTGCACTCCCAGAAGCTGGATGAGATCGTCCTGCGCAAGCTGCGCCTGGAGGAGGCCCCGCAGGCGGACCTCTCGGACTGGAAGAACGTGGTCAACGCCATGGAATTCCCCGAGGCGGAGGTGACCATCGGCATGGTGGGCAAATACGTGGAACTCACCGAGTCCTACAAGTCCCTGAACGAGGCCCTCACCCATGCCGGCATCCACACCTCCACCCGGGTCCACATCCGCTACATCGACTCGGAGAAGCTGGAGGGTCCGGACGCGGAGGAGCTGGCGGGGGTGGACGCCATCCTGGTGCCCGGGGGCTTTGGCGAGCGGGGGGTGGAAGGCAAGATCGCCGCCGTGCGCTACGCCCGGGAGCACCAGGTGCCCTATCTCGGCATCTGCCTGGGCATGCAGGTGGCGGTCATCGAATACGCCCGCAACGTGGCCGGTCTGCAGGAGGCCCACAGCACGGAGTTCCGCCCGGACACCCCGCACCCGGTGATCGCCCTGATCACCGAATGGCAGGATGCCGAGGGCAGACTGGAACGCCGCGGCGAGGACGACGATCTGGGGGGCACCATGCGCCTCGGCGGGCAGCAGGCCCTGCTGAAGGCGGATACCCTGGCCCGGCGCATCTACGGCCAGGAGGTGATCCGCGAGCGCCACCGCCACCGCTATGAGTTCAACAACCAGTACCTGGAGCGGCTGCAGGCGGCCGGTCTGGTGATCTCCGGCACCTCCATGGACGGGGCCCTGGTGGAGGTGGTGGAACTGCATGACCATCCCTGGTTTCTGGCCTGCCAGTTCCACCCCGAGTTCACCTCCACCCCCCGGGATGGCCATCCCCTGTTCTCGGGCTTCGTGCGCGCCGCGCGGTTGCAGCACGACAAGATGCTCAACCTGGACGAACGCCATGAAGCTCTGTGACTTCGATGTTGGCAACGACCGGCCGCTGTTCCTCATCGCCGGTCCCTGCGTCATCGAGGGCCGGGAGCTGGCCCTGGAGACGGCGGGCCGGCTGCGGGAGATAACCGCCCGCCTGGGCATCCCGTTCATCTACAAATCCTCCTTCGACAAGGCCAACCGCTCCTCGGTGAAGAGCTACCGGGGGCCGGGGCTGGACGAGGGGCTGAAGATCCTCGAGGCCGTGCGCGAGCAGATCGGCGTGCCGGTGCTCACCGACGTGCACGAGGACACCCCCCTGGAGGCGGTGGCCGCGGTGGTGGATGTCCTGCAGACCCCGGCCTTCCTGTGCCGGCAGACGAATTTCATCCAGCGGGTGGCGGCTCAGGGGCGGCCGGTGAACATCAAGAAGGGCCAGTTCCTGGCCCCCTGGGACATGACCCATGTGGTGGACAAGGCCCGCGCCGCCGGCAACGACCAGATCATGGTCTGTGAGCGCGGTGTCTCCTTTGGCTATAACACCCTCATCTCCGATATGCGCGGCCTGGCGGTGATGCGCCGCACCGGCTGCCCCGTGGTGTTCGATGCCACCCATTCGGTGCAGCAACCGGGCGGGCGGGGCGACGCCTCCGGCGGCCAGCGGGAGTTCGTCCCGGTGCTGTCCCGGGCGGCGGTGGCCGCCGGAGTGGCGGGCCTGTTCATGGAGACCCATCCGGATCCGGAGCGGGCCCTCTCCGACGGTCCCAATGCCTGGCCGTTGCAGCGCATGGAGGTGCTGCTGACCACCCTCAAGGCGCTGGACGAAGTAGCCAAGCGCCAGGGCTTCATCGAGGATCAGGATCTGATCTCGGACATAGATTGAGCACACAGGGGAATCACGACCCATGACAGACATCGTCGACATCCATGCCCGTGAAGTGCTGGATTCCCGGGGCAACCCGACCGTGGAGGCAGAGGTGCGCCTGGTCTCCGGGGCCCTGGGCCGCGCCGCCGTGCCCTCCGGGGCCTCCACCGGATCCCGCGAGGCCCTGGAGCTGCGCGACGGCGGTACGCGCTACTGCGGCAAGGGCGTGCTACAGGCCGTCGCCCATGTCAACGGCGAGATCCGCGAGGCCCTGCTGGGCATGCCCTCGGACGATCAGGCGGCGGTGGACCGGCGCATGATCGAGCTGGACGGCAGCGACAACAAGGGCCGCCTGGGGGCCAACGCCCTGCTGGCGGTCTCCATGGCCGTGGCCCATGCCAATGCCGCGGAGTGTGGTTATCCCCTCTACCGTCATCTGGGGGGGGAACAGGCCCACACCCTGCCGGTGCCCATGATGAACATCCTCAATGGCGGTGCCCACGCCAGCAACAGCGTGGACCTGCAGGAGTTCATGATCCTGCCGGTGGGGGCGGGATCCATGGCCGATGCCGTGCGCTACGGTGCCGAGGTCTTCCATGCCCTGAAGAAGGTGCTGGGCGGCCGCGGCCTGGCCACCACGGTGGGGGATGAGGGGGGGTTCGCCCCGGACCTGCCCTCCAACGAGGCGGCCATCGAGGTCATCCTCGAGGCCATCCACCAGGCGGGCTTCACCCCCGGCCGGGAGATCCACCTGGGCCTGGATTGCGCCGCCTCCGAGTTCTACCGCAACGGCCGTTACGAGCTGGCCTCGGAAGGGCGCACCCTGGACGCCGAGGGCATGGTGGACTACCTGGCGGGCTGGGTGGAGCAATATCCCATCCTTAGTATCGAGGACGGCATGGATGAAGGGGACTGGGAGGGCTGGAAGCGGCTCACCGAACGTCTGGGGGATCGCGTGCAACTGGTGGGGGATGACCTGTTCGTCACCAACACCCGCATCCTGCAAGAGGGCATCGACCGGGGCATCGCCAACTCCATCCTCATCAAGCTCAACCAGATCGGCACCCTCACCGAGACCCTGGAGGCCATCCGCATGGCCCACGACGCCGGCTATACGGCGGTGATCTCCCACCGCTCCGGCGAGACCGAGGACGTGACCATCGCCGATCTGTCCGTGGCCACCGGCGCCGGGCAGATCAAGACCGGTTCCCTGTCCCGCTCGGACCGGGTGGCCAAATACAATCAACTCCTGCGTATCGAGGAGCATCTGGGACAGGCGGCGCGTTACGCCGGTATGGAGGCCTTCCGCCAGTTGGCCTGATCCCCGGTGCGGGCTGCCCAGGCGGCCCGCACCCCGCCGGGCCCGCAGGGCGGCAGGATCCACTGAGCGGGCACGCCCACGTCCCGACGCACAGGACCGCATCCATGCGATGGCTGACGGCGCTGCTGCTGGCACTGCTTTTGGGCCTGCAGTACAAATTGTGGTTCGGCGAGGGCGGCCTGCTGGAGGTGTACGAGTTGAACCGGGCCCTGGAGCGCCAACGGGCGGAGAACCGGGAGCTACGCAGCCGCAACGAGGCCCTGGAGGCGGAGGTGCGGGACCTGAAGACGGGCCTGGAGGCCATCGAGGAACGGGCCCGCCGGGACCTGGGGATGATCGCCGAGGACGAGGTCTTCTTCCAGGTGGTGGACCCCGAGGATATTCGCAACGATGAACCCTGATCCGCGTTTCTGGGCGGTGATCCCCGCCGCCGGGGTGGGCAGCCGCATGCAGGCGGACCGCCCCAAGCAATACCTGCCCCTGGCGGGGGAGACCGTGATCCAGCACACCCTGGGGGTCTTCCTGCGTCATCCCGCCGTGGCCGGGGTGGCGGTGGCCATCAGCGCCGGGGATCCCTATTTTCACCGCCTGGGCATCACGGCGCACAAGCCCCTGCGGGTGGTGGACGGTGGCGCCGAACGCTGCCACTCGGTGCTCAACGCCCTGCGGGGCCTTGCGGAACTGGCCCACCCCCAGGACTGGGTCCTGGTGCACGACGCGGCGCGTCCCTGTCTCAGCGACCGGGACCTGGAGACCCTGATGCAGACCCTGCGGGACGACCCGGTGGGGGGGATCCTGGCCACGCCGGTGCGGGACACGAAGAAACGCGCCACCCCCGACGGGCGCATCGCCGCCACCGTGGACCGATCCCAACTGTGGCGCGCCTTCACCCCGCAGATGTTCCGCCTGGACCCCCTGCGCCAGGCCCTGGAGCGGGCCCTGGCGCAGGGTTTTCTGGTGACGGACGAGGCCTCCGCCATGGAGTACGCCGGCCTGGCGCCGCGCCTGGTGGAGGGCAGCGCCGAAAACATCAAGATCACCCGCCCGGAGGACCTGCCCCTGGCGGAATTCTACCTGGCCCGCCGCCGGGCGCCCCACACGGAGGAGACCCCATGAACCTGCGCATCGGCCACGGCTTCGATGTCCACGCCTTCACCGAGGGGGATCACCTCATCATCGGTGGGGTGCGCCTGGAACACGACCGCGCCTTCGCCGCCCATTCCGACGGGGATGTCCTGGTCCACGCCGTGTGTGACGCCCTCCTGGGGGCGGCGGCCCTGGGGGATATCGGCCGCCATTTCCCGGACACGGACCCCGCCTACCGGGGGGCCGACAGCCGCGTCCTGCTGCGCCGGGTGGTGGAGGAGATCCAGGCCCGCGGCTGGCGTGTGGGCAACGTGGACGCCACCGTGGTGGCCCAGGCGCCGAAGATGGCCCCCTACGTGGAGCGCATGCGCGCCCATCTGGCCGAGGATCTGGGGGTGACCCCCGCCGAGGTGAACGTCAAGGCCACCACCACCGAACGCCTGGGTTTCGAGGGGCGCCGGGAGGGCATCTCCGCCCACGCCGTGGCCCTGCTCCAGGGGCGGGACTGAGGGCTCAGCGCTCCAGGTAACGGCGCTTGTCCGGGCGCCCGTTCCACTCGTCCGCGTCCGGCGGCGGGTCCTTGCGCCGGTGGATCACCGGCCATTCCCGGGCCAGCTCGGCGTTCAGGGGGATCATCGGCTCCTGCCCCTCGGGTACCTCGTCCTCGGGCACGATGGCATGGGCGGGGCACTCCGGCTCGCACAGGGCGCAGTCGATGCATTCATCGGGATCGATCACCAGGAAGTTGGGCCCCTCGTGGAAGCAGTCCACGGGGCACACCTCCACGCAATCGGTGTACTTGCAGCGGATACAGTTCTCCAGCACCACGAAGGTCATCGCGCGCCTCCCGTACTCCTGCGGTGCGGTCCACCCCGCCGGGGATGCCCCGGGCGGGGTCCACGCCCCGCGGGATGTGCGCGGGGCTAAGCAGAGCATAGTCCCCGGCCGGGGGGATTTCGAGGCGCCGCCCCGTCAGGGGGTGTCGGTGTCCGGGGCGTCCAGCAGCCGGCGCAGGCGGTAGAGGGCCTCCAGGGCCTGGCGCGGGGTCATCTCATCCGGGTCCAGGCCCTGCACCGCCTCCCGCAGGGCCTCGCAGGCGGGATCGGGGGTCGCGGGCGGCGCCTGTGGCGGGAACAGGCTGAGCTGGGCCGTGTCTCCGGCATCCCCCAGGTTCTGGCGCTCCAGCTCCGCCAGGCGCTCCCGGGCCCTTCGGATCACCCCCGCGGGTACCCCCGCCAGGGCGGCCACATGCAGGCCGTAGCTCTGGTTGGCGGGGCCTTCCTTCAGGGTATGCAGGAAGATGATGCGCTCGCCGTGCTCCACGGCGTCGATGTGCACGTTGGCGATCCCCGGCAGGGTATCGGGCAGGGCCGTGAGCTCGAAGTAATGGGTGGCGAACAGGGTGAAGGCCCGGTTGTGCCGCGCCAGGTGCTCGGCGCAGGCCCAGGCCAGGGAGAGCCCGTCGAAGGTGCTGGTGCCGCGGCCGATCTCGTCCATGAGCACCAGGCTGTGTGCGCTGGCGTGGTGCAGGATGGCGGCGGCCTCGGTCATCTCCACCATGAAGGTGGAGCGGCCCGAGGCCAGGTCGTCGGCGGCCCCGATGCGGGTGAAGATGCGGTCCACCGGGCCCAGGCGGGCATGCTCCGCCGGTACAAAACCCCCGGCATGGGCCATGAGCACGATCAGGGCGGCCTGGCGCATGTAGGTGGATTTGCCGCCCATGTTGGGGCCGGTGATCACCAGCATGCGCCGCCCCTCGTCCATGACCAGGTCGTTGGGCACGAAGGGATCGTCCAGGACCTGCTCCACCACCGGATGGCGTCCCCCCCGGATATCGAGCCCGGGGGTGTCGTCCAGCTCGGGGGCGGTGTAGCCCAGGGCCTGTGCCCGCTCCGCCAGATTGGCCAGCACGTCCAGTTCCGCCAGCCCCTCGGCGCTGCGCCGCAGTGCGGCCAGGGGCTCCAGCAAGGTCTGCAGGAGTTCCTCGTAGAGCCGTTTCTCCCGCGCCAGGGCCCGTTCCCTTGCCGACAGGACCTGGTCCTCGAAGCGCTTGAGTTCCGGGGTGATGAAGCGTTCCGCCCCCTTCAGGGTCTGGCGCCGGGTGTAGTCCTCCGGGGCCCGCCCGGCCTGGGCGCGGCTGATCTCGATGTAATAACCGTGGACGCGGTTGTAGGCCACCTTGAGGTTGGGGATGCCGGTGCGCTCCCGCTCCCGCTGCTCCAGATCCAGCAGGAACTGGTCGGCGTTCTCCGACAGGGCCCGCAGTTCGTCCAGTTCCGGATCGTAGCCCGCGGCCATGACCCCGCCGTCGCGGATCAGCACCGGGGGCTGGGGGAGGATGGCCCGGTTCAGCAGATCCACCACCCCGGGATGCCGACCCACCTGGTCGGCCAGGGCCCGCAGCCGCGGGGCCTCCAGGTCCGCCAGGGTGGACTGCAGCGCGGGCAGCTGGGCCAGGGAGTCCCGCAGGGTGGCCAGGTCCCGGGGGCGGGCCGAACCCAGGGCGACCCGGGCAAGGATGCGCTCCAGGTCCCCGATACCCTCCAGGAGCTCCCGCAGGGGCTCCAGGGTGCCCCGGTCGCGCAGTTCGCCCACGGCCTGATGCCGCGCCCGCAGGGCGTCCCGGTCCCGCAGGGGCTGGTGCAGCCAGCGGCGCAGCAGGCGGCTGCCCATGGCCGTGACCGTGCGGTCCAGCACCGCGGCCAGGGTATTCTCCCGACCGCCGGACAGGTTGGTGGTGATCTCCAGGTTGCGCCGGGTGGCGGCGTCCAGGATGATGCCGGCCCCCCGCTCCTGTACGCTCAGCCCGTCGATGTGGGGCAGGGCGCTCATCTGGGTCTCCTGGACGTAGTGCAGCAGCGCCCCGGCGGCGGCGACGGCCCGATCCATGGATTCGCAGCCAAAGCCCGCCAGGTCCCGGGTGCCGAACTGGCGGGTGAGGCGTTCCCGGGCCGCCCCGACCTCGAAGTGCCAGGGGGCATAATGCCGCACCCCGGGGCGCTCCCCGCCGGGCAGGTCAGCCCCCTCGGGCAGGAGGATCTCCGCCGGCTGCAGCCGTTCCAGTTCCCCCTGCAGGGCCTCCTCCCCCTCCAGTTCCTGCACCTGGAAACGGCCCCCGCTCAGGTCCAGGACCGCCAGTCCGGTGCGTTCCTTCGCGGGGCACAGGGCCACCAGCAGATTGTCCTGGCGTTCGTCCAGCAGGGCCTCTTCGGTGACCGTGCCCGGGGTCACCACCCGTACCACCTTGCGTTCCACCGGCCCCTTGGCGGTGGCCGGGTCGCTCACCTGCTCGCAGATGGCCACCGATTCCCCCTGGCGCAGCAGCCGGGCCAGGTAGGACTCCACGGCGTGGACCGGCACCCCGGCCATGGGGATGGGCGCGCCGGCGGACTGGCCCCGCTTGGTGAGGGTGATGTCCAGCAGCGCCGCCGCCCGGTGGGCGTCCTCGTAGAAGAGTTCGTAGAAGTCCCCCATGCGGTAGAACAGCAGGGTGTCGGGGTATTCGGCCTTGATGGCCAGGTACTGGCGCATCATGGGGGTATGGGCGGAGAGGTCTTGCGGATCGGTCACGATGGGCCCTGGTTGTGCGGTATGGGAACGGATCGCGGTGCGGGAGCCGGGCGGGGCCCGGCTCGAGGGGGGGTATTGTACGGACGCGGCCGGCCTCTGTAAGCCGTGTCACCGGCCGGTGACCTGCTACCCTCAGCGAAGGGATCCCCGTGCGTCGGGTTCCCGGCGCGGATCCCGCCGGTGCCATCTGTGCCACCTGATGAGGAGCCTCGTCCATGAGCATATGGGTCGTCGTTGCGGACGCCAGCCGCGCCCGGATCTTCAGTGCCGACAAGTCCTTCAGTCCGCTGGTGGAAGAGGAGGATCTCTCCCATCCTAAGGCGCGGCTGCATGCCCAGGAGCTGGAGACGGAGCGCATGGGGCGGGCGTTCGACAGTACCGGCGAGGGACGTCATGCCCTGAGCCGGGAGGTGCCGCCAAAGAAACAGGAGGCCCAGCGCTTCGCCCGGGAACTGTGTGAGCGCCTGAACACGGCCCGCGCCTCGGGGCGCTTCGAGAGGCTCTACATCATCGCCGCCCCGGCCTTTCTGGGCATCCTGCGCAACTGCTTGGACGACACCATGCAGAAATCCGTGGCGGGCACGGTGGATAAGAATCTGGCGGCCCATGACGTGGAGGAGATCCGCCGGCAGCTCCCCCGTTTCCTGTGAGCCACCCTTTCAGCCGCAGGCGTCTCTAGGCGGGGTACTGCGGGGCGGCTTGGGACCAGGGGGGCAGCTGTCAGCCCGGATCGCCAGGGTCGGGGGGCGGGGCCTCTGCCCCGGCACCAGGGGCACAAAACGGACCCCCAGGACCTTGCGCCGTTGCAGGTCCCCGTCCTGTGCGCGTGTCACCACCCACAGGTCCTGGGCCTGCCAGCCGGAATCCACCGGCAGCACCAGGCGCCCGCCGGGGCGCAACTGCTCTGGCAGGGCGGGGGGGATCTCGGGGGCGGCGGCGGTGACCAGGATGGCATCGAAGGGGGCCGCCTCGGGCCAGCCGGCGCGGCCGTCCCCCACCCGCGTCTGTACGCGGTTGTAGCCCAGCGCCTCCAGACGCTCCCGGGCGGCCCGGGCCAGTTCCGGCACCACCTCGATGGTATGGACCTGGGCCGCCATCTCCGCCAGTACCGCGGTCTGATAGCCGCAGCCCGTGCCCACCTCCAGCACGCGGCTGTCCTTGTCCAGGGCCAGCAGCTCCGTCATCAGGGCAACGATGAAGGGCTGGGAGATGGTCTGACCGAAGCCGATGGGCAGGGCGGTGTTCTCCCAGGCCCGGTGGGCGAGGTCCTCGGGGATGAAGCGCTCCCGGGGGACGCGGCGCAGGGCCGCCTCCACCCCGGGGGATGGGGCCTCCAGGCCGGTGGTGGCGGCGGTGGCCTGGTAGTCGCCGCGGATGCGGCGGAGGAGTCGGTCGATGGGGTCCTTC
Source organism: Ectothiorhodospira mobilis (assembly GCF_900114895.1). Taxonomy (GTDB): domain Bacteria; phylum Pseudomonadota; class Gammaproteobacteria; order Ectothiorhodospirales; family Ectothiorhodospiraceae; genus Ectothiorhodospira; species Ectothiorhodospira mobilis_A. The sequence goes on from NZ_FOUO01000002.1 coordinate 171,983, forward strand.
ATCACGGGCCTGTATGGCTGGACGGGCGACACGGCGTTTCTTTTCAGATGATAGTATCTCCGCAGGCCGGTGGAAGGAGACCGGGGGATCCGGGACGGCCCGATGCCTGAATCATGACCACGGGGGAATGTACATGACCATGGGGATGGATGACGAAAAGCGGGACTTCCAGCGCCTGCAGGTGGATCATCCCGTGCGCGTCACCGAGACGGATGGCGGACGGACCCACGAGGCCCTGGGGCGGGATCTGAGCGCCACCGGCGTGTCCTTCGTGATGGCCTCGCCGCTGCCGGTGGGGGCCACGATCTCCGTGGCCATCGAGCCCAGCAGCACCATGCTGTCCCCCTTCCATGCCGATGCGCAGGTGCTGCGGGTGGAACCGGAGGACGGCGGCTACCGGGTGGCCGCCCGCATCCTCGGGGTGCGCAGATGATCCCGCCCTCGGACCGGGATCTGCAGTCCCTGGCCCGGACCGTGGAGCAGGCGGCCCTCGCCACCGGGGGCGGCCTGGCCACGGCGGAGTCCTGCACCGGGGGATGGGTGGCCAAGGTGCTCACGGACATCCCCGGTTCCTCCCGCTGGTTCGACCGGGGGTTTGTCACCTACAGCAACGCGGCCAAGCAGGCCCAGCTGGAGGTGCCGGCGGTCCTCCTGGAACGAGACGGCGCGGTCAGCCGGGAGACCGTGCGGGCCATGGCCGTGGGGGCCCTGGCCCGCAGCGAGGCCCGGGTGGCGGTGGCCATCAGCGGCATCGCCGGACCCGGCGGCGGCACCGCGGAGAAGCCCGTGGGCACCGTCTGGCTGGCCTGGGCCCGGCGCGGGGTGGAGGAGGTGGACACGGCCTGCCGCCATTTCCCCGGCGACCGGGACGCCGTGCGCCGCCAGGCGGTGGCCGCGGCCCTGGAGGGCCTGGCCGCGGCCCTGTCCCGGCGGTGAATACCGTACCTTCTTCGCGGTTGGCGGGGCAGGGGGAACCTGTGAGATAATCAACAGTTTGAACCGGCCACACGGCGCCTTGGGTCGTCGGCCGGGTTCCGGCAGCGCAAGAGGGAATGGATCTTGGACGAGAATCGCAAGAAGGCCTTATCCGCGGCCCTTGGGCAGATCGAACGCCAGTTTGGTAAAGGCGCCGTCATGCGCATGGGCGATGCCAGCGCCGTGCGCGACGTGCCGGCCATCTCCACCGGCTCCCTGGCCCTGGATATCGCCCTTGGGGTGGGCGGTCTCCCCCGGGGTCGGGTGGTGGAGATCTTCGGGCCGGAGTCCTCCGGCAAGACCACCCTCACCCTGCAGGTGATCGCCGAATGCCAGAAGCAGGGGGGCACCGCCGCCTTCGTGGACGCCGAGCACGCCCTGGATCCCACCTACGCCCAGGCCCTGGGGGTGGACGTGGACAACCTGCTGGTATCCCAGCCGGACACCGGCGAACAGGCCCTGGAGATCGCCGACATGCTGGTGCGCTCCGGTGCCGTGGACGTGGTGGTGGTGGACTCGGTGGCGGCCCTCACCCCCAAGGCCGAGATCGAGGGGGAGATGGGGGATGCCCACGTGGGCCTGCAGGCCCGCCTCATGTCCCAGGCCCTGCGCAAGCTCACGGCCAACATCAAGCGCTCCAACACCCTGGTGGTGTTCATCAACCAGATCCGCATGAAGATCGGCGTGATGTTCGGCAACCCCGAGACCACCACCGGCGGTAATGCCCTCAAGTTCTACTCCTCCGTGCGCCTGGACATCCGCCGCACCGGTGGCATCAAGAAGGGCGACGAGGTGATCGGCAACGAGACCCGGGTGAAGGTGGTCAAGAACAAGGTGGCCCCCCCGTTCCGGGAGGCCCACTTCGAGATCCTCTACGGCGAGGGCATCTCCCGCCTGGGGGAGATCATCGACATGGGGGTCAAGGACGGCCTGATCGACAAGGCCGGCGCCTGGTACAGCTACAAGGGCGAGCGCATCGGCCAGGGCAAGGACAATGCCCGCACCTATCTGAAGGATCATCCCGAGATCGCCCAGGCCATCGAGACCCAGATCCGCGAGGCCCATATGCCCCGCCGCGGCGGGGAGAGTTCCGAGGGTGAGGGCGAGGACGCCACCGCCCAGGGCTGACCAGGACCCGGCCGAGGCCGCGGTGCGCCTCCTGGCCCGCCGCGAGCACAGCCGCCTGGAACTGGGCCGCAAGCTCGCCGCCCGGGGCTACCCATGCCCCGACGTGGAGGCCGCCCTGGACCGTCTGGAGGCCCAGGGGCTGCTGAGCGAGGCGCGCTTCACCGAATCCCTGGTGCGCCAGCGGGTGCAGCAAGGGCACGGACCGCTGCGGATCATCGCGGACCTGCGCCAGCGGGGGATCGAGGATCCGGGTTCGGCGGTGGAGGCCGCGCAGGTGGACTGGGAGGCCCTGGCCCGGGAGGTGTACCGGCGCCGCTTCGGCGGCGACACACCGCAGGCGCCCAGGGAGCGCGCCCGGCGGATGCGTTTCCTGCAGGGTCGCGGGTTCCCCCCCGAGACCATCCGCAGGGTGATGAATGACGTGGATACGACATGAAAAGCGCCGAGATCAGAAGCAGTTTCCTTGAATACTTCCGCTCCAAGGGTCACGAATGCGTGCCCTCGAGCCCGCTGGTACCCGGCAACGACCCCACCCTGCTGTTCACCAATGCGGGCATGGTGCAGTTCAAGGAGGTGTTTCTGGGAAGGGAGCAGCGCCCCTACACCCGGGCGGTGACCTCCCAGCGCTGCGTGCGCGCCGGGGGCAAGCACAACGACCTGGAGAACGTGGGCTACACCGCGCGCCATCACACGTTCTTCGAGATGCTGGGCAATTTCAGTTTCGGCGACTACTTCAAGCGCGATGCCATCCACTTCGCCTGGGAATACCTTACCCGGGTGCTGGGCATGCCCCCGGAGAAGCTCTGGGTCACCGTCTACGAGACCGATGACGAGGCCTACGACATCTGGATCCACGAGATCGGTATCCCCCGGGAGCGGCTCACCCGCATCGGTGACGATCCGGACGGCGGCTCCGACAACTTCTGGCAGATGGGCGACACCGGCCCCTGTGGCCCCTGCTCGGAGATCTTCTACGATCACGGCCCCGAGGTCTGGGGCGGCCCCCCGGGCAGCCCCGAGGCGGACGGGGACCGCTACATCGAGATCTGGAACCTGGTCTTCATGCAGTACGACCGGGACAAGGACGGCGTCCTGCATCCCCTGCCCAGCCCCTCCGTGGACACCGGCATGGGCCTGGAACGCTTGGCGGCGGTGATGCAGGGGGTGCACTCCAACTACGAGATCGACCTCTTCCAGAACCTTCTCGCCGCCGTGGGCCGGGTGCTGGGCCAGGAGGATGTCCAGGGACCGTCCTTCAAGGTAATCGCCGATCACATCCGCTCCTGCAGCTTCCTCATCACCGACGGCGTCATGCCCGCCAACGAGGGCCGCGGGTATGTCCTGCGCCGCATCATTCGCCGCGCTGCCCGCCATGGCCACAAGCTGGGCATGAACGAGCCCTTCTTCCACCGCCTGGTGGCCCCCCTGGTGGAGGAGATGGGGGCGGCCTATCCGGAGCTGGCCCGGGACCAGACCCAGGTGGAGAAGATCCTGCTGCAGGAGGAGGAGCGCTTTCGCGAGACCCTGGAGCATGGCCTCAAACATCTGGAGGAGGGCCTGGAACGGATCCGGGACAAGACCCTCCCCGGCGGCCTCATCTTCAAGCTCTATGACACCTACGGTTTCCCCGTGGACCTGACCGGCGACATCGCCCGGGAGAAGGGTCTGGAACTGGACATGGCCGGTTTCGAGGAGGAGATGCGCCAGCAGCGGGAACGGGCCCGGGCCGCCAGCAGCTTCCGCATGACCGACGCCGGTGCCGTGGCCGCCGGACTCTCCGAGTCCCGCTTCGTGGGTTACGAGGACATCGAGGCGCCGGGCCGGGTGATCCGCCTGGGGCAGGGGGAGGACGGCACCCCCGTGGAGCGCCTGCAAGGGGATCAGTCGGGCAGTGTGGTCCTGGACACCACCCCCTTCTATGCCGAATCCGGCGGCCAGGTGGGGGATACCGGGTTCATCGAGGGTCCCCAGGGCCTGTTCCAGGTGACCGGCACCCACAAGCAGGGGGGGGTGTTCATCCACCAGGGACAGATGGTGCGCGGCAGCCTGGCCTGTGACGACATGGTCACCGCCCGTGTGGACGGCGAGCGCCGCCAGGCCGTGGTCCTGAACCATTCCGCCACCCACCTGCTGCACGCCGCCCTGCGGGAGGTGCTGGGGGAGCACGTGCAGCAGAAGGGTTCCCTGGTGGCCCCGGACCGGCTGCGCTTTGACTTCTCCCATTTCGAACCCTTGCGTCCCGAGGAGATCGCCCGCATCGAACAACTGGTGAACCGCGCCATCCGCGCCAACGCCCCGGCCGAGGCCCGGGTCATGCCCATCCAGGAGGCCCTGGAGGCGGGGGCCATGGCCCTGTTCGGGGAGAAGTATGGCGACCAGGTGCGGGTGCTCTCCCTGGGGGAGTTCTCCATCGAGCTGTGCGGCGGCACCCACGTGCGCCGCACCGGTGACATCGGTCTGTTCAAGGTGATCCAGGAGGCCGGTGTGGCCGCCGGCATCCGCCGCATTGAGGCGGTGACCGGGCAAAATGCCCTGGACCACGTGGCCCGCATGCAGTCCACCCTGGAGCAATCCGCCGAGCTGCTGCGCGCCCGGCCCGAGGAGCTCACCGAACGGGTCCGCCAGTTGCAGGAACACAGCCGCAGCCTGGAGAAGGAACTGGAGGCGGTGAAGAACCGCCTGGCCTCCCAGGCCGGGTCCAGCCTCACGGACCAGGTGGAGGATGTGGGCGGTATCCCGGTTTTGGCGGCCCGTCTGGATGGGGCCGATCCCAAGTCCCTGCGGGATACCGTGGACCAGCTCAAGAACAAGCTGGGGGAGGGGGTCATCGTCCTGGCCACCGCCCGGGAGGGCAAGGTGAATCTGGTGGCCGGGGTCACCGATGCCTACAACAAGACCCTCAAGGCCGGGGACCTGGTGAACGAGGTGGCCCGCCAGGTGGGGGGGCGCGGCGGCGGCCGTCCCGACATGGCCATGGCGGGGGGCAGCCAGCCCGAGGCCCTGGACGAGGCCCTGGCCTCGGTGAAGGCCTGGGTGCAGGCCCGGACCTAGCGCCTGTACGCAAAGACCCGATTTCCACGCGGCTTGAACGCAGCCGCCCGCGGGCGGTCTATACCTGAATAAAAGACTATGTCATTAATCGTACAGAAATACGGCGGCACCTCGGTGGGTAGCGTGGAACGCATCCAGCACGTGGCCGACCGGGTGATCGGCTACCGCCGCCAGGGACATGACGTGGTGGTGGTGGTCTCCGCCATGAGCGGGGAGACCGACCGGCTCTTGGGGTTGGCCCGGGAGATCCGGCCCGATGCCGACGGCCGGGAACTGGACGTGCTGCTCTCCACCGGCGAGCAGGTGACCATCGCCCTGCTGGCCATGGCCCTGGAGTCCAAGGGTTGCCCGGCCCGTTCCTTCACCGGGGCGCAGGTACATATCCGCACCGACAGTGCCCATAACAAGGCCCGCATCCAGGAGATTGACGGGGCCCGGGTACGCCGCGACCTGGCGGACGGGCGCGTGGTGGTGGTGGCCGGTTTCCAGGGGGTGGACGAGATGGGCAACATCACCACCCTCGGCCGCGGGGGCTCCGACACCACGGCCGTGGCCCTGGCGGCGGCCCTGAACGCCGACGAATGCCAGATCTTCACCGATGTGGATGGCGTCTACACCACTGACCCGCGGGTGGTGCCCAATGCCCGCCGGCTGGAGCGCATCACCTTCGAGGAGATGCTGGAGATGGCCAGTCTGGGCTCCAAGGTCCTGCAGATCCGCGCCGTGGAATTCGCAGGAAAGTACAACGTACCGCTGCGTGTCCTATCCTCCTTCGAGGAAGGCGGGGAGGGCACGCTCATCACGCTCGAGGAAGGGGACATGGAACAGGCGCTCATCTCCGGTATCGCCTTCAACCAGAACGAGGCCCAGCTCACCGTCGAGGGGGTGCCCGACCAGCCGGGTGTGGCCCACCGCATCCTGGGGGCCGTGGCCGATGCCAACATCGAGGTAGACATGATCGTGCAGAACGTGGGGGCCGATGCCACCACCGACTTCACCTTCACCGTGCACCGCAACGACTTCGACAAGGCCATGCGCATCGTCGGCGAACGGGCCCGGGAGCTGGGGGCCCGCGAGGTGAAGGGGGATCCGCGTATCGTCAAGATCTCCATCGTGGGCGTGGGCATGCGTTCCCACGCCGGCATCGCCAGCCGCATGTTCTCCGCCCTGGCGGCGGAAGGCATCAACATCCGCATGATCTCCACCTCCGAGATCAAGATCTCGGTGGTGGTGGACGAGAAGTACCTGGAACTGGGGGTGCGCGCCCTGCATGACGCCTTCGGGCTGGAGCACGCACCGCAAGAGGCTTCCTGAGGGAAGACAGCGCCATGGCCATGGGTACGGGGAGAAGGAACCACATCCCCTCCCAGGGCCGCAAGCGCACATGACGAACCGGGGTGAACACCGGTCGACCCCAGGCCCCGAGCCTGGATGATGATAAGCAAGGTGATTGAAGTTCAGAATGGAGAAAAGGACATGTTGATTTTGACGCGTCGGGTAGGTGAGACCCTGATGATCGGTGACGAGGTCACCGTGACCGTGCTGGGTGTGAAGGGGAACCAGGTCCGGGTAGGTATCAATGCCCCGAAGGACGTGGCCGTGCACCGCGAGGAGATCTACGAACGGATCCAGCGCGAGCAGGACGGAGAAGAAGTGGCGGCCGGCGACCAGTAAGACCGGTCGGTGGCTTGCATGCGCACAGACGGGGGGCCTTCAAGGCCCCCTTTTTTATTGAGGGGTTCATGCGCCGGTGTCCGCCCGCTGCGCTTTACCTGTCCCGCCGAAAACGCTACCATATACACTTTATCGGTCGCGCCGTCAGGGCGCCGTATCCGGAGAGATGGCCGAGTGGCTGAAGGCGCTCCCCTGCTAAGGGAGTATGGGTCAAAAGCCCATCGAGGGTTCGAATCCCTCTCTCTCCGCCATATTGCCAATGTGATCGGTCAGTGATGGGGAGGGCTGATTCTCCGCCCATCGGAGATTCCCCCGATCTGTGACCGGCCCATGCCGGCCATCCCGTCATGGGTAACCAGCGCCCCGAAGGCTTCGGCCTTCGGGGCGTTTTTGTTGCATACCGGTTTTTGCTTGCGAGACTCGTCATCGTGCATGGCCCCCTTGCGGGCAGAGGTCTTCCTCGGCCAACTCCACCCGGTTGCGGCCCGTCTCCTTGGCCCGTAGCAGGGCGTGGTCGGCGTTGCCAAGCAGCTTATGGGCCCGTGCCACCGGGTCCTGTCCCTGCAACCCCCCTGGGGGCAAACGGGCCCCGCCGATGGAGACGGTGACCTGGATGGCATCGTCTCCTTCCACGGGTACGGGGGCGGCGGCGACGGTGCGGCGCATGCGTTCTGCAATGGAACGCAGTTCGGAGTCGTCCAGGGCGGGCAGGAGGATGACGAACTCCTCACCGCCGTAGCGGGCCAGCAGGTCGAACCGGCGCAGATGGCGCGCCAGGCGCTGTGCCACGGCGGCAATCACCCGGTCTCCTGCGGCATGACCGTGGCCATCGTTCACCCGCTTGAAATGGTCGATGTCGATGAACAGGCAGGCCAGGGCGTGACCCTCACGGTCCATGCGCCCGATCTCGTCCCGCAGGCGCTGGTCAAAGAAGCGCCGGTTGCGTACGCCGGTGAGGGGGTCGGTGACGCCCATCTCCCGCAGCCGCCAGTGGGCAAGGGCGTTCTCCAGGCAGACGGAGACGATGGCCGCCAGGCGCCTGAGCAGAAAGGTGTCCTGGTCGGGGGTGTATCGCTCGGGCCGGTTACTCCCCAGCAGGAGCGCCCCCTGGGGCTGATCGCCGCGGCCCAGGGGCAGGAGGGCGCGGCTGGCCAGGTCTTCCCCCTCCGGACGCAGGACGGCGGGATCCCCATCCCCTGCAGGGCCCAGCACGGGGGCGTGCAGTCCCTGCAGGGGGGCGGCATCGGGGATCAGCCGCAGTGGCCATCTCCCGTCCAGGAGGGGATCTTCCAGGGCTGCCTGCAGGTCCCCCGTGGGATCGCAGAGCACCAGGCCCACGTGGTCCAGTTCGAAATCACGCTTCAGATCCTGCAGCAGGAGGCGCAGCAGGTGGGATAGATCCCTCGCCTGCAGGAGGCGGAACTCCAGGTCGGCCAGACGGTTGAGTTTGTCCTCGGTCTCCCGCGCGGTCTCGATCAGGGTCTCCAGCCGGGCACGCAACCATCGGTTCTCCGTTGCCAGTGGTGTGTCCATGGGGTTTTGGTCTTCTGTGCAGTAGGGATCGCGATGGGGATTCCGGGACGCGCCTGGCTAGCGTAATCCATCTTCATGGCCCGGGGATGACCCGTGAAAGGATGCCGTCGGGTGGCTGGGAGCATGCGGAAACGAAAAAGCCGGATCACCGTTGCCGGAAGAGATCCGGCACGATGACCCGGCATGGATCTGGTCTGCCCGCACCGCCGGGGGCGGGGCGGGCAAAGACCACAGGCCCCTCAGTAGAAGGGTCTCCAGAGGTAGACCAGGAAGTGGGCCACGGCAGCCAGCACCATGAAGACGGTGAAGGTGGTCTTGAACTGCTCGTGGAATTCCATCGCCTGTTCTTCGGTCAGGCCGGAGATGCTGGTTTCCATCGTCGTTGTCCTCCGATTGGTTTATTCGGCTTCGGATTCGGCGGCCGCCTGGGCGGACGCGTCGTAGGTGAGCGGGTTGTAGTTGTCGTTGCTGTACACGAAGGCGTGAACAACCAGGGCGACAAACAGAACCGCCATCAGGATCGGCATCAGCCAGGTGCCCGGATTGACCACCAGCCAGAGCTTCCAGTCGTCCCGGGGATTGCTGGGTTTCGTGGGTCTGTATTCGCTCATGCGGATTGTACCTCCCTTGAACAGGATTCAGGCGTTTGGATGTCACGGCATGCACGGCGGTCGTCGACATAACCGAGCGCATGTCCGCCGAAGAGGCCAATGACCGCCCAACCCCAGTTGCCGTGTGGTCTTGAGTGTAAGGGCGGCACACCGGATGTCAAGCACCCGGATCCAGGCAGGGAGGGGCCTCCCTGCCTGGATAGGTGGCGATCAATCCGGCACGAACAGCTTGCCCCGGAAGAGGGCGATGGTGGTGGCCACCAGCACCACCAGGATGATGAAGGAGGTGATGGTCAGCAGCGTCCAGCCGATGAGGGTCAGGCCGAGGCCGCCGGTGACCGCCAGGTATTCCAGGGTGGCGATGGTCATGGCCGCCAAGGGGAAGGTGTAGGCCCACCAGGAGACGAAGAAGGGTACCCGCAGGAACTGGCGCACCAGGCTGAGGTTGAGCACGGTGATGAACAGGCCGGAGTAGACCAGGAGCTTCACCAGCACGTCCGCCTGGTGGTTCATCAGGCCCATGTAGGCGATCACCGCCACCCCCGGCGGGGCGATGAGGATGAATAGGGTGGGCAGGAACTTGGCGGGCATCGGATTGTGGAAGACGATGCGATAGAAGACGATGGTGAACAGGAGTATCCAGAACACCATACCGATGGAGAAGAAGAACCAGGAGGTCTCCAGAAAACCCAGCCGCACCCCGGCGATGGGCACCAGCAGGTTCCCCACCACGGGGATGAACCAGGCCGGGTTGATCATGTGGATCTCATGGGTATGGTTGATCCAGCGGCCCATGAAATAGACCGTGGCGATGAAGTGCAGGGTCGTGCCCATGCCCCACAGGGCCAGGGAGGTGGCCTGGGAGTAGTCGAAGGAGGCGATGGCCAGCAGCAGCAGGGAGATGCTCACCGTGGGGAAGAAGTTCACGCGGATGGGATTGGAGAACTCCGCCTTCACCTCCCCGGGATGGGCGATGGCCTTGGTCATGTAGAGCATGAAGATGAGTACGAACAGCACCGCGCCCGTACCCAGGAGGTATTCCCCCACCATGGCCGGTGCCCCCAGTACGTGCCCGGCCTTGCGCCAGGCCAGGCCGAGACCCGTGATACCCATCACCATGGCAAACAGGGGGATGGGCACGTGCATCAGCCAGTAGGTGCCCCCCTCGGATGTTTTTTCCTGAGAAGCGTTGGCAGCTTGTGACATCGTGTTCGGTTCCTCGTGATGTGGTTGGATGGTGGATGTGGACCCGGTGGCCGGCTGGTCCTTCGGTGAATGGGAATATAATACAATACCAATATACTCAGGTACTGACATTGACCCTTTTCAATCCCTGTGGGCCCATCGGCGAAAGAATCGGCCGCCGCTGACCAATGGGGTTGAATATTAGAAAATACTGATTCCATAATGAAGGGTCCGGCGTAACACACGAGGTCAGGTCATGCTCAGGCGCAATCTGGGAGAATCGTACAACCCACTGTTTTTTCTTGCCCCTTTGGGGGCCGGCGGGCTGGCGGTGTCCTTCTTTCTCTATCCCATGTTCCTGGTGGATCACCAGGGCGTGCCCCTGGTGACCTTCGAACACATCTGGCCCATCCTAACGGGGCCGGTTTCCCTGGGCTCGGCGTTGCTGGGGTTGGCCCTCCTGCTGGTGCTGTTCTTCGCCGTGCTCCACTTTCGTCTGCTGGTCTGGAACCTGCGGGAATACCGCTTGTTCCGGTGCACCCCGGCCTTCGAGAGGCTGCGCAACAGCAATGACGAGATCGCCCTCATGGCCATCCCCCTGACCCTGGCCATGACCATCAATATCCTGTTCGTGCTGGGGGCGTTGTTCGTGCCCGGCCTGTGGACGGTGGTGGAATGGCTCTTCCCCATGGCCCTGGTGGGTTTCGCCGCGGTGGGGGTGTACGCCCTGAAGATCCTCACCACCTATTTCGCCCGCACCCTGGCCCAGGGCAACGTGGACTTCTCCACCAACAACAGCCTCTCCCCCATGATCGCCATCTTCGCCCTGGCGATGATCGCCGTGGGCTTCGCCGCCCCGGCCATGATGAGCCAGACCCTGGTGACCATGATGATGGGGATGCTGCTGTCCCTGTTCTTCTTTACCTCCGCGGCCCTGTTGGCGGTGATCAAGCTGGTGCACGGCTTCCAGGCCATGATGATCAAGGGGATTCGTGAGGCAGCCAGCCCCAGCCTGTGGATCGTCATCCCCATCCTCACCCTCATGGGCATCACCTGGGTGCGCCTGAGCTATGGCATGCATCACACCCTGGGCCAGCCCATGGATCATACGGACATCCTGGTGTTCGGCGCGGGCATCGTCTCGGCGCAGATCCTCTTCGGTCTCATCGGTTACGCCGTGATGCAGCGCCTGGGGTATTTCCGCGATTACGTGCGCGGCCCCAAGGGGGATGCCGGCACCTTCACCCTCATCTGCCCGGGGGTGGCCTTCTTCGTCTTCGGCCTGTTTTTCATCCATTTGGGCCTGATCGCCAGTGGCGTGGTGCAGGCCGGATCCTGGGTCCACTACACCCTCATGGCCCCGTTCGTGCTGGTGCAGGCCAAGACGGTGCTTGTGATGCTGCATCTCAAACGCCATGTGCTGCACGAGCCCGCGGCATCCACGGCCACGGCGACCCGCTAAGCGGCACCCGATCCTTTGGGTGGCCGCCTATCGATCCCTGTGGGGCCCTGTAGCAGGGCCTCTGGGGCATCCCGCCCGGCGGGGATCTTTTCCGCCGGATCCATGTAAAACCGCAACCGTATCCATTGGGAGCTCTCGATGAAGCAGACCCTGTTCCAGGAAAAGTATCCCGTGTTCTATTTCGAGGTGGACAAGTCCGAAACCACCTTCCAGTCCGTGCCCGAGATCATCGCCTATTTCAAGGAGAAGGTGGACGCCCACCCGGTGGCCCAGTACATCGGAGAATTCGATCACTACAACCACACCAAGCAGCTGGAAGAGGGTGAGATCAACCCGGATATCCTGGATGCCAAGCACATCCTCTTCTGCTTCGGCATCAAGCTGCCCACGCCCCGGGCCATGGCCGTGCGCCCCCGCTCCATCGGCGTGTGTGAAATGGCCGACCATTTCGTGATCGATTTCCTGGAGGCCCCCATGCCGGCCGCCAATGCCGCCATGGAGGAGTGGACCCGGGCGGTGCGCAACAAGGACTGATCCGGCCAAGACCGCCGGGGAGGAAGGAGGCGATCGCGGCGCCATGTACGCCGCGGCAGGTTGGACCCACCCCGTCTGGGGTGGGTTTTTTACGTTATAACGTTTTAAAAAAGCCCCGAGCCCAGGGCTCCCGCCTCAGGGGGCGGCCTTGCCCCGCAGGGATTCCAGGTACTGGCGATAGTCCCCGTGGGGGATCTGGCACCGGGGATCCACCCGGGCGTTGTAGAGGTAGACCAGCACCTCCCGGGGTTCCCCATCCACCCGCCAGGCCCGGCGGGTCACCCGGCGATACAGGGATCCAGCGGGATCCTGGGGATCGTAGTCCTCGAGGCGGTCCATATGGGCCAGGGTGGCCGCATCCACACGGTAGATCTCGCCCCGCACCCGATCCGGCCCGGGCCGGAGGGCCGGGTAGGGGCCCAGGTCGAAGAGCCGGCCCCGCAGATGGGCATGCCCCAGGAATTGCGCCCCCGCCAGGACCCCGTGGTGGCGCAGTCCCTGCAGGAGGGTGCCGTAGACGAAGACCTCGTGCATTGCCGAGCCCTGTATGGCTTGGGTTTGTCCCCGATCCTAATGCCTGCCTCCGGTGAGGGCCAAAGGGCCCTGCCGAATCGGGATGGTCCGGCGGTTCGCCGCCGGGTACCATTGAGACCTGGTTCAAAACCCCAGGGGCGTCCCCATGTCCCGGCGGATTCATACGATGGTGCGCCTCCTCCTGGCGGCCCTGCTGGCCGGGGGCGGAGCCATGGCCGTGGCCCAGGTCCCCGCCGGGTATTGGACCATCGAGGACTATCTGCAACGCCATCCGGAGCAAGCCGCCCTGACGGAGGCCTTCACCCGGCGGGTGCGTGGTCCCGCACTGCCCCTGGCGGAGCGGGAGGGCGGATCCCGGCCGCGGGTGCAGGTGGCGGTGATCTACCCTGGGTTGCAGAGTTCCGGATACTGGCGCCGCAATCTGGTGGCCTTCCGCAAACGGGCTCGGGAACTGGGCCTGGAACTGGACCTGCAAGTCTTCTTCAGCGGTCCCGATAGTGGCGACGTGCAACTGCAGGCCGATCAGCTTCGGGAGGTCCTGCTGCAAGACCCCGATTATCTCGTGTACACCCTGGATACGGACCTGCACCGCGAGCTCATCGACCGCATCCTGGCCCGGGGGGATGGGCCGCGCCTCATCCTGCAGAACATCACCACCCCGGTGCGCGCCTGGGAGGGGCGCCAGCCCCTCATCTATGTGGGTTTCGATCACGCCCAGGGATCGCGCATCCTGGCAAAACACCTGCGCGGCATACTCCCCGGCGGCGATCTGGTGATCCTCTATGGCACGGACGGCTATGTGAGCCGCGCCCGGGGCGGCGCCTTCCTCAAGGCCCTGGAGGGCAGCGGCCTGCGCATCCGGGAGGGCTATGTCACCGATTTCCTGGCCCCCGTGGTGCGTCGGGCCACCCGGGACGCCCTGGCGCGTTACCCGCAGTTGAAGGCGGTCATCGCCTGCGCCACGGACATGGCCCTCACCGCCGCCGGGATGTTGCAAGAGGCGGCGCCGGAGCGAGAGATCCTGGTGACCGGCTGGGGCGGGGGCAGCGAGGAGCTGGCGGCCCTGGAGGCGGGCCGCCTGGCGGCCACGGTCATGCGCATGAACGACGATGCCGGCGTGGCCATGGCCGAGGCGGTGGCCCTGGATGTGGCGGGAAAGGGAGACCAGGTACCCACCGTATACGCCGGGGATATGGTGTTGGTGACCCGGCAGACCCCGGTCCAGGTGTTGCGCGGCCTGGAGGCCCGGGCCTTCCGTTACTCCGGGCGTGATACGGAGGCGGGGAGCGCCCCAATCCCCGATGCCGGAAAGGGGATACCCCAATGAAACGGCAAGGGCCCCGATCATGACCGGCGTCGATCCCCCCGCCGTTGCAGAGAATACCCCTGCCACGCCTCGACCCAGGACACTGATCCGCACCCTGGTGCTGGCCCTGGGCGGGGCCATGACGGTCTTCACCCTGCTGGCGGTGCTGCTGGCGGTCCAGGGGGCGCGGGAGACCACGCTGCAGGAACTGCAGCGCGGCTTTGATCGCAGCGCCGCCCTGGCCGCCCTGGTGCTGGACCAGGAGATCCAGGCGGCGGAGCGGGCCGTGGGGGAACTGGCGCGGCTGCCGGCCCTGGAACAGGCAGTGCGGGGGGATCGCCCGCAGCAGGCGGCGAAGGTGCTCAACCAGCCCCAGGCCGGGGCGGTGGCGCGGCGGTTCGATGCCGTGGTCCTCACCCGGGATGCCGTTACCCCCTGGGCCGCCGGGGGGGTGGCCCTGGGGCACCGGGGGGATCTGCAGGCATGGCTCGCCCGCCGCGCCGCCACACCCTACCTTTCCAATACCCGTCTGGTGATCCATCCCGGGGACGCCAATCGGGCCCCGTCGCTGGTGCTTGTGGTGCGGCGGGGGGTGCGCGATCCCGCCACCGGACGCGCCGTGGCCCATCTGGCCGGGGCGGTGATCTTGTCGGATAAACTCTCCCTGTTCAACGCCATCCGCCACCACGCCCGCCTGGAGGGGGTGGGCCTCACCCTGGGGGACCGCCTCTTCACGATCCCGGATCCCCAGGGCCAGGGATTGGCGCAACTGGAGTGGCCACCATCGGGGCAGTACACGGCCGTTCCTTCCCCGGAGGGTCGGCATGTGGCCTGGCGTCCTTTGGGTCTTTCCCATCTGCAGGCCCCGGCGGGTGTGCTCATGAGCGTGCGGGACCATGGTGGCGAGGCCGGGGTGCTGGTGCGCACGGTTCTTCTCATCGCCGCCCTGATGCTGGTGATCATGCTGGCGCTGCTGGCCTTCCTCACCCACTACATCGGGCTCCCGCTGCGTACGCTGGCGGAACAGGCCCGTCAGTCCCATGTGGGCCCCTTCCAGCCCCTGCGGCTGCCGCAACGGCATCGGGCGGACGAACTGGTGGGGCTGGTCACTGCCTTCAATGACCTGATCCATCGCATCGGCACCCATCAGGCCGAACTGGACCGCATCGCCCACTACGACGCCCTCACCGGGGTGCCCAACCGGCGCCTGCTGGTGGCGCGCCTGGAGCGGGCCGTGACCGCCGCCCGCCGTCACGGCAATCCGCTGGCGGTGTGTTATCTGGACCTGGATGGCTTCAAGTCCATCAACGATCGCCACGGCCATGCCATGGGGGACCGGTTGCTGCTGGAGATCACCGCACGGCTCAAGGACCTGCTGCGGGCGGGGGATACCCTGGGCCGCCTGGGCGGGGATGAGTTCGTCATCCTGTGCAACCGCATCGGGTCGCCGGATCGGGCCGACGCTGCCCTGCGCCGGGTGCTGGAGGCGGCCAGCGCGCCGGTGTGGCTGGACGGCCTGCGCCTGCAGGTCTCTGCCAGCATCGGTGTGACCTTCTGCCCGCCGGACGAGGGGGACCCCGACCATCTGCTGCGCCATGCCGATCAGGCCATGTATCAGGCCAAGGAGGCCGGGCGCAACCGCTATCACCGCTTCGATCCCGAGCGTCATCGCGAGGTCCGGGACCTGCAACACCAGGCCGAACGGGTGCGGTCGGCCCTGCGGGAGGATGAGCTGACCATCCACTATCAGCCCAAGGTGGACCTGCGCACGGGGGAAGTGTTGGGGGCGGAGGCCCTGGTGCGTTGGGACGAGCCCGGGTGCGGGTTGCGGGGGCCGGATCATTTCCTGCCCGCCTTCCGCGCCGCGGGCCTGGAGGGGGACCTGGACGAGTGGGTGCTGGAACAGGTGTTCAGGCAGATGGAATCCTGGCGGCGGGCGGGCTTTCATTGTCCCGTGGGCGTCAATGTCAGCGGTGAATTCCTCCTGGGGCCGCGCTTCGAGCCCGCCTGGCGCCGGGGTCTGGAGGCCCATCCTGCGGTCTCCCCCGAGGATCTGCAGTTCGAGATCCTGGAAACCACCACCCTGGCGGACCTGCCCCAGGCCAGCGAGGTGATCTCCCGCTGCCTCCATCATGGCGCCCAGTTCGCCCTGGATGATTTCGGTACCGGCTATGCCTCCCTCAGCTATCTGCGTACCCTGCCGGTGGCCACCCTCAAGATCGACCGCAGCTTCGTCCTGGACATGTTGCAGGATCCCAATGACCTGGACATGGTGGAGAGCATCGTGCGTCTGGGGCGCACCTTCAACAAGCAGGTGGTGGCGGAGGGGGTGGAGACCCTGGATCATGCGGCGCTGCTGCTGCGTCTGGGATGTGTCCAGGCCCAGGGCTATGCCTTCACTGCGGCACTGCCCCCGGAGGCGTTGCCGCCCTGGGTGGAACAATGGCGCCGGGGGAGGACCTGGGAGGGGCTGGCCCACCGGCTCCCGCAGGAGGGGGACCCCACCCTGGGACTGGCGGCCCGCTGCCACGCCCGCTGGTCGGGGGAACTGATGCGCGTCCTCGCCGAGGGGGGCAGGGCCTCCCCCGAGGCGGATGCCGCCCTGAAGCGCTTCGAACGCTGGTATTTCGGCAGCGGCACCAACCGCTATAGCGAGCATCCCGGCTTCGAGGAACTGGGCCGGGCCCATCGGCGGATGCGTACCCAGGCGCAGATGCTGCGCAAGCTGCGCCGCCGCGGCTGGTTGGATGCCCTGCAGCGCCATCTGCCGGAACTGCAGGCCGCCCGGACCCAGGCGGATACGGCCTTTAAGCGCCTGATGAGCGCCTGCGCCCGCGGGGGCTAGGGTGCACCAGGGGTCGCATGAGAACCGGCCGGATCCGGGTATGGGGCCAAGACCCTAAGGGACCTCAAGAATCGGTGGCGGCGGCCGATTCCTTTGAGCAAAGCCAAGGTGCCGCAGTCCATTCGCCTGCAAGGAGAGGAACCATTGTTTAAGAACATCAGCGTCAAGGCGCGCCTGATCTTTGTCATCGCGCTGTTGTCCATCCTCCTGGTGATCATCGGGGCCATGGGGCTGACCGGCATGCAGGGGGCCAACGAGGGGCTCCGCACGGTCTATCAGGACCGCCTCATCCCCTCCCAGCAGATCGCCGATATCAATAACCTCATGCAGGCCAACATCATCGAGCTCAACCTGGCGGCGATGCACGATCCGCGCCTGGAAGAGAGCCGCCTGCACGATCACCCCATCACCCTGCACACCGACGAGATTCGCCGTAACATTGCCCGCATCAGCGAGATCTGGTCCGCCTACATGGACACCTATCTCACCCCCGAGGAGCGGCGCCTGGCGGAGCGTTTTACAGAGTTGCGGGCGCAGTTCGTGCGCGAGGGGCTGGTGGCCACCAGCAACCTCTATGAGGCAGGGGAGTTCGCCGAGGCCAACATGCGCATGGTGGAGGTGACCAACCCCGCCTATGACGCCGCCGTGGAGGTGGTGCGCGAACTGCTGGATCTCCAGCAGGAAGTGGGCAGGAGTGAGTTCCAGCAGGCCGTGGAGGCCTACAATGGCACCCGTAACCTGACCGTCATCCTCATCGCCGCCGGTGTGCTCATCGCCACTGTCATCGGCTTTCTGCTCATCCGGGCCATCGTCGGGCCCCTGAACCGGGCAGTGGGTTATTTCAACCGCATCGCCGAGGGCAAGCTGGACAACGAGATCCAGGTCACCCGTCACGACGAGATCGGCAAGGTCCTCTCCAACCTGGCGGACATGCAGTCCAAGTTGAACGCGGATATCACCGAGACCCGGCGTGTCGCGGCGGAGAACCTGCGCATCCGCTTCGCCCTGGACAATGTCTCCTCCAGCGTCCTGGTGGCGGATCCCGAGACCCGGATCATCTACACCAACCAGGCCCTGACCACCATGTTCCGGCGCGCCGGCGACGGCATCCGCAGGGAACTGCCCGGGTTCCAGGGGGACCGTCTGGAAGGTTCCCGCATCGATGTCTTCCAGGACAAGCTGGGGGAGGCACGCCAGCGCATGGAGAACAGCCGTTCCGGCTATCAGGGGGAGATCGTCATCGGCGGTCACACCTTCCGCCTCATCGCCAACCCCATCGTCAATCAGGAAGGGGAACACCTGGGTACGGTGATGGAATGGAACGACCGTACCGCCGAGGTGCAGGTGGAACGCCAGGTCACCGCCCTGGTGGAGGGCGCGGTGAAGGGGGACTTCACGCGGCGGGTGGCCACCGAGGAGCTGGACGGCTTCTTCAAGCGCCTGGGAGAAGGGGTGAACACCCTCATGGAGAAGACGGCCACGGGCCTTGGCGAGGTGGCCAACGTGCTCAACGCCGTGGCCGAGGGGGACCTGACCCAGCGGGTGACCGGGGAGTACGAAGGCACCTTCGGCGAGCTCAAGCGGGACACCAACAACACCGCCGAGCGGCTCAAGGAGCTCATCGGCCAGATCCAGGAGTCGGTGGACGCCATCAACACGGCGGCCAAGGAGATCGCCTCGGGGAACACGGACCTGTCCCAGCGCACGGAGGAGCAGGCCTCCAGCCTGGAGGAGACGGCCTCCAGCATGGAGGAGCTCACCTCCACGGTGAAGCAGAACGCCGACAACGCCCGCCAGGCCAATCAACTCTCTGATACCGCACAGGAAGTGGCTTCCCAGGGGGGCGCCAAGGCCAAGGAGGCCATGGAGGCCATGAAGGCCATCACCGAGAGTTCCGAGAAGATCAGCGACATCATCACCGTGATCGACGGCATTGCCTTCCAGACCAACATCCTGGCCCTGAACGCGGCGGTGGAGGCGGCCCGTGCCGGGGAACAGGGCCGCGGGTTTGCCGTGGTGGCCGGGGAGGTGCGCAACCTGGCGCAGCGCTCCGCCTCTGCGGCCAAGGAGATCAAGACCCTGATCAACGAGAGCTCCGAGACCATCGAATCCGGCAGCCAGCAGGTCATGGAGGCCGGGGGCAAGATGGAGGAGATCGTGGATCAGGTGAAGCGGGTGTCGGATCTCATCGCCGAGATCGCGGCGGCGTCGGACGAGCAGAGCTCCGGCATCGAGCAGGTGAACTCGGCGGTGACGCAGATGGACGAGGTGACGCAGCAGAACGCCTCACTGGTGGAGGAGGCGGCGGCCGCGGCCGAATCCCTGGAGGAGCAATCCCAGGGATTGGCCCGCGCGGTGAGCGTCTTCCGCGTGGATGATGCCGGCCGTCAGCCGGGGCTGCCGGCCCCCAGCGGTGGCCAGCGTGCCACCCCACGCGGTCGTGCCGCGCCCGCACGGGGGAGCGAGCATCCGGGCCGGTCCGGCGCCAAGGCCCTGGAAGCCCCCGAGGACGGGGAATGGGAGAGTTTCTGATCCCCCCAGGGGGCGGCAGATGAGCGGCGGCGGATCCCGGTAAGGCGATCCCCCCCCGGAACCCCGACACGCCTGCGGATGTCCCAAACCGGGGACATCCGTTTTGTTCGGATCCAGAGCCGGTACCGCCCAGAGGATGGTGCCATGGCCGATCCCCGTGGTGGCCCTGACCGCCCACGCCTCCCGGGGGGATCTGAAGCGCATGCGCGCCGCGGGGTTCACCGACCACCTGGGCAAGCCCCTGGAGGTGGACCGTTTCCTGCAGCGTCTGGACCGCTGGCTGCAGGGGGACGGTTCGCAGGGGTTCTGACCCCCCCCCGTTCAATTCACCCTTCCAGCCAGTCCAGGATAAAGCGGGCGATGGCCGGCGGCGCGTTCAGGTCCAGCAACGGCAGGGGGATCTCCAGGGATGCGGGGGCATCGCTGGCCACGGCGAGGATGTCGGGATCCCCGGGATGCAGCAGGGGGCGGCCCAGGGCGGCGCGGTGGAGTTCGATCTTGGGCAGCCGGGGTGCTTCCCGGAAGCCCTCCACCAGCACCAGGTCCGTGCGGCCGGGGTCCAGATGGCGCAGCAGTTCCTCCAGTTGCGGCTCCCGGGGTTCGGGGGATTCCACCATGAGGGCCATGCGGTGGCGGGAGGCCACCAGTACCTGCTCCGCCCCGGCCTCGCGCAGGACGTGGCTGTCCTTGCCGGGGTGGTCCACGTCGAAGCGGTGATGGGCGTGTTTGATCAGGGCGGGGCGCAGGCCCTGGGCCCGCAGCAGGGGGATCAGGGCCGCCAGCAGGGTGGTCTTTCCGGTGCCGCTCCAGGCGGCCAGGCCCAGGATGGGGATGGGGTTGTCGGGGCGATGGGGAGACGGGTCAGCGGCATGCATGGCGGTCACGGGTCCTTTGCGGTCGATGCCCCTGCCTCATGGGGAAGCGGATCCGGGGGCGCGTCCGCCCCGGGCGGCGGCGATCTCCTCCGCCGCCCGACGGCCCGTGTGCAGGGCCCACTGGATGGAGGGGGCGGTGGGGTATTCGCCGCAGACCCACAGGTCCTCTCCCCGGCGCAGCTCCGCGGCCCCGGGGTAGGGCACCGGGGGGTGCTGTGCCGGCAGGGCCTCGGGGATGCGGTAGCCCCGAATCAGCCGCCAGTCCCGGACCGATTCGCCGAACCAGGCCGCCATCTCGGCGCGCACGCTCTCCTCCAGGGCCTCGGGCTCGGTCTCGGCACCGTGCAGGTTAACGCCGACCAGCTGGCGGCCGGCGGGGGCGTAGTGCTCCGACAGTTGCGCCGGGCAGACCACGTTGTTCACCCGCCCGCGGCCCTCGCCGTTGACCAGCAGGTACGGCCCCGACACCGGCGACTCGGGGGCCTCGAAGTACAGGCAGGTGGTGCCGCGGGTGGGGAATGGTTCGGGATCCCCCAGCAGGCGCGCCGCCTC
Source organism: Ectothiorhodospira mobilis (assembly GCF_900114895.1). GTDB lineage: Bacteria > Pseudomonadota > Gammaproteobacteria > Ectothiorhodospirales > Ectothiorhodospiraceae > Ectothiorhodospira > Ectothiorhodospira mobilis_A. The sequence continues at coordinate 192,780 of NZ_FOUO01000002.1, forward strand.
GGTCCCCGGGGTGGCCACCACCACCGTGCCCGCTTCCAGTTGCTCCCCGGATTCCAGGATCAGACGCCGGCCTTCCAGCCGTTCCACCCGGGTGTTGAGGCGCAGGTCCCCGGCGGGCAGGCGGTCCGCCAACTGCCGCGGGATGGCCTCCATGCCCCGGGCCGGCAGGGCCGTGTCCCCCAGGGCGAAGGCGCGGAAGACGAACTCGAAGGCCCGGGAGGAGACATGGAGTTCGGGATCGAAAAAGACCCCGCTGAAAAAGGGCTTGAAGAAACGCTCGATGATGCGTGACGAGAACCCCATCTCCCGCAGGTGAGTGATGGCATCCCGTTCATGGGCCGTATAGAGGGCTTGCAGATCCCCCCGCAGGCATTGGCGGCGCAGGCCCAACAGGCGCAGCTTATCCGTCCAATGCCCCACCGGCGAGAACATCATCTCCGCAAGACGACCGGGCCGGCGCCAGACATCGCTCACCCGGTGCATGCGGCCGCCGAAGCGCACCAGGGCCCCGGTCTCGAAGGGGCGCAGGTCCAGGGCGTCGTAATCCAGGAACCGCCGGGCCTCCGGGTACCAGGTCTGCAGCACCTGGAACCCCCGGTCCAGCAGGAAGCCGTCTCGCACATCGGTGCGCACGCGCCCGCCGGGCGCGTCGGCGGCCTCCAGGATCAGGGGCTCGCGGCCGTGTTCCCGCAGGGTCAGGGCGCAGGCCAGACCGGACAGGCCGCCGCCGATGATCACTACGTCTGCATGCATTGTCCGCTCGCTCCATGGGATGATGGGGGTCCTATGATACCGATGAATCGCCACCGGGTGCTGCCCATGACCCTGACACAGGCGCGGATCCTGTCCACCGCCAAGGCCCTGGTCCCGAAGAAGCGCGTCTTCATCTCCATTTGCCCCCAGCCATGGCCCCGGCCGGTCCGGTCCCTGGCGGTGGGAGCGGGGCGGTGAGCGCCCGCATCGGGCGCTGGCTGCGCCGTCTGCTCCCGGGCAACAGGCGCACCCACCTGAATGCCGCCCTGGAGGAGAGCCATGCCCGTCTGGAGGCATTGAAGCGGGAATCCGAGGCCCGGGAACGCAGTCTGCGTGCCACCCTGGAGGCCCTTCAAGAGAGCGAGCGGCGCCTCCAGGAGAATGAACGCCAGTTGGAGTTGTTCTTCTCCCAGTCCCTGGAGGGCTTCTTCTTCTTCATGCTGGACGAACCGGTGTTCTGGCAGGGGGCTTCCGACAAGGAGGCCCTTCTGGACTACGTCTTTGCCCATCAGCGCGTCACCAAGGTGAATCAGGCCCTGTTGGATCAATACGGGGCCACCGAGGCGGAGTTTATGGGGCTGACCCCCGATGATCTCTTTGCGGATGAACCGGACCAGGGGCGTGCGGTCATGCGCGAACTCTTCGAACGGGGGCGCCTGCACGTGGAGACCCGGGAGCGGCGCCTGGATGGCAGCCCCATCCTCATCGAGGGGGACTACATCTGCCTGTATGACGACCAGGGCCGCATCACCGGGCATTTCGGGGTGCAGCACGACATCACCGAGCGGCGCCGTTCGGAGGAGATCCTGCAGCAGCGGGAGACCCTGTTCCGCGGCCTGTTCGAACTCTCCCCCGTGGGCATGGCCATGAACGACCTGGAGACCGGGGCCTTCCTGGATTTCAACTCGGCCCTGCTGGAGCCCTCGGGGTACACGGCGAAGGAGTTCAGGGCGCTGAGCTACTGGGACCTGACCCCCGAGTGTTATTTCCCCCAGGAACAAGAACAACTGCGCCAGCTCCAGGAGACCGGACGCTACGGTCCCTTTGAGAAGGAGTACATCCGCAAGGATGGCAGCCGCTATCCCGTGCTGCTCAACGGCTTCATCATGACCGATCCCGCCACCGGGAAGGTGGTGGTCTGGTCCGTGATCCAGGACATCTCCGAGCGCAAGCGTGCCGAGCAGGAGATGCGCCAGGCCAAGGAGACCGCGGAACAGGCCAATCAGGCCAAGAGCGAGTTCCTGGCCAACATGAGCCACGAGATCCGCACCCCCCTGACCGCAGTCATCGGCATGAGCGAGCGCCTGCTGGAGACGGACCTGACCCCGGCGCAGCGGGATCTGACGGGCAAGATCCACGGCTCCTCGCGCCTATTGCTGGGGATCCTCAATGACATCCTCGATTACTCCAGGATCGAGGCCAACCGCCTGGAGCTGGAACCCCATCCCTTCCCGCTCCAGGACCTGCTGGACCAGCTCAAGACCCTCTTCAGTACCGAGGCGGAACGCAAGGGACTGGAGCTGATCTTCCGCGTCGCCCCCTGCGTCCCCGGCCGCTGGTTCGCCGATTCCCTGCGCCTGGGCCAGATCCTCACCAACCTGATCGGCAATGCCATCAAGTTCACCGAAGCGGGCCACGTGCTGGTGGAGATCGACTGCCTGGAAGAGGAGGGGGGCCCGGGGGGCCATCGCCATCTCCATTTCGAGGTGACGGACACGGGCATGGGGATGTCCCCGGAACAGGTGGCGCGTCTGTTCCGGGCCTTCTCCCAGGCGGACACCTCCACCACGCGGCGCTATGGCGGCAGCGGCCTGGGGCTGGTGATCAGCCGCCGGCTGGTGGAGGCCATGGGCGGGCGCCTGGAACTGGAATCGACCCCCGGGCTGGGAAGCCGCTTCTTCTTTGATTTGACCCTGCGGGCGGAGGCGGGGGAGGAGCCCCCGTTGCAGGGGATCCCGGGAGGCCATGTACTGGTGGCGGACGATCACGCCATGGCCCGGCTGGTGCTGCGGGATCTTTTGGAGAGCGCCCGTTTCCGGGTGGCCGAGGCCGAAAGCGGCAGGGAGGCCGTGGATCGGGTGGAGGCCGCGGCCCGTGCGGGCCGGCCCTTCGATTTCGTCCTTCTGGACTGGCGCATGCCCGGGGAGATGGACGGGCTGCAGGCCCTGAAACATCTGAGGCAGCGTTACCGCAGGGGGGCGCTGCCGGGCAAGCCCCCGCATATGCTCATGGTCAGCGCCCATGCCCGGGAGGAACTGCCGGAGGCCCTGCGGGGGGAGGTGGGATTTCTCAGCAAGCCCGTCACTGCCTCCGGATTGTTCGATGCCCTCATGGAGATCACCGGCGGCATGGACCCCGCCCGCACGGGTATGGAACCGGGACGGATCCCGGATCTGTCGGGCCGGTCCATCCTGGTGGCCGAGGACAACGCCCTCAACCGCGAGGTGGTGGCGCATCTGCTGGAGCGCACCGGGGTCGGCTTCACCCTGGTGCACGACGGGGCCCAGGCCGTGGAAGAGGTGGAAAAGGGACGGTTCGATCTGGTGCTCATGGACCTGCAGATGCCGGTGATGGACGGCTTCGAGGCCACCCGCCGCATCCGGGTGGGGCATCCGGACCTGCCGGTGATCGCCCTCTCCGCCGCCGTGATGGCCTCCCACCGGGAGCAGGCCCGGGCGGCGGGGATCGACGCCCACCTGGGCAAGCCTATCGACACCCCGGTGTTCTATGACACCCTGCGCCAATGGGTGCCGCCGCGAAAGGAGACCGATGCCCCTGAAGCCCGCCGGACGGGGAGGGTGCCGACGCCATCGCCATCCGATGTGCTGCCCGACCACCTGGAGGGGTTTGACCTTGCCCGGGGGCTGCGCCTGGCCGACCGGGATCCGGTCTTTCAGCGGACCCTGCTGCGTCGGTTTGCGTTGCAGCTTTCCAGTGAATTCGCCCACCTTGGAGAGGCGTTACGGCATGGGTCTCCGGAGGATGCCGCATTGCGGCGCCGGGTCCATACCTTGAAGGGGCTGGCGGGCACGGTGGGTGCGGTGGACATCGCCCATATCGCCACCAACGCGGATGCGCGACTGCGCACCGGGAAAGCGGTGGAGGCTGCCACCTGCGCCGCGCTGGGGCAGGCGATTCAGGATGCCCGCACGACCCTGGAGGGGCTGGAACTTGCGCCTCCGGCGGCAGTGGGCCAGGGCATTGCCACATCGGAGGGAGCTCAGGGCAGGGACGTCCTGGTGGAACTGGCCCGGGCCCTGCAGCACCAGGAATGGGTGGAGGAGGGGACGCTGGCCGGCGTCGTGCGCCATCTGGAGCATGATCTGGGAGAGGGGGCAGCCAGTGATCTTACCCAGGCCGTGACGGCATTCGAGCATGATCGCGCCCTGGGGCTGCTACAGGATCTGGCGCAACGGGCCGGGGTGGATCTGGGCTGATCCCCCGGATTCAATCCTCCGCTGCCATCACCCGATTGCGCCCCGCGGCCTTGGCGCGGTAGAGGGCCCGATCCGCCGCCTGCAGCAGATCGGCCGGGCTGTGCAGCCCTTCCCGGGGCAGGCCGGATGCCAGGGTCGCGCAGCCCAGGCTGAGGGTGACCTGGCGGCGATCGCAGGCGGCATGGGGGATCTGCTGGGTCTCCACCCCTTGGCGTAGTCGTTCCGCCACCTCATAGCCCCCCGGGGCGTCGGTCTCCGGGAGCAGGGCGACGAATTCCTCGCCGCCGTAGCGGGCCAGCAGGTCCCCGGGGCGCTGCAGCTGGGCGTGCAGGGCCCGGGCCACGCGGCACAGTCCGTCGTCCCCGGCGCCATGGCCGTAGTGGTCGTTGTACTGCTTGAAATGGTCGATATCCATGAGGATCAGGGTCAGGTCATGTCCCTTCCGCAGGGCCCGCGCCCATGCCTCCGCCAAGCGTTCGTCGAACAGGCGGCGGTTGGCCACGTTGGTGAGGCTGTCGCGCATGGAGTATTGCTCCAGCAGGTCGCTCTTCACCTTCAGGCGCATGTGGTTGCGCACCCGGGCACGCACCACGGCGGGTCGGAAGGGCTTGGAGATGTAATCCACCGCCCCCAGGGTGAGGCCCCTTTCCTCATCCTCGGGATCGTTTCGGGCGGTGATGAACAGGACCGGGATGCCCACGGTACGGGGATGGGACTTCAGCCGCCGGCAGACCTCGTATCCGTCGATACCCGGCATCTCCACGTCCAGCAGGATCAAATCCGGCGGGTCTTCCCCCTGGGCGATCTCCAGCGCCCTTTCCCCGCCCGTGGCCACGCGCACCCGGTAGTCGTCCTTGATGAGCCGGGCCAGGACCTGGATGCTGTCCGGCTGGTCGTCCACGATGAGCACGGTACGCTGGGCGAGGCTGTCGGGCATGGGGGTGGGTACTCGGCTTGGCATGGCCTGCATGGTGGGGCCTTTCGCTTCAGGATGCATTGATTTCCCAGGATTGTGCCCTCATCCGTCTGTCTCCCGCGATCGCCTTTGGCTATGATAGGCCAACAAACCAGAAAGGGGAGGCCACCATGCAGGCTGGGGCGGATCGGTCCGGGGTGCGGCAGATGGAAACCGTGTGGATCCCCATGCCGGATGGCTGCCGGCTGGCCGCTCGTATCTGGTTGCCTGCCGATGCCATGGAGCACCCGGTGCCGGCGATCCTGGAGTACATCCCCTATCGTACACGCGACCACAAGGCCCTGCGGGATGCCGAGATCCACGGCTTCTTCGCCGCCCACGGCTATGCCGGGGTGCGCGTGGACCTGCGCGGCAGCGGGAACTCCGAGGGTATCCTGCGGGATGAGTACCTGCAGCAGGAATTGGACGACGGCCTGGAGATCCTGCGCTGGCTCGCCGCCCAGCCCTGGTGTTCCGGCAGGGTGGGGCTGTTCGGGCTCTCCTGGGGTGGGTTCAACGGCCTGCAACTGGCGGCCCTGCAGCCGCCGGAGTTGGGGGCCGTGGTGTCGGTGTGCTCCTCCGATGACCGTTACGCCGACGATGTGCACTACATGGGGGGATGTCTGCTCACCGACAACCTGTCCTGGGCCTCCACCATGTTCGGCTTCAACAGCTGCCCGCCGGACCCACAGGTGGTGGGGGAGCGCTGGCGCGAGATGTGGCGGGAGCGGCTGGAAGGCAGCGGCCTGTGGATCCACAAGTGGCTGCAACACCAGCGCAGGGATGACTACTGGCGCCACGCCTCGGTGTGTGAGGACTACGATGCCATCCGCGTGCCGGTGATGGCGGTGAGCGGCTGGGCCGACGGGTATTCCAACACCGTGTTTCGCCTGATGCGGCATCTGAAGGTGCCCCGCCGCGGGCTGGTGGGCCCGTGGGGGCACAAATACCCCCATATGGGCGGGCCGGGGCCCAGCATCGACTTCCTCGGGGAATGCCTGCGCTGGTGGGACCATTGGCTCAAGGGCATCGACCGGGGGGTGGAGGCGGACCCCATGTTGCAGGTGTGGATGCACGACCGGCGCGATCCGCTGCTGCCGGACATCAGCGGCCAGTGGGTGGCGGAGCCGCAATGGCCCAGCCCGGCAGTGCATCCCAGGGGGTATCGTCTGGCCCGGGGGCGTCTCCTGCCGGAGCAGGGGGAGACGCCCCCGGATGCGGAGGAGCTCACCATCCAGAGCCCCCTGAGCGTGGGTCTGTTCGCCGGCAAGTGGTGCTCCTATGCCGAGACCACGGATCTGCCTTCGGATCAGCGTCTGGAGGACGGCGGTGCCCTGGTGTTCGACACCCCGCCCCTGGAGAAGGACCTGCAGATGCTGGGGGCACCGGAGGTGGAACTGGAACTGGCCGCCGACAAGCCGGTGGCCCAGGTGGCGGTGCGGCTGTCGGACCTGGCCCCGGACGACCGGGCCACGCGGGTGACCTTCGGCATCCTCAACCTCACCCACCGGGAAGGTCATGAGACCCCCAGGGAACTGGAGCTCGGACAGCGCTACCGGGTGCGGGTACGCATGAACGAGGTGGCGCAGCGCTTCCGCGCCGGGCACCGCATCCGCCTGTCGGTGTCCAGTTCCTACTGGCCCCTGGCCTGGCCAGCACCGGAACCGGTGCGATTGAGCCTGTACACCGGCGGCTGCCGCCTGACGCTGCCGTGTCGCGGCGCGGGGGACCAGGACGCCAACTTGCGGGACCTGGGGCAGTCGCGCCGCGCCCCCACCCCGGAACACACCCTGCTGGCCCCGGCCCACCGGGAATGGAAGGTGGTGCACAACCTGGCCACGAACCAGGTGGCCCTGGAGGTGGTCAACAACGATCCCACGCTGCGCCTGGAGGACATCCAGCTGACCTTCGGCCGCCGGGTGCGGGAGCGCTACAGCTACAGCAACGAGCGGTACGACACCCTGCGCGGGGAGGTGGTGCACGAACGGGACTTTTCCCGGGGGGACTGGTCGGTGTATACCATCACCCGCACGGTACTCAGCTCCACCCGTTCCCATTTCAGCATCCGCGCCACCCTGGACGCCTACGAAGGGGATGTGCGCGTGTTCGCCAGGACCTGGGACGAGTCCGTCCCCCGGGACGGGATCTGATCTCGTTCTTCCGATTCGCCTCTACCTCGATCCAAGGAATCCCGGATGGCCAAGAAAAACGTCTTCATCATCGGTCTGGACGCCTTCAACCGTGAAAAGCTGGAGCGTCTGCCCCAGGCCCGGGAATGCGCCTTCCACGCGGCGCTGGATATCAGCGATATCCGCAATGTGGACCAGTACGACATCCAGCACCTGATCGACAAGGCCACCCGCACCATGGAGGCCTTCGATGGCCCCGTGGATGCCGTGGCCAGCTACTACGACTTCCCCGGCACCGTGCTGGTCCCCATCCTGGCGGCCCGTTTCGGGGTGCCCGGCCCCAGCCTGGAGGCGGTGCTCAAGTGTGAGCACAAGTACTGGAGCCGTCTGGAGCAACGCAAGGTGATCCCGGAGCACATCCCCCAATTCCGGGCCTTCGATCCCTTCGATGACGAGGCCTATGGCCATATCGGTCTGCTGCCCCCCTTCTGGATCAAGCCCATCAAGTCCTTCCGTTCCTTCCTGGCCTTCCATATCAACGACGAGCGCCAGTTCCGCGCGGTGATGCCCCTGTGCCGCGAGAAGGTGGGCTTCATGGGGGAGCCCTTCCGCTACCTGATGGAACGGTTCGGTGCCCCGCCGGAGATCGCCGGCATGCCCGAGAGCTTCGTTGCGGAGACCCCCATCGGCGGCTGGCAGTGCACCCTGGAGGGATACAGCTACGACGGGCGGGTGCATGTCTACGGTGTGGTGGACTCGGTACGTGAGCAGGACAGCTCCTCCTTCGCCCGCTACGAATATCCCTCCTCGCTGCCCCTGGAGATCCAGCACCGCATGATGGATGTGGTGCGCTCGGCGATACAGCAGATCGGGCTGGACAACGCCCCCTTCAATGCCGAGTTCTTCTATGACCAGACCTCCGACCAGGTGTGGCTCCTGGAGATCAACCCACGGGTGTCCCAGGCCCATACGGACATCTTCGAGAAGGTGCATGGCCTCTCCCATCTCTCGGTGATGGTGGATCTGGCCCTGGGGCGCAAGCCCAAACCCATGGAACGCAAGGGACCCTTCAACGTGGCCGGACACTTCATGCTGCGTACCGTGGAGAGCGGGCGCGTGTTGCGCGTGCCGAGCCAGGCGGCCATCGACCGCCTTCGCCAGCGCCAGCCGGGCACCGTGGTGAAGATCCCGGTGCAGCCGGGCCAGCACCTGCGGGAACTCCAGGGACAGGATATGTACAGCTTCGAGATCGCCAATGTCTTCATCGGTGGACGCGACCAGGCGGAGATGCTGGACCGCTACGACGAGGCCCTGGCGGTGCTGCAGTTCGACATCGAGAAGGATACCGATCCCGTGATCACCTGACCCCCGGCGCCCGGGACCTCGCCTGGCGGCCCCCGCCGGGCGTTGCTACCATGCCGCCATCCCCACTGGAGTCCTTGCCCATGTCCCTTCGTCTTTCGTCCCTTGTGGCCTGCCTGGCCCTCATCTCCACCCTGCAGGCCGCCGACACCCGTCCTAACCTGAACCCCGGTCAGTGGACCTTCGACAACGTCAGCCGCATGGAGGGCAGCGCCGCCTTCCCCGAGCAGCGCAACACCTCCAGTGAGTGCATCACCGAAGCGGATCTGGACAAGGGCCGGGAATTTCTCGGGGTGGAGGAGAACTGCGAGATCCGCTCCATGGACCTGACCGCCTCCCGCGCCCGCTATGATCTGCTCTGCACCCAGGAGGGGATGGAGGTGGAGATGCAGGCGGAGATGCAGTTTTCCGGGGACACCCTGGAGGGGCAGGCCAATGCCACCATGCAGACCCCCATCGGCCCCATGCGCATGCGCACCGAGATCAGCGGCCGCCGCACCGGTCCCTGTGACTGATGCCGGGGATGGTGCCCGCGCTGCTGGTGCTGCTCCTCTGCCAGCTGGCGGGGGAGGTGCTGGTGGCCGCCCTGGGGCTGCCGTTCCCCGGCCCCGTGGTGGGCATGATGCTGCTGTTCGCGGGCCTTTTGGCCCGCGGCGGGGTCCCTGACGCCCTCCGGCGGGTGTGCGACGGATTGCTGCGCCATCTGGCCCTGCTGTTCGTGCCCGCCGGGGTGGGGCTGATGGTGCATTTCGATCGCGTCCTGCAGGATGCCTGGCCCCTGCTCACGGGGCTTTTGGTGAGCACCGCCCTGGCCCTGGGGGTGACCCTGGGGACGTTGAACCTCCTCATCCGCGGCGCGGGGCGTACAGGCCGGGATGGCTGAGGGGGTCACCGACATCTGGGCCTTCCTGGCCGCGAGCCCGCTGCTGTGGCTCTCCCTGACCCTGCTGGCCTTTCAGGCCGGCCTCTGGCTCCAACGCCGCCTGGGGGGCAGCCCGGTGCTGCATCCGGTGCTGCTGGCCATGGTGGGGCTCATCGCCCTGCTGTTGCTCACCGGCACCGACTACGAGACCTATTTCGAGGGGGCCCAGTTCATCCATTTCCTGCTGGGACCCGCCACCGTGGCCCTGGCCATCCCCCTCTATGATCACCGCCGCCAGATCCGCGCCCTGCTGCTGCCCCTGCTCACCGCCGGCGTGGCCGGGGCGGGCACCGCCGCCGTCAGCGCGGTGGCAGTGGCCCAACTCCTGGGGGCGGATCCCCGCACCCTGGCCTCCCTGGCCCCCAAGTCGGTGACCACGCCCATCGCCATGGGGGTGTCGGAGAAGCTGGGGGGGTTGCCGTCCCTCACCGCCGCCCTGGTGCTGCTCACCGGGGCACTGGGCTGCCTGCTGGCGCCTGTGCTCATCCGTCTCATGGGCATCCGGGACGACCGGGTGAAGGGCTTCGCCCTGGGGGTGACCGCCCACGGCTTTGGCACCGCCCAGGCCTTTGGTATCAGCGCCACGGCCGGGGCCTTCGCCGGCCTGGGCCTGAGCCTGGCCGGGATCCTCACCGCCTTCCTGCTGCCCCTGGCGCGCCCCCTGCTGCCGGGCCTGGGTCTCTGAGAGGTTGTGCCCATGGATAGGGACTGGCGTAGAATCCCGACCATGCGGAACGAAGACGATATCCAGCATTTCAGACAACGCCTGGAGGCCAACCCCGCCGTGACCCGGTGCATCCACTGTGCGGAGAAGGCGGAGGGTTGACCCCGTCAGGGACCGATCCACACCTCCCGGGTATCGCGGCAGGTCTCCCGGAAGTCGTCGAAGCGGGCGCATTCCGTGCGCACGAATCCACCCTGTCCGGGGCGGTATTCGCACCGGGTCTCGAAGTGGCAACTGCCGGAGAAGTCGTCCCAGTGCTGGCATTCCTCGACGCATTCCACGCCGCCGGCCCGGTGGATGCGGCGCTGGAACAGGCAATCGTCACGGAAATCGTCCCAGTGCTGGCATTCGCTGAGCACCACCGGCTGTTCCGATCCCCGCGGCCGCTCGCACCATACCTGCACATCCCCCCGCCGCCATTGTTCCCCCTCCTGCAGGAAGATGGTCTCCGCCTGCAGGGGCAGGGCGGTGAGGGCGCAGCACAGGGCGAGGGGCAGGGTGCGAAGGTTCACGGGAGGCTCCTGGGAAACGGCCTGGGAGAAATCAGATTGCCACCCGCCCGGCACATGGGCAAGCGCTTGCGCTCCTCGCTGCACGGGGCCGGCGCAGGCGCCGCCGTTCCGTTGGGTATGGGCCATGGGGGCGCTGCCCCGAAGGAGAAGAGAGGGTGAGGGCATCGGCGGGCGGGACGGGACGGGACTGGCGGCAGGCCCTGGGGGTCTACCGCCATCCCCGGGTCATCGGCATGCTCTTTCTGGGCTTCTCCGCCGGGCTGCCCCTGCTGCTGGTGGGGGGCACCTTCACCGCCTGGCTGCGGGACCTGGGGGTGGAGCTGGCGGCCATCGGTTTTCTCAGCTGGGTGGGCATGGCTCACTCGGTGAAGGTCTTCTGGGCGCCGGTGGTGGATCGGCTGCCCCTGCCGCTGCTCAGCCGAATCTTGGGACGGCGCCGTGCCTGGATGTTCCTGGCCCAGGGGGCCATCGGCCTGTCCCTGCTGGGGCTGGCCTTTACCGATCCCGTGGACCATCTGGGGTGGGTGGCGGCGTGGGCCGTGCTGGCCGCCTTCGGCTCCGCCACCCAGGACATCGCCGTGGATGCCTACCGCATCGAGGCGGTGAGCCGGGACCGCCAGGGGGCCATGGCCGCCAGTTATATCCTGGGCTACCGCGTGGCCCTGCTGGTGGCCGGGGCGGGGGCGCTGCACCTGGCGGCGGTGGGGGACTGGACCCTGGCCTATGCCGCCATGGCCGCCCTCATGGGGGTGGGCCTGGCCACCACGTTGATCGTGCGGGAGCCGGAAGGCGATGTGGACCGGCGCACCTGGCAGACGGAGCAGCGGGTGGTGGACTACCTGGCCCGCACCCGCAGCCAGGGCTGGCGGCGGGATCTGGCGGCCTGGTTCATCGGTGCGGTGGTGTGCCCCTTCGCCGACTTTATCCGCCGCTACGGGCGCATGGCCCTGGTGATCCTGGTCTTCATCGGGATCTTTCGCATCAGCGACATCTTCATGGGGGTGATGGCCAATCCCTTCTATCTGGACCTGGGCTTCACCAAGGGCCAGATCGCCAACGTGGCCGCCGCCTTCGGCCTGGCCATGACCCTGCTGGGGGCCGGCCTGGGGGGGGTGCTGGTGGCCCGCTTTGGCATCATGCCCATGCTCCTCCTCACGGCCTTCATGGCCCCGCTCACCAACCTTGCCTTCTCCTGGCTCGCCCTGCTGGGGCCGCAGATGGGGGGGCTGGTGCTGGCCATCGTCGCCGACAACATCACCGGCGGCCTGGCGGTGGCGGTGTTCATCGCCTATCTCTCCATCCTCACCAACACCGCCTATACCGCCACCCAGTACGCCCTGTTCAGCTCCCTCATGACCCTTCCGGGCCAGTTCCTGGCGGGCTTCACGGGCCTGCTGGTGGAGGCGGTGGGTTGGTCCTGGTTCTTCGTCACCTCCGCCCTGGCGGGCCTGCCCGCCATCGCCCTGGCCTTCGTCCTCGCCCGCAGGGCCAACCCCGACCACGCCCCGCGGCCGGAGATCAAGGAAGATGGTGACTAGACAGATAAAGGTCTATAATAAGCCCTAAATATGGCTCTTTTTTGGGTAAGGTGATGCGTCAGGTTCTGGCAGATTATTCCGTAAGTATTTCAGAATTGAAGAAAAATCCATCCTCTGTGCTGTCCAAGGCCAATGGTTCGCCCATTGCGGTTCTGAACCACAACAAGCCAGCCGCATACCTGATCCCGGCGGAACTTTACGAGGTGATGATGGACAGGATTGAAGACGACGAACTCGCCAGCATCGTCGAGGAACGACTCGGGGACAAGGGGCAGGCCGTGCCGGTGTCACTGGATGACCTATAGGCTCAAGTTTCTACCCATTGCCCTGAAGGAATGGGAGAAGCTGAGGGAGCCGATAAAAACCCAGTTCAAGAAAAAACTGGCGGCAAGGCTTGAAAACCCGTAACTACTCAGCCCCCGCCCCAGCCATTCGCAGCACCTCGAAGGGGTTTTGACCTTGCAGCTTGCTGGTTTCCCAGACGGAGCGGATGATGCAGAAGGCCTGACTTCCGCCCATGGCCCGGAAGCCGCCGATGACCTTGAGCTTGACCTTGATGGGCCGGACCATGCGTTCGGCGTGGTTGTTGCTGAAGGGGACGCGCCAGTCCGTGAGGAAACGCCAGATGGCCGTGCGGTGGTCCCGCAGTCGCATGAGCAGGTTGGTGGAGGGGTGTTGTCGGCTTCGTCGATGACTGCCGGGTTTTGGGAGTTTGACCGGGTGGGCCTTCAGTCCCTGGTGCAGGTGGCGGTCATAGGCGTGCAGGAAGGTGGCGATCTGGTCTTCCGGTAAACGGATCTTCCCTTGGGCGCGGGCCTGAACCACGGCCTGCTGGGCCGAAATCAGGGTCTCGCGCAACTGGCGGGGCCAGTCATATCCGGTCAGCGCTTCGCTGTAGTTCAGTTCGCGCAGGTGATGGGCATTGCACAGGACATGCTGGCACTTTGTGTAGCGCCAATAGGGGGACCAATGGTCATGGACCGCAACGCCCTGGAAATGCGGCAGAATACCGGCCGCCTCCATGGCCTCATGCCCACGCCGGGCATGGACGGTGTAGTGCACCGCCTCCGTCGTGGCGGCTACATGCAGCCAGTGCAGCCGGCCCCGAACCCGCAGGCCACTCTCGTCGAAGTGGGCCACGTCGGACCGGCGGATCTGTTCCCTTGCCGCTTCATAGGCCGGGGTCAGGGCCGTGGCCATCTCCTGGATCCAGTTCTGCAGTGTGCCCACCGAAGGCGCCACGCCGTACTGGTCCCTCAGGATCTGGCAGGTCCGCTCCAAGGCCACGAAGTGCCCCTGGTTCAGACCCACGGCATAGGCCTTCAGGCGCGGACCATGGCTCACGTTGGGCGTCACACCCGCAGGAAATATCCCCGCATGGCGTCGGCCACAGCGACAGGTCACCTGCATCTGCCGGTATTCGGTTACCACCCGACGGGGCATTGGAATCTCGATCTGCTGACGACGTTCCTTCACCCGAGCCGGCAGGGCCTCCAGGACCCCACCACAGGAGCAGGTGCCCTGGGGATGCAGCACCTCCACCCGGTCCGGTTGATCCACCATCTGCCGGGTGGACCCCTTGTGCCCCTTCTGTCCGCCACTGGACCGCTTGCCCTTCTGCCGTGGCTGCGCCGGACCCTTGCGCAGACCATCCGAAGACGGCGGCTTGCTGGAGTTCCGGCTGGTCTTGGCCACTTGCTTCTCCAACTCCGCCACCCGGGCCGTAAGTGCCTCCAGGGCATCGAACAGCTGCATGATCAGCTGATCCTTCTGCTCCGAAGTCATGCGGTTGAGCTCTTCCTGGGTGGGGCGTTGCAGCTTCATGAAGGGAGCATAGCCATACAGGGGTGGGTGCGCCACCCTGTGAGCCAGGGGTGGCCTGAGTAGTTACGAAAACCCTAGGGTGCCGACGGATCGGTTAAGCGGATATGAATCCGTCTACAAGATCAAACTCCGGGCCGTTGGTTATCGTCTGGTGTATGAGGTGGTGGATGACACGCTGATCGTGTATGTCCTGGCGGTCGGGAAGCGGGGCAAGGGCAGGATCTATGCCTTACTCAAGGGTCGACTCTAGTTGATGTACAGCAATCCGACTGGGGTGGGCCCGCTGTAATCGTTGAGATGGCTTCAAATACCGGTCCAGGCCCCTTTGGCCTTTCGGCCCGGATCGTGGACAATACCGGACTTTCCCTGTCCGGTATCCGCCATGCCCAACCCCTGCCCGTACCCTCATCGCCCATGACCCCTACCGTCCTGTATCTGCTGGTGCCGGGCCTGTGGCGACGGGTGCCGGAATGGTGCGCCTCCTACGGTGGCGTGGGGCGGGCGCCGGGGCTGGAATGGCTCCGGGGCCGGGGGGCGGTCTCGTCCTCCCCGGACCAGGCCGTGGAGACCCAGCTGTGCCGCCGCTTCGGCCTGGAGGCGGGGACGCCCGCCGCCCCCTTTCTGCGCCTGGCCTTGGGCGCCGATCCGGGGAGGGAGGCCTGGGCCTGCGCCGACCCGGTGCATCTGCAGGTGGGGCCGGAGGATCTGGTGCTCACCGATGCCTCCCGTCTGCGGCTGTCGGCCGGGGAGGCCGCGGATCTGGTGGGGGAGTTGAACGCCCATCTCGGGGATTCCATCGGCGGCTTCGAGGCCCTGACCCCGGATCACTGGCAGCTGCGCCTGCAAACGTCCGCCCCCCTGGACAGCGCCCCCCTGTCCCAGGCCACGGGGGGGCGCATCCAGCGCCTGCTGCCCGGGGGCGGTGAGCGGGCCGATCATGCATGGGTGCGCCTGCTTACGGAGATCCAGATGGTGCTGGATGCGTCCCGGGTGAACCGGGAGCGGGGACAGCGGGGGCTGCCGGCGGTGAACAGCCTCTGGCTCTGGGGGGCCGGTGTGCTGCCTGCCCCCCCCATGGCCCCCCCCCTGGCGGCGGCCTTCGGCGATGCACCACTGCTGCAGGGGCTGTGCCGGTGGAGCGGGGTGACCTTGCAGCCGTTGCCGGAGGATGCCGATGCCCTGTGGGCGGCCCTGGAGGCCCGCTCCCGCCGGGGCCCCGTGCTGGTGCTGCTGGACCCGCTGCAGAGGGAGGCCGCCTACGACGATATCGAGGCCTGGATGGCCACCCTGGAGGGGCTGGACCGGACCTGGTTCGCCCCCCTGCGCGCCCGCCTGCGCCGGGGGGTATTGAAGGAACTGCAGGTGCATGCCGACGACCAGGGGCTGCGCCTGGATCGCGGGGCTGCGTGGCGCCTCTGGCGCCGTCCCCGCCCGCTGTGCGAGGGGGGGGTATGAAGGCCCGGCGGCGCCTGGTGCGGCTGGCCCACAGCCCGGCGGATGCGGATGTGCTCACCCGGGTCTATGCCCACCGTGGCATCACGGACCCGGCCCAGGTGGATCATGGCCTGGGCGGCCTGCCGCCCCATACCGCGCTCTCGGGGATCGATGCGGCCACGGCGCTGCTGGAGACGGCCCTGTGGGAGGCGTGGTCCATCCTGGTGGTGGGGGACTTCGATGCCGACGGCGCCACCAGCACCGCCCTGGCCCTGCGGGCCCTGGGGGCCATGGGGGCCTCGCGCCTGGACTACCTGGTGCCCAACCGCTTCGATTATGGCTACGGACTCACCCCGGAGATCGTGGCGGTGGCCGCCGACCGGGCACCGGACCTGATCATCACCGTGGACAACGGCATCGCCAGCATCGAGGGGGTACGGGCGGCCCGGGACCGGGGGATCCGGGTGCTGGTCACCGATCATCACCTGCCCGGGGAGCACCTGCCGGAGGCGGATGCCCTGGTGGACCCCAACCTGCCCGGCGATCCCTTCCCCGCCAAGTCCCTGGCGGGGGTGGGGGTGATCTTTTATGTCCTGGCGGCCCTGCGGGCGCGCCTGCGGGCGGGCGGCTGGTTCAGGCAAAGGGGATTACCGGAGCCGGTCATGGGCGATCTCCTGGACCTGGTGGCCCTGGGCACGGTGGCGGATGTGGTCCCCCTGGAGCGCACCAATCGCATCCTGGTGGAGCAGGGGTTGCGGCGCATCCGTGCCGGCAGGGCCGTGCCGGGTATCCGGGTCCTGCTGGAGGTGGCGGGACGCAACCCGCAGCGGGTGGTGGCCGCGGACCTGGGGTTCGCGGCCGGTCCCCGCCTCAACGCCGCCGGGCGTATGGACGACATGTCCCTGGGCATCGAGTGCCTGCTGACCGACGACGCCAACCGGGCCCGAGAACTGGCCCGCGCCCTGGACGATCTCAACCGGGAACGCCGGGAGGTGGAACAGCAGATGCAGGCCGAGGCCCTGGAGGGGCTGGAGGCCTTGCTCCAAGGCGGCCTGGACCGGGAGACCTGGCACGGGCTGTGTGTGCATGAACCCCACTGGCATCAGGGGGTCATCGGCATCGTGGCCTCGCGCCTCAAGGAGCGGCTGCACCGGCCGGTGATCGCCTTCGCCCCGGGTGAGGAGGGGACGCTCAAGGGCTCCGCCCGCTCCATCCCCGGGTTGCACATGCGCGACGCCCTGGCGGCCATCGACGCCGCCCATCCGGGCCTCATCACCCGCTTCGGCGGTCATGCCATGGCGGCGGGGCTGAGCCTGCCGGCGGACCGGTTGGAGACCTTCCGCCATCGGTTCGATGACCACGTGCGCCGGACCCTGAAACCGGCGGACCTGGAGGGGTTGATCCAGAGCGACGGCCCCCTGGCGGAGCACGAACTGAACCTGGAGACCGCCGAGGCCCTGCGCGCCGCCGGCCCCTGGGGGCAGGGCTTTCCGGAGCCCCTGTTCGACGGGGAGTTCCAGGTGCTGGAACGCCGGCTGCTGGCGGGGCGTCATCTGCGCCTGCGCCTGCGGCCCCGGGGCGGCCGCACGGAGATCGGCGGCATCGCCTTTCATATCGATCCCCAGGACTGGCCGGAGGATCGGGACAGGGTGCATCTGGCCTACCGCCTGGATGCCAACGAGTTCCGCGGGGCCTGCAGCGCGCAACTGGTAGTGGAGCATGTGCTGGACCCGGACCGGGTCTGAGCCATCCCCCATCCCCAACGGATACAACCACAAGGGAAGCGACCCATCATGGCCAATGCCACCGCGAAAGCCGCGCCCGAGGAAGGGCCGGTCCTCCAGGTCCGGGATCTGCGACGCGCCTATGAGGAGGGGGGGCGCCGGCGCGTGGTCCTGGACGGTATCGACGCCCGCGTGGAGCGGGGGGAGATCGTCGCCCTGCTGGGACGCTCCGGCTCGGGCAAGTCCACTTTGCTGAATCTGCTGGCGGGGATCGACCGCCCCGACGGCGGCGAGATCCGGGTGGAGGGGCAGCGACTGGACCGCATGGGGGAGCGGGAGCGTACCCTGTTCCGCCGCCGCCGCGTGGGCTTCATCTACCAGTTCTTCAATCTGGTGCCCACCCTCACCGTGGCGGAGAACATCGCCCTGCCCCTGGAACTCAACGATGTCCCGGCCCGGGAACGGCGCAGTCGCGTGGAGGACCTGCTGGGACAGGTGGGCCTGCCCGGCCGGGGCGGGGCCTTTCCCGATGCCCTCTCCGGGGGCGAGCAACAGCGGGTGGCCATCGCCCGGGCCATCGCCCACGAGCCGGCGCTGCTGCTGGCGGATGAACCCACGGGGAACCTGGATGCCGACACCGGGGCCCGTATCATCGCCCTGCTCAGGGACCTGGCCCGGCGCCAGGGCCGTACCCTGGTGATGGTGACCCACAGCCGCGAGGTGGCGGCGGTGGCCGACCGGGTGTGGACCCTGTGCGAGGGCCGCCTGGACCACGGGGATGTGCATCCATGAGCAGCCTGTTCCTGGCCCTGCTGCGGGATCACCGGCGCCATCCCTGGAACGTGCTGCTGTCCATCCTCGGCGTCGCCCTGGGGGTGGCCGTGGTGGTGGGGGTGGATCTGGCCAATTCCAGCGCCTCCCGGGCCTTCGAACTGTCCCTGGACGCGGTCTCCGGGCACGCCACCCACCAGGTGCTGGGCGGCCCGGCGGGGCTGGACGAGGCCGTCTACACCCGCCTGCGCCTGGCCGGGGTGCGGGACAGCGCCCCGGTGGTGGAGGGGCATGTACAGATCCGGGGCGAGACCCTGACCCTGCTGGGGCTGGATCCCTTCGCCGAGGCCCCCTTTCGCAGCTACGCCGCCGGACTGCAAGGCGGCGGCATGACCGGCCTGATCACCTCCGACGATGGCGTGGCCCTGAGCCGACGGGCCGCCCACCGCCTGGGTCTGGAGGCAGGGGAGGACTTCACCCTGGAGGTGCTCGGGGAGCGGCAGCGGGTGACCCTGGAGACCGTCCTGGACCACGACGATCCCGCCCTGGACGGCATCCTGGTGGCGGACATCGCCCATGCCCAGGGGCTCCTGGATCGGGTGGGCCGCCTGGACCGCATCGACCTGATCCTGAAGGACCGGGCGGCGGTGCAGCGGGTGCGGGCCCTGTTGCCCCCGGGGGCCGACCTGGTGCGCACCGAGGGGCGCAATGAGGCCACGCTGCAACTGGCCCGGGCCTTTCAGGTGAACCTGGCGGCCATGAGCCTGCTGGCCCTGCTGGTGGGGGGCTTTCTCGTCTACAACACCATGATCTTCTCCGTGCTGCGCCGCCGGCGTCTGCTGGCCATGCTGCGCATGCAGGGCATGACCGGCGGCGAACTGGGCCGCCGGGTGATGGCGGAGGCCCTGGTGGTGGGCCTGGTGGGTACGCTGCTGGGGCTGCTGGCGGGGACGTTCATCGGCCGCTTCCTGCTGCAGATGGTGACCCGCACCATCTCGGATATGTATTTCGTCCTGAGCGTCACCGGTCTGGCCCTGTCCCCCTGGGTGCTGCTCAAGGGGCTGGCCCTGGGGCTCGGGGCCACCGCCGTGGCGGCCCTGGGGCCCGCCTGGGAGGCGGCCCGGGTCTCCCCCCGGGATGCCCTGAGCCGCTCCCACCTGGAGCACCGGGTGGGACGTCTGATCCCGTGGCTGGGACTGGCGGGGGTGGGGCTCATGGTCCTGGGCCTGGCCCTGATCCTGTGGCCCAGCCGCAGCCTGGTGCTGGGGTTCGTGGCTCTGTTTACCCTCATCCTGGGCTACGCCCTGCTGGTGCCGCCGGGGCTCATGGCCCTCTCCCGGGGGCTGGCCCCGGTCATGGGGGGGGTGTTCGGGGCCATGGGCCGCATGGCGGCGCGGGGGGTGAGCGCCGGGCTGAGCCGTTCCGCCCTGGCGGTGGCCGCCCTGGCGGTGGCCGTCTCCGCCACCATCGGCGTGGGCGTGATGGTATCCAGCTTTCGCACCACCGTGGATGACTGGCTGGGCCAGACCTTGCAGGGGGATGTCTATGTCAGCGCCCCGGGGCGCTCCAGCCTGGGCCTGAACCCGCTGCTGCCGGATGCGGCCCGGCCCCGGCTGCAGGCCCTGGAGGCGGTGCAGGCCGTGAGCACGGCCCGCCGCGTGCCCGTGCAGTCGCCCCGGGGCACCCTGGAACTCATGGCGGTGGATCCGGCCCCCCGCACCCCCGAGGGTTACCGCTTCCGCTCCGGGGAGCGGCGCGCCGCCTGGGAGGCCCTGGCGCGGCGGGATGCGGTGATCGTCTCCGAACCTTTGGCCTGGCGCCTGCAACTGCACACGGGGGATCGCCTCACCCTGCGCACCGACCGGGGGCTGCGGGACTTCGAGATCGTGGGGGTGGTGCAGGAATACGGCTCCGACCGGGGGCTGGTGACGATCCACCGGGACCGCTATGACCGCTACTGGGACGATCCCGGCGTGGCCTCCCTGGCCCTGTTCCTGGACCCGGGGATCCCCCGGGCGCGCGCCCTGGCGGACGTGCGCGAGGCCGTCGCCGGCCTGGATGACCCCGTGCTGGTCACCCCCACCGGGGAGATCCGGGAGGAGGCCATGGCGGTGTTCGACCGCACCTTCGCCATCACCCATGTGCTGCGCCTGCTCACCGTGGGGGTGGCCTTCGTCGGGGTGCTGAGTGCCCTCATGGCCCTGCAGCTGGAGCGGGCCCGGGAGCATGCCGTGCTGCGGGCCACCGGCGTCACGCCCCGGGAACTGGGGGCGATGGTGGCGCTGCAAAGCGTCTTGCTGGGTCTGGCGGCGGGGCTGTTCGCCATCCCCCTGGGGCTTTTGATGTCCGATGTGCTCATCGATGTCATCAACCGCCGCTCCTTTGGCTGGAGCATGGCCCACAGCGTCCCCTGGGGGGTGCTGGCCGACGGCCTGTGGCTGGCGGTGGCGGCGGCCCTGCTGGCCGGGGCCTATCCCGGGTACCGCATGAGCCGGGCCCGGCCCGCCGAACATCTGAGGGAGGAATAGGCCATGTCCGGGCGTACTGGCCGCGAGTGGATCCGGCGCATCCTGCTGCCGTTGCTGATCCTGGTTGTGGCGGGCTGCGAAGGCCCGGAACCGGCCCCAGGGGAGGGGGAGCGCCTGCAGGTGTCCCGGGCCCTGAGCGGGGATGACCTGTCGGGCTATGCCCGGGCCGTGGAACCCCGCAGCTTCCGCTTTCCCCAGGATCACGGGGCCCATCCCGACTATCGCAACGAATGGTGGTATGTCACCGGCAATCTGGAGGACGAGACCGGGCGCCGCTTCGGCTACCAGCTCACCTTCTTCCGCTTCGCCCTGGCCCCAGAAGCCCCGTCCTCCCCCTCCGCCTGGGCCACGAACCAGGGCTGGATGGCGCACCTGGCGGTGACCGATGTGGCGGGGGCGGGGCACCGGGCCTTCGAGCGCTTCTCCCGGGGCGCCGCGGGGCTGGCGGGGGCGGGGCTGGGCCCCTTCCGGGTCTGGCTGGATGACTGGCGCCTGGAGGCGGTCGCCGGCAACGGCTTCCCCTGGCGGCTGCGGGCCGGGGCGGGGGCGGTGGCGTTGGATCTGCGCCTGGATGCCCTCAAGCCCGTAGTGCTGCAGGGGGAGGCAGGCCTGAGCCAAAAATCCGGGCGCCCGGGGAATGCCTCCTATTATTACTCCATTACCCGCATGCAGACCGAGGGCAGGCTCACCCTGAACGACAAGGAATACCGCGTATCCGGCCTGTCCTGGATGGATCGGGAGTGGAGCACCAGCGCCCTGGGGAAGGATCAGGTGGGCTGGGACTGGTTCTCCCTGCAGCTGGCCGATGGCCACGATGTGATGCTCTACCGCATGCGCCTGGAGGACGGGGGCGTGGACCCGGTGAGCCACGGGCTGTGGGTGGATCCCCGGGGCGGCTACCGACCCATCCCCCGGGAGGGCTACCGGGTGCGGGTGCTGGACACCTGGACCGCCCCCTCCGGGGCCGTGTATCCCGTGGCCTGGCGGGTGCATCTGCTGGGGCAGGATCGCACCCTGGAGGTGCGCGCCGTGCGTCCCGACCAGGAGATGGACCTGACGGTGCGCTATTGGGAGGGTGCCGTGGATGTCTTCGAGGACGGCCGCCCCGCGGGGCGGGGTTTCGTGGAGCTGACCGGCTACGATCCCCAGGGACGGGATGTGCAGACCGATGCCCATGGGCCATCATGAACCCCCATCCCGCACCGAAAGGAGACCGGCGATGACGCAGAGTAGAGAGACGCAAGAGGCGATCCCGTTGCGCCCCCTCAGGTTGTGGGACGCCCCCACGCGTCTGTTCCACTGGGCGCTGCCGGTGCTGCTGGCGGCCCTGTGGTATACGGCCCGGGACATCACCACCCTGGGTTGGCACATGCAACTGGGCTATGTCCTGCTGACCCTGTTGCTGTTTCGCATCGCCTGGGGGTTTTGGGGCAGCCGCAGCGCCCGCTTCTCGGACTTCGTCCAGGGACCCGGCAGCGTGGCCCGCTACGCGGCGGACCTGGCCCGGGGGCGCATGCATCGCAGCTTCGGCCACAACCCCCTGGGGGGATGGTCGGTGCTGCTCATGTTGGGCCTGCTCCTGGTGCAGACGCTCACCGGGCTCTTCGCCGATGACGAGATCTTCACCCAGGGGCCCCTGGCCGGTTGGGTCTCCGGGGACACCCGGGCCTGGCTCACCGGGGTCCATAAGGCCAATTTCAATCTGATCCTGGCCCTGGTGGCGGTGCACGTGGTGGCCGTGGTGCTGCACGGGGTACTCAAGGGGGACGACCTGGTGCGGCCCATGATCACCGGGCGCAAGCCCATGCCCGCGGATCGCGGCGTGGAGGAGGTGCGTTTCGTCGGTCCGTTGCACGCCCTGGCGCTGCTGGCCCTGTGTGCCGTACTGGTCTGGGCCCTGGTGGTCCTGGCCCCCTGAGGGGCCAGGCGCTGATGTGCCGCCCCGGGCGGGGTGGCGGCGGGGTTCAGTCCTCCCGGTAGTGGTCGTGGCAGGCCTTGCAGCTCTGTCCCACGGCCCCGATCTGGCGGCGGATGTCCCCCTCGGGGGCCTCGCTTTGCACCAGTTCCGCCAGGGTGGCGGCGGCCTGTTCGAAGTCGGAGGCCTTGGACTCGAAGCCCTCACGGTCCGTCCACACCTCCGCCAGGGCCTCGCTGTCCCCCATGTCCGAGCCTTCGACAAAGCCCTGCCAGGGCATGTCCGCCACCCGGTTCAGCTGTTGGGCGTACAGGGCCGCCTTCTCCCGGTCGAAGGGCATCTTGCCCTGGGCCATGGCCCCCAGGGGACCCATGTTCCATTTGAAGACCTCGAACACCGCCTGGCGGTATTCAATGGCCTCCTTGGGCTCCACCGCCTGGACGGCGCTGGCGCTCAGGGCCAGCAGGGTGCCGGTGATCAGGGCCTTGGTTGCGATTCTCATGCGGGATACCTCCGATGTTCCTTCGTTGAATGTCCGCAGGGAGTGTAGCAGTTGCACAGACCCTCACCGTGAAAGGCCCCCGAACTGTGACGGCTTACCCGAGCGGCGGATTCGGGTATGCTTGCGGCCATGGAACTGCGCTGCATCACCTTCGATCTGGACGACACCCTCTGGGCGTGCGCCCCCGTGATCCGCCGGGCGGAGTATGCCTTCCATGCCTGGCTGGAGGCGCATTACCCGCGCATCACCCAGCGCCTGGACGCAGAGGCCCTGATCCGCCACCGCCAGGACTGGTTCTCCCCCCGTGCCCACCGCTACCCCGACCTGACGGTGCTGCGCAAGGAGTGGCTGCAGGAGCTGGCGCGGCAGTACGGTTACGACGGGGACCTGGTGGAGCCGGGTTTCCGGGTCTTCTGGGACGCCCGCAATGAGGTGGAGCTATTCGACGCGGTGATGGACACCCTGGAGGCCCTGTCGCGGCACTACCGCCTGGGGGCCATCACCAACGGCAACGCCGATGTGCACCGCATCGGCATCGGCGGCTTCTTCGATTTCGTGGTGACCGCCTCCCGCACCGGGGCGGCCAAGCCTGCGGCGGAGATCTTCACCGCCGCCCTGGACGAGGCCGGGGTGGCGGCCGGTGAGGCCCTGCACGTGGGGGATGATCCGGAGCGGGACGTGAAGGGGGCGGCCCGGGTGGGGATGCGCACCGCCTGGGTGAACACCCACCTGGCCCCGTGGCCCGGGGGGCCCTACCCCGATCTCATGGTGCGGGGCGTGGGGGAGCTGCCGGGGCGCCTGGCGGCCCTGGGCTGGCACCGGGCCGGGACCGCCGCCGGCGACTAGTCCTGCGCATCCAGCAGCGGTTCCAGTTCCGGCCAGACGGTGTCCAGCATGCGCGCCTGGGCCCGGGCGGTGGGATGGATCCCGTCCGGCTGCATCATGCCCGCCTCCAGGGCCACCCCCTCCAGCAGGAAGGGCACCAGGGGCACGTCCTGGGACTCCGCCAACTGGTGGTAGATGCCGTGGAACCTCTCGGCGTAGCGCCTGCCCAAGTTGGGCGGCACGCGGATCCCCACCAGCAGGACCCGGGCACCGGCCTTGCGGGCGGTGCCCACCAGGGCCTCCAGGTTGTCCCGCGCCTCGTCCGGGGAGATGCCCCGCAGGCCGTCGTTGCCCCCCAGGGCAAGGACCACCACCTGGGGTTCATGGCGTTGCAGCAGTGCGGGCAGGCGGCTCAGGCCGCCGCGGGTGGTCTCGCCGCCGGCGCTGGCGTTGACCACCCGCCAGGGCGGATCGCGCCGTTCCAGGCGATCCGCCAGCAGGGCCACCCAACCGGCCTCCAGGGGGATGCCGTGGGCGGCGCTGAGGCTGTCCCCCAGCACCAGCAATGTGGGACGGTCCATCGCCATGACCGGGGCAATGGCCAGAATAGGCAGGGCCAGACAGGCCATGATCAGCAGCATCAGGAGTCGTGAACGCATGGTATCCGAGTCTTCCAGTCCTGTGGTGCAGGCAAGGGGTCTCGCCCGGTGGATCCCGGGCCCCGAGGGGCCCGTGTCCATTCTAGCGGGCGTGGATCTGGATGTGGCCGCAGCCGAGGCGGTGGCCATCCTGGGCACCTCCGGTTCCGGCAAGTCCACCCTGCTGGGGCTGCTGGCGGGGCTGGACTCCCCCTCCGCGGGGGAGGTGCATCTGCTGGGCACGGCCCTCTCCGCCCTGGATGAGGACGGGCGCGCGGCCCTGCGGGCCGGGCGCGTGGGCTTCGTGTTCCAGTCGTTCCAGTTGCTGCCCGCCCTCACGGCCCTGGAGAACGCCATGCTGCCCCTGGAGCTGGCGGGGCGGGGTGCCGGTGCCCGCAGCGTGGCGCGGCAGGCCCTGGAGCGGGTGGGTCTGGCCCATCGCCTGGGGCACTATCCCCACCAGCTCTCCGGCGGTGAGCAGCAACGGGTGGCCATCGCCCGCGCCTTCGCTCCGGGGCCCCGGGTGTTGTTCGCCGATGAACCCACCGGCAACCTGGATCGCCATACCGGGGAGCGGGTGGTGGATCTGCTCTTCGATCTGCGCGCGGCGGATGGCACGGCCCTGGTGATGGTGACCCATGACCCGGACCTGGCGGCCCGCTGCGAACGCAGCTACCGCCTCGACGACGGTGTGCTGGGGGCGGCATGAGCGAGATCCTGCGGGAATCCCTGCGGGCCCTGGGGCGGGAATGGCGTTCCGGGGCCCCGGGCATCCTGGTGCTCGCCCTGGTGGTGGCGGTGGGGGCGGTGACCTCGGTGGGGCTGTTCACGGACCGCGTCCAGGGGGCGGTGGACCTTCAGGCGGCGGCCCTGCAGGGCGCCGACCTGGTGATCAGCGCACGGCAGCCGCCGCCGGAGAACCTGGCGCAACGGGCCCGCCGCATGGGGCTGGAGACGGTGCGCACGGCCGAGTTCCGCAGCGTGCTCTTCCACGGCGAGCGTACCCAGCTGGCGGAACTCATGGCGGTGGAGGCAGGCTGGCCCCTGCGGGGTACGGCCCGGGTGGCCGATGCACCCTTTGCCAAGGACCGTCCGGCCCGGGGCGTCCCGGGCCCCGGTGAGGCCTGGGCCCAGGCCCCGCTGTTGCAGCGCCTGGGTGTGGACCTGGGGGCGCGCCTGGAGGTGGGGGATGCCACCCTGACCCTCACCCGGGTGATCACCGACGAGCCGGGGCGGGGCGGATCGCTCTTCCAGATGGCGCCGCGGCTGCTGTTCAACCACGCCGATCTGGCGCGCACGGGCCTGATCGTGCCCGGCAGCCGCGTGGACCACCGCCTGCTGCTGGCCGGGCCGGCGGATGCGATCCAGGCCTTTCATGCCTGGGCCGAAACCCGGGTGGAGGAGGGCACGCAGATCCGGGGCGTGGACGATGCCCGGCCGGAACTGCGCCGGGCCATCGACCGCAGCCGCCGTTTCCTGGGCCTGGCGGCGCTGATGGCCGTGCTGCTGGCCGGGGCGGCGGTGGCCGTGGCCGCCCGCCATGACAGCGCCCGCCAGGCCGATGCCGTGGTGGTGATGCGCTGCCTCGGGGCCTCGCGGCGGCGGGTGACGGCGGTGTTCGCCCTGCGCATGCTGTGGATCGTGCTCCTGGCCGGGGCCGCCGGCATCATTCTGGGGGCCCTGGCCCAGGCGGGCCTGGCGGCCCTGGTATCGGACTGGTTCGGTACGGCCTTGCCGGCGCCGTCCCTGCGGCCGCTCCTGCTGGGGCTGGGGGTGGCGGCCATCACCGCCCTGGGATTCGCCCTGCCGCCGCTGCTGACCCTGGGGGGCGTGCCGCCCCTGCGGGTCCTGCGCCGGGATCTGGCGCCCCCCACCCCTTCGGCCTGGCTGGTGGCGGGATTCGCCCTGATGGCCTTCGGCGCACTGGTGTTCTGGCAGGCGGGGGACCCGGCCCTGGCGGGCTGGGTGCTGGCGGGGACCCTGGGACTGCTGACGGTGCTGCTGGGGGTGGCCTGGGCCCTGGTGCGGGTGCTGGGCCGGCTGCGCACCGGCGGCGGGGTAGCCCTGCGCTTCGGCCTGGCCAACCTGGCCCGCCGCGGCGGGGTGAGCGCCCTGCAACTGGCGGCCTTCGGCGTGGGCATCATGGCCCTGCTGCTGCTGGCCGTGGTGCGGGTGGACCTGCTGGCCACCTGGGAGGGGCAGTTGCCGGAGGCGGCCCCGGATCATTTCCTCATCAACGTGCAGCCGGACCAGGTGGCGCCCATTCAGGACCTGTTCCGGGAGTCCGAACGATCCGCCCCGGAGTTCCATCCCCTGATCCGGGCACGTCTGGTGGCCATCGATGGGGAGACGGTGCACGCCGAGGCCTTCGCCCCGGGGCGGGCCCGCCGACTGGCCACGCGGGAGTTCAACCTCTCCCATGCCCGCACACTGCAGGCGGACAACCGCATCGTGGCGGGGCAGTGGTGGGGGGCGGACGGGAGCCCGCCCGGTTTCTCCGTGGAGGCGGATCTGGCCCGGACCCTGGGGATCGCCCTGGGGGACACCCTCACCTTCCGGGTGGAGGGGGAACGGGTCTCGGCCCCGGTCACCAGCCTGCGGCAGGTGGAATGGGATTCCTTCAACGTCAACTTCTTCGTCCTGGCCTCGCCGGGGCTGCTGGAGGGCTACACCCCCAGCTTCGTCAGCAGCTTTTACCTGGGGGAGGCCGCTGAGGGGCTGCTTACGGATCTGGCACGCCGGTTCCCCAGCGCCACGGTGCTGGACGTGGGGGCCCTGCTGGATCGCATCCGGCGCATCGTGGATCGGGCCACCCTGGCGGTGGAATACGTCTTCCTGTTTACCCTGGCGGCGGGCCTTACGGTGCTGCTGGCCGCCATCCATGCCACCCGGGACCTGCGCCGCCGGGAAACGGCGGTGCTGCGCACCCTGGGGGCCACCCGGGGACAGATCCGCGCCGGTCTGCTGGCGGAATTCCTGGTCCTGGGCGCGCTGGCGGGGCTGCTGGCCGCCGCCGGGGCCAGCGCCGGCGGTGTCCTCTTGGCCACCCGGGTCTTCGAACTCCCCTACGGCCCGGATCCCCTGGTGTGGATCCTGGGCGTGGGCGGTGGGGCCCTGGGGGTGGGCCTGGCCGGCTGGCTGGGGGTGCGCCCGGTGCTGCGCCAACCCCCGCTGTGGACCCTGCGGGGTCCTGCCTGAGCGGCCCGCCTTCGCCCCGCATCGCCCATTCTTCGACGGACGGATATACTCTGCGCCCATGCGGCATACGCAATACGATAAGACCCCCCTGGGGGAGCAGCCCCTGGAGGCCCTGCTGGAGCGCTTTGCCCCGGTGGACACACCCCAGGACCCGCGCCTGGGGGAGGCCCTGAGCCTGGCCCTGCGGCCCTGCCATCGTGAGCCCACCCAACCCCATTGCCTGGACGTGGCGGAGAACCTGCGGGTGCTGGGGGCGGACATGGACACCCTGATCGCGGCCATGCTGCTGGACGCCCACATGGACGGCTCCCTGGGGGATGAGGCCATCCGTGAGCACTACGGCGAGGCCGTGGCCTGTCTGGTGCGCAACGTGCACCTGCTGACCCACTTCAAGCGCTCCGCCAGTCAGGTGCAGAGCACCCCCGAGCAGGCGGAGCGCCTGCGGCGGATGCTGCTGGCCATGGTGGACGATGTGCGCGCCGTGCTCATCAAACTGGCCTACCGGCTGCAGCACCTGCGCCTGGTGGCGGCCGAGCCCGATGACCTGGCCCGGGCCATTGCCCAGGAGACCCTGGAGATCTTCGCGCCCCTGGCCAACCGCCTCGGGGTGGCCCAGCTCAAGTGGGAGATGGAGGACCTCTCCCTGCGCATCACCCAGCCGGAGGAATACCGGCGCATCGCGGCACTCCTGGAGGAAAATCGAACCGAAAGAGAGCGTTATATTGTGGACTTCATTGATCAGTTGAAGTCCATGCTGCATCAGGAGGGGATCCCGGCGGAGGTGCGGGGGCGCCCCAAGCACATCTACAGCATCTGGAAAAAGATGCAGCGTAAGAACCTGGAATTCCACGATCTTTACGACCTGCGGGCGGTGCGGGTGATCGTGGGCCGGGTCTCCGCCTGCTACGCCGTGCTGGGGGTGGTGCACGGGGCCTGGCCGCATATCCCCAAGGAGTTCGACGACTATATCGCCAACCCCAAGGACAATGGCTACCAGTCCCTGCACACGGCGGTGCTCGGCCCCGAGGGCAAGGTGGTGGAGGTGCAGATCCGCACCCGCGACATGGACAGTTTCGCGGAACTGGGGGTGGCCGCCCACTGGCGCTACAAGGAGGGCGGTCCGGAGGATCAGGCCATGACCCGGGCCATCGCCTCCCTGCGCCGGCTGCTGGAGAACCAGGAGAGCGACCGGGACCTTCTGGACAGCTTTCGCTCGGAGCTCTTCCAGGACCGGGTCTTCGTGCTCACCCCCCGTGGGGACGTGATGGACCTGCCCAAGGGGGCCACGCCCCTGGATTTTGCCTATGCGGTGCACACCGAGGTGGGA
Source organism: Ectothiorhodospira mobilis (assembly GCF_900114895.1). Classification (GTDB taxonomy): domain Bacteria; phylum Pseudomonadota; class Gammaproteobacteria; order Ectothiorhodospirales; family Ectothiorhodospiraceae; genus Ectothiorhodospira; species Ectothiorhodospira mobilis_A. Next base: position 221,798 of record NZ_FOUO01000002.1, read on the forward strand.
CACCATTGCCGGGGCGCCAAGGTGAACGGGCGCATCGTGCCGCTCACCTACGAACTGCGCTCCGGCGAGCGGGTGGAGATCTTCACCAGCCGCACCGGCGGTCCCAGCCGCGACTGGATCAACCCCAACATGGGCTACCTGCGCACCTCCCGCGCCCGCGCCAAGGCCCGCAGCTGGTTCCGCCAGCAGGACCGGGAGAAGAACCTGGCGGAGGGCCGCGCCGTGCTGGAGCGGGAGGCCCAGCGCATGGGGGTGCAGCAGCCGGACATGGACGAGCTCATGCGCCGCTTCCACCAGCCCAGCCGGGAGGAGCTGCTGGTGGCCATCGGCGCCGGGGACATCACCCCCGCCCAGCTGGCCGCCGCCATGCAGGTGCCCATCGAGCCCACGGCGGAGGAGACCCTGGTGGGCCGCCACGGCCGTCAGGGCCCTCCGGATGACCGTGAAGGGGGGCAGGGGATCCGCATCCGCGGCGTGGGCAACCTGCTCACCCAGATGGCCCGGTGCTGCCGGCCCGTGCCCGGGGATCCGGTGATCGGCTACATCACCCGGGGCAAGGGGGTCACCATCCACCGCCGGGACTGCGTCAACATCCTGCACATGCCGGCGGAAAAACGCCACCGCCTGGTGGAGGTCTCCTGGGGCGACGATCACCGCGCCTACCCGGTGTGCATCCACCTGGAGGCCTTCGACCGTCAGGGGCTGTTGCGGGACATCACCCAGGTGCTGGCCAACGAGCGGGTGAATGTCCTCTCCGCCTCTACCCGCACCGATCCCGCGGAGAACACCGTGACCATGGATCTGACCATGGAGATCACCGGCACCGACCAGCTCAGCGCCGTCATGGACAAGATCGGGGCGGTGTCCAACGTCTTCACCGTGCGCCGGACCTCCAGCAGTTGAATTCCACCCCCGTGAACCGGCCCGAACCCAAGATGCCTCAGCGTGCCATGAACATCCCCCCCCCTCCATCTCCCCATCCTGCTGTTCCTGCTGCTGGCCGGGGGCTGCAGTACCGCCCCCTACCGCTGGCCGCAGGAATCCGCCGGCGGGGGCCAAACCCCGCCGCAACCGGCAGCCGATGCCGGTGACTCGACCGAACAACGGACCGATCCCGAGCCGGCGCAGGAGGAACCGGGGCAGGAGCGCGTGTCCACGCCCATGCCCGCCATCGCCCGTGCCCCGGTGGAGGAGACACCCGCCGCAGCCCAACAGCCCCCGCTGCCGGCGGTGGCGGCCCTGACCCAAGATGCCGACCGGCATCGCCGGGCCGGGGATCTGGACGCGGCCGCGGCCAGTCTGGAGCGGGGTCTGCGCATCGCCCCGCGGGATCCCCGCCTCTGGCAGCGGCTGGCACAGGTGCGCCTGGAGCAGGGGGATGCCCGGCAGGCGGAGGAACTGGCCCGGCGGTCCCTGGGCCTTTCCGGCGCCAACACGGCGCTGCGCATCCGCAACTGGGAGATCGTCGCCCAGGCCCGGCGCCTGCAGGGCGACGGCGAAGGGGCAAGACGCGCCCTGGAACGGGCTCGTGGGCTGCGCTCGGGAGAGACGGGTTGAGTGCCTCGCCAGCGGATCTTTTGGGGGCGGACGGCCCCCTGGCACGGACCCTGGAGCGCTTCGCCCCGCGGGAATCCCAGCAGCGCATGGCCGATGCGGTGGGCGCCGCCATGGGCGACGGGGAGACCCTGGTGGTGGAGGCCGGCACCGGCGTAGGCAAGACCTTCGGCTACCTGGTGCCCGCCCTGCTGCATGGCGGCAAGGTGCTCCTCTCCACCGGCACCCGCAACCTGCAGGATCAGCTCTATCACAAGGACCTGCCCCTGGTGCGCCGCGCCCTGGGGGTGCATGCCCGCATCGCCCTGCTCAAGGGCCGGGCCAATTACCTGTGCCCCCACCGCCTGGCCCTGGCGGTGGCCGAGGGACGCCAGCTGGAGCCGCGGCTGCGCCAGCCCCTGGCGCAGGTGCAGGCCTGGGCGGAGCGCACCCGCAGCGGCGATATCGCCGAACTCCAGGGCCTGGGGGAGGACGCGGAGATCTGGCCGCGGGTGACCTCCACCACGGACAACTGCCTGGGCACCGACTGCCCGGAGTACGATCGCTGCTGCGTGGCCCAGGCCCGCCGCCGGGCCCAGGAGGCGGATGTGGTGGTGATCAACCATCACCTGCTCATGGCGGACCTGGCCCTGCGGGAGGAGGGGTTCGCGGAACTGCTGCCCTCCGCCGACGCCTTCGTCCTGGACGAGGCCCATCAGCTGCCGGATGTGGCCGGCAGCTTCTTCGGCACCACCGTGAGCGCGCGCCAGTTGGTGGACCTGTCCCGGGACTGCCTGGCGGAACTGGTACGGGAGGCCCCGGACGTGCCCGAGCTGCGCACCCGGGCCGACGCCCTGGGGGATGGGGTCAAGGCCTTCCGGCTGGTCCTGGGCGGCGGGCTGGAGCGCCGTGCCTGGGAGGCCGTGGCGGATCGGGATGAGGTGCAGACCGGCCTGGAGGAGCTGGAGACGGCCTTGCGGGAGTTGGCCGAGGGCATGGAGGCGGTGGCCGACCGGGCCAAGGGTCTGGAGTCCTGCGCCCGCCGCGCCCGGGACCACCTGCAACGTCTGCAGCGTTTCCGCGACCCCCCGTCGGACGAGGTGCCCTGGTATGAGACCTGGACACGCACCTTTGCCCTGCACCTGACGCCCCTGGACGTGGCCTCGGTCTTCGCGCAGCGCCGCGCGGCCTGTGCCAGCGCCTGGGTCTTCACCTCCGCCACCCTCTCCGTGGACGGCCGCTTCGACCATTTCAACCGGCGCATGGGCCTGGGCAGGCCCCGGGAACTGTTGCTGGACAGCCCCTTCGATTACGCGAACCAGGCCCGGGTCTACCTGCCTCGGCCCATGCCCGAACCCAATGCCCCCGGCTTCACCCGGGCGGTGGTGGACACGGCCCTGCCGCTGATCCGGGCCAACCCCGGGGGGACCTTCCTGCTGTTCACCAGTCTCAGGGCCCTGCGCGAGGCGGCGGAACTCCTGGCCCAGGGCCTGCAGGACCGGGAGCTCCTGGTCCAGGGCAACGGCCCCCGGGGGCTGCTGCTGGAGCGTTTCCGGGAGGCGGGTAACGCGGTGCTCCTGGGCTCCCATAGCTTTTGGGAGGGGGTGGACGTGCGCGGCGATGCCCTGAGCTGTGTGGTCATCGACCGTCTGCCCTTCGCCGCCCCCGGGGATCCGGTGCTGGAGGCGCGCATGGCCGCCATCCGTGAGCGGGGCGGCAACCCCTTCCGCGACCTGCAACTGCCCCAGGCGGTGATCGCCCTGAAGCAGGGGGCCGGGCGCCTGATCCGGGACAGTCACGATCAGGGGGTCTTGATCCTGTGTGATCCTAGAATCCAGACAAAGAGTTACGGAAAGATCTTCATGAAAAGTCTACCCCCCATGGGCCGGGTCTCGGGCCCGCAAGAGGTGATCCGGTTCCTGCAGGAGGGGGCCTGATGGAGCCGCAAACCGCGAAGATCCTGGCCCTGGAGACGGCCACTGAGGGCTGCTCCGCCGCCCTCTGGGTGGACGGCACCGTCACCCAGCGCTTCGAGGTGATGCCCCGGGCCCATGCCCGCCTCATCCTGCCCATGATGGATGCCCTGCTGGCCGAGGCGGGGCTGACACTGAAGGATCTGGACGCCCTGGCCTTCGGCCGGGGGCCAGGGGCCTTCACCGGGGTGCGGGCGGCCGTCGGCGTGGTGCAGGGGGCGGCCTTTGCCGCGGACCGGCCGGTGGTGCCCGTGTCCACCCTGGCGGCCCTGGCGCAGCAGGCGGTGGATGCCGGGGCCTCCCGGGTGCTGGCGGCCCTGGATGCCCGCATGGGCGAGGTCTATTGGGGCGCCTTCGAGGCCCGGGAGGGGCTGGCCCGGGCCGTGGCCGAGGAATGTGTGTGCCCGCCAGAGTCGGTTCCCGTGCCCGCCGTCCCGGGTTGGACCGCCGTGGGGCGGGGCTGGACGGCCTACGGCGAGGCCCTGTTGCGGCGTCTGGAGGGGCGCGTCGATGCCCTGCCGCAGGCAGACTGCATCCCCCGCGCCGCCGAGGTGGCGCGGCTGGCGGTGGGGGAATGGACCCAGGGCCGCGTCGTCTCCGCGGAGTCGGCCCTGCCGGTGTATCTTCGGGACCGGGTGGCCGAGCCTCCCCGGGAGGCCAGGTGATGAGCGGGGAGAAAAGGGCATTGCATGAACAGGACACCCCGCCGCTTCAGGGGCGCATCCGCAGTCAGCCGGAGGATTTTCGCGTGGATGAGCTGCCGGCCACGGCGCCGGAAGGGGAGGGGGAGCACCTGTGGCTGCGGGTGCGCAAGACGGGTCTGAACACCGAGCAGGTGGCGTCGATGCTGGCCCGGGCCGCAGGGGTGGGGCGCCGGGCCGTGGGCTATGCGGGCCTGAAGGACCGTCAAGCGGTGACCACCCAGTGGTTCAGCCTGCACCTGCCGGGCATGGCGGACCCGCACTGGGGGGACCATCTGCCGCCGCAGGTGGAGGTGCTGGAGGCGGCGCGTCACCGGCGCAAGCTGCAGATCGGACACCTGGCCGGGAACCGCTTCCACCTGCGGGTGCGGGCCTGTGACGGGGATCGGGAGGCGGCCGAGGCTCGCTTGGCCGCCATGGCCCGCGGCGGTGTGCCCAACTTCTTCGGGCCGCAGCGCTTCGGCCGCGACGGGGACAACCCGGCCAAGGCCGCCGCCCTGTTCCAGGGCCAACTGCGGGTGCGGGACCGCAAGCTGCGGGGGCTCTATCTCTCCGCCGCCCGCGCCCTCCTGTTCAACGACCTGCTGCGGCGCCGGGTGGCGGACGGCACCTGGGACCGGGCCCTCATCGGCGATGCCCTGCAGCTGGACGGCCGTGGCAGTTTCTTTGTGCACCAGGGGGAGGACCCCACGGTGGATGCCCGCGTGGCAGACCTGGACTTGCATCCCACGGGCCCCCTCTGGGGGCGGGGGACATCCCCGGTGGAAGGGGCGGTGGCCGCGCTGGAGTCGGAGGTGGCGGCGCAGCACCCCGTACTGGCCCGGGGTCTGGAGGAGGCCGGCCTGCGCCAGGAGCGCCGGCCGCTGCGGCTGCGGGTGGAGGGACTGGCCTGGGACTGGCCCCAGGAGGATATCCTGGAACTGGCCTTCACCCTGGGCCCCGGGGGCTATGCCACCACGGTGCTGGCCCGGGTGATGCGGCTCGAGGAGGGGGAGTAACCCCCGGGTCGGCTCAGCCCAGCAGGCCGCTGGTGTCGCCGCCGCTCAGCTCCCGCAGGGCATTGCGGTCGTGGAGGTAGACCACCCCCGCCTTTTCGGAGAGGTACCCGCGGCGTTTCCAGTCGGCGAAGAAGCGGCTCACCGTCTCCACCGTCAGTCCCAGCAGTTCACCGGTCTCGGTGCGGGAGAGGGGCAGGGGCATGTCGTCGTGGCCGCCGGTGCGTTCGTTCCAGAAGAGCAGGAAGGTGGCCAGGCGTTCGCTGGCCTTCTTGGTGCCCAGTTCCACGGCGAGCATCTCCACCTGCTGCAGGGCGGCGGCCCAACGGGCGAGCAGGGCGTGGTTCAGGGCCGGGTTGTCCGCCTGGAGGCGCTTGAGCACCGTCAGGGGCAGGCGGCACACCTGCACCGGGGTGAGGGTGGTGGCGGTGTGGTTGTAGCGCTGGCCCAACATGCACTCCAGGCCCATCACGTCCCCGCGGGTGAGCAGGCGCAGGATCTGTTCGCGCCCGTTCATGGCGGTGCGGGTGAGCTTGATGACCCCGTCCTTGAGGGTGTAGGAGGCACTGGCCTCGGCGTTCTCCCGGTAGAGGACCTCCCCGGCCGGGATCACCAGGTTCTCCGCCGGGTTGTTCAGGCGCCGCACCGCCTCTTCGGGCAGGGCGCCGAACAGGCTCTCATCCCGTACCGGGCAGCTCAGGCAGTCGTTGTCCATCAGCGGGGCGGGTTTGCGCGGGCCTGCGCCTCGGGGTCTCTTACGGTCCACTGCGGGCATCTCCCCCCGGGGGATTGGATTGCATGAATTGGCCAATGGTCAAAGCACCTCTGGTTGCGCCTGCACAATACCCGGTGGCCCGTTCCTACGGGGTCCGGGCGTCGCGGGGCGGATGCCGCCTCCATGCCCTCGCCCGACTACCTGACCATCATACCATGTTATTCCGGATTCGCGGGGCCGCCGGGTCCTTGAAAAATCGCCTGCGGATCGTCAGTCTTTGAGGCGCAGCAGGACCAGTACGGCTCCGGTCCCACCTTGATTGCGGGGGGCGGAGCAGTAGGCCAGGACCTCGGCCCGCCGGCGCAGGCACTGGGCCACGAGCCCCTTGAGCACCGGCCCCCGGTTGCTGGATCCCCGCCCCTTGCCGTGCACGATGCGCACACAGCGCAGCCGCCGCTCGCGGGCGTGGGCGAGGAATTCCGCCAGGGCCTCCCGGGCCTGGACGGAGGAGAACCCATGGAGATCCAATTCGGCGGCGATGCGGTAATGCCCACGGCGCAGCTTGCGAAAGACCTGGTGCTGCACCCCCTCCTGCGCGAAGCTCAGCTCGTCCCCCGGCTGCACCTCCGTCCCGGGAAAGGGGTCATCCCGCAATTCCTCCAGCACCTGCAGCCGTTCCCGCTCGGTCTGCCGGGGGCGCGGGGGCGGCGGCGCGGGGCGGGCCCTGTGCCGGCCACCGCGCACGGGATGAACCGGTCCCACGGCGGCGCGGAACAGGGCGCTGTCGTCTTCGGGGGGGTCCTCGGGGGGCATGGGGCTCCTCGCTCCGGGGTGCCTCGGGGATGGGGCCGGGGCATCGTACCCTGCGATGGACCCGGCGTTTCCAGTATATTAGCGAAATGACCCAACAGTGATTCAATATGCGCATCCTGCTCAGCAACGATGATGGTGTCCACGCGCCCGGACTGCAGACCCTCTCCCGGGCCCTCAAGGAACGGGCCGAGGTCACCGTCGTGGCCCCGGACCGGGACCGTAGCGGCGCCAGCAACTCCCTGACCCTCATCCGTCCCCTGCGGGCCCATACCCTGGACAACGGCGATATCCGCGTGGACGGCACCCCCACCGACTGCGTCCACCTGGCCATCACGGGCCTGCTGGAGCAGGAGCCGGACATGGTCATCTCGGGGATCAACGCCGGGGCCAATCTGGGGGACGACGTGCTCTACTCCGGCACCGTGGCGGCGGCCATGGAGGGGCGTTTTTTGGGGCTGCCGGCCATCGCCGTCTCCCTGGCGGGCGCACCCCCCGTGCATCATTACGACACGGCGGCGCGCGTGGTGCTGGACTTGCTGCAGCGGCTGCACGACATCCCGTTGCCCTCGGACACCATCCTCAACGTGAACGTCCCGGACCTGCCCTGGGAGGAGCTGCAGGGCTATCAGTCCACCCGTCTGGGGCACCGCCACAAGGCGGAGCCGGTGACCCGTTCCACGGATCCCCGGGGTCATCCCATCTACTGGGTGGGCCCCTCGGGGCCGGAGCAGGACGCGGGGGCGGGCACGGATTTCCATGCCATCCGCTGCGGCTATGTCTCCGTCACCCCCATCCAGGTGGACCTGACCCGCTACGAAGCCATGGATACGGTCTCCCGCTGGCTGGCGGAGGAACGGGCTTGAACCACGAGGTCGCGGGCATCGGCATGACCTCCCAGCGGGCCCGGGACCGCCTCGCCCGGCGCCTGGAGTCCCTGGGGATCCGGGATATGCGCGTGCTGGAGGTGATGCGCACCACGCCCCGGCACCTGTTCGTGGACGAGGCCCTGGCCCATCAGGCCTACGAGAACACCGCCCTCCCCATCGGCTTCGGCCAGACCATCTCCCAGCCCTGGATCGTGGCGCGCATGACCGAGGCCCTGCTGGCCCACGACCCTGCGCCGGGGACCGTGCTGGAGGTGGGTACCGGTTCGGGCTACCAGGCCGCCGTCCTCGCCCGGCTCGCCGGGCGCGTGGTGAGCCTGGAACGCATCCGTGCCCTGCAGCGCCGGGCCCGGGAGGTGCTCAGCAGCCTGGGCCTGCACAACATCAGCCTGCGCCATACCGACGGCAGTCAAGGCTGGGCGGAGAACGCCCCCTACGACGCCATCCTGCTCACCGCCGCCCCGCGGCAGGTGCCCGAGTCCCTCCTGCAGCAGTTGTCCCCCGGGGGACAACTGCTGGCCCCGGTGGGGGAGGAGGGGGGCAGCCAGTGCCTGGTGCGCATCATCCGCACCGCCTCCGGTTGGACCCGGGATGACCTGGGCCCGGTCAGCTTCGTGCCCCTGCTGCCGGGAGAGGTGCAGTGAAGCTGTTCGGTCCCCTCTACGACCGGGTGATGGGATGGTCCCGTCACCCCCGGGCCCCACGGTACCTGGCCGCCCTATCGTTCGCGGAATCCTCCTTCTTCCCGGTCCCTCCGGACGTCATGCTGGCCCCCATGGCCGCGGCGCGGCCCGATCAGGGCATGCGCCTGGCCCTGATCACCACCCTGTTTTCCGTCCTGGGCGGGCTGGCCGGTTATCTGCTGGGCCATCTCGCCTTCGAGGCCATCACCCCCTGGATCGTCCAGGCGGGTCACGGCGGGCAACTGGAGCGGGCCCGGGACTGGTTCGGCCAGTGGGGGGTCTGGGTGGTACTGGTGGCGGGGTTTTCCCCCATCCCGTACAAGCTGTTTACCCTCACCGCCGGGGCCATGGCCATGCCGCTGGCCCCGTTTATGCTGGCCTCCTTCCTCGGCCGGGGTGCCCGTTTCTTTGCCGTGGCCCTGATCATCGCCGCCCTGGGTCCCCGCATCGAACCCCGTCTGCGCCCGTACATGGAGTGGATCGGCTGGTCCACGGTGGCGCTGCTGGCCGTGGCGGTGCTCATCTACCAGGTGCAGGGGTAGACAGGAGGCCGTGATGGGGAAGGTGCTGGCAGCCCTGGTCCTCGGTGTGGCGCTGACCGGGTGCAGTCTGGTGCCGTATATGGAGGATCCCGGCTTCCGTTCCGGTTACTACACCGTCCGCCGTCACGAGACCCTCTACTCCATCGCCTGGCGCTACGGCCTGGAATGGCGGGAACTGGCCCGCTGGAACGGCATCGATGCCCCCTATACCATCTACCCTGGGCAGCGTCTGCGCATGAATCCCCCGGCCGGTGGCGGGACGGCGTCCCACCCCAAGGTGGCCACCGGGGGAGACCGGAGCCATTCCGTTCCCGGCCGGGGCGGACCGCAACGGGAGACGTCGCGACGCACCGCCCCATCGGCATCCCCCCCCACATCCAGGCCTACGCCAACGGCCGACTCGGCCCCCTCCGATCCCAACGACCAACAGACCGCCATCCGCTGGCAATGGCCCACCCGTGGGGAGGTGGTGCGAAGCTTTCCCCGGGAGGATACGGCCAAGCGCGGCATCGGCATCTCCGGGCAGAAGGGGCAGCCGGTGCGTGCCGCCGCCGGGGGGCGTGTGGTCTACAGCGGAAGTGGACTTGTCGGATACGGCAAGCTTATCATTGTCAAACACGATCAACGCTATCTGAGCGCATATGCTCACAATGACAAAATCCTTGTAAAAGAAGGGGTTGAAGTCCGGGCAGGAGAAGAGATTGCATTGATGGGGGAGACCGGAACCGACCGCCCCATGCTGCATTTCGAGATCCGCAAGGATGGGGAACCGGTGGATCCGCTGAACTACCTGCCTGACCGTTGAGAGGGGCGCGGCAGCCCCGCACAGGAGGTCCCATGCCGAGAAGGCGAGACGATACCCCGGGGCAGCGGGCCCATGAGGTCCTGGACGAAGACCCTGTGGCCCGGGAATCCGACGAGGAAGAGGGGGACGTCGCCCGGGAGGGCAAGGAGGCGCTCCTGGAGGGAGAGGCAGCGGAGGCGGAGGAGGCACCCGAGGTCTTCGCCGCCGGAGACGTGCCCAAGGGGGAGTTGGATGCCACGCGCATGTATCTCAGCGAGATCGAGTTCTCGCCCCTTCTGACCCCCGAGGAGGAGGTGTATTACTCCCGTCTGGCGCAGAAGGGGGACGAGCACGGCCGGCACAAGATGATCGAGTGTAACCTGCGCCTGGTGGTGAAGATCGCCCGCCGCTACATGAACCGCGGCCTGGCCCTGCTGGATCTCATCGAGGAAGGCAACCTGGGGCTGATCCGGGCCGTGGAGAAATTCGATCCCGAACGGGGTTTCCGCTTCTCCACCTACGCCACCTGGTGGATCCGGCAGACCATCGAACGGGCCATCATGAACCAGACCCGCACCATCCGGCTCCCCATCCACGTCATCAAGGAACTCAACGTCTATCTGCGGGCGGCCCGCCGGCTGGCCCAGGAGCTGGACCACGACCCCACGGCGGAGGAGGTGGCTCGTCATCTGGACAAGCCAGTGGAGCAGGTCAAGCGCATGATGGCCCTCTCCGAGCGCGTCACCTCCGTGGATCTGCCCATCAGTCGGGACGGTGACCGCCCCCTGCTGGACATGCTCCCGGACGAACAGACCCCCGAGCCCTCCGAACTGATCCAGGACGAGGACGTGGTGCACTACGTGGAGGAATGGCTGGGGGAGCTGGACGAGAAGCAGCGGGAGGTGATCGTGCGCCGCTTCGGTCTGCACGGCTTCGAGCGCTCCACCCTGGAACAGGTGGGCTTCGAACTGGGGGTGACCCGGGAGCGGGTGCGCCAGATCCAGATGGATGCCCTCAAGCGCCTGCGCCGGATCCTGGAGAGCCGGGGGTTTTCCGAGGAGAGCCTGCTGCAGAACTGAGCCGGGATCCTATCCCCGCCCGGGCATGAGCAGGGCCGCCGCCACCCTTCTTCCCTCGGCCATGATGAGATTATAGGTACGGCAGGCGGCGGGGGTGTCCATCACCTCCAGACCCACCCCCGCCTGCTGGAGCCGCAGGCGCACCTCCGGCTGCGGCCAGGCCAGATGATCCCCGGTGCCCAGGAGCACGATCTCCGGCCCCATCTCCAGGACGGGGGTGAAGGCGGCCCCGGAGAGATCCTGGGGTGCCCTCGGGGCCCAGTCCGTCAGCAATTGGTCCGGCATGACCACCAGACTCTGCCGGTGCACGGTCTCATTGACGCGCACCCCCCCCTGGCCATAGGCCGTGATGGCATACCTTCCCTCACCGTATTCCCGCGCCAGTCTCATGGCGCAGAAATTACCCCGCTCACGGGGTGCTGGCAAGGCCCCGCCCCGGTCCGGTTTCGGGGATGCGGGATCGCATTGACAGGCCCCCGCACCCTCAGTAGTGTTTTCCATTTCACCCCATCCATCCCGAACCTGTCCCGGAAACGCCCCGTGATCGACGAATTTCCCAGAATCAAGCGTCTGCCCCCCTATGTCTTCAATATCGTCAACGACCTGAAGGCCAAGGCCCGGGCCCGGGGGGAGGACGTCATCGATTTCGGGATGGGTAACCCCGACCAGCCCACGCCTTCCCATATCGTGGAGAAGCTGGTGGAGGTGGCGCGGCGCAACGACACCCACCGCTATTCCATGTCCCGTGGCATCCCGCGGCTGCGCCGCGCCGTGTGCCGTTGGTACAAGGACCGCTACGACGTGGACCTGGACCCGGAATCGGAAGCCATCGTCACCATCGGTTCCAAGGAGGGCCTGGCCCATCTGGCCCTGGCCACCCTGGGGCCCGGGGATGCCGTGCTGGTCCCCAACCCGGCCTATCCCATCCACCCCTACGGTTGCGTCATCGCCGGCGCCGATATCCGCCATGTGCCCCTGACGCCGGAGGTGGACTTCTTCGCCGAACTGCAGCGGGCCATCGAGGAGTCCTGGCCGCGGCCCAAGATGCTCATCCTCAACTTCCCGGCCAACCCCACCACCCAGTGCGTGGAGCTGGATTTCTTCGAGAAGGTGGTGGCCATCGCCCGGGAGCACAAGATCTGGGTGGTGCACGACCTGGCCTATGCCGAGATCGTCTTCGACGGCTACAAGGCCCCCTCCATCCTGCAGGTGCCCGGGGCCAAGGACGTGGCGGTGGAGTTCTACACCCTCTCCAAGAGCTATAACATGCCCGGTTGGCGCGTGGGCTTCATGTGCGGCAACCCCACCCTGGTCTCCGCCCTGGGCCGTATCAAGTCCTACCTGGATTACGGCACCTTCACCCCCATCCAGGTGGCCGCCATCGCCGCCCTGGAAGGGCCCCAGGACTGCGTCGAGGAGATCCGCCAGCTCTACCGCAGCCGCCGGGATGTGCTCTGCGACGGGCTCAACGCCCTGGGTTGGCCCGTGGAGAAGCCCAAGGCCACCATGTTCGTCTGGGCCCCCATCCCTGAGCAGTACCGTCACATGGGTTCCCTGGACTTCTGCAAGAAACTGCTGCGGGACGCCAAGGTGGCCGCCTCCCCGGGGATCGGCTTCGGCAGCCAGGGCGACGGACACGTGCGTTTCGGCCTCATCGAGAATGAGCACCGCACCCGTCAGGCCCTGCGGGGCATCAAGGCCATGCTCCGGGAAGACACCCGCGCCGCCCGCATCGCCTGAGTCCCCGTTTCCCTTCCAGGCCGTGCCGCCGGGGGCCTACCCGGGCGGCACATGCCCGTGCCCGCCCGGATGAATCGCCTCAAGGTTTTTCCCGGATGTGCGATACCCTTCACTGAATCTGTTCAAGCCTTGCGGCGCTGCGATAGCATGCGCCGGACACGATCGGGTTGATCCCCTTCTCCTTCGGGGGCCTATCTTTCGGAATCAAGGAGCATCTGCATGGCCAAGTCGATTCTTACGGTGGATGATTCGGCGTCCATCCGCCAGATGGTGTCGTTCACCCTCAAGGGGGCGGGCTACAGCGTGACCGAGGCGGTGGACGGGCAGGACGGCCTGGAAAAGGCCAGGGCCGGGAGTTTCAACCTCATTTTCACGGACCAGAACATGCCCCGCAAGGACGGGCTCACCCTCATCAAGGAATTGCGCAACCTGCCGCAATACCGGAATGTGCCGATCCTGATGCTCACCACCGAATCCAGTGAGGCCATGAAGTCCCAGGGGCGTTCCGCCGGGGCCACGGGGTGGCTGGTGAAGCCCTTCGACCCGCAGAAGCTGCTGGAGGTGGTGCGCAAGGTGATCGGCTGAGGACACCTACCCGAGTGCAGGGGAGTCAGGCATGACCATCGACATGAGCCAGTTCTACCAGGTGTTCTTCGACGAGACCGATGAACACCTCTCGGAGATGGAGAGCCTGCTCCTGGAACTGGACGTGGACCGGCCCGACCTGGAGAAGCTCAACGCCATCTTCCGGGCGGCCCATTCCATCAAGGGCGGCGCCGGCACCTTCGGATTTACCGATATGGCCCGGGTGACCCACGTCCTGGAGACCCTGCTGGACCGCCTGCGCAAGCAGGAGCTGAAACCCGCCGTGGAGATGGTGGACGCCTTCCTGGAGGCCGGGGATGTGCTCAAGGCCCAGCTGGAGGCCCACCGGGAGGGCGGGGAATACCAGGATGAGCGCATCGAACAGGTCTGCCACCACCTGGAGGCGCTGACGGCGGGGGAAAACCCTCCGGAGACGGACGCACCGGCCGGCGCCCTGGATACGGACCACCCCGCGTCATCCGGGGAAGACGCCCCCGCGGGTACGGGCTGGCGCATCCACTTCGATCCCGTGGCGGCGGGCATCGCCGAGTCCGACACCCTCAACGCCCTGGCCGACGGGATTGCGGAACTGGGGCGGCTGCAACGGGTGGACGAGGCCACCGGGCGGCCCTATCTGTGGGTGTTGACGACGGACGGCCCGCTTGCTGCGGAGCGCATCCTGGAAGTCTTCGATTTCATCTGCGATACACAGCACATCCAGATGGAGCCCCTGCCGGCATCCGGGGAATCCGCGGCCGCGGACCCCGGTTTTGGACTGTTCGATGCCGCCCCGGGGGTGCCAGGGGATACCGATGCGGATCCCGGGTACGGCCTGTTTGAGGACGCCCCCGGTGGCGGCGGTGAGGCGGGATCCGGGATGGCACCGGATGCAGTTGCGCAGGAGGCGGGGTACGGGTTCTTCACGGAGGCCCCCGGCAGCCCCGGGTCCAGCGGGGAGATCCAGGAGGGGGAGGGCTACGGTCTCTTCAGCGATGCCCCGGGCTCTGAACAGGTGCGCGCCCGGGACGAACAGGACCGGGCGGAAGCGGCCCGGGGATACGGGCTGTTCGATCCCTCCCCGGGCTATCCCGAAGGTGCCCGTGAAGGCGAAGGGGGCACGGGTGCTAAGGCCTCCGGCGGCGATGGCGTCAAGGGGAATGGCACCGCGTCAGCGGGCGCGGGCAAGACCCCGCCCCCTCCGGATGGGCAGGAACGCCGCCAGGGTTCCGGCGGTCCGCCGCGCAAGCCCGGCGGTGGGGATTCCTCCATCCGCGTGAGCGTGGAGAAGGTGGACCAGCTCATCAACCTGGTGGGGGAACTGGTCATCACCCACGCCATGCTGGCGGAGTCCGCCTCCCGGCTGGACCCGGTGGCCCATGAGAACATCTTCAACGGCCTCTCCAACCTGGAGCGCAACTCCCGGGACCTGCAGCAGGCGGTCATGTCCATCCGCATGATGCCCATCAGTTTCGTCTTCAACCGCTTCCCCCGGGTGGTGCGGGACACGGCGGCCAACCTGAAGAAGAAGGTCAGCCTGAAGTTGGTGGGGGAGGAAACCGAACTGGACAAGGGGCTCATCGAACGCCTGGCGGACCCCCTGAATCACCTGGTGCGCAACAGCATCGATCACGGTATCGAGTCCCCGGAGAAGCGGCGCGCCGCCGGCAAGTCCGAAACGGGGGAGATCACCCTGCGTGCCAGTCATCAGGGGGGCAATATCGTCGTGGAGGTGGCCGACGACGGCGGCGGCCTGAATCGCGAAAAGCTCCTGGCCAAGGCCGCGGAGCGGGGGGTGCCGGTAAGCGAGAACCCCTCGGACAAGGAGGTCTGGCAACTCATCTTCGCCCCCGGTTTCTCCACCGCGGACCAGGTCACGGACATCTCCGGCCGCGGCGTGGGCATGGATGTGGTGCGCCGCAATATCGAGCAGATGAACGGGCGCGTGGACATCGACTCGGCCCCGGGGCAGGGCACGCGCATCACCATCCGCCTGCCCCTGACCCTGGCCATCCTGGACGGCATGTCCGTGCGTCTGGGGGAGGAGATCTTCATCCTGCCGCTGACCGCCATCCGGGAATCCATCCAGCCGCGGCCGGAGCAGCTCAAGACCGTCTCCGGCCAGGGGCGGGTGCTGCAGGTGGGAGACGAGTACCTGCCCCTGATCCACCTCCAGGAGGTGTTCGACCTGGGCACCCCACCGCAAAGGATCGAGGACAGCATCATCGTGCTCGTGGACACGGGACAGGGGCGGGCCGCCCTGGTGGTGGAAGAGCTCCTGGCCCAGCAGCAGGTGGTGATCAAGAGCCTGGAGACCAATTACCGCAAGGTGGAGGGGGTGTCCGGTGCCACCATCCTGGGAGATGGCCGCGTGGCCCTGATCCTGGATGTGGATGAACTCCTCCGCCTGAGCCAGCGCACCGTCCGGCCCCGTCTATCCACCACAGCACGAGGGGATACCGCATGACCGAGGAACTGAAGGAACGGGCTGCCGTCACCACCGACGACAGCCGGGAATACCTCACGTTCACCCTGGGCGAGGAGGAATACGGCATCGACATCCTCAACGTCCAGGAGATCCGGGGCTACGACGCCGTCACCAAGATCGCCAACGCCCCCGACTTCATCAAGGGGGTGATCAATATGCGCGGGGTCATCGTCCCCATCATCGACATGCGCCTGAAGTTCAACCTGGGTGAGGTGGAGTACAACCAGTTCACCGTGGTGATCATCCTCAACGTCACCGGCCGGGTCATCGGCATGGTGGTGGACGGGGTGTCGGATGTGGTGGCCCTGCGCCAGGATCAGATCCGCCCCGCGCCGGAATTCGGGGCGGTGCTGGATACCGACTACATCGAAGGCCTGGCCACCCTGGATGAACGCATGGTGATCGTGGTGGACATCGAGCGCCTCATGTCCAGCAACGAAATGGGGCTGGTGGACCAAGTCCACCAGCAGCAGCAATCGGTCTGATCAACTCAAGGGAATCCCTCTCATGCGCTGGTTCAATAACATGCCCGCCGGGGTCAAGATCGGCCTGCTCAGCGGGGTGCTGCTGCTGTCCCTGGCCTATGCCATCTACGAGGCCTTCCTGGGCTTCAACCACTGGTCGGACTACTCCGAGCAGGTGCGCGACAACCGCCTGCCCTCCATCCAGGCCCTGGGGGCCCTGAACACCGAGCGCATGGCCATCCGCGCCCAGACCGTGGAGGTGCTGGACCAGGAGGAGGCCTATGACGATAAGACCGATCTGCGGGAGATCGCCCGGGAGCGTACCGAGTCCTGGCGGGTGATCGACGAGAACTGGGAACGGCTGCAGGGGATCCCGCGCCTGACGGAGACGGGCCGCCGCGCCATGGCGGAACTGGAGACCCGCTACCAGGACTGGCGGGAGATCTACGTGCAACTGGATCGCCTGCTGGCGCTTCTCATCAATACCCGGGAACCGGAGCGCTTTGACCGCCTCATGGTGGACTATCGCGAGACCATGGAGCGCATGGTCCCCATCTCCAATGCCATGGGTATGGCCCTTGAGGATCTGGTGGAGGGCAACATGCAACGGGCCTCCGCCCAGGCGGACGAGGCGGTGGTAACCTCCTCCAGCGAGATCCGCCAGCTCCTCTGGCTGTCCGCCCTGGCCATCCTGATTTCCCTGGCCCTGGCAGTGCTCACCATCCTGGGTCTGGCCAGACCCCTGCGCACCCTGGTGGAGCACTTTCATGCCATCGGCAACGGCGACTACGACCAGAAGATCCAGCAGGACCGGCGCGACGAGGTGGGCCAGGCCCTCAAGGGTCTGGCGGACATGCAGGCCAAACTCAAGGCGGATATCGGCAAGACCAAGCGCATGGCAGCCGAGAACCTGCGCATCCGCTACGCCCTGGACAGCGTTTCCTCCAATGTCATGGTCTCGGACGTGGAAGGGCAGATCATCTATGCCAACGATGCCGTCATCGGCATGTTCCGCCGCGGCGCCAATGAGATCCGCAAGGACCTGCCCAACTTCGATCCCGAGCAGGTGCGGGGGGGCAATGTGGACCTCTTCCACCGCAATCCCGGCCATCAGCGGCAGATGATGGAGGCCATGCGCAGCACCTACGAGACCGAGATCCGTATCGGTGGTCGCACCTTCAAGCTCATCGCCAATCCCATCTCCGACGACGAGGGCGAGCGCCTGGGCACGGTCATCGAATGGGCCGACCGCACCGAGGAGCTCAAGGTGGAGAACGAGGTGAGCACCCTTGTGGAGGGTGCGGTGAAGGGGGACTTCACCCGGCGGGTGGCCACCGAGGAGCTGGATGGCTTCTTCAAGCGGTTGGGGAGTGGCGTCAACACCCTCATGGAGAAGACGGCCACGGGCCTTGGCGAGGTGGCCAACGTGCTCAATGCCATCGCCCAGGGGGACCTCACGCGCCAGGTCACCGGCGACTACGAAGGCACCTTCGGCGAGCTCAAGCGGGATACCAACAACACCGCCGAGCGGCTGCGGGAACTCATCGGCCAGATCCAGGAATCGGTGGACGCCATCAACACGGCGGCCAAGGAGATCGCCTCGGGGAACACGGACCTGTCCCAGCGCACGGAGGAGCAGGCCTCCAGCCTGGAGGAGACGGCCTCCAGCATGGAGGAGCTCACCTCCACGGTGAAACAGACCGCGGACAACGCCCGCCAGGCCGACCAGCTCTCCGATACCGCCCGGGAGGTGGCCACCCGCGGCGGCGACAAGGCCAGGCAGGCCATGGAGTCCATGAAGGCCATCACCGAGAGCTCCGACAAGATCGGTGACATCATCACCGTGATCGACGGCATCGCCTTCCAGACCAATATCCTGGCCCTGAACGCGGCGGTGGAGGCGGCCCGTGCCGGGGAGCAGGGCCGGGGCTTTGCCGTGGTGGCCGGGGAGGTGCGCAATCTGGCGCAGCGCTCCGCCTCGGCGGCCAAGGAGATCAAGGCCCTCATCGCCGAGGATGCCGAGACCATCCAGACCGGCAGCCGGCAGGTCATGGAAGCGGGCGAGACCATGGAGGAGATCGTGGAGCAGGTGAAGCGGGTGTCGGATCTCATCGCCGAGATCGCGGCGGCGTCGGACGAGCAGAGTTCGGGCATCGAGCAGGTGAACTCGGCGGTGACGCAGATGGACGAGGTGACGCAGCAGAACGCCTCCCTGGTGGAGGAGGCGGCGGCCGCGGCCGAATCCCTGGAGGAGCAATCCCAGGGATTGGCCCGCGCGGTGAGTGTCTTCCGCCTGAGCGAGCAGCAGGGCTCCGGCGGACTGCCCGCTCCGGCGCGCCGGGAAACGCGGGCCCTCCCGGGCTCCGGATCCAAGGACACCGCCCATACCGCCCGGTCCGGAACGGGTCAGGCGGGCACATCGCGGCAACGAGCGGCCGGTCATCCGCCCCATCCTCAGGGGGGGAGCGGCACGGGCAAGTCCGCGCCGAAGGCCGGTGGCGGATCGGGTACGGGCAAGCCCGCCGCCGGTTCCCGCAAGGCCCCGCCGGCCGCTGCGGACGATGAATGGGAAGAGTTCTGATCCTTCAGGGGGGCTTGGGAGCTTGAAAGGGAACCCGGTACCCGGCCCATGCCGCCGGGACCTGCAGCGCGGGGATGGCCACCATGCGTGAACGGGAATTCGCGTTCTCGGATGCGGATTTCCAGCGCATCCGCCGCCTGATCTACGAACATGCCGGGATCTCCCTGCATACGGGCAAGCGGGACATGGTCTACAGCCGGGTGGCGCGCAGGCTGCGCGTCACGGGCCTGGATTCCTTCGCGCAATACCTGGACCGCCTGGAGGTGCAGTCAGAGGAGTGGCAGCATTTCGTCAATGCCCTGACCACCAACCTGACCTCCTTCTTCCGCGAGGCGCATCACTTCCCGATCCTCCAGGAACATGCCCAGGAGACCCATCGGCGCGAGCGCCGGGGGCTGCGCATCTGGTCCGCCGGGTGCTCCACGGGGGAGGAGCCCTATTCCATCGCCATCACCCTCATGGAGGCCTTTGGCGACCGGCAGCCCCCGGTGCGCATCCTGGCCACCGACCTGGATACCCAGGTGGTGCGGCACGCCGAGGAGGGGATCTATCCCGCCGAACGCGTGGCGCGGATGCCCGAGGCCCAGGTGAAGCGCTACTTCCTGCGCGGCAAGGGGGGGATGAAGGGGCTGGTGCGGGTCAAGCCCCAGGTGCGTGAACTGGTGACCTTCAAGCCCTTCAACCTGCTGGGATCGGAATGGCCCCTGAAGGAGCCCTTCGATGCCATCTTCTGCCGCAACGTGCTGATCTACTTCGACAAGCCGACGCAATACCGGCTGCTGGCCCGCTTCCATCCCCAGCTGCGGCCCGACGGGCTGTTGTTCGTGGGGCACTCGGAGAGCCTGGCCCATGCCGCCGATCTGTTCCGCCTGCGGGGCAAGACGGTATGCGTCCCGGTGCCCCGGTCATGAGGATGCCCGGATGACGGCCTTCGAGGAGGTATTGGCCCCGAACCTGTACTATGACCGCCACTTCGAGATGGACGCGGTCAAGATCCTGCCGGGGGAATACTACGTCTCCAACCGGGACCTGCTCATGGTGACGGTGCTGGGATCCTGCATCGGTGCCTGTGTGCGCGACCGGGTGCGGGGCATCGGCGGCATCAACCATTTCATGCTCCCGGACGACAAGCGGGAAGAAGATCAGCGTGTAGGTAGTTCCATGCGTTATGGAGACTACGCCATGGAGATCCTCATCAACCAGCTGCTCAAGCTGGGGGCCCGGCGCGCCGATCTGGAGGCCAAGGTCTTCGGCGGGGGCAATGTGCTGCCGGGGTTCAAGACCAACGTGGTGGGGGAGCGCAACGCCCGCTTCATCCTGGAGTATCTGCGCATGGAGGGGATCCCCGTGGCGGCCAAGGACCTGCTGGGGAATCACCCGCGCAAGGTCTACTTCTTTCCCGCCACCGGAAGGGTACTGGTGAAGAAGCTGCGCACCCTGCACAACGACACCATCATCGCCCGGGAGATGAACTACAGCCGCAAGCTGCGCCAGGCCCCGGTGGCCGGCGAGGTGGAGCTTTTCGGCTAAAACCCATGGCCGCTGCCTTCCCCGTGCGGGTCGGGGGAGGGGCGTGGATCCGCCATATCGATGCGACGAGGAGAGGGGACATGCACGGGACGATCAAGGAGATCCTGAGCCACCACTGGCCGGCGGCCGCGGCAGGCGCCGTCGTGTGGGTGCTGACCCTCGTGGGGCTGCTGCCCGGCTGGCTCGGTGTGCTGCTGGCGGCCCTGGCCTGGCCGGTCTCCCTGGGGCTGCGCCCCCCGCGCCGGGAGGCCCCCGAGGCCCAGGCCGCGGATGGCGGCGCCGCGCTGCGCGAGGGTTCCGACCGGGAGCTGTGGGACCTGGTGGTGGAGATCGATGCCCTCATCGCCCCGGAGACCTCGGAATTACGTGACTTGGTGAGTCAGGCCAAGGACCTGGTGCACAACGCCGCGGGGGATCTGCAGAACAGCTTCCACACCCTGAACGATTCCACCCGCAATCAGCGCGACCTGGCGGTGCAGCTCTTCCACGGCATAGCCGGGGACGAGGATGGCGACGGCCAGGGCATCGACATGGACGCCTTCATCCAGGAGAACGAGAAGGTCCTGGGGCAGAACGTGCAGATGCTCATCGACATGGGCAAGCACTCCGTGGAGGTGGCCCACCAGGTGGATGACCTGGCCACCCTCATGGGTCAGATCTTCGAGCTCCTGGACAGCGCCAAACACATCGCCGGCCAGACCAACCTGCTGGCCCTGAACGCCGCCATCGAGGCGGCCCGGGCGGGGGAGGCGGGCCGCGGCTTCGCCGTGGTGGCCCAGGAGGTGCGCAAACTCTCGCGGGATTCCGACCGCTTCAACGAGCAGATCCGCGAGCATGTGGAGAAGGCCAATCAGCTCTTCGGCCATACCCGGGACGTGGTGGGACGCATGGCCTCCCAGGACATGAACACCTCCATCAGCGCCAAGGGGAGCATGGACGAGATGATGAGCCAGGTGCAGCAGTTGAATCAGCGCATGTCCCAGGGGCTGGACGAGATGAGCCAGCAGGCGCAGCAGGTGCAGGACAGCGTCAATGCCGCCGTGCGCCTGCTGCAGTTCGAGGACATCACCCGCCAGGTGCTGGAACGGGCGCAGATGCGCATCGACTTCATGGAGCGTTTCGTCGCCGAGCTGCGCCAGCTGCCCCTGGTGGAACCCGGCCGTTCCCGGGACCAGGTGGAACAGGCCCGGGCCCGCCTGAAGTCCCTGCGGGAGGAGTTGCGCGAGGCCGCCCATAAGCCGGTACAGCAGACCTCCATGGGCGGCGGCGAGATCGAGCTGTTTTGAGGATGCGGCCCTTGATGCGGGTATGCATCACCCATCCCCGGGGGGCGGCGCGTGGATAGGCCGGTGCGCGTCCTGGTGGTGGACGACTCCGCCCTGGTGCGCAAGGTGCTCAAGGAGATCCTGGGCACCGCCCCGGGGATCGAAGTGGTGGGCACGGCCCAGGATCCCTACGTGGCCCGGGAGCGCATCAAGGCCCTGAATCCGGATGTGCTCACCCTGGACGTGGAGATGCCGCGCATGGACGGGCTCACCTTCCTGCGCAACCTCATGCGTCTGCGCCCCATGCCGGTGGTCATGGTATCCTCCCTCACCGCCCGGGGGGCCGAGGTCACCCTCCAGGCCCTGGAACTGGGGGCGGTGGATTTCGTCACCAAGCCCGCCCTGGATATGGCCCGTGGGCTGGAGGGCTATCGCGACGAGCTGGTGGAGAAGATCCGCACGGCGGCCGCGGTGAACATCCACGCCCGCCGACAGCCGCCACCGAAGCACTCCGTGGATGCGGTCCTGCCCCGGCGGCAGGCCGTGCGCCTGCGCACCACCGACCGCCTCATCGCCATCGGCGCCTCCACCGGCGGCACCGAGGCGGTCAAGGACGTCCTCGTGGCCCTGCCGGCGGACTGCCCGGCGGTGGTAGTGGCCCAACACATCCCCCCGGGGTTCAGCGGCGCCTGGGCGGCGCGCATGGACCGCCTGGCGGGCATCCGGGTGAAGGAGGCGGAGGACGGTGAGCGGCTCATGGCGGGCTGCGCCTACGTAGCCCCGGGCAACCGTCACCTGCTGGTGGCCCGGGACGGGGCCCGTTACATCTGCCGCCTCAGTGACGGGGAGGCGGTGAACCGCCACCGTCCCAGCGTGGACGTGCTCTTTCGCTCCGTGGCCCAGGCCGCCGGGACCAACGCCTGCGCCGCCCTGCTCACCGGCATGGGGGCCGATGGTGTCCTCGGGCTGGAGGAGCTGCACGCCATGGGGGTGGTCACGGTGGCCCAGGATGAGGCCACCAGCGTGGTCTGGGGCATGCCCGGGGAGGCGGTGAAACGCGGGGCCGCCAGCCAGGTCCTGCCCCTGCCGCGCATCGCCGAGGCCCTGCTGAAGGCCTCCCGCTGACCCCCTCTTTCCGGGGGGCAAAACTTTGCCGCCCGGCCCCGAAATCTGAGATGATCCCGCAGAGTGAGCACGGAGTCACATCATGAGCATCCAGACCCAAGTGGACGAGCAATCCAATCTGGTCACCATCACCGTCGGCGGGCGCTTCGATTTCGCCCAGCACAAGCAGTTCCGGGATGCCTACCGGGATATCCCCCCCAATACCCGGCGCTACGTGGTGGATCTGAGTGAGGCCACTTACCTGGACAGCTCGGCCCTGGGGATGCTCCTCCTGCTGCGGGAGCACGCCGGCGGAGACTCGGCCCGGGTGAGCATCCGCGGCTGCAGCGCGGACGTGCAGCGGGTGCTCCAGATCGCCCATTTCGACCGCCTCTTCACCCTGGAGTGATGCCCCACGCATGACGCTCTCGCCCCCATCCCCCGAGATCCGTACCGAGGCGGCAGGGAGCGCCGTGTCCCCCCCCCGCGCCTCCCGGGGAATCGCCCTGGTGGTGGACGACGAACCCACCAACCGGCGGCTGCTGGCGCGCATGCTGAAGAAGGAGGGCTTTGACGAGGTCATGGAGGCCTCGGGCGGGGAGCAGGCCATCGCGCAATTCCAGGCGTGCCGGCCGGATATCGTCTTCATGGACATCATGATGCCGCAGATGGACGGCTTCGAGGCGACGCGGCGCATCAAGGCCTTGGCAGGCATGGATTTTGTGCCCGTGATCTTCCTCACGGCCCTGCATGACGAGCAGTCCCTGGTGCGCTGCACCGAATCCGGGGGCGATGACTTCCTCACCAAGCCCTTCAACTTCAGCATCCTCAAGGCCCGCATCGTGGCCATGGAGCGGGTGCGGGACCTGCAGCGCACCATCGCCGCCAAGAACCGGGCCCTGGCCCAGCTCCTGGAGAAGGACCGCCAGGAACAGACCCTGGCCGAGCGCATCTTCAGCCGCGCGGTGAACCAGCGCAATGTGGCCACGGAACGCCTGCAGATCGTGCAGCGCTCCGCCGCCACCTTCAACGGCGACCTGCTGCTGACCCAGCACCTGCCGGACGGCGGCCTGCGCATCCTCCTGGGGGACTTCACTGGCCACGGCCTGGCGGCGGCCATCGGCGCCCTGCCGGTCTCCGATGCCTTTCGCACCATGACCCGCAAGGGGCTGGACGACGAGCAGGTACTGGAGGAACTCAACCGCAAGCTCCACGAGATGCTGCCGGCGGATCGCTTCATGGCCGCCTGCCTCATCACCCTGCCGGGCGGAGGCGGGGAACTGCGCTGGTGGAACGGCGGCATGCCCAGCGCCTGGCTGCGCACCCGGGAGGGGCTGCGGGAGCTTTCCTCCCACGCCATGCCGCTGGGGATCCTGCCGTCCCTGCCCGCGCGCGAATGCCCGCGGCGCGTCCCCATGAACGAGGGGGATCACCTCCTGCTCATGAGCGACGGCCTGCTGGAGGCGCGCAATGCCGAGGGGGTGCAGTTCCTGGACGCCGGCTTTGATCGAGTGCTCTCGGGCTGGTCCTGGAACCGGCCCGTGCTGCCCACCCTGTGCGAGGCCCTGGATCGGCACTGTGACGGGGCCGAACCGGAGGATGACGTGGCCGTGGTGGAGGTCCCCCTGGACGGGGACCTGTTCCAGCCCCGTCCCGTGGAGCCGCAGGAGGGGACGCACACGCCCCGCGGGGGCTGGACCTGGAGCCTGGTGCTGGAGGATGAACGCCTGGGGGATCTGCCATCGGTGGGTTCCGTGCTGCGGGGGCTGGGGCTCCTGGAGGGGTTGGAGGATTGCGCCGGGGCCCTGGAGACCATCGTCAACGAGCTCTATTCCAATGCCCTGGAGCACGGCATCCTGAAGCTGCACTCCCCCATGAAGGCCCATCCGGAGGGGTTCGCCAGCTATTACCAGCGCCGCGCGGAACGGCTGGAGGCGGGCCCCCGGGGCCGGGTGGAGATCCGCATCGCCTACGAACCGGGAGAGGAGGAGGCCGGGGCGGTCCGCATCCGCATCAGCGACACCGGGGAAGGGTTCGACGCTGAAGCCTGGCAGCCCGTGGCCCAGGATCCGGCACGGCCCTGGGGGCGGGGCATCGCCCTGGTGCGCAGCCTGTGTGAGTCGGTGGAGTTCGACGCGGGGGGCTCCAGGGTCGAGGCGGTCTACCGATGCACGTAGAAGATCCGAACAACTGGATGGGAAAGGTCCTCTCCGGCTATCGCGTGGGGTTCTGCGCGGTGGGCGCGGGGAAGACCCCACCCTGCCCGGAGGACGGGCGGTCCCCGTCCCTCACCGAGCGCCTCCAGCCCGGGAACCCCGGGGCGGTGCAGCGCCTGCTTACGGCCGTGGGTTGCCAGCCCCACCGCCTGAACGAAGGGGATCCCGGCCGCTGGAATGCCTCGGCCCTGGATCCCCTCCAGGCCCTGGTGGTGGACACCTCGATGCTGCCGGATGCCCCGGCGGAGCGGGCCTTCCTGGAGGCGGTGCTGCAAAGCCGTCCCGCCTCCCTGCCGCTGCTGGTGCTGTCGCGCCGTCGCGCCCTGGAACAGCGCCTGGAGCTCATGCAACTGGGGGTAAGCCGCTGTCTCGGCCTGCCGGTGCGTGCCGGCCACCTGCTGCGCAACCTGCGGGCCGTTCTCCACCAGGCCCTGCCGCGCACGGGGCACGTCCTCCTGCTGGGTCAGGATGACGATGCCCTTACCCCCTGGCGGGAGACCCTGGCCGGGGCGGGGCTGGCGGTGCAGTTGGCGGATACCCCGGACCAGGCCGCGGAACAGATGCAGAACTTCCCCGCCGAGGTGGTGGTGCTGGACGGCAGCCACCTGGATGTGGATGCGGTGAATCTGATCCGGCTCTGGCAGTCGGATGAGCATCAGGCCCACCGCCAGTATCTGCTGGCCGGCGCCAACGCCGTGCAACTGGAGCGGGCCGCCGGGGCGCTCGAAGGCCCCGATGAGATGCTCCCGCCTCCGGTGACGCCGACGCAACTGCTGCGACAGGTGCGCCTGGCCCTGCGCCGGGCCCGGCGCTGCGCAGAGGGCGGGCGATCCCTGGGCGTGGCCCTGCGCCAGGGGCTGGAGGAGCGCCTGCGCTGGCAGACCCGGGCCATGGAGGCCATCGTCGACGGCATCTCCATCGCCGATGCCACCCGTCCCGACATGCCCCTGGTGTATGTCAATCCCGCCTTCTGCGAGATGACGGGCTATGCCCCCCACGAGGTCATCGGCCATAACTGCCGCTTCCTGCAGCGGGAGGACAACGACCAGGAGGGGGTGCACGAGATCCGGCGCGCCCTGGCCGAGGAGCGTCCCGCCCGGGTGCTGCTGCGCAACTACCGCAAGGATGGGGGCATGTTCTGGAACGAATTCAGCATCGCCCCGGTGCGCAACGATGCCGGCACCATCACCCACTACGTGGGCATCCAGCAGGACGTCACCGAGCATTTCGAGACCCAGCGGGCCCTGCGGGAGGCGAAACAGGAGGCGGAACGGGCCAACCAGGCCAAGTCCGAATTCCTCTCCCGCATGAGCCATGAACTGCGCACCCCCATGAACGCCGTGCTGGGCTTCGCGCAACTGCTGGAACTGGAGTCCGATCTGAGCGAGGCGCAACGGGAAAGCGTCCAGGAGATCCTGCGCGGCGGCAAGCACCTGCTGGATCTCATCAATGAGGTCCTGGATCTGGCCCGGGTGGAGTCGGGCCGCATGGAGCTCTCCCTCGGGCCCGTGGATCTGCGCGAGCTGGTGGGTGAGTGTATCGCCATGGTGGAGCCCCTGGCCAACCGCAAGGGCCTGGCGCTGGAGACCGGCAGCCTGGGGGATGTGGCCGTCCTGGCGGACCGCATCCGCCTCAAGCAGATCCTCATCAACCTGCTCTCCAACGCCATCAAGTACAACCGCAGCGGGGGCCGGGTGTATCTGGACCTGGGGCTCTCCGACCGCCTCCCCGGCGCGGTGCGTATCGGTGTGGCGGATACCGGGCCGGGGATCCCGGAGGATCGTCTGGAGGAACTCTTCCAGCCCTTTACCCGCATCACCTCCGCCAGCGACGGGGCGGCAGAGGAAGAGGAGGGGACGGGCATCGGGCTGGCCATCAGCCGGCGGCTGGCGGAGGCCATGGGCGGGCGTATGGGGGTCTCCAGCCGCGTCGGCGAGGGCAGCCTGTTCTGGGTGGAGGTCCCTATGGCGGACCCCGGCGATCCCCCGTCGGAGGGGGAGGCGGGGCATGCATCCGCCTCCGCCCCGCAAAGGCGGGCCAGGGTCTGCCGGGTCTTGCAGATCGAGGACCATCCCTCCAATCTCAGGCTCCTGGAACGTCTGCTCTCGGGCCAGTCCATGCAGGTGTTCAGCGCCCGGGACGCCCAGGCAGGACTGGAACTGGCCCGGCGATATCGCCCCCAGGTCATCCTCCTGGACATCCGCCTGCCGGGCATGGACGGCTATCAGGTGCTGTCCCGACTGCGGCGGGACCCCCGCACCGGCGATATCCCCGTGGTGGCCCTCACGGCCCACGCCGGGGAGGAGGACCGGGACCGTGGGATGCATGCGGGGTTCGATGCCTACCTGACCAAGCCGCTGCATTTGACCACCCTGCTGGAGACCCTGGAGGATCTCATGCAGCGCAACTCCAGACCGGCGTGAGGCGGCGAAACGGAGCCATCCCAGATGCAAGAAGACGCATTGAATCCGCGCGACGACACCCCCGCCCCCCCCTATGACCCCGAGGGCAAGTCCGCCCGCATCCTGGTGGTGGACGACGAGCGCGCCAACCTGATCCTCATGGACCGCCTGCTGCGCACCGAGGGGTATCACAACCTGGTGCTGATCCAGGACCCCCGGGAGGTGATGGCCGCCTACCGCAAGGCCCCCACGGACCTGATCCTGCTGGACATCAAGATGCCCCACATGAGCGGCTTCGAGGTGATGGAACAGTTCGCGGCCCTGAACGATCCCCTGGTGCCCCCCATCCTGGTGCTCACCGCCCAGCACAGCCGGGACTACATGCTGCGGGCCCTCAACGGCGGCGCCCGGGACTTCATCGGCAAGCCCTTCGATCGCGCCGAGGTGCTGGCCCGGGTGCGCAACATGCTGGATGTGCAACTGGCCCACCGCATGACCCACGGACAGAAGGACATGCTGGAGCAGCTGGTGCACGAGCGCACCGAGGAGATCCGCCGCACCCGCCTGCAGGTGGTGCAGCGCCTGGGCCGGGCGGCGGAATACCGGGACAACGAGACCGGCTGCCACATCCTGCGCATGAGCCATATCGCCGTGCTGCTGGCCCGCCACCTGGGCTGGAGCCGGGGCACCTGCGAGCGCCTGCTGCATGCCAGCCCCATGCACGACGTGGGCAAGATCGGCATCCCCAACCGAATCCTGCTCAAGCCGGGCCGGCTCACCCCCGATGAGTGGGAGATCATGAAGACCCACACCACCATCGGCGTGGACATCCTTAGCGGCGACGATTCCGATCTATTGCACATGGCCCAGGAGATCGCCCTGACCCACCATGAACGCTGGGACGGCAGTGGCTATCCCAACGGCCTGTCCGGGGAGGGCATCCCCATGGTGGGGCGCATCTGCGCCCTGGCGGATGTCTTCGATGCCCTCACCTCCTGGCGGCCCTACAAGCCCGCCTGGCCGGTGGAGGATGCCCTGGACCTGATCCGGGAAGGGGCCGGAAGCCACTTCGATCCGCGGCTCACGGAGCTGTTCTTCAGCCTGGTGCCGGAGATCCTGGCCATCCGGGACCGTTTCCCGGAGGAATGCAGCAAGGACGGGGATTGCCCCGAGGCAGCGGATGCCCAGGGCGATTGACGGCGGTCCTGATGGGCGCCGGCGGATTCCGTTATAATCCCCCCTTTTCCGCGTTTCCAATCCACAAGGAGTTCGCTGTTGAAACCCGTCAAGATTGGCCTCCTGGGTCTGGGCACCGTGGGTGGCGGCACGGTGCGTGTACTCACGCGCAACCGGGACGAGATCACCCGCCGCGCCGGCCGGGGCATCGAGATCATCGCCGCCGCCGCCCGCAATCTGGACAGCCTGGGGGATCTGGACACCACCGGGATGCGCCTCACCGAAGACGCCTTCGAGGTGGTGGAAGACCCCGAGGTGGAGGTGATCGTCGAACTCATCGGCGGTCTCTCCCCGGCCCGGGAACTGGTGCTGCGGGCCATCGATCAGGGCAAGCACGTGGTCACCGCCAACAAGGCCCTGATCGCCCACCACGGCAACGAGATCTTCCAGCGGGCCCAGGAGAAGGGGGTGATGGTGGCCTTCGAGGCCGCCGTGGCCGGCGGCATCCCCATCATCAAGGCCATCCGCGAGGGGCTGGCGGGCAATCGCATCGAATGGCTGGCGGGGATCATCAACGGCACCGCCAACTTCATCCTCACGGAGATGCGGGACAAGGGCCGCGACTTTAACGATGTCCTGGCCGAGGCGCAGCGCCTGGGCTATGCCGAGGCGGATCCCACCTTCGACGTGGAGGGGGTGGACGCCGCCCACAAGCTCACCATCCTCGCCTCCATCGCCTTCGGCGTACCCCTGCAGTTCGACCGGGTGTACATGGAAGGCATCACCGGCATCTCCCGGGAGGACGTGGCCTACGCCAGTGAACTGGGCTACCGCATCAAGCACCTGGGCATCGCCCGGCGCAGTCCGCGGGGGATCGAGCTGCGGGTGCATCCCACCCTCATCCCCGAGCGGCGCCTCATCGCCAATGTGGACGGGGTGCTCAACGCCGTGCTGGTGTGGGGCGACGCCGTGGGGCCGACCCTCTACTACGGCGCCGGGGCCGGCGCCGAGCCCACCGCCTCGGCGGTGGTGGCGGACCTGGTGGACGTGGTGCGGGCCCTGACCATCGATCCGGAGAACCGGGTGCCGCACCTGGCCTTCCAGCCGGACGCCCTGGCCGACACCCGCATCCTGGCCATGGACGAGGTGGAGACGGCCTTCTATCTGCGCCTGCGGGTGGTGGACCAGCCCGGGGTGATGGCCGACGTGACCCGCATCCTGGCGGATCTGGACATCAGCATCGAGGCCATCCTGCAAAAAGAGCCCGACGAGGACACCCACGAGGCCGATGTGATCCTGCTCACCCATCGCGTGCGCGAGGGGAATCTGGATCAGGCCATCGGCCGCATCGAGGCCCTGTCCAGTGTCATCGCCCCGGTGCAGCGCATCCGCATGGAAGCCCTGCGCTGATTCCGCCGCAACGTCCCAACGCAGCCTGACCGAGATCCGAACCATGCCATTCCGTTCCCGCTACACCGGCATCATCGAACGCTACCGCGACCGCCTGCCGGTGCATGACGACGCCCGCGTCATCGCCCTGGGGGAGGGCAATACCCCCCTGATCCGCCTCAACAACATCCCCCGCACCCTGGGCCGGGACGTGGACATCTACGTCAAGTTCGAGGGCCTGAACCCCACCGGTTCCTTCAAGGACCGGGGCATGACCATGGCCGTCACCCGGGCGGTGGAGGAGGGGGCGCGGGCCATCATCTGCGCCTCCACGGGCAACACCTCCGCCTCCGCCGCGGCCTATGCCGCCCGCGCCGGCATCCGTGCCTTCGTGCTCATCCCCGATGGCAAGATCGCCCAGGGCAAGCTGGCCCAGGCCATGATGCACGGCGCCACGGTGCTGCAGATCAAGGGCAACTTCGACGACGGCATGCGTCTGGTGAAGGAGATGGCCCAGGCGGCGCCGGTGACCATCGTCAACTCCGTGAACCCCTACCGCCTGCAGGGGCAGAAGACGGCGGCCTTCGAGATCGTCGAGGAACTGGGGCGGGCCCCGGACTACCACTGCCTGCCCGTGGGCAATGCCGGCAACATCACCGCCCACTGGATCGGCTACTGCGAGTACTCCTCCGCCTCCGGGGATCATGTCACCGAGGCCTGCAGCTTCTGCAAGGGCCATTGCATGTACGCCGGCGGGGCCGTGGTGGGCAACCGCCCGAAGATGCTGGGCTACCAGGCCAGCGGCAGCGCCCCCTTCATGCGCGGCCATATGGTGGACAACCCGGAAACGGTGGCCACGGCCATCCGCATCGGCCATCCCCAGTCCTGGGACTATGCCTGGAAGGTGAAGGAAGAGTCGGGGGGCTGGTTCGACGAGTGCAGCGACGAGGAGATCCTGGCGGCGCAGAAGCTCCTGGCCGAACGGGAAGGGGTCTTCTGCGAGCCTGCATCCGCCGCCTCCCTGGCCGGCGCCCTGCGGGATGTGAAAAACGGCCGCATCCCCGAGGGATCCAGCATCGTCTGTACCCTCACGGGGCAGGGGCTGAAGGACCCGGAGACGGCCATCCGCCAGGGCAGCCGGCCGCCCCTCACCGTGGAGGCCGATCTGGATGCGGTGAAGCGGGCCATCCTGGACCAGCTGGACTGATCTCCCCCCACGCCGGCCTGCACGGGGTGGCGTCCCCGCCGTCCCGTGCAGGCGGGTTCCGTCCCTATGCCGCCCTGATCCGCGGCCCCTGGCCGCGGATCAGGGCCGTCCGTCCCGGTCCGTTGCCTGCGCCGTCTTTTGCCTGCCGGTCCAGTCCCGGGCGAACTGCCAGGCCACGCGGCCGCTGCGGGAGCCCCGCAGCAGGGCATACTGCAGGGCCTCCTTGCGGCAGGCCTCGTCCAGGGAGCCGCCCCCCAGGCGCCCCAGCCAATGGGACACCACGTCCAGGTACTGGGCCTGGGAGAAGGGGTGGAAGGAGAGCCAGAGCCCGAAGCGCTCCGACAGGGAGACCTTCTCCTCCACCGCCTCCCCGGGGTGGATCTCGTCGTCCACCCGGCGCGCCTCCAGATTGTCCGCCATGCGCTCAGGCATGAGATGGCGCCGGTTGGAGGTGGCGTAGATGAGCACGTTCTCCGGCGGTGTCTCCAGGGATCCGTCCAGGGTGGCCTTGAGGGCCTTGTAGGCGGGCTCGTCCGCCTCGAAGGAGAGGTCGTCTGCAAACACGATGAAGCGTTCCGGACGGTCCCGCAGTGGTGCGACGATGCGGGGCAGGTCCACCAGGGCCTGGGCATCCGTCTGCACCAGGCGCAGCCCCTGCCCCCGGTAGCGGGTGAGCAGGGCCCGCATGAGCGAGGACTTGCCCGTGCCCCGGGCCCCCCAGAGCAGGGCGTTGTTGGCCGGAAGCCCCTGGAGGAACTGGCGGGTGTTGCGCTCCAGGAGGGCCTTGGGCCGGTCCTGGTGCAGCAGGTCCTCCAGCTCCAGGGGGGCGACGTGGTGGATGGGTTGCAGGCCTCCCTCCCGCCAGCGAAAGGCGGGGGCGTTCCAGTCCGGCTCCGGCGCGGGCCCCGGCAACAGGGTCTCCACCCGTGCCAGCACGGCCTCCGCCCGTTGCAGCAGGGCGCTGAAGCGCTGCATCTCGTCCTTCGGGTCTTGGCGCGATGTCATATCCTGTGCAGATCGGATCCGAAATGGCGGCGAGGCTTAGGGGATCTCGCCGTCCGCAGGGGGACGGCGGGAACCGGTGGTGTCCCGATGGCTCAACTTGAGGCTGCGGATGGCCAGGAAGACCTCCCGCAGGAAGGCCACCAGGGATCCCACCAGGCAGAGCATGGCCAGCACGAAGAACCCCCCCACCAGTTGGGGCTGGGCCATCTCCAGGAAGAATTCCAGGAATACGGTGATGATGGTCAGGCACACCAGCAGGGCGGTGGTGATGCTCAGGGTAATGCCGATGTGCACCAGCCGGGCGCGCCGGTCCAGGATGGCCACCTCCTCCAGCATGAGGGCCTCACGCTCCGGATCCGGGGCCCGCAGCAGCCCCGCCAGGTGGCGGCGCCGGTCCACCACCCGGGAGAGACGGGCGACGAAGGCGTTGACGAACCCGGCCACCCCCACCAGCAGGAAGACCGGGGCGACCGACATCTGGATGACCTGGGAGATCTCCGCCGGAGAGGGCTGCGGGGCCATGGGCTGCTCCTTCAGGCCTCCAGCCGGCGGTATTTCACCCGGTGGGGCTGGTCCGCGTCGGTGCCCAGGCGCTTGCGCCGGTCTTCCTCGTAGTCCTGGTAATTGCCCTCGAAGAACACCACGTTCCCGTCCTCCTCGAAGGCCAGGATATGGGTGGCGATGCGGTCCAGGAACCAGCGGTCGTGGGAGATGACCACGGCGCTGCCGGGGAAGTCCAGCAGGGCCTCTTCCAGGGCGCGCAGGGTCTCCACGTCCAGGTCGTTGGTGGGTTCGTCCAGCAGCAGCAGGTTGCCGCCGCTGCGCAGCAGCTTGGCCAGGTGCACGCGGTTGCGTTCCCCGCCGGAGAGCTCCTTCATGAGCTTTTGCTGGTCACTGCCCTTGAAGTTGAAGCGGCCCACATAGGCCCGGGAGGGCATCTGGTAGTTGCCCACGTGGATGATGTCCTGGCCATCGGCGATCTCCTCCCAGACGCTGCGTTCGTCCTGCAGGGCGTCGCGGCTCTGGTCCACGTAGGCCACATCCACCGTATCCCCCACGCGGATGCTGCCGGCATCCGGGCTCTCCTGGCCCACGATCATGCGAAAGAGGGTGGACTTGCCCACGCCGTTGGGGCCGATGACCCCCAAGATGCCGCCCCGGGGGATACTGAAGGACAGGTCCTGGTAGAGCACCCGGTCGCCGTAGGCCTTGGTCACCCCATCCAGTTCCACCACCACGTCCCCCAGGCGGGGGCCCGGCGGGATGTAGATCTCCTTGGTCTCGCTGCGCTTCTGGTATTCCTGCGAAGAGATCTCCTCGAAGCGCTTGAGCCGGGCCTTGCTCTTGGCGGAGCGCCCCTTGGGGTTGCTGCGCACCCATTCCAGCTCCGCCTCCATGTTCTTGCGGCGGGCGTTTTCCTGTTTCTCCTCGATCTCCAGGCGCTTCTCCTTCTGCTCCAGCCAGGAGGAGTAATTGCCCTGCCAGGGGATGCCGTGCCCCCGGTCCAGTTCCAGGATCCAGCCGGCCACGTTGTCCAGGAAGTAGCGGTCGTGGGTCACGGCCACCACGGTGCCGGGGAATTCCTGCAGGAATCGCTCCAGCCAGGCCACGGATTCCGCGTCCAGGTGGTTGGTGGGCTCGTCCAGGATCAGCATGTCGGGGGCGGAGAGCAGCAGGCGGCACAGGGCCACACGGCGGCGCTCACCACCGGAGAGCCGGGTGACGTCCGCGTCCCAGGGGGGCAGGCGCAGGGCGTCGGCGGCCACCTCCAGCTTGCGCTCCAGGTCCCAGGCGCCGGCGGCGTCGATGCGGTCCTGGAGCTGGGCCTGCTCCGCCAGCAGGCTGTCGAAGTCGGCGTCGGGATCGGCGAAGGCCTCGGCGATGGCGTTGAACCGGTCCACCAGGGCCTTGATCTCGGCGACGCCGTCCTCCACGTTTCCGCGCACATCCTTGTCCGGGTCCAGCTGCGGCTCCTGGGGCAGGTAGCCGATCTTGATGCCGGGCTGGGCCCGGACCTCGCCCACGTATTCCTGATCCACGCCCGCCATGATGCGCAGCAGGGTGGACTTGCCCGCGCCGTTGTAGCCCAGCACCCCGATCTTGGCGCCGGGGAAGAAGTTCAGGGAGATGTCCTTGAGGATTTCCTTCTTGGGCGGGACGACCTTGCCCACACCGTTCATGGTGTAGATGTACTGGGCCATAAGAAACCTGTCTGGGGAATGGATCGTGACTGCGCGTGACCGCCCATTATCCCGGACTCGCGCCGTTCTTTCCAGACGGTGCCTGGGGGCGACGACCGCGCTGGTGAAGATCGCCATGATGCGGTGCACCGCGGTACACTGGATCCAGTCCACCCCTTGCGTTTGCCATGCCCCCCAACCCCTTCTCCCATCCCTGTGCTTACAAGGCCCTCGCCGCGGGCCTGCTGGGGGCGGCCCTCACCGCCGGGGCCTTCTGGGTGGCGGACAATGCCTGGGCCCATCGTCTGGAGGATCAGGCCCGGGCCCGGGTGCTCCAGGAACTGACCACCTACCGGGCGCGCCTGGAGGGGGAACTCAGCGCCACCGTGCACCTGACCCTGGTGTTGTCCACCTATGCCGGCATCCACCCCGATCTGGACCGGAAAGAGTTCGAGCACATCGCCGCCGCGCTCCATGCCCGCCGACCGGATGTCATCCGTAATATCACTTTGGCCCCGGATAACGTCATCCGTTACGTCTACCCCCGGGAGGGCAACGAGGCGGTCCTGGGGATGGATCTCTATCACCACCCGGAGCAGGGGGATTCGGTGCGGCGGATGATGGCCGAGGGCCGCACCGTGCTGGCCGGTCCCTGGCCGTTGCGGCAGGGCGGTCAGGCCTTGCTCATCCGCACCCCCGTCTACCTGGAGGGGCCGGATGGGCGGCGTTACTGGGGGCTGAGCAGCATCCCGGTGAACCTGGAGGCCATCCAGGGCCGCGCCCGGCTTGGGGATGTGCAACGGCGCCTGGAGATCGCCCTGCGCGGCCGCGACGGCCTGGGGGCTCAAGGGGCGGTCTTCTACGGTGACCCGGCGCTCTTTCACGGGAATACGGTGCGCCAGGCCGTGGCGGTGACCGGGGGGCGCTGGGAGATGGCCGCGCGTCCGCGCCAGGGCTGGGCGGCCTGGACCGGTCGCCCCGGGGCCTGGTATCTGGCGGGCGGGGTGCTGGTGCTCATGGCGGGGCTGCTGAGCTGGAATCTCACCTATCAGGCCCTGCGCCTGCGGGAATCCGAGCGCCGTTACCGCGCCCAGGGGGAGCGCCTGCGGGCCATCATCCGGGCCATGCCCGATATCTTCTTCATCCTGGACGCCCAGGGCCGCTACCTGGAGATCTTCGGCGGCACGGACGAGGCGGGGTACCACCAGGACTACAACGGCCTGGTGGGGCTTTCCGTGAAGGATGTCCTTCCGGCGGACAAGGCCCGGCTGTTCCTGGACCACATCCGCCAGGTACTGGCCACGGGGCAGACCCAGACCCTGGAGTACACCCTGGCGGCAGCGGATGTGGGCCTGGATGAGTCCAACGGTCCCGTGGGGCCCCAGTGGTTCGAGGGCCGGGCCACCCCCCTGGACGCGCAGGTCATGGGGCGCCCGGCGGTGCTCTGGCTGGCGGTGAACATCACCCAGCGCAAGAAGGCCCAGGAGGACATGCGCCACATGGCCCTGCACGACCCCCTCACCGGGCTGGCCAACCGCAGTCTGCTGCGGGATCGGGTGGAGCATGCCCTGGCCCAGGCCCGGCGCAGCGGCCACGGTGTGGCCCTGATGTTCATCGACCTGGACGATTTCAAGCCGGTGAACGACCGCCTGGGCCACGATGCCGGGGACCGGATGCTGTGCGAGGTGGCCCATCGCCTCATGGGCGCCGTGCGCGCCTCGGACACCGTGGCCCGGGTGGGCGGGGACGAGTTCGTGGTGCTGCTGGAGGACCTGGAGCACAGGGACCGGGTCCGGGAGGTGGCCACCAAGATCCTGGAGATCCTGAGCCGGCCCGTGGAGATCAAGGGCCGGGTCCTGCGCATCGGCTGCAGCATCGGCATCGGCCTGTATCCGCAAGACGGCGACGGCTACGAGGCCCTCATGGGCAGCGCGGACCAGGCCCTGTACTGCGCCAAGCACCGGGGCAAGGCCCGATTCTGGCCGGCCGGTCCAGCGTCGGACCCCGATGACCGGACCCCGGATCCCGCCGGGGCCTGAGGGCCGTCAATTTCGGATGCCCACCCCCCGGTCCAGCAGGTACAGGGCCGTCATGAAGAGCACGAGGACAAACCCCAGGATGATGCCGTAGGACAGGGCCAGGCCCATGTCCGACAGGCCGATGAAGCCGTAGCGGAAGGCATTGATCATGTACAGGATGGGGTTGAGCAGGGAGACGTCCTGCCAGAAGGGGGGCAGCAGGGTGATGGAGTAGAACACCCCACCCAGGTAGGTGAGGGGGGTGAGGACGAAGGTGGGGACGATGGAGATGTCGTCGAAGCTGCGGG
This sequence comes from Ectothiorhodospira mobilis, assembly GCF_900114895.1. Lineage (GTDB taxonomy): Bacteria > Pseudomonadota > Gammaproteobacteria > Ectothiorhodospirales > Ectothiorhodospiraceae > Ectothiorhodospira > Ectothiorhodospira mobilis_A. Next base: position 258,155 of record NZ_FOUO01000002.1, read on the forward strand.
CGAAGACGCCGTTGATCAGCCCCGCCAGGGAGAAGAGCACGGCGGTGAGCAGCACCACCGTCCCCGCCACCAGCGGGTCGTGGATCGTGAGCGGGCTGAAGAACATGGATACCAGGGTCACCCCCGCCCCCACGGCCAGACCCCGGGCCACGCCGCCGCCCACAAAACCCAGGATGATCAGGTAATTGGGTACGGGGGAGACCAGCATCTCCTCCAGATGACGCTGGAATTTGGAGCTGTAGAAGGAGGACACCACGTTGGAGTAGGCATTGGTGATCACCGCCATCATGATCAGGCCGGGGACGATGAAGTCCATGTAGCGGATGCCCTCCATCTCGCCGATGCGCCCGCCGATCAGCCCCCCGAAGATGATGAAATAGAGGCTGGTGGTGATCATGGGGGGCAGGATGGTCTGGATCCAGATGCGGGAGAAGCGCAGGATCTCCTTGAGGACGATGGTCTTGAAGGCGATCCATTGGGCATGGGCGTTCATGGATTGCGGCTCCCGTTCACCATGTGCATAAACAGCTCCTCCAGTCGGTTGGACTTGTTGCGCATGCTGCGCACCTGGATGCCCTGCCGGTTCAGGTCCAGGAACAACTGGTTGAGGCTCGTGTCCCGGTCCACATCCGCCTCCAGGGTCAGTTCGTCCACCCAGCGCAGCCGGTGATGGGGCAGATCCGGGAGGTGCATCAAGGGCTCGCTGAGGTCCAGGATGAAGGTCTCGGTGGTGAGCTTGGACAGCAGCCCCTTCATGGTGGTGTTCTCGATGATCCGCCCCTGGTCGATGATGCCGATGTGGCGGCACAGGCTCTCCGCCTCCTCCAGGTAATGGGTGGTGAGGATGATGGTGCACCCCTCGCGGTTCAGTTCCCGCAGGAAGGACCACATGGAGCGGCGGATCTCGATGTCCACCCCGGCGGTGGGCTCGTCCAGGATCAGCAGCCGGGGTTCGTGCACCAGGGCGCGAGCGATCATCAGGCGGCGCTTCATGCCCCCGGAGAGCATCCGGGCCATGCCCTTGCGCTTGTCCCACAGCCCCAGTTCCACCAGGTACTTCTCCGCCCGCTTCCAGGCCTCCCGGCGGGGGATGCCGTAATACCCCGCCTGGTTCACCACGATCTCTTCCACCGGCTCGAAGACGTTGAAATTGAACTCCTGGGGCACCAGCCCGAGGCAGCGTTTGGCGGCGTGGATGTCCCGGTCCAGGTCGTGGCCGAAGATGGAGACACTGCCGCCGGACTTGTTCACCAGGGAGGCCACGATGCTGATGGTGGTGGACTTGCCGGCCCCGTTGGGTCCGAGCAGGGCGAAGAAGTCGCCGGGCTCCACGTCCAGGTCGATGCCCTTGAGGGCCTCGAAGCCGTTGCGGTAGGTCTTGGTGAGCTGGCGGATGGAGAGTGCGCTGGGCATGATGAGGGTGAAGATCGGGTCCCGGGCCTGTGGAAACCCTTCATTCTACCCGCCCGGGCGGATCCGGGGCCAATCCATCGCGGCCGGATCCGGTGGGGGGCGGCCGGATGGCTTGGCGGATCCCTCCACCGCACCCGTCCTCCCCATGGGATCCGCTTGAAGGCGGGCTGGCGCCCCGGGGTACACTGTCTCCTTTCACCCCACGCCCATCCCCGAGGATGTTATGAACGACTGCTTCGTCACGGCCGATACCCCCGAGACCCCGGCCATCCCTTTGCTGCCGCTGGAGGCGGAGGGCCTGACCGTCTGGCTGGAAGGACAGCCGCAGCGGGTGCGGCAGTGGGTGGCGGCGGCCGGCTTCAAGGCGCGTCCCGAGCAGGTGCTCACCGTGCCGGACGAGGAAGGCGGTATCGGCCAGGTCCTGGTGGGGGCTTCCCCGGAGGGGGATACCTGGTCCCTGGCCGCGGCCGCCGGGCAGTTGCAGGAAGGGGTATTCGCCCCACCCCGGGACTGGCCTGAATCACGGCTCCTGCAGGCCGCCGTGGGCTGGGGGCTGAGCGGGTATCGTTTTGACCGTTACCGGCGCTGCGACCGGCCCGTGCCGCAATTGCATCTCCCGGGGCTGGCCCCGAAGGGGATCGTGCGCCTGCGCGATGCCGTGGCGGCGGTATCCCTGGTACGGGACCTGATCAACACCCCGGCGGAGGACATGATGCCGGAGCACCTGGGTGCGGCCACCGAGGCCCTGGCCGAGGCCTACGGGGCCCGGGTGTCCCAGGTGGTGGGGGAGGACCTGCTGCGGGAGAACTACCCGGCCATCCACCGGGTCGGCCGGGCCAGTGCCCATGCCCCCCGGCTTATCGACCTGGAATGGGGGGATCCGGCCCATCCCCGGATCACCCTGGTGGGCAAGGGGGTCTGTTTCGACAGCGGCGGGCTGGACATCAAGTCCGCCGACGGCATGCGGTGGATGAAGAAGGACATGGGGGGCGCGGCCCATGTGCTGGGCCTGGCCCGCCTGGTCATGGCCGCGGGGTTGCCGGTGCACCTGCGGGTGCTCATCGGGGCGGTGGAGAACGCCATCTCCGGCGACGCCTTCCGTCCCGGGGACGTCCTGCCCACCCGCGCCGGACTCCGTGTGGAGGTGGACAACACCGATGCCGAGGGCCGGCTGGTACTGGCCGATCTGCTGGCCCGGGCCGGGGAGGAGGCGCCGGAGGTGATCCTGGACTTCGCCACCCTCACCGGTGCGGCCCGGGTGGCGGTGGGCACCGAGATCGCCGCCTTCTTCACCGGAGATCCGGACCTGGCCCATGGCCTTTACCGGGCCGCCGCTGCCGTGGACGACCCCTGCTGGCGTCTGCCCCTGCATACCCCCTATGACGCCCTGCTGGAGAGCAGTGTGGCGGATGTGTGCAACGGTGCCCATAGCCCCTACGGCGGGGCCATCACCGCCGGATTGTTCCTGCAGCGCTTCGTGCCCGCCGGCCCGCGCTGGGTGCACTTCGATGTCATGGCCTGGAACACCCGCCACCGGCCGGGACGGCCCAAGGGGGGCGAGGCCATGGGCCTGCGCGCCGCCTTCCAATGGCTGGAGGATTCTTACCGCCGCTGAAGGGGTTGGATGCACGGGCTCCGCAGGGGGGAGGCCTTCATCCCTTCTCCTTCAGGCGCTCCTGGAGTGAATCGTCCGCCTTCTCCCGCAGGGCCCGGGCCGTGTTCTTGGACGGGTCGCTGAAGACGAAGCGCCCCGCCAGCACGCAGCCCTTCATGCCCGGCTCGCAGGGAATATCGTTCAGCCTGCCGCAACGGCCCTTGCTCTCGTGGGGGCAGCCCCATCCGCTCATCTCAACCTCCTCTTGGATATCCTCCCATGGCTCAGGCCATGGGACTCTTACGCTGCAAAGGAAAAGCGGGCCCGGGAGCTGGTTGCCCCCTTGCGCTGGTCGCGCACAGGTCCGCCGGGTCCTGGGCGCGCCGCGCCCTTCACCCCGCCGTAGAGGGGGCCGACGCCGATGCCGATGCGATCTCCACCGCTTCAATGCGTCCGCCCTGCAGCCGGTAATGCCGCGTCGCCGGCGGGGCCATGGCCGCTTCGTGGGCGATCACCAGGGTGGCACGGCTCGCCAGCCAGGGGGTGAGCCGGCTGCGCAGGCGGGCGATGGTGGCGCCATCCAGTCCCCGGAAGGGTTCGTCCAGGATCACCACCCGGGGTTCGCGCAGGATCAGGCGGGCCAGGGCCAGGCGCCGGGCCTGGCCGCCGGAGAGCAGGGCCCCGCCTTCCCCCACGGGGGTATCCAGCCCCTGTTCCAGGGTGGCCACGAAATCGTCCAGCCCCGCCAGGTGGAGGGCCCGGTGAAGACGGGCATCGTCCGCCTTCGGATCCGCCAGGCGCAGGTTGGCGGCGATGCTGTCGGCGAAGAGCACCGTCTCCTGGGTGAGCACGCCCACATGGTTGTACAGGTCCTGGTAGCGCATATCCGCCACCGGCACCCCCCCCAAACGAGCCTCACCGGACTGGGGGGACACCAGGCGCAGAGCCACCGAGGCCAGACTGGTCTTGCCGGCACCGCTTTCGCCGGTCACCAGCACGATCTCCCCGGGGTTCACCTCCAGGGACACCCGGTCCAGGACCGGGGCGGCCGTCTCCCGGTAGCGCAGCGTCACCTCCTGCAGCGCCAGTGCACCCCGATCCCCCGGGGAGACGGGGCATGGGGGTTCCGGCAGGGCAGGGCGGGTGTGGGCCACCTCCAGGAGACGGCGCGCGGCGGCGCGCATCTGTTCCACCCGTTGATAGGCCCCGGGGAGCATGGCCACCGCCTCCCCCAGGCCCAGGGCCCCCAGCACCACCAGCACCACCAGTGGCGCCCCGATCTCACCGCTGGCCAGCCAGCCGGCGCCCAGCCACAGGGCCAGCCAGACGGCCCCGAGACCCACCAGGGTGGCGGCGGCATCCCCCAATGCGCCCCAACGGCCCAGGGCGAACTCCGCCCGGGCCCGGGTCTGCTCCGCCTCCCGCAGGGCCTGTGCCTGGCGCTCCAGGCCCCCGAAGACCCGCAGTTCCGCCAGGCCCTGGACCCCCTCCACGGCATGTTCGCGCACCTGCGCCGCGGCCCCGGTACGTGCCCGCCCCGCGCCCCGGCCCAGGCCCAGGGCCAGGGCCGGCAGCAACAGCCCTGCCAGGGACAGCCAGGCCACGATCCAGAGGGCGGATGCCGGGGCCAGCCAGCCCAGGAAGACGGCCCCGGTCATGAGGGTGACGGCCGCCGTGAGGGTGGGGGTGATCACCCGCAGGAACAGGCCGTCCAGGGTGTCGATGTCCCCCACCAGGCGCTGCAGCAGGTCGGCGGAGCGGAACCGGGCCAGGGTGGCCGGGTCCAGGGGGGCCAGGGCGCGGAAGATCCAGCACCGCAGGTCCGCCAGATGGCGCAGCACCGCCTCGTGATTCACCAGGCGCTCGGTGTAGCGGGCCACGGTGCGGGTGATGGCAAAGGCCCGAATACCCCCGGCGGGACGGTACACATCCAGGCCCGCCAGCAGCCCCGCGCCCGCCAGGGCGGAGGCGGTGATGAACCAGCCGGACAGGGCCAGCAACCCCGCCGAGGTCAGCACCGTCAGCACTGCCAGCAGCAGACCGCCGCCGAACCAGGGCAGACGCGGCAGGGCGAGCCGGAGGAAGGGCGCCAGATCCCTCATCGATCCCGCCCCAGGGGTTTCGTGTCCCGCACCACCCGACCGTCCTGCAGGGTGACGACCCGGTCGGCCCAGGCCATGACCCGGGGATGATGGCTGGCGATGAGCACGGTGGCCCCGGCGGTGGCGGAGCGCTCCAGGGCCGCCAGCACCCGGGCCTCGGTGTCCGGGTCCAGGCCCGCGGTGGGTTCGTCCAGCAGCCACAGGGGGGCGCGTTTCAGCGCGGCCCGGGCCAGGGCCACCCGTTGGCCCTGGCCGCCGGAGAGGCCATGGCCCCGTTCCCCCAGGGGGGTGTCCAGGCCCTGGGGCAGGCCGGCGGCGAACTCCAGTACCCCGGCGTCCCGGGCCGCGGCCTCCACCGCCGTCTCGGAGGCCCCGGGGTCCCCCAGGCGGATGTTGTCCGCCAGGGTGCCGGCAAAGACATGGGGGCGCTGGCCCACCCAGGCCGCCTGGGCCACCGGGTCGGGGGCCTCCCCGTTCACACGGACCTGGCCCCGGTCCGGCTCGATGAAACCGGCCAGCAGGTGCAGCAGGCTGGACTTGCCTGCGCCGCTGGGGCCCACCAGGGCCACCCGCTCACCGGGGGCGATGGACAGGTCCACCCCCTCCAGCGCACGGCGATCCCCGTCGAAGCGCAGATGCACGTCTTGCAGGTGGATGGCCGCACCCTGGCCCTGGTGCGCCCCGCGCCCGGAGGCGGGAAGATCCGGCGCCCTTCGCTCCAGCAGGGGCATCAGGGTCTGGGCCGCGCCCAGGGCCGAGGCCCGGTCGTGGTAGTGCTGGGCCAGCTGGCGCAGGGGCTGGAAGAAATCCGGGGCCATGAGCAGGACGAACACCCCGGAGAAGAGGGTGAGTTCCTCCGCCGGGCCCCAGTCCAGATAGCCGATGAGCCCGAAGCCCACGTACATGGCCACCAGGGCGATGGCCACCGCGCTGAAGAATTCCAGCACCGCCGAGGAGAGGAAGGCCACCCGCAACACCTTCATGGTGCTGGCGCGGTAGCCCTCCGATGCCCGGGCCACCTCTTCGGCGGCCCGGTCCTGGGCATTGAGCAGGCGCAGGGTGGTCAGCCCCTGGAGCCGGTCCAGGAAGTGTCCCCCGAGCCGGGCCACCTGTTCCTGCTGCTCACGGCTCACCTGTTCCGCCCCCATGCCCAAAAGGGCCATGAACAGGGGGATCAGGGGGGCGGTGAAGAGCAGGATGAGGGCGGCCACCCAGTCCTGGGTGAAGGCGGCGATGAGGATGGCGGCGGGGACGGCCAGGGCCACGGCCTGTTGCGGCAGGTAGCGGGCGTAGTAGCCGGTGAGGGCCTCGACCTGCTCCACCAGGGCCGCCGACAGGGCGCCGCTGTGCCGGTCCGCCAGGCGCACCGGCCCCAGTCGGGCCAGATGGGTAAACAAGTGGTCCCGCAGGTGCCCCTGGATGCGCAGGGCCGCCGCCAGGCCCGCCGTCTCCCGGGCCCAACCCAGGAGCACCCGCAGGCACATGACCCCGGCCAGCAGCAGGAAGGGGGTCAGCAGCGCCGCCGGGGGGTGCTGCCCTGCGATGGCCCGGTCCAGGATCCAGGCCATGAGCCCCGCCTGGGGGATGACCAGCAGTCCGGCCAGCACACCGGCCGCGGTGGCACCCCCCAGCAGGGGGCGCACCGCACCCACATGCCCCTGGAGCCAGCGGCGGGCCTGTCGCGGCGGGACGGCCGGCGTCGGTTTGGCGTTTTCCCCGGTCAGTGGTAGCCCTCTCCTGCACGGACCTTGCCGCGGAACACCCAATAGGTCCAGGCGGTGTAGCCCAGGATGATGGGGATCACGAACAGCAGGCCGATGAGCGTGAACAGCTGGCTGTCCGGCGACGAGGCGGCATCCCAGTAGGTGTGCACCGGCGGCACCGCATAGGGCCACATGCTGATGACCAGCCCGATATAGGCCAGGGCGAAGAGCATCAGGGTGGCCACGAAGGGGAAGCCTTCATTGCGCCGGGACAGGGCCCGCCAGAGCCCGATCCCCACCAGGAGCGAGAGGGTGGGGAAGATCCACAGGATGGCGGCGTTGTCCAGCCAGCGTTCAAGGATATCCGGATGGCCGAGGGCGGTCCAGAGGCTCACCACCAGGTACACCAGGAGCACGGCCACCAGCATCCCGCGGGCCACCCGATAGGCCCAGGCCTGCAGATCCCCCTCGGTCTTCATGATGAGCCAGCAGGCCCCCAGCAGGGCATAGCCCATCACCAGGCCCAGGCCGGTCATCACCGTGAAGGGGGTGAGCCAGTCCAGGGGGCCGCCCACGTAGCTGAACCCCTCCACCTCGAAGCCCTGGATATAGGCGCCCACCACCGCCCCCTGGGCGAAGGCGGCCACCAGTGAGCCCAGGAAGAAGGCCCAGTTCCACGGACCCCGCCCGTCGGCCGGGGCCTTGAAGCGGAACTCGAAGGCCACACCGCGGAAGATGAGCCCGGCCAGGAGCAGGAAGACGCCAATGTACAGGGCCGGCAGGAAGACGGCGTAGATCATGGGGAAGGCCGCCAGCAGCCCCGTCCCCCCCAGCACCAGCCAGGTCTCGTTGCCGTCCCACACCGGCGCCACGGAGTTCATCATGATGTCCCGCCGCTCTTCGCTGCCGGCGAAGGGGAAGAGGATGCCCACCCCCAGGTCGAAGCCGTCCATGAGCACGTACATGAACACGCCGAAGGCGATGATGCCGATCCAGATCAGGGTCAGGTCGATGAGTTCCATGGGGTTTACCTCGTGCCCTGGGGTTGGGTGTTGGGGTCCTGGAGGGGTTCATCCACGGCCGAGAAGGGCCGCTTGGCATGGGCTCCGGGGGCCTCGCGCACCGGGGCGTCGGGCCCCTTGCGGATGATGCGCACCAGATAGGTGATGCCGGAGATGAAGACCACGGCGTAGACGGTGATAAAACCAAGGAGGCTGAACAGGGCCATGCCGCCGGTGAGGGAGGGGGTCAGGCCCTGTTCCGTACGGATGAGGCCATAGGCCAGCCACGGTTGGCGCCCCACCTCGGTGACGAACCAGCCCGAGAGCACCGCCAGGAAGGGCAGGGGGATCATGAGGCTGGTCAGGCGCAGGAACAGGCGCGACCGCTCCAGTCGCCCGAGCAGGGTGAGCAGGGCCCCCCAGAGGGACATGAGGATCATGAGCACCCCGATGCCCACCATGATGCGGAATCCCCAGAAGACCACCGGGACGTAGGGCCGGTCCTCCGGCGCCCATTCCTTGAGGCCGCGGATCTCGCCGTCCAGCTCGTGGGTGAGGATGAGGCTGGCCAGGTTGGGGATGCCGATCTCCAGGAAGTTACGCTCCGCCTCCTGGCTGGGGATGGCGAACAGCAGCAATGGCGCCCCCTGGGTGGTCTCCCAGACCCCTTCCATGGCCGAGACCTTCACCGGCTGGTGATGGAAGGTGTTGAGGCCGTGCACATCCCCTACCAGCAGCTGCCCCGGGGCGGCCACCACCAGCATGATCATGCACATCTGCAGGGCCCGTTTCGAGGCCTCCGGGGCCTTGCCCTTGAGCAGGAACCAGGCGGAGACCCCCGCCACCACGAAGCCCCCGGTGAGGAAGGAGGCCAGGGCCATGTGGAAGAAGCGGGGCGGGAACGAGGGATTGAAGATGGCCTCGCTCCAGGAGGTGAGATGGACGATGCCTTCCCTCAGCTCCACCCCCGCGGGGGTCTGCATCCAGCTGTTGGCCGAGAGGATCCAGAAGGAGGAGATGAAGGTCCCCAGGGCCACCATGCAGGCGGCGAAGAGGTGGGTGCCCCGGGGCACCTTGTCGCGGCCGAACAGCAGGATCCCCAGAAAGACCGCCTCCAGGAAGAAGGCCGTGACCACCTCGTAGGCCAGCACGGGCCCCAGGAAGTTGGCGCTGCTGTAGGAGAAGACGCTCCAGTTGGTCCCGAACTGGAACGACATGACGATGCCCGAGACCACGCCCATGCCAAAGACCACGGCGAAGACCTTGGTCCAGAACCGGGCCAACTGTTCGTAGGCCGGATTCTTGGTGCGATAGAGAAGGCCCTCCAGTACGGCGATATAGGAGGCCAGACCGATGGTGAAGACCGGGAAGAGGGCATGGAAGGAGACGACGAACGCGAACTGGATTCGCGACAAGATCAGGGGATCGAGATCCATGGGAAGGGCTCCCGTGTCACGGTGGAATGTAGACTGAGTCTAATGCTTGCCGGTCCCCGGCCCCATGAGGAATCTCAATGCGAAACCCTGGATGTGCACACCGGGGCTCCGCCGCCCTGGGCCTCTCCCTGGACCGGCACGGCGGCACGAAGACCGCAGGGAATGAGTGTACTTGTCCGGCGTGGGGACTCAATGCAGTGGTGACCGGAGTTTGATCCAGTGCAGGCAATCGTACGTATCGGGTGTTCTGCAGCCGTCTTTCCGGCCCTGCGACATGCAGATGCAATCTGGATCTGCTAGGCTTCGCTGCAGTGCAACATGGCAGATGGTACGGGCCGCCGTAGCGTCCTGCGTCCCTTCAATGGAGGTCACATGACGACCCAGCATCCCTTTTCCCTGGCCGGCAAGACCGGCATCGTCACCGGGCTTGCCAATGCCGACAGCATCGCCTTTGGCTGCGCCCGGGCCCTGCACGAGGCGGGGGCGGAGATGATCGCCACCTATGGCCATGCCAAGGCGGAGCGGCATGTCACGCCGCTGCTGGAGGCCATGGGACACCCCGAGCTGATGCTTTGCGATGTCCAGGACGAGGCGCAGGTGGAGGCCGTGTTCCAGCGCGCGCAGGAGCGCTGGGGCCGGCTGGATTTCCTCATCCATTCCATGGCCTTCGCCAACCGCGACGACCTGCACGGCCGTGTGGTGGACTGCTCCCGGGAGGGCTTCGCCCAGGCCATGGATATCTCCTGCCATTCCTTCCTGCGCCTGGCCCAGCGGGCGGAACCGCTGATGACCGCCGGGGGCTGCCTCATCACCCTGTCCTACTACGGGGCCGAGAAGGTGGTACCCAACTACGGCCTCATGGGGCCGGTGAAGGCGGCCCTGGAGGCCTCGGTGCGCTACATGGCCGATGAGCTGGGCCCTGCCGGCATCCGCGTCCAGGCCATCTCCCCGGGTCCCATCCGCACCCGCGCCGCCTCGGGCATCCGCGACTTCGAGGCCCTGGCCGAAGACGCCGAGCAGCGCGCCCCGCTGCGACGCCTGGTCTCCACCGAGGACGTGGGGCGCACGGCCGTCTTCCTGATCTCGGAGGCGGGACAATCACTCACCGGCGGCACCACCTACGTGGACGCCGGCCATCACGTGAAGGCCTGAAGATCCATGGACCAGAAAGTCGACGACCGGGATTACATCGAGAACCGCACCTTCGACGAGATCCAGGTGGGGGACACCGCCACCCTGGAGCGGCGGCTTACCATGGACGACATCAAGCTCTTCGCCATCATGTCCGGGGATGTGAACCCGGCCCATGTGGACGAGGACTTTGCCAAGAGCAGCCGTTTCCAGGAGATCATCGCCCACGGCATGTGGGGCGGGGCCCTCATCTCCACGGTCCTGGGCACGGAACTGCCCGGACCCGGGACCATCTACCTGGGTCAGACCCTGCGCTTCAAGGCCCCGGTGGGGCTGGGGGATGTGCTCCAGGTGAGCGTGCAGGTGAAGGAGAAGGACCCCAAGCGCAACCGGATCCAGTTCGATTGCCGCTGTACCAACCAGGACGGGCAGGAGGTGATCGAGGGGGTGGCGGACGTACTGGCCCCCACGGAGAAGGTGCGGCGTCCCCGCACCGTGATGCCCCAGGTGCGCATGGCGGAACGGGCCCGGCTGCACGAACTCCTGCACGCCGCCACCCATCCCGAACCCGTGACCATGGCCGTGGTACACCCGGTGGACACGGCCGCCATCCAGGGGGCCTACGAGTCCGCCCGGGCCGGCCTCATCCACCCGGTGCTGGTGGGACCGGAGGACCGCATCCGCGCCGCCGCGGAGGAGGCGGAGGTGGATATCCGGGATTTTCGCATCGTGCCCGCCCCCCACAGCCACGCAGCGGCGGAGAAGGCCGTGGCCATGACCCGCAGTGGCGAGATCGAGGCCATCATGAAGGGGTCCCTGCACACCGACGAACTCCTGCGGGAGGTGGTGCGCCGGGATGCCGGGCTGCGCACCGAGCGGCGCATCAGCCATGTCATGGCCTTCGATGTCCCCACCTACCCGCGGCCCCTGTTCATCACCGACGCGGCCATCAATATCTATCCCACCCTGGCGGACAAGGTGGACATCGTCCAGAATGCCATCGATCTGGCCCATGCCGTGGGCAACGACAACCCCAAGGTGGCCATCCTCTCGGCGGTGGAGACGGTGAACCCCAACATCCAGTCCACCCTGGAGGCGGCGGCCCTGTGCAAGATGGCCGAGCGGGGGCAGATCGAGGGGGGCGTGCTGGATGGGCCGCTGGCCTTCGACAACGCCGTCTCCGAGGCGGCGGCCAAGACCAAGCACATCGTCTCGCCGGTGGCGGGGAAGGCGGATATCCTGGTGGCCCCGGATCTGGAGGCCGCCAACATGCTCATGAAGCAGCTCACCTACCTGGCGGACGCCACCGGGGCGGGGCTGGTGGTGGGGGCGCGGGTGCCCATCGTCCTCACCAGCCGCGCGGACGACGCCATCACACGCATGGCCTCCTGCGCCCTGGCCCTGCTCATGGCGGATTATCAAAAGAAGAAGGGACGCTGATCCATGGAAGAGGTCCTGGTCATCAACAGCGGGTCCTCCAGCCTCAAGTTCGCCCTGTTCGGGCACGATGCGGTGGCCACCCCGGAGGACTTCCATCCCCGCTACCGGGGGCATTTCTCCGGCCTGGGGGAACGCCCCCGTTTCGTGGTCCAGGACGGGGAGGGCAACGCCCGGGTAGAGGAGTTGCCGGATGACACCGCGTCGGGCGATGGATTCGGCCACGAGGCGGCCCTGCACGCCCTGCTGGACTGGGTGGAGCAGCGCCCCGACGCCCGCCGTATCGCCGCCGTGGGCCACCGCATCGTGCACGGGGGGGAGGCCTACCGGGCCCCCGTGCGCCTGGATGGCCGGGTCCTGGACGACCTGGAGCGCCTCATCCCCCTGGCCCCCCTGCACCAGCCCCATGGCCTGGCCCCGGCGCGGGCGCTCAGCGACCTGCGGCCCCATCTACCCCAGGTGGCCTGCTTCGACACCGCCTTCCACCGCCATCAGCCCCGCCAGGCCCAGTCCTTTGCGTTGCCCCGGCGCTTCACCGAGCGGGGGGTGATCCGCTATGGCTTCCACGGCCTGTCCTATGAATACATCGGCCATGTGCTGCCCGCCCGCCTGGGCACCCCCCGCAGCGGCCGCACGGTGGTGGCCCACCTGGGCAACGGCGCCAGCCTGTGCGCCCTGCAGGACGGACGCAGCGTGGCCTCCACCATGGGCTTCACCGCCCTGGACGGTCTGCCCATGGGCACCCGCTGCGGCAACATCGACCCCGGCGTGGTACTGCACCTGATCGCACAGGAGGGTATGACCCCGGAGGAGGTGACGCACCTGCTCTACAAGGAATCCGGCCTGTTGGGGGTCTCCGGCATCAGCGGGGATATGCGCACCCTGCTGGAGAGCAACGCCCCCGAGGCCCGCGAGGCGGTGGACCTGTTCATCTACCGCATCGTGCGGGAGATCGGCAGCCTCGCCGCCGCCCTGGGCGGTCTGGACCATCTGGTGTTCACCGCCGGCATCGGTGAACGGGCCGCGCCCGTGCGGGCCCGGGTGGCCGAGGGCTGTGCCTGGCTCGGGATGGCCATCGACCAGGCCCGGAACACGGCCCATGAGCAGCGCATCTCCACGCAGGACAGCGCCGTGGATGTCTGGGTCCTCCCCACGGACGAGGAACGCATGATCGCCTGGCATACCGCCCGTTTGTGCCGTTAAATCCCCCCGCCCCGCAAAACCTCCCGCCGTATCGACTATATAGGGTCCATGGGCCGGTATCCCCCGAATCGGATCACCAGGGTGTCTTACTCCCCCATGGCATAACCCGGCATGGGTGCATTTCCCCCGCATGGATCGGTACCATGCCCGCCTTGGGGATGAACCCATCGGCGTGCAGCACAGACCGGGCCTGAGGGGATGCATGAGGCACCGGCTGGGGATGGACTAATATTCAATCGATAAATAAGAAAGAACATGCAAGCCCCTGGATTTATTGCAATATTGAATAATAGATACCGATTTCATGTACTGGTTATGCCGCTGCTGGGCTGCCTTTCCGGCTGCGGTCCCGAAGCGCCCTTACCACACCTCGGGATCTGGGAAGTGACGCGCGTCGTCGCTACTGAGGAGGGAGAGGAAGAGGCAGACCGAAAGGATGCCCTGGTGGGCCAACGCGCCGTATACACCCGGCACATGGCCCATTTCGAGTCCATGCAGTGCCTGCGTCCGCAATACACGCGGGAGCCCATGCCCGCTGGCGCGGGCGAGCCCGCCGTGGCGGGGGTGGAGCAGGCGGGGTCCCTGCAGGAGCGCATCATCATCTCCTGCCGGGGGAAAACCCTGCCCCCGGAGCAGGGCGGCATGCTCTACCTGCGGGATCGGGACACCCTGCTCATGACCTGGGAGGGGGGCATCCTGTATCTGCAGCGGCGCAGCCAGGGTCCATCGGCCTCTTATTGATCCCGCCCTCAAAAGACACCGGGCCCGCCTCCCCCTGGGGAGACGGGCCCGGAAGTCACGCTGCATGTCGCCGCGTCAGGCGCTCTTGCGGCTGGCGGAGGCCTTATCCTGTTCGGGGTGCAGGCGGGTCACCGTGGCCAGGCTTTCCTCACCCAGCTTCTGCACCTCCTGGGAATACCCCCGGTGCAGTTCCACCAGTTCGCTGGTATCCCGGGCCAGCTTCTCGCTCAGGGACTTGGCGGCCTCGCCCTGGGCCTTCAGATAGGACTCGAGGCTCTTGGGATCGTGCACCGTCTGCATGGCCCGCATCTGTTCGATGGCCACTTCGGAGTAGCCGCGGAACATGCTGATCTGATAGTCCACCAGCTTGGCCATGTGGTCCAGGGTCACGTTGTTGAACCGGCGCACCGGTTCGGCCATCGTGTTGAGCTGTTCCTGGGTCTTGTCGAAGAGTTCGTTGTACATGAGACAGATCCTCCCGTTTCCGGTTAGAAGGGCGGGGAGATCCCGACCTTGTTGCATTGCAGCATAGCGCAGTCTTTTGTGCACTGCAACAACAAGGATGGGGGCCTCTGTCTCCATTTCAAGGGCCTTGCCCCGGAAGGCGGTGGCGGGCAGGATGCCGTGCATCCCTCGATGGTGTAGATTCAACGGACTTTTCCCGGTCGGGGTCCGCAGCGCGGCCCTGGAGGAACCCCATGAGCCAAGCGCCCGCAGGCATCCGCGTCGGCATCCTGATCTTCGACCAGGTGGAGGTCCTGGACTTCGCCGGCCCCTTCGAGGTCTTCGCCACCACGCGCCTGGATGAATCCCGCCGCACGGAGGCGGATTCCCCCTTCGACATCCGCCTGGTGGCCGAGCGCAAGCGTCCTGTCACCACGGCGGGCGGGATGATGGTGGTGCCCCATCACGACTTCAAGGATTGCCCCGCACTGGACATCCTGGTGGTACCCGGTGGGCGGGGCGCGCGCCGGGAATTGAGCAACATCCATCTCATGGAATGGTTACGGGCCCAATCCAACGGGCTGTCCCTGCTGGCCGGGGTGTGCACCGGCTCCATGCTGCTGGGGCAGGCGGGGCTGCTGGAGGGGTTGCGCGCCACCACCCACTGGCGCTCCCTGGACTGGATGCGGGACTACTTCCCGGATGTGATGGTGGTGGAGGATGAGTTCGTGGTGGACGCCGGTTCGGTGATCACCTCAGCGGGGATCTCCGCCGGGATCGACATGGCCCTGCAGCTGGTGATGCGCTTCTATGGCCAGGACGTGGCCCGGGCCACCGCCTGCTACATGGAATACCCCTTCCCGGAGAACAGCCGCCCCCGGCAGGTGCACAAACTCAAGGCGGGATCCCGGCCGCCGGTGGCGGCCGGGGCCCCGGACTCCCCCGCAGGATGAGCCGGGGCAGGGCGGGGCGGTCTTACCGCCTGCCCGGGGCAGGGATGGGGTAACGGCCCTCAGATCCACGGTACTGGTTGGCGTCCACCACCGCCAGGGCGGTCATATTCACCAGGCGACGCACCGAGGCCGTCTCGGTGAGGATATGCACCGGGCGGTCGGCCCCCAGCAGGATGGGACCGACGCTCACCCCCTCGCCGCTGGCGGCCTTGAGCAGATTGAAGGCGATGTTGGCCGCATCGATGTTGGGCATCACCAGCAGGTTGGCCTCCCCCTTGAGGCGGCAATCCTGGAAGAGGCGCTGACGGATCTCCTCCTTGAGGGCGGCGTCGGCGTGCATCTCCCCGTCCACCTCCAGATCCGGGGCCATGTGTTCCAGCAGGTCCCGGGCGCGGCTCATCTTGCGCGCCCCCTCCGAATCCACACTGCCGAAGTTGGAGTGGGAGACCAGGGCCACCTTGGGGGTGAGGCCGAAGTTGCGCACCTCCTGGGCGGCCATGAGGGTGATCTCGGCGATGGTCTGGGCATCCGGGTTCTCATTGACGTAGGTGTCGCAGAGGAACAGGGTGCGCCGCGGCAGCATGAGCAGGTTCATGGTGGCGAAGTGGCGCACCCCCGGGGCCAGGCCGATCACGTCGCTAATGTGCTTCAGGTGATAGGCATGCTGGCCCACCATGCCGCAGATCATGGCGTCGGCCTCGCCGTTTTTCAGGAGCAGGGCGGCGATGAGGGTGTTGTTGCTGCGGATCTGCTGCTTGGCAAGATCCGGGGTGACGCCCCGTCGGCCCATGATGCGGTGGTATTCGCCCCAGTATTCCCGGAAACGGGGGTCGGAATCGGGATTGATCAGTTCGAAATCCTCCCCGGGGACCAAAGGCAGCCCGATGCGTTCGATGCGGCTGCGCACCACCTCCGGCCGGCCCACCACCACGGGCTGGGCCAGGCCTTCCTCCAGCACCGTCTGCACCGCCCGCAGGACGCGTTCGTCTTCCCCTTCGGGGTAGACCACCCGCCGGGGCGCCGCCTTGGCGGCGGCGAAGACCGGCTTCATCACGAAACCGGACTGGTAGACGAAGTTGTTCAGATGATCCCGGTAGGTCCAGAGCTCCTCGATGGGGGCGGTGGCCACCCCGGAGTCCATGGCCGCCTTGGCCACCATAGGGGCGATCTTGACGATCAGGCGGGGATCGAAGGGCTTGGGGATCAGATATTCAGGGCCAAAGCGCAATCCCTCGTCGCCGTAGGCCTTGGCCACCACCTCCGAGGGCTCGGCCCGGGCCAGCTCCGCCAGGGCCTTGACCGCGGCCACCTTCATGGTATCGGTGATGGTGCGCGCCCCCACGTCCAGGGCACCCCGGAAGATGAAGGGGAAGCACAAGACGTTATTCACCTGATTGGGGTAGTCCGAGCGGCCCGTGGCCATCATGGCGTCCTGGCGCACCTGGGCCACCTCCTCGGGGAAGATCTCCGGGTCCGGATTGGCCAGGGCCATGATGAGGGGTTTGGGGGCCATGCGCGCCACCATCTCCGGCTTGAGCACGCCACCGGCGGAGAGGCCGAGGAAGATGTCGGCCCCGTCGATGACCTCGCCCAGGGTGCGCGCCTCCGTGGCCTGGGCATAGCGCTGCTTGATGGTATCCATCTCCTCGGGGCGCCCCTTGTACAACACGCCATGGATATCGGTGACCCAGATGTTGTCCAGGGGCAGCCCCAGGGTCACCAGCAGGTCCAGGCAGGCGAGGGCGGCGGCCCCGGCACCGGAGGTGACCAGCTTGACGTTGCTCAGGTCCTTGCCGCACAGGTACATGGCGTTGAGCACGGCAGCGGCCACGACGATGGCGGTGCCGTGCTGGTCGTCGTGGAACACGGGGATGTTCATGCGCTCCCGCAGCCGGTGCTCGATGTAGAAGCACTCCGGGGCCTTGATGTCCTCCAGGTTGATGCCGCCGAAGGTGGGCTCCATGGCGGCGATCATGTCCACCAGGCGGTCGGGGTTGCGCTCATTGAGCTCGATGTCGAAGACATCGATATTGGCGAATTTCTTGAAAAGGACCGCCTTGCCCTCCATCACCGGCTTGGCCGCCAGGGGGCCTACCGCCCCCAAGCCCAGCACCGCCGTGCCGTTGGTGATCACACCCACCAGATTGGCCCGGGCCGTGAGGCGGCCGGCCTGGGAGGGGTCTTGGGCGATGAGCCGCGAGGCGGCGGCCACACCGGGGGAATAGGCCAGCGCCAGGTCCCGCTGGTTGGTGAGCCCCTTGGTGGGGACCACCGAGATCTTTCCCGGGGTGGGCTGGAGGTGGTAATCGAGGGCGGCTTGGTCTAGGGAGCTTTTATCCATGGGGTGTCAGGGCTTGGAACGGGGATTGGGGGGCGGTGTATTATCCGGGTTTACGGCCATTTCCGCACGTGCGGTCATCGGGAGAAGACGTCATGCGAGCATACAAGACCGGCTGGACCCTCATCACCGGCGGCGGCAGCGGTCTGGGACAGGCCCTGGCCTGGGACATCGCCGCCCGGGGCGGCCGGGTGATCGTGGCCGGGCGCCGCCCGGAGGCCCTGGAAGAGACCCGCGCCCGCGCCCCGGAGGCCATCCTTGCCGTGACGGCGGATGTGGCCACCCCCCAGGGACGTGATGCCGTGGCGCAGATCGTGCAGGACCGGGGGCCGCTCTATGGCGTGGTACACAATGCCGCGGTGCTGGATCCGGTGGGTCCGCTGGCCGAGGTCTCCCCGGAGGACTGGCGTTATCAGCAGGCCGTCAACGTGGAAGGACCGCTGTTCCTCACCCAGGCCCTGTTGCCCCATCTGATGCACGGCGGTCGCATCCTGCACATCTCCTCGGGGGCGGCCCATCGTTGCCTGGTGGGCTGGGGCGGCTACTGCAGTTCCAAGGCCGCGCTGTACATGCTCTACCTGTGCCTGCGGGAGGAGCTGGCCCCCCGGGGGGTGCATGTGGGCAGCGTGCGCCCGGGCGTGGTGGATACCCCCATGCAGACCCGCATCCGCGCCACCGATGCCAGCCGGTTCCCCGGCGTGGAGCGGTTCCGCCGCCTGAAGGCCGAGGGGCAACTGGAGTCCAGCGAACGCGTGGCGGATTTCGTCAGTTGGGTCCTGCTGGATACCGGGGATCGCCAGTTCTCCGAAGAGGAATGGGATATCGGCAATGAGGCGCAGACCCGCCTGTGGCGAGATACGCGGGCCCTCTGACCCGAGGCGGTAGGGCCCACCAGGACGACAGGGCCCGGGGGAGAGGGTGCGGGCGGAGCCGAGTCGGAGGGGAATCCACGCCGCCGCCACTATTTAACATAATATAAATTATGCGAACTGATTTGGATGCAGCGAGGAGGCAGTACGGGCCTTCGGCAGCCGGGAGCCGGGAGCCGGGAGCCCTGCATGTCCGGACCCCGGCCGCCGGCACGGTGGCGTTCTCGGCTTAGGCCACCGCCTTATCGATGCCCTCGGCCAGGACCTCACCGAGGAAACGGATCTGCTCCTCGGTGATGACGTACGGGGGCATCATGTAGGCCACGTTGCCCAGGGGCCGCAGCAGCGCGCCGCGTTCCAGGGCGTGGCGATACACCGCCAGGCCGCGGCGCTCCTGCCAGGGGTACGGCTCGCGGGTGGCCTTGTCCTTTACCATCTCCACGGCGGCGATCATGCCGTGCTGGCGCACATCGCCCACATGGGGATGATCCGCCAGGGGCGCCAGGGTCTCCCGGATCACCTGGGCCAGGTGACGGTTGTGCTCCAGCACCGCATCCTTCTCGAACAGGTCCAGGGTGGCCAGGGCCGCGGTACAGGCCAGCGGGTTGGCCGTATAGGAATGGGAATGCAGGAAGGCGTTGAGCCGCGTGTACTCATCGTAGAAGGCGTCGTAGACCTGCTCGTGGGTGAGCACCACGGACAGGGGCAGATACCCCGCAGTGAGCCCCTTGGACAGGCACATGAAGTCCGGGCTGATGCCGGCCTGCTCACAGGCGAACATGGTGCCGGTACGGCCAAAACCCACGGCGATCTCATCGGCGATGAGGTGCACCTCGTAGCGGTCGCAGAGCTGGCGCAGACGTTTCAGGTATTCCGGATGATGCATGCGCATGCCTCCGGCGCACTGCACCAGGGGTTCAACGATGACGGCGCAGGTCTCGTGGGCGTGGCGCTCCAGGGCCGCCTCCATGTCCGCGATGCGCCGCAGGGCCACCTGCTCGCAGGTCTCCCCGGGTTCCCGCTCGAAACAGTCCGGGGACGGTACGGTGATGGCCTCCATCAGCAGCGGCCGGTAGGTGGACTTGTACAGGGCCACGTCCCCCACCGCCAGGGCCCCCAGGGTCTCGCCGTGATAGCTGTTGGAGAGACAGATGAACCGGGTCTTCTCCCCCCGTCCCCGATTGAGCCAGTAGTGGAAGCTCATCTTCAGGGCCACTTCCACGGCGGCGGAACCGCTGTCGGCATAGAAACACCGGCTCAGGCCCTGGGGGGTCAGGGCCACCAGGCGCTCGGAGAGTTCCACCACCGGTTCATGGGTGAATCCGGCCAGGATGACGTGTTCCAACTGCTCCGCCTGGCGCCGCAGGGCCTCGTTGATATAGGGGTTGGCATGACCGAAGAGATTCACCCACCAGGAACTGACGGCATCGATGTAGCGCTGGCCATCGAAATCCTCCAGCCATACCCCCTCACCCCGGCGGATGGGGGTCATGGGCAGGTGTTCATGGTCCTTCATCTGGGTGCAGGGATGCCAAACCACGGCCAGATCGCGTTTTTTGAGGGTCTCGTTGTTCATCTCATTCACCTCGGGGATCGCCCCACTCTGCTCCTTCGGGGACCACGGAGCGCGGTGTGCAACGAAAAGGGCCGCGTCCGTCGCGGCCCGAAATGCCTGTCCTGTGCGTAGTAGCGCCCTGCCCGGGGATCAGTCCGTGGCGGCGGCCCGGGCCTGCATGGCGGCGTATTCGTCTTCAAAGAAGAACCGCTGTTCGCCGAAAGCCGGGCGCAGCTGATCCAGCCAGGTGGCCTGTTCGTCGTAGCGAGCGAAGAACGGGCGCTGGACCCAGTCCGGGTTGCGCCCCTGGATGAAGCGCAGCACGAAGACCTTCTCACCGTGGATCTCGGTCACCCCCTGGATCTCCACCTTGCCGGGACCGGCGCTCATGGAGGGGCCGCGGGCGGTGCGTCCCAGGCCGGAGACCCGGGTCATGGCCCCCCGATAGATCTCCCAGGCCCGGGCCAGCGGGACCTCGAAATAGCGGCGGGCGCCGGTGTCCCGCTCCACGAACATGTAGTACGGCACCACCCCCAGGCGTACCTGGGTCTGCCACATGCGGGCCCAGACCCCGGGGTCGTCGTTGATATGGGCCAACAGCGGCCCCTGGCTGCGGATCTCGGCGCCGGTATTGCGCAGGCGGCGGATGGCCTCCCGGGCCATGGGGGTGTCCATCTCACGCCAGTGGTTGTAATGGGCCATGAGGGCCACATGCTTGCCGGCCCGCACCAGGCGCTCCAGCAATTGCAGCAGCTCATCCGCGTCGGCATCGCTGACAAAGCGCTGGGGCCAGAACGTGAGGGCCTTGGTGCCGATGCGGATATTCTGCACGTGCTCGAAACGGGGCTCCATGAGGGGCTCCAGGTATTGCAGCAGGTGCTTGGTCTTCATCACCATGGGGTCACCGCCGGTGAGCAGCAGGTCGCTCACCTGGGGCTGGGACGCCAGGTAGGCCTGCAGCCGGTCGGCCTGGGTGGAGGCGATGCGCAGGTCCTTGTCCCCCACGAACTGGGGCCAGCGGAAGCAGAAGGTGCAGTAGGCGTGACAGGTCTGCCCCTGGCTGGGGAAGAACAGCACGGTCTCGCGGTACTTGTGCTGCAGCCCATCCAGGGGCTCGCCATGGAGTTCGGGGCGGTTCATGGCCACCTGCCCCGCGGGATGGGGATTCAGCTCCTCGCGCAATTGCCGCGCCAGGGCCGCGATCTGCTCCCGGGGCGCCTCTCTGCGGTGCAGGTCCGCCATGCGCTCGAAGGCGTCCGGCGAGAGCATGTCCCGTTGCGGGAAGGTCAGCTGGTACAGGGGATCGTCCGGCACCTGATCCCAGTCGATCAATTCCTCTATGATGTATTCGTTCACCCGGAACGGCAGCACGCTGCTCACCACCTTCATCTCGAAGCGGCGTTCCTCGGAGAGGCGTTCCAGGGCCGGGATACGGTCCAGGTTGCGTTCGGTGAAGACCTTGAACGGCCGCGGTTGAAGCGCACGCAGCTCTTCGTGTCGATAGAAATTCAGGACAGAACTCATGACGCCTCCGATACTCTGTGATCAGATCGTTGCGGAAAGGGAATCTGGATCCAGCGTGAAGAACAGCGGGCGTCGCAGGCGGGCCGGCCCTGCTCTCCGGGAAAGACCGCGCGGACGGCGGCACTAGAAACGCTGATAGCTTGTGGGGAAAAAGTCTTTCAATTATACCAAACCCGCCTTCCGTCACCAAATGCGACCGCCCGGCGGCCAGCCCCGCCGCCGGATCATCCCCGAGGATCCCGATGCACCCCGAATTCCCCCTGACAGACGATCTTTTGCACATGAATCATGCGGCGGTGGGTCCCTGGCCGGAGCGCACCCACCGGGCCGTGGCCACGTTCGCCCGCGAGAACAGCCAGGTCAGCTCCCGGCATTATCTCCGCTGGCTGGAGGTGGAACGGCGGCTGCGGGGGCGTCTGGCCGGTCTCATCAACGCCCCCTCCGAGGACGACATCGCCCTGTTGAAGAATACCTCCGAGGGGCTCTCTGTGGTGGCCCACGGGCTGGACTGGACCCCGGGGGACAATGTGGTCTGTCCGCTGCAGGAATTCCCCTCCAACCGCATCGTCTGGCAGTCCCTGGAGAAAGGACTCGGGGTGAAGGTGCGGCTGGTGGACCTGGACACGCCGGACCCGGAGGCCGCCCTCCTGGGGGCCATGGACCGGAATACCCGCCTCTTGAGCGTGAGCGCCGTGCAGTACGCCACGGGTCTGCGGCTGAACCTGGAACGCCTGGGCCGGGCCTGCCGCCAGCGGGGGGTGCTCTTCTGCGTCGATGCCATCCAGCAGTTGGGCGCCCTGCCCCTGGATGTGCAGGCCTGCAGCGCCGACTTCCTGGCGGCCGACGCCCACAAGTGGCTCCTGGGACCGGAGGGGATCGCGGTCTTCTACTGCCGTGCCGAACTCCGGGATCGTCTGCGCCTGCATCAGTTCGGCTGGCATATGGTGGAAGAGCCGGGGGACTTCGATCGCCTGGATTGGGCCCCTGCCGCCACTGCCCGGCGCTTCGAGGCCGGCAGTCCCAACATGCTGGGCATCCATGCCCTGGATGCGAGCCTGTCCCTGTTCGAGGAGACCGGCATGGACTTCGTGGCGGATGCCCTCTCGCGCAACGTGGAATACCTCATCGATCTGCTGCGCTCGGCCCGCTTTACGATCCTCTCCCCCATCGAGGCGGAACGCCGGGCCGGCATCGTCACCTTCACTCGGCCGGGGATGGTGGCCGAGGCCACCTGGAAGCGGCTCATGGACGCCGGGGTGCTCTGTGCCCCGCGGGGGGGCGGTATCCGTTTCTCCCCCCACTTCTACACCCCGGCCGGCCACCTGGAACGGGCCGTGGAGCGGGTAGCGGAGGCCTGACCCGATCAGCCGAACAGGGCGTGGTAGTTGGCCGTGGTCTGCGTGGCCAGGTCCTCCAGGGGAACCCCCCGCACCTGGGCCAGGCATTCCGCCACGTGGCGCACCCAGGCGGGGTGATTGCCCTTACCCCGGTGGGGCACCGGCGCCAGGTAGGGGGCATCGGTCTCCACCAGCAGCCGGTCGTCCGGCACCCGCCGCGCCACCTCCCGCAGGGCCTCGGCGTTGCGGAAGGTGACGATGCCGGAGAAAGAGACATACAGCCCCAGGTCCAGACCGCGCCGGGCCGTGTCCCAGTCCTCGGTATAGCAGTGCAATACGCCGCCCGTATCCCGCGCGCCCTCCTCCTCCAGGATGGCCAGGGTATCGGTGCGGGCGTCCCGGGTATGGATGATCAGGGGCTTGCCCGCCGCCCGGGCGGCGCGGATATGGCGGCGGAAGCGCTCCCGCTGCCATTCCAGGTCCCCCTCGTTGTAGTGGTAGTCCAGCCCGGTCTCGCCGATGGCCACCACCCGGTCCTCCCCTGCCAGGCGCACCAGGGTGTCCTCGTCGGTATCGGCGGCGGCGTCCGCGCTGGGGTGCACCCCCACGGAGCAGGACACCTGGGGATACCGCTGCGCCAGGGCGCGCACCCGGGGGAAATTCTCCATATCGATGGAGACACACAGCATGTGCTCCACCCCCGCCTCGGCGGCCACCGCCAGCAGGCGGTCCATGTCGCCGTCGAAGGGGGTCAGGTCGATGCGGTCCAGATGGCAGTGGGAATCGATGAGCATGAAGGTCTTCTTACGCGGGCACCAAGGCCCGGTGATTACATGGTGTGGGTGGGCCGGTCGGCCTGGGCGCTGCCCCCCAAAAGCCCCTCGATCTTGTTGCGGGTGGCGCCGTTGTCCTGTTCGTTGAACTGCACCCCGATGCCGGGGGTGCGGTTCCCCTGGGCCCGGGGCGGGGTGATCCAGATGATGCGCCCGGCCACGGGCAGCCGTTCCCGTTCGTCCATCAGGGTCAGCAGCATGAAGACCTCATCCCCCAGGCGGTACTGGCGCTTGGTGGGGATGAACAGTCCGCCATTCTTCACATAGGGCATGTAGGCCGAATAGAGGGAGTTCTTGTCCTTGATGGACAGCGAGAGAATACCTTGTCCCGGTGGCATGGCGTGCCCCTCGGTTCAGACCGCCACAGCGGCGGATGGGGATGAACGGCCGGATCCCGGCCGCGCCAGGGTGCGCAGGGTCACCAGCATGTCCTCCAGGGCCATGCGCGGGTTGAGGTTGCCCTCCACCCACCCGCGCCACCTGAGCAGATGGTCCCGGAGTTCGAACAGGGCTTCCAAGTCTAGCGCGTCGGCCAGCACCTGCAAGTCCCGCACCGGGGCCACCCCGGAAAGATCCCCTGGGGCCCCGGTCATGTGCCAGCGCACGGCATCGGCGCACAGGGTGTGCAACCGCTCCACCCATTCACTCAAGGGGGCATCCTGCAGGGACTCCGCAAGGGGGGCGATGCCACCGCGCCCGCGCAGCAGTTGCAGCAGGTCCGCCAACTGCCGCCGCCACGCCTCCACCGCCCCCGCCTCCGCCAGGGACCGCGCCCGCAGCGGCGAACCGCCCCCCAGGGCCAGGGCCATGTCCAGGTCCTCCTCGGGGAGGATCCCCGCCAGCCATGCCCGGGCCTTGGCCCGTTCCGGGAGCGGCGCACGCACGATCTGGCAACGGCTGCGGATGGTGGCTGGCAGGCGTGCCGAGTGGGCGGTCACCAGGATCAGCACCGCCCCCGGGGGGGGTTCCTCCAGGGTCTTGAGCAGGCTGTTGGCGGCCGCCTCCCCCATGGCCTCGGCGGGTTCGATGAGGGCGATGCGAAAGGCCCCTTGGCTGCGGCTCAAGCCCATGAAGCCGGACAATTCCCGGATCTGATCCACGAGGATGCGGGTGCGTTTCTCCTGGACCTCCACCCGGGTGAGATCGGGGTGGGCCCCGGCCGCCACCATGCGGCAGGCATGGCAGCGGCCGCAGGCGGCCCCGCCCGCCCCGGGAGCGCTGCACAGCAGGCTGCGGGCATAGGCCCCGGCCAGTGCGCCCTTGCCTGCCCCCGGCGGCCCGACGATCATGAGTCCCTGGGGGACCCGGTCCGCGGCCACCCGTGCCCACAGATCCCTCCAACCCGCCTCCAACCAGGGATAGGGGGCCGCCGTGGTCATGCCGATGCCTCCCCGTCGCACAGGGCATCCACCCGTTCCAGGACCGCCCGGCGCACCGCCTGCAGCGGTCCTGTGGCATCGATGAGGGCGTAGCGGGCGGGATCGCTCCGGGCGCGGTCACGGTACACCCCCCGCACCCGCTCGAAGAAGGCCAGGGTCTCCTGCTCGAAACGGTCCCCCTCCCCCCGCCGGCGGGCCCGGGCCAGCCCCGTCTCCACGGGGGTGTCCAGGACCAGTGTGAGATCCGGACGCCAGGTGCCCTGCACCCACTCTTCCAGGACGGCGATGCGCGAGGCCGGGATCTCCCGCCCGCCACCCTGATAGGCATAGGTGGCATCGGTGAAGCGGTCGCTGACCACCCAGGTCCCGGCCTCCAGTCGCGGCAGGATGTGGTGGCGCAGGTGTTCGGCCCGGGCGGCGAACATGAGCAGCAGTTCCGTGTCGGGGTGCATGGGGGGATAATCCCGGGACAGCAGCAGCCCCCTCACCGCCTCCCCCAGGGCCGTGCCACCGGGCTCACGGGTGCCCACGGCCGGGATACCCCGGGCCTGGAGGTGATCCACGATGGCCTCAAGGTGGGAGGTCTTGCCCACCCCTTCGATCCCCTCCAGGCAGATGAATCGGCCCCGCGTGGCCGGGGCGGGGATCGGGGGATCATGGGCCATAGCGGCTGGCGTCTCCATCGAGCTGGAAGCGGATGACCGCCTCGCGGTGCTCCCGGTAGGTCTTGGAGAAGTGGTGTGTGCCGTCCCCCCGTCCCACGAAGAACAGGGCATCGCTGTCGGCGGGATGGGTCACCGCCTGCAGGGACGCGGCCCCCGGCAGGGCGATGGGGGTGGGCGGCAGACCCTCCCGGGTGTAGGTGTTGTAGGGGGTATCCCTGCGCAGATCTTGTCTGCGGATATCTCCATCGAATCGTTCCATGCCGTAGATGATGGTGGGGTCCGACTGCAGGCGCATGCCGCGGCGCAGGCGCTCGATGAAGACCGCGGCCACCCGGTCATGCTCGCCCTGCCCTGCCTCCTTTTGCACGATGGAGGCCAGGATCAGGGCCTCGTAGGGGGTCTCCAGGGGCAGGTCCTCCTCCCGCTCCTCCCAGGCGGCCTCCAGTTCCGTCTCCATGTGGCGGTGTGCCCTGCGCAGGAATTCCAGGTCCGTGGTGCCATCGGGGAAGAGATAGGTATCCGGGAAGAACCAGCCCTCGGGATGTTCCCCGGGGCGGCCCAGCCGATCCATGACCCCGGCGTAGTCCTCCGGTTCCAGCGTGCTCTTCAGATGGGGATGGGCGGCGATGGCATCCATCATCTGACGGAAGGTCCATCCCTCCGGGATGACCAGCCGGTACTGGAGGGTACGTCCACTGACGAACAGGGCCAGGAGTTGGCGGGGGGTCATGCCCGGTTCGATGCGGTATTCCCCCGCCCGCAGGGACCTGGCCTGTCCGCTGCGGCGGCCCAGGATCTCCCAGTACAGGGGGCGGTCGATGAACCCTCGCTCCGCCAGACGATCCCCCACGGCACGCAGCGAGGCCCCCTGAGGTACCCGGAAGGTCTGCTCCGTGTGGGTGGTGATGGGCGCATCCAGGAAGCGCTGATAGTCCCAGAACAACCCTCCACCCAGGATCAGGGCCACCAGCAGGAGCGGGATGAATCCTCGTTTCATCATGCCCGGCACCCCCCTTCGGTTAAGCCCAGTGCCTCCCTCAGATGCCCCACCAGGGGCGGCACGGGTCTGGTCTTCCCCGCCAGGCAGGATACCGGCCAGATGCCGATCAGGGTATTGGTGAGAAACAGGCCGTCCGCCCGCCACAGATCGGCCTCGCTGATCGCCCCCACACGGCAGGGGATCCCTCTGCGGTCCGCCAGCTCCATGACCCGGGCGCGGGTGATGCCGGCCACGCCACAGTGCTGCAGATCCGGCGTGCGCAACCCATCCCCGCACACCAGGAACAGGTTGCTCATGACCCCCTCCACCACCTGCCCTTCGGTGTCCCGCATGATCCCCTCCTGGACTTCATCATCCCACTCGGAACGGGCCAGGACCTGTTCCAGGCGATTGAGATGCTTGATCTCCGCAAGCCGGGGGTTGCGTGCCAGGCGGGTGGTGCATAGGCGCACCGCCACCCCCTCCCGGGACCATGCGTCGGGATGACGGGGTGCGGGGGCCACCTGCAGGATCCGGGTGGGCTGTGCGCCCTTCGGCGGGGCATAGCCCCGGGGACCGGGCCCCCGGGTCAGGATCAGCTTGAGGACCCCTGCATCCACCCCCGCGCAGACCCGTGAGATCTCCGCATCCAGCAGGTCGGGCCCCGGCAGCGGGATCCCCAGACGACGGCAACCCGCAGAGAGCCGGGTCCGATGCCGTTCCCAGCACACGGGGCTGCCGTGGTGGATGCGCAGGGTCTCGAACAGGCCATCCCCGTATTGCAGCCCCCGATCCTCTACAGGCAGGGTGTGGGCAGGCTGGCCGTTGACCAGGATCATGGCCGGATACCCGGCACCTTCGCCCCTTCCCAAGGCCCCGGCAACCGCCGATCAGAGGGTATTGAAGACCAGGGAGCCGTTGGTGCCACCAAAGCCGAAGGAATTGGACAGGGCCACACGCGCCTGGGTCTCCCGGGGGGTATGGGGCACGAAGTCTAGGTCGCACTCCGGATCCGGGGTCTCCAGATTGATGGTGGGCGGCAGCACCCCGTGGTGCAGGGCCAGGGCGGTGAAGACCGCCTCCACGCCGCCGGCGGCCCCCAGCAGGTGGCCGGTCATGGACTTGGTGGAACTCACCGCCGCCTTATAGGCATGATCCCCCAGGGCCCGCTTGATGGCATTGGTCTCGGCCCGGTCGCCGGCGGGGGTGGAGGTGCCGTGGGCATTGATGTAGTCCACGTCCTCGGGGTTGAAACCGGCATCCTTCAGGGCGTTGCGCATGCACGTGGCGGCCCCCTCCCCGCCCTCGGAGGGCTGGGTCATGTGATAGGCGTCGGCGTTCCAGCCAAACCCGGAGAGTTCGCAATAGATGCGGGCACCGCGGGCCTTGGCATGCTCGTATTCCTCCAGCATCAGCACCCCGGCACCGTCTCCCAGCACGAAACCGTCCCGGTCCTTGTCCCATGGACGGCTGGCGTGCTCGGGATCGTCGTTGCGGGTGGACAGGGCACGGGCCGCGGCAAAGCCGCCGATGCCCAGGGGGGTGGTGGCCATCTCGGCGCCGCCGGCAAGCATCATGTCGGCATCGCCGTACTTGATCATGCGCATGGCGTCACCGATGTTGTGGGTGCCGGTGGCACAGGCGGAGACGATGGAGATGTTGGGCCCCTTGAGGCCGAACCGGATGGAGAGGTTCCCGGCCACCATGTTGATGATGGCGCTGGGCACGAAGAAGGGGGAGATCTTGCGGGCCCCGCCCCTGAGATAGGCGCCGTAGCTCTTCTCGATGTAGGGCAGTCCGCCGATGCCGGAGCCGACGGCCACGCCGATGCGCTCGGCGTTGTCCTCGTCGATCTCGATCCCGGCGTCGCGCATGGCCTGAATACCCGCGGCCATGCCGTAATGGACAAAGGTGTCCATCTTGCGCTGTTCCTTGGGCGGGATGTACTCGTCGGCGTCGAAGTCCCGCACGGCCCCGGAGATCCGCACGGACATCTGGGAGGCGTCAAAGACCTCGATCGGTGTGATACCGCTGCGTCCCGCGAGGATGTTCTCCCACGCGGCCTGGATGGTGGAACCCACCGGCGAGACGATGCCGAGACCGGTAATGACTACGCGCCGCTTAGACAATCTGCACCCCTTCTTCACGAAATAAGGCGAACCTGCCGGCGCGGCGACGACCCGCCAGGGGGTGGCCGCCGCCGCACCGCCTTGCAGGGTTGAAAACCGCGATCAGGCGTTGGGCAGGTGCTCGTTGATGTAGTCGATGGCCTGCTGCACGGTGGTGATCTTCTCGGCTTCTTCGTCGGGAATCTCCGTCTCGAATTCTTCTTCCAGGGCCATCACCAGCTCCACGGTATCCAGCGAATCCGCGCCGAGATCGTCGACGAAGGATGCGGAGGTCTTGACGTCCTCCTCCTTGACACCGAGTTGCTCGACGACGATTTTCTTGACGCGTTCTTCGATATTGCTCATGGTTAACGTATCCCCTTGATTTGAAAAGCAGCCGAAGCTGGGCCGCTATTGTAGTGAATTCCCTTCGGCCGTTCCACTCCGTGCGGCGGGGTTCCCGCCGGACGACGCATCAGGCCATGTACATGCCGCCATTGACGTGAATGGTCTCGCCGGTGACATAGGCGGCCGCCGGGGAGGCCAGGAAGGCCACCACCTCGGCCACCTCCTCCGGCATCCCCAGACGTCCCAGGGGGATCTGCCCCAGCAGCGCATCACGCTGCGCCTCCGGCAAATCCCGGGTCATGTCGGTGTCGATGAAACCGGGGGCCACCGTGTTCACCGTCACCCCCCGCGGCCCCACCTCCCGGGCCAGGGACTTGGTGAAGCCCAGGAGCCCTGCCTTGGCCGCGGCGTAATTGGTCTGGCCCGCGTTGCCGGAGGAGCCCACGACGGAACCGATATGGATGATGCGGCCCCGGCGGGCCCGGGTCATGCCCCGCAGCACGGCCTTGCTCATACGGTAGACGGCGGTGAGGTTGGTACGGATGATATCCTCCCATTCCTCGTCCTTCATGCGCATGAGCAGATTATCCCGGGTGATGCCCGCGTTGTTCACCAGGATGCCCACCGGGCCGAATTCCTCGCTGACCTGTCGGATGAGGCCGTCCACATCCTCCGGGCGGGTCACATCCAGCACCATGCCCCTGCCCCGGGCACCGGTCTCCTGCAGATAGGCCGTGATGGCCTCGGCCCCCTTCTCGCTGGTGGCGGTGCCCACCACGGTGGCCCCGCGGGCCGCCAGGGTCGTGGCGATGGCGCGGCCGATGCCCCGGCTGGCGCCGGTGACGAGCGCGATTTCACCTTCAAGCGTCATGCATGCTCCTCAAGTCTTTTTGCTTCCCGGCCCGGCTGGGTGGACACGGGTTGAATCATACCCCGCGGCACGCGGCCAAGGCCTCGTTCAGGCTCTCCGGGTCCTGCACGCAGGTCAGCGACAGGGACCGGTCGATGCGCTTGTTCAGCCCGGTAAGCACCTTGCCGGGGCCCAGTTCTACCACATGGGTCACCCCTTCGGAGGCCATGCGCCGCACGGTCTCCACCCAGCGCACCGGCCGGTGCATCTGCGCCGCCAGGGCGCCCCGGATCACCTTTGCTTCATCATGGCAAGCCACGTCCACGTTGTGAATCACCGGGATCGACGGCGTCCCCACGCGGATGGACTCCAACAGGACATGCATCTGGGAGGCGGCGGATTTCATCAGGCGGCAATGGGAAGGCACGCTCACCGGCAGGATCACACTGCGCTTGGCACCGGCGGCCTTCGCCCCTTCCACGGCGGCCTCCACGGCGGCCTTCTCGCCGGCGATCACCACCTGTCCCGGGGCGTTGAAATTCACCGCCTCCACGACCCCGTGCCCGCCGGCCTCCTGGCAGACGGCCTGCACCTGATCGTCCTCCAGGCCGAGGATGGCGGCCATGGCGCCACTGCCCTCGGCCACGGCGCCCTGCATGAGGCGTCCACGTTCGGCCACCACGCGTACCGCCGCATCAAAATCCAACGCCCCGGAGCACACCAGGGCGGTATATTCCCCCAGACTATGGCCGGCCATCATTTCGGGATCGGGGCCGCCCTGCTCCTTCCACACCCGCCAGACGGCCACGCCGGCCGCCAGCATGGCGGGCTGGGTGTTCTCCGTGCGGTTGAGTTCGGCCTCGGAGCCCTCCTGGGCAAGGGCCCACAGGTCCCGGCCCAGGACCTCCGATGCCTCCTGGAAGGTCTCCCGCACCCGGGGATGGGCCGCCCCCAGGGCGGACAACATCCCAACGCACTGGGAGCCCTGACCGGGAAAGACGCAGGCAATCTTCATGGACGGAATCCTTCACGGAGATCGGAATCAAGCCGCGTAGTGTAGGCAAACCACGGGGTTCGGGGCAATGATGAAAATGGCCTTCCCGGGGGGCTCTCGCGGCCCTTGTGTTATGCCGCCCATTGTTGATAATGAGCGACTTCGCTTGCTCAACCCTGTACAGGCGTATGCCGAAAGAAGACCACATCGAACTGGATGGCACGGTGCTGGAAAATCTGCCCAACACCATGTTCCGAGTTGAACTGGACAACGGACATGTGGTGACAGCCCATATCTCCGGTCGCATGCGCAAGCATTACATCCGCATCCTGCGCGGAGACCGGGTCACGGTGCAGATGACGCCCTATGACCTGACCAAGGGACGGATCGTCTACCGGAACAAGTAGTTCCGGCGAGCCATGCACCCCCTTCTCCCGGACCGGAGGGAACCGGTCCCGGGCCGCATTGGCCTTGCCCAAAGCCCCGCCCCCAAAGCAACCGCCCGGCTCGGGGCCGGGCGGGACGCTGGGACCGATGGGCGTGGTGCGAAGGGGGGGTCAGTGCACCGCCTCCTCGGCGAAATCCAGGGTGAGCTTGTCACCGCTGACCCCCACGTGCACCTCGCCACCCCCCACGAGACGGCCGAACAGCACCTCCTCCGCCAGGGGTTTCTTGATGTGCTCCTGGATCACCCGGGCCATGGGCCGGGCCCCCATGGCGGGGTCGTAGCCGTGCTCAGCCAGCCAGGCCCGGGCATCGTCGTCCACCACCAGCACCACCTTCTTCTCGTCCAGCTGGGCCTGGAGCTGGGTGAGGAACTTGTCCACGACGCTGGCGATGGTGACGGCATCCAGGGCCTTGAACTGGATGATGGCATCCAGGCGATTGCGGAATTCCGGGCTGAAGGTGCGCTTGAGCACCTCCATGGCATCCGTGGAATGGTCCTGGGGGGTGAAGCCCACGGAACGCCGGCTGGCCACCTCGGCCCCGGCATTGCTGGTCATCACCAGGATCACGTTGCGGAAATCCACCTTGCGTCCGTTGGTGTCCGTCAGGGTGCCGTGGTCCATCACCTGCAGCAGTAGGTTGAACACATCCGGATGGGCCTTCTCCACCTCGTCCAGGAGCAGCACCGCATGGGGCTGCTTGAGGATGGCATCGGTGAGCAGACCGCCCTCGTCGTAGCCCACGTACCCCGGAGGGGCCCCGATGAGCCGGGAGACGGTGTGCCGCTCCATGTACTCGGACATGTCGAAGCGCACCAGTTCGATCCCCAGGATCTGGGCCAGCTGACGGGTCACCTCGGTCTTGCCCACGCCGGTGGGGCCGGCGAAGAGGAAGGAGCCGATGGGCTTGTTGCTGTCCGCCAGTCCGGAGCGGGACATCTTGATGGCCGCTGCCAGGGTCTCGATGGGCTCGTCCTGACCGAACACCACCATCTTCAGGTTCCGCTCCAGGTTCTTCAGGGTCTCCATATCGGAGGCGGAGACGCTCTTGGGCGGGATGCGGGCGATCTTGGCCACGATATTCTCCACATCCTGCACCGAGATGGTCTTCTTGCGCTGGCTCACCGGCACGAGACGGCGGTTGGCGCCGGCCTCGTCGATGACATCGATGGCCTTGTCCGGCAGATGCCGGTCGGTGATGTAGCGGCTGGAGAGTTCCGCCGCCGCGCGCAGGGCCTTGTTGGTATAGCGCACGTCATGGTGCGACTCGAAGCGGCTCTTGAGCCCCCGCAGGATCTCGTAGGTCTCGTCCACCGTGGGCTCGTTCACGTCGATCTTCTGGAAACGCCGCGCCAGGGCGCGATCCTTCTCGAAGATGCCGCGGTATTCCTGATAGGTGGTGGAGCCGATGCATTTGAGCTCACCGGAGGCCAGCATGGGCTTGATGAGGTTGGAGGCATCCATGACGCCGCCGGAGGCAGAACCCGCGCCGATGATGGTGTGGATCTCGTCGATGAAGAGCACGGCCCCGGGCTGGCGGCGCAGCTGCCCCAGCACCCCCTTGAGGCGTTTCTCGAAGTCGCCGCGGTACTTCGTGCCGGCCACCAGGGCACCCAGGTCCAGGGCGTAGATGGTGCTGCGCTGCAGGACCTCCGGCACGTCCCCGTCCACGATCTTCTTCGCCAGCCCCTCGGCGATGGCCGTCTTGCCCACACCGGCCTCCCCCACGAACAGGGGGTTGTTCTTGCGCCGGCGGCAGAGGATCTGCACCGTGCGCTCCAGTTCATGGCCGCGGCCGATGAGGGGGTCGATCTTGCCCTTGCGGGCCTGGTCGTTGAGGTTGGTGGCGAAGTTTTCCAGGGGACTCTTGCGCCCGGACTCCTCCCCCTCCTGGGCCTCGGCGGAACCGCTGGAGGCGGCATCCTCGTCCTGGGATTCGTCGGGCACCTTGGAGATGCCGTGGGAGATGTAGTTGACCACGTCCAGCCGTGCCAGGTCGTGCTGGCCCAGCAGATAGACGGCGTGGGACTCCTGCTCGCCGAAGATGGCGACGAGGACATTGGCCCCCGTCACCTCCTTCTTGCCGGAGGATTGCACGTGGAAGACCGCCCGCTGCAGCACGCGCTGGAAGCCCAGGGTGGGCTGGGTGTCCCGGGGATCCTTGGCCGGCAGCTTCGGGGTGTTGGTGTCCACGAACTCCTCCAGCTGGCGGCGCAGGGTCTCCACGTTCACCCCGCAGGCCCGCAGTACGTTCACGGCCGTGGGATTGTCCGTGAGGGCGAGCAGCAGGTGCTCCACCGTCATGAACTCGTGCCGCTTCTCCCGCGCGGCCTTGAAGGCCATGTTGAGTGAAAACTCGAGTTCTTTATTCAGCATGATCGTACCGCTCTAGGCTTCTTCCATCGTGCACAGCAAAGGATGCTGGTGCTCCCGTGAATAATCGTTGACCTGCGCCACCTTCGTCTCGGCGATATCCCGAGTATAGATGCCGCACACCCCCTTGCCCCGGGTATGCACGTGCAGCATGACCCGGGTGGCCTTTTCCCGGTCCATGGCGAAGAACACCTCCAACACCTCCACCACGAACTCCATGGGGGTGTAGTCGTCGTTCAACAGCACCACCTTGTACTGGGGCGGTTGCTTGAGCCTGGGTTTGGCTTCGTCGACGGCGAGACCGCCGTCCTCCGGTCGCTTGGGTTCTTCTCCCATGGTCTTTGATCGGTCTGCGCTGGAAACGTTTCACTGTGGGAAGAATGGGCCGCGCCCCCCTGCCCTCTGTCTAGCACAGCCGGCACCGGGTGTCGCGGGGGCCGCGTCAGGAAACGGCCCTTGGAGCGGTGGGCCCCGGGGAATCGTGCCCCGGGGCCGAATGACTGCAACGCAGGCCCGGGCGGATCGCCTGTCCCGGGCCGCGCGCATCGGGGAAACCGATTACATATGCTCGACGATGTTCTCCCCGAAGGCCGAGCAGGACAACTCTTCGGCACCCTCTACGGCCCGGGCGAAGTCATAGGTCACCCTTCCGGAGCTGATGGCTCCGCTCAAACCCCGGACGATGAGATCCGCCGCCTCGACCCAGCCCAGGTGGCGCAGCATCATCTCGGCGGAGAGCACCAGGGAGCCGGGGTTCACCTTATCCTGACCCGCATATTTGGGCGCGGTTCCATGGGTGGCCTCGAACATGGCCACGGTGTCGGAGATGTTGGCGCCGGGGGCGATGCCGATGCCGCCCACCTGGGCCGCCAGGGCATCGGAGATGTAGTCCCCGTTCAGGTTCAGGGTGGCAATGACGCTGTAGTCGCCCGGGCGCAGCAGGATCTGCTGCAGGAAGTTGTCGGCGATGACATCCTTGATGACGATCTCCTTCCCGGTGCGGGGGTTCTCCATGCGGCACCAGGGGCCGCCGTCGATCTCCGTGGCACCGAACTCCTGCATGGCCAGTTCGTAGCCCCAGTTCTTGAAGGCCCCCTCGGTGAACTTCATGATGTTGCCCTTGTGCACCAGGGTGACGGAACTGCGATCATTGTCGATGGCGTAGTGGATGGCCTTGCGCACCAGGCGCTTGGTGCCCTCTTCGGAGACCGGCTTGATGCCGATGCCGCTGGTGCTGGGGAAACGCATCTTGGTCACCCCCATCTCCCCCAGCAGGAAGTCGATGATCCGCTTCGCCTCGGGGGAGCCGGCGGCCCATTCGATGCCGGCATAGATGTCCTCGGAGTTCTCCCGGAAGATCACCATATCGGTGTGTTCGGGATGCTTCAGGGGGCTGGGGGTGCCGGGGTAGTAGCGCACCGGGCGCTGGCAGACGTACAGATCCAGCTCCTGGCGCAGGGCCACGTTCAGGGAGCGGATACCGCCGCCCACGGGGGTGGTCAGCGGGCCCTTGATGGAGACCACATAATCCCGCACTGCATCCAGGGTCTCCTGGGGCAACCAGGTGTCCCCGCCGTAGACCCGGGTGGCCTTCTCACCGGCATAGACCTCCATCCAGTGGATGCGGCGCTTGCCGCCATAGGCCTTCTCCACGGCGGTATCCACCACCCGCTGCATCACCGGGGTGATGTCCACACCGATGCCATCCCCCTCGATGAACGGGATGATGGGGTCCTCGGGCACGTTCAGCGAACAGTCCGCATTGGCGGTGATGCGGGTGCCGTTCTCGGGGACTTTGATATGCTGGTAGGCCATATGGGCTCCTGAATAGATGGATGTGGATTCCGATGATGCCGGGATTATACACGCCAAGACCCGGCCCGTCGGTGACCCCCGTGCGTCCCTGCCCGGGCCCTGCCCATGCCGCCGCCACCCACCCCGACCCGGATACCCTGCCATGCCCTGGACCCCCCGCGTCACCGTCGCCGCCGTCGTGGAACGGGAAGGCCGCTTCCTCCTGGTGGAGGAACGGGCCGACGGACGGCGCGTGTTCAATCAGCCCGCCGGCCACCTGGAGGATGGGGAATCCCTGCTCCAGGCCACGGTACGGGAGACCCTGGAAGAGACGGGCCGGGCCTTCACGCCGCAATCCCTGGTGGGAATCTACCGCTGGAGGCATCCGCAAAGCGGACTCACCTTCCTGCGCGTGGCCATCGCCGGGGAGGTGGGCGAGCGGGTGCCCGGATCGCGCCTGGACCCGGACATCCTGGAGACCCACTGGCTGCCCCGGGAGCACCTGGCCCGGGAACCGGCCGGCCTGCGCAGCCCGTTGGTGCTGCGCTGCATCGACGACTATCTGGCCGGACGACACCACCCCCTGGATCTGTTGGTGGACCTGGAAACGAACCCGGATGCACAGCCGGCCCCCGGCGGTTAGAATCCTCACCCCCCATGCGATCGCGGTTGCCCTGCATGCCCCATCCCCGTGCACAACGTGTCCTTGTCGGTCTCTCCGGCGGCGTCGACTCCTCCGTGGCCGCCCTGCGCCTGCTGCAGCAGGGCTATCGTGTGGAGGGTCTGTTCATGAAGAACTGGGAGGACGACGACGAGCCCGGATACTGCGCCGCCGCCCAGGACCTGGAGGACGCCCGGGCCGTATGCGAGGACCTGGAGATCCCCCTGCACAAGGTAAACTTCGCCCGGAACTACCGGGACCGGGTCTTCGCCCATTTCCTGGCGGAGTACGAAGCCGGACGCACCCCCAATCCGGACATCCTCTGCAACCGGGAGATCAAGTTCAAAGCCTTCCTGGACTACGCCCTGGACAAGGGAGCCGATTGCATCGCCACCGGCCATTACGCCCGGGTGGAGCAGGACTCCACGAGCGGCGAATGGCGGCTGCTGCAGGGGGTGGATGCGGGCAAGGACCAGTCCTATTTCCTCCACGCCCTGGGCCAGCGGGCCCTGTCCCACACCCTCTTTCCCCTGGGGGATCTGCACAAGAGCATGGTGCGGGAGATGGCCGCCGAGGCCGGTTTCGCCAATCATGCCAAGAAGGACAGCACCGGCATCTGCTTCATCGGCGAGCGCCGTTTCCGGGATTTCCTGCAGCGCTACCTGCCGGCGCGGCCGGGGGAGATCGTGGATCCCCAAGGCCGGGTCCTGGGGGAACACCAGGGTCTGATGTACTACACGCCAGGGCAACGCCAGGGGCTGGGGATCGGGGGCACCGCCGGAGGGGCGGAGGCCCCGTGGTATGTGGCAGGTAAGGACCTGGCCCGCAACCACCTCATCGTCGTCCAGGGGCACGACCACCCGGCCCTGCTCGCCACGGCCCTCAGCGCCGGCGAGGTGCACTGGATCCGGGGCACCCCCGAGTCCCTGCCGCTGCGCTGCCAGGCCAAGATCCGTTACCGCCAGCCCCATCAGGACTGTGTGGTGGAGGCTG
This sequence comes from Ectothiorhodospira mobilis, assembly GCF_900114895.1. Taxonomy (GTDB): domain Bacteria; phylum Pseudomonadota; class Gammaproteobacteria; order Ectothiorhodospirales; family Ectothiorhodospiraceae; genus Ectothiorhodospira; species Ectothiorhodospira mobilis_A. The sequence continues at coordinate 295,359 of NZ_FOUO01000002.1, forward strand.
ATCCCCATGGGCGGGGGGGGCTTCGGGTGCGCTTCGACCAGCCCCAGCGGGCCGTGGCCCCGGGACAATCGGTGGTCTTCTACCGCGGGGTGCAGTGCCTGGGTGGCGGCGTCATCACCGCCCGGGAACCCCTGCGCCTCCTCCCGGGGGAAACCCCTTCTCCTTCAACCCCAGAGATGGAAACCCTGCGTGGAAGCCTCGAACCGTAACCGCACCCTGGCCCTTGCGGCCATGTTCCAGTCCGCCGTCCTGGTCAAGGAGCTGGCCTGGCAAGGCCGCTGCGACCTGGACCCGCTGCAGACCCTGGTCTCCAGCCTGTTCGCCTTCGAGGCGGAGAGCCTGGAGGCGGTCTACGGCGGCGTGGAGCACCTGGAACGGGGGCTGCGCACCCTGGTGGAACAGATGGACGCCCCCTCGGGACGCATCGACGGGGAGATCTCCCGCTATCTCATCAACCTGATGGACCTGGAGCGCAGGCTGAGGAAACAACCGGACAGGACCCGGACCCTGCGCCAGGGCATCGAGGTGGCCCAGAGCCAGAGCGAGGTCTTCGGCCTGACCCACGAGAATGTCATGGCCCGCCTGGGCCAGACCTACCAGGACAGCATCAGCCAGCTGGGACCGCGCATCCTCGTGCAGGGGGAGCAGACCCACCTGTCCAACCAGGACACGGCGGCCCGCATCCGCACGGCCCTGCTGGGAGGCATCCGGGGGGCGGTACTCTGGCGTCAGGCCGGGGGCTCCCGCTGGCGCCTCCTGCTGGGGCGCAATGCCCTGGTGCAGGAAGCCCGCGGCATGCTGGAGCACATCGTCGACGACTGATGCGTGCCCCCACCCTATGCGCCAACGCAGCACGGGCGAGAATGATGAGTCGTAGTGGCTCCAGAGCCTGAGCACCTTCACCACTCGCTCGTCTACGCCTTTTTCCAAGCAGGGGGCTTTCCTGAAAAAACGGGGCCGGATCCAGAGATCCGGCCCCGTTTTCAGGCCCCTGTTTTCAGGCCATGAGCACGTCGCCCCTGGCGGCGTGGGTCACGAGGCCGCCTGCACGGGGATGACCTTCCGGGCCGCCGCCTCGTAATCGGGCATGCGGTCGAAGTTCATGTAACGGTAGACCTCCGTCGTGTGGGTGTTCAGGTCCCGGGCATGCTCCTGGTACTCCTGGGGTGTGGGCAGGCGCCCCAACACCGCCGCCACCGCGGCCACCTCCGCCGAGGCCAGGTACACATCCGAGCCGTCCCCCAAACGGTTGGGGAAGTTGCGGGTGGAGGTGGACACCGCCGTGCACCCCGGGGCCACCCGGGCCTGGTTGCCCATGCACAGGGAACAGCCGGGCAGTTCCATGCGCGCCCCGGCGCGGCCGAAGACCCCGTAGTAGCCCTCCTCCCGGAGCTGATCCTGGTCCATGCGCGTGGGCGGGGTGAGCCACAGGCGGGTGGGCAGCTGGGCCCCTTCGCACTGCTCCAGGACCCGTCCCGCGGCCCGGAAGTGGCCGATGTTGGTCATGCAGGAACCGATGAAGACCTCATCGATCTTCTCGCCGGCCACCTCCGACAGCAGGCGGGCGTCATCCGGATCGTTGGGGGCGCAGAGGATGGGTTCGCGGATCTCATCGAGATCGATCTCGATCACCGCCGCATACTGGGCGTCGGCATCCGCCCGCAACAGGCTCGGCTTCTCCAGCCAGTCCTCCATGGCCCGGGCGCGGCGCTCCAGGGTGGCGGCATCGCCATAGCCGTTGGCGATCATCCAGCGCAGCAGGGTGACGTTGGACCGCAGGTATTCCGCCACCCGTTCCTCCGCCAGGGTGATGGTGCAGCCTGCGGCGGAGCGTTCGGCGGAGGCATCGGAGAGTTCGAAGGCCTGCTCCACGGTCAGGTCCTCCAGCCCCTCGATCTCCAGGATGCGGCCGGAGAAGACGTTCTTCTTGCCCCGTTTCTCCACCGTCAGCAGCCCCTGCTGGATGGCGGCATGGGGGATGGCGTGCACCAGGTCCCGCAGGGTGATCCCCGGCTGGCGCTGCCCCTTGAAGCGCACCAGCACCGATTCGGGCATGTCCAGGGGCATGACCCCGGCGGCGGCGGCAAAGGCCACCAGACCCGAGCCGGCCGGGAAGGAGATCCCCAGGGGGAAGCGGGTATGGGAATCGGCACCGGTACCCACGGTGTCCGGCAGCAGCATGCGATTGAGCCAGGAGTGGATGATGCCGTCCCCGGGCTTGAGGGCGACCCCGCCCCGCGCCCGGATGAATTCCGGCAGGGTCTTGTGGGTCTCCACGTCCACCGGCGTGGGATAGGCCGCCGTATGGCAGAAGGACTGCATCACCAGGTCCGCCTGGAAGCCCAGGCAGGCCAGGTCCTTGAGCTCGTCCCGGGTCATGGGCCCGGTGGTGTCCTGGGAACCCACCGTGGTCATGCGCGGCTCGCAGTAGGTGCCCGGACGGATCCCGTCCATGCCGCAGGCCCGGCCCACCATCTTCTGGGCCAGGGTGAACCCCCCGCTGCCCTGCACCGGCTCGGTGCGCACGAAGACCTCCGACGGTCCCCGTCCCAGGGCCTCACGGGCTCGCCCGGTGAGGCCGCGGCCGATGATCAGGGGGATGCGCCCCCCGGCCCGCACCTCATCCAGCATGGTGGCGCTGCCCAGCTCGAAGGTGGTGATCACCTCGTCGCTGCCGTGACGGCACACCTTGCCCGCATAGGGATGGATGTCCACCACATCCCCGGTCTCCAGGGCGGTGACGTCCATCTCGATGGGCAGGGCACCGGCATCCTCCATGGTGTTGAAGAAGATGGGCGCGATCTTGCCGCCGATGCAGACCCCGCCGAAGCGCTTGTTGGGGATATGGGGATGATCCTCGCCGATGTACCACAGCACCGAGTTGGTGGCGGACTTGCGCGAGGAACCGGTCCCCATCACGTCCCCCACCAGGGCCACGGGATGGCCTTTCTCCTTGAGCTGGGCGATCTGCGCGGCGGCGTCGGTCACCCCCTGGCGGGGCACCTGATACATGGCCCGGGCATGGAGGGGGATATCGGGACGGCTCCAGGCCTCCCGCGCCGGGGACAGGTCATCGGTGTTGGTCTCGCCCGGCACCTTGAACACGGTGATGGTGAGCACCTCCGGCACCTTCGGCCGCGAGGTGAACCACTCCGCCTCGGCCCAGGATTCCAGCACCGCCCGGGCATGGGCGTTGCCGCCCTGGGCCTTCTCCGCCACCTGGTCGAAGGCATCGAATACCAGCAGGGTGTGCTTGAGGGCCTCGGCGGCCGCGGCCCCCAGGGTCTCGTCCTCCAGCAGTTCGATGAGCGGGGCAACATTGTACCCCCCCTGCATGGTGCCCAGCAGTTCCACCGCGCGCTGGCGGTCGATCAAAGGCGACTGGGCCTCGCCGCGGGCCACCTGCGCCAGGAATTCCGCCTTCACGCGGGCGGCCTCGTCCACCCCCGGGGGCACCCGTCGGGTGATCAGCTCCAGCAGAAAGGCCTCCTCCCCCTGGGGCGGGGATTGCAGCAGTTCCACCAGTTGGGCGGTCATCCCGGCATCCAGCGGCTTGGGCGGCACCCCGAGGGCTTCACGTTCCCGGACATGTTCACGATAGGCTTCAAGCACCATTGGTCCCCTTGTTGCAGAAAGACCCCGCGGCGCGGGGAAGGCCATGCGACCCCTTGATCGTTCTGTGTTTTTGACAATTGGAGATATTGCGCGGCAGCATTCTAAACCAGCGTGCGCAAGCAGACCACTCGGGTGCCGCACCTCTGCCCGACGGTGCTTCGCCGTCTTCACTCCGTGCCACGCCATGCCATACTGCATGCGGGAGCCGCCGCCTCGGGACCGGCCGAGAACGATGCGGCACCCCAATCCGCCCCACGACCGAGGGAAGTAGCGCGATGACCGATACATTCCAGACCCGTTCCCGCCTCGAGGTGGAAGACCGCAGCTACCACATCCACAGCCTGGCCCCCCTGCGGGAGCGCTACGATGTGGACCGTCTGCCCTATGCCCTCAAGGTGCTCCTGGAAAATCTGCTGCGCAACGAGGACGGCGACAACGTCACCCCCCAGCAGATCGAGGCCCTGCTGGCCTGGGACCCCGCTGCCGAACCCAGCCAGGAGATCGCCTTCACCCCGGCCCGGGTGCTGCTGCAGGATTTCACCGGGGTGCCGGCGGTGGTGGACCTGGCGGCCATGCGCGATGCCATGAGCGCCCTGGGCAAGGATCCCAATCGCATCAACCCCCTGGCCCCGGTGGACCTGGTCATCGACCACTCGGTGATGGTGGACTACTACAACCAGCGCAACGCCCTGGACCTGAACATCAAGCTGGAATACCACCGCAACCGGGAGCGTTACCAGTTCCTGCGCTGGGGACAAAAGGCCTTCGAGAACTTCCGGGTGGTGCCGCCGGGGACCGGCATCGTGCACCAGGTGAACCTGGAATACCTGGCGCAGACGGTGTTCGTGCGCGAGGACAACGGCGAATGCCACGCCTACCCCGACACCCTGGTGGGCACCGACTCCCACACCACCATGGTCAACGGCCTGGGGGTCCTGGGCTGGGGCGTGGGCGGCATCGAGGCGGAGGCGGCCATGCTGGGCCAGCCCGTGTCCATGCTCATCCCCCAGGTGGTGGGATTCCGGCTCACCGGCCGGCTGCCGGAGGGGGCCACGGCCACGGACCTGGTGCTCACCGTCACCCAGATGCTCCGGCAGCGGGGCGTGGTGGGCAAGTTCGTGGAATTCTTCGGCGACGGTCTGGAGCACCTGCCCCTGGCGGACCGGGCCACCATCGCCAACATGGCCCCGGAATACGGGGCCACCTGCGGCATCTTCCCCGTGGACAGCGAGACCCTGACCTATCTCAGGCTGTCGGGACGCGATGAGCAGCAGGTGGCCCTGGTGGAGGCCTATGCCCGGGAACAGGGGCTCTGGCGGGAGAAGGGCGGCCGCGAGCCCGAATACAGCGAGCTGCTGGAGCTGGACCTGGGTAGCGTCGTGCCCAGCCTGGCCGGACCCAAGCGGCCCCAGGACCGCATCCCCCTGGACCGGGCCCGCGGCAGCTTCATGGACACCCTGGATCAATTCCTGCGGGAGCATCACGCCGCGCCGGCGGACGATCAGGAGGAGCGCTTCGCCGACGAGGGCGGCCACGCCGCCCCCGGGGTGGACGACTGCCACGAGAAGGGCGCGGTGGAATTCGAGATGGACGGCCAGCGCCACCTGCTCAAGCACGGTGCCGTGGTGATCGCCGCCATCACCTCCTGCACCAACACCTCCAACCCCGCCGTCCTGCTGGCCGCGGGCCTCGTGGCGAAGAAGGCCCATGAACGGGGGCTGCGGCCCAAGCCCTGGGTGAAGACCTCCCTCGCCCCCGGCTCCCAGGTGGTGCCCGCCTATCTGAAGAAGGCCGGACTGATGGATGCCCTGGAGGACCTGGGTTTTGGTGTGGTGGGCTTTGGCTGCACCACCTGCATCGGCAATGCCGGCCCCCTGCCCGGCCCCATCGCCGAGGCCATCCGCAAGGGAGACCTGATGGTGGCCTCGGTGCTCTCCGGCAACCGCAACTTCGAGGGACGCATCCACCCCGACGTGCGCACCAACTACCTGGCCTCGCCGCCGCTGGTGGTGGCCTATGCCCTGGCGGGCTCCATGGCCGTGGACCTGTACAAGGACCCCCTGGGCACCGACAGCGCGGGACATCCGGTCTTTCTCAAGGACATCTGGCCCAGCCAGGCGGAGATCAACGCCCTCATGCATGCCCATATCACCTCGCAGATCTACCGGGAGAAGTACGCCGACGTCTTCCAGGGAGACAGCCACTGGCAGGGCATCGAGATCAGCGAATCCGAGCGCTACGACTGGCGGGAATCCACCTACGTCAAACATCCGCCCTACTTCGAGGGCATGACTCTGACCCCCGAGCCTCCGGCCCCGGTGCAGGGGGCCCGCTGCCTGGTGATGGTGGGGGACTCCATCACCACCGACCACATCTCCCCTGCCGGCGGCATCCACCCCGAGAGCCCCGCGGGACGTTATCTGCAGGAACACGGCATCGAGCCCAAGGAGTTCAACTCCTACGGCTCCCGCCGGGGCAATCACGAGGTGATGATGCGCGGTACCTTCGCCAACGTGCGCCTGCGCAACCGCATGGCCCCGGGCACGGAGGGGGGATGGACCACCCACCTGCCCGAAGGTGAGGCCATGACCGTCTATGATGCCGCCATGCGCTACCAGCATGAGGGCGTACCGCTCATCGTCCTGGCGGGCAAGGAATACGGCACCGGCTCCTCCCGGGACTGGGCGGCCAAGGGCACCCGCCTTTTGGGCATCCGGGCCGTGATCGCCGAGAGCTTCGAGCGCATCCACCGCTCCAATCTGGTGGGCTTCGGCGTCCTGCCGCTGCAGTTCCAGGAGGGAGAAAGCGCCGAGTCCCTGGGGCTGACGGGGCACGAGCGCTTCGACATCGAACCCCTGGAGGGGGGGCCGAAGACGGCCCAGGTCACCGCCCGGGCCGAAGATGGCGGCGAGATCCGATTCACCGCCCGGGTGCGCATCGACACCCCCAATGAATGGGCCTACTATCGCCACGGCGGTATCCTGCACTACGTGCTGCGGCAACTGGCGATGGACTGAGACAACGGCAGGCAAGCCCCCATAAGACCCCGCCGCGGAGCGGCGGGGACCGCACAAGGATCCCCATGGAACGCAGAAAGACCCTCCCCACCCAGGACGCCCACCCCGGCATGATCGTCGCCGAGGATGTACGCGACCGCAGCGGCCGGCTGCTGATCCCCGCCGGGGCGCCACTGAAGGAGAAGCATCTGCGGGTGTTGAAGATCTGGGGCATCACCACCCTGAGCGTTCGGGATCCCTCCGGTGCGGCGGCGCACCAGGCCCCTGCCGACGGGGATGGGGCGATGCAGCCCGCAACGGATGCCCAGGCCCGGGCCGAGGCGGTCCTGCGGGAGGTCTTCCGCCACGCGGACCTGGAACACCCCCCCCATGGGCACCCTGTTCCGCCTGGCGGTGGAACGCCTCTCCCGGCGCCTGGAGCAGGCATGATCCCCGGGATCGTGCAGGACGTGCTCCGCCGCGATCCGGACCTGGGCACCCTGGCGGACCTCTACCATCGTATCCAGGCGGTCATCGACGACCCCGCCAGCTCCCTGGATACCGTGGCCCGCACCATCGGCGCCGATCCCGCCCTCAGCGCCCGCATCCTGCGCATCGCCAACAGCAGCCTCTACCAGTTCCCCACCCGGGTGGAGTCCATCCCCCAGGCCATCGGCATCCTCGGCACACAACAGGTACGGGACCTGGTGCTGGCGGCCACCCTCATCCGCCACTTCAGCCGCATCCCGGTGAGCGGCGTGGACATGGATTCCTTCTGGCGGCACAGCATCGGCTGCGCCCTGATGGCCCGATCGGTGGCATTTTTCCGACGGGAGGCGAACCTGGAACGGGCATACGTGGCAGGACTCCTGCATGATATCGGCCGCCTGATCCTGTTCATGCACCTGGAGGATTGGGCCACCCGCGTGCTGGCGGCACGCGACCGCAGCGGCGATCTGCTGTACCGGGTGGAATCCCGGGAACTGGGCTTTGACCACAGCCAGTTGGGAGCGGCCCTGCTGGAGCACTGGCGGCTGCCCCCGGCCCTCATCGAACCGGTACGCCATCACCACAGCCCGGACGAGGCCCGCCGGTATCCCATGGAGACCGCCACGGTACACCTGGCGGACAGCATGGCCCATGCCCTGCGTCTGGGCACCAGCGGCGAACGCTACTGCCCCGCCGTGGAAGAGACGGCCTGGCAGCGCCTGGCCCTGCCCGAATCCGCCCTGGAGCAGATCGCCGCACAGACGGACCGGCACTACCAGCAGACACTGGAAGTGTTTCTGACATGAGCAACGGGAGCAGCTACGGGATGACCGTGACAGACAAGGACCAGGAGCCGACCCCCGGAGACGTCTATTTGAGGGAGCGCGTGCGGCATCTGGAAGAGGCGGCGCAACGTCACCAGTATGCCCTGGACGTGCTGCTGTCCATCACCACCCTGTTCGGCGACCACGAGCAGGACCGGGATCCCGGCCCCATCCTGGAGAAGGCCCACGACTGCATCCATCGCCTCCTGTCCCTGGAGGACGCCGGGTATTACCTGGTGGATGACGCCTCGGACTTCCGCCTCCATTACCGCCCACCGGACGCGGGCGCCGGGGCAGACCTGGAGCGCAGGGTCGATGCATTCATCGAAGACGGCACCTTCGCCTGGGCCCTCAACCAGAACCGCCCGGTATGCCTGCCGGCCCGGGACAGCGGCGAAGTCCATTGGGTGCTGCACGTGATCGCCACCCGCTCCCGCATCCGAGGCATGTTCGTGGGCCGCATCCAGAGCCAGTCCCTGCAACGGGACGAACTGGGCCTGCGGCTGCTTACCCTGGTGCTGTTCCACGCCGCCTATGCCCTGGAGAGCGCGGACCTCTACGCCCTCCTGGCCCGGCAGCGGGAGACCCTGGAGCGCGTCTCCCGGCGCCAGTCCGAGGCCCTCGCCCATCAGTACAGCCACGACACCCTCACCGGCCTGCCCAACCGCATCCTGTTCGGCGACCGCCTGAACCAGTTGCTGGGATCGCATCAGGAACAGGGGGAATGGGGAGGCTACCTGGCCGTGATCCTCATGGACCTGGATCATTTCAAGCGCATCAACGATTCCCTGGGTCACCGCGCCGGGGACCGCCTCCTGCAGCGGGTGGCCACGGACCTGCAGGGCCTGCTCTCCGACGAGGCCATGACCGCCCGCTACCGCCTGCGGCGGGCGGAGATCACCCTATCGCGTCTAGGCGGGGACGAGTTCGGTATCCTTCTGAATGCAGTGGAGTCTCCGGACCTGGCGGCACGAGTGGCCCATCGCCTGGTGCAGGCCGTGAACCGGGAGTACGAGGTGGAGGGGCACGCCGTCTTCCTTGCCTGCAGCGCCGGGGTCAGCATCCACCCCCTGGACGGCGAGGACGGCGAAACCCTGATCAAGAACGCCGACGCCGCCCTGCACGAGGCCAAGCGCCAGGGACGCAACGGATACCACTTCTATACCCGGGAGATGAATTCCCACAGCTACCGGTATCTGGTCCTGGAGAACGCATTGGCCAAGGCCCTCTCCCGAGACCAGCTGGAGATCCACTACCAGCCGCAGATCTGCCTCGCCAGCGGACGGGTCCGTGGCATGGAGGCCCTGCTGCGCTGGGAGCATCCCCAGGAAGGCATGCTCCCCCCGGCCCAGTTCATCCCCATCGCCGAGGAGACGGGGCTCATCGAGGGCCTGGGGGCCTGGGTGATGCAGCGGGTCTGCCGGGATCTGCAGCAGTTGGAGGCCGGGGGGCTGCGGCCGGAGTGGGTGGCCGTCAACCTCTCCCCGCGGCAGTTTCGCCAGGCAGATCTGGTGCAGACCTACCGGGACATCCTGCGCCAGGGGGACATCCCGCCGCAGTGGATCGAGCTGGAACTCACCGAGAGCACCCTCATGCAGGACGTGGACGCTGCGGTGAACAGCCTGCGGCAACTGCACCACCTGGGTTTCCGCCTGGCCGTGGACGACTTCGGCACGGGCTACTCCTCCCTGAGCCACCTCAAGAACTTCCCCATCCACACCCTCAAGGTGGACCGGACCTTCGTACAGGACGCCCCGGAGGATGCCAACGACGCCGCCATCGTCACCGCCATCGTGGCCATGGCTAAGGGGCTGGGTCTGGAAGTCATCGCCGAGGGGGTGGAAACCTCCGAGCAACTGGCCTTCGTGAAAGGCCTGGACTGCGGCCTGGTGCAGGGGTTTTATTACGCCCGCCCCGCCCCCCTGGAGACCTTGATCCCCCTCCTGGAGACGCCGCCCCGGAACCGGCTGCCTCCCCCCCACTGAAGCGGATTCCCTCAACACACCGCAGTCTCGTTCGTTCTGCCAACCCCTGGGAGCGCCGAGCCCCAGCTCGGCATCCTTCCTAAGCCGAGCTGGGGCTCAGCGTTCCCGGCATGACCCACCTCGCCCGGGGAACCCCGGAAAGCCCACCCCGGCGGTGACCACAACGCCCGTAGCGACCGGATGGCCGGTGACCCACAGGCATTCAGGCTCTCCGGGTGGCACTCCTCCATGAAATGCAAGTACTTCCAATCCAGGCAAAGGTGAATCCAGATACAGGAGAGAAACCGCAGCTGTGCCCATCCCTGGGAGCGCCGAGCCCCAGCTCGGCATCCATTCCCAAGCCGAGCTGGGGCTCGGCGTTCCCAGCGTGACCCACCTCGCCCGGAACCCAGAAAGCCCACCCCGGTGATGACCACGACGCCCGTGGAGGCCGGATGGCCGGTGGCCAATACGCATCCAGGCTCTCGGTCAGCACTCATCCAAGAGATGTAAGCCTTTCCAATGCAAGGCAAAGGTGAATCCAGGTGCGGGGGATCACCGCAGCCATGCCAACCCCTGGGAGCGCCGAGCCCCAGCTCGGCATCCTTCCTAAGCCGAGCTGGGGCTCGGCGTTCCCAGCGTGACCCACCTCGCCCGGAACCCAGAAAGCCCACCCCGGTGATGACCACAACGCCAGTGGCGGCCGGATGGCCGGTGACCCACAGGCATTCAGGCTCTCCAGATGGCACTCCTCCATGAAATGCAAGTACTTCCAATCCAGGCAAAGGTGAATCCATATACAGGAGAGAAACCGCAGCTGTGCCCATCCCTGGGAGCGCCGAGCCCCAGCTCGGCATCCTTCCTAAGCCGAGCTGGGGCTCGGCGTTCCCAGCGTGACCCACCTCGCCCGGAACCCAGAAAGCCCACCCCGGTGATGACCACGACGCCCGTGGAGGCCGGATGGCCGGTGGCCAATACGCATCCAGGCTCTCGGTCAGCACTCATCCAAGAGATGTAAGCCTTTCCAATGCAAGGCAAAGGTGAATCCAGGTGCGGGGGATCACCGCAGCCATGCCAACCCCTGGGAGCGCCGAGCCCCAGCTCGGCATCCTTCCTTAAGCCGAGCTGGGGCTCGGCGTTCCCAGGATGTCGCTTCATTCATCCTTGGACCCCGGCCCCCCACGGGCGAGCGCCATCGGGTCCAGCAGGGCCCGCAGGCGTTCCTCGTCCAGGTCCGTCCTCTCCCGAGCCACCTCCAGGATCGGACGGCCTTCCCGATAGGCCCGTTTGGCGATGGCGGCCCCCTGCTCATAACCGATGACCGGATTGAGGGCCGTCACCAGGATGGGGTTATGCTCCAGGGCCCGGCGCATGCGCTCCTCGTCCACACCAAACCCCGGGATGACCCGCGTGGCCAGCAGACGGGCCCCGTTGGCCAGCAGTTCCACACTCTGCAGCAGGTTGTGGGCGATCACCGGCAGCATCACGTTCAACTGGAAGTTGCCCGACTGCCCGGCCACGGCGACGGCGGCATCGTTGCCCATCACCTGGGTGCAGGCCATGGCCACCGCCTCGGGGGCCACCGGATTCACCTTCCCCGGCATGATGCTGCTCCCCGGCTGCAGGGGCGGCAGGGTGATCTCCCCCAGCCCCGCCAGGGGGCCGGAGTTCATCCAGCGCAGATCGTTGCAGATCTTCATCAGGCTCACCGCCACGGTCCGGAGCTGGCCGCTGATCTCCACCGCGCTGTCCTGGGCGGCCAGGGCCTCGAAGCGGTCAGGCTTGGGCCGGAAGGGCACCCCCGTGCGCCGGGCCAGGTCCCGGGCCACCGCCTCGCCGAACCCTGCAGGGGCGTTGACCCCCGTACCCACGGCAGTGGCGCCGATGGCCAGTTCCTCCAGGCGCACGGCGCTGTCCTGCAACCGCTCGATGCCATAGCGTACCTGCCGGCCCCAGGCCCCCACCTCCTGACCGAGGCGGATGGGCAGGGCATCCATAAGATGGGTGCGGCCCGTCTTGACCACGTGATCCAGGGCCCGGGCACGACTCTCCAGCGCCCGGGCCAGGTCCTCCAGGGCCGGCAGCAGGTGGTGCTTCAGCCCGAGGCGGGCGGATACATGCAGGGCGGTGGGGATGACATCGTTGGAACTCTGCCCCCGGTTCACGTCATCGTTGGCATGCACCGGCGCCCCCAACTCCATGGAGGCCAGGCGCGCGATCACCTCGTTGGCGTTCATGTTGGAGCTGGTGCCGCTCCCGGTCTGGAAGACATCCACCGGGAACTGCCCGGCATGCTCCCCCCCGGCCACGGCCTCGGCGGCCCGCTGGATGGCCGCCGCCTTCTCGGGGGGTAAAAGGCCCAGCTCCCCGTTCACCCGGGCGCAGGCGGCCTTCACCTCCCCCAGGGCCCGGATGAAGGCCGGCGGCAGGGTCATCCCGCTCATGGGGAAGTTGTCCACCGCCCGCTGGGTCTGGGCCCCGTAGAGGGCGTCGGCGGGTACCGCCACCTCGCCCATGCTGTCCCGCTCGATCCGTTCTCCCGCGCCCATCATCCCCTCCGGATCCCGGCTGTGTGCTGAAAATCGTGGTGTAGTATAATTTCGCCCCTTTCGCGAGACTTGGAGACACCCCATGGAGCTTTCCCCCCTCACCGCCATCGCGCCGGTGGATGGCCGCTATGGCGACAAGACCGAGATGCTGCGCCCCATCTTCAGCGAATTCGGTCTCATCCGCCACCGCGTCCGGGTGGAAGTGGAATGGCTCCGGGCCCTGAGCGCCCACCCGGGGATCCCGGAGGTCCCTGCGTTCGGGGAGCACGCCGACAACATCCTCGCCGGCCTCGTGGAGAACTTCTCCGAGGCGGATGCCCAGCGGGTGAAGAACATCGAGCGCACCACCAATCACGACGTGAAGGCGGTGGAGTACTTCCTCAAGGAGAAGATCCGGGGCAACGCGGAACTGGAAGCGGTGAGCGAGTTCATCCACTTCGCCTGCACCTCCGAGGACATCAACAACCTGGCCTACGCCCTCATGCTCAAGGAGGCCCGGGGCCAGGCCATCCTGCCGCTGATGGACGAACTCATCCATGCCCTGCGGGATCTGGCCCACCGCCACGCCCACCAGCCCATGCTCTCGCGCACCCATGGCCAGCCCGCCTCCCCCACCACCCTGGGCAAGGAACTGGCCAATGTCGTGCACCGCCTCAAGGCCCAGCGCAACCAGGTGGCCGATGTCCGCATCCGGGGCAAGATGAACGGGGCCGTGGGCAACTACAACGCCCACCTGAGCGCGTATCCGGAGGTGGACTGGGAGGCCCTGAGCCGCGGCTTCATCGAGGGGCTGGGGCTGGAGATGAACCCCTATACCATCCAGATCGAACCCCACGACTACATGGCGGAACTCTTCCACGCCATGGAACGCTTCAACACCGTGCTCACGGACTTCGCCCGGGACGTGTGGGGCTATATCGCACTGGGCTACTTCAAGCAGCGGGTGGTGGCCGGGGAGGTGGGTTCCTCCACCATGCCCCACAAGGTCAATCCCATCGATTTCGAGAACGCCGAGGGCAACCTGGGGCTGGCCAATGCCGTCTTCGGCCATCTGGCAGGCAAGCTGCCCATCTCCCGCTGGCAGCGGGACCTGACCGACTCCACGGTGCTGCGCAACATCGGCCTGGGGTTCGCCTGGTCGGTCATCGCCTACCAGGCGACGGCCAAGGGGCTCACCAAGCTGGAGGCCGATCCCGCACGTCTGGACGCAGATCTGGAGGCCAATTGGGAGGTGCTGGCCGAGCCCATCCAGACGGTGATGCGCCGTCATGGGGTGGAGAAGCCCTACGAAAAGCTCAAGGAACTCACCCGCGGGCAACGGGTGGACGGACCCCGCCTGCGGGCCTTCATCGACACCCTGGAGATCCCGGAGGAGGACAAGGCCCGCCTGAAGGCCCTCACCCCCGGCAACTACACCGGCAATGCCGGGGCACAGGCCGAACGCATCTGATGCATTCCCGGATGGGTCCCTTCGGGACACCCATCCGGGGCCATGGCACCTCAGGGGAAGGGAGACCCGGCAGGCCCGCTCACCCCCCTCGGACCTGTTCCGCCGCCTCCCGGATGACCTCGGCCCCGGCCCCCGGGCGATGGGCATGCTCGCTGAGATGCCGCCGCCAGGCCCGGGCCCCGGGAACCCCCTGGAACAGCCCCAGGATATGACGGGTCATGGTCTGCAGGGGGACCCCCTCCGCCAGCCGGGCCTCCACATAGGGCAGAAACCGCTCCACCACCTGATGCCGTGTGGGCACCGGCCCGACATCCCCGTACAGGGCCGCGTCCACCCCGGCCAGCAGGTAGGGGTTGTGATAGGCCTCCCGCCCCACCATCACCCCATCCACATGGGCCAATTGCCCCTGCATCTGCTCCAGGGTGGACAACCCGCCGTTGATCACCACCGTCAGCTGCGGGAAGGCTTCCTTGAGCCGGTGCACCCGCTCGTAGCACAGGGGGGGGATCTCCCGGTTCTGTTTCGGGCTCAGCCCCTGCAGCCAGGCCTTGCGGGCATGCACGATGAACAGGTCGCAACCAGCGGCGGCCACCCGATCCACGAAACGGAACAGATGGGCCTCGCTGTCCAGATCATCGATGCCGATGCGGCATTTCACCGTTACGGGGAGATCCACCACCGCCTTCATGGCCCGCACCCCCTCGGCCACGAGATCCGGCTCGGCCATGAGGCAGGCCCCGAAGCGACCGGAATGGACCCGGTCTGAAGGACAGCCCACATTCAGATTCACCTCATCATAGCCCCAGGCCGCCCCCATGGAGGCGGCACGGGCCAGGGCATCGGGATCGGACCCGCCGAGCTGCAGGGCCACCGGGTGCTCGGCGGGATCGAAACGCAGATGCCGGTCCGCGTCCCCGTGCAGCAGCGCACCGGTCGTGACCATCTCCGTATAGAGGAAGGTCCGGCGGGTGATCAGGCGCAGGAAGTACCGGAAATGGCGGTCCGTCCAGTCCAGCATGGGGGCCAGACAACAGCGGTGGGACCCTGAAACCACGGAGGAATGCGGGCTAGCAGTTGATTGGGCGGGGGTCTTCGTGGTCACGTTTTAGATCGTATTTTGTGGGACGTTTCCAGGTTCACAACAGCACCTGCATGATCCCCAACAGAACGAACCATATAATCAGAATCCCACCCAGCTTGATGGTGAGCTCCTTGGAGAGCAATTCCACATCCTTCTTGGTGGCTATCTTCTCACGCATTCTGTCCATCTTCCGCTGACTGGCCATTTCCTGAAGCATTCTTTCCAGATCCTTTCGGGTGGCCATGTCCCGAATATCGTCCTTGGTGACGAGCCGGTTTTCCAGGAGCTCCAGCAGGGCCTGGGTCTGGGCCTCTGCCTGGGCCTCCGTGAAACCGGCGGCGATCAGACGCTTGATATGGGAATGGGTATCGAATGCCAGCATGGTCATGCCCGAGCCTCCTGCCCTTTCATCAGGTGCGCAAACCGTCACTGGTTTGCCTCGTCGGCCCCGCCGGGCGCGACCACACGATGGCGGGTCGACGTGCCTGGCGGTCTCTGTACACAATCATTACTCTAGCGCCAAAATCCTTCGCCGTGCAGACCCCCTATGGATTTCCCCCTCTCCCTGCTGCAGTGGCTCCTGGCCAGCGCCGTGATCCTGGTGGGAGCCATCCTCCAGGGCGCCATCGGCTATGGCGTGGCCCTGCTGGGCGCGCCCCTGCTCTATCTGATCCATCCGCTGCTGGTGCCCGCCCCCATGATCATCATCGGCATGAGCCTGCCGCTGCTGATCCTGCTGCGGGAGTGGCGGGCGGTACAGCCCGCTGATGTGGCCTGGGCCCTGCCCGGTAGCCTCGCGGGGACGGCCCTGGCGGCGCTGGTGCTGGGGGTGGTGGACCAGGACCTTTTGGGGGGATTGCTGGGGGCGCTGGTGCTGCTGGCCGTCGCCCTGAGTCTGGTGCGGCGGGTTCCGGACCCTGGCCCGGCCATCCTGCTCCCGGCAGCGGGGCTTTCCGGCTTCATGGCCACCATCACCTCCATCGGAGGGCCGCCCCTGGCCCTGGCCTTCCAGAACGTCTCGGGGCCGCGCCTGCGCGGGACCCTGTCGGCCATCTTCGTGCCCGCCGGCATCCTTTCTCTATCCACCCTGGCCTGGCTGGACCGCTTCGGTCCCGTGGAGGTCCTGCTGGGACTCTCCCTGCTGCCGGCCATCCTCCTGGGTTTCTGGATCTCGGGCCAGGTGGCGCACCGGCTGGACCGGCGCTGGTTGCGGCCCGTGGTCCTCGCCTTCTCCGCCCTGGCGGGCGCGGCGGCCATGGTACAGGCCCTCCCGGTCTGATCTCCGGGCGCGGTACACTGTGATCATGTATCCCTTCCCCGATGCGCAAGCTGACTGCAGCCTCGCGAGCGGATGGGCCTTTGAGGCGGGCCCCGCACAGCCATCACGGTGTCTGCACCTGCGGCGGCCCCTGGATGGGCCATACCTTGTTGAGCGGTCGTTCTGATGGCCCGGATCACCGTCGCCGGGGCCAGTGGTTTCATCGGCACGGCCCTGTGCCATGAACTGGCCGGGGAACATCAGGTCACCGCCCTCACCCGCTCCCGGGCCCGCGCCGCGACGCCGGACCCGGATCCCCGCATCACCTGGCGGCACTGCGATCTGTTCTCCCAGTCCGACGTGAACCGGGCCCTGGAAGGGTGCGAGCGGGCCATCTACCTGATCCATTCCCTGGCCCCCTCCTCCCGGCTCACTCAGGCCACCCCCCGGGACATGGACCTGATCCTGGCGGACAACTTTGCCCGCGCCGCCGCCGCCAATGGCGTGCAGCAGATCATCTTCGTCAGTGGCCTTATCCCGGAGAGCTTTCGCATCTCCCGCCTGCTATGGAGCCGCCGGGAGGTGGAGATGGCCCTGGGGGCCCACGGGGTACCGGTCACCGTACTGCGGGCGGGGCTGGTGGTGGGCCCTGGGGGCTCGGCCACCCGGCTCATGGTGGAACTGGTGCGGCGCATGGGGGTGCTGATCCTGCCCCCCACGGCCCGGTCGGTGACCCGCCCCATCGCCCTGCGGGATCTCACCCGGGCCATTGGCTATTGCCTGGACCACCCCGGCCCATGCCAAGGCCCCCTGGATATCGGCGGACCGGAATGGCTGAGCTATGAGACCATGCTGCGCCGCACCGCCCGGGTGCTGGGTCTGCGGCGCCTGGTGATCCCCCTGCCCTGGATGCCGGAACGCATCGCCGCCCTGGGGGTGCGCTGGATCACCGGCGCCCCGGCGGAACTGGTGGGCCCCATCATGGCCAGCCTGCCCCGGGATACCCGCATCCGCAGCAACCCGGTGCAGGCCCACATCGACCCGGACGCCATCCCCTTTCACCGGGCCCTGGAAGAAGCAGTGGATCCGGAGCGCAAACGCCTGCGGCCCAGCCCGAGACAACCCATCCGCCGGGAAGTGGCCGCGGAACTGCGTCAGGCCAGCCTGGTGCGCTCCATCCAGCGCATCCTCCAGCCCCCGGGCCAGGATGCCGCCTGGGTGGCGGGCAACTACTTCCGCTGGCTGGGGAGCTGCTGCTGGCCCATGGTGCGCACCCGGATCCAGGAAGACGGCCGGATCCACGTGGACCTGGTCTGGCCGGGATTGCGCCTGCTCACCCTGCACCACGCCCCGCAGGCATCCGGCCCCGAAAGGCAGGTGTACTACATCACGGGGGGGATCCTGGCCCGGCCCAGTCCGGGCCAGGCCCGTTTCGAGTTCCAGTCGGTGCTGGGGGGGCGCTACACCCTGGCCGCCATCCATGACTACGCCCCCGCCCTGCCCTGGTCCATCTACCGCTGGACCCAGGCAGTGGTACACCTGCTGGTGATGCGGCGCTACCAGCACAAACTGGCGCGCCTGGCGCGGTAAAAATAGGGGCTTACACAGGTGTTGTAGTACACTCCACCCATGCGGTTATCCCCCGAGCAACAGGCAGCCATCCGCCGCATCGTGGCCGATGTGGCAGGTTCCGATGCGCAGGTACGGCTGTTCGGTTCCCGCCTGGACGACAGCGCCCGGGGTGGCGATGTGGACCTCTTCGTGACCCTCGAGCGACCGGTGGAACAACCCGCCCTGGTGTCCGCTCAACTTTCCGCCCGGATCAGCCGGCACCTGCAGGGGCGCCGCGTGGACGTCATCCTGAGCGCCCCCAATCTACGCACCCTGCCCATCCACGACGTGGCCCGGCGGGAAGGTGTGCTGCTGTGAAGGTCCTGCCGCCCGAAAAGCACCGCCGTTTACGCTTTCTGGCCGAGTTGGCCCGCAAAGAGGCCAGGCAGTTGATGCTGACGGACCAACGCCTGTTTGCCCAAGCCTTCACGGAGGAACGGGCGCGTTCCCTGGAAAGGGATATCGATCTTGCCGAACGAGCGGATGCCTTCGTGGCACGTTTCGGACGTCTGCAGGACACCCTGGGAGACAAGTTGCTGCCCATCCATCTGGAGGCACTGGGAGAGAGGACGGGAGCTGCAATCGACAATCTGGACACGGCGGAACGCCTGGGGATCCTCCCTTCTGCCGAAGATTGGCTGACGATGCGCAAACTACGCAATCAAATGATCCACGAGTACATCGATGACCCGCGTATCCTGGCCAATGCTCTACAGAATGGACATGCCTACGTACCCACTCTGATCGAGGTCACCGAGGCGGTGATGAACGATCTGAGGCAGCGGGGATGGTGGTAAGCAACCGGCTTCAACCCCGCCCGCGATCCACCTGCTGGTAGGCCCGGGCACCGCTGGCCTTGCGGCGGATCTGGCGCAACTCTTCCCCCAGCCGATCGCGGGCATCCTCCAGAAGGGGCTGAAGGGCACGGTCCAGTTCCCGAATCCGCGTCAGGCGCCGGGCCAGGGCTTCGGCCTCCGGGCTGTGCGGATCCAGCCCGGCCGCATCGATCACTTTCGCAAGATCGGCATGCCTTGTTTCACTGGCGAGCAGCGGCTCCCAGTCTCCCTGCCGGGCCCATTCCAGACGCCGCAGGGCCAGCCGCTCCAGATCCGCGGCCGCTGCCAACATGCGCTCCACTTGTGCCCGGGGAAAGGGCATGGCAGCGGATCTTATTCCGGCTGTTGGGATGGGGTGGCTGGGGTTTCCTTCCCGGGCTTGCGGGCCTCGGGGGGGATGGCCTGCCATCCATCCCGGATCTCCGCGAGGAGCCGGCTCACCTCGTCCAGGATCTCCACGTCGTCCCGCGCATTGGCGGTCACCAGTCGGCGCTGCATGTAGTCGTACAGTTCGTCCAGGTTTCGGGCGATCTCGCCGCCCCGCTCCAGGTCCAGACCGCCACGCAGACCACCGATGATATCCAGGGCCTTGCCGATGAGCTTGACCTTGGCGGGCCGGTCGCCTCGCAGGACGGCGCCGCGGGCCTGGGCCAGTCGGTCGATGCCGCCATTGAGCAGCATCTCGATCAGGCGGTGGGGGTCGGCGAACGCCGCCCCGGCGGCGCCCACCTGCTGGTACTGATTGATGCCTTTGTGCATGGCGGCGTAACTCATGTGCTGTTGCTCCAAGATGGATCGTACCCGTGACTCAAGGTATCGGCCAAGGCGGCGGGGGCTTGAGCGCCTCGGCCCCGTCCTCTCCATGCGGGTACCCCATCAACTGGGATTCCGGACGTGTTCCACCCACCCATCCGGCGCCCACCCCATACCGGCCCGGATCTGAATCCCGGGGGCTTGGGTCCGTACCCAGGACACATAGGCACCCGCCGCGCGCCAGGGATTTTTACTACTTGCCGCTGTTGAGGGCCGCCAGTTGGTTGTCCAGAAACTCACTGGTCTTGTTCAGGGAGGCCACCTGCGCATCCATGGCGGAGAACTGGGCGATCATGCGGCTCTCATAGCGATCCATGCGGCGGTTCAGATCCTCCCATTCCTCATCGATCCCCTCGAGCCGGTCTTGCAGGCTCTGGTTCCTGATGTTGAGGATACTGTCCCACCCGGTGTACTGCTTCACCACCGAATCCATCCGGGCACCCACACCGGTATCGGCACGGGTAAAGAGCTCTTCCACCGCCTCGGGATCCGTGGCCAGGGCCTCGTTCAGCTTCTGCTCATCCAGCTCCAGGGTGCCGTCCCGGCGGGTGGTGATCCCCAGGTCCGCCAGGGCGCGGATCCCGCCATCCATGCCCTCCACGGCCTCCCCCAGGGTCCGGGCCAGGTCCGTCTGCACACCGCGCAGGGTGGCATCGCCGTTCAGCAGCCCAGACTCCCCCGTTTCCGGATCATAGGCCCCCAGTTCATTGATGGTGGCACGCAGGCTGTTATAGGCCTCCACGAACCCCTGGATGGCCTCCTTTGCCACCCCGTACTTCTCGCTCACCGAGACCCGGGTGGTACCCACATCGGTCAGTTCCAGACGGACCCCATCGATGGCATCCGCCACCTGGTTGGTGGAGCGGGTAATCTGCAGACCATCCACGAACAGTACCGCATCCTGGGAGGCCCGCAACTGGGTAAACCCCCCGCTGGTACCGTTGCCATCCATGGAGGCGGCGTCGAAGGCCAGCTCATTGAGCAGGGCCGCGGGATCCGCATTGCTCACCCCGATGCCGGAGATGGCATTCTCCTCTCCGGTCCCGGTAGTAGTAAGGACCATGCGGTAGCCGCTGCCATCGTCCACCACCTCGGCCCGGGCCTTGTCCGATTCCGCATTGATCATGGCCCGCAGGTCCTGGAGCGTGTCCGCCTCCTCCGTCAGGGTGAAGGTCTCGGTGCTGCCGTCGGCATAGGTGAGGGTCACATCCCCTGCGCCCAGGGAGGTGGTCCCGGGGGAGAAATCGGCGCCGAAGAGATCCTCATTGGTGGTCAGCCGCTGGGACTGGGCCAGTTGGTCCACCCGCACCTCATAGTTCCCCACCGGTGCGTTGGACTGTGCATCCGCGGAGAGGACCCCCTCGTCGGAGACCTTGGACTCGATCCCCCGGAAACTCCAGCTGTACTTGAGATCGGCCACCACCGAACCGAACTGGCTGAGCCCTTCCTTAAGACGCCCCAGCCCGGAGATCTGGGTCTCGATATCCTGCTGACGGCTGGTGAGCCGCTTCTCCCAGGGCTCCCGCTCGGCAGCCACCAACTGGTCTACCAGTCCCCGCACATCGATCCCGGAGCCCACACCCAACGAACTGATCGTCGACATCATCTTCCTCCCGGGCCCTGAGGGCCCCGCCCCCATGGAGGGCCATAGCGATTCATTTCCGTCATATGTTTTCGCGAAGGTCCTGAAACGCCCTGCGGGACGCGCCCTTTTCGCAAAGGCATGCCCCGTAGAACGCTTCCGGCTGCTGGCGAAGATCTCCGCATCGGGGCCACCGCCTGCAGACAGGATATCTTATGCAAGATACAGGCCAAATCAGGCCTTGTCCTGTACCAGCAACCCACGCAACTCGTCCATGTAGGCCGCCACCTCCAGGATCTCTTCCGGCGGAAGCTGACGGATGAGCTCCTCGCTGCGGGCATCGAAGACCTTGACCACCGTCCTTCCGGTATCCTCATCCACCGTAAACTGCAGATCCCTTTGCACCACCTGGACAAAGTCGTTGATCCGCTGGACCGCATCCCCCACCTGTTCGGAGAATCCGCGGGACGAGGATGGATCCCCCCGGGCAGGATCCACTCCGGCCTGAGAACGCCCCGTAGCCGGCAGGGATTTGCCTTCTGAAGGCGCAAGGACCGGCAGCGTCTCACCGCCCGCAGCCGGTAATGCGGAGGGAGCCGCATTTGAGGTCTGGACAGGCTGCAAGGGCAAGGCATGAATTCGTGTATCCATCTGCATTCTCCTCTTCCCCGATGGCGGGAAGAACGACAGCCCGGGAAGCCTTCGCCCCCCGGGCCGCCGCGTTCACATCACCCCCGGCGGGTTACTGGAGCAGGGCCAGCACATTATTGGGGGCCTGGTTGGCCTGCGCCAGGACCGAGGTGCCGGCCTGCTGCAGGATCTGGGCCCGGGTCAGGGCCGCGGTCTCGGCGGCGAAGTCCGCATCCTGGATGCGGGATCTCGAGGCCGCAAGATTTTCGGAGCTGACCTCCAGGTTGTTCACCGTGGACTCGAACCGGTTCTGCACCGCACC
Organism: Ectothiorhodospira mobilis; assembly: GCF_900114895.1. Classification (GTDB taxonomy): domain Bacteria; phylum Pseudomonadota; class Gammaproteobacteria; order Ectothiorhodospirales; family Ectothiorhodospiraceae; genus Ectothiorhodospira; species Ectothiorhodospira mobilis_A. The sequence continues at coordinate 317,379 of NZ_FOUO01000002.1, forward strand.
CAGGTCGGCGCGCATCGAGTTCACCTGGTCCAGGACATAGTCCACAGTCACGATGGCCTTGTTGGCGTTGTCCACTGTATCGACGGCAACGTCGTTAAGTGTGGTTGTGGTAACACCCCCCAAATCCACATCAGCTTCAGTGTTTCCGCCAACATCGATACCTTTGATTGTAAGAGTCCCTCCTGCGTTTTCATCATCCAGGGCAGCGGAAAAGACCAAATTTTCACCATCTGCGCTGAGATTGGCCTTAACCCCTGTATCAGCCGATTTAGCGTTGATGGCGGAGACGATATCATCCATGGAAGAAGCTGTGCCCGAAATTGCAACACTCGATCCGCCGTAAACAACAGTCATACCATAACTGGCAGTTCCACTAGCGAAGATGTCATCAACAGAGATATCAGCCCCCCCGCCAGTTTTAAATCCATCTGTAGATTTGATCAAAGCACCCAGCTCACTACCCCGGGAGTCCATACCATCCACCTTGATGGTCTGACCGGCGTTGGCTCCCACCTGGAAGATCAGGTCCTCCACGGAGCCATCCAGGACGTTGGCACTGTTGAACTGGGTGGACGAGGCGATGCGGTTGATCTCGGCGATGGACTGCTTCACCTCGTTGTTCAGGGCCTCGCGGTCGGAGGCGGAGTTGGTGGCGTTGGCGGATTGCACGGCCAGTTCGCGGATGCGTTGGGTGATGTTGCCGATCTCGCTCAGGGCCCCTTCCGCGGTCTGGGCGAAGGAGATCCCGTCGTTGGCGTTACGGATCGCCTGGTTCTGGCCGTTGATCTGGGCGGTAAAACGCTCGGAGATGGCCAGACCGGCGGCATCGTCCTTGGCGCTGTTGATGCGAAGCCCCGAGGACAGACGCTCCAGGGAGGTCTGCAGCTGGGACTGGCTGGCGTTGAGATTGCGCTGCGCGGTGAGCGAGGCGATGTTGGTGTTGATGACCTGTGCCATGATCGTTCTCCTTGCCGGATGCGGGTCCCGGGCAGGGACCCTTGGGTTGCCGTTTTCGTGGGGGATGGATCCCCCTGCAAACCCCTTATCGGCGCCCCACCGGCAAGCTTTAGCCGCTTTGCGGAAAATTTGCGGCCCCGGATTGCCGGCCTTGCGGCCAAACCCGGGAAACCGGGCCACCGGATGCCGCCTATCGGCAAGAATAGGCCAGCCGGCAGCCCCTCACCACCTCGGAGCTGCCCCGTCCCCGCAAGCGACCGATGGAAGGGGCCACCCAGGGGATCGATGGCATACACACCCTATATAGATGTGTATCTCCCCTCCATTCCACCGCATCCCCCCCGGGACCCCGGGATCCGCCTGACGGCATCGGTATGCCGGTCACCGGCAAACCCGGGCCGCGCCCACCCTCCCCACTTCCCGCTCCAACCCCCTTCCCAATCCTGCTGGCGTTGGGGTCGCCCCCCCCTGAATCCTCGTGAGTCTTTGGTTTTATTGAATATTTACACCCTAAAGAAATGGATCAAAGGGGATGGCATGTGGATTGCTAGGGTAGGGGTACGCGCACGTGCCGCCCTGATGGGTAAGCACCCCAGGGCAGACGCGCAACCCATAACCGCCGCCCAAACATGCACTAGGGAGAACATCGATCATGTCCCAGGTCATCAATACCAACATCGCATCCCTCAATGCCCAGCGGAATCTCAACAGCAGCCAGGCCGATCTGCAGACGGCCCTGCAACGCCTCTCCTCGGGGCTTCGCATCAACAGCGCCAAGGACGATGCCGCCGGTCTGGCCATCTCCGAACGCTTCACCACCCAGATCCGGGGCCAGGAGCAGGCCATCCGCAACGCCGGGGACGGGATCAGTTACGCCCAGACCGCAGAGGGGGCCCTGGGTGAGGTGGGCAACCTGTTGCAGCGCATCCGCGAGCTGGCCGTACAGTCCGCCAACGCCACCAACTCCAATACGGACCGGGAGGCCCTGAATAAGGAGGTGCAACAGGCCATCTCCGAGATCAACCGCATCGCCTCCAATACCCAGTTCAACGACGACAACATCCTGGATGGCTCCGTGGAGGACCTGATCTTCCAGGTGGGGGCCAACGCCGGCCAGACCATCGTGGTGGGGGGCGTGGATGCCCGGGGCAGTGAGTTGGGGGCGTTGCTCACGTCAACCACCGATCTTGCGAGTACAACACCTGGTACTGGTGGCTTCACCGTGGGAGGGAAGACCGGCCTGAGCCTTGAAGAGGCCTTCGCTGAGGGCACCACTGCAGGCCTCGACTTGACTATCAATGGAGCAACTACTGTCACTGTGTCCGCTACAGTCTCGTCCATGGATGATGTCGTTTCCGCCATTAACGCGAAAACAGGTGATACAGGTATCAAGGCCAACCTTTCTGCAGATGGTAATGATCTGGTCTTTTCAAGCACCTTGGAGAATGATGGTGAGGGGTTTAATGTGGGTGTGACCTTGACTATTGGTGGTTCTACAGTGGGTACGGGGGGCACGATCGGGCTGGATGGCGAATCCATCTCCCTCAACGACCTGGCCGTGGACACGGTGGCCAACGCCAACGACACCATGGTGACCGTGGACTACGCCTTGCAGCAGATCAACGGCTTCCGGGCGGAGCTGGGGGCCATCCAGAACCGGTTCGAGTCCAACATCTCGAACCTGGAGGTGGGGGTGGAAAACCTCTCGGCCTCCCGATCCCGCATCCTGGACGCGGATTTCGCCGCCGAGACCGCGGCCCTGACCCGAGCCCAGATCCTGCAACAGGCGGGGACCTCGGTCCTGGCCCAGGCCAACCAGACCCCCAACAACGTCCTCTCCCTGCTGCAGTAAGCGGCTGCGCATCCCTGGGGCGGCCATCCTTGCCGGGCGGGTCTCCACCCGCCCGGCCTTCTGGCCCAGTCAGGACCCACACCCCACCACTTGCCGGTCGCGTAGACCCGTATACCCGCCCATGGGGTAACATGGCACTACCGACCAGCCTTCGGGAAATGCCATCTGATGAAATCCCTCGAACGGTTCAAAAAGACCCTAACGGAGATCCAACAGGCCCTGGAGCAAGGCCAGTTGGAGCGCGCCGAATCCCATTGCCGGCAGGGCCTGAAACGCCATCCGCGCCACCCCCTGATCCTCTCCAGCCTGGCCCGGGTAAAAGTGGCCCAGGACCAGCCGGAGGAGGCGCGCAAGTGTTCCGACCGGGCGCTGGAGAATGGCGGACTGAAATACCCCTCCGTGGTACATCATCACCTGGAACTCCTGGAGAAGGAGAAGGACTTCGAAGGGATGCTGGACGTGGCCCGGCGCTCCCTTCCAGTCAGCCGGGAGCCCATCAAGAGCAAGCGCATCCTGGCCCGGACCCTGATCAAGGCCAACCGCCGCCGGGAGGCCCTGGCCCTGTTCGAAGAGATCCTCAAGGAGGCCCCGGAGGCCGGTGCGCTCAATGATTGCTGCAACTGTCTCTATGACCTGGGCCAACACGAAGCCGGATTCGTGCAGAACAAGCTGGCGGCCACCCTGGAGCCCGATGCCCTGTGGATCCGCTCCAACCTGATCCTGCTGGGGCACTATCTGCCCGGAATGACCAAGGAGGACTTCATCGGTCTGCACAAGGACTGGTTCGACACCTGTGCCCGCCTGCATGGGGAGATCCGCCAACTGGAAAGACGCCCGCTGGAAGGGCGCAAGCTCAGGATCGGCTTCATCTCCAACGGGTTCTGGTCCCATCCCGCCGGATGGCTCAGCTACGGGGCCATTGCCATGCTGGCCCACTACTTCCCCTGTGAGATCCTGCTCTACAGCACCCATCCGCCCAAGCCCAAGGATGGCGTCGCGCAACGGTTCGGGGAGCTTCCGGTCACCCACACCGCCCTGCATGGATGGAGCTTCAATGCCAAGCTGCAGAAGCTTTTGGAGGATGAATTGGACATCCTGGTGGAGATGTCCGGCCACAGCGAACACTCCGCCCTGCCCCTGGTCGCCGCCCGCGTGGCCCCCGTGCAGGTGAAGTGGATCGGGGGACTGAGCGATACCTCGGCCGCGCCCAACATGGACTACCTGCTCACCGACTGGATCGAAACCCCGGCGGGTTCCGAGGATACCTATACGGAGAACCTGATCCGCCTACCCGGGGGATACGTCAGTTATGCCCCCCCCGCCTACATGCCGGAAGTGAACCCACTTCCGGCCCGGGAGAACGGATACATCACCTTCGGATGTTTCAATAACCTGCACAAGATCAACCCCCAGATCATCGGCCTGTGGGCCCGGATCCTGGAGGCCCTGCCCGAAAGCCGCCTCATGCTCAAGGACCGGCGCTTCGAAGATCCGGACGTGACCGCCTGGGTGCAACAGGCCTTCCAGGCAGAAGGGATCCCGGCGGAACGCTTGATCCTGGAAAAGGCCTCCCCCCACGCAGAACTGCTCAGAACCTACAACCGCATCGACATCGCCCTGGACCCCTGGCCGTATACCGGCGGCCTGACCACCATCGAGGCCCTGTTCATGGGCGTACCAGTGGTCACCTGCCCCGGCCCCAGCTTCGCCGGACGCCACGCCGCGAGTCATCTCACCAACGCCGGTCTCCCGGAATGGGTCGCCCAGGATTTCGATGACTACAAACGCATCGCCCTGGATTGGGCCAACCGCCTGGATGATTTGGCCGAACTGCGTCGCAACCTGCGCAGCCAGTTCCAGAAATCCCCCCTGAGCGGCCACGTCCAATTCGCCGCCAACCTCCTTCACGCATTCGAATTGATGTACCAGCAATGGGCCCAAGGCAAACCTGCTGCGCCCATTGAATTCAATGGTCCCGTACCGATCCCGGAATCGGTGCTGGCAAATATCCCGGAAACAATCGATCCGCTGAAAAGAAACAAAAGCAGAGAATCCTTTAACCAAGAACAAAACAGGGTCGACAACCAGGATTCAACCGGGGATGAAACCATAAGCAACGCCATCGATCAGATCCTGGATGGTCTGAGTAAAGGATAGCCATCATGATTCCTATTATCAAAAAAACACCGGAAGACGCGCAAGAAGACGAATACACCCCCGCCACAAAACCGAAATCTGATATAAAAAATACCGAAAGCGAATTCCTTAATTTGTTGCGGACCGCAACAAAAAAAGATCTGGATGTTTTATCGCGACTACTCATGCCACATATTGCCCGGCATGAATTGACACAGCCCAGGATATGGGGAGATCCAGGGCGGGTACACCTAGATCAATGCAATATTTCCATCAATGACCTCCTTATTAACACGCGGTCCGGACATGTCACAATTAAACAGGACTGCTTTTTTGGGCATCGGTGCATGCTGCTTACCGGAACTCATGACTACATGTCAAAAGGGATGGAGCGTTTGAAAGCAGTCCCTTCATCCGGAAGGGATATTATAGTCGAACGTGGTGTCTGGATGGGCTCTGGGGTAATGGTTTTGGGCCCTGCCGTGATCGGTCAAGATGCTGTCATCGCCGCCGGCAGCCTCGTCATTGGAGATGTTCCACCTTCTACCTTGGTAGCTGGGCGCCCTGCCAAACCAATAAAGAGTTTTGAGTGAAATGAAAACACAAAAAAACATCATCTTCACGGTTACACATGGACGTACCGGGACAACATTACTGACTGAGATATTTAAGCTATGCAAAGACACAAGGGCTGAGCATGAGCCGGAACCAAACTATGCAAGCATCCTGCCAAAAGTTAAACAAAATCCAAGATATGCTATTTCCTTTTTAGAAAAGAAAATCAATAGCATCAACTCTTGCAATGAGAAAAATTACATTGAAACAAGCAATGTTTTTGGGAAGGGATTCCTAATACCACTGATAAGAATGGGGGTTTGGCCAAAACTCATACTGCTCAATAGGGATTTCCGGCAAACCGCAAATAGTCTCTTCCAAAGGGGAAGCATACCCATGCGCACGACGCGTGGGCAGCATTTTTCATCAGACCCTTCCTTCCCTGGAAGTCTTGATATTTTTCAACCAAAGACCCTTTCAGATTACCAGCTCTGCTTCTGGGGGGTATTGGATGCTTATTCCCGACAAATCAGAGCAGCAGAAATATACAAAAGCAAGAAAAAAGATGATAGCTACCACTGGATTAGCATGGATGAATTGAACGACTTCGATAAGATTAATAAATTAGTTTCCTTACTTGGCCTGAGATTCGGTGACGAAGAAAAAACTAAAGAAAAATTCAAGAATATAACATCTCAGCACCACAACCCAAACCCCAGCTCAAAAAAAGCGACAAAAATAGATTTCTTACAAGAAGAAATAGAAGTCCTTGATAGGGCTGCTTACTACGATCCGATTTTTGTAGAAATGGTACTGAAATCAATATTCATAAACGAAAAAGTCAAAGAATTTTTCAAGCCTGACACATAAAGAAGGCTGGCACACCCATCCCTGCAGTGCCATAACCCCCCCATGACCTCCGTCATCGAGCTCTACGAGCAGATCAGCAGCGCCCCGGACGAGAAGACCCGGGCGCAACTGCTCATTGAAGCTCTGAGGCACATCGAACGCCGTCTACCCGCCGTCCACAACCTGGACACTCACGCCGCGCTGCGTGCCCCCACTGTCAGACTAGTTGTCGCCTCTGTATTGTATCCTCTTAAGTTCAGAGGGGGAGGCAGCCGCACCGAGCCATCTGTGGCATACTATGTTGCGCGATCTATGGCATTCAGAGAGGGACCGTCATGACTCTCACTGAGAGCGATATCCAGTACATCAAGGATCATTTGGGCCAGTGGCTGGCAGATCAGAGCCTGGGCCAGCCACCCGCCGTTTACGAGATCGAACTGCGCGAACGAATGGTGCGAGTGGAGGAGGAGCTCAAGCACCCCCCCTGTCAGGATAAGTGTCGTCTGGTTTGATAGAGTATTTAAAACACCCAGGGGGCGAGAGAGGAGCGCCCAAGATGCCACGATATCCTGA
>NZ_FOUO01000014.1 GCF_900114895.1 Ectothiorhodospira mobilis
AGAACGGGGTGAACCCCCGTCACTATCTGATCGATGTGCTTGAGCGCATCCAGGATCATCCCGCCAATCGCCTCCAAGAACTGCTGCCCTATCACTGGGCACCGCTGGCCCAGAGTTGCGGGGAGCATGCCAGCCCCGACTGACGGCTGGCTATACGGGGGCTACCGGACGGATACAGTTCTCCGCCGCCCTGACGGGGCTGGTGGGGGAATCCCTGGACGTGCCGCCGGAGCGGGTCTATATCGAATTCGCCTCCCCCGCCCGGCATCTGTTCGGTTTCAAGGGGGGCACCTTCTGAGCCCCACCTGGCGGAAGATGGGGCCGCCTCAACGCACCCGTGGCAGGGCATCCCAGCGGGTGGTGTAGGCGGGGGAGAGATGGGCGCGGCGCATGGCCCAGGGCCGCTGCATGCCCTGGCCGGCCAGCCACACCCGGCCCCTGCCCTGCCCGTTGATGCGGTCCATCACCCGCATCAGTTCGTCGCTGCGGGCGGTATCCCCCGCCGGGGCGAAGAGATCGGACTGCCAGGTGCCGGGGGCGTGCAGATCGGCCAGCAACACCCCCGCCTTGGCATAGGCATGGCCTTCCTTCCAGATCCCGTCCAGCAGCTCCAGGGCCAGGCGGCTCAGCACCCGAATATCCCGGCTGGGCTCCGCCAGGGCCCCGGTGGCGGTGCGGGCATAGCGGGGTTCGTCCTCCCGGTACAGGGCGGTCTGGATGAACACGCTCACCTGCCGGGCCAGGCGGTCGTCCTGGCGCAGCTTCTCGGCGGCCCGGGCGACATAGGTGCTCACGGCCTCGCGCATGCGGCCCTTGCAGGTGATGCGCTCGCCAAAGGAGCGTGAGCACAGCACCTGCTGCCGGGCCTCGTCCCCGGGGTCAAGATCCAGGCAGGACTCCCCGCGCAGCTCCCGTACCGTGCGCTCCAGCACCACGGAGAAGCGCCGCCGGATCCAGCCCGGTTCCGCTCGGGCCAGTTGCCCGGCCGTGTCGATCCCTGCGGCCTGCAACCGCGCCCCCAGGCGCCGCCCCACCCCCCAGACCGCGGTCACCGGCATCCGCGCCAGGGCGGCCTCCCGCTGGCGGGGATCCTGCAGCAGCATCACCCCACCGGCGCCCGCATCCGCCTTGGCCAGGGCATTGGCCAGCTTGCTCAGGGTCTTGGTGGGGGCGATGCCCACGCAGGTGGGGATGCCGGTCCAGCGCCCCACCGTCTCCCGCAGCTCGCGCCCGAATCCCTCCAGATCCCGCCCCCCGAAGCCGGAGAGATCCAGGAACGCCTCGTCGATGGAATACACCTCCACCCGCGGCGCCAGCCCCTCCAGGATCTGCATCACCCGCGCGGACAGATCCGCGTACAGGGCATAGTTGGACGAGAATACCGCCACCCCGTGGCGCCGGATCAGGGACCGCACCTGGAACACGGGCACCCCCATGGGGATCCCCAGGGCCCGGGCCTCCGGCGAGCGGGCCACGACACAGCCATCGTTGTTGCTCAGCACCACCACCGGGCGATGGCGCAGGTCCGGACGGAACACCCGCTCGCAGGCGGCATAGAAGTGGTTGCAGTCCACCAGGGCGAACAGGCCGGACCGGCTCATGACGACCGCGCCAACTGCCGCACCACCCCCGTGACCACGCCGAAGACCTCGAACCCCGAGTCCTCGGTGATCTCGATGGGGGCATAGTTCGGGTTGCGCGGTACCAGCCGCGCCCGGGGGCGCAGCTCCAGCGCCTTGACCACCATCTCACCGTGGATGCTGGCGATGACGATATCGCCATGGCGGGCCTTCAGCGAGCGGTCCACCACCAGCACGTCCTCCGGCTGGATGCCGGCCCCGGCCATGGAATCCCCAGACACCCGCACGAAGAAGGTGGCCGCCGGCCGCCGGATGCACAACTCGTTGAGATCCAGGGTCTGTTCCACGTAATCCGCGGCCGGCGACGGGAACCCCGCCGACACCCGCTCCAGGAACAGGGGAATGCGCAACGCACGACCAGGACCCGCCCGGCCCAGCACGCAAGCGGACACAGACACCTCCTGCAAATACTGTTTATTTTTACAGTATAGCAGGAGAGGGATGCACATAAACCACGCCCGGCCCGCGGGACCGCGCCGGGGGAGATCCGTTGCCAGCGCCGCCCCTTCAGCCGGCGGCGTCGTCAGCAGATATCATCCCGCAGCATGAGTTCGTCGGCCATATCGGCCTGCAGGACGTCGTGGTCGTACTCGCTCAGATGCAGATACTCCAGGACCGGGCCGCCGACGGCGGGCCATTCGGTGTCTTCCTTCTGGTACTTCACCCGGCTCAGCACGTTGACGGCCACCTTGGCCAGGGCATACAGGGTCTTCTGCGCCTCGGATACGCGGGTGTCTTCGAGGAAGGATGGATCGTGGTGGCGCAGGATGAGCTGGGCCAAGGCATCCGGCAGGTGCCAGGACTGGGTCACATAGTAGCCGATGATGGCGTGATTGACGGGGTAGTGCCGTTCCTCCACGTCGGTGAAGACCTGCTGCGGGGCGTCGTTGGCCTCCATCAATACCTCCCGGTAATCGGGATAGCGGATGGCCATGATGGGGATGCCGCAATCCCGGAACAGGCCAAAGCTGTAGGCATCTTCCGAAGGGCAGGCCGAGCGCAGACCCAGGTGCTCCCTGAGCACGAGCATGACCTGGGCGGTCTGAGTGGCCGTGTCCCAGAACTTCTCCAGGGAGATGGACGACTTGCCCCGGATGGACTGGCGCAGTAACTGCCCCGCCACCAACTGGCTCACCACCCGGGTGCCGAGCAGATTCACGGCATTGTGGATGTCCGTGATCTGCCGCCCCAGGCCGAAGGCGGGGGCATTCACCGTCTTGAGCACACTGGCGGAGAGCCCCACATCCCTGGCGATGAGGTCGGCGAACTGCCCCAGGGAGGCATGGGGGGATTGATTCAATTGCTGAAGTTCCGAGAGCACAGCGGGGTGGGCGGGGATGCTGAATTCCCGGAAGGCCTGTTCTTGGTGCATGCATCACTCCATGTCCATGGGGGAATGTCCTGCAAAGCAGGACAGCGGTGGGGGCATCTCACCGAGCTGGGCCGGCACACATCGAACCAACGGACGCCAGGGACAGCAAAGCCCCGGGTGCACACTACACCGACATGGGGCCGATGCATCCCCGCTCAGCCCGTACCATACCAAACCCACCGACCTGCCAAGCGAGTCGAGTCATGAACTACTCACCTCAAAATCCACACTCATCGGTCCACTGCCTTGGTGCTTGAGATACCGCACCGGCCCGTAATAGGTGAATGGCGCGGCCTTCCCCTGCTCCAGCTTATGTTCCCGGATGAAGAGATGGATACCGATGCCCATCTCCTCATGATGGATGATCTCGCGGCCCCGCTTGCTCTGGGGCGTTGTCTGATTCTGGGTCTGCCAGTGGAAATGGCTGTCGTCCACCCAATGGTCCAGATAGCGATGATCGGCCACCCTGCCCTGCTTGTTCAGGGTCACCAGCAGCACATGGACCTTTTGCTCCCCAAGCACCACATGACCGCTGTTCCAGCTGCCCGGATTGAATTCCACGTTGAAAAGGCCGGGGATCTCTTCCCGGGCAAACCGCTCCCCCACCGCCATCCACAACGGATCCAGCACGCCCTTGAAGCGGGCAAAGGTGCGGAGCTGCCCCTGTAGCTCCGGCGTGACCACGATATCCTCGTAATCCGGATTGCTGGCCCGGAGCCGGTACTGACCACTGGGGTCCTTGAGCACCTTGCGCAGCAGGTACTGGTTGTCGCCCGCCCCGTCCTGACGCTCGATGGCCAGGATCTCGCCGGTGATCCGGCCCGCACTCTCGGCACTGGCCAGTTCCAGCAGCAGATAGTCGCCATCCTTCACCGGCTGCTTGCCGCCGTTCATGGAGTTTCCGGAGGCGCGGGCGATGAAGTGCCGACCGGGATCCAGACGACCGTAACCCTCCAGCGGCAGACTGCGGTATTCCTCACAGTCGGCGGTACCCGTCTTGAAGTGGCCACAGGCGATCTTAAGGTTGGAGAAATACGGCAGCGAGACCTGCTCCGGCCTGCGGCTGGACAAAGACGTGACCGTGGCGCCACCCAAACCCTGCCTGACCTCATAGGTGGCCAACCGGTAATCCACCACTTCCTGCACCAAGGCCGTCAGGGTGGAAATGCGGTCTGGAGAAACCGCTGTCGCACCGATGAAACGATCTCCCTCAAGGGTGAAAAAAGACCCTCCGGCCCAGGCCGCCACCGGATTCTTCCGCCAATAGCTCAGCCAGTCATCCGGCGGTTCGGCAAGCCCCTGATACGCCTCCGGCAGGTCCGCTAGCAGCGGGCGTCGGCGCTGCAACACCTGCCAGGAGCGCGTGGCCAGATCCGCCAGGGTGGGCGCCTCCCGCCAGCCATCCAGCTCCTGGAAGGCCTCCAGTAGGACCATCTTGTAACTCTTGGTCATGGCGGTGTTCTCCAGCTCCCGGAGCAGGTCCGCCTGCTGCTGGATCACCGCCTGCGTCTCGGCATCCAGCTCCGTTTCCAGAGCGGCAATCAGTCCGAACCAGTCACCATACTGCCGGCGCACCGCTTTCAGGCTGGCACCGGCGCGGTAGAACTCGGTCAGGGTCGGCCGACGGCCTAGGGTGTCGCGCAGGCTGTGGTACTGATCCTGAAGCTCGGTGCCGCCCGCACCCAACGACTTGAGAAAATCAATGAACCGCAGGTCGTAATTGACGTAGCAACCCTTGGGCAGATCCAGGGTCTGCTTCTCCAGGTCGCGGGCAAACCGGGCCAGTTGTTGATGGGTCATGGTCCGGTTCATCAGCGCCATGGGCTTGTGCAGAAAGCTCTGGTGATTGGCCACGAAATCCAGCACCACCAGTCTCTCCTTCGCCTCGGCCTTGCGCAGGCCCCGACCCAGTTGCTGCAGGAACAGGATGCGGGATTCGGTGGGACGCAGCATCATCACGGTGTCGATGGCCGGCAGGTCCACCCCCTCGTTGAACAGATCCACGCAGAACAACACCTGCAGATGGCCACTGGCCAGCTGCTCCAGGGCCTCACCCCGGGACAGCTGGGAATCGGCATAGACCGCCGCCGCCCTCACACCCTGCCCGGCAAATTGCTCTGCCATGTAATCGGCATGGCGCGTGGAGGCGCAAAAGGCCAAGGTCCGGTGCTGGGCCTGCGCCCGCCAGGTCTTCAGGGCATGTCGAGCGCGGGCCAGGGTGGCCAGCCGGTTGCCCAGCAGATCCGGGTCGAAACGGCCGTTGCGCCAGGGGATGCCTTGGTAGTCCACATCCTCATCAAAGACCCCGTAGTAGTGGAACGGCACCAGCAGATCCGCGTTCACCCCGGCAAACAGATCGCTCTCGAAGACCAGATTATCGTCACACAGCGACAGGATGCTGGCGTTGTCGGTGCGGTCGGGGGTGGCGGTGAGGCCCAGCAGGAAGGTGGGGGCAAAATGGTTCAGCAAACGGTGATAGGTGGGCGCGGCGGCGTGGTGGAATTCATCCACGACCATGTAATCGAAATGCCCCGCCCCGAAGCGCTCCAGGTGATCGACCCGGCCCAGGGTCTGGATCGAGGCGCAGAGGATATCCACTTGGGTGTCGCGCTGGCGGCCGTGATAGAAGCCGATCCGGACACTGGGGTGGATGCGGGCGAGGGTGGCGGCGGCCTGGTTGAGAATCTCTTCACGGTGGGCCACAAACAGGATCCGGCGGGCGCCCATCTGCTGCGTATCGAAGGCAGCAAGCCAGGTCTTGCCCAGGCCGGTGGCCATCACCACCAGCCCGCGCTGGTAGCCGTCCCGGCGTGTCTGCGCCAAAGCCTCCAGGGCCTGCGCCTGGAGATGGGTGGGCGTGGGCGGCGGCTCCGACTCGGTGCTGCCTGGCTCCCATGAACGATCCGGCGGGATGCGGCGGGCATCGTAGGCATCGATCCACTCATCCGACAGGGCCACCGTGGCCGGATCGTTGAACAGGGCCTGGAAATGCTCACGGGCCTCGAGAAATCCCTTGTCCCCCGGATAGTTGATCCGGTAGTTCCATTCCAACCCCTGCTGCAGTGCCTGACGGCTAATGTTGCTGGAGCCGATGAAGGCGCAGCCCCAGTGGGCATCGCCATCCTGCGAGCCGGCAAACAGGTAGGCCTTCAGGTGAAAGCTCCCTCCCTGGCTCTGGTAGACCCGCACCTGAGCGCCCCGCTCTTGCAGCAGCATGAGGGTGCGCAGGGCCTGGGGATCGGTGATGTCCAGATAGTCGCTGGTGAGGATGCGGATACGGACGGGTGTGCGGCCAGTGGCTTCGCGATCCAGCGCAGCCTGCAGATCGGGCAGCAGCAGGCGCAGGCCGGTGTGCTTGATGAAGGCCACCGCCATGTCGATGGCATCGGCCCGATGGATGCTGCTGCACAGATGGGGCAGGAAGGGATGGTCATCACCGCCAGTGATCAGCTTTTGGGTGGCCTTATGGAGCAGACAGTTCAGCCAGTGCTCTTCCCGATCCGGGCGCCGATCCTCGGTGAGCCAGCATTCCAACTCGGCCAGCCCGGTGAGATCCTGGGCCCAGGCGCGGATCTGCTCTTCGTTGGCATCGGTGAAGTGGCGGCCCTTACGGGTCCGCTCGCCCGTACCCAGTTTGAATCTGCAATAGAGGACACCGCCGGGTTTCAGGGCCTGCCAAAGCGCCTGGAAGTTGGCGGGCATGTGGGCGGCAGGCACATGCAGCAGGCTGGCGCAGGCCCAGATGCCATCGTACCGCTCAATCTCGTCCACCTCATCGAACCGGCGAACGGGCACCGGCTGGCCAAGCAGTTGTGAGGCATAATCCGCCAAGGCCTGGCTGGCATCGAATGCACTGACGCGATAACCCCGCCGCTGGAAGGCCAGGGCATCGCGCCCGGCACCGCAACCGGCATCCAGTACCCGCGCGCCGGCCGGCAGGTGGCTGAGAAAGCGCTGGTACAGGGGGTCCATATCCACGTGCAGGGTGTCGGCGATGAACTGGCCTGCGTGCTGGTTGTAGTGGTTGATGGTGCTGTTCACGTCCCTGATGCCCTGGGTTTAGCGAGCCGGTACATCTTATTGTCCCGTCTCATCCACCGTATCAAGACCCAGCGCGCTGCGCAGATAGGCCACCAGGTCGGCCTGCTTCCCGGGATCGTAGGGCTCCGGATCGCCGTATCCCCAGACAGGCCCCGGCCAGGCGGGATCACCCGCGTGGCGGCCCACCACATGCCAGTGCAACTGCGGCACCAGGTTGCCGAGTGTGGCCAGGTTCGTCTTTTCAACGCCAGGCAGGACTGCCAGCACACGGGCACACTCGGCAAGCACCCCGTCCATCACCATGCGCTGACCGGGGGCGAGTTCCCACCATTCGCGAAAGCAACCCATCGCCGGGATCACCAGTAGCCAGGGATAACGCGCGTCCCGAAACAGTCGCACCAGACAGCCATCCCGCGTTCCCACGGACACGCTGTCTGCCTCCAGACGTTCATCCAACTCGAACAAGGTCATTCCTCCTGTCTATCCATGCGCACCCGGGAGCTGTGTATCATTCTGCACCCTGGGCACACAGTACCATCCCAAGTAACCAGGCAGCGCCCGGTTGACCTTTAGCCCCTTCCGGATACCTGGCCATCAAGGGATGTCGGCGCGCCTTTGAGGTATCCTCCCGGGAGGATCCGGCAATGACTGCGGTCGAGTATTGGCGCCACCGCATCCCGTCCCCGGGCATCACCCCAGGCGAGACCAGCTTCCCCATGACCCATCACGACAACAGCTACAAGCTGCTCTTCTCCCATCCGCGTATGGTGCACGATCTGTTGACCGGCTTCGTCCGGGAAGCCTGGGTGGAGCAGCTCGATTTCACCAGCCTGGAGAAGGTCAGTGGCTCCTACGTGACCGATGAGCTGCGGGATCGCGAGGACGACGTCATATGGCGCATCCGCTGGGGGGAGGACTGGGTCTACGTCTATCTCCTGCTGGAGTTTCAAAGCAGCGTGGACCGGTTCATGGCGGTGCGCATCATGAGCTATGTGGGACTGCTCTACCAGGATCTGATCCGGCAGAAGGCGCTGACCCCCACAGGCAGGCTCCCGCCTGTCCTGCCGGTGGTGCTCTACAATGGGGAGGAACGCTGGCATGCGGCACCCAACGTCGCCGAACTGGTCGAACAGGTACCGGGAGGACTGGAGCACTACCGCCCTGCCCTTGGCTATCTCCTGCTGGACGAGGGTGCCATCGTCAACGACCCGGCCTGGTCGGAGCCGGCACGCAATGTGGTCGCCGCCCTGTTCCGGCTGGAGAACAACCGGGACGAGCAGGACATGCTCCATGCCCTAGGCAGGCTGGTGGACTGGCTCAAGGCCCCCGAACAGACCAGCCTGCGCCGGGCCTTCGTGGTCTGGATACGGCGCGTATGGCTCCCCCATCGGGCACCCGGCATGGAGCTGCCCGAGTTGAACGATCTACAGGAACTGCATGAGGTGCACACCATGTTGGCTGAACGCATCAAGAAATGGCCCGAACGCTGGCGCCAGGAGGGCCTTGAACAGGGCATTGAGCAGGGCCTTGAGCAGGGGCGGGAAGAAGGCACCCGCCGCATGCTCACCCGACTGATCGTCAAGAAGTACGGCGTGATCCCCACCTGGGCGCAGAACCGACTCGACCAGGCCGGTACCGAGCAGTTGGAAACCTGGGCCGAGGCCATCCTGGAGGCCGAGACGCTGGAAGCGTTGCTGAGCGGGACGCCCGGACACTGATTCCCATCATCAGTGATGGGATCGGCCATTTCGGTGCCGACGGAGAGGCTATAAGCCTTTGATCTTAGGGGAGATGGCGCGCCCGGCAGGATTCGAACCTGCGACCCCTGCCTTCGGAGGGCAGTACTCTATCCAGCTGAGCTACGGGCGCGTTACGAAGGAATTGTACCACACCCCAACCGGGCCGTGGACCAGGCCGGTGGGTCAAGGATGCGGGAGCATAGCCCAATAGACCCCGTTCGCCAAGCCCCCGGCCCCGGTCCTTCCCTGAACGGGGTCAACGCGCGTCGGGGCCGGGGCGCTCCCGCACAGGATCGAGCCGGTAGAGTCCGCCATCGGGCATGTCGGTCAGGAGGTAGAGGCGGCCATCCGGACCCTGGGCCACGTCGCGGATGCGTCCGATCTCGCCGCGGAGCAATGCCTCCTGGTGGACCACCCGGTTGTGCGCATTGAGTTCGATGCGCAGGATCTGCTGCTGGGCGAGGGCCCCCATAAAGAGGTGGTTGCGCCAGCGGGGGAAGGCTTCCCCCGTGTAGAACGTCATGCCCGAGAAGGCGGGGGAGGGGTCCCAGGACGCCACGGGGTCCGTGACACCGGGGGCCGAGGGCACACCGATGGGCCGCTGATCCGAATAGGTGTCGCCGAGGCTGACGTCGGGCCAGCCGTAGTGGTTGCCGGGCTCGATGAGATTGAGTTCGTCGCCGCCGTGGGGCCCGTGCTCGTGCTGCCAGATGGCGCCGGTCTCCGGGTGGATGGCCATGCCCTGGGCGTTGCGGTGGCCATAGCTGTAGACCTCCGGGCGGGCCCCCTCCTGCCCCACGAAGGGGTTGTCGTCCGGTATCGAGCCGTCCGGATGGAGGCGCACGGTGGTGCCCACCGAGGTGCTGGGCGTGGGGATATCCACCACCCTTTCCCGCCGCTGCCCCCGCTCCCCCAGGGTCACCAGCAGGGTGCCGTCTTCCAGGAACGCGATGCGGGAACCGAAGTGGTAGTTGGGCGCAAGGAATGGCGTCTGCCGGTAGAGCTCCTCCAGCTGGGTGAGCCTCGTGCCCTCCAGGCGCGCGCGGGCGAGCACGGTACCCCCCTTGCCGTCCTCCCGCAGGGTGTAGGTGAGGTAGATCCAGCCCGTCTTTGCGTAGTCCGGCGCCACCGCCACGTCCAGGAGACCGCCCTGATTCTCGGCCCAGACCTGGGGCACCTGGGAAACTGCGGTGGCCTTGCGGCCATCCACCAGGTAGAGGCTACCGCCGCGCTCGGTGATGAGCATGCGGCCATCCGGCAGCCAGTCCACGGCCCAGGGGTGCCGCAGGCCGTCCACCACCCGTACCACGTGAAACGTCGCCAACTCGGACTCCACCCGCGCCCGGACGATCTCCCCCTCCGGAAAGACCCCGTCCGGAGCGGAATGCGCAAGGGACGCAAGGCACAGGAGCGGTAACGACCACAGGAAAAGGCGTGCCATGGACATGATGTGCACCATCCATTGATTCCGATCTCAACCTATCGGCGGGGCGTTTTGGGCGATGGATGGGGCCTTCGGGGCTGAACTCCAACGCCGCGCTGCCGACCAATCAGTACTGGGACTGCCTGCAAGCGGTCCCTGCCCATCCATCCGTCCAGACAGGTGTTTCCATGGATTCCAGCCCCATCGCCGCCCTTTCCACCCAGCTCGTACAACAGCAGACCGCCCAGTCGGCGCAGATATCCGTGGCCAAGAAGGCCATGGACAGCCAGGCCCAGACGGCTGCGGGTCTGATCGAGGGCATGAACAAGACCGCCGCCGCCCTGCCCGATCACCTGGGCAACACCATCAACACCACCGCCTGAGGCCATCCCGGCCCGGAAGAGGGCCCGGCCCCGACGCCCGCAGCTGATGCACGGGTCGGGGCCGGCTCATGCCCCTTCCTCCAATTCCAGCACCGTATAGCGCCAGAAGGCCAAGTCCCCGAACCCGTGGTGCGGGGACAGGCCCGCCTTGCGCCCCAGGGCCGCGACAAAATCCGCCGGATCCGGCAGGTCCTGCCACACCGCGGGCAGGAAGGTGGCCCGCAGCGCCCCGCAGGAGAGGATCAACCCGTCCACACCGGGGCGCAGGGTGCGCAGCAATTCCGACTCATCCTCCACCTCCAGGGGCTGCGCCGGTCCCAGCAGCGAGAGGACGATGCGCACCGCCGTCGCCTCCTCCCGCTCCAGGGGCGGGAAGCGGGGATCCCGGAAGGCGGCGGCCCAGGCGTTGTGGGCCACGTCCCGGGCCAGGGGCCGGTGGGCCTCCAGGGTGCCGATGCAGCCCCGCAGTTGCTCCTCCTTCTTCAGGGTGACGAAGGTGGCCGCCGGCCGGGTCAGGGGTTCAGGCAGGCGTTCCTCCTCCACCGGCGGCGGGGCCGGCGGGTGCTCCAGGGCGCCCCGCGCCAGATCGAACAGCAGCCGGCGTTCCGCTTCCCGCAACTCAATGGAATGCATAGGCACCGTACCCCACCACGGGCTCCCGCGGACCGGCGGTATCCCCGGAACTGCGCTGATCCAGCACCCGGGCCTCGAGACCGTGGCGGCGGGCGCTGAGCAGCAACCCCTGCACGGGCACATGGCCGCAGGCCTGGCCGGGCTGGATGGCCTCGGGGCGCAGGGCGGCGATGGCCTCGGAGGTGCGGGTGTCCACCTCCCGGGCGGTGGCGTAGTCCAGGTAATGGCTCAGGTCGGAACTCACCACCACCAGGGTGTCCTCGCCCCCCCATACGGTCTCCAGGGCCCGGGACATCTCCTCGCCGCTGGCGCTGCCCACCAGCAAGGGCACCACGGTGAAATCCTCCAGCAGACACTGCAGGAAGGGCAGCTGCACCTCCAGGCTGTGCTCACTCTCGTGGGGATCATCGAAACGGAATACCGTAGGCAGGCGCACCACCCGCTCCACGGTCTCCTGGTCCACCGGCACAGCCCCCAGGGGGGTCTCGAAGGCCTCGGCGGTGGGGGCGGCGATGCCGTAGAAGCCCACCCGGTGGGCCGGCCCCACCAGCACCACTCGGCGGATGGCGGCGAGTCGCTCTTGCGGAAGGGCGTTGTAGGCGCTGCCCGCCACCGGCCCGGAGTAGATATAGCCCGCGTGGGGGGCGATGAGGGCCTTGGGGGGTGCCGGCAGCGCGGCGCGCCCGCGGGATTCTTCCAGATAGCCCCGCACCGTGGAGGCCAGGGCCTCGGGTCGGGCGGGATAGAACTGCCCCGCAACGGCGGGGGGACGAACGCTTGCCACGATCATCTCATCCTCCTGAGGCCTTGTATCGCCGGCTCACACTGCCGGCGCGTAACAGGATCGGGAACCTTTCCCCTTGGGACCGTATCGGATGCGGATGGATCCCTGGACCCGGGCCCCGGAAGGCCCGGCCCCGGCAGACCGTACGGGGTCATCAGGAAGAAGTGTAATACCCGACTGATCTACTTGGTTTGACGCAGGTCTCACCCCGAACCGAAAGGGGATGCTAGAAGAGCATCATGCAGATCGACGCCGACACCCCCATGGTCCCCACCCGCCACTGGCACCGCCTGGCGGACGGGCGCCTGCAATGCGATGTCTGCCCCCGGGAGTGCAAGCTACAGGAGGGGCAGCGGGGGCTGTGTTTCGTCCGGGGCCGCTATGGCGATCAGGTGGTGCTCACCAGTTATGGCCGCGCCTCCGGCTTCGCGGTGGACCCCATCGAGAAGAAGCCCCTCTACCACTACCTGCCCGGCAGCCGGATCCTGTCCTTCGGCACCGCCGGCTGTAACCTCAGCTGCCGCTTCTGCCAGAACTGGGACATGAGCCGTTCCCGGGAGATGGACCGCCTGCAGGCCCGGGCCACCCCGGAGGAACTGGCGCAGATGGCCCGGCAACACGGCTGCCGCAGCGTGGCCTACACCTACAACGATCCGGTGATCTTCCTGGAATACGCCACCGACACCGCCCGCGCCTGCCACGAGGCGGGGATCCGCAGCGTGGCGGTCACCGCCGGCTACATCAACCCCGGGGCACGGGAGGACTTCTTCGCCCCCATGGACGCCGCCAACGTGGACCTGAAGTCCTTCGACGAGGCCTTCTACTGGAAGCTCTGCGGCGGCCATCTGGAACCGGTGCTGGAGACCCTGCGCTACCTGCGGCGGCATACCGGCATCTGGCTGGAGCTGACCACGCTGCTGATCCCGGGCCAGAACGACGACCCGGCAGAACTGGATGCCATGACCCGCTGGGTGGTGGAGACCCTGGGGCCGGACGTGCCCATGCACTTCACCGCCTTCCACCCGGACTGGCGCATGACCGACCTGCCGCCCACACCGCCGGAAACCCTGCGCCACGCCCGGCGCATCGCCCGGGACAACGGCGTGCACCACGCCTACACCGGCAACGTGCGCGATCCCGAGGGCAGCACCACCTGGTGCCCTGCCTGCGGTGCCCCCCTGATCCGGCGCGACGGCTACCGCATCCTGGAGATGCGCCTGAAACCGGGAGGGCACTGCCCCGACTGCGGCAGCGTCTGCGCCGGCGTCTTCTGAAGGCCCCCTGAAGGCTCAGCCGCCCCCGCCCAGGGGGCGGTCGCCATAGCGGACCCGGTACCAGGCCAGCCCCAGGTATTCGTGCAGGGCGAAGCGGGTGCGCTCCATGGCCTGCGCCTGGGGGATCAGGCCGCGCCAGTCGAAGCCGGATTCCTCCTGCGGACGGCTGCAATAGACGGGCATGGCCCGGATCTGCAGCGGCGTGCGCCGAAAGCACCAGCGGGCCCGGGGCACATGCAGGGCGTGGGTCACCAGGATGGCCTCCCCGATGCCCTCGGCGGCCAGGAGGCGCGCCGTGTAAAAGGCGTTCTCGCAGGTGTTGCGGCTCTCCTCCTCCCGCCAGCGCACCGGCACGCCGAATTCCGCCTCCAGCACATCGGCCATGAGCGCCGCCTCGCTGCGGGGCTCATCCCCCTCCACGCGCCCGCCGCTCACCAAAAGGGGCAGCCCCGTACGCCGCTGCAGCACCGCCCCGTAGCGGGCCCGTGCCAGGGAATAGCGGTTCACCGTATCGCCGCCGTACTCCGGGGCATCGCTGCGCCGCCCCCCGGCCAGGACGACGATGGCCTCCGCCTGGGGGGCCTTGGCCACCGCCCCGGCCCGTTGTTGCAGGCCCCCCACCAGGGCATGGGAGACCATGGGCAGGGAGGCCAGATACAGGCTCCCCAGCCCCAGCAGCACCAGGAGGCGCCCCGCGCCGCGGCGCCACAGGGCGAGCCCCAGCAGGGTCAGGATCAGGCCGCTGGCGGGGGGCATCAGCAGGAGTTCGAGGGTGTGCATGCGGATTTCCTTGCCCTTGGGTCCGTGCCGTCCAGGCCCACCTTCCCCTAGAATGGCGGCGGGAGGTGCCCCGGCATGAAGAGCCTGCGACAACGGCTGGCGGAACACGGGTTCGTGGCCAACGAGGAGTATGACCATGCGGTGCGCTGTCTGCTCGGTGCCCGGCACGATCACCTGCGCTGTCTCAATGTGGAGGGCACCCAGGGGGGACGCCGCACCGCCTTCGCCCATGCCCTGGGCCAGGCCCTGGGGTATGCCCACATCCTCTACCACGAGTTCACCCCGCCGCCGCCCGAAGAACCCGTACGCCTGGTCCCTGCGCAGGAGGCGGAAGAGGCCGTGGGGGAGCCGCCGGTGGCCCCCCTGGACCGGGTGATGGCCGAGGCCTGTGCCCTCAGCGAGGGGGATCCCACCCTGCTCATCCTGGACGCCCTGCACCGGGCCCCCTTTCGCGAGCACCTGCGCCTGGCGGAATTTTTGGGCAACGGCCTGTGGCGTTACGGCGAGATCAGCCTCAAGGCCCACCGGCGCCACCTGATGGTCTGCCTCCTCAGCGACGACCCCCTCTACCACACCCTGGGACGGCGATGCTTTCGCATCTGGGTGGACCCGGACCCGGCGCAGGCCGTGCGTCCCGCGCCGGCGGACCTGGATCTGCCCGAGACCGCCGCCCCCATGCTGGAGGCCCTGGCGTCCCTCTTCAGCGAACTGAAGGTGAACCCCACCCTGGAGGAGTACCGCCGTCTGCTGGACGACCTGCAACGCAACGTGCACTCCCTGGAGGACCTGCGCCTGTCCATCTACGGCTGGGTGGAGGGGGTGGACCGGGAGCACCTGATGTCGGCCCCCATGCGCCGTTTCCTGGAAGGGAAGCTCCCCGACCTGGGGATCCCGCCGGCGCAGCCGCCCCCGGGGGATCGCTGACGCATGCGGCCGAATTCCGCTATCATGAACCCCTTGCAACATCCCTTGCCGCGGCACGGACGGGCCGCGAGACCGTCTTCGTCCTGAACGGTGGCGGAACGGATTCCCACCGCCCGCCCCACCCCGCGCCGCTTCGGGGGACGGGACTTCCCGTGGAGGAACCGATGAAATTCGAGACCCTGGCCGTGCATGCGGGCTTTCGCCCGGACCCCACCACCAAGGCCGTGGCGGTACCCATCTACCAGACCACCTCCTACGCCTTCGACGACACCCAGCACGGGGCCGACCTGTTCGACCTGAAGGTCGAGGGCAACATCTACACCCGCATCATGAACCCCACCACCGACGCCCTGGAAAAGCGGGTGGCGGCCCTGGAGGGAGGGGTGGGGGCCCTGGCCCTGGCCTCGGGCATGTCGGCGGTCACCTACGCCATCATGACCCTGGCGGACGCGGGTCACAATATCGTCACCACCAGCACCCTCTATGGCGGCACCTACAACCTCTTCGCCCACACCCTGCCCCGCTACGGCATCCAGGTGCGTTTCGCCCCGCCGGGGGACCTGGACGCCATGCGCGCCCTCATGGATGAGCACACCCGCGCCGTCTTCTGCGAGACCATCGGCAACCCGGCGGGCAACGTGGCGGACATCCAGGCCCTGGCGGACCTGGCCCATGCCCACGGCGTGCCCCTGATCGCCGATAACACCGTGCCCACGCCCTACCTGTGCCGCCCCTTCGAATTCGGCGCCGACATCGTGGTGCACGCCCTTACCAAGTACATGGGGGGCCACGGCACCACCATGGCCGGCGCCATCGTGGACTCCGGCCGCTTCCCCTGGGACGAGTACAAGGACAAGTTCCCCCAGATGTGCGAACCGGACCCCTCCTACCACGGTGTGGTCTACACCGAGGCCTTCGGGGAGGCCGCCTATATCGGCCGCGCCCGGGTGGTGCCGCTGCGCAACATGGGGGCCGCCCTGTCGCCGTTCAACAGCTTCCTCATCCTGCAGGGCATCGAGAGCCTGCCGGTGCGCATGGACCGCCACTGCGACAACGCCCTGGCGGTGGCCCGCTTCCTGCGCGACCATCCCAGGGTGAACTGGGTGCACTTCTCCGGCCTCGAGGACCATCCCGAGCATGCCCTGGCGCAGAAATACATGGGCGGACGGCCCGCCAGCATCCTCTCCTTCGGCATCCAGGGGGGCCGCGAGGCGGGGGCCCGCTTCATCGACGCCCTGCAGCTGACGGTACGCCTGGTGAACATCGGCGACGCCAAGACCCTGGCCTGCCACCCGGCCACCACCACCCACCGCCAGCTCTCCGCCGAGGAGCTGGAGCGGGCCGGTGTGGGGGAGGACATGGTGCGCCTCTCCATCGGCCTCGAGCACGTGGACGACATCCTGGAGGACCTGGACCAGGCCCTGCAGGCGGCGGCCTGAAGACGCCCGCCCCCATCCACCCGCGGACCCGGACCATGCCCGCAGCCATCCGAACGGAACTCCTCAAACCCCTCAGCCCCATCCGGGAACTCTCGGAGGCCGGCCTGGAACAGCTGCGACAGCAGGTCCAGACCCGGGGACTGCGGGCCGGGGCCAAGTTCAGCCCCGCCGATGACCGGGATCACCTGCTCTACCTGGCGGCGGGGACGGTGAACCTGGTCCGGCGCGGCACACCCACCTCCGTGGACAGCCGATCCACCCGCGCCCACCTGCCCCTGTTCAGCGAGCGCGGCCAGGGGGAGTTCGCCGTGGCCGAGACCGACTGCGTATTGCTGTGCGTCGACAAGGAGGCCTTCGCCCGTCTGCTCAACGCCGAGCGCACCCGCGGCTTCGAGGTGGAGGACACCGAGACCACCACGGAGGAGGCGGCGATCCTGCAGCGGGTCTACGAGGCCACCACGCGCAACCGCCTGGAACTGCCCACCATGCCCGAGGTGGCCATGAGCATCCAGCGCCTGACCCGCGATCCGGATGCCGGCATCGACCAACTCACCCAGGTGATCCAGACCGACCCCTCGGTGGCCGGGGCCCTGATCCACGCCACCAACAGCCCCGTCTACCGCTCCACCAAGCGCATCACCAACATCCGCGAGGCCGTGGTGCGCCTGGGCTTTCGCACCACCGAACGGCTGGCCTTCAACCTGGCCATGCGGCACACCTTCTCCGGCGGCCCGCCCGCCGTGCGCCAGCGCATGAACCACCTCTGGCAGCACAGCGTGGACGTCTCCGCCATCGCCCATGTGCTCGCCCGCCATGTGCGCGGTTTCGAACCGGAACGGGCCCAGCTGGCAGGCCTGATGCACCGCATCGGCGCCATCCCCATCCTGCAT
Source organism: Ectothiorhodospira mobilis (assembly GCF_900114895.1). Taxonomy (GTDB): domain Bacteria; phylum Pseudomonadota; class Gammaproteobacteria; order Ectothiorhodospirales; family Ectothiorhodospiraceae; genus Ectothiorhodospira; species Ectothiorhodospira mobilis_A. The sequence goes on from NZ_FOUO01000014.1 coordinate 17,323, forward strand.
CACGTGGCCCGCCAGGGCCTGGAGGTCTCCCCCGCCGCCCTGGAGGCCACCATCGACAAGCTGCACCCCCTCACGGGGGTGATGGTGATGAACTACTGGGGCATGGACCCGGAGATGGTCACCGTGGCGGAGCAATCCGAGCGGTGGCAGCGGGACCCCGCCCCGGAGCCGGACTACTGCGACCTGATCATCGTCTCCCAGCTGCTCAGACAGGGCCGGCAGGGGGACGGGCAGGACCTGCCCCGACCGGACCAGGTGCCCGCCTTCGCCAAGCTGAGCCTCGGCCCGCTGGAGGAGGACATGAACCTGGCGGTGCTGCGGGAGGCCGAGGAAGAGATGGCCATCATCCGACAGGTGCTCCATGGCTGAACGCATCGACCCCGCGATCCTGGACCGGCTCACCCCCGTGGCGGAGCTGGACCCCGCTGCCCGGGAACACCTGGCCCGCAAGGCGGTGTACCTGGAACTGGCCCCCGGCGAAAAGCTGCAGGCGGCCGATACCACCCGCTGGATGCTCTACCTGCTGGAGGGCAAGGTCAGTCTGTTCAGTGAGGGCCGCCCGCTGATCATCGAGGCCCATGGACCACGGGCACAACAGCCCGTCTTTGGCAGCGGACGGTTGCGGGAATACGCCACTGCCCTCACAGAAAGCCGCCTGCTGCGCCTCGACCGCAACCTCTACGAGACCCTGATCCGGCAACAGACGGAATCCGGCTACGAGATCCGGGAGACCCCCCTCAGCGAGATGGAGAGCGGCCTGTTCGGGGCCATCTACCAGCGCATCATCACCGGCCAGCTGGTCCTGCCCGCCCTGCCGGAGGTGGCCATGCGCATGCAGGCGGCCATGAACGACCCGGAGATCGACGCCGCCCGCCTGGCGCGCATCGTCCAGACCGACATGGCGGTGACCGGGGGGCTGCTCAAGGCCGCCAAGAGCGCCCGCTACGGGGGTAGCAGCCCCATCCACAACGTGCGCGACGCCATCGTGCGCCTGGGCTTTGACACCACCCGCCAGTTGGTGACCGCCATCGCCCTGAAGCAGGTCTTCCGCACCCAGATCCCCGCCATCCGGCAGCGCATGCACGCCCTCTGGGAGCGCAGCGTGCACGTCTCGGCCCTGAGCCACATCCTGGCGCGCCACGGCCAAGGCTTTGACGCGGAGCACGCCATGCTGGCCGGACTGCTGCATCAGGTGGGCATGGTGCCGCTGCTGGACGACCTGGCCCGCCTCCATCCGGATCTGCCCGAGGAGGAACGGGAGCAGATCCTGCAGCACCTGCACCCGGTGGTGGGGGAACTGGTGATCAACGACTGGGGTCTGGATGCGGACATCGTCCAGGTGATCTGCGAGGGCGGACGCTGGGACCGCAACGGGACCCGTCCCCCGGACTACTGCGACGTGGTGCTGGTGGCCCAGCTCTATTACCTGGCCCATTCCGGCGACGCCGCCCGCGGGGAGATCCCCCGCTACGACCAGGTGCCGGCCTACACCAAGCTGGGCCTGCCGGAGCCCGACCGGGAACTGAAACTGGACCTGTTCGAGGAGGCCCGGGAGGAGATCCGCGAGGTGCTGGATCTGCTCGGGGCCTCCACCGCCTGAAGGGGCGCCCTGCGCCACGGCGCCCCCTTGTCACCGCCGCCCCGGGCGGCACGAACATGGAATACGCCATGACCGAAACCACCCATAAGCGCCCCGCACGGGGCGAGAAGCAGCGGGCCGCCGAGAAGGTGGCCCGCATCCCGGTGAAGATCGACCCCACCCGGCGCCCGCAGCGCAAGCCCCCCTGGATCCGGGCCCGGGCCCAGGGGAGTGCGCAGGTGCAGCACCTCAAACGGGTGCTGCGGGACAGCCACCTGCACACCGTCTGCGAGGAGGCCTCCTGCCCCAACCTGGGGGAATGCTTCAGCCACGGCACGGCCAGCTTCATCGTCATGGGGGACATCTGTACCCGCCGCTGCCCCTTCTGCGACGTGGCCCACGGCCGCCCCGAGCCCCTGGACCCGGAGGAACCCATGAACCTGGCGCGCACGGTGCAGGCCATGGGCCTGCGCTACGTGGTCATCACCTCCGTGGACCGGGACGATCTGCGGGACGGCGGCGCGGGCCATTTCGTGGAATGCATCCGCCGCACCCGGGAGCTGAGCCCGCAGACCCGGGTGGAGATCCTGGTGCCCGACTTCCGCGGACGCATGGAACTGGCCCTGGAGGTGCTGGAGGAAGGCCTGCCGGATGTCTTCAACCACAACCTGGAGACGGTGCCCCGCCTCTACCGTCAGGCGCGGCCGGGGGCCGATTACGCCTGGTCCCTGCGCCTGCTCAAGGACTTCAAGGCCCGCCATCCCCACATCCCCACCAAATCCGGGCTCATGCTGGGTCTGGGGGAGACCTCGGAGGAGGTGGAGGCGGTGCTCCAGGACCTGCGGGCGCACGACTGCGAGATGCTCACCCTGGGACAGTACCTGCAGCCCACCCGGCACCACCTGCCCGTGGACCGCTACGTCACCCCCGAGGAGTTCGACCGCCTGGCCCGGGTGGCCTATGACCTGGGCTTCTCCCAGGTGGCCAGCGGCCCCATGGTGCGCTCCTCCTACCACGCGGACCAGCAGGCCGCCGCCTACGACGCCGCCCGCAAGGCAGGGGCCTGAAGCGGGTCATGGACGATCAGCAGCTCCTGCGCTATAGCCGCCAGATCCTGCTGCCCCAGGTGGGGGTGGAGGGCCAGCGCCGCCTGCAGGCGGCGCGGGTCCTGATCATCGGCCTGGGGGGGCTGGGCAGCCCGGCGGCCCTGTACCTGGCTGCGGCGGGGGTGGGCCGGCTCACCCTGGTGGACTTCGACCAGGTGGACCTGTCCAACCTGCAGCGCCAGATCCTGCACACCACCGACCGCATCGGCCAGCCCAAGGTGGAGTCGGCGCGGCAGGCCATCGCGGCAATCAACCCCCAGGTGGAGGTAAAGACGCAGGCACAGGCCCTGGAAGGGGCCGCCCTGGAGGCGGCCATGGCGGCGGCGGATCTGGCCCTGGACTGCAGCGACAACTTCGCTACCCGCTTCGCCGTCAACCGGGCCAGCGTGGCCACGGGCACGCTGCTGGTGTCGGCGGCGGTGATCCGCATGGAGGGCCAGCTCACGGTATTCGAACCGGGGGTGGCGGACAGCCCTTGCTATCACTGCCTCTACGGCGAGGCGGAGGAGGCGGAGGCGGAGGGATGCACCCAAACGGGGGTGCTGGCCAGCCTGCCCGGGGTGCTGGGCAGCCTGCAGGCCACCGAGGCCCTGAAGGCCCTTTTGGGGCTGCCCACCCTGCGGGGACGTCTGCTGCTGCTGGATGCCCTGGCCATGGAGTGGCGCACCATCCGCATCCGCCGCGATCCCGCATGCCCGGTGTGCGGGGCGCGCCCGGCGGGCTAGAACCGCTGCACCGGGCCGGGACGGATGGCCCGGCCTGGGGCCGGGCCGCACCTGCAGGCCTTAGAGTTTCCCTTTCAGCAGGTCGTTCACCTGCGCCGGATTGGCCTTGCCGCCGGTGCGCTTCATCACCTGCCCGACGAAGAAGCCGAAGAGCTTGTCCTTGCCTGCGCGGTACTGTTCCAGCTGCTGGGGATGATCGGCGATCACCTGATCAATGACCTGCTCGATGGCACCGGTATCGGTGATCTGCTTGAGCCCCTTGGCCTCGATGACGGTATCCGCGTCCCCCTCGCCGGCCCACATGGCCTCGAAGACCTCCTTGGCGATCTTGCCGGAGATGGTGTTGTCGTGGATGCGGCGCAGCAGGCCGCCGAGGGCCTCGGCGGTCACGGGGCTGTCGCCGATCTCCAGGCCATCCTTGTTCAGGGCGGCGGAGAGCTCCCCCATGACCCAGTTGGCCGCTGTCTTGGCCGGGCCCTGGCAGGCCGCCGCCACCGCCTCGAAGTAATCGGCCATCTCCCGGCTGGCGGTGAGCACACCGGCGTCATAGGCGGAGAGGCCGTACTGCTCCATGAAGCGGTGCTTCTTCTCGTCCGGCAGTTCCGGCAGGGTGGCCCGCACCGCCTCGATGAAGGCGGCGTCGATATCCAGGGGCAGCAGGTCCGGGTCCGGGAAGTAGCGGTAGTCGTTGGCCTCTTCCTTGGAGCGCATGGGGCGGGTCTCCCCCTGGTCGGGGTCGAACAGGCGCGTCTCCTGCACCACCGTGCCGCCCCCCTCCAGGACGTCGATCTGCCGCTCCACCTCGTAGTCGATGGCCCGCTCGACGAAGCGGAAGGAGTTGAGGTTCTTGATCTCGGTGCGGGTGCCGAAGGTGTCGCTGCCCCGGGGGCGCACGGAGACGTTGGCGTCGCAGCGGAAGGACCCCTCCTGCATGTTGCCGTCGCAGATCCCCAGGTAGCGTACCAGGGAGTGGAGCTTCTTCATGTAGGCCACCGCCTCCCGGGCCGAGCGCAGGTCCGGCTCGGAGACGATCTCCAGAAGCGGCGTGCCGGCGCGGTTGAGGTCGATGCCGGTCATGCCGTGGAAGTCCTCGTGCAGGCTCTTGCCCGCGTCCTCCTCCAGGTGCGCCCGGGTGATGCCCACGGTCTTGGCCTGGCCGTCCTCCAGCTCGATCTCCAACTGCCCGCGGGAGACCACCGGCAGTTCGTACTGGGAGATCTGGTAGCCCTTGGGCAGGTCCGGGTAGAAGTAGTTCTTGCGCGCGAACACGGAGCGGGGGGCGATGTCGGCCCCGATAGCCAGGCCCAGCTTCACCGCCATGCGCACCGCGCCCTCGTTGAGCACCGGCAGCACCCCCGGCAGCCCCAGATCCACGGCGCAGGCCTGGGTGTTGGGGGCGGCGCCGTAGGCGGTGGCGGCGCCGGAGAAGATCTTGGATCTGGTGGCGAGCTGGGCGTGGATCTCAAGCCCGATGACCGTTTCCCATTGCATATTCAATGCCCGGTAGAAGGGTGAGGAGTCGTGTTCGTGGAGGCGGCTTACTTGAAGCCGCCCGGCGCCATGCGGTGCCACTCGGTGCCCATCTGGTACTGATGGGCCATCCCCAGGAGGCGCGCCTCGTCGAAGTAGTTACCGATGAGCTGCATCCCCACGGGCAATCCGTCGGCCAGGCCAGCGGGCAGGGACATGCCCGGAAGCCCGGCCAGGTTCACGGCGATGGTGTAGATGTCCGAGAGATACATGCTCACCGGATCGTCCGTCTTCTCGCCGATGCGGAAGGCGGTGTCCGGGGTGGTGGGCCCCAACAGGACATCCACCTCCTGGAAGGCGCGGGCGAAGTCGTCGGCGATGAGGCGGCGGATCTTCTGCGCCTTGAGGTAGTAGGCGTCGAAGTAACCGGCGGAGAGGGCGTAGGTGCCCACCATGATGCGCCGTTTCACCTCGGCGCCGAAGCCCTCGCCGCGGCTGCGGGTGTAGAGATCCAGCAGGTCCTTGGGGTCCTCGCAGCGGTAGCCGAAACGCACACCATCGAAGCGGGCCAGGTTGGAGGAGCACTCCGCCGGGGCCACCACATAGTAGGCGGGCACGGCCAGCCCCGCGTTGGGCAGGTCCACCTCACGAAACTCCACCCCCAGGCCCTTGTAGTGGTCGATGGCCTCCTCCAGCACCCGGGCCACACCCGGGGCCATGCCCTCGCCGAAGAAGGGTTTCGGCAGGCCCACGCGCAGGCCCTTGACGGGACGGTCCAGGGCCGCCGTGAAATTCTCCTCGGGGCGCTCCAGGCTGGTGGAGTCGCGCCGGTCGAAGCCCGCCATGACGTTGAGCAGCAGGGCGCAATCCTCGGCGGTGCGGGCCATGGGGCCGCCCTGGTCCAGGCTGGAGGCGAAGGCCACCATGCCCCAGCGGGAGACCCGCCCGTAGGTGGGCTTGAGGCCGGTGATGCCGGTGAGGGCCGCCGGCTGGCGGATGGAACCGCCGGTATCGGTGCCGGTGGCCCCGGGGGCCAGCCGGGCCGCCACCACGGCGGCGGAGCCGCCGGAGGAGCCCCCCGGGACCCGTTCCGTGTCCCAGGGGTTTCTCACCGGGCCGTAGTAGCTGGTCTCGTTGGAGGAGCCCATGGCGAACTCGTCCATGTTGGTCTTGCCCAGCACGGGGCAGCCGGCGGCCTTGAAACGCTCCACCACACCGGCGTCATAGGGGGCAACGAAGTTGTCCAGCATGCGCGAACCGCAGCTGGTGCGCACCCCTTCCGTGCAGAAGATGTCCTTGTGGGCCATGGGCACACCGGTGAGCGCCCCGGCCCGGCCCTGGGCGCGGGCGTCGTCCGCCGCGCGGGCGGCCTCCAGGGCCTGTTCCGCGGTGACGGTGATGTAGCCGTTGAGGGCATCGTCCAGGGTCTCGATGCGCCGCAGGTAGTGTTCGGTGAGCTCGACACTGGAGACCTCCCTGGCCTGGAGGGCGGCGGCGAGTTCGGCGATGGTCTTCTCGTGCATGGGTCGTTCCGTTGTCGGGGCTGGGGTCGTCGGGGTCACACCCTGGGCGGTGCCCTCACTCGATCACCCGGGGCACCAGGTACAGGCCCGCCTCCACGGCCGGGGCGATGGCCTGGAACCGGTCGCGCCGGTCGGGCTCGTTGGGTTCGTCCGGGCGCAGCCGCTGGGAGGCCTCCACCGGATGGGCCATGGGGGTCACGCCTTCGGTATCCGCCGCGTCCATCTGCTCCACGAAGGCCAGGATCCCGGACAGTTCCCGGGCGTAGCCCTCCAGGTCCTCCGGGCGCACCGCCAAGCGGGCCAGATGGGCGATCTTCTCCACTTCGTCGCGGGACAGGGACATGGAAATGCTCCGAACGTGCTCAAGGGCTGGACAGGCGGGATAACGTAGCACAAGTCCCGCCTTGCCCAAAGCGTAGCGGCATTGCTAGAGTTACCGCTTTCGCAGGCGTCGCCACACCGGATCCCATGCTCAGCCGCATCCTCGGTCTTCTCTCCAACGACATCTCCATCGATCTCGGAACTGCCAACACGCTGATCTACATGCGGGGCAAGGGGATCGTCCTCAACGAACCGTCGGTGGTGGCCATCCGCCAGGACCGGGGGCCGGGCGGGCCGCGTTCCGTGGAGGCCGTGGGCATCGCCGCCAAGAAGATGATCGGCCGCACCCCCGAGAACATCCAGGCCATCCGCCCCATGAAGGACGGCGTCATCGCCGACTTCACCACCACGGAGAAGATGCTGCAGCACTTCATCCGCAAGGTGCACCACCATCGCATGTTCCGCCCCAGCCCGCGGGTGCTGGTGTGCGTGCCCTGCGGCGCCACCCAGGTAGAACGCCGCGCCATCCGTGAGTCCGCCGCCGGCGCCGGCGCCCGCCGCGTCTATCTCATGGAGGAGCCCATGGCCGCCGCCATCGGCTCCGGCATCCCGGTGGACGAGGCACGGGGCTCCATGGTCCTGGACATCGGCGGCGGCACCTCCGAGGTGGCGGTGATGTCCCTCAACGGCATCGTCTACTCCGCCTCGGTGCGCATCGGCGGCGACACCTTCGACGACGCCATCACCGCCTATGTGCGCCGCAACTACGGCATCCTCATCGGCGAGGCCACCGCCGAGCGCATCAAGCACGAGATCGGTTCCGCCTATCCGGGCAAGGAACTGGAGGAGATCGAGGTCAAGGGCCGCAACCTGGCCGAGGGGGTCCCCCGCGCCTTCACCCTCAACAGCAACGAGATCCTGGAGGCCCTGCAGGAACCCCTGCACGGCATCGTCAGCGCCGTGCGCACCGCCCTGGAACAGACCCCGCCGGAACTGGGTTCGGACGTGGCCGAACGCGGCATCGTCCTCACCGGCGGCGGCGCCCTGCTGCGGGACCTGGACCGCCTGCTCATGGAGGAGACGGGCATCCCCGTGGTGGTGGCCGACGACCCCCTCACCTGCGTCGCCCGGGGCGGGGGCAAGGTACTGGAGATGATCGACGAACACGGGACCGACTTCCTGTCGCTTGAATAACGCCGGGAGGAGGATCCGCCATCAAACAGCCGCTCTTTAACCTGGGGCCCTCCCCGGCGTTACGGCTGGTCCTCTGTGCCGCCCTTTCCCTGGTCCTCATGACCCTGGACCATCGTCACCAGCACCTCCAGGAGTTGCGCTCCGCCCTGGCCACCCTGGTCTATCCCGTGCAATACGCCGCGGACCTGCCGCTGCGCATCGGCCGCTGGACCTCCGAGCAGTTCACCACGCATCAGACCCTCATCGCCCGCAACGCCCGCCTGCGGGCGGAGAACCTGCGCCTGCAGGGGCGGATGCTGCGCTTCGAGGCACTGCAGGCGGAGAACGCCCGCCTGCGGGCCCTGCTGGACACCTCGTCCCGGGTGCGCGAGGAGGTGGTGATCGCCGAACTCCTGTCCGTGGACCTGGACCCCTTCCGCCAACAGGTGGTGCTGGACAAGGGCCGGGTGCACGACGTCTATCCGGGACAACCGCTGATCAATGCCCAGGGGGTGGTGGGACAGGTGCTGGAGGTGCACCCGATGCACAGCATCGCCCTGCTCATCTCCGACCCCAGTCATGCCCTCCCGGTGCGCATCCAGCGCACGGGACTGCGCACCCTGGCCATGGGCACGGGCAATCCCAAACGCCTGGAACTGCGCTTCATCCCCCCCAGTGAAGACGTGCGCGTGGGGGATATGGTGCTCACCTCCGGCCTGGGCGGGCGCTTCCCGGCGGACTACCCCGTGGCCCAGGTGGTGCATGTGGAACGCCCCGAGGGGGCGGAATTCGCCGTGGTCCAGGCCCGCCCCCTGGCCCGCCTCGACCGTTCCCGGGAGGTGCTGCTGCTGTGGAGCCGGCGGCAGGAACAGGCCCCGGAGCCGTCATTGGAGGGGGCCTCCCCGGCCCGCACCCCGCAACCGGGATCTGCCCCACCCACCGAGGCGGATCCGCAGGGGGGTGAACCGCAAGGGCAAGGAGAAGGCGATGCCTAACCCGGCCGCACCGCTGCTCGCCATCCCGGCCACCCTGGTCCTGGCCCTGGGGCTCATGATCATGCCCCTGCCGGAATGGCTCAGCCCCTGGCGCCCGGAGTGGCTGGCCATGGCCGTGCTCTACTGGAACATGGCCCTGCCCCGCCGCGTGGGCGTGGGCACGGCCTGGATCGCCGGCCTGCTGCTGGACGTGGCCCGGGGGGCCCTACTGGGACAGCACGCCCTGGCCCTGGCCCTCATCGCCTGGATCGCCATCCGCCTGCACCAGCAGGTGCGCTTCGCCCCCCTGTGGCAACAGGCCATCACGGTGGGGGGGATGCTGGCCCTGTACCTGCTGGTGATCCTGTGGGTGGATGGCATCACCGGTCATGAACCCGGCACCTGGCGCTACTGGGCCCCCCTGCTCACCAGCATCCCCTGCTGGCCCCTGGTCTTTGTCCTGCTGCGGGGGGTACGCCGGCGCTGGTGCCCCCAGCTGGCCTGAGGCCGGCACTCAACCACCCGGCTCCTGGCCCATGCCCTCCAACTGCTGGCGAAACGCCTCGCAGGGGTCGGTGACGCGCACCCGCGGCGTGAACCAGACGATATCGTACCGCCCCTGCAGGGTATCGCCGTAATTGGCCATGCGTCTGCGGTCTTCGGAGACCTCCAGGAAGCCCAGGCTCAGCACCCCGTCCCCGGGCAGATAGAACGGCACCCCGTAGTCGCGACGGACATGACCGTTACCGGCGATGAGCACGGCGGGCCGGACCGCCAGGGTTTGCAGGGACTGGGCCATGACCGCGTCCCGGGCCCGTTGGGCCTGCACCATGCCGCCCACCCGATGCGTGGGCAGATAGCCGCAGTGGGCCTCCTGGATGTCCTGTACCAACTGCCGGCCGGCGGCCGGCAGGGGCCGGTCCAGACCCAGCCGATGGACCGCCTCCGCACCCAGCACCGCCTCCGCCCCCTCCCGGGCGATGCGCGCCGCCCGGGGTGCGGACAGGTTGGCCGCCACCAGGGGCCGATCGTGATCCAGGACCCACTGCACCAGGGGGCGGTACAGGGGCCAGGGCCAATGGCGTGCCGCCACCTCCAGTTCCCGTCCCAGGCGCTCGGCCTCCCGCACCCCCTCGGCGCGCATGCGCTCGATCCGCGGCTGCTGCTCCCGGTCGAAGATCTCGAAGGCCACGCCGGGCCCTTCCCCCGCCCCCCGGGCAAGCCATTGCAGGACCTGGCCGTGGAGACGGTGATGGTCCGGGTTGTCGTGCACCTCCCCCAGGAGCACGTACGCGGCACCCTGCAGGTGCCGGCGCAGGTCCTCCCGGGACAGGGTCCGAGCCTGCTCCACGGACCAGATGCGGCCCACCAGGGGATGATCCTGCAGATGCGGGGCCTCCCATTCACTGGCCGGTGCGGGCTGCAGCGCCAGGATCGCCGCCAATGCGACAGCCGCGAACAGGGCGAGGGGTCTGCGGGACATGGGGCCTCCGGGGCTGGTACGGGGGGCGGTGGACGGTATACTGTCGCCCGCCCGCCGGGACGGTCAAGCGGCCCGGCCACACCCACCCAGACCCGCCGGAGTCCCCATGACACCGCCCATCCCCCCTGCCCCTAAAGGCACCGTCTGCCCCACCGGGAGGCGCTGAACATGGAAGCCCCCCGGTTCATCGACCAAGGAGGCGCCCTCCAGGCCCTCTGCGCCCGCCTGCAGAAGGCCCCGTGGATCGCCCTGGACACGGAATTTTTGCGGGAGAAGACCTATTACCCGCGCCTCTGCCTGGTGCAGGTGGCCACCGAGGAGGAGGTGGCCTGCATCGACCCCCTGGCCCTTAAGGACCTCGCCCCCCTGACCGCCCTGCTCCAGGATCCGGCCATCCTCAAGGTGCTGCATGCCGGTGCCCAGGACCTGGAGATCTTCTTCCACCGGGATGGTCGCGTCCCCACCCCCGTCTTCGACACCCAGGTGGCGGCGGCGCTTCTGGGGCACGGGGACCAGATCGGCTATGGCCGTCTGATCCAGGCGGTGCTGGGGGTGGAGCTGGAGAAGGGGCATTCCCGCACCGACTGGAGCCGCCGCCCCCTGGAACCGGAGCAGCTGCGCTACGCCGCGGATGACGTGCGGTACCTGGCCCAGGCCTATCCGCGCATGCGCGAGGCCCTGGAGGCCAAGGGGCGCCTGGCCTGGCTGGAAGAGGACTTCCGCCGCCTGGAGGATGCCGGCAGCTACCGGCCGGACCCGGAGACGATCTGGCAGCGGGTCAAGGGGCTCAACACCCTGCGCCGGCCCCGCCAGATGGCGGTGGTGCAGGACCTGGCCCGCTGGCGCGAGCAGGAGGCCATGCGCTGCGACCGCCCCCGTCGCTGGCTGCTGCAGGACGAGGTGATCCTGGATCTGGCCCGCCGCCAGCCCCAAGACCTCCAGACCCTGGCGAAGGTGCGCGGCCTGGCGGAGGCCACGGTACAGCGCCACGGCGAGACCCTGCTGGGTCTGATCCGCGGGGCGATGGCGCGCCCCCAGGAAGACTGCCCCACCCCGCCGTCCCGCGGCGGCCGCCCGGATGCCCAACAGGAGGCCCTGGTGGACGTGGCCATGGGGCTGCTGCGCCACCAGGCCCTGGCCAACGACATCAGCCCCGCGGCCATCGCCACCCGCAGGGATCTGGAGGCCCTGGTGGCGGGAGACCCCCGCTCACCGCTGTTACGGGGCTGGCGGGCCCGCCTGGCGGGGGATGCCCTGCATGCCTGGCTGCGGGGCGAGACCCGACTGGAGGTGGCCTCGGGCGCCCTCACGGTCACCCCCCGTCATTGATCCCGTATGGGGGCAATCGACCCAACGGATGGTGAACTACGGTCCCCATGCGGGTTAGACTGGCCGCTCATTCAAAAAGAGCAGTTGGAGGCACGGCCGCATGCAGATCGGCAGCAACAAGGTGGTGAGCATCGATTACAAGCTCACCGATGACGAAGGCCGGGTGATCGACGATTCCTCCGAACGGGGCCCCCTGGACTATCTCCACGGGGCGGGCAACATCATCCCGGGCCTGGAACAGGCCCTGGAGGGGAAAGAGGAAGGCGAGCAGGTGCAGGTACGGGTGGAGCCGGCCGATGCCTACGGCGAACGCGATGAGGAGATGATCCATACCCTCCACCGCGACCAGTTCCAGGGCGTGGATGAGCTGGCGGTGGGCATGCAGTTCCAGGCGGGCACCGAGAACGGGGGTGCCCAGATCGTGACCATCACCGCCATCAACGGCGACGATGTGGTGATCGATGCCAACCATCCCCTGGCCGGCACCCCGCTCAACTTCGATGTGAAGGTGCGGGGCATTCGTGAGGCCAGCGAGGAAGAGGTGTCCCACGGCCACGTGCACGCGGACGAAGGCTGACAACCGACACAACCCGTGTGTCAGGGGCCGCAACGGTCCTCCATCCCCAATCAAAAAGGGCCCCGCCTTGCGGCGGGGCCCTTTTTCATTCCCTCGTTTTTTTCAATCCCTTGCGGTTGCGGCGAAGACCGTGCTCAGCCTTCCACCGTGACATTGACCGCCTGCAGGCCCTTGGGACCCTGCTGCACTTCGTAGTTCACCCGCTGGCCCTCGGCCAGGGTCTTGAAACCGTCGGCCTGGATCGCCGAGTAATGCACGAACACGTCGGCACCGCCATCCGCAGGGGCGATAAACCCGAAGCCCTTCGTTTCGTTGAACCACTTCACAGTACCGGTAGACATGAATCCTAACCTCAATCTTCTCTTTCAGATGAATACAGCTCCATGCAGCGTGCCTGTGCCGACGTAAAACGCACAACTCATTCCGCTACACGCGATGCAGTCTAGCCGCTTCGGGTCCGTCATGCCATAGCAGAAGCGGGACAGCGGGGACCGCCCCCCCCGGAAAACCCCTTCCCAGCCATCGTTTTCCCTTTCTTTTCATCGTATTAGCCGGCAAGGGAATTTTTCCCGGCAAGCGCCGCCATGGCGCTGCCGAAGGGGTTCACAGCGGCCCGTAGACACCACGACCCCGGTTCTGCAGGCGGCCCTGGCGCTTGAGATAGGAAAGGGTCTGGCTGATGTTGCGGGCCTCCAGCCCACGGGACTCCAGCTCCGCCCTGATCTGCCGGGTGTTCATCTCCCCCTTCTCCTGCAGCAGCTCCACCACCTTGCGGCTGAGATTGGTGCTGCTGCCATTGGCGCGGCGGGCGGGGGACCGCCTGCGGCCGCCCCCGAGGCGTTTGATCTCCTTGTCCAGGGCCGCCAGCTCGGCCTTGTGCCGGGCCACCATCTCGCGGCGCTGGGCCATGAGCTCCTCCAACTTCTCCCGCCGTTCCTGCTCGATCTTTTCCCGTTCCTCTTCCTCACGGCGGCGGGCCAGTTCGTAGAGTTCCTGGGCCGAAAGATTCTCCAATGCCTGATTCATATCTGTCTATCTCCCCATGGATCCTTCGTGAAAGACGCAGAACGCAGACCGGAAGGTCTCCCCGGAAATACATTTCACCCGGCGCATTCGCCATCGTATTCCCTATGGCCCACTGCCGGGAAAATCAACCGCATCAGCCAGGGGCGATGATTCGCATTACCATGCCTACGTCCTACAGCAAAAACACGATCCATTTTATTTTTGGCGAGAAATCATACAATGTCAAAGTCGATTCAAAAAGGATATGGACACGGGGAACCCCGGCGCACGCATGAACAATAAAAACAATGGATGCGCAGCGCCTTTTGGGGCATCGCTTTGCGGCCTGGAAACAAAAACCCTCTGAACCGGGATGCCCTTATGGGACTACATGGAGAAAGGAATGACGCAAAGTCCTGCAACCCGACCGGGGACACAGGACCCTGCATTGCGTCTCCCGGGACGGGCGTTCAGAATCACCGCTCCCGATTCCGCAAGACATCCCGCCAGCACACGAACCGATGCCCCTCGACGACGCACAGCAGCAGGCCATCCGCGATGCCGTACAGGCGTTCTACCGCAGGGCAGGGCCCCATTACGGGGTGGACCCGGCCCCGCCGGCGGTGCGCTTCGATCTGCGCGGCCGGGCCGCAGGCCAGTGGCGGGTGCTGCGCGGGGAAGAGGCCCTGCGCTTCAATGCCCATCTCTTCGCCATGGACTGGGCACGGCAGTTCCCCGATACGGTGGCCCACGAGGTGGCCCACAGCATCATCTACCGGCGTTTCGGCCTGGGGCGGGACCGGCGCCGCCCCCACGGGCCGGAATGGCGGGAGGTGATGCAATGGCTGGGATTCGAGCCGCGGGTGACCCACGACTCCGACCTCAGGGGGGTGCCGGTGCGCCGCACACGGCGCTATGCCTACCGCTGTGGCTGTCAGGTGTACGCCCTGGGGGCCCGGCGGCACCGCTCCGCCCAGTCGGGGGAACGGATCTACTACTGCCGCCGCTGCGGCCAGACCCTGGTCTACGCCCCGGAGGCGGAGCTGCCGGAGGACGCGGCCTGAGGGCCCAAGGGGGGGCGAAGGCGCCGATTCAGCCGCCGCCCTCCTCCAGGGCCTCCCAGCGGGCGTAGGCCTCGGCCAGGGCCCGCTCCTTCTCCTCCATGGCCGCCTGGGTGGCGGTGATCTCCTCCCGGGGGCGTTGATAGAAGGCCGGGTCCCCCAGGGTCTGCTGCAGGGCGGCCAGTTCCGTCTCCAGGGCCTCGATGCGCCCCGGCAGGGCCTCCAGTTCCCGCTGGTCCTTGTAACTGAGCTTCTGCGCCGGGCGGCGCGGGGCCTGGCCTGCGGGGGTTGCCTCCTTCCCGGCGGCATCCCCACCCGGGGGGGCCTTGGCGGCAGGGGCCCCGCCGTTCCCCTCGGGGGGCGACGGGGCCTTGCCGGCGCTGCGGGCGCGCTGGCGCACCCAGTCACTGTACCCCCCCACGGATTCCTCGAAACGCCCGTCGCCGGCCCAGGCGAGGACGCTGGTGGCCACATTGTCGAGAAAGGCCCGGTCGTGGCTCACCACCAGCACCGTGCCCGGGAACTCCACCACCCGGGCCTCCAGCATCTCCAGGGTCTCGGCGTCCAGGTCGTTGGTGGGTTCGTCCAGCACCAGGACATTGGCGGGACGGATGAAGAGCTTGGCCAGGAGCAGGCGGTTGCGCTCGCCGCCGGAGAGGGCCTTCACCGGCTGCCGGGCCCGGGCGGGCTCGAACAGGAAATCCTGCAGGTAGGAGAGCACATGGCGGCTCTCCCCGCCTACGTCGATGCGGTCGCGGCCCTCCCCCACGTTGTCTACGACGCTGGCCTCCTCGTCCAGGGCGGCGCGGTGCTGGTCGAAATAGGCCACCTCCAGGCGGGTGCCGCGGCGGATGTGGCCGGCATCGGGCTCCAGCTGGCCCAACAGCAGGCGCAGCAGGGTGGTCTTGCCCGCGCCGTTGGGACCGAGGATACCCACCTTGTCCCCCCGCAGGATGAGGGTGGAGAAGTCCCGGATCACCGGTTTGCCTTCGAAACCGAAGGACACCCCCTCCGCCTCCACCACCATGCGCCCGGTATCCCCGGCGGACTGCAGGGTGAGCCGGGCGCTGCCCTGACGCTCACGGCGCTCGGCGCGCTCGGCCCGCAGGGCCTTCAGGGCCCGCACCCGGCCCTCGTTGCGGGTGCGGCGGGCCTTGATGCCCTGGCGGATCCAGGCCTCCTCCTGGGCCAGCTTCTTGTCGAAACGCTCGTTCTGGCGCGCCTCCGCCTCCAGGGCCTCGGCCTTGCGCCGCAGATAGGTGTCGTAGTCCCCGGGCCAGCTGGTGAGGTGTCCCCGGTCCAGTTCCACGATGCGGGTGGCCAGGCGGCGCAGGAAGGCGCGGTCGTGGGTGATAAACAGCAGGCTGCCCTCGAACCCCAGCAGGAAGGATTCCAGCCACTCGATGGCCTCCACGTCCAGGTGGTTGGTGGGCTCGTCCAGCAGCAGCAGGTCCGGCTCCGTCACCAGGGCCCGGGCCAGCAGGACGCGGCGCTTGAGCCCCCCGGAGAGGGCGGAGAATGTCGCCTCCGGGTCCAGTCCCAGGCGCGAGAGCACCATCTCCACCCGTTGCTCCCGGTTCCAGCCGTCGGCGGCCTCCAGTTCGTTCTGGCAGCGTTCCAGGGCGGAGAGCTGGGCCGCGTCGGCCCCCTGCTCCATGGCCCGCACCAGTTGGTGGTAGCGCCGCACCAGCGCCCCCAGGGCCCCCAGGCCATCGGCCACCACGTCGAAGACGCTGCCCTCCAGCCCCCCGGGCACGGCCTGTTCCAGCCGGGCCACCCGCAGGCCTTCGCCGCGCTCGATCTGGCCATCATCAGGGGGGATCTCGCCGCTGATGACGCGCATCAGGGTGGACTTGCCGGCGCCGTTGCGGCCCACCAGGCAGACCCGCTCCCCCGGCTCGATGCTCAGGTCCACCCCGTCCAGCAGGGGCGGATGACCATGGCTGAGCTGGATGTTGCGCAGGACCAGTGACGGCATGACGGGATCCGGGATGATGAACTGGACGCCCATTGTAACCCGAGGGCGGCCCGGGCCTCGCGGAGGGATGCGGGCAACCTGTTAAAATGCCCGCATATCCCATTGCGACGGAACCACCCCGTGAAACTCACGCCTTCCGAATACCGGCTGTGGAGAAACAAGTGCATCACCCTGCTGGGGATGTCCGGTGTGGGCAAGACGCGGCTCGCCCATCTGCTGCGCCGCGCCCACTGGTTCCACTTCTCCGGCGACTACCGCATCGGCAGCCGGTACCTGGACGAGCCCATCCTGGACAACATCAAGCGCCAGGTGATGCATATCGAGTTCCTGCGGGACCTGCTGCGCTCGGACTCCATCAGCATCGTGAACAACCTCTCCGTGGACAACCTGCAGCCGGTATCCAGTTTCCTGGGCAAGCTGGGCAACCCGGAGCGGGGCGGGCTCTCCCTGAAGGAATTCAAGCGCCGCCAGCGCCTGCACCACGACGCCGAGGTGGCGGCCATGCGCGATGTGCCCGAGTTCATCCGCAAGGCCCACGAGATCTACGGCTACGACCATGTGGTCAACGACGCCGGCGGCAGCGTCTGCGAGCTGGAGGACCCCGGGGTCATGGAACTGCTGGCGGAGCACTCCCTGATCATCTACATCAAGGCCACGGAACGGGATGAGCAGCAACTGATGCAACGGGCGGAGGAAAGCCCCAAACCCCTGTTCTACCGGGAGGACTTCCTGGACCGGGAACTGGACATCTATCTCCGGGAGAACCACCTGGACTACGTGGCCCAGATCGACCCGGACGCCTTCGTGCGCTGGATGTTCCCGCGCCTGTTCCGCGACCGCCTGCCCCGCTACGAGCGCCTGGCGGAGCAGTACGGCTACACCATCACCACCGATGAACTGGCCCGGGTGCGCAACGAGGCCCAGTTCAACCAGCTGATCGAGCTGGCCCTGGAACGGCGGCCGGACTGAACGGCCGCCCCGACCCCAGACCGGATCCACACCATGCCCCTTGTCGCCCACACCCCGCTACCCACCTTCCAGCGCCTGAAGCAGGAGGGCCAGACCGTCCTCACGGGGGACTACGCCCTGCGCCAGGACATCCGCGCCATGCACATCGGCCTGCTGAACATGATGCCGGACGCCGCCCTGGCGGCCACGGAGCGCCAGTTCTTCCGGCTGGTGGGGGAGAGCAACCAGATTGCCCAGTTCTACCTCCACCCCTTCACCCTGGACGCCCTGGAACGGGGCCCCAAGGGCCGGGAACACGTGCAGCGCTTCTACGAACCCTGGGAGAAGATCCAGGAAGAGGGCCTGGACGCCCTGATCATCACCGGCGCCAACGTCACCCAGGTGGACCTGTCCCTGGAGCCCTTCTGGGAGCCCCTGATCGAGGTGATCGACTGGGCCTACGAGAACGTCACCTCCACCCTGTGCTCCTGCCTGGCCACCCATGCGGTGATGCAGTTCCGCTACGGACAGACCCGCCGGCCCCTGGGCTTCAAGCGCTGGGGGGTCTATCCCCATCGGGTGGTGGATCGGGCCCACCCCCTGGTGGCGGGGGTGAACACCCGATTCGACGTCCCCCATTCCCGCTTCAACGAGATCTCCCGGGAGCAGTTCGAGGCCGCCGGGCTGAAGGTGCTGGTGGAGAGCGAGGAGGCCGGGGTGCACCTGGCGGTAAGCGAGGACCAGTTCCGCATCGTCTTCTTCCAGGGGCATCCGGAGTACGACATCATCAGCCTGCTCAAGGAATACAAGCGGGAGGTGCGCCGCTACGCCGAGGGCGGCCGTCCGGACTACCCGCCCATCGTGCAGAACTACTTCACCCTCAAGGGCGAAGCCATCCTGGAGGAATACCGGGAGCTGCTGAACTGCGCCCTGGCCCGGGGGGAGACCCCGTCGGAATTCCCCGAGGGGCTGCTCATCGAGCAACTGGACAACACCTGGCACGACACCGCCGAGGCGGTGATCAACAACTGGATCGGCAACGTCTACCAGTCCACCCACATCGACCGCAAGAAGCCCTTCCGCGACGAGGTGGATCCCCAGGACCCCCTGGGACGGCGGCACGGCGCCTGAACCCCGTCCCCCAACCCACAAGGAACCCGCAGCAAGCGCCATGACGGACACCACCGCCCACGCCCCCCATCCCCCCCATCCGCCGCGGCCGGTGGTGGAGCTCTACGAGGCCATCACCGGCGACGAGGATGCCCGCGTCTGCAAGGACATCCCCGAATCCGCCTGCCGTGTGCAGCCGGCCAGCTTCTTTATCCACCTGATCTCCAACACCGCCACCAAGATCGGCGACGAGCTGGCCAGCGCCAAACTGGTACTGGCCTGGCTCATGGCGGCCCTGGGGGCACCGGCGGCCCTGGCGGGCCTGCTGGTGCCCATCCGCGAGGCGGGGGCCCTCATGCCCCAGTTGCTGGTGGCCGCCTTCATCCGCCACGCCCCGGTGCGCAAGTGGTTCTGGATCTGGGGCAGCATCGGCCAGGCCCTGGCGGTGGCGGGCATGGGCCTGACCGCCCTCACCCTCACCGGGGCCGCCGCCGGCTGGGTCCTCGTCGCCCTCACGGTGGTGTTCGCCCTGGCCCGGGGCATGAGCTCCGTGGCCTCCAAGGACGTACTGGGCAAGACCATCAGCAAGCAGCGCCGCGGCACCCTCATGGGCTACGCCTCCGCCGCCGCCGGGGCCGTCACCCTGCTGCTGGGGCTATGGCTCACCCTGCAGGGCGGTGCCGATGCCGATGCGGGATTCTTCGCGGTCCTGCTGCTGGCGGCGGCCGCCCTGTGGCTGCTGGCGGCGGCCGTCTTCACCACACTGCAGGAGGAGCCCGGGGCCACCGGGGGCGGCGGCAACGCCCTCACCGAAAGTCTGCGCTCCCTGGGCCTGTTGCGTACGGATGCCCCCTTCCGGCGTTTCGTCCTCACCCGCGCCCTGCTCATGAGCACGGCCCTGGCCCAGCCCTTCTACGTCATGCTGGCGCAGCAGCAGGGGGACGGCGGTCTTGCGGACCTGGGGCTGCTGATCCTGGCCACGGGACTGGCGGGGACCCTGAGCGCCCCCATCTGGGGCCGCCTCTCCGACCGCTCCAGCCGCCGCGTGCTCATGGCCGCCGGCACCCTGGCGGGAGTGCTCGGGGTCGCGGTCTTCCTGCTGGTGAACCTGGGGGTGCCCTGGGCCCTCAGCCCCTGGGCCTTCGCCGCCTTTTTGCTGATCATGGGCATCGCCCACGCCGGTGTGCGCCTGGGGCGCAAGACCTACCTGGTGGACATGGCCACCACCGAGACCCGCGCCGCCTACACCGCCGTGAGCAATACCGTCATCGGGATCCTGCTGCTGGCGGGAGGGGTCTTCGGCCTGGTGGCCCAGCTGGCGGGCACCGCCACGGCCATCCTGGCGCTGTCGCTCCTCGCCCTGGCGGGGGCCGTCAGCGCCGCGCGTCTGGGGGAGGTGCAGCAGGACTGAAAACGGTTCACCCGGGCGGCGGCAACCAGCGCGCCAGGGCCCCGCGCAGCAGGCGGATGACGCCACGGCGGCCGTGCACCCGTGCATGCCGTGCCACCGCGTCCCAGTCCCGGTGCTGCAGCACGCGCATCACCAGGGCATCCCGCTCACACGCATCCAGGGCCGCGGCCCGCGCCGGATCCGACAGGCCCCAGGGCACCGCTACCGCCAGTTCCGGCAGGCAGGCCTCGAAGACGCGCTGGTCATGGGCAAACCCCGCCAGGGCCCGGGCCTGGTCCGGGTCCGGCGGCGCCACCGCCGCGCCCCGCCAGAGTCCGGCGGCCAGGGCCGGTTCCATGCCCGCCAGGGGGTCCGCCAGCAGGGGGGCCAGGGCACGGGCGAAGCGCTGCCGGGCCGCGGTGGCCAGCCCCTCCCCGGCGGGGGTCAGCGGGCGCAGCACCGTCACCCCCCAGCCGCCGCTGCTCACCTCCGGCTTCACCCCCACGCGCACCGGCGCGAAGCCCTGCCCCCGCCAGAAGGCCAGCAATTTCGCGCTCGCGCCGAAGGAGGCCCCCACGGCATCCGCCCCGGCATCCCCGGCCCGCTGCACCACCGCGGCCAGCAGCCGCCCACCCAGGCCCCGGCCCTGCAACCCCGGGTGCACGGCGATGCGCACCACCCGGTGATAGCGCAGCCGCCCCGCATCGGGGGCCAGCCCGCCGTGCAGGATCAGCCCCACCGGCAACAGGTGTCCCCGGGGCCGGCGCCGCCCCGCCCACACCTGCCGGCACAGGTCCGGCTCCAACCCCCCCTCCCGAGCCACCAGGGCCACGGCCGCCACCGCCCCTCCCGACCACAGCACCGTGGTCTCCATGGCCGCATCCTCCAGCAGGCGCTGCAGGTCCGAGGGGCGGGTACGGTAGTGGGCCAGGGCCAGCAGGCCGTACACCGCCTCCAGCAGGGCCTCGTCCCCGGCCAGGCGCTGCGGGGACAGGCGCTCCACCCGCCCCTCTGCCACCGGCGGCACCTCCCGGGGCCGTGCCCCCAGCAGCAGCAGGCGCTCCAGCAGGGCCTCCAGGGGATCCCCCGCCGCCCAGCGCACCGGCCGCTCCAGGTGAAGGAAGCGGGTGCCGGGGAAACGCCGGTACAACAGGGGGCAAAAGCGGGCGGCAAAGCCCTGGCCCGTACCCTCGTAGCCATGCAGCGTGGTGGTGAAGGCGATGCGGCCATGGGCGTCCAGCAGGCGCTGCAGCCACTGCACCGGGATCCCCCCCGCCTCGTCCACCAGCACCAGTTCCGCCGGGACCCGGCTGGCGGCCTCCGGGGGCAGGTATTCCATGTGCCCGCCGGGACCGGTGAGGGGCGCCGTCTCCCGGCGGCCCTGCCCCGGCGGCAGGGCCGCCCGCGCCCGTTCCAGTACCGGGGCCACGGCCGTCAGGCGCGGCGCGGTGAGCACCATGCGCAGGGGCGGCCTTCCCCCGGGGCGGGCGCGGGCCAGCAGGCGTCCGGCGGCGATCCCCAGGGCCGCCGACTTGCCCCGCCCCCGATCGGCGGTGAGCACCAGGGGGCGTCCGCCCCGCCCCCGGGAGAGGCGTTCCAGGGCCGCCACCGCGCGGCGCTGATCCGGGGTGAGGCAGCCGTCCCGATCGGGCTGGATGGCCCCCGGCGGGGTCCCGGGCAGCGGCAGGGGGGTGTCCCCGGGGGCCGCCTCCAAGGCCGCCTCCAGGATGCGGCGCATGCGCCGGCCGAAGGGGGATGACAGGCCGGCGACCGGCAGGATCAGCAACAGCACCCCGCCCCCGCACAGGGCCCCGGCGGCGGCCCCGAGGGCATCGGGGGCGATGCCTTCGGCGGCGTCGAACACCAGGGCATCCAGACTGCGCCCCAGGAGGGTGTCCGCCTGGGGCGGCGGGCAGACGGATACGGGCAGGTGTGCGGGCGGCGCCATCCCCACCCAGGCGGCCCGCTGCGTATGCGCCAGCTGCCGGCACCAGGCCGCCGCCCGGGCGCGGGCCGTCTCTGCCGGGCCGCGCAGCCAGACCAGGCGGCGGTGGGCCGGATCCCCGGCGGGGAGGAGGCGGATCTCGTCAGACGGCATGGGGCGGTTCCGATCCCGGGGCGCGGGTCAAGGGATATGCGGCGTTTCCGGGGGGCGCCATCGACCGTTCGTCGGAAAGAGGCCGATTCATCGTCCCCGGGACAAAAAATGTGAATCGGTTATGGCTTCTGCCCTGGGGGCGGCGTATAGTCGGTCCTGCAGGGGTTGCGGGTTTCCCGTGGCACCGGGGGCAAGCCTCCGTGCGCGACCCGACATCCGGACGCCTGCGCATAGTGTATCTTTTTCATCGAGGTAATACGCAGTGCTGACCGGTACCGTGAAGTGGTTTAACGAAAGCAAGGGATTTGGGTTCATTACGCCGGATGATGGGGGCAAGGACGTGTTCGTCCATTTCTCCGCCATCGACGGCGGCGGCTTCCGCACCCTGGCCGAGGGGCAAAAGGTGTCGTTCGACACCCAGACCACCCCGAAGGGCATGGCGGCGGCCAACGTCAAGGCCATCTGACCCCGACCCCCGGGTCCGACCGAATTTGAGTGGAAGCAAACCCCGCCATCGGCGGGGTTTTCTTTTTTTCGCCCCCCGCCCTTCAGGAGGCGGTGAGCAGCTTCTCGATCTCGGCGAAGCTCTGCACCGGCCCCTCGGCGGAGATCTCCACCCCCAACTGGCGCCCGATCTGGGTGAGGGAGAACAACCCGCGCAGGACCTCATGCCGGTCCTCGTCGTGCTCCACCACCAGGGCATGCTGCCGTCTCGACTCCCGCAGGGTGGCCACCACATCCCCCACCCGGGCCACCACCACGTCGAAGTGATCCAGCACCGTGAGCTCGGCCCGGGGGGTCATGACGTGCTGCACCTGGAGCTCCCCATGGGTGATGCGCTCGCCGGAGACCACCTGCACCGGCTTCTCCCCCAGGATGTCCCGCGCCGTCACCACCCCCTGCACCCGGTCCTCCGGGGTGACGACGATGAGCAGGCGCACCCCGGTGTGGATCATCTTCTGCAGGGCGGTCTCCATGGGGGTCTCGGGGGAGACGGTCATGGCCTCCACGCGGCGCAGGTCGGTCATGACGTCCGTGGCCGGGTCCTCCAGGGTCACCCGCAGCGGCAGGCCCTGGCGGTAGCGGTGGACGAGGACATCGTCGGAGACGGGATGGGACGGGATGGATTCATAGCGCGCGGTCATGGCAAGCCTCCTTCGCAACGATGTACGGCCCGTGGGGCCGCAGGTCTCCCCTCAGGCCCCGCGGCCCATGAGCCGCGCCAGGGCCGCGCCGGGATCCGGGGCCTTCACCAGGGCCTCCCCCACCAGGAAGGCCTGCACGCCGGCCCGGCGCATGCGCTGCACGTCCTCCGGGGTATGGATACCGCTCTCGGTCACCAGGAGCCGGTCCGCAGGCACCCGCTCCACCAGGTCCAGCGTGGTCTCCAGGCGCGTCTCGAAACTGCGCAGGTCCCGATTGTTGATGCCGATGAGTTCGGCGTCCAGGGCCAGGGCCCGTTCCAGCTCGGCGGCGTCATGGGTCTCCACCAGGGCGTTCATGCCCAGTTCGTGGGCCAGCATGAGCAGGTCCTTCAGGTTCACGTCCCCCAGGGCGGAGACGATGAGCAGGATGCAGTCGGCCCCCATCACCCGGGCCTCGTAGACCTGGTAGGGGTCGATGATGAAGTCCTTGCGCAGCACCGGCAGGCCGCAGGCGGCGCGGGCGTCTTCCAGATGGGCCTCGTGCCCCTGGAAGAAGTCGTGATCGGTGAGCACCGACAGGCAGGTGGCCCCCGCCCCCTCGTAGGCGCGGGCGATGGCCGCCGGGTCGAAGTCCGGGCGCAGCACCCCCTTGCTGGGGCTGGCCTTCTTGATCTCGGCGATGACCGCCGCCTCGCCGCCATGGATGCGGTCCCGCAGGGCCTGGAGGAAGGGGCGCACCGCCGGGGCGGCGTCGACGAAACGGGTGAGCTCCTCCAGGGGGGTGCGGCGGCGGCGCTCGGCCACCTCCTCCCGCTTGCGGGCCAGGATCTTCTTGAGGATGTCGGGGGTGTCGGTCATGGCTGGGGGATTCCGGGTTGCCGGGGGATCACGGCCTGAAGCTGCGGGAGAAGGAGGCCAGTTGCTCCAGCCGGGCGGCGGCGGCGCCTTCGTCGATCACCTGCGCGGCCCGGCGCACGCCCGCCTCCATGGACTCGGCCAGCCCGCTGACGTAGATGGCGGCGCCGGCGTTGAGCAGGACGATGTCCCGCGCCGGTCCCGGCTGGCCGGCGAATACGCCCCGGATCAGGGTCAGGCTCTCGTCGGCGCTGTCCACCCGCACCGCATCCAGGGGGGTGCGCGCCAGGCCGAAGTCCTCGGGGGCAATGATGCGACTGCTCACCCGGCCGTCGCGCAGTTCCGCCACCCGCGTGGGGGCGCCGATGCTGATCTCGTCCAGGCCGTCCTCGGCGTGCACCACCATCACGTGGCGGCTGCCCAGGCGTCCCAGCACCTGGGCCAGGGGCTCCAGCCAGTGGGTGCTGAAGACACCGAGGACCTGGTTGGGGGCCCCCGCCGGGTTGGTCAGCGGCCCCAGGACGTTGAACAGGGTGCGCACGCCCATCTCCCGGCGGGGGCCGACGGCATATTTCATGGCGCCGTGGTGATGCGGTGCAAACAGGAACCCCACCCCCACGCGGTCGATGCACTGGGCCACCGCCTCCGGATCCAGCTCCAGGTTCACCCCGGCGCTCTCCAGGACATCGGCGCTGCCGGAGCGGCTGGAGACGGAGCGGTTGCCGTGCTTGGCCACCCGCCCGCCGGCAGCGGCCACCACGAAGGCGGCGGCGGTGGAGATGTTGAAGGTGCCGGAGGCATCCCCGCCGGTACCGCAGGTGTCCACCAGGTGCTCGGGGGAGACCTCCACCTTCGTGGCCAGCTCGCGCATGACCGCGGCGGCGGCGGCCACCTCATCCACCGTCTCTCCTTTCATGCGCAGGCCCACCAGGAAGGCCCCCATCTGCGCCGGGGTGGCCTCCCCGGTCATGATCTGGCGCATGACCTGGGTCATCTCCGGGCCGGTGAGATCCCGGCGCTCGGTGACCGCGCGGAGGGCTTCCTGCATGTTCATGGGCGGGGATGGCCTCTTTCGTGATCGTTTCCGGGATTGTCAGCGGCCCCGTGCGGGCGGTCAACCACCGCGGGGATGCGCAGGAAGTTCTGTAACAGCTCGTGGCCCTGGCGGGTGAGGATGGACTCGGGGTGGAACTGCACCCCCTCCACCGCCCATTCCCGGTGGCGCACCCCCATGATCTCGTCCAGTTCCCCCTCCGGGGTCTCGGTCCAGGCGGTGACCTCCAGGCAGTCCGGCAGGCTGGCCCGGTCGATCACCAGGGAGTGGTAGCGGGTGGCCTCCAGGGGGTTCTCCAGGCCCTGGAAGACGCCGAGATCCCGGTGGTACACCGGCGAGGTCTTGCCGTGCATGATCCGGCGGGCATGGACGATGCGCCCGCCGAAGACCTGGCCGATGCACTGGTGGCCGAGGCAGACCCCCAGCAGCGGCACGCGCCCGGCGAAGCGGCGGATCACCTCCATGGAGATGCCCGCCTGATCCGGGGTGCAGGGGCCGGGGGAGAGGACGATGCGCTCCGGCTGCAGGGTCTCCACCGCCTCCACGCTGAGGGCGTCGTTGCGATGCACCTCCACCTCCGCCCCCAGTTCCCCCAGGTACTGCACCAGGTTGTAGGTGAAGGAGTCGTAGTTGTCGATCATCAACAGCATGGGCGCGGCATCCTCGGCCGATGGGCGGCGACGATAGGGCAATACAGGGCATTACCGGATTCATATCACAGGGCCAAGGGACGGGTCATGCCCGGCCTCTCCCCCGTGCCCTGGGATTACCTTACCATGGATGCACGGCCCTTCCGGGCCGATGCCGGAGACGATCCCATGAAGATCTTCAACTGCGGCGCCTGCGGGCAGCTGATCTACTTCGCAAACACCGCCTGCACCCGCTGCGGCCATACCCTGGGCTTCCTGCCGGACACCACCGAGCTGGTGGCCCTGGAGCCCGCGGGGGGGGACCTCTGGCACCCGGTGGGGGCGCCGCAGCGGACCTACCGCATGTGCACCCACTACTGGCGGGAGGGGGTGTGCAACTGGATGATCCCGGCGCATGAGGCCGGGGAGGCCTTCTGCGCCGCCTGCCGCCTCAACGAGGTCATCCCCGACCTGTGGGTAGAGGGCAACATGGGCCGCTGGGGGCAACTGGAGGCGGAAAAGCGGCGTCTGGTGTACAGCCTGCTGCGCCTGGGCCTTCCAGTGGTCCCCCGGGCCCGGGATCCTGCGGGCCTGGGCTTCGCCTTCCTGGCCGATGCCGACCCGTGTTTCTCCGAGGCGAACCGGGTCATGACCGGCCACAACGCCGGTCTCATCACCCTCAACATCGCCGAGGCGGACCCGGCCCAGCGGGAACGCCTGCGCCAGCAGATGGCGGAACCCTACCGCACCCTCCTGGGCCACTTCCGCCACGAGTCCGGGCACCACTACTGGGAGCGGCTGGTGCGGGACACCCCCTGGCTCGGCCCCTTCCGCGCCTGTTTCGGGGACGAGACCCGGGACTACCACCAGGCCCTGCAGCAGCACTACGCCACAGGCCCGCCGCCGGATTGGCGGGAGCGCTTCGTCAGCGCCTATGCCAGCAGCCATCCCTGGGAGGACTGGGCGGAGACCTGGGCCCATTACCTGCACATCGTGGACACCCTGGAGACGGCCCACCAGTGGGGCCTGCAGGTGCGGCTGGAGCGGGGGGCAGGGCCGGTGCTGCAGGCGGCCCCGGACTTCGATCCCTATGACCAGGAGGATTTCGATGCCCTGATCCGCCACTGGCTGCCCCTGAGCTATGCCCTCAACACCCTCAACGAGAGCATGGGCCATGCCCCGGCCTACCCCTTCGTGCTGCCCCGGCCGGCCCTGGAGAAGCTGGCCCTGGTGAACCGCATCATCCATGGACGGGACACCCCACCGGCCCCGGGTTGAAGGAGCGGGGCTTCAGGCACATTCATCCCCCTCCCCCGGCCCCCCTGCGGCGGGTGTCGATCGCAGGGATGCGATCGTCAAGCCTCCAGGGAGGGATCTACGGCGTCCCGCCTCCGGGGAACCGGGCCGGGGGACGCTTTGCAGAGATCGTGAAGACGCCTTAGAGATCACCCCTGGTCGCGGCCGGCGACCTCCAGGCCCGCTTCGGCCATGGCCACGGCGCGGAAGATGGCGCGCCCCTTGTTCATGGTCTCGGCCCATTCGCTTTCCGGCACCGAGTCGTGGACGATGCCGGCTCCGGCCTGGATGTGCAGGGTGCGGTCCTTGATGACGGCGGTGCGGATGGCGATGGCGGTGTCCATGTTGCCCTGCCACGACCAGTAGCCCACGGCGCCGGAGTAGATCCCCCGTTTCACCGGCTCCAGCTCGTCGATGATCTCCATGGCGCGGATCTTGGGGGCGCCGCTGACGGTGCCTGCGGGGAAGGTGGCGCGCAGGACGTCCATGGCCCCCAGCCCAGGGCGCAGCTCGCCGATGACGTTGGAGACGATGTGCATGACGTGGGAGTAGCGCTCCACCACCATGCGGTCGGTGAGGCGCACGCTGCCGATGCGCGAGACCCTGCCGGCGTCGTTGCGCCCCAGGTCGATGAGCATGAGGTGTTCGGCGAGTTCCTTGGGGTCGGCCAGCAATTCCCGCTCCAGGGCCCGGTCGGTGGCCTCGTCCCCGCCCCGGGGCCGGGTGCCGGCGATGGGGCGCACGGTGACGATGTCGTCCTCCAGACGCACCAGGATCTCCGGCGAGGACCCCACCACGTGGTGGTCCCCCAGGTCCAGGTAGAACATGTAGGGGGAGGGGTTGAGGCTGCGCAGGGCGCGGTAGAGATCCAGGGGACGGGCGTGGTAGGGGATGGACAGACGCTGGGAGAGCACCACCTGCATCACGTCGCCGTCGAGGATGTAGCGTTTGCAGCGCTCCACCGCCGATTGGAAGCCCGCCTCGGTGAAGCCGGAGACGAAGTCGGTCTCGTCCACCCGCCGCGTGGTGGCCTCGGCGGTGGGGAGCTCGGTGGGGCGGCGCAGGCCCGCCTCCAGGGCATCCAGGCGTTCCTGGGCCCGCTCGTAGCCGTCGGGCGCGGCGTGCACCACCAGGTAGAGCCGGCCGGCCAGGTTGTCGTAGGCCACCAGTTCGTCGGAGACCATGAGCAGGATGTCGGGCACGCCCAGGGGATCGGGCTTGTCGCCGTCCGCCAGGCGCGGCTCGATGTAGCGGATGGTGTCGTAGCCGAAATAACCCACCAGGCCGCCACTGAAGCGCGGCAGGTGGGGCAGATCGGGGACGCGGAAGCGGGCCCGGAAGGCCTCCAGCCATTCCAGGGGATCCTCCACCTGGGCCTGTTCCACCACCCGGCCGTCCTCCTCAAGGCTCACCTGGTGGCCGTGCACCCGCACCACCTGCCGGGCCGGCAGGCCGATGAAGGAGTAGCGCCCCCACTTCTCCCCCCCCTGCACCGATTCCAGCAGGTAGGAATAGGGCCTGCCGGCCAGCTTCATGTAGACGCTCAGGGGGGTGTCCAGGTCGGCCAGGATCTCCCGCACCACGGGGATGCGGTTGTAGCCCTGGGCGACCAGGCGGTGGAAGGTCTCTGGGGTCATGGGCGGTGTATCACGGGCAATGGCTCAGGGGGCCTGTGGGGCGAGCAGGTCCGGCAGTTGGGTGAGGCGGTCGATGACCGCATCGGGCCGCTCCTCGCGGATGTCGATGCCGTGGTTGTAGCCGTAGCTGACGCAGACGATGCCAAACCCCGCGGCGCGGGCCGCCTCCACGTCGCTGCGGGAATCCCCCACCATGAGGGCGTCGCCGGGGTCCACGTCGAACTGCCGCGCGGCGAACAGGAGGGGGGCGGGATCCGGCTTCTTCCGGGGCAGGGTATCACCGGCCACCACCACTTCAAAGTAGTCATCCAGCCCCATGGCGCGCAGCAGCGGGGCGGTGAATCGGGCGGGCTTGTTGGTGACGCAGCCCATGGAGAACCGGCCCCGCAGGGCCTCCAGCCCCTCGTGCACACCGGGATAGACCCGGCTCTGGACGGCATGGCGGTCGCGATAGCATTCGAGGAACCGGGCCAGGCCCCGCTCCCGCAGCCCCGGTTCCACCTTCCCCTCCATGTCATCGGCCAGGGCCCGCTCCACCAGGCGCTCCACGCCGTTGCCCACCCAGAGACGGACCTTGTCCTCACCGCAGGGCAGCATCCCCAGGGACTGCAGCATGTCGTCGACACAATGGGTGAGGTCGGGCACGCTGTCCACCAGGGTGCCGTCCAGGTCCATGAGGAGCATCTTGGGATGGGGCAGGGTCATGGGTCTCGTTCGCTGGGGCCGCAGGCTGCGGGATGAAGGGGCCGCCCGGGGCAGGTGTGCCCCGGAACGGGCCGAAGGGGGATCAGGCCCCCCGGGCAAGGGCCTCGCGCATGGCCCGGATGACGCTGTCGTAGCGGTTGGGATCTTCGTCCCGACCGGCGCCGAAGATGGCGGAACCGGCCACGAAGGTATCGGCACCGGCGGCCTTGATCTCGGCGATGTTGTCCACCTTCACCCCGCCGTCGATCTCCAGGCGGATGTCCAGGCCGGAGGCGTCGATGCGCCGGCGGGCCTCCCGCAGCTTGTCCAGGGTGGCGGGGATGAAGCTCTGGCCGCCGAAGCCCGGGTTCACCGACATGAGCAGGACCATGTCCACCTTGTCCATGACATAGTCCAGGTAGGACAGGGGTGTGGCGGGATTGAACACCAGGCCGGACTTGCAGCCCTCGGAGCGGATGAGCTGCAGGGTGCGGTCGATATGATCGGAGGCCTCGGGGTGGAAGGTGATGTAATCGGCACCGGCCTTGGCAAAATCGGGGATGATGCGGTCCACGGGCTTGACCATCAGGTGCACATCGATGGGGGCGGTGATCCCGTGCTTGCGCAGGGCCTCGCACACCAGCGGGCCGATGGTCAGGTTGGGGACGTAGTGGTTGTCCATGACATCGAAGTGGACGATGTCGGCGCCGGCGGCCAGCACCTGGGTGACCTCCTCTCCCAGGCGGGCGAAGTCGGCGGAGAGGATGGACGGTGCGATCAGGTCGGCTTTTGCCATGGGTCGTGCCTCTTGTTCTGTGCATCCCCCGCCCCGGGCGGGCGCCCTACCATCCAGACGGGACGCCCCGTGCGCGGCATCGGGGCCGGCGCACGGGGAGACCGGGGTTCGGGGTGCTGTGTGGATCCTCGGGTGGTGCGGGCAATGTAACCCATGCCGCGGGGAATTTTAACCCGGACCGGCTCGATCCTGCGGCCGCTGCGCCAGGGCCACGGTGTAGTCCCGCCCCTGCTTCACCTTGTCGTAGTTGCCAAAGACCTCCTTGAAGGCCCGCTCGATGAAGCGCCGCAGTCCGGTGATGGTGACCACGTAGATGCGCCCGCCGGGGTGCAGGCGCTCCAGGGCGTCGTACAGATAGAGGTAGAGCATCTCCTTGCCCACCTTGGCGGGGAGGTTGGAGGTGATGAGGTGGAAGCGCCGATCCCCGGCGTGGGAGAAACCGTTGCTCAAAAAGCAGTCCACGTTGTCGATGCCGTTGATGCGGGCATTGCGGGCGGCGTAGTCCACGGCGACGAAGTCCTTGTCCACCAGGCAGGTGCGCCCCCCGGGGGCGAGACGGGCCAGGGTCAGGCCGATGGGGCCGTAGCCGCAGCCCAGGTCGAAGCAATCGTCATCGGGGTTCACCTGCACATGGTCCAGGAGCAGACGGGTGCCGGCATCGATCCCCCGGGGGGAGAACAGGCCCCAGGTGGTGTGGAAGGTCAGGGGCTGATCCCGCAGCCGGTCTTCGAAGACGATGTCCTCGCGCAGGCTGCGGATGTAGGCGTCGCGGTCCAAGGGGAGATGTCCGTTGGTTGGGGGCTCAGGGGGCCGGGTCGGGCTTCTTCGGGCGCTGCCAGTCCTCCCGGGTGTGCTGCTCGGCCCGGGTGAGGGTGAGGCGGCCGGCAGGGGCGTCGCGGTGGATGACGGAGCCAGCGCCGATGGTGGCGTCCTCCCCCACGGTCACCGGCGCCACCAGGGCGGTATTGGAGCCGATGAAGGCCCCGTCCCCGATCACCGTGAGGTGCTTTGCGGCGCCATCGTAATTGCAGGTGATGGTGCCGGCGCCGATGTTGACGCCGCGCCCCACGCGGGCGTCCCCCACGTAGCTCAGGTGGTTGATCTTGGAGCCCTCCCCCACCCGGCTCTTCTTCACCTCGACGAAGTTGCCCACGTGTACCCCGGCGGCCAGATGGGCACCGGGACGCAGGCGGGCGAAGGGGCCGATGCAGGCCCCCGGGCCGACGCGGGCCCCTTCCAGATGGCTGTGGGCCTGGATGACGGCATCGGCCTCCACGTGGCAGTCCCGCAGGCAGCAGTGGGGGCCCACCCGGACCCCCTCCTCCAGGGTCACCTCCCCCTCCAGCACCACGTTCACGTCCAGGATCACGTCCCGGCCCGCCTGCACGCGACCGCGGATGTCCAGCCGCGCCGGGTCCATCACCGTCACCCCGGAGCGCATCAGTGCCTCCGCCAGGCGCCGCTGGTGCACGCGCTCCAGGCGCGCCAGTTGCACCCGGTCGTTCACCCCCATGAACTGCTCCGGGTCGTCGGCCACCACGGCGGTGACCGCGGCGCCGTCGGCCACGGCCAGGGCCAGGCAGTCGGTGAGGTAGTACTCCCCCTGGGCGTTGTCCCGGTCCACCCGCTGCAGCCAGGCCGCCAGGCGCTCGCCGCGGGCGGCCAGAAAGCCGGTGTTGACCTCGTCGATGGCCCGCTGCGCCGCACTGGCATCCTTCTGCTCGACGATGCCCACGGGCCGGCCCGTGTCGTCCCGCAGGATGCGGCCGTAGCCGGACGGATCCGAAAGGCGCATGGACTGCACCGCCAGGTCATGTCCGTCCAGGGCCGTCAGCAGGGCCCGCAGGGCGTCGGCACCCACCAGGGGGACATCGCCGTAGAGCACCAGGATACGCTCTGCGCCTTGCGCCGCCGGCAGGGCCTGGGCCACGGCGTGGCCGGTGCCCAGCTGCTCCCCCTGCTCCACCCAGGTGACCGGGGCATCCGCCAGGGCGGCCCGCACCGCCTCACCACCGTGGCCGTGCACCACGACGATGCGCGCCGGCTCCAGGGCGCGGGCGGTGTCGATGACATGGGCCAGCAGGGGACGCCCCCCCAGGGGGTGCAGCACCTTGGGCTGGCGCGAGCGCATGCGCGTGCCCTGTCCGGCGGCGAGGATGATGACGGTGGTGTCGGGGTTCACCTGGTGGTCCTGCATCGGCTGCATGGATGGCATGGCTGGGCTCGTCCGGGGGGCGCCTCGCCCCCCGTGCAACACGAAAAGGGCCCGGATGCCGTGCAGCCGGGCCCTGTCCGTCCTCTACGCTGCCCCAGGGGCGGCGGATTCACTGCTGGCTGGAGGAGCGGCGCAGCTTCTGGATCATGCGCAACCGCGCCGCGGCCTCGGCCAGCTCGGACTGGGCCCGGGCGTAGTCGAAGTCCGCCCGCTGATTGGCCAGGGCGTCCTCGGCACGGCGCTTGGCCTCCAGGGCCTCGGCCTCATCCAGGTCCTTGGCGCGGATGGCCGTGTCCGCCAGCACCGTCACCACATGGGGCTGCACCTCCAGCACCCCGCCGGAGATGTAGATGTTCTGCTCCTCGCCGGAGTCGGAGAGACGGATGCGCACCTCCCCCGGCTTGAGCAGGGACACGTACTGGGAGTGACGGGGCAGGATGCCCACCTCGCCGTGTTCCGCAGGTGCCACCAGCATGTGTGCCGTGCCGGAGAAGATGGACTCCTCCGCACTCACGATATCGACGTGGAACGTCATGGACATGCGTGCCCCCGGTTACTTGTTGAGCTTTTCGGCCTTCTCGACGGCTTCCTCGATGGTACCCACCATGTAGAAGGCCTGCTCGGGGAGGTGATCGTACTCACCGTTGACGATCCCCTGGAAGCCCCGGATGGTGTCCTTCAGGGACACGTACTTGCCGGGGGCGCCGGTGAACACCTCGGCCACGAAGAAGGGCTGGGACAGGTAGCGCTGGATCTTGCGCGCCCGGGAGACCACCAGCTTGTCCTCTTCGGAGAGCTCGTCCATGCCGAGGATGGCGATGATGTCCTTGAGTTCCTTGTAGCGCTGCAGGGTGTTCTGCACGGCGCGGGC
The DNA here is from genome assembly GCF_900114895.1 of Ectothiorhodospira mobilis. Classification (GTDB taxonomy): domain Bacteria; phylum Pseudomonadota; class Gammaproteobacteria; order Ectothiorhodospirales; family Ectothiorhodospiraceae; genus Ectothiorhodospira; species Ectothiorhodospira mobilis_A. The sequence goes on from NZ_FOUO01000014.1 coordinate 50,355, forward strand.
GGTGTCGTAGTGCTCCTGGCCGATGACCAGCGGGTCCAGCTGGCGGCTGGTGGAGTCCAGGGGGTCCACCGCCGGGTAGATGCCCAGCTCGGCGATCTGGCGGGACAGCACCACGGTGGCGTCCAGGTGGGCGAAGGTGGTGGCCGGGGACGGGTCGGTAAGGTCGTCCGCGGGCACGTACACCGCCTGGATGGAGGTGATGGAGCCCTTCTTGGTGGAGGTGATGCGTTCCTGCAGGACGCCCATCTCCTCGGCCAGGGTGGGCTGATAGCCCACGGCGGAGGGCATGCGGCCCAGCAGCGCGGACACCTCGGTGCCGGCCAGGGTGTAACGGTAGATGTTGTCGATGAACATCAGCACGTCCCGGCCCTCGTCGCGGAAGTACTCCGCCATGGTCAGACCGGTGAGGGCCACGCGCAGACGGTTGCCCGGCGGCTCGTTCATCTGGCCATAGACCAGGGCCACCTTGTCCAGCACGTTGGAGTCCTTCATCTCGTGGTAGAAGTCGTTGCCCTCACGGGTACGCTCCCCCACGCCAGCGAACACGGAGTAGCCGGAGTGCTCGATGGCGATGTTGCGGATGAGCTCCATCATGTTCACGGTCTTGCCCACGCCGGCGCCGCCGAACAGGCCCACCTTGCCGCCCTTGGCGAAGGGGCAGAGCAGGTCGATGACCTTGATGCCCGTCTCCAGCAGTTCGGTGGAACCCGCCTGTTCCTCATAGCTCGGCGGCTCGCGGTGGATGGACCAGGTCTCTTCGGCCTTCACGTCACCGGCGTTGTCCACCGGCTTGCCGAGGACGTCCATGATGCGCCCCAGGGTGGCCTTGCCCACCGGCACGGAGATGGGCTTGCCGGTGTTGGACACCTGGATGCCACGGCGCAGGCCGTCGGAGGAGCCCATGGCGATGGTGCGCACGACGCCGTCCCCCAGCTGCTGCTGGACCTCCAGGGTGAGGCCGACCTCGTCCACCATGAGGGCATCGTAGACCTTGGGCACGGCGTCACGGGGGAACTCGACGTCCACCACCGCGCCGATAATTTCAACGATGTTTCCAGCACTCATGTTGATAATCCTCTAGTCTCGAAATCTTGAACCGGCCCGGCCTCAGACCGCCGCGGCGCCGCTGACGATCTCGGAGATCTCCTGGGTGATCGCGGCCTGACGCGCCTTGTTGTACACGAGCTGCAGTTCATCGATGAGATCGCCCGCGTTGTCGGAGGCGGACTTCATGGCCACCATCCGGGCGGCCATCTCGCAGGCCACGTTCTCGACGACGGCCTGATAGACCACCGACTCGATGTAGCGGGTCAGCAGCGTGTCCAGCACGGGCGCGGTGTCCGGCTCATAGATATAGTCCCAGTGATGCTCCAGCGAGGGCTCCTCGGCGGGCTCCACGGGCAGCAGCTTGGTGACCCGGGGACGCTGGGTCATGGTGTTGACGAACTCGTTCTCCACCAGGATCAGCCGGTCGATGCGGCCTTCGTCGTAGGCGCTGAGCATGGCCTTGATGGGACCGATGAGGTCGCTCAGACGCGGCTTGTCCCCCAGGTTGGCCACATTGGCCACCACATTCCCGCCCATGCGGCGGAAGAACTGCTGGGCCTTGCTGCCCACGAGGCACAAATCGATCTCCGCGCCCTGCGCCTGCCATTCCTTCATGGTCTGCGCGGTCTTCTTGAAGAGGTTGACGTTCAACCCGCCGCACAGGCCACGGTCGGTGGAGATGACGATGATCCCCACCCGGTGCGCCTCCCGTTCGATCAGGTAGGGATGACGGTACTCGGCGTTGGCCATCGCCACGTGCCCGATCACCTGCCGGATCTTCTCGGCATAGGGACGGGTCTCCAGCATGCGGTCCTGCGCCTTGCGCATCTTGCTGGCGGCCACCATCTCCATGGCCTTGGTGATCTTCTGAGTATTCTTGATACTCTTGATCTGGCCGCGGATCTCTTTTGCGCCTGCCATAACTCAGCCCCCGATTACCAGCTGTGGTTTGCCTTGAAGTCGTCCAGGGCGGCCTTCATGCCGGACTTGATGTCGTCCCCGTAATCACCGGTTTCGTTGATCTTGTCCAGCAGTTCCCGCTGGCTGGAGCGCAGGTAGTCGTGCAGGGCGGTCTCGAAGTCCACCACCTTCTTCACCTCGACGTCGTCCAGGTAACCCTCTTCGGCAGCGAAGAGGGAGAAGGCCATCTCGCCGATGGACAGCGGGGCGTACTGCTTCTGCTTCATGAGCTCCATGACGCGCTGGCCGCGCTCCAGCTGCCGGCGGGTGGCCTCGTCCAGATCGGAGGCGAACTGGGAGAATGCGGCCAGTTCCCGGTACTGGGCCAGGGCCAGGCGCACGCCGCCCCCCAGCTTCTTGATGATCTTGGTCTGGGCCGAACCGCCCACACGGGACACCGAGAGACCGGCGTTGATGGCCGGACGGATGCCCGAGTTGAACAGGTCGGTCTCCAGGAAGATCTGCCCGTCGGTGATGGAGATCACGTTGGTGGGCACGAAGGCGGACACGTCGCCGGCCTGGGTCTCGATGATGGGCAGGGCCGTCAGGGACCCGGTCTGGCCCTTCACCTTGCCGCCGGTGAACTGCTCCACGTAGTCGGCGTTGACCCGGGAGGCCCGCTCCAGCAGGCGCGAGTGCAGGTAGAAGATGTCCCCCGGATAGGCCTCGCGACCCGGCGGACGGCGCAGCAGCAGGGACACCTGGCGATAGGCCCAGGCCTGCTTGGTAAGGTCGTCGTAGACGATCAGGGCATCCTGGCCGCGGTCGCGGAAGTACTCACCCATGGCGCAACCGGCGTAGGGGGCGATGTACTGCATGGCGGCGGATTCGGCGGCGGTGGCGGCGACGACGATGGTGTGCTCCATGGCGCCGTGTTCTTCCAGCTTGCGCACCACGTTGGCGACGGAGGAGGCCTTCTGGCCCACCGCCACGTAGATGCACTTCACGCCGGTGCCCTTCTGGTTGATGATGGCATCCACGGCCAGGGCGGTCTTGCCGGTCTGGCGGTCGCCAATGATCAGCTCACGCTGGCCCCGGCCCACGGGGACCATGGCGTCCACCGCCTTGAGGCCGGTCTGCACCGGCTGGTCCACGGACTGGCGATCGATCACGCCGGGGGCGATCTTCTCGATGGGGGCGGTGCCGTCGCCATCGATGTTCCCCTTGCCGTCCAGGGCCATGCCCAGGGAGTTGACCACACGGCCCAGCAGGGCCTCGCCCACGGGCACCTCGAGGATGCGGCCGGTGCACTTGACCGTATCGCCTTCCTTGATGTGCTTGTAGTCGCCCAGGATCACCGCACCCACGGAGTCCCGCTCCAGGTTCAGGGCCAGGCCGTAGGTGTCACCGGGGAGCTCGATCATCTCCCCCTGCATGACGTCCTCCAGCCCGTGCAGGCGCACGATGCCGTCGGACAGGCTGACCACGGTGCCCTCGGTGCGCGTCTCGGCGGCCGGCTCGTAGCTCTTGATGCGCTGACTGATCAGCTCACTGATTTCAGACGGGTTGAGTTGCATAGTTCGGAATCCTCTTAGCTCGAATCCTCTTAGCGGCTCAGACTGCTGGCCAGGCGCTCCAGGCGCCCTCGGACCGAGCCATCGATGACCAGATCGCCCGCGCGGATGACGGCGCCGCCGATGAGGCGGTCGTCCACCTCGCAGGTGAGCTCCACCTCGCAGCCGAGACGCTGCTTCAGCGCCCTGGCGATGCCTTCCTTCTGCTTGGCGTCCAGATCCCGGGCGGCGACCACCCGGGCCTCCACCTTCTTCTCCGCCTCGGCCTTCATCTCCTCGAAGAGGTCGGCGATCTCGGGCAGCAGGGCGAGGCGCCCGTTCTCCGCCAGCAGGCGCAGCATATTGCGGCCGTGGTCGTCGATGTGCCCCTCGCAGACCTCGATGAAGGCCTGGGCCCGGGCCTCACGGGTGATCCGGGGGTTGTCGAGAAACCCGCGCATGTCCGGGTCCCGGGCCACCGCCGACATGAATGCCAGCCGTTCGGACCAGTCGGCCAGCTTGCCGGCCTCCCGTGCGACCTCGAACACCGCCTTGGCGTAGGGTCTTGCAGCCGTGGTTTGTTCAGACATGGCCGCGCACCTAGATCTGGCTCACCAGGTCGTCGATCACCTGATTGTGGGACTTGGCGTCGATCTCCTTTTTCAGGATGCGCTCGGCGCCGGAGACGGCCAGACGGCCCACCTGCTTGCGCAGTTCCTCACGGGCGCGGGCGGCGTCCTGCTCGATCTCCGCCTGGGCGGATGCCTTGATCCGCTCGCTCTCCTGCCGCGCGGTATCCTTGGAGGATTCCACGATCTCGTTGGCCCGCTTCTGTGCGTTGGCCACGATATCGGCCGCCTGCTGCTTGGCCTCCTGCAGCACCTTCTTGGCCTTCTCCTCGGCAAGCTGCTGTTCATGCTTGCCGCGCTCGGCGGCCGCCAGACCGTCCGCAATCTGCTTCTGACGCTCCTCCATCGCCTTCATGATGGGGGGCCACACATATTTCATGGTGACCCACACCAATCCGGCGAAGGTGATCATCTGACCGAGCAGCGTGAGATTGATATTCACGTTGCTACCTCCCCTAGTGACGGTTGTATCGGGTGAATGGCGCGGGCACTGCGGCCCCGCGCTTTAACCGGTCACCGCACCCAGGAAGGGGTTCGCAAAGGTGAAGAACAGGGCCAGACCCACGCCGATCATGGTCACGGCGTCCAGCAGACCGGCGACGATGAACATCTTCACCTGCAGCATGGGCACCATCTCGGGCTGACGCGCGGCGCCTTCCAGGAAGCGGCCACCCAGCAGGCCGAAGCCGATGGCGGTGCCCAGCGCACCCAGACCCAGAATCAGACCCACGGCGATGGCGGTCATGCCCTGAACGTTAGCGATGGCGAGTTCCATAACTTCCTCCAGATAGTCAAAGACAGGGATTACAAGGGAAACAAACAGGCAAAAGGGTCCATGCCCGGGAGCAATGTCCCGGGCGGGGGGTTCATCAGTGATCCTCGTGGGCCAGACTCAGGTAGACGATGGTCAGCACCATGAAGATGAAGGCCTGCAGGGTGATGATCAGCAGTTTGAACAGGGACCAGGGCAGGCCCAGGGTCCACTGCAGATACCAGGGCAGCAGGGCGATGAGGGTGAAGATCAGGCCGCCGGCGTACATGTTGCCGAACAGTCGCAGGGAGAGCGACACGGGGCGGGCGATCTCCTCCACCACCTTGAGAATCAGGTTGAAGGGAATAAACCACTTGCCGAAGGGCTGCAGCAGCATCTCCTTGGCGAAGCCGACCCCCCCCTTGACCTTGAAGCTGTAGTAGATGATGAGGAAGAACACGGCGATGGACATGCCGAAGGTGGCGTTGATGTCCGACGTGGGGTTGATCCGCATGTGGTCCATACCCAGGAACTGGGCCAGGTAGGGGATCAGGTCGTAGGGCAGCAGCTTGAGGCTGTTCATGATGAAGATCCACACGAACAGGGTCAGCGCCAGGGGGGCGATGAGGTTGCTGCGTCCGTGGAAGCTGTCTTTCACCTGCTGGTCGACAAAGCCGACGATCATCTCCACCGCGTTCTGCAACCTGCCGGGCACGCCGGTGGTGGCGGTCTGGGCCACCTTGTAGAAGAGGTACAGGAACAGCCCACCGGTGGCCAGGGAGAAGAACATGGTGTCCAGGTGGAGGGCCCAGAAGGAGTCGGGGTTCCCCAGGGTCAGATGCCCCAGGTGGTGCTTGATGTAGTCCCCAGCAGACGCGTATTCCGTTGACATGGTGTTCGCTCGCTCTTACTCGTTGGCACCGGCCATCACCGGCAGCAGGGCCAGCCAGAAGGCCATGAGCCCGGCCATGTAGGTGAGGAACATGGGCAGGAACTCCAGCCTCAGCCAGGCGATTGCGATCACAAACAGGGCCACCGTCAGGAGGATCTTCTGCACCTCCCCCACGTAGAAACCTCTCATCATGGCCTTGGCCGGGCGCCCCCGCCTTTGGCCAGAGAAGACGCGCAGCGCAAACCAGGCCGTGGCGATCAGGCTGATGATCCCGCCCGTCGCGGCGGCCCAGGCCGTGGCAGCCCCTCCCATGAGCCCGCCCAGGACGAGGCCTCCCAGGGCTACTCCGGCCTGCAGGCCGAGCACCGTCCTCGTGGCCCGGTTCCAGAGCCTCGCCTGGGCGAGGGGATGTTCTGTCCTATCGATGATCGGCGGCCCCACTGTTTGTGCCGGCGCACCCTACTGACCGCGCACCGTGGATAGCAGCGCGGCATTATAAGAGCCCGCCCCTGGGGGGTCAATGCAAATTCCCGATGGCGTACAGGGAAATGACCGCCCGTCAAGCCCCGCCGCCAGGGGTCAGCGGATGTGGCCGAGGATGCCGTCCAGCTCGTCCAGGCTGTTGTAGCGGATCACCAGCCGGCCCCGGCCCCGGGTGTCGTAGCGGATGTCCACCGGGGCCCCGAGGCGGTCGGAGAGTTCCGATTCCAGGCGTTCCACGTCCGGATTACGGGGGCGCTGGGCGTTCTGTTCCGCGGCGGGGTTCTCCTGGAGCATGGACTGCACCAGGCGCTCGGTCTCGCGCACCGACAGCCCCTTGTCCACGACGCGCCGCGCCGCCTCCACCTGGGCGGGACCGGTCAGGCCCAGCAGGGCGCGGGCATGCCCCATCTCCAGACCGCCCTCCTCCACCAGGGTCTTGACCCCCTCTTCCAGGTCCTGCAGACGCAACAGATTGGTGACGCCGGTGCGGGAGCGGCCCACGGATTCGGCCACCTGCTGGTGGGTCATGCCGAACTCGCGGATGAGCCGTTGCAGGGCGGAGGATTCCTCCAGGGGGTTGAGGTCCTCCCGCTGGATGTTCTCGATCAGGGCCATGGCCGCCGCGGCCTGATCGGGGATGTCCCGCACCACCGCCGGGATCTCCTGCAGGCCGGCCATCTGTGCGGCGCGCCAGCGCCGCTCCCCGGCCACCAGCTCGAAGCCCTCCTCCACCGGCCGCACCACCACGGGCTGCACCACCCCCTGGGCACGGATGGAGGCGGCCAGCTCCTCCAGGGCCTCGGGGCGCAGGTTCACCCGCGGCTGATAGCGGCCGCGGCGGATATGCTCCACGGGCACCTGGCGCAGGCGGGAGGGATCGTCGTTCTCGGGTCCGGCCTGGTTGGCGCTGGACAGCAGCACGTCCAGCCCGCGGCCCAGCCCCGTCTTTCTTCTTGCCATGATGGAACAGCCCTGTTGGTTCAGGCGACGCCCGGGATCTCCTCATGGGCGGCCAGGCGGCCCTCGCGGCGGAGGATCTCGCCGGCCAGGGCCAGGTAGGCCAGGGCGCCGCGGGAGGTCTTATCATACAGGATCACCGGCAGGCCATGGCTCGGGGCCTCCGCCAGCCGGATGTTGCGGGGGATGACGGTGCGGTAGACGCGGTCACCGAAGTGCTGTGTGAGCTGTTCGGAGACCTGGGTGGAGAGGTTGTTGCGCGGATCGAACATGGTGCGCAACAGGCCGTGGATCTCCAGTTCCCCGTTCACCGATTCGCGGATGCTGTCGATGGTCTGCACCAGGGCCGACAGCCCCTCCAGGGCGTAGTACTCGCACTGCATGGGGATGATGACGCCGCCGGCCGCCACCAGGGCGTTGACCGTGAGCATGTTCAGCGACGGCGGACAGTCGATGAGGATGTAGTCGTAGTCCTCACGGATGGGGGCCAGGGCCTCCTGCAGCCGGTATTCCCGGCGCAGGGCGGTCATCAGGTTTACCTCGGCCACGGTGAGGTCCGCGTTGGCGGGCAACAGGGCATAGCCCACGGACTCGGGCCACAGCACCGCCTCGGGGGCCGCACAGCGCTTCATGAGGACATCGCAGGCGCTGCGTTCCAGGCCGTATTTATCCACGCCGCTGCCCATGGTGGCGTTGCCCTGGGGATCCAGGTCCACCAGCAGGATGCGCCGGCGGGTGGCGGCCAGGGAGGCGGCCAGGTTGATGCTGGTGGTGGTCTTGCCCACGCCCCCCTTCTGGTTGGCGACGGCGATGATTCGGACCGGGGTCTTGCTCATAACCTTCTGATCTCCACCAGGTGCCGCGCGGCCGGGAGGCCGGGCACCCGGAGCGGATGGGTGGCCGCCACGCCCCAGCCGGCGGGCAGGGCCGCCGCGGCGTCGTCCGCATCGCGGCCCTTCATGGCCAGCAGACGGCCGCCGGGGGCGCACAGGGGGCCGGCCAGACGCACGAAGTCGCCGGTGGCGGCGAAGGCGCGGCTGATGACTGTATCAAAGCCCTGCTGCGGACGGTAGGTTTCCACCCGGGCGTGTACCGGCTCCAGCTGCCCCAGACCCAGCTCCAGGGCCGCCTGGCGCAGGAAACGCACCTTCTTGCCCACGGCGTCCAGGAGGGTGACGGCCCAGTCCGGACGGGCCAGGGCCAGGGGGATGCCGGGCAGGCCGGCGCCGCTGCCCACGTCCAGCAACCTCGGCCCCTGGACCTGGGGTAGCACCGCCAGGCTGTCCAGCAGGTGCAGGGTCACCATGTCCAGGGGATCGCGCACGGCAGTGAGGTTGTAGGCCCGGTTCCAGCGCAGCAGCAGACCCAGGTAGGCCATCAGCGGCGGCGCCAGGGCCGGGTCCAGGCCCAGGGCCTCGAGCCCCTGCAGCAGCCGCTCCTCGGCGCGGCGGGCATGCGGCAGGGGGAACGGGTGGGATTGGGGGGGTCGGGTGTCAGGCACTGCGCTTGAAGTCCGCGTCGCGTTTCTTCAGGTGCACCAGCAGCAGGGACACCGCCGCCGGGGTGACCCCGGGGATGCGCCCGGCCTGACCCACCGTATGGGGCCGGTGCTGCGCCAGCTTCTGGCGCACCTCGTGGGAGAGCCCGGAGACGGCGGCGTAGTCCAGATCCGCCGGCAGGGGGGTCTCCTCCAGGCGGCGGCTGCGCTCCACCTCGTCCCGCTGGCGCTGGATGTAGCCGGCATACTTGGCCTGGATCTCCACCTGCTCGGCCACACCCGCGTCCGCCACCCCCGGCCCGGCACCGGGGATCTCCATGAGATCCGCATACCCCACCCCGGGGCGGCGCAGCAGCTCCTGCAGGGTGTACTCCCGCGTCAGGGGACCGCCGAACAGCCTTGAGGCGGTGTCCGCGGCCACCGCCCCGGGCTTGAGGCAGGTGCTCTCCAGGCGGCGGTTCTCCCGGGCGATGGCCTCCCGCCGCGTCTCGAAAGCAGCCCAGCGGGCATCGTCCACCAGCCCCAGCTCCCGTCCCGCGGGGGTGAGGCGCAGGTCGGCGTTGTCCTCCCGCAGCAGCAGCCGGTACTCCGCGCGGCTGGTGAACATGCGGTAGGGCTCGCGGGTGCCGCGGGTGATGAGATCGTCGATCATCACGCCCATGTAGGCCTCGTCCCGGCGCGGGCACCAGGGGGGCAGGTCACGCACCCGCCGGGCGGCGTTGACCCCCGCCAGCAGGCCCTGGGCGGCGGCCTCCTCGTAACCCGTGGTGCCGTTGATCTGCCCCGCCAGGAACAGCCCCTGCAGGGCCCGGCACTCCAGGCCCGGGTGCAGGTCCCGAGGGTCGAGAAAGTCGTATTCGATGGCATAGCCCGGGCGGGTGATATGGGCCCGCTCGAAACCCTCGATGGAGCGCACCAGGGCCACCTGGACCTCGAAGGCCAGGCTGGTGGAGATGCCGTTGGGGTAGACCTCGTGGGTATCCAGCCCCTCCGGTTCGATGAAGATCTGATGGCGGTCCTTGTCGGCGAAGCGCACCACCTTGTCCTCGATGGACGGGCAGTAGCGCGGCCCCACGCTCTCGATGACGCCGCTGTACATGGGGGAGCGGTGCAGGTTCTCGCGGATGATCTCCAGGGTGCGCGGGCCGGTCCAGGCGATATGGCAGTCCACCTGGCGGGGGTGATCCGCCACCTGCCCCATGAAGGAGAACACCGGCGGCGGGGTGTCCCCCGGTTGCGGCTGGAGGCGGCTGAAGTCGATGCTGCGGGCGTCGATGCGCGGCGGGGTGCCGGTCTTGAGCCGCTCCACCCGCAGGGGCAGTGCCCGCAGGCGCCGCGCCAGGGCGTTGGCGGGGGGATCGCCGGCGCGCCCGCCCTCGTACTGGACCTCGCCGATGTGGATGCGGCCGCCGAGGAAGGTGCCCACGGTGAGGATCACGGCGGGGGCGCCGAAGCGCAGCCCCCCCTGGGTGACCACGCCGGTGACCCGCTCCCCCTCCACCACCAGATCGTCCACCGCCTGCTGGAACAGCTGCAGCCCCGGCTGGTTCTCCAGGGCGTGACGCACCACCGCCTTGTACAGCCCCCGGTCCGCCTGGGCGCGGGTGGCCCGCACCGCCGGCCCCTTGCGGCTGTTGAGGGTGCGGAACTGGATGCCGGCGCGGTCCGCGGCCCGGGCCATGAGGCCCCCCAGGGCGTCGATCTCCCGCACCAGGTGGCCCTTGCCGATGCCGCCGATGGCCGGGTTGCAGCTCATCTGGCCCAGGGTGTCGATGTTGTGGGTGATGAGCAGCGTGGCGCAGCCCATGCGGGCGGCCGCCAGGGCCGCTTCGGTGCCGGCGTGGCCGCCGCCGACGACGATGACGTCATATTCTGCCTGGAAACGCATGATGTCCGGTGGATCAGGGGATGTGGTCACAGTGTAGCCCGTTGCCGGTGCGGCCGCCGCCGTGTCCCGGGCGCCCGGGGCGGGGGTCGCCTCAGCCCTCGGGCTCCGGCTCCAGGAGGGAGGCGTCCAGGCCATCCAGGCCCTGGCGGCCCACCTTGTGCCCCGCCAGGCGGGTGGCGGCCGCCAGGGCGTCGGGGATGGCACCCCCGCCCACCAGGGCATGGATGAAGCCGGCGTTGAAGGTATCCCCCGCCGCCAGGGTGTCCACCACCCGGGGCGGGGTCCAGGCCGGGGCGTGGTAGAGGCCGTCGCGGCTGGCCCAGACCCAGGCCCCCGCCTCCCCCCAGGTGCACACCAGCACCGCCCCGGGGACCCGCTTGTGCACCCCCTTCAGGAAGGGCTCCGGGTCGTCGAAGCCCCGCCCCTGGACAAAGGGCCGGGAGAAGAAGATCACTTCCGGCTGGCCGAAGAGCATGTCCACCCCCTCCCGGTCCTTCTCCACCTCCAGGGAGATGGGGCACTGCCCGGCGTGCTGGCGCAGGGTCTGGAGCATGCGGCTGGTGGTGTGCGGATCCCGGGCCTGCAGGTGCACCCACTGGTAGCGGTCCAGGGGGAGCCGGGCCACGTGGCCGGCGTCCAGTTCCGGCAGGTCCCGGTGGTGGACGATGGTGCGCGAGCCGCTGGCGGCGTTCAGGGTGATGTAGGAGGTGGGGGTGCGCCCGGCCCGGCGGCGGCAGGTGTCCACGCCGATGCCCCGGTCCGCCAGCAGGCTCTGCAGGCGGTCCCCGTCGGGCTCGTCCGCCAGGGTGGCCGCCAGGTCGCAGCGGTGACCCAGCTGGCGCAGGACGTGGAGGGTGTTGGCGGTGTTACCCCCCGGGCAGACCCGCTGCTCCAGGGCGCGCATCTCCTCGTCCTCGGCCGGGTAATGGTCGACGATGTTGATGATGTCCAGCGTGGCGACGCCGATGCCGAGGATGTGGGCCATGATGCGGGATTGCCTGTGGGGGCGGGAACGCGAACCTCACAGGATAGTGAAAGGGGGGATGGGGGTAAAGGCGGCCCCGCAGGGCAATTGTAGACACGAAATGAGTCGCATTTGATTAATTTAGCCTGAAGCGCTATAGCTGGAGCATTTGAGGTTAGCCCTAATGTCCCAGCT
>NZ_FOUO01000011.1 GCF_900114895.1 Ectothiorhodospira mobilis
CTCATCCGCCACATCCCCTCTATTGCTTGAGATCGTACCGGTGACGATGGAGGATCAGTGGGGGCTATGGAATACGGGGGCTACCGGACAGGTACGTATAGCGTCGATGACCTGGAGTTACTGCCAGGTCTTCAGGTGAGGGGATTCGCCCACCTTGAGCAGATAGGCCGAGATGTCGACAGGAGTTAGGGAGTCCAGTCGTCGACGGGGAAAGCACGGATGAGCTGCTCCGCCCGAATCCGATACCAGCGCACCGATTCCGGATTGATTCCTTTTTGAATCAAATATTTGCTAAAGCGGGACCAGAAAACGCGCTCTTTGTCCGTAAGAGGAGGGTTGGTCTAATTAGGGTCTGACGAAACGGTTCCTTGTTGATGCAATACTTTGGGGATGGGTGGCATGGTCTGAAGGATTGCAGGCATGCTATACAGAATCCGTCTTTCCTGTGGAAGGCCGATTCTGTCGAATATACTGTTATACGAACTACGGAGAATAAAATGACCCAGGTGGCGAACTACCAGGAGTATCAGCAGAGTCCAGTAGCGGATCCATATTCTGCGTTGATTGCTATCATTCGGCCGATTATTAATGGGCTACTATATTCGATCAAGCAGGCGGTCGTTGCGGAAGTCGGTGGCTATGAGAACGTCAAGTTGATGATGCTCCCGCGCCTGCGCAGAGAAGGGGATGGGGATATAGGAATATGTTTTGAGTATGCCGTTCATGATGCCATCAGAAGAAGAGACGCTCTTGTTATTGAACGGATATATGATGCTCTGACCAACTACTGTGGCGTCCCTGGGACAAACATTGAATCGATTCTTTTCGGCGCTGAGAAGAACGGCTCTCTACAGCTAATAGATACTGCACATGATGTTCTGACCGAGGATTCGAGAGTTCTGACGGGGGCGAGGGCACAGCCTCCGAAGCTCAGAACCTATCTCTCGCAGATCGCCCAGGCATTTCGCTTGCGCAACGTACGTGACAGCCTACCTCGCAGCATAAAGGGCCTATGGAAAGCTGATCTATTCCTAGGCTACACAGACTCTGACAGGTGGATCGGTGCGACTGTGAAGACGAACCCGCTAGCTCTCGAGGGTGCCGAAGGCTTGCGTCTAGGTATAGTGCCCGCTCACCAAGGACGAAATGACCTTATCAAGATTGACCAAAGCAAGAACCTAGTCGTGTGCCCGGTGCCCTACGATGGTGCTTTTATGGAAGTCTTCTATTACGCTTGGGGGATCGTCGCCCAGTTTCTTGCGGCCGATGCCAAAGTCCCGCGAGAGGCGGCCCTTCCGTCTCCGCTGCACCGACAAGTCGCCGCTGAACTCGAATCTAGGCGTGATTTTCCAATTGTCGACATCGTGATGGGCCTTGACGCATTGGCGCAGCCACATCTCCTCGCCAATTCGACGCATGCGGCGGACGTAGAGGTGTTCGAACAGGAGATGGGGACTGACGCCATTATCTCTCCCATGCCCTCGCGTGCAGCGGGCGTATAACACGGCGCTGCAGCCGACGGCTCCGCCGTGGCTGAGCTGGCACGTTGGGCGTAGGAATATGAGCCTCCAGTGGCCACAGCTATTGACTAGACTGAGAGATGCGCGTTGGCAGCTTATTGTCGCTACTGCCGCCGCATCAGCGCACGCCGTTTGGCTTGTACCTCCCAAGTCCTCGCTCGTGCGAGACGACGTAGTCAACGCAACAGTGTCTTCGCTTTCGTTAATTTGAACGGCAGTGGCGCTACTTGGTTCGGTATCATTCGTTTTCACAACCTATCAGGCAGCACAGGCGAATACGCGGAAGCGGGAATTGTTCCACCGTTTCAAAGAGGCGCTCTTTTCCTTTGATGGATTTTTGAGTACGTGCGACTCAGGTCAGAAGATTGTCGGCGAATCGGAAGAGTTTTCGTGGCGCCTGAAGTTTCTCGATCTCGACGAGTTTCCCGTGATGGACTGGGACGAAAGAGTGAAAGGCATTGTTTCTGCGATCGACGCGTACGATCCAGGGGAGGCAGGGGACCCGAATTTAGGCAACAAAGTTCTCGGATATCTCGGCTACCTTGAACAACTGGTCAACCAGATCGGCATTGCGTGCATCCATCAGATTGCCTTGGGTATCTACGCAAAGATTGCAGTCAAGACCCTTGCCCTATTGGGCCTACTAGTGGTGACGCTAGTGTTAACTTCGACTTCAACGGTCATTCCAGTTGATTTGGTAATCGCGGCGCCTGCGTTCTTTGGCGCCCTAACAGTCCTAATGCTCTATGAAATCGGTTGGTGGTTGTATCGTGAGAGCGAAGAGCCGCTGACGTTTGTAGAAGGGCGCGAGGATGGGTAGCAAACGCCCCAGAATCAGAGCCGATCACGACGCCCAACAATTGGCTGCAGGCGACGCAGCAAAGCTGCGCGCCTGAGCGCTGTCGTTAAATGGCAAGGAAGGGAGTTGTGCAAGATCCAAGTGACTGGATAAATCAATTCATTAAAGACGCTGAAGCAGCAGCAGAAAGGCTTAGCACTGATGATTTATACCCAACGATCCATGATGTGCAGAACGCTTTGGTAGAAGTGCTTGCCTTGGACAGTTCGTTGGATTTGCTGTATCGCGATCTTCCAGAAGAAAAAATCGTTGAGCTATTGTCGTCTTTTGATTTTTCTAAGTATTACCCTGAAACGCTTTGTGAAGTAGAGCTGGAAGAATCGATTGTCCCGGGTGATATACCAGTTTCTCTCACTGAACAAACCGTTCGTGCGAAGGGGGAAATCTGGAGAATTCATAAGAATGACGCAGATCCATTTCCTTCCAACCCTCATGCCCATAATTACCCCAAGAACTTGGTAGCTCATCTGGGAAATGGTGATTTATACCGAAAACGGAAAATCCTTGGAAAGCTAAAGAAAAAAGACCTAATCAACCTTCGCGAATTAATAACCAATGTGACGTTGCCGAAACTTGAAGTGTAGCCATTTAACAAGTAGTTGCAGTTCGTTCCGGCCCTGCGGGCCTCCACCGGACCGGTTTTCCGTTGCACTCCAAACCGGCCGCTGAACATTGGCGTTAGAAGTAAGGACGAGAAACGATGACGGAAAGGGAAATTACGAGCCTCGCGCTGAAACTGTTCGCGATCTACTTGCTGGTGCAGATGCTTCTCGCTACTCCGACCTTAGTCGCCACTCTCGGCACCGCGAAAGACTACCTCGGCTCTTCCTTTTCGGCCTGGGGGCTTTGGGGCGCCGCCGCCGCAGCTGTCGTGATCGGGCTTGTTGCCGCGGTTTTTCTCTGGAAAGTCGCAAATAAGGCGCTCTCCAAACCAACCGATGGAATAGGCGGGAGTTGCTTCTTAAGTATTGAGGCCGCTGTGTTTGCTGCTCTTGGCCTTTTCCTTGTAGTGCAAGCCCTGACGCGCTTTTCCTATGTAAGCGCAGGTGCTTACGTTCAGTACGTTCGGGTTGAGCCGGGAGAGGTTCCGCTCCAAACTGCGGTTTTAATGGTGGCTCATATGCTTCAGGGCCTCATAGGTCTGTCGCTAATTATGCGCACTGATGGTTGGGTGTCGTTGCTCCAGAGAATCCGAAATGCGGGCTTGTCCAGCTAAAACTTCTAACAACCGCTTTGAATCCGACGGCTTACCCTTCCGCTGCGCTCCAGGGCAAGCCGCGGCTCAAGCGGAACGTTAGGCATCACGACAAAAACAATAGGAGAATCAAATGGAAGCATTACCAGTGTTAATTATAGTGGCCATAATCGCATGGGTTATTTACACGAAAATACAGGCAAGGAATCAACTTGACAAACTTAAACAGTCGGGATTCCAAATTGACCATTTGTTGAATGGCTCTGTCAAGGTTGCGTTTAATGATGCGACTAGAAAAGTGGCATTTGTCTTTCGTGACATGTCATTACAATATGACTATACGGACATTAAACAGTGGCAATGGCATTGGATCGAAAAGAACGCTGTAAAAACAAATAATCAGTTGCATTTTACTCTTAGAGATAAGAACCGTCCTTTGATTAAAGTTGGCAATTTATCAAAGACTGAAGCAGAGCATTGGGTGGCTAAGCTTGATGCAATTATAAATGAATGAGCCTAACACGGCGCTCAAAATGGACGCAAATTCCGCTGCGCTCCATTTGCGCCCTTTAGCTCGGCGTTAGATGCCAAAAAGGAGAACTCATGTATTACTTAAAAATACTGGGACTTATGATCGCGTTCACCATGCTTGCAGGATGCAGCGATCCGAAAATTGATGCTTCCTCAGATGAAGCGATGAAGGCTTCCGTGGAAAAGGTTAGGGAACCAGAAAAAAGGACACCCACTTAGTTTGCAGTCCCCACCTGCCTGAACTATGGTCAAAAGGTCCGCTCAAGGAAGGAGCCCAACCATGACCCGTCCCCGATCCGAGCAGGTCTGCGTGACCGACACCCCCTGGTACCACGTGGTCTCCCGCTGTGTTCGTCGTGCCTTCCTGTGTGGCGAGGACCGGTTTACGGGCCGGAATTTCGACCACCGGCGGGGCTGGATCGAGGCCCGGATGCGGCAGTTGTCGGCGGTGTTCGCCGTGGATGTGGCTGCCTACGCGGTCATGAGCAACCACTACCACATCTTGTTGCGCCTGGATCCGGGGCGCGCCGAGGGCTGGACGGAGGAGGAGGTGCTGCGGCGCTGGACGGCGCTGTTCAGTGGCCCGATGTTGGTGCGCCGCTATCTGGATGTGCGGCAACGCCCCGTGATGACCGCGGCCGAGCAGGCCCGGGTGCGGGAATGGGCCGAGACCTACCGAGCGCGACTGGTGGACCCATTGCCCTCTGATGCCTTTTGACGCCACCGCCCGGGAGTCTTGGGCCATCCCGTTCGCCTGGGCCGATTACCTGGACCTGGTGGAGACCCTGGGGCGCTGCGTGCACCCCGCCAAGAAGGGGTTCATCCCGGAGCACACCCCCCGGCTCCTGGTCCGCCTGGGTATGGACGCCGAGGCCTTCATTGCCCAAAGCTCCTCCTTCCTCCAGGCCTTCGGCCAGGCGGTGGGTACCCCCGAGAGGCTGGTGCAACGGGCCGCCCAGCGCCAGGTGCGGTTCCTGCGCGGGATGGAAACGGCCCGCAGGGTCTTTCAGCGGCGGTGCGATAGCCGAAGACCTGGAACCGAATCGGCCCCGGCTGAGCGATCTGCTGCTGGATGAGGGCGCCATCGTCCAGTCCCCGGATTGGACGGCCCCGACCCGCAACGTGGCCGCCGCGCTGTTCCGGCTGGAGCACAACCGCGACGAGCAGGATATGCTCCAAGTATTGGGGCATCTGGTGGACTGGCTCAAGGCGCCAGAACAGACCGGTTTGCGCCGTTCATTCGTGGTGTGGATCCGCCGCGTGATGTTGCCCCATCGAGCGCCGGGACCGCTGCCCGAGTTCAATGACCTTCAGGACCTGCACGAGGTACACGACATGCTGGCTGAGCACATCAAAAAGTGGCCGGAACGCTGGGAGGAAAAGGGGCGTCAGGAAGGGCGTCAGGAAGCTGAGGCCCATGCGTTGGAAAGCAAACGCAATGCGGTCCGTAAGCTGATTGCCCTGACGGAGATGGATGACCAGACGATAGCCGAAATCGAGGAATTGCCGATTGAGGAAGTGGCCCGGATACGTGCCGAGACCCAGCACTGATTTCCCGACTCCATATTGATCCCCAGCCCCGGCAGCCGGGAACGCCGGACCTTGGCCCTGGGAACGCCGAGCCCCAGCTCGGCAGAACAGAGCCAAGCTGGGGCTTGGCGCTCCCAGGAATCCCGCTTGGTCCCAGCCCGATCTGGCAACGCCGACCTCCAGCTCGGCATGGGTGAAGCCATGCACTAGAGCCAAGCTGGGGCTTGGCGCTCCCAGGAATCCCGCCTGGTCCCAGCCCGATCTGGGAACGCCGATCTCCAGCTCGGCATGGATGAAGCCATGCACTAGAGCCAAGCTGGGGCTTGGCGCTCCCAGGAATCCCGCCTGGTCCCAGCCCGATCTGGGAACGCCGAGCCCCAGCTCGGCATGGGTAAAGCCATGCACTGAGCCAAGCGGGTGCTTGGCGCTCCCAGGGATCCCCCCGGGACGGCCAGGCCCCTGTCCTGCCCCAGCCCCCTCGACGGGTCGGAACCGACCCGCAACGTGGAGGCCACAATGGTCGCATGAGGTTCAAGAGCAACAGGCAAGCGGGCGAGGCATGCCCGAATGGTGGAAAAAGCACGTAGTCCAGCTATACTGTAGCTACAATGTGACTACATTGGAGAGGGGATTGCCATGAGTGCCGATAACGTGATCCGAGCCCGCATCGACAGCGAAACCAAGGAGCGCGCCACCGCTGCTCTGGAGGCCATGGGCCTGTCCGTGTCCGACGCCATCCGCCTTCTGATGCTGCGGATCGCCGAAGAGCAACGTCTGCCATTTGTTGTGCAGGTGCCGAACGCTACCACGTCCAAGGCCATGGAGGAGTTGGAAGCCGGCAAGGGCAAGCGTTTCGATAGCCCGGATGCCTTGTTCGAGGACTTAGACATCTGATGCTGAGATGCACACCTCGAGCCCGATGGGTTGCTGCTGTATCGCGTGGTGGATGATGAGTTGCATCTGGCGCGTACTGGCAGCCATGCGGATCTTTTCCGCGGGTAGTTCGTTTGCTGCCAGCTCCGGCCCTGGCTATAGGCCGTGCATGGGGAAGGGTCCTTCAGAGCAGGATCAGGGTGGCGAGTCCGAGGAATGCAAAAAACCCCACCACGTCGGTGACCGTGGTCAGCACGACGCTGCCCGCGAGCGCCGGGTCAATCCGCAGCTTGCGCATGATCATCGGAATCATCACCCCGGCCAGGGCGGCGCATAACAGATTCAACAGGATTGCGGCGGCGATGATGGTGCCAATCGTCCAGTTCCCGAACCAGAGCACCGCCAGTGCGGCAACCACCAGGGCCCAGAGCAGCCCGTTGAGCAGACCGATGCCGATCTCCTTGAGCAGCAGGATTCGGGTGTTGCCCGAGCCGAGCTGGCCGGTGGCCAAGCCGCGGATGACCAGCGTGAGGGTCTGACTGCCGGCGATGCCGCCCATGCTGGCGACGATCGGCATCAGTACCGCGAGTGCGACCACCTGCTCCAGGGTGGCCTCGAACAGGCCGATCACCCCGGCGGCCAGGAAGGCGGTGAGCAGATTGATCCCGAGCCAGACCGCGCGTCGGCGGCTGCTTGCCCACACCGGAGCGAACATATCGGTCTCCTCGTGGAGACCGGCCATCCCCATGATGGAGCGTTCCGCCTGTTCGCGGATGACGTCCACCACATCGTCGACGGTGATGCGGCCGAGCAGGTGACCGTCGCCGTCCACCACAGGCACCGAGATCAGGTCGTGGTCCTCGAAACGCCGGGCGATCTCCTCGCTGGGCTGCTCGGCCTGAACCGGTTCGAAATCGGTCTCCATCAACTCGGTGATGGTCGTCTCCGGCCGTGTGGTCAGGACGCGCCTGGCGCGCACGATGCCCTGGTATCGATTGTCCCGGTCGACGATGAAGAACTTGTCCGTGTTCGGCGGCAGATCCTCCAGCAGGCGCAGATAACGCAGCAGCGTGCCCACCTTGATATCGGCGCGCACGGCGATGTGGTCGGGGTTCATCAGGCCGCCCGCGCTGTCCTCGTCGTAGGACAGCAGGGATTCCACACGCTCGCGCTCGCGCCGGTTGAGGGTGAACAGGATCTCCCGGCCCAGTTTGGGTGGAAGCTCCTGGATCAGGTCCACCAGGTCATCGGGTTCGAGGCCGCGGGCGGCGTCCACCAGGTCATCCAGCTCCATCTCCTCGGCCAGACGCCGGCGAACCCCTTCGTGCAAATAGCGCAGCACCTTCCCGGTGCGCTCGTGGTCGAGCATACCCCAGGCCGCCGCACGTTCACTGGCCGGTAGGGACTCCAGGAGCCCGGCGATCCGTGCCGGATGGAGCTTGTTGAACAGTTGTGCTATGTGCTTGAGCTTGCCGTTCTCCAGTGCCTCCAGCACCAGTTTGAGTTGTGTTTCAGGGGAGTCCCCCGAATCATCGTCCGCCGCGGTCTGCTCGCTGCTCAATCCATCCGGCGCCTCGCCCTGCTCGCCGCTCAATCCGTCCGGAACCTCGCCCTGCACGCCGGCTTCGGTCTCATGGGTGAGCTGGGCCTGCAGCGCCGGAGAGAGGTGCGCGAGCACCTTATGCTCGAAGCGTTTATCGATTTGGTGCCAGGCCGCGATGCGTTGGTCCGCGTCCAGGGTTTCCAGCAGACTGGCCACCTTCGCAGGGTGCATCGTGCGGAGGATTCGACGTGCCCGCTTGTGCTTGTTGCGACGCAGGGCATCGCGCAAGGCGTCGATGGGGATGGTCAGGTGATCGTTTTTAGCGTGCGTCATGGCGCAATATCATAAAGGGTCCACCCTCGCCGTTGTGGGCCCAGCCTCCATTCGCTCAGGCGTTGCGCTGATTCTCTGAATGCAGGGGCCCGTGAGCCGAGCGTGTTGCGCCGGACTTCGCGACATGGATCCCCTGAGTGATGGCCCCCCGGCGGCTATGAAACCGCCGCCGGGGCCCGGCGGTCAGCCGGCGTGATCCAACCAGAACTCCAATCCCTGGACGTTGAGCTCCACATCCATCCCCACCAGTTCCCGCACCCGTGTCTCGGGCAGGGTGCAGCCGTGGGCCTTCAGGCGTTCCATGAGCAGGGCCATCATGCCCTCCACCAGGGCACCGTGGCGGGTCTCGCCATCGTCGGCGTGCTCCCGGGCCAGGACCACGAAGGCATCGATCATCTCGTGCTGTTCCCGGCGCAGGCGTTCCAGATCCCCCACACGCCCGTAGTGGGTCAGGTACATGGAGTCCAGCCCCCGGTCCACCAGACGATCCACCGAGGCGTGCAGGGCCTCGGGGTCGAACTGCACGGGGGTGGTGGTGGGAAAGGCGAAGGCCCCGCGCTCGGTATCGAACTCCCGGTAGGAGAGGCCGAAGGTGTCGCCGCTGAAGATGCCCCGTCCCTTTTCATCCACGATGGAGAAGTGATGCTTGGCATGCCCCGGGGTGTCCAGGAAGGCCAGGGTGCGGCCATTGAGCTGGATGCTGTCCCCCTCACCGGCCTGGATCACCCGTTCCTCGGGCACCGGCAGCAAAGGGCCGAATATGCGGTCCATGGCCTCCTCCCCATACACCGCCGCCGCCCCGGCGCGCAGCTTGGAGGGGTCGATCATATGCCGCGCCCCGCGGGGATGGATCACCAGCCGGGCCTGGGGCAATTGCTCCATGAGCACCCCCACGCCCCCGGCATGGTCCAGGTGCACATGGGTGGGGATGACATAGTCCACTTGGTCGCGGCCGATGCCCTTCTCCTCCAGCACCTGCAACAGCCCCGGTACGGAATGGGCCGTGCCCGCCTCGACAAAGGCCGCCCGATCCCCCTCCCGGATCAGGTAACAGGCAGCCAGCCCCGGGCGCTGGATTTCCGCATCGATGACGGTGATGCCATGGTCAAGATCCTGGTAATGCACTGGGCTCATGGGGCCTCCTTTGGATTGTGGGGGGGAGCATTCCTGACTGAAACGCCATGATAACCCCTGGGCCGGGGGAATGGGGGAGGGGCCATTGAGGAGGAAGGGGCAAGCCGGGCCATCCGTGTCTGCGGTGATGAATACGGCAAACGGCCGCCCCTGGGGGCGGCCGTCTGTCTTGCCGGATCCGCTGCGTGCGGGGCGGATCAGATCATGAAGCGGTCCAAGAACTCGTGCACCGGGGTGGTCGTGAGGCGGTCGGCCTCCTTGCACAGGGCATAGATGCCCTCGGCCTGGCGGGCCGGGAAGCGGGAGCGCAGGGCGCTGTCGAACTTGCGCTCCAGCACGGGGATGCCCTCGGCGCGGCGGCGGCGGTGGCCGATGGGGTATTCGATCTCCACCTTCTCGGTCTTGCTGCCGTCCTTGAAGAAGATCTGGATGGCGTTGGCGATGGAGCGCTTCTCCGGGTCCAGGTAGTCCTTGGAGTAGCGGGGGTCCTCGTTGACGCGCATCTTCTCGCGCAGGGCGTCGATGCGGGGGTCGGCGGCCACGTCGTCGTTGTAGTGGCGGGCGGTGAGTTCACCGAAGATCAGCGGCACGGCCACCATGTACTGCAGGCAGTGGTCGCGGTCGGCGTAGTTGTGCAGCGGGCCGTCCTTGCTGATGATGCGCACGGCCGAGTCCTGGGTGGTGAGTTCGATGTGGTCGATCTCGTCCAGGCGGTCCTTCACCTGCTCATGCAGGATCAGGGCGCATTCCACGGCGGTCTGGGCGTGGAATTCGGCGGGGAAGCTGATCTTGAACAGGACGTTCTCCATGACGTAGCTGCCGTAGCCCTGGGGGAAGCGGAACTTCTCGCCCTTGAAGAGCACGTCGTAGAAGCCCCAGCGGGGTGCGGTGAGGACGCTGGGCAGGCCCATCTCGCCCTTCATCACCATCATGGCCAGGCGCACGGCGCGGCCGCAGGCGTCCCCGGCGGCCCAGGACTTGCGCGAGCCGGTGTTGGGGGCGTGGCGGTAGGTGCGCAGGGACTGGCCGTCCACGAAGGCCTGGGAGACGGCGTCGATCACCTGGTCCCGGTCGGCGCCCATCATGTGGGCGGCGACGGCGGCGGAGGCCACCTTCACCAGCACCACGTGGTCCAGGCCCACGCGGTTGAAGCTGTTCTCCAGGGCCAGCACGCCCTGGATCTCGTGGGCCTTGACCATGTAGTGCAGCACCTGCCCCATGGTCATGGGTTCCTTGCCCTCGGCCACGGCCTTGCGGCTGAGGTAATCGGCCACGGCCAGGATGGCCCCCAGGTTGTCCGAGGGGTGGCCCCATTCGGCGGCCAGCCAGGTGTCGTTGAAGTCCAGCCAGCGCACCAGGGTGCCGATGTTGAAGGCCCCCTGCACGGGGTCCAGCTGGAACGGGGTGCCGGGCACGCGGGTGCCGTTGGGTACCACGGTACCGGGGACGACGGGGCCCAGGTGCTTGGTGCACTCGGGGTACTGCAGGGCCATCATGGCGCAGGCCAGGGAGTCCATGAGGCAGTTGCGGGCCGTGTCCAGGGCCTCGGCGGAGTCGATCTCGTAGCCGCAGACGTAGTCGGCGATGGCCACCAGTTCCTGATCGGGTTCGGGACGCACGTTGGCGTCAGCGGTATGTCCACCCATGGGGGGGTCTCCTGTAGTCATTGGGATGCGGGATCCGCCGCGGCCCGGGGCCGCGGCGGGTGGGGGTTCTGTACGGGCGGGATGGGCCCCCGCCCGCCGCGGGTGCCTCAGCCGCGCTGGTCCAGGGGCACCCAGGCCTGGTTCTCCGGCCCGATGTAGTTGGCGCTGGGACGGATGATCTTGCCGTCGTGGCGCTGCTCGATGACATGGGCCGCCCAGCCGGCGGTGCGGGCGATGACGAAGATGGGGGTGAACAGGGGCGTGGGGATGCCCATCATGTGGTAGGACACCGCCGAGAACCAGTCCAGGTTGGGGAACATCTTCTTCACCTCCCACATGACCGATTCCAGGCGTTCGGCCACCTGGTACATGCGCGTGTCCCCCTGGGCCTCGGAGAGGCGGCGGGCCACGTCCTTGATGACGCGGTTGCGCGGGTCGGAGATGGTGTAGACCGGATGGCCGAAGCCGATGACGATCTCCTTGCGGGCGATGCGCTCGCGGATGTCCGCCTCCGCCTCGTCGGCATCGTGGTAGCGCAGCTGGATGTCGCAGGCCACCTCGTTGGCGCCGCCGTGCTTGGGTCCGCGCAGGGCGCCGATGGCGCCGGTGAGGGCGGAGTAGATGTCGGAGTTGGTGCCGGCCACCACGCGCGAGGTGAAGGTGGAGGCGTTGAACTCGTGCTCGGCGTAGAGGTTGAGGGAGGTGTGCATGGCCCGCACCCAGTCTTCCGAGGGGGCCTTGCCGTGCATCAGGTGCAGGAAGTGGCCGCCGATGCTGTCATCGTCGGTCTCCACGTCGATGCGCCGGCCGTGGTGGGCGAAGTGGTACCAGTAGAGCAGGGCGGAGCCCAGGCAGGCCAGCAGGCGGTCGGCGATGTGCCGTGCCCCGGCGGTGTTCATGTCCTCCTTCTCCGGCTCCAGGGTGCCCAGCAGGGAGACGCTGGTGCGCAGCACGTCCATGGGGTGGGCGGAGGGGGGGATCTGTTCCAGGGTGGCGCGCAGGGCCGCCGGCAGGCCGCGCATGGCGCGCAGCTGGGCCTTGTAACGGGCCAGTTCGGCGCGGTTGGGCAGGGTGCCGTGCACCAGCAGATAGGCGATCTCCTCGAATTCCGCCTGGTCGGCGAAATCCAGGATGTCGTAGCCGCGGTAGTGCAGGTCGTTGCCGGTGCGGCCCACGGTGCAGATGGCGGTGTTGCCGGCGACCGTGCCCGACAGGGCTACCGATTTCTTCGGCTTGGGCTTGGTGTTCTCGGTCTCAGTCATCGCTCGATTCTCCGTCTTAGCCGCCTTTGCGGAACAGCTGGTCCAGTTTCTCTTCGTAGGCGTGATAGCCCAGGTGCTCATAGAGCTCGGCCCGGGTCTGCATGGTATCCAGCACCCCTTGCTGGGTGCCGTCGCGGCGGATGGCCTCGTAGACGTTGAGGGCCGCCTGGTTCATGGCGCGGAAGGCCGACAGGGGGTAGAGCACCAGGCCCACCCCGGAGCCCTTGAGTTCATCCACGGTGAACAGGGGCGTGCTGCCGAACTCCGTGATGTTGGCCAGCACGGGGACCGGGACCGCCTCCACGAACTGCCGGTACTGCTCCAGGGAGGTCATGGCCTCGGGGAAGATCATGTCGGCCCCGGCCTCGACGCAGGCCACGGCCCGCTCGATGGCCGAGTCCATGCCCTCCACGGCCAGGGCGTCGGTACGGGCCATGATGACAAAGTCGTTGCGCCGGGCGTCGGCGGCGGCGCGGATGCGGTCCACCATCTCGTCCTTGCCGACGATGGCCTTGCCGGGCCGATGGCCGCAGCGCTTGGACTGCACCTGGTCCTCGATATGGCAGCCGGCGGCGCCGGCCCGTTCCAGTTCCCGCACGGTGCGGGCGATGTTGAAGGCGCTGGAACCGAAGCCCGTGTCCGCGTCCACCAGCAGGGGCACGTCGGTGACGTAGGTGATGCGGCGCACGTCCTCCAGCACGTCGTGCAGGGTGCTGATGCCCAGGTCCGGCAGGGCCAGGGAACCGGCGGCGACACCGCCCCCGGACAGGTACAGGGCGCGGTAGCCCACGTGCTCGGCCATGAGGGCGTGGTAGGCGTTGATGGCCCCCACCACCTGCAGCGGCTGTTCCTCTTCTACGGCGCGCCGCAACCGGGCGCCTGGGGTGGATGCTTGCGTCATGGATACTCCTTTGCGAAGAAAAGGGATGTCTGGGTTCCGGCCTCGTACCCGGGGGCCGCCGCGCTACTTGCAACGGCGCAGGGGCAGGGGGCCGCCAAGGACCTAACCCGCCTCGCTCAGGTCCGGGTCGGACCGGCGGGTGAGGGAGTCCCGGGCGTCGAAGAGCATCTCCACGTTCACCCGCGAGCTGCGGATGTGCCGGCGCATGATGAGCTCGGCCATTTCCGGGTCGCGGTCGGCGATGGCCTCGACGATGTGGCCGTGCTCGCGGAAGGCGATCAGGGCCCGGGCGCTGGCCATGCCGAACTGGTAGCGGTACATGCGCATCAGGTGGTACAGGTCGTTGCACAGCAGTTGCACGAGGCGCTGGTTGCCGCTGGCCTGGACGATGCGGAAATGGAAGTCCAGGTCACCCTCCTTCTGAAAGTAGGCGATGCCCTCCTGCAGTTCCCCCCGCTGTTCGTGCTGCTTGAGCAGCCGGCGCAGGTGGTTCAGTTCCTTCTCGGTGATGCGCTCCGCCGCCAGCCGCGCCGCCATGCCTTCCAGGGCCTCCCGCAGGATGTACAGCTCCAGCAGGTCTTCCTGGCTGAGGGAGACCACCCGGGCGCCCACGTTGGCGCGCCGTTCCACCAGATGGCAGGCCTCCAGGCGGCCCATGGCGTCCCGCAGGGGGCCGCGGCTGATGCCGTATTCCGCCGCCAGCTCCGGTTCGCTGATCTTGCTGCCGGCGGGGATCTCGCCTTCCACGATGGCATTGCGCAGCCGGGTGAAGACCCGGTCTGCCAGGGTGACGCCCGGCTCGCCTGGTTGCTGATCGGTATAGGGTGCCATGTCGGATCCGATTGTTAACAATATCAGGTTAGCAGGCCTGAAAATCCGGGTAAACCCCGGGGTTTGATGACAATCTCAGGACTATGGTTATTCCCGTCCGGTGCGCATGAGCCAGGGCGAGCGGGCGGGCCCGGGGCGGCCCCCGAGGAGGCCGCCGCCGCGAGGGGGTGAGCCGGCCTCAGCCGGTGGTCTGTTTGGCCCCGGCGTAGCCGATGCGGCCCAGTTGCTGCTGGATCTCGTCCAGGATGGCCGGGTCGTCGATGGTGGCCGGGGCCTGGTAGGGCTCGTTGTCGGCGATCTTGCGCATGACCGCCCGCAGGATCTTCCCGGAACGGGTCTTGGGCAGCCGGCTCACCACCGCCACCAGCTTGAAGGCGGCCACGGGGCCGATCTGGTCCCGCACCCGCTCCACCAGTTCCCGGCGCAGTTCGTCTTCCGCCAGGTCCACACCGCTCTTCATCACCACCAGCCCCATGGGCAGGGAGCCCTTGAGGGGGTCCTGCACGCCGATGACGGCGCACTCGGCCACCGCCGGATGGCTGGCCAGGACCTCCTCCATGGCCCCGGTGGAGAGGCGGTGGCCGGCCACGTTGATGGTGTCGTCGATGCGGCCCATGACATAGAGGAAGCCCTCCTCGTCCAGATAGCCGGAGTCGCCGGTGAGGTAGTAGCCGGGCTGGGCGCTGAGATAGGCCTGGTGGAAGCGCTCGTCGTTCTGCCACAGGGTGGGCAGACAGGCCGGGGGCAGGGGCAGCTGGATCATGATGCGCCCCATCTGCCCGGCCGGTACCGGATTGCCGTTGTCGTCCAGGATCTGCACGTTGTAGCCCGGCACGGGCTTGCCGGCGCTGCCGGGGTGGATGGGCAGCTGCTCGATGCCAAGGAAGTTGCCGGCGATGGCCCAGCCCGTTTCCGTCTGCCACCAGTGGTCGATGACGGGGCGCTGCAGGATCTCCCCGGCCCAGTTGAGGGTGTCGGGATCACAGCGCTCACCGGCCAGGAACAGGGCGCGGAAGCCGGAGAGGTCATAGCGCTTGAGGTGTTCCGCCTTCGGGTCCTCCTTCTTGATGGCGCGAAAGGCGGTGGGAGCGGTGAACATCACCGACACCCCGTGTTCCTGGATCACCCGCCAGAAGGCCCCCGGGTCCGGCGTGCCCACCGGCTTGCCCTCGTACACCACGGTGGTGCAGCCGTAGATCAGGGGCGCATAGACGATGTAAGAGTGGCCCACCACCCAGCCCACGTCGGAGGCGGCCCAGAAGACCTCCCCCGGCTCCATGCCATAGATGTGCTTCATGCTCCAGTGCATGGCCACGGCATGGCCGCCGTTGTCCCGCACCACGCCCTTGGGTTTGCCGGTGGTGCCGGAGGTATAGAGGATGTAGAGCGGGTC
The DNA here is from genome assembly GCF_900114895.1 of Ectothiorhodospira mobilis. Lineage (GTDB taxonomy): Bacteria > Pseudomonadota > Gammaproteobacteria > Ectothiorhodospirales > Ectothiorhodospiraceae > Ectothiorhodospira > Ectothiorhodospira mobilis_A. The sequence continues at coordinate 15,552 of NZ_FOUO01000011.1, forward strand.
GGTGGCCTCCACCGGCACGCAGGGGTGGGGTTCCACGTCCTGTACCGCTTCATTCCATTCCAGGTCCCGCCCCGGCATCAGTTCCCCGGGGCCCTGGGGGCGCTGCAGGATGATGCAGTGCTCGGGCTTGTGTTCGGCCATCTCGATGGCCTTGTCCAGCAGCGGCTTGTAGGGCACCACCCGGCTGGGTTCGATGCCGCAGGAGCCGCCCACCATCACCCGGGGCTTGGCGTCGTTGATGCGGGTGCACAGCTCGTTGGCGGAAAAGCCCCCGAACACCACCGAGTGGATGGCCCCCAGGCGGGCGCAGGCCAGCATGGCCACCAGGGCCTCGGGCACCATGGGCATGTAGATGATCACGCGGTCGCCCTTTTCCACCCCCAGGCGGGCGAGACCGCCAGCGAACAGGGCCACCTGCCGCTGCAGTTCCCGGTAGGTGATGACCCGCTTGGTCTGGGCCACGGGGCTGTCGTAGATGATGGCGGGCTGGTCGCCGCGGCCGTTGTCCACGTGCCGGTCCACGGCGTTATAGCAGGTGTTGAGCTGGCCGCCGGCGAACCAGCGGTAGAAGGGGGCATGGTCGTCATCCAGCACCCGGTCCCAGGGTCGGTCCCAGTGGATGTCCTGGGCCGCCTCGGCCCAGAACCCCTCCGGATCTCTCACCGCGCGGTCGTATACCTCTGCATAACCCATGACTCGCTCCTGCTGTTGGTTGTCCCCGCAAGGGGCGGCCGCGCCGGGGGCGCGGCCTGGTGTGAGTGGGCCCGGCCGGGCTGCGTTTCAGGCATGACCTTAGAGGATTTTTTCAATGTGTCAACAATCGTGATCCCATGACCACCTAATGGGTCAATATTCCGTCCCTATAGGGGTTATCTGTTGACTTTTGATCCATGTCATTGCAGCGCATCATCGGGTGCCGGGATGGTCCGGATCCGGCCGTGGGAACACGGTCGGGGCCCCGGGGGGCGGTGTGCTACCATCGCCAAAAACCGACCCACCCACCGAATCCGACGACATGCTTGATCCCAAGACCCTGAGAAACGACCCGGAAGGGGTCGCATCGCAACTGGCCGACCGCGGCTTCACCCTGGACATCGAGGCCTTTGGCCGCATGGAGTCCGAGCGCCGGACCCTGCAGACGCGCACCCAGGAACTGCAGAGCGAGCGCAACAGCCGCTCCAAGGCCATCGGCCAGGCCAAGGCCCGGGGGGAGGACATCGAGCCCCTGAAGGCGGAGGTGGGCCGGCTGGGGGACGAGCTCAAGGATTGTGAGGCGCGCCTGTCGGCCCTGCAGGAGGAACTCTCGGAATTCCTCATGGGGGTGCCCAACCTGCCCCACGAGAGCGTGCCGGTGGGTGAGGACGAGGACCAGAACGCGGAGGTGCGCCGCTGGGGCGAGCCGCGCCGATTCGACTTTGAGCCCCGGGACCACGTGGATCTGGGGGCCCACAACGGCTGGATGGACTTTGACAGCGCCGCCCGCATCAGCGGCAGCCGCTTCGCCGTCCTGCGCGGGCCCATGGCCCGCCTGCACCGTGCCCTGATCCAGTTCATGCTGGACGTGCACACCGGCGAACACGGCTATCAGGAGGTGTATGTGCCCTACCTGGTGAACGCCGACAGCCTGCGGGGCACGGGCCAGTTGCCCAAGTTCGCGGCGGACCTGTTCCGCATGGGGGACGATCCCGGCTACTACCTCATCCCCACCGCCGAGGTGCCCGTCACCAACCTGGCCCGGGAACGCATCCTGGAGGCCGGCGAGGTCCCCGCCCGTTTCGTCTGCCACACCCCCTGCTTCCGCTCCGAGGCGGGCTCCTACGGCAAGGACACCCGCGGCCTGATCCGCCAGCATCAGTTCGAGAAGGTGGAACTGGTGCAGATGGTGCCGCCCCAGGACTCCTGGACGGCCCTGGAGACCCTCACGGGCCATGCCGAGGCCATCCTGCAGCGCCTGGAGTTGCCCTACCGGGTGATGACCCTGTGCACCGGGGACCTGGGCTTCTCCGCCGCCAAGACCTACGACCTGGAGGTGTGGCTGCCCGGCCAGGGGCGTTACCGGGAGATCTCTTCCTGCTCCAACTTCGAGGCCTTCCAGGCCCGGCGCATGATGGCCCGCTACCGCAACCCGGAGACGGGCAAGCCGGAGCTGCTGCACACCCTCAACGGCTCGGGGCTGGCGGTGGGGCGCGCCCTGGTGGCGGTGGTGGAGAACCATCAGGACGAACAGGGGCGCATCCATGTCCCCGCCGCCCTGCGGCCCTACATGGGCGGGGTGGAGGTGCTGGATCCTCAGGCCTGAGTCGCGCGGCGCCTCCGCCCCGCCGCCGGGATCTCTCCTAGAATCGGGTGAGTACTCAATCGAGGCGCGAAGGCGCCGGGAGGTGTCCCTATGAAGTCGATACAACCGATCCCTTTCCGTCCCCTGGCCACCGCCTGCGCCCTGGTGGCGCTGCTGGCGGTCTCCCCCTTGGCCACGGCCCAGTATCAGGGGCAGGGCCAGATGGGGCAGGGCGGAGGCCCCGGCCAGCAGGGCATGGGCCCCTCCGGCGGCCGTGGCCAGGGCAACATGGGGCAGGGCATGGCGCAGCTGGAGGAGGACCTGGATCTCACCCGTGAGCAGCGCCCCCTGTGGGAAGCATTCATGGGGCACCTGGGGCCGCGTATGCCTGCAGAGCAGCGGGACATGCGCCGCCAGGCCATGGGGGAGACCGGTTTCCTGACCCGCATGCGCAACCGGGCCGCCATGGCCGAGGCCCGGGCGGAGGAGGCGCGGGAGGCCCGGGACGCGGCGGAGCGCCTCTATGAGGCCCTCACCCCGCAGCAGCGCCGGATCCTGGATGAGGCCCCCACCCCCTGGGAGCGCATGAACGGCGGTGGCGATGCCGGTGCCCCCGGCCAGGGCCGCGGCCCCGGTGGCGGCAACGCGGACCGCAGGGGGCCGCCGCAGGATCGTGTCCCGGGACAGGGGCAAGGTCCGCGCTGGCAGGAGGATGATGCGCAGTAGTCCCTCCGCCCGCACCGGGGGGGATCCCCGGTGCGGGAACCCCCGCACACCCTGCCCATCCCGCCCATCCCGTTTCCCGAGGTGACCCGCATCCCATGCCCCGTCGAGCAAGCGCCTCCCTGGCGGATACCATCCTCTCCTATCTCCTCGCCCCCTGGTGCCTGCGCGCCATGCCCCGGGCCACCCCGGAGCAGCGCTTGGCCCGGGCCGTCTGGTGCCGGGACCATTGCGCCACCTTCGCCGGGCGCTGGATCCTCGTCGCCTTCGGCCTGTGGCTGGTGCAGATCTCCCCCCTGGGGTTCCTCTTCGTCTGGGGTCCGGTGCCGGTGCTGGCCCTGCTGTTCCCCCTGGCCTTCATCCTGGGCATCGCTCACCTGGTGGCCCAGATCGTCGCCCAGAAGCGGGCCGGTCCGCCCCCCATCGACCCGCCGGTGGAGCGGGACGAGGAGCGGCACCGGGACTGATCCCCGGTGGCCCGGGACGGTCCCCCCTCGTCCCCGTCTACCGGTTTGGCTTGAGGGAGGAACTTACACCGGCGGGTCCGCCTGCGCGGCGCTGCCCCGGTCCATGCGCCGGATGGCCTGGGTGCCCTCCGAGGCCAGGTGGTCGAGCCGGTCGATCTGGGCATCCAGACGGGGCAGGGCCTCGCGGCGGTAGCGGGACACCTCGTCGATGGCCCCTACCACGTCCGCGAAGGCCTGTTCCAGTTTCTCCATGTCCAGCACCGTGGAGGCCGCCCGGTTCTGGATCTCCACCCCCTGGCCGCGCAGGGCCTGGGCGGTGCCGGCGATGAGGTCGGAGGTGGTGGTGTTCAGGGCCTCCACCCGGTCCAGCACCAGGCGCTGATTGGCCAGGGCCAGGGCCACGGTCACCGCCACGTTGAGGGCGGAGACGGTGACGTTGATGGCCCGGTCCACGCCGCGCATGAGCTCGCGGTTGTTGCGGATCACCACCTCCAGGGCCAGGATCCCCTGCTGGCTCACGGTGAGCTGCTGCTGCAGGTCCACGATGCGCTGGCGCAGGGGGAAGAGCAGTTCCTCCTGGATAAAGCGCTTCTGCGGGTCCCCGTCGTCCCGTTCCGCGGCCTTCTGGGTCAGGCGCCGGTCGATGAGCCGCCCCAGGGCCACCTGGCGGCGGAGCTGTTCCAGGCTCTCGCGCAGGGATTGCTGATCGTCCGCCAGGGTGAGGTTGTCCCGGTGCAGCATGTCCCGCCCCGCCTCCAGGTCCTTGAGGATGTGATCCAGGGCCTCCTGGGCGGTCTCGAACTTGTGGAAGTAGCGCTTGATGGGGGAGGCCATCCCCGGCAGCCGGGACAGCAGACCGGCCAGACCGCGGCCCTGGAGGTTATGCCGTTTCGGGTCCAGGGCCTCCATGCGTTCCCGCAGCGCCAGCAGGGTCCGGGCCACCGGTCCCCCCTCGTCCCCCTGGTGCGCCAGCTTGCGCAGGGGGGTCTTGAGCATCTCGCTGCGGTGGGCCGCCTGGCGCTGCACGTCCAGCCCCATCTCGTCCACCGCCTGGCGCTGGCGCGGATCCCCCTCTCCCGCTGCCAGGACCTGTTCCAGGAAACTTTCCGCCCGCTGCACCAGTTCCGGGTCGTCCTCCACGCCCCCGGGATCACTCTCATCCTTCACCTGGGATTCGATCTCCTGGGCCGGGGGCAGGGAGAGGTTGAGGGCATCCCCCCCGGTATCGTCCCGCTCTGTACTCATGGATCACCTCGTGCACAGGGCCGGCCCAAGGCCGGCTGGAAAATGAACGGCGGACCGCCCCCAAGGTCGCGGGCGGCGCTCAGGAGGAACGGTCGTAGCGGTGGGCCTGATCCACGAAGCGGCGCAGGTCCTCCAGGGCCTGTTCCGCCGCCACCCCGGCCCGGGGGCGCTGGGTGTTCAGCGCCGACACCGTCACCGCGGCATCGTCCAGGGCGGTGAGGGCGGCCTCGTTGCGGGCCTTCAATTCCCGCAAACGGGCCTCCGTGGTCTCCACCAGTTCCATGCGCCGCTCCAGGGCGCGGCGTTCCTCATCGGCCAGGGCCGGCTGCGCCAGGCGGCGGCGGACCTCCTGGGGGTCCACCCCCAGGAGTCCCCGGGCCACCGAGGCCATGGTATTGAGCTGATCCACGGCGGACCAGGCCACCTCGGCCACCAGCTTGCGGGAGCGCTCGTGGGTCAGTTCCCGGGGGTCGAACTTGCCGTCCAGGAGGCGGTTGACATGGCCGTAGCGGGTGTAGAGCCGGTCCGCCTGGGGGGCCAGATCCGGGCGGCGGGCCTGCAGCAGCCGCCCCTTGGCCTCGCACAGGGCCCGCACCAGATCGTCGGCGTCCACCGGGGGGCGCTGTGGGTCCAGCACCGCCAGGCCCGCCTCCCGGGCCTTCTGTTCCTGTTCCGCGCGGCGCTGCTCGGCGGCGGCGCGGGCCCGGGCCGCCTGGCGCTGCCGCGCCCGGTGTACCCGCCAGCGGCGCCAGGCCCGTTCCGCCGGGATTTCCACGGAAATGGCGAGCAGACCGGCGATCCAGCCTCCCAGGGAGGCCCCGAAACCGCCCCACAGGGAGGTGAGCCAGAGCACGAAGGCGAGGAAGGGAAACAGCAGCCAGTAACGCAGCAGCACCTGCCAGCGGCGCGGGGGATCGGTGGGCAGGGCCCAGCGCGGCTCCATCAGCCCCAGGATCAGCCAGGGCAGGCAGGAGAGGAAGAGCCCGTAGGCGAAGCCTTGCAGGAATGGGAACATGAAGGGGAGTGTACCGAATCCATCCCTTCTGGCCAGGGGAGAGATCCACTATCATTCCAGAATGAGTCCGAATGATCCCACATCCATCCCCTCGCCGGCCCCGGGGCTGCCCATGGACGGGTTGCTTCAGGCCGCCGTGGAGCAGTCCTTCAACGCCGTGGTGATCACCACGGCGGACCTGGAGCCCCCGGGGCCGCGTATCGTCTACGTCAACCCCGCCTTCGTGCGCATGACGGGCTATGCCGCCGAGGAGCTGTACGGCCGCAATCCGCGCCTCCTGCAGGGGCCCCGTACCCAGCCCCAGACCATCCAGCGCCTGCGCGAGTGCCTGCGGGAGGGGCGCTATTTCCAGGGCAGCACCGTGAATTACCGCAAGGATGGCAGTTCCTACTACGTGGAGTGGAACATCTCCCCGGTGCGCGATGAGAACGGGCAGGTGGCCTATTTCGTCTCGGTGCAGCGGGACATCTCCGAGCAGGTGGCGGCCGAGGACCGCTACGATCTCATGGCCTCGGCCCTGGAGGTGAACTCCGATCAGGTGGTGATGACCGATTGGGAGGGGCGCATCGTCTATGCCAATCCCGCCTTCGAGGCGCGCACGGGCTACGACCGCGAGGAGGTCCTGGGGAAGAACCCCCGCCTGCTCCAGTCCGGACACCACGACCAAGAGTTCTACCGCGAGCTTTGGACCACCGTGAAGGGGGGGGGCCCTTTTCGCGCCACCTTCGTCAACCACGCCAGGGACGGCTCCCTCTTCCACCTGGAGCAGACCATCACCCCGGTGCGCAACCGTCTGGGGGAGATCACCCACTTCCTGAGCATCGGCAAGGACATCAGCGAGCGGGTGCACATGGAGCAGGCCCTGCGCCGCATGGCCACCATGGACCTGCTCACCGGCCTTCCCAACCGCAGCTTCGGCGAGCAGATCCTGGAGCGGGAATGGAACCGGGCCTGCCGCTATGGCGAGATCTTCAGCGTCATCATGGCGGATATCGATCACTTCAAGGCAATCAACGATCATTATGGCCATGGGGTGGGGGATCAGATCCTCACCCGGGTGGGTCAGCAGTTGCGTACACTCACCCGGGATTCGGACTTCGCCATCCGCTGGGGCGGCGAAGAGTTCCTCATCCTGGTGCCCAAGGCCGACGCCAAGGCCGCCTGCGGACTGGCCGAACGCATCCGCGCCGGGGTGGCCGGTGAGAGCCATGACCGGGTGGGGCGGATCACCTTGAGCCTGGGGGTGGCCGGGTACCGGGAGAGGGATTCCCGCAAGCGCCTGTTGCGGCGGGCGGATGACGCCCTCTATCGGGCCAAGGAAGGCGGCCGCAACCGTATCGAGTGCGGCTGAGCAGGGGCCGGTTTCCCGCCGCCCCGCATCCCCGTTAGACTCCGGAACCAGTCAGCGTCCCATCCATTGCACATACAAGGAGGCCACCCATGGGGTTTGCACTGTCCGATATGCAGGTTGAGAGTCCGGCCTTCGCCGACGGCGCGGCCATCCCCGCGCGCCATACCGGCGAGGGGGAGGATGTCTCCCCGGCGCTGGCCTGGTCCGGGGCGCCGGCGGGCACCCGCAGCTTCGCCGTGATCTGCCACGATCCCGACGCCCCGCTGGTCTCCCCCCGGGGCACCTACGGTTTCGTGCACTGGGTGCTCTACAACATCCCTGCCACGGTGCAGGAACTGCCGGAAGGGGTGCAGGGTTACACCGCCGGAGGCACCGACTTCGGCCGCACCGGCTACGGCGGCCCCATGCCCCCCCAGGGCCATGGCACACACCGCTACTACTTCTGGGTGCTGGCCCTGGACCGGGAGCCGGATCTGCCCGAGGGTCTGGGCCTTTGGGAACTGCTGGAGCAGGTGGAGCCCGCCATCCTGGGCATGAACCGCCTCACCGGGGTCTACCGCCGCGACTGAGGCCGCCAGCTGTCGCTGGGCATACAAAAAGGGGCGCCCCGGATCTGCCGGGGCGCCCCTTTTGCATGGGGATCGAACGCGCCGCGTGGCGTTAGAAGCTCAGGAAACGCACGTCCTCGTCGATCATGTACTCGCCCATCTCCTGGGGCGTGGCGGCTCCCACGCCGTCGATGAGATCGTCCTGGGTGAAGTCGCTGTTGGGCAGGAACAGGGCGCAGACATCCACCTGGGCGCCGCCCTTCATCACCTTCTGCATGATCTGCTGGGCGTTGGCGTCGGGGCCCTTGAAGGTGGGGCCTTCAAAGGCGGTGGTGCCCATTTCGCCGGCCTGGTCGCAGAGCAGGATGCGCACATCGGCGCCGCGCTGCACCAGCTGGCCGGTGAGGATCATGGCCATGGCCTGGGTCTGGGCGTCGCCCGTGGTCACCGTCACCAGCACCTTGTTGTCATCCTCCGCCTGGGCCAGAGGCATCAGGCCCAGGGCCAGCAGGGCGGTGATGGCGATGAGACCGTTCTTGAAGCGTTGCATGGTTCGGTGTCTCCTTGTGTGGAAAGAAACATCACCATATCACCAAGTGCTGATGTATGTCTTGTGCTCCATGCCGGCACCGGGTTCCGCCCGCCGGGCCCGTTTGGATGCGCCGCGGGAGTCTGGGAGAATCGGGGCCACACCGTCGCCGCGAGATCGTCTGTATGTTCAAGTTCCTGACGCTGCTGCTGCTCCTGCTCTTTGCCTGGTGGCGTTTCCGGCGCTGGTGGCGGCTGCGCCTGGCCCGGGCCCGGGGCGAGCCGCCGCCGCCCGAGAGCGGGATACGGCCCATCACCCTCCTGAGCCTGGCCCTGCTGGGGGGTTATGGCGGCTTCCTGCTCTGGCATCTCTTCGCCCGGGGGTGACGGACCCCCGGCCGGATCAGCCTTCCCCACGCCCCCTGTGCCGGCGGCCGATCCAGTGCCGGGCCGCCCCGGCCCCGGCGCGGGCGGTCTGTACCAGCACCTGCCGCCAGGGCCCCCGCGCCCCTTGGCTCACCACCCGCAGGGCGCGGCAGCGCCGGGCCCGTTCCCCATGGGCCGCCAGCAGGGCCAGGATGGGTTCCACATCCAGTGCCGTGTCCGCCTGATCCAGGCGTGCCGGCACCAATTGTTCCACGGGGATCTTCAGGTCCGCGGCCACGGCCTCCAGGGCTTGGCGCATGGCCCGTTCCTTGGGGCGCACGGGGGTGTGGGTATCGTAGGGCGGGTCCCATTCCCGCGCCGGCGACAGGCGGTCCACGTGGCTCACCACCCCCAGCAGCGGCGGGGCGGGGCGGGCGGTGTCCCGGCCCCAGTGCTGGCGCAGGGCCTGCAGGGCGCGCCGGTCCATGGCCCGGTCGGCCCGGTGGGCGGCGCTCACCCAGAGGATGCAGTCGGCCTGGTCGGCCTGGGCCAGCAGCTGGGAGAACTCCTCGGCCCCTTCCAGGGCGGGGGTGTCGATGAGCACGGCCCCGGGCAGACCCGCCGCCTCCAGGGTATGGCCCTGGGGCAGACGGGTGGCCGGCAGCACGTCCACCCCGGCCGCCGTGCGGCCGGTGAGGGCGTTGATGAGGCTGGATTTGCCCGCCTTGCCCTGTCCCGCCACCAGGATGCGCACCGGCCCCGGGGGCACGTCCACCGGCACCCCCGGTCCCGCGGCCCGCTCCAGGGCGGCCTCGTCCAGGGCCCCTGCCTGGGCCTGCAGCCGCCCGGAATAGAGTTCGATGGCGGCGCGGCCCACTTCCTCCACCCAGATGCGGCCCCCCCGGCGGCGCAGTTCGTCCCCCGCCTCATCCAGCAGACTGGAGAACAGGCGCTCCCGGGTCTCCGCCAGCACCGCCCCCATGGGGTTCACCAGGCGGGCGGCGCGGTACACCCAGGCCGCCCCGCGGAACCACTTCAGCCCCGTGCGGGCCGCCGGCTGCAACTCCCATAGCCGCACCAGACGGCTCACCCGGATCAGGTGGGCGCCGGGCACCCGGTCCAGCAGCACCCGGCGCAGGCGCACGCTCACCCGCTCGGTGAGCAGCAGGGCTTCGGGCAGGGTGAAGCGCCACACCGGATGGCGATCGTCGGGATGGTAGTGGGCGGCCACCGTGGCGATGGTGCGACGGGCCACCGCCAGCAGGTCCCGGTAGCGGGTGACGATGGCCGGATCCACCTCCGCGGCCAGGGTCTGCACCTCGGCCCAGGCCGCCAGGTCCCGCTGCGACCAGTCCGCATCCGGGGGCGAGACCGCCCCCTGCGGGGGGATCTCTCCATCCCCGGCAGGGGGGGCGTCCGACCCCTGCAGCCAGCGGGACAGGCCATAGCCCGCCAGACCCAGGACCGCGCCGGCCCCCAGCCAGTACAGCAGCCACCCCTGCTGCCAGAGCCAGAGGGCCCCCAGGGGCATGAGCACCAGCAGGGGCAGCAGCAGCAGGGCCGCGGTGGCCAGCAGCGCCCCCAGGCGGCGGGTATCCCTCACGGGGTCCGGTCCTCCGGCCTCGGGGCGCCGGTGTCGCGCCCCCGCCGCCGGAACAGTGCATGGGCCTCCCGCAGCGCCCCGCGGTAGGCCGCCCGCACCCCCTGGGGGTCCTGCACGCCCCGGCGGCGGGTCTCCAGGTAATAGGAGGCGGCGCGGCCCAGGGCGTAGGTCACCGAGGCACTGGCCACCCCGGCGGCGGTGGCCCCCACCACTTGGCCGTAGCCGGGCACCAGCTTGCCCACCTGCCGCGCCGCAAAGCCCGCGCCGATGCCCAGCAGGGTGCCCGTCCCCAGGGAGGCGGCAAAGGCCCGCAGGGCAGGGCGGTCCCAGGGGACGGCATGGAAGGTGGCGATGGTGTGGAGCATGCGCCCCTGCACCGTGGGCACGGCCACCGTGCCCACCATGGGGAACACGTCGGCGGCCCCGGCGGCGAGGGCATAGCCCAGGATATGCGGCCGCAGCCGGGCGGCGCGTCCCGCCCGGGCCTCCTCGGCCAGGTCCCGGATCCACCCCGCCCGGCCGTCGGCGCAGCCGGCGTCCAGGGCGTCCAGCAGGGCCTCCAGGCCGTATTGGGGGTCGGTGAACCCCTCCTGCGGCGGGGTCAGGTCCACCGCCGCCTCATGGATCGGGCCATCCCCGGGCAGATCCTGGAAGGCCCGGGCCTGGGCCTCCAGGGCCCGGCGCAAGTCCGCCAGGTCCGGGTCCCGGGCCAGGGCGGCGGCATCGGGGTGGTCGCGGCCGTCGGGGTAGCCATCGTGCAGCCGGGTCTGCACCAGCACCACCGGCCAGTGGGGATGGCGCCGGCGCACCGCCCGCAGCACCTCCAGCACGGCCTCCTGGTGCGGGTCCATGGCCCGGACCACGGCCACCACCGCATGGGCCCGGCCCTCCAGCAGCGCCAGGTCCTCGGCCGGGTCGTAGTCCGCCTCCTCCAGCCCCCGGGTGTCGAGAAAACGCACCACCGGCGCCTCGGGGGGGAACTCGTAGAGCCGGGACGACCTTGTGCACGGGGTGAAGGCATTGCCGATGGCGATGTCCGTATCCCCGGTGACGGCGCGCACGATGGAGCTCTTGCCCGACTGCACCTTGCCCAGCAGCCACAGTACCGGGGCCTCGGCCCGGGCCTGTTCCCGGATGCGGTCATCCAGTTCCGGCGCGGGGGCGGCGCCGGTGACGGCATCCAGCAGGCGTCGCCAGGACGGGGCAGGGGACAAGGGGACCTCCGTCGGGGAAGATGGATGGATTCCGTTGGCTACGCGTACCGGCCTATCTTTGCAGAGGGCGGTGCCCGGTATCCAGCGGGGACAAGGCAGCTTGCATTCGACACCGCTTTTCGGGTAGAGCCTGGGTTGGACTTCGTCGCAAGGCCCAGGACCAGGAGATCCGCCATGCATGACCATCCCGATAACCGTATCCTGGAGCGCCGCATGACGCGGCGTGACTTCCTCTGGCTGATGTCCGCCGCCTCCGCCGGGGTGGCGGTGCCGGCGCTCCATGGCTGCGCCACCGATCCGGTCACGGGGGAGCAGCGGCTCATGCTCATGTCCGAGGCCCAGGAGATCGCCATCGACCGGCAGCAGGCGCCGCACCAGTTCTCCAACGACTACGGCCTGCTGCGGGATGCCACCGTCACCGCCTACGTGAAGGAGGTGGGCATGGGGGTGGCGCGGGTGTCCCATCGGCCGGACATGCCCTACGACCACCATGTGGTGAACGCCAACTACATCAACGCCTACACCTTCCCCGCCGGCAGCATGGCCTGCACCCGGGGGATCATGGTGGAGCTGGAGGACGAGGCGGAGCTGGCGGCCTTGCTGGGGCACGAGACGGGGCATGTGAACGCCCGCCATGCGGCCCGACGCTACACCAAGGGGGTGCTGGCCTCCCTGGCCCTGGGGGGGCTGGGCATCGCGGCGGGGCAATCGGAGCAGCTCTCGGGCTACAGCAATCTCATCTATGCCGTGAGCGCCGTGGGGGCCACGGCCCTGCTGGCCCATTACAGCCGGGAGAACGAACGCGAGGCGGATGCCCTGGGTCTGGAGTACATGGTGAAGGCGGGCCACAACCCCGAGGGGATGGTGGGGCTGATGGACCGGCTGCGGTCCATGTCCGACCACGAGCCCAATGCCATCGAGGCCATGTTCTCCACCCACCCCATGAGCCAGGAGCGCTATGACACGGCGCGGCGGGAAGCGCGGCAGCGCTACGGCGCCGCCCTGGACCGGGCCACCCGCCGCGAGCGCTACATGGACCACACCGCCAGCCTGCGCCGCCTCAAGCCGGTGATCGAGACGGAGCGGGAGGGGGAGGCCCTGATGGCGAAGGAGCGGCCGGCGGAGGCGGCGAAACGCTTCGCCGAGGCCCTCAAGCGCGAGCCCCAGGACTACCCCGGTCTGGTGCTCATGGCCAAGGCCCAGTCGGCCCAGGGACGCCACCGGGAGGCGCAGCGCTATCTGGACGCCGCCCGCGAGGCCTATCCCCAGGAGGGTCAGGCCATCCACCTGAGCGGGGTGAACCAGCTGGCCCTGGACCGTCCGGAGGCGGCCCTGGCGCAGTTCCGGCGCTACGAGCAACTGCTGCCCGGCAACCCCAACACCGTCTTCCTGCAGGGCGTGGCCTACGAGGGCATGCAGGACCGGCGCATGGCGGCGGCGTACTACCAGCGCTACCTGGAGCAGGTGGGCACGGCGACACCCCAGGGTCGGTTCGCCCTCCAGCGCTTGCAGCAGTGGCAGTAGCCCCGCCGCCATGGCCTGGGCGGGTACGGGCGGGTACACTGTCGGGCCCCTTGCGGCCCGAACGAACCACCCGCAGCACATCCTCAAGGAGACCGGACCCGTGCCTTCCTATCTCGATGAATTCCACAGCCGTGCGCCCGGCGGCGTGCGCGTGTCGCGCCGCCAGGCCAGCCGCTTCGCCAAGGAGGTGGCGGGGGATTTCAACCCCATCCACGACGAGGATGCCAAGCGTTTCTGCGTGCCGGGGGACCTGCTGTTCTGCCTGGTGCTGGCCCACTACGGTGTGAGCCGACGCATGGCCTTCACCTTCCAGAACATGGTGGGCGAGGACGTGGAGCTCTGCTTTCCGCAGACGGACGCGCCCCATCTGGCCATTGCCGATGCCGCCGGAAAGGTCTATCTGGAAGTGGAGCGGGAAGGGGAGCCCTCCCGGGATGCCGCCCTGGTGGGGCAGCTGACCCGGGACTATGCCGCCTTCTCCGGGCAGAACTTCCCCCATGTGCTGGTGCCCCTGATGAAGTCCCAGGGCGTGATGGTGAACCCGCAGCGGCCCCTGGTGTTCTACAACAGCATGGCCTTCGAGTTCGGCCAATGGCCCGTGGCCGGGGCGCCGCAACTGGTCTTCTCCAAGGCCGATCTGCAGGTGAACGGCAAGCGCGGGGACGTGGACCTGAACTTCGACCTGGTGCTGGAGGGTCAGGAGGTGGGCAGCGGCTGCAAGAAGCTGGTGCTCTCAGGCCTGCGCCCCTTCGAACAGGAGGTGATGGATGCCCTGGTGCGGCAGTACGATGGCTGGAAGGCGGCCTATCAGGCGGCCTGACGGCGGCCAATGGAACAGGGGAGGGCAGGGGCATGAGTCTTGAGAAGGTGGTCTTCGGTTTCTTCATCATCCTGGCCCTGACCCTGAACTTCGGCTTCGTGCTGGGTCAGTTCTACTACCCGGAACACCACAACACCTACGAGCTGTTGGCGGTGATCCTGGTGAACCTGGTGGCCACGGTGCTCAAGTTCGGGGATCGTACCCAGACCGGGGCCCTGCTCCTGGCCAGCTCCCTGGTGGCGGACCTGCAATTGCTCACGGCGGCGGTGGTCTGGGGCTATGCCGCCCAGGTGCACGCCCAGGGGGTGGACATGACCATGATGGCCACCATCGTCTCCCTGGCCGCCGGGGCCCTGCTGGCCAACGTGGTGTCGGCGGTACTGGTGATCATCGACACCGTCAACCTGCGGCGCTGAGGGCCGCGGCGGACCCGCCCCATGGATAAGGTCGTCTTCCTCTTCCTGCGGCGGATGCGCAATCCGCTGCTGGTGCTCATCGCCGCCTACACCGTGGCGGGCCTGGGGATGATCCTCATCCCCGGGGAAGACCCCCAGGGCAACCCCTGGCGCATGGACATCTTCCACGCCCTGTATTTCCTCAGCTACACCGCCACCACCATCGGCTTCGGGGAACTGCCCCATGCCTTCAACGCCGCCCAGCGCATGTGGGTCATGGGCTCCATCTACCTCACCGTGGTGGCCTGGCTCTACGCCATCGGCAAGATCCTCTCCCTGCTCCAGGACCCGGCCTTCAACCAGGCCCTGCGCGCCCAGTCCTTCGAGCGCGCCGTGGGGCGCATCTGCGATCCCTTCTACATCGTCTGCGGCTACGGGGACACGGGCTCCATGCTGGTGAAGGCCCTGGTGCATCGCGGCCACGGCGCCGTGGTGCTGGACTGGAACGGCGAGCGCATCAACGACCTGGAACTGGCGGACCTGCAGGTGCATGTGCCGGGGCTGCGGGGGGATGCGGCCCTGTCTTCCAATCTCGTGGCCTGCGGGCTCTACCATCCCTGCTGCCGGGGCGTGGTGGCGGTGACCGACAACGACGAGACCAATCTCAAGATCGCCATCACCGGAAAGTTGCTCAACGAGCGCCTGCCGGTGATCTGCCGCGCCCACAACGCCGCCACGCGGGAGAACATGCTCTCCTTCGGCGCGGATCATGTGGTCAATCCCTTCGATGCCTTCGGCGAGCGCCTGGCGCTGGCCCTGCGCTCCCCGGGGCTGTACCTGCTGCATGAATGGCTCACCAGCGTGCCGGGCACGCCCCTGCCGTTGCCGGTGGACCCGCCCCGGGGGCACTGGGTGATCGTGGGCTTCGGCCGCCTGGGGCAGTCGGTGCGCCGGGGTCTGCTGGCCCAGGGGCTGACCACCGTGGTGGTGGAGCACGATGCCGGGCGCGCCCATTGCGACGGTCCCTGCATCCAGGGGCGGGGCACGGAGGCGGATGTGCTGCGCGAGGCCGGCATCGAGCACGCCGCCGGGCTGGTGGCGGGCACGGACCGGGATAGCCACAACCTCTCCTGCCTGATGACGGCCCGCGACCTGAATCCGGACCTGTTCGTAGTGGCGCGGCAGAACCAGCGGGACAACCAGGCCCTGTTCCGTGCCGCCTCCCCGGACCTGCTCATGCGCCCCGGGGAGATGATCGCCGAGGCCATCCTGGCCCACTTGAGCACACCGCTGCTGGCGCGTTTCCTGGCCCTCGCCCGCCAGCGTGACAAGGACTGGGCCGATGCCCTCATCGCCCGCATCGGCGGTGTCACCGATGAGGTGGTGCCGGATGTGTGGATGATCCGCATCGAACCCGAAGAGGCCCCGGGCCTGGTGGCCCTGCTGCAGGAACGCAGCGTTACCCTGGGAGAACTCCTGGACGCCGGCCAGCGCCGCCACCAGGGTTCGGAATGTGTGGCCCTGATGTGGATGCGCGGCGGGGAGGAGGTGCTCACCCCGGAGGCGGAGCGCACCCTGGCGCGGGAGGACTGCCTGCTGCTGTGCAGCCGCCCGCGGGTGGCGGATCGCTTCCGGCGGCTGTTGCGGGACACCCGGGCCCTGCGCTATCTGGTCACCGGGGAGAGCCGGCCCGAGGGCCTGCTCTGGAACTGGCTCGCCCGCGCCACGGCAGAACGAGAGAGGAGGCATCCATGAGCAAAGACCCCAACGGCGGCTCGCGCCTGGACCGGGTGGTGGCCGAGAGCCAGCGCCAGCGCCAGGAGCGGGAGCAGGGCTACCGTGCCCGGGCCCTGAAGATGTATCCCTGGGTGTGTGGTCGTTGCGGCCGCAGCTTCGATCAGCGCAACGTGCACGAACTCACCGTGCACCACCGGGACCACAATCACGACAACAATCCGTTGGATGGCTCCAACTGGGAGCTGTTGTGTGTGTACTGCCACGACAACGAGCACCAGCGCCTCATCGAGGCGGCTCGCGGCGGCGGGGACGGCGGCCCCGCGGGGGCCCGGGGGGCCACCCACAACCCCTTTGCCGCCCTGGGGGATCTGCTCAAGGGGGATGGGGACGGCGGAAAGTCCCCTTGAATCGTCGTCTTGACCGCCCGGTGGCCGCGGCGTAGCTTCCCAGGGACGATCCCACCGGAGGCAGACCATGGCTGCGCAATTGGATGTGAAGATGCTCGAGGGGCTGATGATCATCGCCGTGGTGATCGTCTTCGGCCTGTGGCAGTTCCGCTCCCTGCGCCGGGACCGCGAGGAACTGCAGCGGCGCAAGGCAGAGCGGGAGCAGGATCGGGATCGGCGTTAGCCTGGCCATCTCCCCGTTCCGGACAGGAAGCACTCAAGGAGCCCAGTATGAGAATCCTCATCACCGGCGGTACCGGCTTTGTCGGTTCCCGTCTCATCCAGCGCCTTCAGCCCCAGGGGCACACCTTCGTCGTCCTCACCCGAAACGCGGCCAGTGCCCGGCGCCGTCTGGGCGACGGGAAGCATCTGGAGTTCGTCCCCTGGGACACCCGTTCCCCGATCCCGCCGGAGGTGCTGGCGGAGGTGGACGCGGCGGTGAACCTGGTGGGGGAGAGCATCGCCGCCCGCCGCTGGACGCCGCAGCAGAAGAAACGCATCCTCCAGTCCCGCATCGAGCCCACCCGCGCCCTGGTGGAGGGCATCAACCGCCACGCCCCCCGCTGCCGCGTGCTGGTCTCCGCCTCCGCCATCGGCTACTATCCGGTGAACCGCCCCGAGGCCCTGGACGAGGATACCCCCCCGGCGGAGGGCTTCATGGCCCGCATCTGCCGGGACTGGGAGGCGGAGGCCCGGAACGTAAAGGAAGGGGTGCGCCTGGTGATCCCGCGCATTGGCGTGGTCCTGGGCCGCGGCGGCGGGGTCATCGACCGCCTCCTGCCCATCTTCAAGATGGGGCTGGGCGGGCCCGTGGGCAACGGCCGGCAGGTGATGAGCTGGATCCACGTGGACGACCTGGCGGGGATCCTGGACCGGGCCCTGAAGGACGAGACCATGCAGGGGCCCTATAACGCCGTGGCCCCCCATCCGGTGTCGAACCGGGACTTTTCCCGCGCCTTCGGCCGCGCCCTGGGGCGACCCGCGCTGCTGCCGGTGCCCGCCTTCGTATTGCGCGCGGCCATGGGGGAGATGGCCGGCATCGTGCTGGACTCCCAGGACATCTCGGGGCACAGGATCCAGGAGGCCGGCTACGACTTCCTGTATCCGCGCATCGAGCATGCCATGGCCGAGATCGCCGGCGGTTGAGGACACGGCGATGGTGATCCGGCATCCCGATCCCCTGGCCATCCTGCTGCAGGCCCTGCCGGCGGTGGGGCTGGTGGGGTACGGCACCTTCTTCCTGCGCCAGGCGGTGGCGGGTCACCCGCCGCATGCGGCCAATCTGGCCATCCTGGTGCTGCTGGCGGCCATGCTGGGGTACGCCCTGTGGAAGCTCTCCCCGGTGACGGTCTACCGCTTCCGCCATTCACCGGCCAAGGTGCAGATCCAGCGGCTGGGGCTCACCGGCCTGCGCCCGGTGCTGGAACACGATCTCTCCCGGGTGCAGCGCATCAGCATCGAGCGCTATCCCTTCGGGCGGGGCCATCGCTATGTGGTCTGTCTGCACCTGCGGGACGGGCGGCGCATCATCGACGGTCTGCCGGATGCCGTCTCCCCCGAGCCCATCCACGATTTCGCCGTGCGCGTGGCCCGTTTCTACGGCCTGGCCCCGGGGCCGGGGGCTTAGGGCGGCCGCGCCGGGGACCGTACCCGGCGTTTCGGGCCGTGGGCGTGCCTAGCCGCGGCGGGCGTTGAGGATGGCGGTGGCGATGTGCCGGGGATCCACACCCGGCAGGTCCATCTCTTCCCGCTGCATGGCCCGGGAGATGGCCACCTCCAGCCCCTCCGGATCCAGGGGCAACCCCCGCAGTGCCTGCGCGACGCGCTCCATGCCCGTCTGCGGGAATACGGTGAAGTCGCCGCTCAGGGACAGGTCCGCCACGCGGCCGTCCCGGGACAGCAGCCGGGCGCGCACCAGTCCGCCGGGGGCCTTCTCCGCACCGTCGGCCAGGTGGGTCCCCTCGGCGATCTTGACCCCTCCCTCCACGAAACGGCGGCCCTTCTGATGGGTCCAGTCCGGGTCCGCCAGGGCCCGCTCCTGTTGGGCGATGGCGGCCTCCTCGGCGGGGGTGGGGTTGTCCGCCACCGGCTCCACCCCCAGCCGATCCCGCAGGGCCTGCAGGAAGGTGGCGATCACCTCCTCCCGGGAGGGGGGATGCCCCAGCTCCCGGGTGAGGGTGGTGATGTAGTCGTCCATGCCCTGGCGCAGCTTGTCGCGAAACTTCTCCGAGGGGACCTTCAGGCAGCGGCTCATGGTGTCCACGTCGAAGTCGAACAGGAAGCTGCCCACCATCACGGTGGCCTCCCCCAGGGTGGCGGCGCCGGTGCCGCCGATCTTGCGCCCGTTCACCTGGATGTCGTTCACGGGGCGGAAGTGGGCGTCCACCCCCAGGCGCCGGTAGGTCTCGATCACCGGATCGGTGAAGTGGCCGTAGATCTCGGAGATGCGCCGTGGGGCGTGCTCCGCCGGGTAGATGAAGTGGAAGAAGAGCTGGTGCCGGTCCAGATAGACGGCCCCGCCCCCCACGCGGCGGCGGATCACCGGTAGGCCCTGTTCCTGGCAGTAGGCCTCGTCCACCTCCAGGGCGATGTCCTGGTGCAGCCCCACGCAGACGTAGGGGTCCGAGGGGCTGAGCAGGGTGAGCACCGGGTCATCGCCGGCGGTCAGGGCCGCGGCGATGCCGTGGTACACCGCCTGGGAGCGGTACGGGGGTTGATGATCCAGGTCCAGGACGCGCAGTCGCATGGTCGCTCCGTGAGGGGCCGCCTCTGGGCGGGGCCTGCATGGCCCTTATGGGTCAGGACGGTATGCCCCGCTGGATGCGCATGCGCCATTCCCGGGGGCCGGTTTCATGCACCGAGGTGCCCTGGCTGTCCACCGCCACGGTCACGGGCATGTCCCTCACTTCAAATTCATAGACGGCTTCCATGCCCAGGTCCTCGAAGGCCAGCACCCGGGCGGAGCGGATGGCCTTGGACACCAGATAGGCGGCGCCGCCCACGGCCGTGAGGTAGACGGCCCCGTGGTCGCGGATGGCCGCCACCGCCTCCGGCCCGCGCTCGGCCTTGCCCACCATGCCCAGCAGGCCGGTGTCCTGCAGCATGCGGCGGGTGAACTTGTCCATGCGCGTGGAGGTGGTGGGACCGGCGGGGCCCATCACCTCATCGCCCACCGGGTCCACCGGGCCCACGTAGTAGATGAAGCGGTTGCGAAGATCCACGGGCAGGGGCTCGCCGCGGTCCAGCATCTGCACCAGGCGCTTGTGGGCGGCGTCCCGGCCGGTGAGCAGGCGGCCGCTGAGCAGCAGCACCTCGCCGGGCTTCCAGGTGGCCACCTCCTCGGGGGTGACCCGGTCCAGGTCCACGCGGCGACCCTCTGCCGGGTCATAGTCCAGGGCCGGCCAGTCCTCCAGGGCGGGGGGCACCAGGTCGGCCGGGCCGCTGCCGTCCAGCTCAAAGTGCACGTGGCGTGTGGCGGCGCAGTTGGGGATCAGGGCCACGGGTAGGGAGGCGGCGTGGGTGGGGTAGTCCAGGATCTTCACGTCCACCACGGTGGTGAGCCCGCCCACCCCCTGGGCGCCGATGCCCAGGGCGTTGACCTTGTCGTACAGCTCCAGGCGCAGTTCCTCCACCCGGTTGGCGGGACCGCGCTCCCGCAGCTCGTGGATGTCCACCGGGGCCATGAGGGATTCCTTGGCCAGGAGCATGGCCTTCTCCGGGGTGCCGCCGATGCCCAGCCCCAGGATGCCCGGTGGGCACCAGCCGGCGCCCAGGCCGGGCACGGTCTGCAGCACCCAGTCCACGATGGAGTCGGAGGGGTTGAGCATGGCCAGCTTGGCCTTGTTCTCGGAGCCGCCCCCCTTGGCGGCGCAGATCACCTCCAGGCGGTCGCCGGGAACCATCTCGGTGTGCACCACCGCCGGGGTGTTGTCCCGGGTGTTGCGCCGCGCCCCGGCGGGATCGTCCAGCACCGAGGCCCGCAGGGGGTTGTCGGGGTGGGTATAGGCGCGGCGCACCCCCTCGTCCACCATGGCCTGCAGGCTCATGTCCGCCTCCCAGCGCAGGTCCATGCCGATCTTGAGGAAGACCACGGCGATGCCGGTGTCCTGGCAGATGGGGCGGTGCCCCTGGGCGCACATGCGGGAATTGACCAGGATCTGGGCCAGGGCGTCCCGGGCGGCGGGGGAGGCCTCCCGCTCGTAGGCCCGCGCCAGGGCCTGCACGAAGTCTTTCGGGTGGTAGTAGCTGATGAACTGGAAGGCGTCGGCGATGCTCTGGATCAGGTCTTCCTGGCGGATGACGGACATGGACGGACTCCGGAAAAGGGGCTACGCGGTCCGGGTCCGGGTCCTATCGGGCCCGTCCCGGAAAACGGATTATCTTACCCATCCCGGCACCGTCAGGACCATCCCCGCCCGGGTTGCCGGGAGGGTTTCCGCTTGCGGGCCGGCCATTCCCCCGCCGCCCCGGGACGGGATAGAGTAGCTGCTTTCCCCGAGGATCCTTGCCTTGCCCCATAGATCTCGCCTTCTGTTGCGCACCGCCCTGGTGCTGCTCCTGTCCGCCCTGGCCTGGACCGGGTCGGTGTCGGCGGCCCTCCCCGACCCCCTGGCCCGGGCCCTGGAGCGCCACGGGGTGCCGCAGGCGGCGGTGAGCCTGTGGGTGCAGGCCCCGGGGGCGGCGCGGCCGGTGATCGCCCACCGCCCGGATGTGCCCCGCAACCCGGCCTCCACCCTGAAACTGGTGACCACCCTGGCGGCCCTGGAGGTGCTGGGGCCCGCCTATCGCTGGGAGACGGCGGTGTACGCCCCGGACCCGGTGGAGGACGGGGTGTTGCAGGGGGATCTCTACCTGCGGGGCGGCGGCGATCCCTTCCTGGTGAGCGAGGAGGTGTGGAAGCTGGCGGGGGCCCTGTACCGCAGCGGGGTGCGCCGCATCCGGGGCGATTTGGTGTTGGACCTGAGCCGTTTTCGTCTGCCGCCGGAAGACCCGGGGGCCTTCGACGGCCAGCCCTTTCGCGCCTATAACCAGCCCCCGCATCCTTTGCTGATGAACTTCAACGCCGTGCGCTTCGAGTTGCATCCCCAGCCGCAGGCGGGGATCGTGCGCGTGGCCGTGGATCCGCCCCTGGCGCATCTGCAGGTGGAGAACCGACTGCACCTGGACGATCACGGGTCCTGCACGGGCCCCGCGCGTCAGGTGCGCTACCACGTGCCGGAGCCTTCCCGGGTGCGTCTGGAAGGGGGGGTGCCGACCCACTGCGGGCCCTCCACCCTGCTGCGCACCGCCTCGGGGCCGGAGCGGTATGCCCACGACCTGTTCCGGACCCTCTGGGCCCAGTGGGGCGGGGTGCTGGACGGGGGATGGCGGCTGGGCCGCGTGCCGGATCCGGAGGCCGAACCCCTGCTGGTGCATCATTCCCCGCCCCTGGGGGAGCTGGTGCGCCTGATCAACAAGTACAGCAACAATGTCATGACCCGCCAGCTGAACCTGACCCTGGGGCTGGAGGTGCACGGCAGCCCGGCCACCCCGGAAAAGGGCCACCGGGTGCTGCAGGACTTCCTGCGCGGGCGGGGGATCGGTCTGGGGGGCTTCGTGCTGGACAACGCCGCAGGTCTCTCCCGGGAGAACCGCCTCACCGCGCGGCAGCTGGCGGGGGTGTTGCAGGCGGGCTGGGAGAGCCCCTACCGCCCCGAGTACATCGCCTCCCTGGCCCTGGCGGGTATGGACGGCACCCTGCGCCGGCGCTTTCAGGACACCCCCCTGGCGGGGCGGATGCACCTGAAGACGGGTTCCCTGCGGGGGGTGTCGGCGGTGGCCGGATACGTGCGCACGGCGGGGGGCGGGGATCGCCTGGTGGTGCTCCTGATCCGCCATCCGGGGCTGACCCACGGGCAGGGTGTGTCCATCCAGGACGCCTTCCTGACCTGGGTGCACGCCTCGGATTGAACCGCCAGCGCCCTGGATGGCCTCAAGATTCACAAGTCCTGTCAGAATAGGGGGAGGAGGGAACCGCACCCTCCACGCAACCTGCCCACCGGAGGTGGATCATGATCGGCAACATCCAGAATTACTTCGAACACCTGGTCTACGACCGCATCCGTCAGGTGCTCGTCGAGCGGGGGGATGAGCTCGATACCGCCCATATGGACGATCTGGCCTGTGTGGCCCTGAATCGCCTGCCCCCGCGCTATGTACGCTTCTCCGTGGACCTGACCACCCGCCTCACCGACGAGGACTGGGAGCTGATCAACCGCCAGGTGGCGGAGGCGGTGGACTACGCCCTGCGCACCACCCGCCGGCGCAGCGAACTGCGCCTGGACGAGATCGAATGACCCCATCGGAACCTTCACCGGCGGCATCGGCCTCCCCGCTGCGGCCGCTGTTCTCCCACCGTCCCTATTGGGCCGCCCGCTTCGGGGTGGCCCCCTTCCTGCCCATGTCCCGGGCCGAGATGGACGAGCTGGGCTGGGACAGCTGCGATGTGATCCTCGTCACCGGTGACGCCTATGTGGATCATCCCAGCTTTGGCGTGGCCATCATCGGCCGGCTGCTGGAGGCCCACGGCTTTCGCGTGGGGGTCATCGCCCAGCCCGACTGGCGCTCCGCCGAGGCCTTCACGGCCCTGGGGCCGCCGAACCTCTTCTTCGGCATCACCGCTGGCAACATGGATTCCATGGTGAACCGCTATACCGCCGACCGGCGCATCCGCCGCAACGACGCCTACAGCCCCGACGACGAGGGCGGGCGGCGGCCGGACCGGGCGGTGATCGTCTACAGCCAGCGGGCGCGGGAGGCCTACCGGGACGTGCCCATCCTGCTGGGGGGCATCGAGGCCAGCCTGCGGCGGGTGGCCCACTACGACTACTGGTCCGACAAGGTGCGCCGCTCGGTGCTGCTGGACGCCAAGGCCGACCTGCTGCTCTACGGCAATGCCGAGCGCGCCCTGGTGGAGGCGGCCCACCGCATCGCCGCCGGGGAGCCGGTGCGGGAGATCCGCGATCTGCGGGGCACGGCCTTCGCCCTGGAGGGCGTGCCCGAGGACTGGCACGAACTGGACTCCACCTGCGTGGACCGCCCCGGGCCGGTGCCCCCCCACCGGGACCCGTATTGCGGGGACATCCCCGAGCAGTGCGGCCCCGGCCAGGCCGTGGCCTGGGCCCGGGACGGGGGCGCGCCGGGTCCGCGCCTGCAGCCCCGGCGCGGGGAGGTGCCGTCCTGGGCGCGCACGGTGATCCGCTTGCCGGATGCCGACACCGTGTCCCAGGACCCGGTGCTCTACGCCCATGCCGCCCGCCTGCTGCACCTGGAGACCAACCCCGGCAACGCCCGCGCCTTGGTGCAGGCCCATGCCGGGCGTGACCTGTGGGTCAACCCGCCGCCCATCCCCCTGACCACGGCGGAACTGGACACCCTGTTCGACCTGCCCTTCGCCCGCGCCCCGCACCCCGCCTACCGGGGCAGCCGCATCCCCGCCTGGGAGATGATCCGTTTCTCCGTGAACATCATGCGCGGCTGCTTCGGGGGCTGCAGCTTCTGCTCCATCACCGAGCACGAGGGGCGCATCATCCAGTCCCGCTCCGAGGATTCCGTGGTGAAGGAGGTGGACGAGATCCGGGACCGAGTGGAGGGTTTCACCGGCATCATCTCCGACCTGGGGGGTCCCACCGCCAACATGTACCGCATGGGCTGCCGGGACCCGCAGATCCAGGCCCGCTGCCGGCGCCTGTCCTGTGTCTTCCCGCGCATCTGCCCCCGCCTGGACACGGACCACGGTCCGCTCATCCAACTCTACCGGCGCATCCGCGGGCGGCCGGGCATCAAGAAGGTGCTCATCGCCTCCGGCGTGCGCTACGACCTGGCCATCCGTTCCAAGACCTACGTGCGTGAACTGGTGACCCACCACGTGGGCGGCTATCTGAAGATCGCCCCGGAGCACACGGAGTCCGGGCCGCTGGAGAAGATGATGAAGCCGGGGATGGACGCCTACGACCGTTTCAAGGCCCTGTTCGAGCACTACAGCCGTGAGGCGGGCAAGGAGCAGTACCTGGTGCCCTATTTCATCGCCGCCCACCCGGGCACCACCGACGCGGACATGCTGCAACTGGCCCTGTGGCTCAAGGACAACGGCTTTCGGCCGGATCAGGTACAGGGCTTCCTGCCGGGACCCATGGCCCTGGCCACCACCATCTACCACACCGGCCTGAACCCCCTGAAGCCCATCCGGCCCGACGGGGGGGAGCGGGTGCACGTGGCCCGGGGGCTGCGCCAGCGGCGGCTGCACAAGGCCTTCCTGCGCTACCACGACCCGGAGAACTGGCCGTTGCTGCGCAAGGCCCTGCAGGACATGGGACGGGCGGATCTGATCGGCAACGGCAAGCGCCACCTGGTGCCCCGTTACCAGCCCCAGGGCACGGGCCGGGGCGGGGAGGGGCGGCGCGGCCCCGCCCCGGCCCGCAAGGGCCGCCCCGGCGGGACCGCCCGCCGCTCGGGGCGCCCCCCCGGGAAACCCCCGCGCCGGTCCCGCTGAGGTAGGCCGGGAGGCTCAGCGGCCGCTCTTGGGCCCCAGCAGCAGCCAGAGGATGAAGCCGATCACCGGCACCAGGATCAGCAGTACGATCCACAGGACCTTGGTGCCCGTGCCGGCGCGGCTTTGCACCGTGCTGACGATGGCCCAGACGATGAGGATGAGAAACAGCAGGCCGAAAAGGCCCGAGACCTCGATGCCCATGGGGGTTCCTTTTTCGTTTTTGGATGGTATTTCGGAGGATGATCCATGCCGTATGTGAACATCAAGATCACCCGCGAGGGGGCCACGGCGGAGCAGAAGGCCGAACTCATCCGCGGGGCCACGCAACTGCTGGTGGACGTGCTGGGCAAGGATCCGGCCACCACCGTGGTGGTGATCGACGAGGTGGACACCGACAACTGGGGCGTGGCGGGGGAGACCATCACCCTGCGCCGGGGGCGTGCCCGGGCCGGAGGGGCCTGAGGCGGCGGGTAATGGGGGTGCGAGGGCCCCTTCAGTCGGCCAGGGTCACGGCCTCGCCGGTGAGCAGGCCGTAGAGGGCCAGGTATTCCCCGGTGAGCTTGTGGCTCGGGGTCAGGTGGATGAGGGGCTGGGCCACCTGATGGGACTCCCGCACCTTCACCGAGGCGGAGAGGTAGGCGGGCAGCACCGGCAGATCCTCCTGCACCAGTTCCTCCACCACCGCCCGGGGCAGGTTGGCGCCGGACTGGAAGTGGTTGACGATGATCCCCTCCACCATCAGGGCGTCGTTGTGGTCCTCCTGGATCTCGCGCACGTTGTCCAGGAGTTCGTACAGGGCGCGGCGGGAGAAGTCGTCACAATCAAAGGGGATCAGGCAGCGGTCCGCCGCGATCAGGGCGGAGCGGGTGAAGAAGTTCAGGGCCGGGGGGGTGTCCATGAAGACGGCGTCGTACTCCCCTTCCAGCCCCTGCAGGGCCTCGCGCAGCTTGTAGATCTTGTAGCGGGACTCCAGCTTGGTCTGCAGGTTCTCCAGCTCCCGGTTGGCGGCCACGATGTGCAGCTGCTCGTAGGGCGTCTCCAGGGGGGTGAGCCGGGCCGGCTTGCGGTTGCTGAAAAAGCCCACGGTGGCGCCGAAGAAGTCCGAGATGGTCTGCGGGCAGTGCTCCGCCTGTTCCCCCAGCAGGTAGTGGGTGGAGTTGCCCTGGGGATCCAGGTCCACCACCAGGGTGCGCAGGCCGCGGGCGGCGCTGATGGCCGCCAGGTTGCAGGTGATGGTGGATTTGCCCACCCCGCCTTTCTGGTTGAAGATGACGCGTTTCATCAGACACCCCATGCCGGTCTTTTCGGCGGACCGCGGATCGCATCGCCGGTAAGCCGTGCAGTGTAGCCAAAGGGGGCGGGGGCGGTCGAGCGCGCCGGGTCCTCAGTCCTCCCCGGCCCGGGCCTTGCCCTCGCGGATCACCTGCGGGTCCAGGCGTCTCTCCAGATCCTGCCACAGGGCCTGGCCCATGGGGTCCCCGGCGGAGGCGGAACGATGGGCCCATTTCACCGCCTGCACCGGGTCCGCCTCCACGCCGCGCCCATCCAGGTACTGTTGCGCCAGCCAGGCCTGCATGGTGGGCTCGCCGCGGCGCGCCCCCAGTCGGGTGTAATAAAAGGCCTTGTCCGCATCGGCATCCACGGCGCCGATGCCCTGGATGTAGAGCTTGGCCAGGAAGTAATCGGCCTTGGGGGCGCCCTTGTCATGGGCATCCAGCAGCAGCCGCTCCGCCTCCAGGGTGCGCTGCGGGGCCTTGCCCCCCATGGCGTCGGCGATCCAGACCGAGGCCAGGGCCACTTGGGCAGGGGTGTAGCCGGCCCGGATCCCCCGCCGGAACCAGGCCTCGGCGGCGGCCTGGTCCGTCTTCAGGAGACGCCCGTCCAGGTGCATCCAGCCCAGGTGCAGGGTGTAGTGCAGTGCCCCGGCGTCCACCGCCCGGGCGTACCAGGCCACGGCCTGGCCCGGGTCCTGTGGCACACCGTGGCCGTGTTCATGGAACCAGCCCAGGTAGGCCATGGCCCGGGGGGAGCCCTGTTTAGCCGC
The DNA here is from genome assembly GCF_900114895.1 of Ectothiorhodospira mobilis. Classification (GTDB taxonomy): domain Bacteria; phylum Pseudomonadota; class Gammaproteobacteria; order Ectothiorhodospirales; family Ectothiorhodospiraceae; genus Ectothiorhodospira; species Ectothiorhodospira mobilis_A. The sequence goes on from NZ_FOUO01000011.1 coordinate 42,386, forward strand.
CGCAGCAAACCAGCGCCGCGCCTGGTCGTAATCCGGCGGGGTGGTCTTCAGATGGGCATGGGCCTCGGCCTCCAGCCGCGCCACGGGCTCTGCCGCAGCGGCCTCGGCGGACCAGGGGGTGGGCGCAGCCAAGGCCATCTGCGGGGCCACCAGGGGGAGCGGCAGCAGGAGCAGCAGCACGAGCCAATACACGGATAGGCGCCGTCTCGGCCGGGTGGGGGAGGGGCATCGGGGCTGGTGCGGGGGGTGCATCAAGGGCATGCAGGAGGCGTATGATCCGGTTACGTATAATGTGCACGCCATGGTACGCCTGTCCTGTGGCAAAAATGTGACACGAGGATGACGCCCTTGCCCCCGTTCCTGCTGCTCGCCCTGGCCATCCTGGCGGAGGTCATGGGGACCACCGCCCTGAAGTTCTCCGACGGCTTTACCCGCTGGTTTCCCAGCCTGACGGTGGTGCTGTGCTATGGGGCGGCCTTCTATCTCTTGGGGCTGGTGCTGCGCCATGTCCCTGTAGGGGTGGCCTATGCCATCTGGGCCGGGGGCGGCATCGTGCTCATCACCCTGGTGGGGGTGGTCTGGCTGCGCCAGTCCCTGGATCTGGCCGGTCTTGTGGGTATCGGCCTGATCCTGGCCGGGGTGGTGGTGCTCCAGGTCTTCTCCCGCACCGTCACCCTGGATTGAGGCCGTCATGGATCCTTCAATCTTCTGTCATGCTGTCATGGGTGTGTAACAGGCTTTCGTTTTAATGACCGGCATCCGATGGGGCACTGCGGACCGAAGGCTATGACCGAGAAGACGATCCTGGTGGTGGAAGACGAACCGGCCATCCGCGAGATGGTGGGCTTTGCCCTGGCCCGGGCGGGATTCCGCATGGAGGAGGCGGGGGATGCCCAGGAGGCCCATGCACGTCTGGCGGAACAGTTGCCCGATCTGGTGGTGGTGGATTGGATGCTGCCCGGGGTGAGCGGGATCGAACTGGCGCGCCGGCTCAAGCGGGAGGAATACACCGGTGAGGTGCCCATCATCATGCTCACCGCCCGCGGCGAGGAGGACGACAAGGTGGGGGCCCTGGAGGCCGGGGTGGATGACTATATCACCAAGCCCTTTTCGCCCCGGGAACTGGTGGCGCGCATCAAGGCCGTGCTGCGCCGCAGCGTGCAGGAAGAACACGCCAAGCCCATCACCGTGGAGTCCCTGACCCTGGATCCCTCCAGTCACCGGGTGACGGTGGGGGAGCAGCCCCTGGAGGTGGGGCCCACGGAGTTCCGCCTGCTGCATTTCTTCATGACCCACCCGGAGCGGGTGTATTCCCGGGCCCAGTTGCTGGACCGGGTGTGGGGCCGCAACACCTACGTGGAGGAGCGCACGGTGGACGTGCACATCCTGCGCCTGCGCAAGGCCCTGCAGCCCTCGGGCTGCGACCGTTACGTGCAGACCGTGCGCGGCGCCGGTTACCGCTTCTCCCAGCGCGTGTAAACGACCCCCATGATCCGTGATCCCAATCCATGGACGGTGGAGGCCTGGCGCCTGGCGGCGGCGCTGGCCGCGGGCCTGCTGCTGGGTTGGGTCTTCGGGGGGGGCGCCCTGGGCCTGGCCCTGGCCCTGGCCGGCTACCTGGGCTGGCATGTCTATCAGCTGTGGCGCTTTCACCGCTGGGTGCGGGTGGGGCGGCGCAGCGATCCACCGGAGGCCTCGGGCATCTGGCGGGATCTGATCCACGAGCTCTACCGTCTGCATCAGCGCAACCGCCGGCGCAAGAAGAAGATCGCCAAGCTGCTCAACCGCTTCCACGAATCCAGCGCGGCCATGCCCGATGCCACGGTGATCCTGGGCAGCCGCTTCGAGATCGAGTGGTTCAACGGCGCCGCCGTGGAGTTGCTGCAGCTGGAGACCCCCCGGGACATCGGTGCCCGCATCACCAATCTCCTGCGGCATCCGGATTTCGTCGCCTACGTGCAGCGGGGTTCCTACGCCGAGGCGGTGGAGTTCTCCCGCGCCCCGGATCATCAGGTGCGCCTCTCCGCCCGCATCGTGCCCTATGGCAACCGGCAATTCCTGCTCACGGTACGGGACGTCACCCGCATCCATCGCCTGGAATCCATGCGCCGCGACTTCGTGGCCAATGTCTCCCATGAGCTGCGCACGCCGCTGACGGTGATCAACGGCTATCTGGAGACCCTGGTGGATGACGACACCCTGGACCCGGCGATCCATACCACCCTGAAGTCCATGGAATTCCAGGCGGAGCGCATGCGCCGCATCATCGACGATCTGCTCACCCTCTCCCACCTGGAGACCCGGGAAGACCCCAAGGCCGAGCAGACCCCGGTACCGGTGCCGGCCCTGGTGGGGGGGATCGAGGAGGAGGCCCATATGCTGGTGGGGGAGAAGGGGCAGACGGTGACCGTGGAGGCGGACCCGGACCTGTGGCTGCGGGGTGCGCGCACCGAGCTGCACAGCGCCTTCTCCAACCTGGTGACCAATGCCATCCGCTATACCCCCGACGGCGGGCAGATCACCATCCGCTGGTTCCAGGATGAGGCCGGCGCCCACTTCCAGGTGGAGGACACGGGTATCGGCATCCCGCCGCAGCACATCCCCCGGCTCACGGAACGCTTTTACCGCGTGGAATCCGACCGCAGCCGCTCCCGCGGCGGCACCGGCCTGGGCCTGGCCATCGTCAAGCATGTGTTGCAGCGCCACGGCGGTAAGCTGCGCATCGAGAGCGACCCCGACCAGGGCAGTATCTTCACCTGCGACTTCCCCTCCACCCGGTTGCTCCGCCGTCCCAGCGATTGAAACCGGGCACCGGCCCTTCCCATCCCCCCTTGCGGCCGTATCCCCTGGCCCCATTCGACGCCGCCACCCCGGGATCCTGAGGCGATCCATTGCGGTCCCAACCGTTGGGGATCGGGGCTCTCGATCTGTGTGACAATTCCGTTACAATCGCCGCCATTGCAAAAGGTGCCGTCATGTCCCCGAAGAGCTATTTCTCCAGCCTGTTCGGCAAATCCCCCGTGCGCCCGCTGCAGGCCCACGCGGATCAGGTGCGTGCCTGTGTCGCGGAACTGCCCGGGTTCCTGGAGGCCGTCCTCGCCGGCGACTGGACGGCGGCCGGGGAGCGGCGGGACCGCATCGCGGCCCTGGAGAACGAGGCGGACCGGCTCAAGAAGGAACTGCGCCTGCAATTGCCCAAGGGGCTGATGCTGGCCATGTCCCGGCGGGACGTGCTGGAGGCCCTCACCGTGCAGGACCGCATCGCCAACACCGCCAAGGACATCTCCGGTCTGATCCTCGGGCGCGGCATGACCTTCCCCGAGTCCCTGCAGGCAGGCCTGCAGGAATTTCTGGCCCGCAGCGTGGAGGCGGTGGAGCAGTCCGCCCGGGCCGTGCACGAACTGGAAGACCTGGTGGAGGCGGGGTTCCGCGGCCACGAGGTGGAGGTGATGGAGACCCTCCTCATGGAGCTGGACCGCATCGAACACGATACGGATCGCATGCAGGTCCAGGTGCGGGCGCGGTTGTTCGCCCTGGAATCCTCCCTGCCCCCCGTGGACGTCATGTTCATGTACCGCATCATCGACGAGATCGGCGATCTGGCCGATCTGGCCCAGCGGGTGGGCAGCCGTCTGCAGCTGATGCTGGCGCAGTAGCGCCCCATCCGATCACCCACAAACCGCCAGAACCGGGTATTCCATGGAATACGCAGCGCTTTTCATTGCCCTTGCATGCCTTTTCGGCTTCTTCATGGCCTGGGGGGTGGGGGCCAACGACGTGGCCAACGCCATGGGCACCTCCGTGGGGTCACGGGCCCTGACCATCCGTCAGGCGGTGATCGTGGCGGCGCTGTTCGAGTTCACCGGGGCCTGGCTGGCGGGTGGGGAGGTGACCCAGACCATCCGCAGCGGCATGCTGGATGCCGGCCTGTTCGCGGGGACTCCGGAGATCCTGGTGTACGGCATGCTCTCCTCCCTGCTGGCCGCAGGGATCTGGCTGCTGGTGGCCTCCTACTTCGGCTGGCCGGTCTCCACCACCCATTCCATCGTCGGCGCCATCATCGGCTTTGCGGTGGTGGCCGTGGGCATGAGCGCCGTGGCCTGGGACCGGGTGGGGACCATCGCCATGAGCTGGGTGGTCTCCCCGGCCCTGGCGGGGGTGATCTCCTTCACTCTGTTTCGCAGTGTGCAGATCCTGATCCTCGACACCGAACGCCCCCTGGACAACGCCCGCCGCTTCGTTCCCCTGTACATCTTCCTCGCCGCCTTCTTTACCGCCCTGGTCACCCTGCTCAAGGGGCTCAAGCACGTGGGCCTGGAACTCTCCATGGTGCAGAGCTATGCCCTGGCCGCCGTGGTGGGGCTCGGGGTCATGGGGCTGGGGATCCTGGCCATCCGGCGCCTGAAGCTGGACGCGGCGGCGGACCGGGAGTTCCACTTCACCAACGTGGAGAAGGTCTTCGGCGTGCTCATGCTGGTGACCGCCTGCGCCATGGCCTTTGCCCACGGTTCCAACGACGTGGCCAACGCCGTGGGGCCCCTGGCCGCGGTGGTGAGCGTCTCCCAGGACGGCAACGTGCACGACCAGGCCCCCATGGCCATGTGGATCCTGCTGTTGGGGGGCACCGGCATCGTCCTGGGGCTTGTGACCTACGGCCACAAGGTGATCGCCACGGTGGGCAGCAACATCACCGAACTCACCCCCAGCCGGGGCTTTGCCGCCACCCTGGGGGCGGCCATGACCGTGGTCCTGGCCTCGGGCACCGGGCTGCCCATCTCCACCACCCATACCCTGGTGGGCGGGGTGCTGGGGGTGGGCATGGCCCGGGGCATCGCCGCCATCAACCTGGGCGTGGTGCGCACCGTGTTCATGTCCTGGATCATCACCCTGCCGGCGGGGGCCCTGCTCTCCATCTTCTTCTTCCTGCTGCTGCGGACCCTGCTGGGCTGAAGCGATCATGTCCGCTGTCATGCAGGCTTCATCCCGGTGGGGCACCATGTGCGATTACCCCAAGGGGCCAACCCCCCATGACCCGGTTGTCATCCGCCCCATCAGGGATGAATATGAACGGTCGTCCAAGCAAAGGATGCAGCGATGCCCAAGGGGAGCCTGATATGACCTGTCCCAAGACCCTGATCCTGGTCCGCCATAGTCAGGCCGGGGATGCCGAGGCCTTCGCCCGCACCGGCCAGGAGGACCAGTTGCGTCCGCTGACGCCCCGCGGGGTGGCGCGCATGGACGAGGCGGCCCTGGGGCTGGCCACCCTGCTCAAGGGGGACGTGGCCCTGTTCACCAGCCCCTATGTGCGCGCCCGCCAGACCACGGAGATCCTGGCCCGGGCCCTGCCTGCCCGGGCGGTGGAGGAGACCCCCGAACTGGTGCCCGAGGCCGATCCGGCCCGGCAGATGGCCTGGTTGCGGGGGCTGGGCAAGGCGCTCCCGTCCACCCTGATCCTGGTGGGGCACGAGCCCAACCTCTCCCTCCTGGCCGGCTGGCTCCTGACCGGGCGGCGCCATGCCCCGGTGCGCATGAAGAAGGGCGGGGCCTGCGCCTTCGCCCTGGAGAAGGACTGCCGGGAGGGGGGGGCCGTACTCCAGTGGCTGCTGACCCAGCGCCAGTTGCGCCTGCTCCAACCCCACTGACCCGCTCCCGGTTACGCCCATGTTCCGACGCCGCAAACCCTCCGACACGGTGGCCGCCGTGGATCTGGGCTCCAACAGCTTCCATATGATCGTCGCCCGGGTGCGGGACGGGGAGATGCACGTCCTCGACCGCCTGCGCGAGCCGGTGCGCCTGGCCAGTGGTCTGGACCATCGGGGCCATCTGGACGAGGCGTCCATCGAACGCGCCCTGGCCTGCCTGGAGCGTTTCGGCCAGCGGGTGCGGGACCTGCCCGAGGGCAGTGTGCGCGCCGTGGGCACCAACACCCTGCGCAAGGCCCGCATGGCGGAGGGCTTCCAGGAACGGGCGGGGGAGGCCCTGGGCCATCCCATCGAGATCATCGGCGGACGCGAGGAGGCCCGGCTCATCTACCTGGGGGTGGCCCACTCCCTGGCGGACGACGGCGGCCGCCGTCTGGTGGTGGACATCGGCGGCGGCAGCACCGAACTCATTATCGGCGAGCGTTTCGAACCCCTGCACATGGAGAGCCTGCACATGGGCTGCGTGAGCATGGGGCGGCTGTACTTCCCCGAGGGGCGGGTCAGTGATACCGCCTGGCGGGCCGCGGAGATCGGCGCCCGCCTGGAGCTGCAGCCCATCGCCGAGACCTACCGCCGTCTGGGCTGGCAGGATGCCCTGGGGGCCTCCGGCACCCTGCTGGCGGTGGACCGCATCCTGCGGGAACAGGGCTGGTCCCGGGAGGGGATCACCCTGGAGGGGCTGCGCCGCCTGCGGGACGTGATCCTGGAGGCGGGGGACGCCATGAAGCTGCAGCTCAAGGGCCTGAGCGACGACCGCCGGCCGGTGTTCCCGGGGGGCGTGGTGGTGCTCAGCGCCATCTTTGAATCCCTGGGCATCGAGCGCATGCGCGTCTCCGACGGTGCCCTGCGCGAGGGTCTGATCTATGACCTGCTGGGGCGCAGCCACCACGAGGACGTGCGCGGGCGCACCATCGACGGCCTCATGAAGCGCTTCCAGGTGGATGCGGAGCATGCGGCGCGGGTGGAGCGCACGGCCCTCATGCTGGTGGAGCAGGCGGGGGAGCAATGGGACCTGGACCAGGATGACGCCGACAGCCTGGCCTGGGCCGCCCGCCTGCACGAGGTGGGCCTGAGCATCTCCCACAGCCAGTATCACAAGCACGGCGCCTACCTGGTGGAGAACGCCGACCTGGCGGGTTTCACCCTGGAGGGGCAGCGGCGCCTGGCCCTGCTGGTGCGGGCCCACCGGCGCAAGTTCCCGGTCAAGCTCTTCTCCGCCCTACCGGAACCGGAGCGGGACCGGCTCACGCGCCTGGCGGTGCTGCTGCGCCTGGCGGTGCTGCTGCACCGCGCCCGCAACGAGGAGGGGGCGCAGGCCATCACGGGCCTCAAGCCCAAGCCCCAGGGGCTGAAGCTGCGCTTTACCCCCGGCTGGCTGGAGGCCCACCCCCTGACCCGGGCCGACCTGGAGCGGGAGGCGGACTACCTGCGCAACGCCGGCTTCAAGCTCAGGTACGAGGATTAGCTGTTTGATATCGATTCGAAATGGGATACCACTGGTAGGTCTGCAAGAAGGCAGTAGCTCCGCTCAGAATGCCTAGGACGTTCAGCGACGGTTGCTGTTATCCTCGCCAGTTGGTCCGGAAATCAAGTTCCACGATCAGCCTGTGATCGGTGATGCACAGGACACCGAGGTCCCGGCACACGTCGGGTATCTTTCGGTTCGCTCTTTTCTTCGAGGGCTTTGAGCCCTCCTTGCTGACCACTGTCGCTTTGTAGCGTAGCGCAGCTGCGATCAGGAACGGGTCATTGCCGATCTGTTCGATCTCGGCGTCTGTCAGGTCGGGCGCATACTTGTCCAGAACATCGGGAACCAGCATGTCGCTGTCATCGGGGTTCAGGATGAAATCGTCCTTGTGTGCCTTGAACCAGTCCTTCAGCTCTTCGTCCTGGGGTTTTAGTTCATCCCAGATGGGCTGGGGCACCTTGATGTTCCCCTTGTCTGCGTTGTAGGCCAACCAACTCCAGTACTCTGGTACCCGTTCCGGGGGATAGTAGTCGCGATGTGCGAAGATGAAGACGTTGGCATCCAGCAGAAACACGATTACCCCAGCCCCGCCCTCAGTCCGTCGAAGTTCTTGGCGTTCACGCCCAGGATACGGGATGCGCGGGTATAGGTGATCGCCCCGGCATCAACCGCCCCGAGGACCGTCCGGATCAACGCCGATCCAAGCTGACTGCGTTTCGTAGTGTGATAGGTGGGGCCACCTTCCCGTGCTCGCAGGCGGTCTCGATGTTGTTTCCACTCGGCCTGATAGGCACGGTACCGCTCCCACCAATCATCGTCCTCGATCTGACCCAACTTCCATAGACGATGGGCCACCGCTGCGCGGCTGATACTGAACTCGGTTGCCAGGGTTTCGATCGCCTCACGCAGACCCTGGTCACGCACCTGCCTCCATGCCTCCAGAAAAAAAAACTTTGGCATCAGGAATTCGGTAGCGACCCGGTTGCAGAACGCCTCTAGGTTCTGGGTATCTTCCCGCCCCGTAAACGGCGATAGATTACTGATTCCTGTCGCACCGGCCCAGATATGGGCCAGTTCGTGCAGCAGGGTAAATGTGTGGGCCGCCTTGGCGTCGTTGCTGTTGATGATGACAAAGGGAGCGATGGGATCGGCTAGGGCGAGGCCTCGGAACGCCTCCGGCTCAATGGCCGTATGGTGGCTTCCCAAGTCGCCTTGAAGGAGCACAAACACGCCGGCTTCCTCGGCTTTCTGCCGCAGAACTCGGAACAGCGTGTCCCTATCCCGCAAGGCACGTTGGCTCCCGAAATCCAGGTCCAGCACCTGCCGGATGTCGGCCGCCACCACTTCAGGGGAAGTCGGATTCTGGAAACGGCCCACAAAAGGCAGGGGTTCGACACCTTCAGCCTCTTCGGTCAGCAGTCCAATCACCTCTTGCTGACGCGCCCGCATCCGCCGCACAAGGGCCTGAAGAACGTTCCCATCTTCGTCAACCGCTTGGTCAGCGAGGGTGCGGAAGTCGTGGATGGGTTCGGCTTGCCTCGGTGGCCTCCGCATGTAGAAGGTCAGGACCGGGCGGTAATAGGCCTTCGCCAGCTTCGTCACCTGGGTCCGGGCCGGAATTTCCTCTCCGGTTTCCCAGTCTTCCAAACGCTCGCCAGCCGTCTTCTTTCTTGTGTCTGCAATACCGGCCCGTTGGGCGGCCTCGTCAAGAGACAACCTCGCTTGCTCCCTCGCCCAGCGAAGGACCGCAGGATTGATATGGGCCTTCATCACAGTCATCACTTTTTAGCAAAGAGCATCGCTCATACGGGTAAATATCTCGTTTCGACAGAAAGTGCGTCAAGATGAAACCGGATAGCGTGCTACGCGCAGCCCTGTTGGATACTGAAGCCGCGCTTGGGTGAGGCATTCCACGGCGTATCCCCGCAAGGGCATGCCCGCCCGTCACGAGGCGCTCAGTTTCTCCAAAAGGCGTGCCTGGGCAGAGCGGGGGGGTTCCCCCTCCTGGGGCTGGATGCGCCGGTAGCTGCCGTCCGGCTGCAGCACCCAGGTCTGGGTGTTGTCCTCCACGTAGTAGCAGAGGGATTCCTCGATCACCCGCTGTTGCAGTTCCGGGTTGTCCATGGGGAAGGCCGTCTCCACCCGCCGGAAGAAGTTGCGTGGCATCCAGTCGGCACTGGAGAGGAAGACCTCCGGCGAGCCGGCGTTGTGGAAGTAGAACACCCGCGAGTGCTCCAGGAAGCGGCCCATGACCGAACGCACGTGGATGTTTTCCGACACCCCGGGCACGCCGGGGCGCAGGGAGCAGATGCCCCGCACCACCAGGTCGATGCGCACCCCCGCCTGGGAGGCCCGGTACAGGGCCTGAATGATGCGGGGCTCGATGAGGGAGTTCATGCGCGCGATGATGCGACCGCCGCGCCCGGCCTGGGCGTGCTCGATCTCCCGCTCGATACGTTCCATCATGCCGGAGTGCAGGGTGAAGGGGGACTGCAGCAGCTTGCGCAGCTTGGAGACCTTGCCCAGCCCGGTGAGCTGCTGGAAGATCTTGTGCACGTCCTCGCCCACGCCCCGGTCGGCGGTGAGCAGGCCCAGGTCGGTGTAGGCCCGGGCGGTGCCGGCGTGGTAGTTGCCGGTGCCCAGATGTACGTAGCGCCGGATCTGCCCCTTCTCCCGGCGCACCACCATGAGCAGCTTGGCGTGGGTCTTGTAGCCCACCACGCCGTAGGTGACATGGGCGCCGGCATCCTGCAGCCGGTTGGCCAGCTGGATGTTGGCCTCCTCATCGAAGCGGGCCCGCAGTTCGATGATGACGGTCACCTCCTTGCCCGCCTGCGCCGCCTGGATCAGGGTCTCCACCAGCTGGGAGCGTTCGCCGGTGCGGTAGAGGGTCTGCTTGATGGCCAGCACGTCCGGGTCCCGCGCCGCCTGGCGCAGGAATTCCAGCACCGGCAGGAAGGACTGGTAGGGGTGGTGCAGCAGGATGTCCCCCCGGCGGATGGTGTGGAAGATGTCCGAGGCGCCGGTCAGCGACGGGGGCAGGGCGGCGACGAAGGGGGGATGCTTGAGATCGGACCGGTCCACCATCTCGTGCACCGCCATGAGCCGGTTGAGGTTCACCAGCCCGTTCACCTGGTAGAGGTCCTCCGGCTGCAGCTTGAACTGGCGCAGCAGGAAGTCCGCCACCTTGGCGGGGCAGTTGTCCGCCACCTCCAGGCGCACCGCCTCGCCGTAGTTGCGCTGGGGCAGCTCCCCCTCCAGGGCCATGAGCAGGTCGTCGATCTCCTCCTCGTGCACGAACAGGTCGGAATTGCGCGTGAGCCGGAACTGATAGCAGCCGGTGACCTTCATGCCCTGGAAGAGCTCGCCCACATGGGCGTGCAGGATGGAGGAGAGGAAGACGAAGTCGTTGTCCCCCTGGGCGATCTCCCGCGGCAGGCGCACCAGGCGGGGCAGGGAGCGGGGGGCCTGCACCACCGCCATGCGGCTCTCGCGGCCGAAGGCGTCCTTGCCCTCCAGGGTGACGATGAAGTTCAGGCTCTTGTTGAGGATGCGCGGGAAGGGGTGTGCCGGGTCCAGCCCCAGGGGGGAGAGCACCGGCAGCAGTTCGCGGCTGCAGAAGTCCTTCACCCAGGCGGCCTGTTCGCGGTTCCACTGGGTGCGGCGCACGAAACGGATGTCCTGCCGGGCCAGGGCCGGCACCAGGATCTCGTTGAAGGTGCGGTACTGGTCGTCCACCAGGTCGTGGGCCGACTGGCTGATGCGGGCCAGCTGCTCCGCCGCGCTCAGGCCGTCCGGGCCGGGGGTGTTCACCCCCAGGGCCAGCTGCTGCTTGAGACCGGCCACGCGGATCTCGAAGAACTCGTCCAGATTGGTGGAGGAGATGCACAAAAAGCGCAGCCGCTCCAGCAGGGGGATGTCCTCCTGCTTGGCCAGCTCCAGCACCCGCTGATTGAAGGCCAGCAGGCTCAGCTCGCGGTTGAGGTAGTACTCCGGATTGCTCAGATCGGTGTCGGTCATGGTCTGCATCATGGCCCGTGTCGGATGCATGGGACGCCCGCGGCGGGCCCTGGGGCCCGGGCCTGCGTCACACTACGGTCGCTTTGTTTCACTGCCGTGACAGGGGCTGGGTCTCGCCGCCGGCCAGCAGGAATTCCAGCAGGGCCTTTTGGGCGTGCAGGCGGTTCTCCGCCTCGTCCCAGACCACGCTTTGCGGCCCCTCCAGCACGCCGGTGCTCACCTCCTCCTCGCGGTGGGCGGGCAGGCAGTGCATGAACAGGGCGTCGGGGGCGGCCCGGGCCATGAGCTTCTCGTCCACCACGTAGTCGGCGAAGGCGCGGCGGCGGGCCGCCTGTTCCTGTTCCTGGCCCATGCTGGCCCAGACGTCGGTGACGATCAGGTGCGCCCCCTCGGCGGCCTCCATGGGGTCGCGCACGATGGCGGCGCTGCGCCCGGCGGAGGCGAGGATGAGCGGGTCCGGGTCGTAGCCCTCGGGGCAGGTGATGCGCAGCGTAAAGCCCAGGCGTTCGGCGGCGTGGATGTAGCTGTGGCACATGTTGTTGCCGTCCCCCACCCAGACCACGGTGCGTCCGGCGATGTCGCCGCGCAGCTCGAACCAGGTCTGCAGGTCCGCCAGCAGCTGGCAGGGGTGTTCCAGATCGGTGAGGCCGTTGATCACCGGCACCCGGGAATGGGCGGCGAATCGCTCCACCTTCTCGTGTTCATAGGTGCGGATCATCACCGCGTCCACCATGCGCGAGAGCACGCGGGCGGAGTCCTCGATGGGCTCGCCCCGGCCCAGCTGGGTGTCCCGGGGCGAGAGGAAGAGGGCATGCCCCCCCAGCTGCTGCATCCCCACCTCGAAGGACACCCGGGTGCGGGTGGAGGACTTCTCGAAGATCATGGCCAGGGTCTTGCCCCGCAGGGGGGCATGGGCATTGCCCTGGTGCTGCTGCGCCTTCATCTGCATGGCGCGCTGGATCAAGTGACGCAGTTCCTCGGCGGACAGGTCCAGGAGGGAGAGAAAATGACGAACAGCCATGGTGTGTTCCTCAGGCGGCCTCGGCCGCGAAGCGTTCCACCAGGGTCGAGACGGTATCGATGATCTCGTCCGCCTGGGCGTGGTCGATGATCAGGGGCGGCAGCAGCCGGATCACCTGTGCGGCGGTCACGTTCACAAGCAGGCCCCGCTCCAGGGCCTGGCCCACCAGTTCACCGCAGGGCCGATCCAGCTCCAGACCGATCATGAGCCCCCGGTGGCGGATCTCCCGCACCATTGGGTGTTGCCCCAGCCGCCTGCCAAGGCCCTCTGACAGATACCGGCCCATGGCCGCGGCCCGGGAAGGCAGGTCCTCCGCCTCCAGGGTGTCCAGCACCGCCAGGGCGGCGGCGCACACCAGGGGATTGCCGCCGAAGGTGGTGCCGTGGGTGCCCGGGGTGAACAGGCCCGTGGCGGGGCCGGCCACCAGTGCCGCGCCGATGGGTACGCCGTTGCCCAGGCCCTTGGCCAGGGTCAGGCAATCGGGACGCAGATCCTCGTGCTGGAAGGCGAAGAGGGTGCCCGTGCGGCCGATGCCGGTCTGGATCTCGTCCAGCATCAGCAGCCATCCCCGCTGGTCACACACCCGGCGCAGGCCCGGGAGATACCCCTCGGGGGGGATGCGGATGCCGCCCTCGCCGGTGACCGGCTCCACCAGCACGGCGGCGATGTCCTCGCGCCCCGCCAGGGCCTCCACCGCCGCCAGGTCGCCGTAGGGCACGCGGATGAACCCCTCCACCAGGGGTTCGAAGCCCTGTTGCACGGCTGCATTGCCGGTGGCGCTGAGGGTGGCCAGGGTGCGGCCATGGAAACTGCCTTCCATCACCACCACCTGCGGCCGCTCAATGCCCCGGCGGCGGGCATGCAGGCGCGCCAGCTTCAGGGCCGCCTCGTTGGCCTCGGCGCCGGAGTTGCAGAAGAAGGCCTGATCCATGCCGGAGCGGGCCGTGAGGCGTTCGGCCAGACGGGTCTGCAGGGTGATCTCGTAGAGGTTGGAGGTGTGCACCAAGCGGCCCGCCTGATCACACAGGGCACGGGTCACGGCGGGGTGGGCATGGCCCAGCCCGCACACGGCGATGCCCGCCAGGGCGTCCAGGTAGCGCCGCCCCGAGGTATCCCACAGCCAGGCCCCTTCGCCCCGTTCGAAGGCCACCGGTTGGCGCCTGTAGTTCTGCACCAGCGCGTCTGACATCGGGTGTTTCCCCTCCCATAAACGAAAAAAGGCAGCCCAAGGCTGCCGGCCTGCCACGCGTTCCCTGCGCCGGATGCGGATCCTGTCCGGCGTCCCCGCCGGACGGATCATCATACGACGCCGGGGCGGCGTGCGCAAAGCCCCGTCCTACGGCCGTTTTCCGCAGGACGGGGCGGTGGTGGACCCGTTTCTTGAACAGGCCCCGGAGGTTCAGCCCATGTTACGGGCGACGAAGTCCCAGTTCACCACATTGAAGAAGTTCTCGATGTACTTGGGACGGGCGTTGCGGTAGTCGATGTAGTAGGCGTGCTCCCAGACGTCCATGGTGAGCAGCGGCGTCATGCGGCTGAAGGTCAGCGGGGTCTCGGCGTTGCTGGTGTTGACGATCTCCAGCTGGCCGCCGGCATTCTTCACCAGCCAGGTCCAGCCGGAGCCGAAGTTTCCGGCGCCGGAGGCGGCGAACTTCTCCTTGAAGGCCTCGAAGGAACCGAAGGCCTGCTGGATGGCCTGAGCCAGGGCGCCGGAAGGTTCGCCGCCGCCATCGGGGCTCATGCAGTTGAAATAGAAGGTGTGGTTCCACACCTGGGCGGCGTTGTTGAAGATCCCGCCGGCGGGGGCCTTGCGGATGATCTCCTCCAGGGGCAGGTCCGCGAACTGGGTGTCCTGGATCAGCTTGTTCAGGTTGGCCACATAGGTGGCGTGGTGCTTGTCGTGGTGGTACTCCAGCGTCTCCGCGGAGATGTGGGGTTCCAGGGCGTTCTTGTCGTAGGGCAGGGGGGGCAGTTCGTGAGTCATGGCCGTTTCTCCTTGCGTGCCTTGCGTGGATGCAGGTGGTGTCATTCTTGGATTGGGTCTAAAGATAGGGCAGGGCCGCGGGGGAATGCAAACCGCGCCGCCCTTGGATGAACATACGCAACGATGGGGCATGGGGCCAGCGGGGCGAGAGGTTCTATTGCTTATAACTATTAAATATATCAATTTGATTTATTTGAACACGTCCGGGATCTTTCCTATAACCTCAAGGACAGAACGTGTACGGGCAGCCTGGCTGCCCCACGGAGTCCCGGCAAGCAGGGGCCGCCCCCGGATCACCGGGAAATGCCGCTGCCTGGGGTCGCCCCACCGCAGCCTTCCGCGGTGGCCCCCACGAAGCAGCGGACAAGACATGACGATGGGAGAGAAAGATGGCCGGTAATGACGTGGCAAGCGCGGGCAAATGCCCGGTCCTGCACGGTGGCAACACCGCGGTCGGGAATTCCAACATGGACTGGTGGCCCAAGGCGCTGAACCTGGACATCCTGCACCAGCACGACACCAAGACCGACCCCCTGGGTCCGGACTTCAACTACGCCGAGGAATTCAAGAAGCTGGACCTGGAGGCGGTGAAGGCGGACCTGCGCCGGCTGATGACCGACAGCCAGGACTGGTGGCCGGCGGACTGGGGCCACTACGGGGGCCTGATGATCCGCATGGCCTGGCACGCGGCGGGCACCTACCGCATGACCGACGGCCGCGGCGGCGCCGGCACCGGCAACCAGCGCTTCGCGCCCATCAACAGCTGGCCGGATAACGCCAATCTGGACAAGGCCCGCCGCCTGCTCTGGCCCATCAAGAAGAAGTACGGCAACCGGCTCTCCTGGGCGGATCTCATCATCCTGGCCGGCAACATCGCCTACGAATCCATGGGCTTCAGGACCTTCGGCTTCGCCGGCGGGCGCGCCGACATCTGGCATCCGGAGAAGGACACCTACTGGGGGTCGGAAGATGAATGGCTGGCGGAGAGCTCCAGCCGCTACGAGAGCGAGGACCGCAATACCCTGGAGAACCCCCTGGCCGCGGTGCAGATGGGGCTGATCTACGTGAACCCCGAAGGGGTGGATGGCAACCCCGACCCCCTGCGCACCGCCCAGGACGTGCGCACCACCTTCGCCCGCATGGCCATGAACGACGAGGAGACCGTGGCCCTGACGGCGGGGGGACACACCGTGGGCAAATGCCATGGCAACGGCGACGCCACGAAGATCGGTCCCGACCCGGAGGCGGCCGAGGTGGAGGAACAGGGCCTGGGCTGGCGCAACCCCCAGGGCAAGGGCTGCGGCCGCGATACCGTCACCAGCGGCATCGAGGGGGCCTGGACCACCCACCCCATCCAGTGGGACAACGGCTACTTCAAGATGCTCTTCGAGCACGAATGGGAGTCGCGAAAGAGCCCCGCCGGCGCCTGGCAGTGGGAGCCGGTGGACATCAA
This sequence comes from Ectothiorhodospira mobilis, assembly GCF_900114895.1. GTDB lineage: Bacteria > Pseudomonadota > Gammaproteobacteria > Ectothiorhodospirales > Ectothiorhodospiraceae > Ectothiorhodospira > Ectothiorhodospira mobilis_A. The sequence goes on from NZ_FOUO01000011.1 coordinate 58,034, forward strand.
GGAGGAAGACATGCCGGTGGACGTGGAAGACCCCTCCATCCGCCATAAGCCGATCATGACCGACGCCGACATGGCCATGATCAAGGACCCCATCTACCGCAAGATCTCCGAACGCTTCTATCAGGATCCGGAGTACTTCAACGAGGTCTTCGCCCGCGCCTGGTTCAAGCTCACCCACCGCGACCTGGGTCCCAAGAGCCGCTACCTGGGCCCCGATGTGCCCCAGGAGGACCTCATCTGGCAGGACCCCATCCCCGCTGTGGACTACACCCTGAGCGATACGGAGATCGCCGAACTCAAGCAAAAGATCCTGGACACCGGCCTGAGCATCCCCGAACTGGTGGCCACCGCCTGGGACAGCACCCGCACCTTCCGCTGCTCCGACTACCGCGGCGGCGCCAACGGCGCCCGCATCCGTCTGGCCCCCCAGAAGGACTGGGAAGGCAACGAGCCCCAGCGGCTGCAGAAGGTGCTGGGCGTACTGGAAGAGGTCCGCTCCGGCCTGGACAAGCCGGTGAGCCTGGCCGACCTGATCGTCCTGGGGGGTACCGCGGCGGTGGAAAAGGCGGCCCGCGCCGCCGGCGTGGACATCACCGTACCCTTCGCCCCGGGGCGGGGGGACGCCACCGACGAGATGACCGACGCGGAATCCTTCGAGGTGCTGGAACCCATCCACGACGGCTACCGCAACTGGCTCAAGAAGGACTACGTCGTCTCCCCCGAGGAACTGATGCTGGACCGCACCCAGCTCATGGGCCTGACGGCCCCGGAGATGACCGTGCTGGTGGGCGGCATGCGCGTGCTGGGCACCAACCACGGCGGCACCCGCCACGGCGTGTTCACCGACCGCGAGGGCGTATTGAGCAACGACTTCTTCGTCCATCTCACGGACATGGCCAACACCTGGGTGCCCACCGGCAACAACCTCTACGAGATCCGTGACCGCAAGACGGGCCAGGTGAAATGGACCGCCACCCGCATCGACCTGGTCTTCGGCTCCAACTCCATCCTGCGCGCCTACGCCGAGGTGTACGCCCAGGACGATGCCGGCGAGAAGTTCGTCCAAGACTTCGTCCGGGCCTGGACCAAGGTCATGAACGCGGACCGCTTCGATCTGAGATAACCGGGCGAGGGGGCCTATACGGCCCCGCCGGGAACACCGGGAGGAATCATGCGGGGGCGAATGCCCCCGCTTTCGTTTGGGTTATTCCCGCCAAGGCTGAACGGGATGATCCTGCGTCATAGCTCATGGTAAGGTGAATCAGTCGTGGTTAAGCTACGACTTATTTTGTCGTTTTGGTCGTGTAGCCTCGGCAGAACATCAGACGGAACGCTGACACGTCGCGCTAGGGAATGAGGTCCGGATGAGCTTTGAGTCCTTTTTTGCCGCCGCCATGGGGGAAGGATGTTCCCCCTTCCCTTATCAGAAGCGTCTCACCGAGGGCCCCTGGCCCGATTGCGTCGAGATCCCTACAGGCCTTGGCAAGACCGCCGGAATCGCCCTGGCCTGGGCGTATCGGCGAGGAGTGCGGGCCGACGGTGAGCGCAAGGCCCCCGATCCGGATACCCCGCGGCGGTTGATCTGGTGCCTGCCGATGCGCGTACTCGTCGAGCAGACCGCGCGCAATATCCGGGAATGGTTGCAGCGCTTACAGGTGCTTGGTGACGCCGGAGAACCGGGCCGGATCGCGGTGCACATGCTCATGGGAGGCGAGGCGGACCTTCGGCGTGGGGCATGGGCGGCCTACCCGGAACAGGATGCCGTCCTGGTGGGCACTCAGGATATGCTCCTTTCACGCGCCCTGATGCGTGGTTATGCCATGAGCCGGTATCAGTGGCCGGTTCACTATGCGTTGTTGCACAACGATGCCCTGTGGGTACTGGATGAGGCACAACTCATGGGGCCAGCCCTGCCCACCACCACCCAGTTGGAGGCCTTCCGGCGAATGCTGGATACGGCCGCGCCGGCACGCAGTGTCTGGGTTTCCGCCACCTTGCACACGGATTGGTTGGATACGGTGGACTTTCGCCCGTACCAGCGCTCCGGCCTGCAACATCTGCAACTGGAGGATGCAGACCGCCGGTCACCCGCCGTAGCCGCCCGTATCCAGGCCGCCAAGCGCCTGGACTTGGCCGAAACGCGCCTGCTCGCCAGCAACGGTAAGATCAGCAAAGGGGAATCGGCCTACACGCGCGACCTGGCCCGCGAGGTGATTGCAGCCCATCGGGATGGGGAGCAGACCCTGGTCATCCTCAATCGTGTCGACCGGGCTCAGGCCCTCTTCGATGCCCTGGCCGGGACGGATGCACAGCGGCTGCTGCTGCATGCCCGTTTCCGCCCGGCGGAACGGGCTGCCATCGAGTCGCAGTTGCAGGAGCCACCTGGCGAGTCCGGGCGTATTATCATCGCCACCCAGGCGGTGGAGGCGGGAGTGGATCTAGATAGCCGGGTCCTGTTCACCGAACTGGCCCCATGGGCCTCCCTGGTCCAGCGCTTCGGTCGCTGTAACCGTGCCGGCCGTTTCGAAGATGCTCGCATCTACTGGATCGATCTGGACGAGAATACCGGTGATCTGGCCCTGCCGTACGAGGCAATCTCCCTGGCCCGGGCCCGGGAGCAGCTCCGGGCCGCGGCCTCCGCTGCACCAGCGGACCTGCCTCCGGTTACTGAGGCCCCGCCGACCGATCAGGTCCTGCGCCGGCGCGATCTGCTGGACCTCTTCAATACCGACCCGGACCTCTCCGGCTTTGATGTCGATATCGCCCCCTATATCCGCGATACAGGGACCCCACCGGTGCAGGTCTTCTGGCGGGCGGTGGATGATGACGAGGCGGCTGCCGAGCAGGGTGCCCCGAGCCGGGAAGAGCTTTGCAGCGTCTCCGTGGGGCAGTTACGTAATCATTTAAGCAGGAAACTACCCACCCCCCGGAGGCGGAAGCTGGGCCGAGAGGTGCGGTTTGCCTGGCGCCTGGATCCGCTGGCCGGGCGGGGACGCGGTGGTCGGTGGCGCCGTATACGCGCCGATGAGGTACGTCCCGGGCAGACCATCCTCTTGGCCGCTGCTGACGGTGGCTACGATCCTCATCGTGGCTTCGTCGCAGGTGATGCCGAGCCGGTGGCAGTGATCCCGCAGAAGAACGGGGTCGACCCCGAAGGTTACGGTAGTGATGTCCTGAGCCACATGGGTCGTCGGGTACCGCTTCCCGAGCATCTGGCCGACGTGGCGGCGGCCATGGCGGATCTGGGCCACAGCCTGGAATGCCCGCAAAAAGAGCGTACCCTCCTGGAGCTAGCCGCCCGATGGCATGATGTCGGCAAGGCCCACGAGGCCTTCCAGCGCGGCATCGGTTTCGAGCCCGGCGATCCCGATGGCCCCTGGGCCAAGTCCGACCAATCAGGGCGGCCCGACTATCATCGCCTGGACGGGCAGGGGAGGCGGGAGGACCGCCCCGGCTTCCGCCACGAGCTGGCCTCGGCGCTGGCGTGGCTGGAGGCCGGCGGTGGGGGCCTGAGCCCATCCGAACGCAACCGTGTGGCCTATCTTATTGCCGCCCATCATGGCCGTGTGCGCCTGGGCCTGAGGGCCCTGCCCGACGAAATGGAGCCTCCGGAGCCCGGCATCCTCTACGCCCGCGGCATCTGGGACGGGGACTCCCTGCCGGCGCTGAACCTCCATGGCCTGCGGCTGGAGCCGGTCACCCTGAGACTGGATCTCATGCGCCTGGGCAATGGTCCTCAGGGCCCTTCCTGGAGCGAACGCACCCAACGGCTTTTGAATGAACTCGGTCCCTTCCGCCTGGCCTGGGAAGAGGCCCTGGTGCGCATCGCCGACTGGCGCGCCTCGGCCCGGGAGGCCGGTGAATGAGACTGGATAGTATCCTGACCATTCTGCGTGCCCTGGACGAGGCCGGCGTGCGCTACCTGATCGCTGGAGGGGTCGCGGTCAACCTCCACGGTTATACCCGCCTGACCCAGGATCTGGATCTGGTGGTGGAGCTCTCTCCCCGGAATGCGATGGCGGCCGTGCAGGCGCTGGCCCGGCTCGGGTATCACCCGCAGGTCCCGGTGGAAATCACGGAGTTTGCCGATCCGGCTCGGCGCAAGGAGTGGATGACCCACAAGCACATGCAGGTCTTCTCCCTGATCAGCGAGGCCCATCCGGATACCACGGTGGACCTCTTCGTGACCGAGCCCTTCTCCTTCGATGAGGAATACGACCGGGCCGATCGCTATGAACTCGTCGCTGGTTCCGAAGTACGTACCGTAAGGCCGGAAACGCTCATCGCCATGAAGCGCGTTGCCGGCCGGGATCGCGACCGAGACGATATCCAGCACCTGGAATGGATCATCGAGGAACGCCGGGATAGCAGCAATGACTGAGAAAACAGAAGACGGCTGGGGGGCAGCGACCCGGGAGGGGAGCCGTCGTGCCCAGCTCCGCCGAGCATTGCAACGAACGCCGCGGGAGCGGCTGGAGGCGATGCTCCAACTCGGCGAAACGGCGCAACGGCTGGCCGCCGCCCCGCGCCGCACGCCTCATGAAGCGGTGTCAAACGCTTCGAACAGCCGTGTGGGAGAGGAGGAGGCTCACTACGACGGACGTGGCCTCGACGGATGCTCTCATGAGTTGGCACTCCCCGGGTGCAATCCAATCCCGCTGGCGGGTTATCTCAAGGCACTGGGGATCCTGCGTCTGGTGGCCGAACAGGTCGATCCTGAGGCCCGCGGCTACTGGGAGAACGAGCGCTTCATCCTCTGCAGCCGGCTGGATGCCGATGGTCTGCGCCGTTTCCTGCTGGAGGAGTACCGGCCAACGCCCTTGTTAGCCCCGTGGGGCGCGCGCTCAGGCTTTTATCCAGGCTCTGCGGAATCCGGAGCCCGGAAAGTACTCGAGAGCATTCAGGCAACCGAAGGGGAGCGTCTTGCCCATTACCGCGATGCCATCGCCGAGATCGCTGCACTCCTGCGCAAGCATGCCTTCGAGCAGAAGCCCGAGAATGATGAGCGCAAACTCCAGTTGATGCGCCTATGCCGAGCCGAGCTGGACGAAGGGCTCGTTCGGTGGCTGGATGCCTGCTACACGCTTACAGCGGAATGGCGTCGATTCCCACCGCTATTGGGGACGGGCGGAAACGAGGGGAGTGGAAGTTATCTCGCAGGGTTCGGTCAACTCGTCGTCGACTGTTTGTATGATCGCAGTTGTGATCCGGCCCTCGGAGCTGCTCTATTCGGGTTCAGTGTGCCAGCTGCCGATAGCGGCCAGGTCCCAGGCCAATTTGCGCCTAGTATGGCGGGAGGTACCAATCAAGGAACCGGATACAACGGCGAGGTGACGACCAACCCCTGGGACTATCTGCTCGCTCTGGAAGGCACACTCCTTTTTGCATCGTCCAGCACGCGCCGGCTGGGTAGCCTGGCTTCGGGGAGTGCCAGTTTTCCCTTTACAGTACAAGTCACTGGGGCGGGTACGGGCTCGACTGCGACAGTGGATGAGGAAGGGTCCCGTGCGGAAATGTGGCTTCCTCTATGGAAAGCCCCGGCGAGCATGGATGAACTCCTCTTCCTACTGAGCGAGGGCCGCGTGACTCTCGGATGCAGGCCGGTACAGGATGGGCTTGACTTTACGCGCGCCATTGCCCTCCTGGGGGCAGATCGCGGTATCTCTGCCTTCCAACGTTATAGCTTCATCCAGCGTTTCGGTCGCAATGTCTTCGCAATTCCCCTCAACCGCATCACCGTCCAGCGCAACCGGGCCGCCGACCTCATCGACGACTTGGACAGCGGCAACTGGCTGAGCCGTTTTCGCCGCCACGCCCGCTCCGAAGGGGCCAATCGTATCCTTTCCCTGGCGCGCCGGCTGGAAGATGCCCTCTTCGAGCTGACCACCGCACACGAGGATGATCGCGCCCCGGTCCTGCGCTGTCTCCTGAGCATTCTCGGAGAGATCCAACTCTATCTTGCCCGCAGCCCAAAAGCCCGTGAGAGCTGCCCGCCGGTGCCCTCGCTTTCGGGGCAGTGGTTCATCCAGGCCGACGACGGCAGTCCGGAGATGGCCCTGGCCGCGGCGCTGGCCGGGCTGCACGCCCGGGGGAGACAAGGTCAGTGGCTGTTGCCCATGCGTGGACACCTGGCCCCGGAGCGCCCTGGTCGTTACCCCGGATGGGATGAGGAGGCCCACCATGCCGTCACCTGGAGAGTCGGTGCCGAGGTGAGCAAAAACCTAGCGGGCACCCTTTACCGACGTCTACTCCAGGCTGAAAAGGACGAACTACCGGACCGGCCCCTGCAGCCGGCCCGGACGGCACCGCTGGCGGATGTCGCCGCCTGGATCGCAGGGGAGGTGGATGAGCAGCGCCTCGCTGCATTGTTGCCCGGTCTGATGCTGGTGCGCATCCCTGGGGGCGGTGGCCGGGCCATGGAATACAGCGCCCCGCTACCGGCCGCTTACCGCCTGCTCAAACCGCTGTTTTGTACCGAGGAGCAGCTTCACCGTACCGGTCTGCTGCCACCGGAGGCGACGCTGCCCCTTCCGGCCGGGATCCTCCGTCGTCTGGAGGCCGGAGATGTTACCGAGGCCCTAGATCAGGGCATACGTCGACTGCGTGCCAGCGGTCTACGCACCACTCTGAACGCCCTCGCCCCAGGGACCCGCCAGGGCCAGCGACTGCTGGCGGCGCTGATGGTGCCCATCTCCGACGCAGGGCTGAAATCTCTGAACCCAGCAATGGTTATCCAACCAACTGAGTCCGAATCCACTGCGAATACATGAAAGGAGTCTTGAGATGTCCATGCATTTTGATGCTCTGGAGACGAGCCCGCGATTACTGATGGAGGCGGATCTGCACCCCATCCAGGGCACTCGGTTCCAACCCACTGGCTTTCCCGATCTTGGGGCCGCTGAGTATCCCGCGCCCCATGGTGAAGGGCGCATGCTACTGGTTGAGTCGGCGCAAAGTATGGCCAACCGTCTGGAGGCTGTTTGCTGGGATCCTGGCGAGGAGGATTGGGTGGCTCCGCTACGGGGATTGCCATATGTACGTGTGAAGAACGCAAACGGAGAACTCCTGACGACCTCGGTACTGGAAGCACACCGCCTCAACTCGCCTTATATTCTGGAAAGCAAGGACACCACGGTCCTGGATATGCTCAAGGCGGAACTCGCCGGGATGGAGCAGGGCCGTGTCGATATCCGCAAGCTGGCCGAGACCCTGGTTCGAGTAGATACGAATGCAGCCTTGCACGGTGTATTCCTGGCCAAAAAGGAACTTGCCGGTGGGCGGTTGAGATTGCCTCGGGTGCTTTCAGGGTTCATCGAAGCGGAAGATGTTCAGGTGGCGCCGAGTGGAGGGGTGAAGGTTGATAGCGTGGATCCGAGTGGTGATACCTCCAAAGGGTTTGGCAATGTACCCTATGCGCGTGACGAATATGTCGCTTCCCGGATCACTGCCTTCTTTAATCTGGATCTGGCACAGATCCGGGCCTTCCGCCTGGGCGAAGCAGCGGAACAACTCCTGGTGGCCATGGCGCTGTTCAAGATCCGCCGGTTCCTTGAGGTTGGCCTGCGCTTGCGTACAGCGTGTGACTTGGATTGCCGAGCGCTGCGGGTCAACCGTCCAGAAGGATTTAATGTGCCGACCCTGTCCGAGCTGGAGGGGGCGCTTCCCGGATTGATCGAAGCGGCAGGGCGGCAAGGGCTTCTCAATGAGCCCAGGATCACGGAAGTAACCTACAGGAAGTAATCATGGTTACGATTGCCTTTTGTTTTCCGGCTGGACGCTACCACGCTACGCCCTGGGGGCGCCATGTCAATGAGGCAGAAATCGAATGGCCGCCTTCTCCTTGGCGGATCCTTCGGGCACTGGTTGCTACCTGGCATCGCAAGGGTGCCTCTGATCGCTACCCCACGGCCGTCTTAGACGGATTGGTGGAACGACTTTCCTCGAACCTTCCCAGCTATCGGCTACCATGCGGTGTGCGCACCCATAGCCGCCATTACATGCCCCAGGGCCGCCTCAAGACCGGACGAGAGGATACATCCCTTATTTTTGACGCCTTTCTTCGACTAGACCCGCAAGCGGAGCTGATCGCAAATTGGCCCCATACGATCCTAGAACCGGAACAATATGCGCTGCTGGATGAACTTACCCGTGATCTTGGCTTTCTTGGCCGTGCGGAGAGCTGGGTGGAAGCATGGCGCATTGAAAGCTGGGAGGGGGAAGCGAATTGCCATCCCTCTGAAATTTCGATGGATATCGATACCGGCGAGATGCTGGAGCCGGTTCGGCTGATGACCCCCAGGCCTGCTGAGGAATATGCGACATGGCGTAACAGCATGATCCGCCAGCATGGACTCGATGCGAAGAAATTGAAAAAGCCTCAGCGCGCCATCCTCTCCACTCTGCCGGAGCGGTTTATCGATACTCTTCGCCTGGAGACTAGCGATTTGCAGCAGGCAGGTTGGAGCCTGCCACCTGGGACACGAGCCGTCATCTACCAGCGCCCCTCGGGCAATTTTACTCAGGACTCCGCGCTGCGCTTCACAAAACCAAACCGTGTACAGACCACCACCGCACGACTGGCACTGGCCGGCAGACCGCTTCCGCGGCTGGAGGATGCCATCAAGATCGGAGAGCTAGCGCGCGTGGCCGCCATCAAGAACGCTGAAAAGGCGAACGGTGGTTACGTACCCGCAGTATTATCGGGTCACCACCTCCCCGTGGACAATCGCCACGGCCACGCCTTCTATCTGCCCGAGGATGCGGATCGGGATGGATATATCGATCATATCCTGGTACACGCCCCAGCTGGTATCAGTGCCGAAGGGATCCGAGCGTTGGATCGGATTACGCGGCTATGGGAACGAGATGGTGGTGAGTGGCAAATACTTTATGAAGGATCAGGTACAGTGAAGGATCTGCCGCAATCTCCCTATCTAGGGCGAGCACGCATATGGACCTCTGTTACACCCTACCTACATCCATGGCATATCAAAAAGAACTTTGGTGTAGCCGAACAGATTGCCCGAGAGTGCCGTCAAAGAGAACTGCCTGAGCCAGTTGAAGTAAAAAAGGTAGAGCGCATTATAGTGGGAGGAAAGAAACGTCGGCCTGTCCATTTTCACCGATTCCGGTCTACGCACAAAAGACTGACCCAGCCCGACACTCGCGGTCATTTTGTACAAATTATTTTCGCTAAGCCAGTGGATGGACCCTTAGCGCTAGGTTTCGGGTGCCATTATGGCTTGGGAGTGTTTTCTCCTGGCGATGAAAAAGAATGAAAGTTCCATTCGAAGCCCGGGCTGCCGGGTATCGGGAGGCCGGGTTTCAATGAGGCCCCGGTGGTAAAGGCCGGGGAAACGCGATATTCAGGACCGATTAAGAAACATTGTGAAAAAACGCTTCAATGAGGCCCCGGCGGTAAAGGCCGGGGAAACGCGGCGCTGGAAACCAGGGCGATATTGTTCATCCAGTTAGCTTCAATGAGGCCCCGGCGGTAAAGGCCGGGGAAACCTAACCTCATGTTTTCCGTAATTCTCTTTATTTCATTAGCTTCAATGAGGCCCCGGCGGTAAAGGCCGGGGAAACCGGACGGCCCAGGAGGCCGCCCGGGCCGGTGAGGCCTACGCTTCAATGAGGCCCCCCCACTGTCAGACTAGTTGTCGCCTCTGTATTGTATCCTCTTAAGTTGAGAGGGGGTGAAGGAGATGACGAGTCATGCCTCGATACAGTGACGAACGCAAAGAGGCGGCGCTGGCCAAGCTGCTGCCACCTCACAGCCTGACGGTGAAGCAGGTGGCTGAGCAGGAGAACATCTCCGAGCCGACCATCTACAAGTGGCGCCAGGAAGCCCGAGAGCAGGGCCAGTGTTTTCCGGACAGCGACCACCCGGATCCGGAGGGCTGGACCTCCCGGGACAAGTTTGCAGCGGTGGTCGAGACCGCCGCCATGAACGCTCAGGAGCGCTCCGAATACTGCCGAAGCCGTGGCCTCTACACCGGGCAGTTGGAGCGCTGGCGCGTCGACTGTGAGCAGGCCGCCGACCTGGCCGACAGCCGCCGCCAGAGTCAGGAGCGCGAGAGCAAGGCCCAGCGCAAACGCATCAAGGCGCTGGAGAAGGAGCTCCAACGCAAGGAAGCCGCCCTGGCGGAGACCGCCGCCTTGCTTACTTTACGAATCTATGGCCTGCTCCCCGATCGCAAGCCCCCGTTGGGGTGGTGGATAATCAGGTTGCGTCAATCTATTCGGCCTCGTGGTGGAGCACGTCAGTG
>NZ_FOUO01000013.1 GCF_900114895.1 Ectothiorhodospira mobilis
TGGATCACCAGGACCTTGAACATCTGCACCACGTCATAGGGCTTGCGGCCCGCCTTGCTCTTGCGGGGCTTGTCATACACCTTGGCCAGCGTCGGCCGGAAGGCCTCCCAGTCCACCACGCGGTTGAGCTGAGGCAATGGATCGCCCAACTTCTCCAGCAGGGCGTACCGGTCTTCCAGGAGGTAAAAGAATCCAGGCTGCATGGCGGGCGAGGGTTCATCCGTTCATCGGGTTGGGGGTATAATGCTTGAGAGGAGACAATTTTTTCGAGGCCTCCTCAAGCGAGACCCAACAACTAGATTTCTTGGCGAAAAGTAAAAGCAAATGAGCCAAAAACTCTGCATCTTATTAAGCGACTTCGGACTCGGCGGCGTTGAGAAGATGCTCGCGCACCTGGCTGGAGCGCTAGTCGATTTAGGCGTCGATGTCGATTTTCTTGTCCCCGACACCAATCACTTATACCTACGCCCGCTGCAGGGAAGGGCCAGACTAATCTCGCTCGCCATGCCCGAGCGTGCACTCGAAGATCAGATCCTGGATTACCTCAGCGCTGTACGCCCGCATGCCGTGCTTACGGCCAAGTCCGAAGATATGCGCCGTATTAACCGTTTGCGCCATCAAGCATCCGCGCCCTTCATCCATGCGGTATGCCAAGGTACAAACTTATCGCAGTACCTGGCGGAAAAACCCTGGTTTCGCCGAACGTTCAAACGGCGGCAAGAAATCCGCACAATCCGGGCTGCTGACGTCGTGATTGGCAACTCCAGTGAAGTCTGCAGTGACTTGCATAAACTAACCGGCCTAGACGATACTCGCATTCGCTTCGCGCGGAGTCCCGTCATCCATGAAGGTATTTTCGAACAGGCCGAGGCCGACCCAGGGCACCCCTGGGTCGGCGATCAGAAGCGCCCGCTGCTCCTAGCTGCGGGCCGCCTAGTAGCTGTCAAGGATTATCCTACACTGCTACGGGCACTAGCCCTGCTGCGCAATGATGTACCCGCCCGACTTGTGATTCTGGGTAAAGGCAGCCGACTCAAACGACTGAAAGCACTCGCCAAGCACCTAGGCATCCTCGGTTCGGTCGACTTCCTCGGATATACACCCAATCCCTATGCCTTCTTCCAACGTTCAGATTGCTTCGTCCACTCCTCCGTTCGAGAGGGCTTCCCCAGTGTCCTGGTGGAAGCCATGGCCTTCGGTACGCCCGTAGTGAGTACTGACTGTCATTCGGGACCACGCGAAATACTCAAAAATGGTCAGTTGGGCCGACTTGTTCCGCCTCGCTCACCAAAACAGTTTGCCGAGGCGATCCGCTGCACGCTAGAACAACCGATTGCACCCGAACTACTACGTGCCCGGGCTCTCGAATACTCGGACCGGGTTAGCGCCCAGGCCTACGCTGAAATCCTAGGAATACCTGTCCCATGAATTCATAAAAAGCAAATCTATATACAGAATATATAGTAAATTTCATAAAAAGAGGAAAACGTTATCAAAGACATGCTATGCCATCTACCCCATCGGGGACCAGATACTTGCGGTCCTAGCTCTACTCATTAGCATGCTCATCTTTTCCATATTATCACCCCAACCACCCCGCCCATCACCACCTGATCGACCTGCCCGATACTCGATCAAGCTATGCGCTTTCACCGTTAATTAAGTTTAATATAGATTGCGAGAAATAACCTACCATGGCTATGGCAGCAAACACTCCAAGAATTGCATGCTTTTTCTCGACCTCAGGACACAGCGGTGTCGACCGAGCTGCCAAGCAGCTTATTCCTGCTTTGGCGCGCCGGGGTTATCGTGTCGATCTACTCAAAGTTCGTCACCACGGCCCTCACTTAGAGGCGCCCCATAATCGGGTTACAGTAGTCGATCTTGGATCGCGCCACACCTATGCCTGCCTACCCGCCTTGATTCGCTATCTTCGTCGAGAACGTCCAGCTGTAATGCTATCAGACAAAGACAGAGTAAATCGCACAGCACTACTCGCTAGCTGGATCGCTCGCTGGCTATTTGGTGTTCATACGCGTTTAATCTTCAGCTCAGGAACGACAATCTCAATCGATCTCGCTACACGCTCTATTATTGAACGCTGGATCCAGCGCAACTCCATGAGGCACCTCTACCCTTTTGCTGATCAAGTTATCGTGACCAGTGCTGGCGTAGCCGATGACATGGCACATTATTGTGGTTTAGCCCGAGAAAAAATCAGGGTAGTACCCTCACCCGTGGTAACCACATCGCTGTTTAATAAGCCTTTGCCCTGCCCAGATCATCCTTGGCTAGCGCGATCCGAAACACCACTAATACTCAGCGCAGGTGAATTGAGCAAGCGAAAAGATTTCGAAACCTTACTGCGTGCTTTCGCAAGAGTTAGAGCGCAACGACCTTGCCGACTCATGATCCTAGGCCAAGGCAAAACACGCACAGATTTACTTAAGTTGGCTGCAGAACTGGGAGTATCCCAGGATCTCGAACTACCCGGTTTTGTATCCGAGCCCTATGCTTTCATGGCCCACGCCGATCTCTTTGCATTCAGCTCTCGTTGGGAAGGGCTTGGTTTTGTCATTATAGAAGCACTTGCTGTCGGAACACCCGTAGTGGCAACCGATTGCCCCAGTGGCCCAAGAGAGATCCTCCAAAACGGTCGTATTGGGCCCTTGGTACCAGTCGGTGATGATATCGCCATGGCAGCGGCAATTATGAAGACTTTAGATGCCCCGCCACCAAAGGAATTGCTTCGTGAGGCCGCCCGTCCCTACGAAGTGGAAGTGAGCACAGACGCCTATCTAGACGCCATGCAGCTGCCACATAATTTAGATCATAACTCTTAACTTTTAACGCCGCTTAATTAGCTAACGCTTAAACTCACCAAGCCCTTGATCAGAATAGAATATTTTATGTGCGGCATATGCGGACTTGCAAATAAAACACACTCCTCTTCAAAACTGGATATTCCGATTCAGGCTATGAAGGCCCAGCTCACCCATCGGGGGCCAGATGATTGCGGTCAGTGGCATAATCCTAACGCAACCCTTGCACATACTCGTCTGTCCATCATCGACCTCGAACACGGGCACCAACCGCTAGTAGATAGATCCCAAGGCCTGGCCTTGGTGGCCAACGGAGAAATCTACAATTTCAAAGAGCGCAGAGAACAATTGGAGAGGGAAGGGTATCACTTTCATACTCATTCCGATTCCGAGGTGATCCTGCGGGCCTACCAGGCCCATGGCATCGATGCCCTGCCCCTGCTCAATGGCATGTTCGCCTTTGCTCTCTACGACACACGCAACAAGCGTCTAATCCTTGCCCGGGACCGGCAGGGCATGAAGCCCCTGTACTTCCTCAAGCAGCCGGGGAGATTCGCCTTTGCATCGGAGATCAAGGCCTTGCGTCCACTACTGGATGCCAGTCCGGCCATGGACGAAGGGGCTTTCATCCAATATCTGCACAACCAGTTCTCCTCGGGAAGACAGACAATCCTGAAGGACATCCAAAGGGTCCTTCCTGGGGAATGCCTGATCATCGACGAAAACCTGGACATACGCTTTCACCGTTACTGGGACGCCACCCAAATCCGCCCCCATAAGCAGTCGATGGACGAGGCCATGGAGGCCTTTGCCCCCCTCATGGATCAGGTCATGGAGGAACATGTCCGATCCGACGTGCCCTATGGCCTGTTCCTCTCCGGCGGAGTGGACTCGGGCCTGATGCTGGCGGAGCTGAAGCGACACCAGGACGGGCCTCTGCGAACGTATTCTGTGGGTTATCACAATGCCGACATGGACGATGAGCTATCGGCAGCGGCACGGCTTGCCCGGCACTTCGGTACCCAGCATACCGAAGTGCGCATCGATTCCGAGGACCTGTTTCACCGCATCCCCTTCATGACCTGGGCCACCGATGAGTTGATGCGGGACTACGCCTGCATCCCCACCTCATTCCTGGCCGAAGCCGCCGGACGAGACTTGAAGGTGGTCTTCACCGGTGAAGGCGGCGATGAGGCCTTCGCCGGTTACGGCCGCTATCGTGAATCCTGGCCCTTGCGGGCACTGAAGGCGTTTCGCTCCCCAGGGACCGGCGGCTTTCGCAGCCGGGGCCAATGGCGTCATGCCCCTCCACAACAGGTATTTTCCAAAGAACTCCTGAATGCTCACGGGGCCCGCCTGCAACAGATTCGAGCCGCACGGGCCCGAGCGCCCCGTGACTGGGACGAGATCACCATACGGCAATACACCGATCTGGTCACCGCCCTCCCCGACAACCTGCTCACCAAGGTGGACCGCAATCTCATGGCCTTCTCCCTGGAAGGTCGCACCCCCCTGCTGGACCACCGTATTGTGGAATTCGGTTTATCCCTGCCCGCGGATTTGAAGATCTCGGGCGGTCAGGGAAAGCGGTTTTTGAAGCGATGGGCCGAACGAGATCTGCCTGCCGACCTGCTCTACCGGCCCAAAAAGGGATTCCACGTGCCGGTGAAATCCTGGCTCAAGGGCGAATTCCTGGAGCAACTCGCCCAGAGATTGCCGGAGAACACCGGTATCCAGGCCTGGTTTACCCAGGATGGGGTACTGGATACCCTCAAGCGCCAGAAGACCCACGGGGATGCCTCCCGGGAGGTCTTCTCCCTCTTGCAGTTCGCCATCTGGCACAAGCTGTTCATCGAGGGCGACGGAAGCGCACCCCCCATCAAAGCGGACCCCCTGGAATGGATCTGAACACCTCCAACTGTATTATTAAACATCATAGCCATCTCAGGAGAGGCTTGAATGGAACTGCGCAGGGCGGCAGAGCCCTATCGTGTGGATCGCAGTGTATCCGCCTATCTCGAAGCCATGGGGCTGACCGATGACCGCTGAGGCCCGACTCCCCATCCTCCTCTCCCTCTCCGGCGAGGGGGGAGTGGAGCGTATGGTCCTGAATCTGGTGCGGGAGCTGGCCGGCCGTGGTCTGGATGTGGATCTGCTGCTGATCCGGGAGGAGAGCCGCCATCTGACGGATCTGCCCGCCAATGTGCGCATCGTCCGTCTGGGAACCCGGCACGCCGGCCTGGCGGTACACCCCCTGACCCGCTATCTGCGCACCCACCGCCCCCCGGTGCTGCTGGCAGCCAAGGACCGGGCCGGACGGGCGGCCCTGAAGGCGGCGCGTCGGGCGGGCACGGGGACCCGGGTATTCATCCGTCTGGGGACCACCCTGTCCCAGGCCCTGGAGGGACGTTCCGATCTAAGGCGCTGGCTGCGCTACCGGCCCATGCGGCGCTGGTATCCCGGGGCCGCCGGGATCATCGCCGTGTCCCGGGGTGTGGCCGACGACGTGCACCACATCACGGGCCTGCCCCAGGAGCGTCTGCATGTGGTGCGCAATCCCGTGATCACCCCGGACCTGACGCACCGGGCCGCGGCCCCGTCGCCCCACCCCTGGCTGGAGGACGGGGGCGATCCGGTCCTCCTGGCCATGGGCCGGCTCACGCGGCAGAAGGATTTCCCCACCCTGTTGCGGGCCTTTGCCCGTCTGCAGCAGGCGCACCCCGCACGGCTGATCCTCCTGGGCGAGGGCGGGGACCGGGAGGCCCTGCAGGCCCTGGCACAGACATTGGGGATCTCGCAGCGGGTGCACATGCCGGGATTCGCCGCCAATCCCTATGCCTGGCTGGCCCGGGCCCGGCTGTTCGTGCTCTCCTCCGCCTGGGAAGGATCCCCCAACGCCCTCACCGAGGCCATGGCCCTGGGGACGCCCGTGGTCTCCACGGATTGCCGCAGCGGTCCCCGGGAGATCCTGCAAGGGGGACGGTACGGTCCCCTGGTCCCCGTGGGGGATGACGCCGCCCTGGCAGAGGCCATGGCCTCCATGCTCGAAAATCCCATCGCCCCGGAAGTCCTGCGGGAAGGCGTGCAGGAATACCGCGCCGAGACCAGCGCCCGGCGCTACCTGGAGGTCATGGGTCTCGAAGCCCCGCAATGAACGCCTCCACCTGCTCCACGTAGCGCTGGTAGTCCCGCAGACAGCTGCCGATGGAGCGATGCAGGATGCGCCGGTCCACGTCGTTATAGTCATGCACCAGGATGTTCCTCAGCCCGGCGCTGGCGGCGATCTCCCGGGCGAATTCCGGGGTGCAGACCCCGACATCCGCCAGGGCGAGGAAGGTATCCCGGTAGGTGAGACGGGTGCTCCGGGCGTCGGGCGGGAGCCGTTCCGCCAGCAGGTGTTCGTTCACGTCCACGGCGCGCATGACGATCCGCTCGATGATGCGCTCCACCGCGGCAAGGCGGATATCATCGGCCAGCAGTTCGTCCAGGGTCAGGTCCTTGAAGCGCAGCAGACGCCCCAGGTCTTCGCCGATCAGTTGCAGTTTGCGGCGGATGAAGTCCTCACGAATCATGCAGCTGCTCCTCCAGCCAGGCCAGCCTGCGGCGGTGCAGGGTCTGCTCCAGCCGGCGCAGGTCCGCGGAATCCACGTAGTCCCGAAAGGCATAGGCCCGGTACTCGCAAAAGAGATCCGGGTCCCCCCAGAGACAAAGGCCCCGGGACAGCACCTCGTAACGCAGCAGGGGATCGGCCGCCTCCAGGCGGATCAGATCCAGTTCATGGCCGGGAAAGAGGGGGGCCAGCCGGTCCTGCGCCTGCAGCAGCCCTTCGGGGGGGCAGCCCAGGAGAGCCAGATCCACGTCGCTCCCTGGTCCCGGGGGCGGGCTGCGGTGGGCATGGGAGCCGTAGAGCACCACCAGCCTCAGGCCCAGGGACCGGGCAACGGCATCCATGCCTTGGAGATCGGGGAAACAGGACATGATCGGAGGGTACCGAAAGGCTGTGAGAGACCTTTGCATCTTGGGACCTGCCCCTTTCGGGATCAACCGCAGTGGGGATGCGCCCACGCCGCCCCCGCCCACCTGCACCCGGGAAGGACCCCATGGGCACCTTTCCCCGGTGGACACCCGCCGCCCTGGGCTGGATACTTGGCCCCCGCTTCGCCGTCCCGATGATCCGCCATGCTGCTCTCCCTGAAACACAATTTCCTCTTCGTGCATATCGCCAAGACCGGCGGCACCAGCGTGCGCGCGGCCCTGTCCCGCTACCGCTACCGGGGGCGCCACGGCCTGCCCCTGTTCCTTTCCGACAAGCTGGACCAGATGACGGGGCATCGCATCGGCGCCAAGTTCCCGCGCCACGCCAAGGCCATCGCCGCCCGGGAGATGCTGCCGGCGGAGGTGTACGACCAGCTGTTCAAGTTCGTCTTCGTGCGCAACCCCTGGGACCTGCAGGTGAGTTCCTACTTCCACATCCGCCGGGAGCGGCCCCGGGTCCTGGAGGGGGTGGCGGACTTCGATGCCTTCATGCGCCTGAAGTTCGACCCGGATCGCCCCTGGAACTACCTGCTGGACACCGCCCTGGAACTGCAGCGGGACTACGTGGTGGACCTGCACGGGCGCACCATCGTGGACTTCATCGGCCACTACGAGAGCCTGCAGGCGGACTTCGACCAGGTGTGCCGGCGCATTGGCCTGCCCGGGATCCCCCTCCCCCACCGTCGCCGCGCCGAGGGCCGGGACGACTACCGCCGCTACTACAGCGACGAGACCGCCGCCCTGGTGGCGGAGCACTACCGCCCGGACATCGAGCTGTTCGGTTACCGCTTCGATCCAACCCAGGCGCCGTAACGGGCGAAGATCACCCCGAGCGCACCCGGCGCGCGTTCAGGGCCATGAGGCGCCGGTAGAAGCCCGCCACGTCCTCGCTCACCCGGAGCACGTCGTAGTCCCGGGCGAAGGCACGGGCGCGGGCCGCCAGGTCCTTGCGCCCCTGCTCGTCCTCCAGCAGCCGGATCACGCGTGTGCCCCACTCGGCCACGTCCTCCGGGGTCTTGTAGCCGTTGACCCCGTCCTGCACCACATCGTCGATGCCGCTGGCACGTACCGCCACCACGGGCAGCCCCGCGGCCATGGCCTCCAGGATCACCATGCCCTGGGTCTCGGACTTGGAGGCGAAGACGAAGGCATCGCAGATCTGGTAGTAGGCCGGGATGGCGGCGGGCTCCACGGAGCCCACCAGTTCCACGCAGTCCTGCAGCCCCAGTTCGGCGATGCGCCGCTCCAGCCGGGGGCGTTCCGGGCCGTCCCCCACCATAAGCAGGCGGAACGGCGCCTCGCTGTGGCGGCGCACCCAGGCCAGCCCCTCCAGCATGAAGTCGATGTTCTTCTCCCGACCCAGACGCGACACGCTCACCAGCAGGGTCTCGCCGCCGCCCCCGTGCTCACGCCGCAGCCGCTTCAGGGTCTCGGGATCCGCCTGCTGCATGGCCTCGCAGTCCACCCCCGTGGGCCGCACCAGGATCTGCGAGCGCACGCCGATCACGTGCAGGTACTCCTCGGCGGAATAGGTGGGCACCACCACCCCGTCGCACTTGTTGGCGAAGTGCTCCACCAGGTAATGGGCGATGAAGTTGCGAAACAGCAGCCCCGGCAGGGGCACGTAGTGGGCGTATTGCTCCAGCCGGGTGTGATAGGTGAACACCACGGGGATCCTCAGGCGGCGGCCGATGAACAGCCCCAGGGAGCCGAGCCAGAAAGGGTGGTGCACATGGATCACATTGGGGCGGAAGGCGCGGGTGGCCACGGCGATGCGGGTGGAGAGGACATTGGCCAGGCGGAAGTCGCCGTTTCGCCCCCAGTTCAGCAACGAGGGCACCCGCAGCACGTGCTCCTCCTCGTCCGTCTGGGTGCCGTATTCCGGGGCCACCACCAGCACCCGGGCCCCCTGGCGCTGCAGCCCGTGGGCCAGACGCTGGATGGAGATGGGCACCCCGCCGATGAAGGGCAGGTAGTTGTTGGTGAACATCATCACCCGCAGGGGCTGGGGGGCATCCTCGGCGGCGGGATGGCTGAAGTCCCGGTAGTAGTTCTTCTCCATGAACACGGCCTTGTATAGCCGGATGGCCACCAGGGCGACGACGCACACCACCAAGAGGAAGTTGAGATAGCCCACGTAGAACAGGGAATAGATGAGGAACCACAGCCCCTCCAGCATGCGCAGCAGACGGCCCGGGGCCTGCTCCATCTTCACGGGCGCAACGTCGACTCCCTGCGCATCCACCTCCACCCGGACGAAATGGTAGAAGCTGTCCTTCCCGCTCAGGAGCTGACCGCCGCCGCCCCCCGTGGTCACGAACCAGGTCTCCCCCACCCTGCGGCGGTCCAGCACCCGCTGCGACGGGGAGAAGACCGCCGCCACCGGGTGCTCCGCCACCAGGGCCAGGAAATCCCCGAGGAAATCCGGATGCCTCGCCAGTCCGGAGGCGCGGGCCTCCCCCTGACGCTGAGCGGGCAGGACCGGTTCCCCGAGGAAGACAAAGGCCCGCTCCCCCCGCGCCCGCACCGCCTCCAGTTCGTCCTCAAACCAGCGCAGCTGCCAGGCCAGGGGAGTCTTGCCCGTCACGTCCAGGAAGATGAAGCGCGCCTCGCCCGCGGAGAAGGAATAGAAATACGGCCCGAACATGTCGTAGAAGCGGAAGCTGCCGAACTCGCTCTCCTCCTCCTCGGCGAAGGTGAGCACATAGGGGATCTGCAGGCGACGCATGGAACCGTAGAGGGCCTGATAGTTGTCCTCCCCGCCCCCGCTGACCACGTTGCCGGCGGAGATCAGAAAATCCACCCCGGAGCGGTTCAGGGCGGGGATCATGCGCCGCTCGAAGACCCCGATGGAGTTGCGCACGTTGCCCACCACGGCAAAGCTGAACGCCTCCCGCCCCTGCAGGCGGGCCTCGATGCGCTCGATCTGGTGGGCGTGCAGGGCCTCGAAGGTGTCCTTGAAGAAGCTCAGGTAGATCTTGTATCCCAGCAGCCCCAGCAGGGTCAGAAGGACGGCGAAGAAGGCGAGACTGAGGAGGCTGCTGCGCCTAAACATCCCGACCCGACCGCCAGGCCAGCACCTGGATGGCGTCCCGCTTGAGGATCAGAAAGCCGATGATCATGCCCAGATAGATGGTGAGCAGGCGCCAGCAGAAGGTGACCAGCAGGACATGCCCCGGGGCCACCAGATTGGAGAAGAAATGGGCGAAGGCCCCCTCGGCGATGCCGGAGGCCCCCGGCGTGGGGGCGAAATACATGACGAAGGTGGTTACCGTCTGGATCCCCAGCACGCGCAGATACTCCAGATCATAACCCAGGGCATGGAGCAGCACGGCCGGGAAGGAGAACAGGCTCAAAAGGAAGATCAGGGTAAAGAACACCGCCAACAGGCGCGCCCCGCCGCGGCCCGAGAGGAAATCCAGGAAGCCGCGGTGCAGCAGCACCAGCTCCCGGCAGAGGCGAAAGCGCAGCCGTCGTGCCCGGGGTTCACGCATCAGATGCAGGCGCACGGCCAGTTGCAGCAGACGGGACACCGGCACCAAAAGCCAGCGGCTACGGAAGATGGCCACCCCAAGCACCCCCAGGTAGGCGGCGATGAAGGCCACCAGGTACAGGGTCAGGCGCGTGGACCAGTTCAGCGCCTGGGTGAGGAAGTCCATGGAGAGCAGAAACACCGGGGTCAGGGAGAAGATCACCAGCACCGCCAGGGTGGTGCGGATGGTGGTGGCCGCCGCCGCGGTCCCCAGGGGGACGCCGGCGTGGCGCAGATACCACACCTGCACCACCCCACCGCCGGTGGCCATGGGGGTGATATTGGAGACGAAGATATTGACAAAGACCAGGCGCACCAGCACGGGGAAGGGCACATGATGCCCCAGGGCGCGCACCGTGTAGTACAGGCGCAACCCGTCCGCGGCGAAATAGACCAGCAGCAGGCCCGCGCACAGGGCGAGGGTCTGCGGTGCCAGCAGACGGGGATCCAGACGCAGCGGACCCTCGTCGAAGCGGTGGTAGACCAGGGCCCCGCCCAGCAGGGTGAAGGCCACGAAGAGGGTGGAGAAGATCAGGAACCGGTTGTTGCGAAAGAGCAGCCGGATCTGGGCCTTGCCCGGGACGTTCATGGGGCGGATCCCCTAGGAGATGGATTCGATGGCGGATTCGCCGGGGCTCACGCGCCGTGCCCGCCCCCCTCTTCGAGGATGAACTCGGTGCTGCAGTAGGGGCAGAGGATGCGCCCGTCCGGGGCATCCTCGATGGGCAGATAGACCCGGGGATGGGCGTTCCACAGGGCCTCGTCCGGCCGCGGGCAGCACAGGGGCAGGTCGGCGGCGGTGAGGCGTACGCGCCGGTGCCGGCAGGCCGGGGTGTAGCGGCCCGGTTCCAGGGCCGTCTGCGGATTGGGCATCGTCATCCCCTCCTGAATCATCGTCAAGCGTGAGGGCGCCGCGGCTCCTGCCGCGGCGTCACAGGTAGGCCAGCCAGTCCTCGTGCTTGGGATGGCGGCCCTGGACCACGTCGAAGTAGAGCCCCTGCAGGCGCTCGGTGACGGGGCCGCGGCCCCCGTTGCCGATGCTGCGCCCGTCCAGTTCGCGGATGGGGGTCACCTCGGCGGCGGTGCCGGTGAAGAAGGCCTCGTCGGCTACATAGACCTCGTCGCGGGTGATGCGTTTCTCCCGCACGGGGATGCCCACCTCCTCCGCCAGGGTCATGATGGTGCGGCGGGTGATGCCGTCCAGGGCGGAGGTGAGCTCCGGGGTGTAGATCACCCCGTCATAGACCATGAAGAAGTTCTCGCCGCTGCCCTCGGCCACATAGCCCTCGGTATCCAGCAGCAGGGCCTCGTCGCAGCCGCAGCCCAGGGCCTCGTGCAGGGCCATCATGGAGTTCATGTAGTTGCCGTTGGCCTTGGCCTTGCACATGGTCACGTTGACGTGGTGGCGGCTGTAGGAGGAGGTCTTCACCCGGATGCCCCGCTCCAGGTTCTCCGCCCCCAGGTAGGCCCCCCATTCCCAGGCGGCCACGATCACGTGCACCTGGAGGTTGTCCGCCCGCAGCCCCATGCCCTCAGGACCGAAGAAGCACATGGGCCGCAGGTAGGCGCCGGTGAGGCCGTTCTCGCGCACCGCCGCCAGCTGCGCCGCGTTGAGCTCGTCCGGGGTGTAGGGGATGTTCATCCCCAGGATGTGGGCCGAGCGGAACAGCCGCCGGGTATGATCCGCCAGGCGGAAGATGGCCGGGCCGCGCTCGGTGGGATAGGCCCGCACCCCCTCGAACACCCCCATGCCATAGTGCAGGGTGTGGGTGAGCACGTGGGTCTGGGCATCGCGCCAGGGCACCATCCTGCCGTCATACCAGATCACACCGTCGCGGTCGGCCATGGTGGACATGAACTCGTTTCCTCTTCTTGTCAGGTCATCGGGGCCCCGGTGGGGGTCGGATGGACGGCGCTTCGGGGCGCGCGGGCGCCGTCCGCATCAGTGCATCAGTGTCTTCCAGATCTGCCGGACCCGGTCGCGCTCCTGGCGCCAATCGTCCGCGCCGACCCGAGCCGGCTGGTCCTGCAGGGTGAGCTCGTGGATGCGGTCCCGGAAGGCCCGGTAGGTATCCATGAGGAACAGGGCGTCCTCCCGGGGGATCAGGCCCGTCTCCATGAGGGTCTCGAGGATGCGGACATTGTCCGGGTAGGTGGTCAGCCCCGGTTGGCGATCCGCATGGGCCAGGACCAGATATTGCACCATAAATTCGATATCCGCGATACCGCCGGGGTCTTTCTTGAGATCGAAACGGCCGGGATCGCGGCTGGCATGTTCCTTCCACATCTTCTCGCGCATCTCCCGCACCTGGCGCCGCAGTTCCTCCGCATCCCGCTGGCGGGACAGCACGCGGGCGCGCATGGCCTGGAAGGCCTCGGCGATGCGCCGGTCCCCGGCCACGGGGCGGGCGCGCACCAGGGCCTGGTGCTCCCAGGTCCAGGCGGAGTGCAGCTGATAGTCCTCGAAGGCGTCCAGGCTCACCACCAGCAGCCCCGCGGCGCCACTGGGGCGCAGGCGGGTGTCCACCTCGTAGAGGCGGCCGGCGCCGGTGAAGGCCCCGAGGAAGTGCAGCACCCGCTGCCCCAGGCGGGCGAAGAACTCGCTGTTGTCCAGGCTGCGCTCACCGTCGGTGCAGGCCTGCTCGCCCCGGCTGTCGTGGAGGAAGACCAGGTCCAGGTCCGAGCCATAGCCCAGTTCCAGCCCCCCCAGCTTGCCGTAGCCCACCACGGCGAAACCGGGGGTGTGGGTCTCCCCGTCCACCACGCAGCGGGGCCGGCCGTAGCGGCTCTCCATCTGCTGCGTCACCAGGGCCACCACCTTCTCCAGGATCACCTCGGCGATCCAGGTGAGGTGGTCGCTCACCTTCATCACCGGCAGCACGTCCATGATGTCCGCCGCCGCCACCTTGAGCACCTGCACCTGCTTGAACAGGCGCAGCCGGTCCATCACCTGCTCCAGGTCGTCCAGGGGGACTTGGACCAGCTCCTCCTCCATGGCCGTCATGAGGCCGGCGCGGTCGGGCGGGTCGTAGAGGCTGCGCGGGTCCAGGAGTTCGTCCAGGAGCAGCGGGTGGCGGGTGAGATGCTCGGCGATCCAGGGGCTGGCCTGGCACAGCCGCGCCAGTTGGGACAGGGCCAGGGGATTCTCCACCAGCAGGGAGAGATAGACCGAGCGCCGGGCGATGGTCTGCACCAGGCGCAGCAGGCGATCCAGGGTCACATCCGGGGCCTGCAGCCCCGACAGCAGCCCCAGGAGCAAGGGCATGAGCCGGTCCAGGCGGCTGCGGCCGGTGGCGGTGAGGGCGCGGCAGGTGCTGCTCTCGCGCAGTTGCTCCAGGTGCTCCAGGGCCCGGGCGGGTTCCTCCAGGCCCAGTTCCTGCAACACCCCCAGGGCCCGCTCCCGGCCCAGACCGCCCCCCCAGAGGGCGGCCAGTTCCCGGTGGGTCTCGGTCTGCGGGGAGGCCTCGTCCTCCTCGTCCACCCGCTGCGGCGCGGCGAAGACCTGTTCGAACTGCTCGTGCACCCGCTGCATGTGCCGCTCCAGGGTCTGGTGGAAGGCCGTCCAGTCGTCAAAGCCCATGGAGCGGGCCAGGCGCAGGCGCGCCGCCGCGTCCGAGGGCAGGCAGTGGGTCTGCTGGTCCGCCACCATCTGCAGGTGGTTCTCCGTGCGCCGCAGGAAGGCATAGGCCTCCAACAGCTGTTCCACGGCATAGGCCGGGATCAGGTCCTGCTCCGCCAGGCGCCTGAGCACGGGGACGATCCCCCGCAGTTGCAGGGAGGGGTCGCGGCCGGCACGGATGAGCTGGAAGGCCTGGCCCACGAACTCCACCTCGCGGATGCCCCCCGCCCCCAGCTTGATGTCCGCCTCCTTGCCCTTGCGCGCCGCTTCGCGGTTGATCAGGGCCTTCATCTCCCGCAGGGAGGCGAAGGCGCCGTAGTCCAGGTAGCGGCGGTAGACGAAGGGGCGCAGCAGGGCGTGCAGGTGATCGGCGCTGTCCCGGTCGCCGGCCACGGCCCGGGCCTTGATGAGGGCGTAGCGCTCCCACTCCCGGCCATGGCTCTCGTAGTAGTCCTCCAGGGCGTCGAAGCTCATCACCAGGGGACCGGCGTCGCCGAAGGGGCGCAGGCGCATATCCACGCGGAAGACGAAACCATCGGCGGTCTGCTCGTGCAGGACCTTGATCAGGCGCTGCCCCAGGCGGATGAAGAACTGCTGGTTCTCCAGGGGGCGGGGGCCATCGGTCTCCCCGGGCCGGGGATAGGCGAAGATGAGGTCGATGTCGGAGGAAAAATTCAGCTCCCCCCCGCCCAGCTTGCCCATGCCCAGCACCACCAGGCGCTGGGGGGTGCCCTCGGCGTCCCGGGGCTCGCCGTGACGCCGCACCAGGTCCGCATGCAGCCAGTCCAGAGCGGCGTCGATGAGGCCCTCCGCCAGGTGGGTGAGGTCCGCCAGGGTCTCCTCCAGGGGGGCGCTGCCGAGGAGATCGCGCCAGGCGATGCGGCACATCTCCCGGTGGCGCATCCGGCGCAGGGCGCGCATCAATCCCGCCTCGTCGGTGACCGTCTCCAGGGCGTGGCGGATACGGGCCCGCAACCCCTCCCCCGCCGCGTCGGCCCGGTCCAGGTCGCCGGAGTGCAGCAGTTCCAGGAACAGCCCGGGACGGCGCACGGCGGTGCGGGCCACGAAGTCGCTGTGGTACCAGACCTGGCCCAACCCCTCGGGCCAGGGCCCCGGTTCCAGCCCCCGCTCCCCGCAGGCCCCGAGGAAATCCGCCGCCAGATGGCGCAGGCCCTCGCGGGCGGCTTCCGGGACCCCCTCCAGGGGGAGCTGCTGGGGAGACGGCAGGGTCATCCCCTCAGCTTACCCGCAACGCCGCGCCCAAGACCATACCCCCATCCCCCCAGCTTATGGAGCCAGCTCAGGGGGCGGGGGCGCCGCGCCGGCGCACGGCCTCGAACTCGGCCTTGTCCAGGGCCTGGCGATGGGCCTCGGCGCCGGTGATGACGCCAGCATCCAGGAGCCGGCGCAGGGCGGTGTCCCGGGTCTGCATCCCCACCAGGGCCCCGGCCTGCATGGTGCCCAGGAGCTGGTCGGTGCGCCCCTCGCGGATGAGATGGGAGACCGCCGGGGTGTTCACCAGCACCTCCACGGCGGCCACGCGCCCGCGGCCGTCCGCCCGCCGCGCCAGCTGCTGCGAGATGACCCCCCGCAGGGAGGTGGAGAGCATGGAGCGGATCTGGGACTGTTTCATGGCGGGGAAGGCGTTGATGATGCGGTCCATGGCGGCGGCGGCACCGTTGGTGTGCAGGGTGCCCAGCACCAGGATGCCGGTCTCGGCCGCGGTCACCGCCAGGGAGATGGTCTCCAGGTCGCGCATCTCCCCCACCAGGATCACGTCCGGGTCCTCCCGCAGGGCCGAGTGCAGGGCCTCGGCGAATCCGGGGGTATGCAGTCCCACCTGGCGCTGGCTGATGAGGCAGCGCCGGCGTTCGTGGAGGAACTCGATGGGATCCTCGATGGTGAGGATATGGCCGCGGCGGTTGCGGTTGATGGCGTCGATCATGGCCGCCAGGGTGGTGGACTTGCCCGAGCCGGTCTTGCCCGCCACCAGGATCAGGCCGTTGCGCTGCATGGCCAGGTGGCCGATCACCGGCGGCATCTCCAACTCCTCCAGGGAAAGGGTGCGGTCAGGGATGGCGCGAAACACCACGGCCAGTCCGTTGAGCTGGCGCACCAGGCTGACGCGAGAGCGCGCCAGGCCCTCCACGGCGTGGGCGAAGTCCACGCCGTCCTCCCGTTCGAATACCTCCCGTGCCCCGGCGGGCAGGATCTCCGCCACCACCGCGTCCAGTTCGGCGGCGGTCAGCGGCTGCGTGTCCAGTTGCACCAGGTCGCCGTTCAGCCGGATGCGCGGCGGGCTCCCCGCCACCAGGTGCAGGTCCGATCCACCGCGCTCCACCAGGGTGCGCAACAGGCTCTCCGACTGCCGCATGGGCTTCATCCTCCGGCCAGGTCGATGCGCGGCAGCAGGCCCGCATCGGTGACGTATCGCTGGAAGGCCTGCTTGTCGCTGGCGTAGCGGTAGGCATCGTCCGGATCCACTTCCCCCCGCTGGATGGCCTCCAGCAGGGCCTGATCCAGCAGCTGCATGCCCTGATCCCGCCCCGTCTGCATCTGCGAGGGGATCTGGTGCACCTTGTCGGTCATGATCATGCGGGCGATGGCCCGGTTCACCCGCATGCACTCCGCCACGGCGCGGCGGCCCCGGCCGTCCGCGGTCTTCACCAGGGTCTGGGTGACCACTCCGTGCAGGTTTTGAGCGAGGAAGGTCTTGCCCTGCTCCCGCTGCTCCGTGGGCAGGGCGTCCAGGATGCGGTCGATGGTCTTCACCGCCGAGGTGGTGTGCAGGGTGGACAGGACCAGATGCCCCGTCTCGGCGGCGATCATGGACATGACCACCGAGTCCGTGTCCCGCAGCTCCCCCACCAGGATCACGTCCGGGTCCTGGCGCAGGGCCGCGCGCAGGCCCGCGGCGTAGCCGGGCACATGGGTGCCCACCTCCCGCTGGATCACCTGGGCGCGGCGGTTGCGGTGGACGAACTCCACCGGATCCTCCAGGCTGACGATGTTCACCGCGCGTTCGGCATTGATGTGGTCGATGAGGGCCGCCAGGGTGGTGGATTTGCCCGTGCCGGTGGAGCCGGTCACCAGCACCATGCCCTGGGTGTGGTCCACCAGTTCCCGCAACACCGGCGGCAGACCCAGGGTCTCCAGGGCGGGGATCTCGGCGGGGATGTGGCGGAAGGTGGCCCCCAGCCCCGTGGCCTTGCGGAAGATATTGGCGCGAAAGCGCCCTTCGTGGGCATCCACGTAGGCGAAATCCAGGTCCTCCCCCCCCTGGAAACGCTGGCGCTGGGCCGGGGTCAGGATCTCCATGACGTAGGCCTCCAGTTCCCGGTCCCCCAGATCCCGGAAGCGGATGGGCATGAGCTCGCCGTTCATGCGCAGCATGGGGGGTACCCCCACCGCCAGGTGCAGGTCGGAACAGCCCTGTTCTCGGGCCAGCTTGAGAAAGGCGTCGATTCTCGGCATCAGTCGGTCTCCCCGGGGGCCGCCCCCCGGTGCGCGTCCCCGCCAGCGGGCGGGTGCGCCCCCTGGATGGACTCTAGCAGAGCCGCGCGTACCGCCCCCATGGAGGCGGGCCGTGCGGCGGGTTCCACGGCCATCATCCGCAGCACCAGGGCATTGAGCCGGGGATCGATGGCCGGATTCAGCTCCGCGGGGGGCGTGGCCCGGCCCTGCACGTGCTGGTACACCAGGGCGATCTGGTCCTCCCCCTCGAAGGGGGGGCGGCCGGTGAGCATCTCGTAGAGCACCACCCCCAGGGCATAGATATCGGCGCTGGCGGTGACCCGGCCGCCGGTGGCCTGTTCGGGGGCCATGTAGCGGGGCGTGCCCACGAGGATGCCGGTGCGGGTGAGGCGGGTGTCCCCACCGCCGGTGACCGCGGCGATACCAAAGTCCACGATCTTCACCAGACCGTGTTCGTTGATGAGCACGTTGCCGGGTTTCAGGTCGCGGTGGATGACCCCCACCTCGTGGGCGGCCGCCATGCCGGCGGCCACGGCGGCGGCATGGCGCACGGCCTGCCCCTGGGGCAGCGGCGCCCGTTGGCGCAGCAGGGCGGCCAGGGTCTGCGACGGGAAATACTCCATGGAGATGGCCAGGGCCCCGCCCACGGAGAGGAAATCGAAGATACGGATGACGTTCTCATGGGTGATGCGGCGCGACAGCCGCAACTCCTGCACGAAGCGCCGGATCATCTCCTCGTCCGTGGCCAGCCGGGGGTTCATCACCTTGAGGATGATGCGCTCGCCGATCATCACGTCCTCCATGAGCAGGACGCTGCCGAAGGCCCCGCGGCCGACACGGCGCACGAAGCGGTAACGTTCCCCCAAGAGATCCCCGGGGGCGAGGGCATCCACGTCCAGCCCCGGGCCGCCCACGACGCGCCCCGCCAGGGCCCGGCCCTCGGTGTCGTCGCCGGCGAGGGCGGTGACCGTGGCCTTGTCCGCCCCACCGGCGCGGGACGCGGATACGGCGAAACGCGCCTCCAGGCGGTCCGCCGTATCCCGGGCGAGATCGCCCCATTCCCCGCCGGCCTCCTCTGCGCTTTGGCGCAGGGCCGTGAGGATCCCCCCCACGCTGCCGGCATCGGCCAGCTCCGCCAGGGCGTGCACGGCCTCGGTGCGCACCCCCTCCGCGTCGTCCTGCAGGCGCTGCAGCAGGACGGGCACGGCGCGATCATCCCCCAGGCGGGCCAGGGCGCGGATCACCAGCGGGGCCGCCTCCCGGTCCCGTTGCAGCATGCCCAGCAGGGCCGGCACCGCGGCACGGTTGCCGATGGCCGCCAGGGCGTCCACCGCCCGCTCCCGCACCCACCAGTCGGTGTCCTCCAGGGCGGCGAGGAGATGGGTCAGGGCGGTCTCGTCCCGGGTGGCGTTGAGGATCTCCACCGCCGCACGGCGCACGAACTCGTCCTCGTCCCGCAGCAACTGCACCACCGCCTGCACCACCCGCGGGCCGCCGATGCGGGCCAGGGCATCGGCGGAGCGGGCCCGGACCCACCAGTCCTCGTCCCGGATGGAGACCAGCAGCTGCTTGATGTTGGTGCTGTTGCCGATGCCGTTGAGCACCTCCACGGCGGCCCGGCGGACGTACTCCGAGGCGTCCCCCAGGAGCGGCAGCAGGTGCGCCGGGGTGTCGGGATCGTTGCGCCGCACCACGGCATCCACCGCCTTCTGCTGCACCGTGAGATCCCCGTCCCGCAGCAGGGTGCACAGGGCCCCCAGGGGCAGGTCCCGGGCCCCCTGCGCCAGCAGGGCCTGCAGGGCGGCGCGGCGCACGCCGGGGTCGTCATCCCGCAGGGCCTCCTGCAGGACGCTGCGCGCCCGGGGCTCCGGGAAGCGCCCCAGCACCTCCATCACCAGGCGGCGGATGGCGGGGTCCTTGCCCGAGGCGCGGTTGATGAGATCGGGCAGCACGCGCGCATCGGCCACCTCCCGGATCAGCCGGAACAGGGCGCCCCGGGAGGCGGCATCCAGTTCCGGGGCCAGCCGTAGCAGGGCGTCGGCATCCAGCCGCTCCCGCTGCCCCTCCAGCACCTCCAGCAGGGCCGCCCGGGGCAGTTCCGGGTCCCGCAGGGCACGGGCCACGCGATGGGGATCGACCCCCCGGGCGCGGGCCAACACCTGGGTGATGCGGGCACGCTGGGGTGCGGGGGCGTCCCGCAGCGGGTGCAGGAACAGGGGCAGGGTGTCATCGTCCGCCAGCCGCCGCAGCAGTTCCATGGCGCATCCCTCCCGGGCTTCGCCGGCAGGGCCTTCCAGGGACTGCAGCAGGCGCGGCACGGCGGCCGCGGCAACGCTGGCCAGCCGGGACAGGAGCGCACGGCCCTCGGGGCCGTCCAGGTCCTCCAGCCGGGACAGGCGGCGGATGAGACGCTCGGCCCGGAAATCGGCAAATACGCTCATGAGCGGGGCAGCCCCTCCCGAGCGTGCGCGGGCCCATGCCGTGAAGGCCCCCCGGAAGGGTCAGTCCCGGGGGGCCGGCTCATCGGGCGTGACGCGCACGATGTAGGCCTTGTTGACCAGCGCCGCCTCCGTCTCCGAGAGGAACAGGCGCACGAAACGGTGTTCGTGGATGTTGATGTAGTCGAACAGGCGCGCCTTCTGGGGATCCAGCATCTCGCGGATCACCCCCTCCAGATTGGAACCGTCCATGAGATGCAGCCGCGCCGGGAGGTACACGGCATAGTCGCCGGGGGGGCCCTCGTCCAGGGTGTATTCCATGCGCACCACGGAGTGCTTATTGTAGAAGCGCAACTCCCGGGCGCTGCCGCACTCCATCACAAAGAAGGGTTCGGGTCCGTTGAGGACCTCCGCAGGCTCCTCCTCCCCCGGACGGTGGGCACTTTGCAGATGGACGAAGAGGGAGCCCAGTACCAGGCCGTCGGGGTGCACCCAGACCTTCACCGGCTTGCGTCTCTTGGGAATCTTCAGCGCGTCTGTATCCACCATGCTTCCCCCCTGCGGCCGGGCCGTACTGCGGGTTTTTCATCGATGCACGCCAGTATGCCGGAAAAGGAACCGGCCTGGGGAGCCGTGTCCCGTACGGGGTCCCGGGACCGCCCCGCATCCGCACCCCGGAAAAGGGCCTCCACGGGCTTTAAAAATCCCCCGCGAAGGGGTATCTTTGCGCCCGTTCCCGCAGTCGCCCCAGGCCCCAGTGCCAGGCACGGGGAACGCTTCCGAGGCCACAGAGGATCAACCTTCGTATGGACGGCTGTAGTTCAGCACGCGCGCACGTGATGCCCCAGAAGGGGTGCACGCGGGCGGTGCGGGACGTGCGTCGTTAGGAGCCTCCCGGAACGGTCATGGGACCGCCCCAGGGCTCCGCGCAGCACGCGCCACACCCCCGGATCACACGGCAGACCCCATGACCGGCCCCCGCCTGGGGGTTCACGGGCCCCGCCCCGAGGCGGCAGGCCCGTCGTCATCTTCCTGTCGTGCCCCCTTCCCACGGTCTTCACGCCCGCCGTGCCGGCGGCCTTGCCGCACCACCGGTATCCGAAACGTTCATCCCCGGGCGGGGAGGAGGAATCAACGACATGACTGAAACGATGCACAACGCACACACCGGCTTCCAGGGCATCGAGACCCAGGGCATCCACTGGATCGACGAGCGCCAGGACCCTGCGCTGCAGACCGTGGACCGCGCGGTGCGCCAGGGGCAGTACCACGCGGCGCGCACCCGCTTCCTGCGCCTGGCGGAGGACTCCCAGATCCGGATCCTGCAGCACATCCCCCAGGCGGATGCCGTGCGCCTGGCCGGGGGGCTGCCCACCTATACCGTGGCGCGCCTGTTCGAACAACTGCCCCGCCCCCTGGGCCGCGCCATCGTCCAGTCCCTGCCCGAAGGCAAGCGCGAAGGGGTGGTGGTCATCCTCAACCACCGGCGGCGCACGCCCCAACGCCTCCACCACAGCTGATCCCCCTCCCCGCCGCGGGGACAGGGAATGTACCCGACCCAACCCTGCGGCCAGCGGCACAGTGCACTGAGGGAAGTCGGCCGCGGGCCCAGACCCGCGGCCTCCCTGCGCCCGCGGCGATTCATTTAGAATCACCCTGGCCAACCCCCGCATCCGCCACCGCCGCCATCCCCCGGCACCGGCCAGAGGAACCTCCGCCCCGCCATGAGAACCGCCCGCGCCATCCTCCCCCCCGCCGCGGGCGGCCCCGGCCGGTGGCGGATATGGGGCCAGGCCATAGGGCTGCTCGGGCTCTGCCTGCTCCTGGCCCCGCCCCTGACGGCCCAGACGCGGCCCACCCTGGAGATCCTTGGCGTGGAAGGGGCCCCGGCGGAGAACATCCGCGCCCACCTGGGGCCGGAGAGGGCGGACTGCGACCTGCCCGCCTGGCAGGAGGAACCATGGCTGGAGGATGCCGAGGCGGATACCCTGCGCGCCCTGCGGGCCCTGGGCTTCTACACCCCCAGCGTCGAACTGGACCTGCGGCGCACCCAGGACTGCTGGCGACTGGAGGTCCGCGTGGAACCCGGCCCGCCGGTACGGGTCCGCCGCGTGGACATCCGCCTGCAGGGAGAGGCGGCAAAGGACCCGGCCTTCACCGCCCTGCTGGACGCCCCCCCCATCCGCGAGGGACAGGTCCTGCGCCATGACGACTACGCCCGGCTGAAATCCGAACTGGGCCGCCTGGCCTCCGCGCGGGGCTATTTCGACAACCGCTTCACGCGCACAGAGCTGCGGGTGGACCCCAAGGCCCGGGCCGCCGAGGTCATCGTCCACATGGACAGCGGTCCCCGCTACCGTCTGGGTGCGGTCACCCTGGAACAGGACGCCTTCCACGAACCCCTGCTGCGGCGCTTCGTGCCCTTCGAGGAGGGGGAACCCTACGCCACGGACCACCTGATCCGTATGCAGCAGGCCTTCATCGACAGCGGTTACTTCAGTCAGGTGCGGGTGGAGCCGCGGCCCGACGCCGCCCGCGACCGGGCGGTGCCCATCCACGTACGCCTGGTCCCGCGCAACCGCTGGTCCTACCTGGCGGGGATCGGTGCCAGCACCGATACCGGACCGCACCTGCGCCTGGGGGTGGAGAACCACCGGGTCAACCGTGCGGGCCACCGCTACGATGCCCGGCTGGAACTGTCTCCGGTGCGCTCCAGCGCCAACCTGGACTACGAGATCCCCCGGGGGGACCCCGCCCGGGAACGCATCCTCCTCAGCGCCGGCTGGCAGACCGAGGACACCGACAGCAGCGACAGCGACCTTTACGGCCTGGGCATCGCCCACGTGCGGCAGATGCCCTCCGGCTGGATGCAGACCCGCGCCCTGCGCTACGAACAAGAGACCTACCGCATCTCCGACGAGGAGGACACCAGCCACCTGCTCATCCCCAGCCTGGAGCTGAGCCGCACCCGGGCGGATGACCCGGTCTTCCCGCGTCGGGGCTGGCACCTGAGGGGCACCCTGCGGGGGGCCGCCGACCCCATCCTCTCCTCCACCAGCTTCCTCCAGGCCCACGGCAGCGCCAAGTACATCCGCCCCCTGGGGGGCGGCCGCCTGCTGCTGCGGGCCGAACTGGGGACCACCAGCGTGGATCAGCTGGAACAATTGCCCAGCTCCCTGCGCTTCTTCGCCGGCGGCGACGCCAGCGTGCGCGGCTACGCCTACCAGGCCCTGGGGCCCCGGGACGCCGACGGCGAGGTCATCGGCGGACGCCACCTGATCACCGCCAGCGTGGAGGTGGACCACCCCGTGAAGGGCCCCTGGGGCGTGGCCGCCTTCGTCGATGGCGGCAACACCTTCAACCGCATGGGGGACTACAGCCCCCGCTACGGCGCCGGCGTGGGCCTGCGCTGGCGCTCCCCCATCGGCCCCGTGCGCGTGGACCTGGCCCACCCCGTGGACGGGGACGACGCCGTGCGTCTGCACCTGAGCATGGGGATGGACCTGTGATGCGCCTGCTGCGCCTTCTCTCCCGGTTTCTGGCCCTTCCCCTGATCCTGGTGCCGGCGCTGCTGACCGCCCTGCTCCTGCTGGCGGTGGCCACTCAACCCGGCACCCGCCTGCTGCTGCAGCAGGGGGCGGACTTCCTCCCCGGGGAGCTGCGCATCGGCGAGATCCGGGGCAGCCTCGCCGGTGGCCTGCGCCTGCGGGACCTGGCCTATACCCATCCCGCCCTGCGGGCGCGGGCGCAGCAACTGGATCTGGATCTGGAGCTGGCCCAGTTGCTGCGTCGAACCGTACATGTGGCGCACCTGGAGGGCCGGGGACTGGAGATCACCCTCACCCCCGACCAAGAGGCCCCCGAGCCGCCCCCGGAGGCCGCCGCCTTCCCCCTGCCCGACGCCATCCCCATGCCCGTCACCGTGGACCTGCCCCGGGGGGAGCTCCACGAAATCCGCCTCCACCCCGCCGAAGGCACCGAGCCCATCGTCCTGGACCGGCTCGCCCTGGGCCTGCACCTGGACGCCCGCCGCCTGCAACTGCGCCACCTGGACCTGCAGGCCCCCCAGGGACGGCTCCACGCCCTGGGGCGGGTGACCCTGGCGCGGCCCTACGCCCTGGGCCTGGCCGCCGAATGGTCCCTGGCCCTGCCCCCGGAGGCCGCCCGCCCCCTGCGGGCGGATCGGGCCCGGGGCCGCCTGGTGCTGGACGGGGATCTCACCCATCTCGCCCTGCAACACCACCTGCAGGAGCCCATGCAGGCCCGCACCCGAGGCCATGTCCGCCATCCCCTCACCCATCCCGACTGGGACCTGAACCATCGCTGGGAGGCCTTCACCCTCGCCCTGGCCGAAGACCGCAGTCTGCAACTGGACGCCGGCACCCTGGTGACCCGGGGCACGCCGGGGGACTACCGCCTGGGCCTGCACACCGCACTGACCGCTGCCCCCCTGCCCCGCCAGGCCCTGGCCCTCTCCGCCCGGGGGGATCCCCAAGGCCTGCAACTGACCCCCCTGAGCCTCTCCGGGGAGACCGGGCAACTGCAGGTGGCGGGGCGCATCGGCTGGACCCGGGGCCTGGACTGGGCGCTGGACCTGCGCGGCCGGGATCTGGACCCGTCCGCCCTCGCCGCCGAGCTGCCCGGCCGGCTGCAACTGCAGGCCACAACCCGGGGCCGCATCGCCCCCGATGCCCCCCTGGAGGCCCGGGTGAACCTGGCACAGCTCTCCGGCACCCTGCGCGAGCGCCCCATCCGGGGCCAGGGGGAGGTCCGGGTCGACGACAGACGGCTGGAGATCCCCGGGCTGAACCTGGCGGCGGGGGACAATCACCTAGAGGCCCGGGGCCGCCTGGCGGACACCCTGGATCTGGATTTCCGCCTCCAGGCCCCGGCCCTGGAGACCCTGTGGCCCGGACTTGTGGGCCGGCTCGAGGCCGAAGGTCGCGTTCAGGGCACCCCTCAGGCCCCGGTACTCACCACCCGGGCCCGGGGCAGCGGCCTAGAGCTGGGGAACCTGGGCCTGAAGCGACTGGATCTGGACCTGCAGGCCGGCACCGCCGTCGACGCCCCCCTGCGGCTGGACCTGGGCCTGGAAGACCTGCACACCGCCGCCGGCACGGTGCTGCAACGGCTCACCCTGGAGGGCCGGGGCACCACCGGCACGCATCGCCTGGACCTGGCCCTGGAAGGGGGACCGGCAGGTGGCAACGTATACGGGGACCTGGCCCTGGAGGGTGCCCTGCCCCAGGGCCTGCGGGGCCCGCTCCACTGGAACGGCACCCTCACCGCCCTGGACCTCCGCCCCCCCTTCGGCGGGCCTTGGGGCCTGCAGGAACGGGCCGCCCTGCACGCCAGCCCCAGCCGGGCCGGCACCGAACCCATCTGCCTGATGCAGGACAAGGCCCGTCTCTGCCTGCAGGGGGACTGGTCCGGCGAGGGCGGCACCCGGGCCGAGGCCCGACTCTCACAGCTGCCCCTGGACCTGCTGCAGGCCTGGCTGCCCCCGAACCTGGGCCTGGAGGGACGGGTGGACGGCGGGGCCCGCCTGCGCCTGGACCCGGGACCGACCCCTAAATGGAACCTGGAGGCCCATCTGACCCCCGGGGACGGCCGCCTCCGCATTCTGGACGAGGACGGCACCCTGCAGACCGTGCCCTTTCGCGACGCCCGGGCCGATCTGCGCCTGCAGGACCGGGACCTGGAGGCGAGCCTGGGCCTGGACATCGCCACCCAGGGCCACATCCGGGCCCGGCTGCGGGGCCGGGGCCGGGAGGACGGGGACCTGGCCCTGGAAGGCCAGGCGAGGCTGACCCTGGAGGATCTCACCTGGATGGACCCCCTGATTCCCCAGGTGAAGGACCTCAGGGGGCGCGTCCAGGGGGACCTGGACATGGGCGGCAGCCTGCGGGCCCCGCGGCTGGACGGCCGCCTGACCCTGTCCGAAGGGGTCGTCACCCTCCCCGAGGCGGGCATCACCCTCAAGGACATGCGTCTGGACCTGCACAACGAGGGCCGGGAGCGCCTGCGACTCACCGGGCGGCTGCGCTCCGGGGAAGGCAGCCTCACCCTGGAGGGCGATGTGCAGCGGGCCGACGACGGCCCGCCGCCGGTGCGCCTGCAGGTCCGGGGCGAGGACTTCCTGGCCCTGCGCCGCCCGGACGTGCAGGCGGTGATCTCCCCGGACCTGAACATCACCGCCATCGGCCGGCGCGTCATCGTCACCGGCGATGTAGCCGTGCCCCGGGCCCTGCTGGAACTGGCGGAGCTACCCCCCCAGGCCGTGGAAGTCTCAGAGGACGAGGTCATCGTGCAGGAGGCGCGGGAGGAAAGCGGTGCGCCGCTGCTGGTGGTGGCCCGGGTGGGGGTCACCCTGGGGGAGGAGGTGCGCATCCGCGGCTACGGCCTGGACGCCCGCCTCGGCGGGGAACTGCAGGTGCAGCAATCCCCCGGGCTGCCCACGCGGCTGCTGGGGCAGATCCGCATCCAAGAGGGTCGCTACAAGGCCTACGGCCAGGATCTTACTGTGGAGAGGGGGCTGCTGCTGTTCCAGGGCCCGCCGGAGAATCCGGGGCTGGACCTGCGCGCCGTGCGCCGCATCCCCGCCCATGAGGTGACGGTGGGCCTGGAGATGGGCGGCACCCTGGAACACCCCCGTTCCCGGGTCTTTTCCGACCCCCCCATGGAGGAGACCGAGGCCCTGGCCTTTCTCGTCACCGGCCGTCCCCTGTCCGGGGCCGGCGAGGGGGATGGCAACGCCATCGCCTCCGCCATCGCCGTCTACGGCATCGAGCGCGGGGCCTTCATCATCGACCGCCTGGGCAGCGAACTGGGCCTGGACGAGTTCACCGTGGACACGGAGACGGGCCTGGACGAGGCCGCCCTGATGATGGGCGAGCAACTCTCCTCAAGGCTGTTCCTGCGTTACAGCGTCGGCCTGTTCGACCGGGTGAATACCCTGATGCTGCGCTACAGCCTGAGCCCCCACCTGAGCCTGGAGACC
Organism: Ectothiorhodospira mobilis; assembly: GCF_900114895.1. GTDB lineage: Bacteria > Pseudomonadota > Gammaproteobacteria > Ectothiorhodospirales > Ectothiorhodospiraceae > Ectothiorhodospira > Ectothiorhodospira mobilis_A. The sequence goes on from NZ_FOUO01000013.1 coordinate 26,921, forward strand.
CGCTCCAGTTCGGAGAACCAGAGCATGGACCTGATCTACCGCCTGGAGCGGTGATGGCCGGGGTTCAGTCCCCGGCCCCTTCCGCCGCCCCATCGTCCTCCCTGGGCACCGCCCGCAGGCAACGCTCGGGGGCCTCGATGGCCGTGGCGTTGGGGAACATGCTCATGAAGGGGATACGCCAGCCATAGCCGTGCACCACCACGGCCTCCTCCGGACAGCTTTCCTTGACACGGCGGGCGACGGATTGCAAATCCGCCGAATCGAACTTGAAGTACGGCGGGAAGAAACCGGCATCCTCGTTGCGGAAGATGAGGGTCCTGGAGGTGCCGGCGTACACCGTCTCGATGCGGTACTGGATCTCCCGCCCGTCCCCGGTGGTGCCGGTGATCTGTACCTCCCAGGAATCGGGCCCCCAGCGCAGCCAGGTGAAGACCAGGAGCAGCACCAGGATCGTGATCAGGAAGGTGAGCAGTTTCTTCTTCATGATGGGGCAACGTCCTCGAAATGGGGCTCCGGGGCCCTCGGCATGCGAACGGCCCCGCCGGTGAAGTGGGGGCCCGGGGCATGGGGCGATGCCGCGCCCCGGGCATCATCCCGCAAAGACTAGCGCCTCGGGGTCACCTGGGAAAGATCCCGCACGGCCCCCTGGGAAGCGGAACTGGCCAGGAGGGCGTAGGCCTGGAGGGCGCGGCTCACCACCCGCTGCCGGCTGGCGGGTTTCCAGGCGCGGTCCTCGCCCCGGGCCTCCATGGCGGCCCGGCGCCGGGCCAGGGTCTCGTCGTCCACGGCGATGCGGATGCTGCGCCCGGGGATGTCGATCTCGATGGTATCCCCTTCCTCCACCAGGGCGATGTTGCCCCCTTCGGCCGCCTCGGGGGAGACATGGCCGATGGACAGCCCCGAGGTGCCGCCGGAGAAGCGCCCGTCGGTGATCAGGGCGCAGGCCTTGCCCAGCCCCTTGGACTTCAGGTAGCTGGTGGGATAGAGCATCTCCTGCATGCCGGGACCGCCCTTGGGGCCCTCGTAGCGGATGATCACCACGTCCCCCGCCTGCACCCGGTCCCCCAGGATCGCCTCCACGGCGGACTCCTGGCTCTCGAAGACCCGGGCCGGACCGGAGAAGACCAGGATGCTCTCGTCCACGCCGGCGGTCTTGACGATGCAGCCGTCACTGGCCAGGTTGCCATGGAGCACCGCCAGCCCGCCGTCGCTGGAATAGGCATGGGCGATGTCGCGGATGCAACCGCCGCTGCGGTCCAGGTCCGGGCTGTCCCAGGTCTGGGACTGGGAGAAGGCCTCCTGGCTCGGCACACCGCCGGGGGCCGCCAGGTAGCGCTGACGGGCCGCGTCGGTGCAGGTGTCCCGCATCAGGTCCCAGGCATCCAGGGCCTCACCCAGGGTGGGGGCGTGCACGGTATGGGCATCCCGGTGCAACAGCCCGCCCCGGTCCAGTTCCCCCAGGATCCCCAGCACGCCGCCGGCACGGTGCACGTCCTCCATGTGATATTGCTGTGTGGCCGGGGCCACCTTGCAGATGTTGGGCACCCGCCGGGAGAGGCGGTCGATGTCGGTCATGTCGAAGGTCACCTCCCCTTCCCGGGCCGCCGCCAAGAGGTGCAGCACGGTATTGGTGGACCCCCCCATGGCGATGTCCAGGCCCATGGCGTTCTCAAAGGCCTCCCGGGTGGCGATGGACCGGGGCAGCACCGAGGCGTCGTCCCCCTCGTAGTAGCGCCTGGCCAGATCGACGATGCGCCGCCCCGCCTCCAGGAAGAGTTCCTTGCGGGCGGCATGGGTGGCCAGCAGGGAGCCATTGCCCGGCAGGGAGAGCCCCAGGGCCTCGGTGAGGCAGTTCATGGAGTTGGCGGTGAACATGCCCGAGCAGGATCCGCAGGTGGGGCAGGCGGAACGCTCCAGGGTCATGACGTCCTCGTCACTCTCCCCGGGGGTGGCGGCGGCCACCATGGCGTCCACCAGGTCCAGATGGATCACCTGCTCCCCCCGCTGCACCTTGCCCGCCTCCATGGGCCCCCCGGAGACGAAGATCACGGGGATGTTCAGGCGCATGGCGGCATTGAGCATCCCGGGGGTGATCTTGTCGCAGTTGGAGATGCACACCAGGGCGTCGGCGCAGTGGGCATTGACCATGTATTCCACGGCGTCGGCGATCACCTCCCGGGAGGGCAGGGAGTAGAGCATGCCGCCGTGGCCCATGGCGATGCCGTCGTCCACGGCGATGGTGTTGAATTCCTTGGCCACGCCGCCGGCCTTCTCGATCTCCCGGGCCACCAGCTGGCCCAGGTCCTTCAGGTGCACGTGCCCGGGCACGAACTGGGTGAAGGAGTTGGCGATAGCGATGATGGGCTTGTCGAAGTCCCCGTCCTTCATGCCGGTGGCACGCCACAGGGCGCGGGCTCCGGCCATGTTGCGTCCGTGGGTGGTGGTGCGGGATCTGTACTCGGGCATGGCGCGATCCAGGGTGTTTGAACGATAGGACCCATTTTACACCCTGGGTCAACGTCCGGGGCAGCGGCATCGTGCCTGTCGTCCCGGTTTACAGAAAGGGCCGGCGGGGCCACCCCTTCTTTCGCCAAGCCACTGATCCGTTGGATGAACCCACCTTGGGCATTATCCATGCTTGCATCCGTATGCCGCCCCCCTGTGCCGGCGGCATGCCCTGCGGGGGACACCCCGGACTGTAGTGTATTGCCTCTCATGGAATGTAGGCCGCACCCGCCCCACCGGCACAGGACCATGGAGGCCCGATACCCAGATGGATTCCGGTTCCCGCCCCACCCAGCGACTGCTCTGGCTCGCATCCATGGACCTGCACGCGGCCCCCTGCCCGGAGGGCCCATGGGAATGGCAGCGGGCCGACTCCCTGCGCCGGGGGGAACAGATCCTGGAGGAGCAGCGGATCCTGGTGGGTATCTTCCTGCTGGCCCGCAAGGATCTGGTCACCCTGCCGCATCTGGAGGCCTTCCTGCGGCGGCACTGCCAGGTGGAGTGGGTGGCGCTGGTGGATCCGGAACTGCTCTGGGAACCCCGGGTGCGGGAACTGCTGGGCCACTGGTGCTACGACTTCCACTCCACGCCCGTGGACCCCAACCGCCTGCGGGTGATCCTGGGCCACGCCCTGGGCATGGCCCGCTTGCTCACCCGCGGGGAACCCGGCCCCCTGCCGGGGCAGGCCGGGGGCATGCTGGTGGGCGAGAGCCCGGTCATGCGCCAGGTGCTGCGCACCATCACCAAGGTGGGACGGGTGGACGCCCCGGTGCTGATCACCGGCGAGAGCGGCACCGGCAAGGAACTGGCGGCCCGGGCCGTGCACGACGCCTCCCCCCGGGCCTCGGGACCCTTCGAGGCCATCAACTGCGCCGCCGTGCCCGCCGCCCTGGTGCAGTCCGAACTCTTCGGCCACGAGCGGGGGGCGTTCACCGGGGCCCACCGCGCCCGCCAGGGGCACGTGTGCCGGGCCGACGGCGGCACCCTGTTCCTGGATGAGATCGGCGACCTCCCCCTGGAGGTGCAGTCCACCCTGCTGCGCTTTTTGCAGAACCAGACGGTGCAGCGCATCGGCAGCGACCGGGAGGAGAAGGTGGACGTGCGCGTGGTGGCGGCCACCCACGTGGACCTGGAGGCGGCGGTCCGGGAGGGCCGCTTTCGCGAGGATCTCTTCTACCGGCTGGACGTGCTGCGCTTCCAGATGCCGCCCCTGCGGGAACGGGACGCAGACGCCGTACTCCTGGCGCGGCACTTCTACCAGACCTTCAGCCGGGAGCGGGGGCACCGGGTGAAGGGCTTCAGCGCCGCCGGCCTGGAGTCGATCCGCCTGCACCGCTGGCCGGGGAACGTGCGCGAACTCATCAACCGGGTGCGCCGGGCCATGGTGCTGTGCGAGAGCCGCTATATCCAGCCCTGGGACCTGGGACTGGAGGAGGTGCTGGAGGCCCCCGCCAACCTCCGCCCCCTGGAAGAGGTACGCGCCGATGCAGAACGGGAGGCCATCACCCGGGCCCTGGCCCTGCATCAGGGCAATGTCTCCGCCGCCGCCCGGCACCTGGAGGTATCCCGCATCACCCTCTATCGCATGGCGCGCCGCCACGGCATCCCCATCCCAGGGCCCCGCGGCGGTGACGGTGCAGTCCCGTGACATCGCATTCATCTGCCCGCGGAACCCCCGGGGCATCCACCATCCAACACGAGGGACCTGTGCATGTTCCACCTCAGCAAGCATCTGACCGCCGCGGCCATCCCTTTGCTGCTCCTGGCCGTCCCCGCCGCCCGGGCACAGGCCCCGCAGGAACCGGTGGGCGAGCGCCCCGCGGAGGAACGCACCCAGCCGGACGTGGCGGCGGTATTCGAGGAGCGGGGACTGCTCACCCCGCCGGGGTCGTGGGTGGTGGAGCCGGCCCTGCAGTACGTGCACAGTTCTTCCACCACGGTGGCCATCGACGGATTCACCATCCTGCCCGCCATCGCCATCGGGCTGATCGACATCAGCGAGGTGCAGCGGGACACCCTCACCGCCTCCCTGGCCCTGCGCTACGGGCTCACCGAGCGCCTGGAGGTGGGGGTGCGCCTGCCCTACGTGTGGCGGGATGAGTCCCTGCGCCGGCGCGAGATCTTGGAGGGCAGCGACACCCCCCAGGTGGCCGACTCCTCGGGCGAGGACCTGGGGGACGTGGAACTGGGGCTGCATCTGCAGTTCAACCGGGCGGACACCGGCAAGCCCTTCTTCATCGGCAACCTGCGGGTGAAGTCCATCACCGGCACCTCCCCCTTCGAGGTGGATCGCGTCCCGGCAACCAACCCGGATGGCTCCGACTCGGGCGTGGACATCCTCCTGGAGCAACCCACCGGCTCCGGTTTCTGGTCCGTACAGCCCAGCCTGACCATGATCTACCCCACCGACCCGGCGGTGATCTACGGCAACATCAGCTACCTGTGGAACCTGGAACGGGACCAGGGCGGGGACTACGGGCGCATCGATCCCGGGGATGCCCTGGGCCTGAGCCTGGGGACCGGCATCTCACTGAACAACCGCACCTCCATCAGCCTGGGATATGACCACAGCATGGTCTTCGAGACCGACCGGGAAGGCGTGACCCTCGATCCTGTCTTCGAGCGCATCCAGGTGGGCAGCTTCATCTGGGGCCTGTCGCAACGTCTCTCTCCTCGCACCAGCCTGAATCTGTCGGTGGCCGTGGGGGCCACCTCCGCCGCCCCCGATGCCCAGGTCTCCCTGCGGCTGCCCATGCGGTTCTGAGGGGGGGCAACCCGGCGGGGCGGGCTATTAATACCCTCCCCGCAGGCCCTGGATGATCTCCGCATCCAGGAGCCGGCCCAGATCCATCCCCGACAGGTCCACCCCCCGCAGGCCCACATCCATGAGGGTATGGTTGGTGATGATCTGGCGGTCCAGGGCATTCTGGATGACGGTGACCCCGGGACGATCCACCAGGGAGGCGATGTGCAGCCCCTCCAGGGTGCTGCGCACCTGTACACCGGCGAGGGCGCTCGTATCCACGGTATGCCCCGCCGGATCCCTGAGCACCGTGCGGACCACCACCTCGCCATTGATGGCGGTGAGCCGCTGGATGCCCAGGGTGAGTTCGAAACCGTCCCCGCGGATCAGGCCGCCCCGAAGCTCTGCCAACTCGGCCTCCGGGACCACCGCCCAGGCCAGCCCCTGCAGGGGGTCCTGGGCCGGCGCCGGGATGGGCGCTGCACCGATCAGGAACCCCAGGGCCAGGATCATGGCCCGGTCCGGTCTCCATCCCGTCCTGCCTGTGTGCTTACGGCCCATGGGGATCACCTCGCTCACCAGTCGGAGGGGCGCGGCAGGGCGAGGAGGAACGTGCCCAGCCCATCCCGTGCCAGCGCCGTGCCATAGGGTGGCTCGGCCAGGGCCTGCCAGCTCACCGGATCGTTGAAATGGGCGCGCGCCGTCTGCAGGCGGTCGCGGATCAGGAAGAGGATGTCGTTGCTCCAGATGCGGCGGAACTCGGCAGGGCTGTAGGCCTTCACCCCCAGGGCCGGATCCCCCACCAGCACACCCTCCTCACGGATGCCCTTGATCACCACGAAATGGCGGTAGCCCTCGATCTCCACCAGGGCGATGGCCGGGATCCCCAGCTCATCCAGCTTCTCCAGGGGCAGACGAAAACCGTCCGAGCGCAACCCCACCTCGGCCAGGTAGCGCTTCATGTCCAGCATGGAGAAGCCCTGGGTCCGGATCTGTTCCTGATCCCCCCGGTTATACATGACATCGAAGGCCTCGCGCTCCGTGGTGGGGCGCTCGTAGTGATGGGTCAGCAGCGTGGCCAGGGCCGCCGAGCCGCAACTGAAATCGTACTGTTGCGGGATCACCGTCTGAAAACGCATGTCCCGCAGGCTGGTCACCGCCACGGCATGGCTGCCCAGGATGCCGGGCACCTGCACCAGCCCCGATGCCTGCACCGGCTTCCCCGCCAGGGCCGCCAGCAGCACCAGCGGGGCAACCAGCGGCAGCAACCGGGGGGACCGGAGGGATAGAGATTCAGGGGGCCACATGGACGTTCAGCATCAGGGATTCCTGGATCACCACGTTGTGACCCGAATTCTGGATCACCGTGGTCATGCCCTGGGCATTCTCCAGGGCGCCGTGCTCCAGGATATTGTCGCCGCTGGTGAAGGAACCCTCCATGAAGGTCTCCGCCACCTGGGCATTGGATGTGATCTGCCCCAACTGCAGCGCCGGGATCTTGTACATGGCGCGCTGGTCCTCCAGCGCCGCGGCATCCACCGCGCCGGGCAGGGCCATGGCCTCACCCGCCAGGACGCTGCCGGGCAGGCATACCGCTGCGGTCAGCACCAGCCAGGGCACCACCGCGGACGAGGATCCGAATCCGAACATTGCCCTTCTCCTACGGGTACGTGGAACCGGCCCGGAGAGACCGGGGCGGCGGACTGCAATCCGCCGCCCCGAAGTCACCCGGCATGCATCGGCAGGGCTTACTCCGCCGCGCCCAGACCCAGGTGGGCCTGCACGGACACCTGCTGCTGCGTGAGGCTGTTGGCACCGCTGTTCTGGGACACCTGGGTGATGCCCGCGGAATTGCTCAGGGCTTCCTCGCCCACCATGTTATAGGAGGTGTAGGAAGACTCCCCTTCCACCATCAGCGAGGTATTGCTCACCGTGCCGCTCAGGGCATTCTCGGTCACCACCATGGTGTTATAGGAGTCATTGATGCTGCTGTTATTGAACGAATCGTTGGTGCTGTTATCGGAGCTATCGTTGTAGGAGTCGGCGATGTTCGTATTGCCGGAATCGTTGGTGCTGTTATCGGAATTATTGGTGTTATCGGTCTTGTAGGCATCCGAGAACGTGGTATTGCCCGAATCATTCGTGCTGTTATTGGAATTATTGCTGTTATCCGTATTCTGGGAATCCGTCAAGTTGGTATTCCCGGAGTCATTGGTGCTGCTGTCCGCATTGAACGAATCGTTGGTGCTGTTATCCGCATTGAACGAATCATTCGTACTGTTATCCGAGTTGTTGGTGTTATCGGTATTCAGCGAATCCGTCCAGGCGGTACTGTTGTCCGAGTTGTTGCTGTTATCGGAGTTATTGGTGTTGTCGGTGTTCAGCGAATCCGTCCAGGCAGTGCTGTTGTCCGAGTTGTTGCTGTTATCCGCATTCTGGGAGTCCGCCAGACTGGTGTTCCCGGAATCATTGGTGCTGTTGTCGGGATTCTGGGAGTCCGCCCAGCTGTTGTTACCCGAATCATTGGTGCTGTTGTTGGGGTTCTGGGAATCCGCCCAGGACATGCTGTTGTCCGAGCTGTCGTTGGCGGAATCGGTGTAGTTGCCGGAATCCGTGTTCTGGATGGCGCTCTGGTCCCCGAACTCGCCTTCGCCGGTGTTGCCCGAATCGGCCCAGCCGGGAGCGGCGATGCCAAAGGTCATGGCGATGGCGGCGGAGATGGCGGTCTTCTTGAAGTTCAACATGGGAATGCTCCTTGTACTTTCCAGGGGTTGCGTCCGGCTGGCTGGGCATCGCCCCCGCCGGTCCGTGTCATGCTTAAAGCAACCCTCAGGCCAACCTATAAAAAAGCCCGCAGAACCATCCATCTGGAACCATCACACATGAAAAGTGTGGGTGAATACCCGAATTCGGGACCGCAAAGCGTTTCCTCGGTGCAACACCTCCGTGACCCGGGGGGGGCGAGGCATCCTCTCCCTGCCTGAACGCACGGGGTTCCGGGCCCTTTCCATGGCTGTAACAGCGGTGATACATCCGATCCGCCATTGCGACACTCCATGTGCCGTGGCGGTTTGTCCGGGCGCCCACGGGGGCGTATGTTGAAGTTGCGCACCCCGGGACGGCGCACGGACCGGCCCCGGTGGCGCGGGAATCCCCACCGATCCATCCACGGAACCGCGCACATGCCCCGACCTTCCCTGCAGTACATGCTGGAGCGGCTCATCGCCCTCCCCTCCGTCAGCAGCGTCTCGCCGCAATGGGACATGGGCAACCGCGCCCTCATGGACGAACTGGCCCAGTGGTGTATGGATGCCGGATTCCGCGTGGAGGTGCTGCCCCTGCCGGGGGAACCCGCCCGGGCGAATCTGGTGGCCACCCTGGGGCACGGCCCGGGCGGGCTGGTGCTGGCGGGCCATACGGACACGGTGCCCTGCGATCCCGACCGCTGGAGCCAGGATCCCTTTCGTGCCGAGGTGCGGGACGGACGCCTCTACGGGCTGGGCAGTTGCGACATGAAGAGCTTCCTCGCCCTGGCCCTGGAGGCCACCGCCGATCTGGACCCCGGGCGCCTGCGCCAGCCGCTGGTGATCCTGGCCACCGCCGACGAGGAGAGCTCCATGGCCGGCGCCCGCGCCCTGGCGGATTCGGGTCGGCCCTTGGGGCGGCATGCCGTCATCGGGGAACCCACCGGGCTGCGCCCGGTGCGCATGCACAAGGGGATGCTCATGGAAGGGGTGCAGGTCACTGGCCAGGCCGGTCATTCCAGTGATCCCCGATTGGGCAACAGCGCCCTGGAGGGGATGCACCGGGTGATGAAGGCGCTCCTGGACTGGCGCGAGGCACTGCAGGCGAGCCACCGCAACGAGGCCTTCGCGGTGCCCGTGCCCACCCTGAACCTGGGGGCCATCCGCGGCGGTGACAATCCCAACCGCATCTGCGGCGAATGCGAGCTGCACCTGGACCTACGGCCCCTGCCGGGCATGGACCCGGCGCAACTGCGGGCCACGCTGGAGGCACGGGTGGCGGCGGCCCTGGAGGCATCGGGCCTGGAGCACCGGGTCTTTCGGCTGATCCCCGGCGTACCGCCCCTGGAGACCCCGGCGGATGCCCCCGTGGTGCGGGCGGCCGAGGCCCTCACCGGATCCCCGGCCGGGGCCGTGGCCTTCGGCACCGAGGCCCCCTTCCTGCAGCGCCTGGGCATGGACGTGGTGATCCTGGGGCCCGGCGACATCGCCCAGGCCCACCAGCCCGATGAATTCCTGGCTATGGACCGCATCCCGCCGACCCTGGAGATCCTGCGGGGGCTGATCCGGCGTTTCTGCCTGGCGCAGGAAAGCGGCGCGGATTGAACCGCGCCCGCGACGCGGTGGCCCTGGCAACCCGGGGTTGAGTACCATCGCGCCATGCCGCCAAACGAAACGCCCATGAGTCCCAAGAAGCGCCCCATCTCCCCCCACGTCGCCTGGTTCCGGGAGGCCGCCCCCTACATCAATGCCCATCGGGAGCGCACCTTCGTCGTCTGCATCGGCGGCGAGATGGCCCTGCAGGAGGGCTTCGCCGCGCTGCTGCACGACATCGCCATCCTGCAGACCCTGGGGGTGCGTCTGGTGCTGGTGCACGGCGCCCGGCCGCAGATCGAGCAGCGCCTGCGGGAACGGGGGGCGGACATGCAGTACGTCCACGGCCTGCGTCTGACGGATGCCGTGGCCCTGCAGGCGGTGAAGGAGGCGGCGGGGGCCCTGCGCGCCGAGATCGAGGCCCTGCTCTCCATGGGCCTGCCCAACACCCCCATGTCCGGTGTGCGGCTGCGGGTGTCCTCGGGCAATTACGTGACGGCACGGCCCCTGGGGGTGCGCGGCGGCGTGGACTACCAGCACACGGGGGAGGTTCGGCGCGTGGACACCGACGGCCTGCGGCGCCCCCTGCAGGCAGGGGATCTGGTGCTGCTGCCGCCCCTGGGGTACTCCCCCACCGGCGAGATCTTCAACCTGAGCGCCGAGGAGGTGGCCACGGAGGTGGCCATCGCCCTGGAGGCGGACAAGCTGATCTTCCTCAGCCACACCGACGCCCTGCGGGACAACCGCCGGCGGCCCTTGATGCAGCTCACCGCCCAGCAGGCCGGGGACCTGCTGCAGGGCCAGCGCCCCCTGCCGGAAGACCTGGCCGCGCAGCTGCTCTGCGCCATCCGCGCCTCCCGTGCCGGGGTGCCGCGCATCCATCTGGTGGACCGGGAGCGGGACGGGGCCTTGCTGATGGAACTCTACACTCGCGAAGGGGCGGGCACCCTGGTCACCGGCGAGCGCTACGAGCGATTGCGCCAGGCGCACATCGAAGACGTGGGGGGATTGCTGGAACTGATCCAGCCCCTGGAGGCGGAGGGGATCCTGGTGCGCCGCTCCCGGGAACAACTGGAACTGGAGATCGAACGCTTCTCAGTGATCGAGCGGGACGGGATGATCCTGGCCTGCGCCGCCCTCTATCCCTTCCCCGAAGAGGGGGTGGCGGAACTGGCCTGCGTGGCGGTGCACCCGGACTACCGGGGTGCCGGGCGGGCAGAGACCCTGGTGGCCCATCAGGAACAGCAGGCGGCCGGCATGGGCATCGAACGGGTCTTCGTGCTCACCACCCGCACCGCCCACTGGTTCCGGGAACGGGGCTACGAGCCGGGGGACATGGACGCCCTGCCCATCGAACGCCGCCGCATGTACAACTTCCAGCGCAACTCCAAGATCTTCATCAAGCGCCTGGACCCCCGCAAGAAACCCGGCCGCGACGCCCCGCCGCCGCGGCCCTGAACCAAGACGGCGGCGCTCAGCGGCGCCGCGCCAGGGTGAGCCCGTCCCCCAGGGGGATCAGGCTCAGGCTCACCGCGGGATCCTCGTGGGCCAGGGCATTGAAGGCGCGCAGAGCCTCGGTGTCCGGCCCATGATCGTCGGGATCCGCCACGCGGCCGCCCCAGAGGGTGTTGTCCAGGCAGACCACGCCGCCGCGGCGCACCAGGCGCAGGCAGCGGCGGTAATAATTCACGTAGTTGCCCTTGTCGGCATCGATGAAGGCCAGGTCGAAACCGCCGGCGCCCTCACAGAGCAGCGTGTCCAGGGTATCCAGGGCGGGGGCCAGCCGCAGTTCGATGCGATCGCTCAGGCCGGCCTCGTCCCAATACCGGGCGGCGATGTCCGTCCACTCGCGACGGATGTCGCAGCAGACGAGACGGCCGTCCTCCGGCAGGGCGCCGGCCATCCACAGGGCGCTGTAACCGGTGAAGGTCCCGATCTCCAGGATTCGCCGCGCCCCCAAAAGCTCCACCAGCAGGGCCAGGAACTGCCCCTGCTCGGGGGCCAGTTGCATGTGGTGCTCCGGCAGGTGGGAGGTCTCCTCCCGCAGACGGCGGTAGAGGGGCGGCTCGCGCACCGAGACCGACTGCAGATAGGCCCGCAGGCGCGGCTCCAGGGGGGGCTTGGTATCGGGCATGCATTTCTCCATGCGTGCGCGGCAATGCGCATCCTGTCAAGGCACTGTCAATCGGCACCGCTATACTGACACAATAACACCGGGACGTCGGCGTGTGCCCCAGGGCACACACAACCGGTGCACATCCCCATCGCTCAAGGAGGGTCGAAAAATCATGAGCTTGACGGGACTCACGGCGCGCCCTTTGCGCGTGCTCCAGATCAGCGATCTGCACCTCTGTCCCGAACCCGGGGACGTCATGGGGTCCGGGGTCGACACCGACGAGAGCCTGGCGCAGGTCCTGTCCCGGGCCCAGCAGCGGGAACATCCCCTGGATCTGATGATGGTCACCGGCGACCTGGTCCACACCCCGGAGGGGGACGCCTATCGCCGCCTGCGGCGCACCTTCAACCGTCTGCCCTGGCCCGTGCACTGCCTGCCGGGCAACCACGACGAGCCGGACCTCATGGAGGACACCCTGGCGGGGGACAACATCGACTGCCGCAAGGTGCTCATCCGCGGGGACTGGCTCATCCTCCTGCTGGACAGCGTCGTCCCCGGGGAATCCGCCGGGTACCTGGACGACCACGAACTGGCCCTGCTGGAAGAGACCCTCTCCCGCCATCCGGCACGCAACGCCCTCATCTGCCTGCACCACCCGGTGATCCCCCTGGGCAGCGCCTGGATGGACCGCATCGGCCTGGCCAACACCGACGACCTCTTCCGGGTGATCGATGCCCACCCCAAGGTGCGCGCGGTCCTGTTCGGCCACGCCCACCGGGAGGTGGACGAGACGCGCAACGGGGTGCGCCTCCTGGGGGCCCCGTCCACCGGCGTGCAGTTCGCCCCCCACACCCCCGAACCCCGGCTGGATGACCTGCCCCCGGGCTACCGCCACCTCGAACTCCATGCCGACGGGCGCGTGCAGACCCGGGTGGAGTACCTGCCCCAGGCCACCGCTCTGCGGCGACGGGCCTCCTGAAGGTCCTCAGTCGATGCCGTTGCCGGTTGGCGGCGCGGGGCGGCTGGCGTTCACCAACAGCACCATGGAGCGCCCCTGCAGCGGGTAGAGTTCGTGGCTGTGGAACTTGCGCTGGTCCGGCCGCGGCCCGCGGGGATAGACCGTATCCACCAGCACCTCCCAGCGGGTGCGTTCCGGCTTCGCCGGCAGGCGGAAGGAGATGGGTTCGTGATCCGCGTTCAAGAGCAGGATCAGGTCCGTGTCCCGCACCCGGCGGCCGCGCTCGTCATATTCCTCGAACAGATCCCCGGCGATGAACATCCCCAGGCTGCGGGCAAAACCCTGACCCCAATCCTCCTCGGCCATCTCCTCGCCGTCGGGCCGCAGCCAGGCCAGGTCCTTCACCCCGGCCCCCATGATGGGGCGCCCCTGGAAGAAATGCCGCCGCCGCAGGGCCGCATGCTGACGGCGCAGGCCGATGAGGTACTGGGTGAAGGGCAGCAGGTCGCGGCCGTAGGCGTCCAGGTCCCAGTCCAGCCAGGAGAGCTCGTTGTCCTGACAGTAGGCATTGTTATTGCCTTGCTGGGTGCGGCCCCGCTCGTCCCCCGCCAGCAGCATGGGGATCCCCTGGGAGAGGAACAGGGTGGCCAGCAGATTGCGTTTCTGACGGGCCCGCAGGTCCATGATGTGCTTGCTGCGGGTGGGGCCCTCCTCGCCGCAGTTCCAGGAGAGGTTGTGGCTCTCCCCGTCGCGGTTGTCCTCGCCGTTGGCCTCGTTGTGCTTCTCGTTGTAGCTGACCAGATCCTCCAGGGTGAAGCCGTCGTGGCAGGTGACGAAATTGATACTGGCATAGGGGCGGCGGCCGCTGGACTCGTACAGGTCCGATGAGCCGGTGAGGCGGTAGGCCATGTCCCCCACCAGGCCGGGCTCCCCCTTCCAGTAGGCCCGTACCGTGTCCCGGTAACGGCCGTTCCATTCCGTCCACCCCACGGGGAAGTTGCCCACCTGGTAACCCCCCTCCCCCAGGTCCCAGGGTTCGGCGATGAGCTTCACCTGGGAGAGCACCGGATCCTGGTGGATGATGTCGAAGAAGGCCCCCAGGCGGTCCACCTCGTGCAGCTCCCGCGCCAGGGCCGAGGCCAGGTCAAAGCGGAAGCCGTCCACGTGCATCTCCTGCACCCAGTAGCGCAGGGACTCCATGATCAGCTGCAATACCCGGGGATGCTGCATGTTCAGGGTGTTGCCGCAACCGGTGTAGTCCATGTAATAGCGCCGGTCATCGTGCACCAGGCGGTAGTAGGCGTTGTTGTCGATGCCCCGGAAGGACAGGGTGGGCCCCAGGTGGTTGCCCTCGGCGGTATGGTTGTAGACCACGTCCAGGATCACCTCGATGCCCGCCGAATGCAGGGTCTTGACCATGGTCTTGAACTCGTTCACATGGCCCGAGGCGCAGTAGCGCATGTCCGGGGCGAAGAAGCCCATGGAGTTGTAGCCCCAGTAGTTGCGCAGCCCCTTCTCCACCAGATGGCGGTCGTCCAGGAAGGCGTGCACGGGCATCAACTCCACCGCCGTCACCCCCAGGCGCTGCAGGTAGGCGATGACCGGCGCCGTGGCCAGACCGGCGTAGGTCCCGCGCAGGGCGGGATGGACCTGGGGATGGCGGGCCGTGAAGCCCTTCACGTGCAATTCGTAGATGACGGTCTCGTGCCAGGGGGTGCGGGGCGGGGCGTCGTTGCCCCAGGTGAAGGCGGTGTCGATCACCTGGGACTTGGGCATCCCGGGGGCCGAATCCCGGGCGTCGGGCTCCAGATCGCCCTCCTCTTTGCCGATGGGGTAGCCGAACAGGGCATCGCTCCACTTCACCTGGCCATGGAAGGCCTTGGCGTAGGGATCCAGCAGCAGCTTGTGGGGATTGAAGCGATGCCCGGCGGCGGGGTCGTAGGGGCCATGGACACGATAGCCGTAGAGCAGCCCGGGACGGGCCTCCGGCAGATAGCAGTGGTACACCTGATCCGTCTGCCAGCGCATCTCGATGCGCTCCAGCTCCCGCCGCCCGGTGGCGCTGAAGATGCACAGCTCCACCTTCTCGGCGTGTTCGGAAAACAGGGCGAAATTCACCCCCTCCCCGTCCCAGGTGGCACCCAGGGGATAGGGACTGCCGGGCCAGACCGCCCAGTTGGGATGGGTCATGCACACTTCCTTCCGCGCCTTTGGCGCATCGACACAAACGGGAGGGCCCGGGGGTGTATGGGCCGTGTCCGCGAAGAGCATGTATCATCACCCGGTTGCCCCCCCTGCGGTCAATGCCCGGGGGCACGCCGTCATTGCAGCGCAACATACGCCCCCTGCGGGGCCGGGAGACCAGGCATCCCCATGACAACCCCCACCCCCGATCCCCGGCAACGAGAGGAGGCCATGCAGCGCTGGCTGCACGGCGTGCTGGGGGAGCACATCCCGAAGCCGACGCTGCTCTCCGCCGACGCCAGCTTCCGGCGCTACTTCCGCCTGCGGGATCACAACATCTGCCGGGTGATCATGGACGCCCCCCCCAGCCACGAATCGGCCCGGGACTTCGTGCGCATCGACCGCCTGCTGCGGGATCTGGATCTCAGCGCCCCGCGGATCCATGCCTTCGATGGCGCCCAGGGCTTCCTGCTGCTGGAGGATCTGGGGGATCACACCTTCAGCCGCGCCCTGGGGGAGGGGGCGGACGAATCCGGTCTCTACCGCCTGGCCACGGACACCCTCATCGCCCTGCACCGGCGCTGGTCGCGCCACCATGCCCAGGACATCCCCCCCTACGACGGCACCACCCTGCTGGCCGAAGCGGCCCTGTTCCTCGACTGGTACTGGCCCGAGGCCTTCGGCGCACCCTGCCCGGAACCCCTGCGGGCGGACTTCCTGGGGGCCTGGGAGACGGCCCTGGAACCCGCCCTGATGCTGCCCCCCACCCTGGTGCTGCGGGACTTCCACGTGGACAACCTCATGGTCCTGGCGGGCCGTCACGGCGTGAACGCCTGCGGCCTGCTGGACTTCCAGGACGCGCGGGTGGGGCCGCCCGCCTACGACCTGGTCTCCCTGCTGCGGGACGCCCGCCGGGACGTGGACCCCGGCGTCGCCGAGGCCATGACGGCCCGCTACCGGGATGCCTTCCCGGGCCTGGACGCCCGGCTGCTGGATGACAGCTTCTGGCTCCTGGGGGCACAGCGCACCACCAAGATCATCGGCATCTTCACCCGCCTGTGGCGGCGGGACGACAAGCCCGGCTACCTGCGCCACCTGCCCCGATTGTGGCGCCTGCTGGAACAGGAACTGGCCCACCCCGCCCTGGCACCGGTGCGCACCTGGTTCGACAGCCACCTGCCCCCCGACCGCCGCCTGGCCCTCAAGGCGGGGATGCCCGCCTGTGGCGAAGACGCGCCGCAACTGGCCCACCGGGCGGGGGGGCCGGACCTGTCCACACCGCCATCGGGAGATGACCCGTGCACGCCATGATCCTGGCCGCTGGCCGCGGCGAGCGCATGCGCCCCCTGACGGACCACACCCCCAAGCCCCTGTTGTGCGCCGGGGGGCGCCCCCTCATCGTGCACCACCTGGAGCGCCTGGCCGCGGCCGGCTACCGGGACGTGGTCATCAACCTGGCCTACCGGGGGGAACAGATCCGGGATCACCTGGGGGACGGCCGCCCCTGGGGCGTGCGCATCCAGTATTCCCCCGAGGCCCGGGGCCTGGAGACCGGCGGCGGCATCCGCAACGCCCTGCCCCTGCTGCACAGCGACCCGTTTCTGGTGATCAACGGCGATGTCTGGAGCGACCATCCCCTGACCGCCCCCACCCTGGCCCCCGGCGATCTGGCCCACCTGGTGCTGGTGGACAATCCGGAACACCATCCCGATGGGGACTTCGTGCTGTTGGACGATCGCGTCCACGACGACCAGGCGGACGGCCCCCGCCTCACCTTCGCCGGCATCGGCTGGTACCGCCATGACCTGCTGGCGGACACCCCGCCGGGGACCTTCCCCCTGGCACCCCTGCTGCGCAAGGCCATCACGCAAGGACGGGTCGGCGGCACCCACCACCGCGGCACCTGGATGGACGTGGGTACGGTGGAGCGCCTGGCCGCCCTGGAACGGCGCCTGAGCCACGACCCGGGCCCCCTCGCAAGGGGGTAGCGCCCACAGCCGGGCCACCGCCTTGGGGCACGGGCGCAGAAGGGATAGAATTTTCCCATCGCTTTGGGATCACCCACCCATACCACCCCATAGATCACAGGTGCCCGCCATGCCGCTTCCCAAGCCCCCCGTCCTGCTCCCCCTGGGTGTCGCCCTGCGCCTGCTGCCCGACGCGGTGCACACCCGCGTCTTCACCGCCCTGGTGAACCACCTGCTGCGGGGCCAGCCCGCCGCCGAGGAGCTGGGTCCCCTGGAAGGCAAGCGCATCTGCCTGTCAGTCACCGACCACCGCGGCGGGGTCTGTTTCCTCGTGCGCGGCCAGGGCATCACCCCCTGGCGGGCCCGCGGCGCCGACGACTGGGACGTGCGCATCCGCGGCCGCCTGGAGGACTTCTGGCGCCTGGCCACCCGCGCCGAGGACCCGGACACCCTGTTCTTCAGCCGGCGCCTGGACCTGGAGGGGGAGACCGAGGCGGGCCTGTACCTGAAAAACCTCCTGGACACCGCCGAGCCGGACTGGGAGGGCCACATCCACGCGGTCCTGGGGGAACGGGCCGGGCGGCGCATGGTGCGTCTGCTCCACCGCCTGGGCCTGGGGCGTCACCTCCCCGGCGGCCTGCACGTCACCGACCCCTGAATCCGCCTCAGACCGTGCGGGCGAAGAGGTCGTGGTCGGAGCAGTCCTCCACCACCACCTCGGCCCAATCCCCCGGCTGCAGCCGGGCCTCCCCCTCCACAAACACCAGGCCGTCGATCTCCGGGGCATCGGCGCTGGAGCGGGCGATGGCCGTGCCCTCCTCGTCGATGGCATCCACCAGCACGGTGAGGCGGCGTCCCACCCGGGCCTGCAGGCGCTCCCGGCTGATCCCCGCCTGCACCTCCATGAACCGGGCCATGCGCTCCTCCTTCACCGCCTCCGGCACCGCCCCGGGGAGCGCATTGGCCGGGGCCCCCTCCACCGGGGAATAGGTGAAGCAGCCCACCCGATCCAGACGCGCCTCCCGGATGAAGTCCAACAGGGTCTCGAAGTCCGCCTCCGTCTCCCCGGGGAAGCCCACGATGAAGGCGCTGCGCAGGGTCAGGTCCGGACACAGGGCGCGCCAGCGCTGGATACGCTCCAGCACCCGCTCCGCCGCGGCGGGCCGGCGCATGGCCTTGAGGATGGGGGCACTGCCATGCTGCAGGGGGATGTCCAGGTAGGGCAGGATCCGCCCCTCGGCCATGAGCGGCAGCAGGGCATCCACATGGGGATAGGGATAGACATAGTGCAGCCGTACCCACACCCCCAACTCCCCCAGGGCCGAGGCCAGGGTGGGGAGATCCGTGCGCAGGGGCCGGCCGCCCCAGAACCCCGTGCGATGCTTCACATCCAGGCCGTAGGCCGCGGAATCCTGGGCGATCACCAAAAGCTCCCGGACACCGGCCTCGGC
Source organism: Ectothiorhodospira mobilis (assembly GCF_900114895.1). Taxonomy (GTDB): domain Bacteria; phylum Pseudomonadota; class Gammaproteobacteria; order Ectothiorhodospirales; family Ectothiorhodospiraceae; genus Ectothiorhodospira; species Ectothiorhodospira mobilis_A. The sequence goes on from NZ_FOUO01000013.1 coordinate 45,182, forward strand.
CAGACGCTGCGCCTCGTCCAGCACCTCGCCCATGGGCCGGCTCACCAGGGGGCCGCGAAAGCGGGGGATGACACAGAAGCTGCAGTGATGGTTACAGCCCTCGGAGATCTTCAGGTAGGCGTAGTGATCCGGCGTCAGGCGCACCCCCTGGGGCGGCACCAAACGCTCAAAGGGGAGATGGGGCGCCGGCAGATGCCGGTGCACCGCCGCCATCACCGCCTCCAGGGCATGGGGGCCGGTCACCGCCAGCACCCCGGGATGGACCCGGCGTACCCGCTCGGCCTCCGCCCCCAGGCAGCCGGTGACGATCACCCGCCCGTTCTCCCCCAGGGCCTCGCCGATGGCCTCCAGGGACTCCTCCACCGCCGCCTCGATGAAGCCGCAGGTGTTCACCACCACCAGATCCGCGTCCCCATAGGTGGGGGAGACGCGATACCCCTCGGCCCGCAGGCGGGTGAGGATGCGCTCCGAATCCGACAGGGCCTTGGGGCAGCCCAGGCTCACGAAGCCCACCCGCGGTGGGTTCCCTGCGGCACTCACCGCGCACCGCCCGGGCCACCGGCCCGCGGATTATGCACAGATCCGTCCCGACCCGGAGCCCATGCAACAAGGGATGTCAAGGACCTGATCCGGCCTCCGGCAAAATCTTTTTTATGCATTAGAAACAACCACTTGAGAGAGTGAACAAAAAATAACCGATCTGTCTCCGGGCCCGAATCCATGGGCTTTGGAGAGGGAATCCCCCACTTCATCCACAAAGTTATCCACAGGTTTTGTGGAAAAGGGGAAAAAGGCCTTGGGACGAGAGGGGTTGCCGGCGGAAGCTCAACCGGCGCCTGGATTCCGCCGCGTAAGTGGACCTTGCCGCTGCCCGCGCTTGCCAGCGGCCCGGGTTTCCAGTATATTTCTCGCCCTTTTCCAGCGCTACAGGCTTTCGAGGGTGCTTGCATGAAGCCGGAGATCCATCCCGATTACCACGAAGTGACCGTGACCTGCAGTTGCGGAAACACGATCCAGACCCGCTCGACCCACAAGGGGTCGGAACTGCACGTGGAAGTCTGTTCCGCCTGCCATCCCTTCTATACCGGGAAGCAGAAGATCGTCGACACCGCCGGTCAGGTGGACAAGTTCCGCCGCCGCTACGGGATGTGATCCCGGCCGGGGCCATGATGGTCCATCGCGGTTCCATGCAAAGGGCGCTGCTGTGCAGCGCCCTTTGTGTTTGCATCGGCCTGGCCCCGGCGGCCCAAGGGCAGGAACTGCCCGTGGAGTGCGGCCCTCCCGGCGGTCTCACCCGTACCGGCGTGGTGGATCATGTCACCGACGGGGACACCGTGCGCCTGGAGGATGGCACCCGGGTGCGCCTCATCGGCCTGGATGCACCGGAGATCCACTGGTCCCGGGATGAGGCCGAGCCCTACGCCCGGGAGGCGCGGCGCGCCCTGCAGGAGATCCTGGACGACCACGACGACCGGGTGGTGCTGCATCCGGATGACGAGGACCGCGACCCCCACGGACGCACCCTGGCCCACCTGTTCACCCCCGACGGCACCCCCATCGCCGCCCTCCTCTTGGAGCGCGGCCTGGCCACCGCCCTCACCATCCCCCCCAACGACCGCCATCTGGAGTGCTACCGCGCCACCGAGGCCCGGGCCCAGGCCTCCCGGGAAGGGCTCTGGTCCCTGCCCCGCCACCAGGTGTTCCAGGCGGAGGAACTGCCCCGGGACGCCAAGGGTTTCCGCCTGGTGGAGGGGGAGGTGACGCGCATCGGGGAGAGCCGCCGCGCCCACTGGATCAACCTGGACGGAGGCGCCGCCGCCCTGCGTATCGACAAGGCGGATATGGGGTATTTCCCGAGGCTCGACCCGGAAGGCCTGGAAGGGAAGCGGGTGCAGGGGCGGGGCTATGTCTACACCCATCGCGGCCAGCCCAGGATGCGCATCCGCCATCCCGCCGACCTGGAGATCCTGGAGGACACCGGGGACGCAGCCCGGTAGGCGGGGCAACCACCGGTGCCCCGCACCCACGGTCATCGCCCGTGCCCCGGCGGGGCACGGGCAGGGCCATCAGGGCAGCAGGTGGGCCACCCCGTCCCGCTCCTCGCGCAGCTCCTGTTCCGTGGCCTGCATGCGCTCACGGCTGAAATCATCGATCTCCAGCCCCTGCACGATGCGATAGTCCCCACCGCTGCAGGTGACCGGGAAGGAGTAGATCAGGCCCTTCTCGATGCCGTAGCTGCCATCCGAGGGGATGGCCATGCTGGTCCAGTCCCCCTCCGGTGTGCCCAGGACCCAGTCACGCACGTGATCCAGTGCGGCGCTGGCGGCGGAGGCGGCACTGGAGGCACCCCGGGCCTTGATGATGGCGGCGCCGCGCTGCTGCACCGTGGGGATGAAGGTGGACTCGTACCAGTCCCGGGGCACCCGATCCGGAGCCGCCTCGCCGCGCACCGTGGCCTGGCTGATGTCCGGGTACTGGGTGGCGGAGTGGTTGCCCCAGACGATCATGCGCCGGATCTGCGTGGTGTCCGCCCCGGTCTTTTCCGACAACTGGGCCATGGCCCGGTTATGGTCCAGACGGGTCATGGCGGTGAAGTTGCGGGCGTCCAGATCCGGGGCGTTGCGCTGGGCGATGAGGGCGTTGGTATTGGCGGGGTTGCCCACCACCAGGACCTTCACCTGACGGCTGGCGGCGGCGTTCAGGGCCCGGCCCTGTTCCGAGAAGATGGCGGCGTTGGCCTCCAGCAGGTCCTTGCGCTCCATACCGGGGCCCCGGGGACGCGCCCCCACCAGCAGGGCCACGTCGGCCCCCTCGAAGGCCTCCTCGGCACGGTCGGAGGTGGTGATCCCCGCCAGCAGCGGGAAGGCGCAGTCCTCCAGCTCCATGACCACACCGCGCAGCGCGTCCATGGCCGGGGGGATTTCCAGCAACTGCAGGATGACGGGCTGATCCTTGCCCAGCATGTCGCCGGCGGCGATGCGGAACAACAGGCTGTAGGCGATCTGGCCAGCCGCGCCGGTCACGGCGACGCGCATGGGATTGTTCATGAAGCTACCTCCGGATGATCGTTCAGGGATGGATCGACGCGGCGGAATCCTCCGCCCCGTGGCCCGGCGGGCCCGGGGCCGATTCTACCAGAGCGGGCCGGCCTCAGGTCCGGCCGGACCCGGCGACCCCCGCGCGAGGGCTTGGGCGGCTCAACCCTCCTTGTCCCGGCCGGAGGGCCGCTCCCCCTGTTGGCTGAAGGCCTGCCAGAACAGCTTCTGGAAGGCGTCCATGCCGGCGACCCCGCTTTGCAGCATGGGCTGCATCAGGGACAGGGCATCGTAGCCCTGCTGCCCCTCGCGCATGCGCCGGGCCAGTTCATCCAGCATCTCCTTTTGCAGCGGCGCCACATCCGGCAGGCCCAGGAAGGCCCGCATCTCCTGGGGCGTGGCTTCCACCTCCACATTGAACTTCATCTCGCCTCCCGGCCCCTCGGGCCCTGCATCCACTTGAACGGCCACCGTATCAAATGCCGCCAAGATGCGCAGCGGCCGCAGCCGCATCCCATCTGCTAGACTGCCCCCCCGTGACCGCACCCACCTATCTCGTCGACGCCAGCATCTTCATCTTCCGGGCCTGGTTCGCCCTGCCCGGGGACATCACCACCCGCGACGGCCACCCGGCCAACGCGGTCCACGGCTTCGCGCGCTTCGTCCACGGACTGCTGCAGGCGGAGCGCCCGCAACGCATCGCCTTCGCCTTCGACGAGGGCCAGAAGGGCTCCCACCGCCACACCCTCTTCCCCGACTACAAGGCCAACCGCCCGCCGGCCCCGGAAGACCTCAAGCGCCAGTTCCCCTGGTGCCGTACGCTGGTGGAGGCCCTGGGGGTGACCACCCTCTCCAGCCCCCGCTTCGAGGCGGATGACCTCATCGGCACCCTGGCGGATCGGGAACGGGAACGGGGCCGCTGCGTGACCGTGGTCACCGGCGACAAGGACCTGACCCAGCTGATCTCCCCGGGGGATCACTGGTGGGACCCGCGCCATCCCCGGCGGCTGGACCCGGCGGGCATCGAAAAGCGCCTGGGGGTGCGCCCCGAACAGGTGGCCGACCAGCTGGCCCTGGCCGGGGACAAGGTGGACAACATCCCCGGCATCCCCGGGGTGGGCATGGCCACCGCCGCGCGCCTGCTGCGCCGCGCCGGCAGCCTGCCGGCCCTGCTGGAGGACATCCCCGCCATCGGCCGCATGCCCCTGCGCGGGGCACGGCGCCTCATGACCCTGGTGGAGTCCCACCAGGACACCGTGCGCCTGGCCCGGCAGCTCACCGGCATCCACTGCGAGGCCGACCTGCCCCCGGGGCTGAGCCTGGAACGCCGCCCCGCGGACGCGGCGCAACTGGCCGCCCTGGCCGAACACCTGGACCTGCCCACCCCCCTGCGCCATGGCCTCTAAGGGGCATCGGGGCAGTAAACGACGCCCCCGGCGCACCGCAAGGCGGGAGGCCATACCGGCGGGACCGCCCCGCATCCTGTTGTTCAACAAGCCCTACGACGTCCTCACCCAGTTCACCGATGCCGCCGGGCGGCGCACCCTGGCAGACTTCATCCCCGTGCCGGGGGTCTACGCCGCCGGGCGCCTGGACCGGGACAGCGAAGGCCTGGTGGTGCTCACCGACGATGGCCGGCTGCAGGCCCGCATCACCGACCCGGCCCACGCCATGAGCAAGACCTACTGGGCCCAGGTGGAGGGGATCCCCGATGCGGCCGCCCTGGAGGTCCTGCGCCACGGGGTGGTCCTCAAGGACGGCCCCACGCGTCCCGCCGGGGCCCGCCTCATGGACCCCCCGGCCTGCCTCTGGCCCCGGGATCCCCCCATCCGCCAGCGCCGCCACATCCCCACCGCCTGGCTGGAGCTCACCCTGTCGGAGGGGCGCAACCGCCAGGTGCGGCGCATGACCGCCGCCGTGGGGCATCCCACCCTGCGTCTCATCCGCTACCGCGTGGGTTCCTGGACCCTGGATGGCCTGGAACCGGGCCAATGGTACCGAGTGGGCGGCCCCCCTGTCGGATGAGGCCACCCACCCCTTGCGGCCCTGGGGAAAGGCTCCTAGAGTCGTAAATGGACTGCCGCACGCGCCAGGGTGGCAACGTGCGCGCCCACCCCGAATCCATGGCCCCGGACCCCCGGAAGGAGCCCCGTCATGCCCATCCCGGCGCGCCTGGCCGGCCTGCTGCTGACGTTCATCGCCCTGAGCCTTCCGGCCCTGGCGTCCCCCACGGAGCCTGCCTCCCTGCGTGAACACTTCCTCGCGGCGGAGACTGCGCTGGAGCAGGGGGACCGGGGGGCCTTCCGCCGCCATCTGGCAGCCCTGGGGGACTACCCCCTGCGCCCCTATCTGCTGCAGGCGGACCTGGACGCACGGCTGGAACGGGCCGATGCCAAGGAGATCCGCAACTTCCTGGACCGTTGGGGCGACACCCCACCGGGCCAGCGGCTGCGCGCCCGCTGGCTGGGGCATCTGGCGGATGAAGGCCGCTGGCGGGCCTTCCTGCGGGACCACGCAGACGGACTGGGCACCCCCCTGGCCTGCCGCCACCGCACCGCCCTGCTGCGCACCGGACAACGCCAGGCGGCCCTGGAGGGCGTAGAGGAACTCTGGCTGGTGGGGCACTCCCAGCCCGGGGCCTGCGATCCGGTATTCGACGCATGGCGGGAGGCCGGAGGGCTCACCCCCGACCTGGCCTGGGAGCGCTTCGTCCTGGCCATGGCGTCGGGACAGACCGGGCTGGCCCGCTACCTCACCCGCTACCTCTCGGCGGACGACACCCCCTGGGCACGGCGCTGGCTGGAACTGCACCGGGACCCCCAGGGCATCACCCAAGTGGACTGGCGGGCGGACCTCCATCCCCGTGCCGGGGTGGTCCTGGAAGACAGCCTGCGCCGCCTGGCCCGGCAAGAACCCCGCCAGGCCCTGGCGGCCTGGGAGGCGGCGGAGGACCGCTGGGGCCTGCCCCGGCAGGCCGCCCTGGAGCTGCGCCGCTACATCGCCCTGCGCCTGACCCTGCGGGAGATGGCGGACGCCCTGCCCCACCTGGAGACCCTGCCCGATCACGTCTTCGACGATCAGCTGCGCGCCTGGCAGACCCGGGCCGCCCTCTCGGTGCAGGACTGGCAGGCCGTGGCCGAGGCCATCACGCGCATGTCCCCCGAGGCCCGGGAGGAGGCCCCCTGGCGCTACTGGCACGCCCGGGCCCTGGAACAACTGGGGGACCGGGAGAGCGCCCGCCGGCTCTATGGCCAGGTGGCCCAGGAGCGCAACTTCTACGGCTTTTTGGCCGCGGACCGCATCCAGGCCCCCTACCGCATCGGCCACCGTCCCCTGCAGATCTCCGCTACCCGGTTACAATCGGTGGCCGAACGCCCCGCCCTGCAGCGGGCCCTGGAGTTGCACGCCCTGGGGCGGATCATCGACGCCCGCCGCGAGTGGTATCCATTGCAACAGGAACTGCAGGGCCGGGACCTGCTGGCCGCCGCGCAACTGGCCCACGAGCAGGGATGGCACGACCGGGCCATCTTCGCCGTCGCCCGCGCCGGCCACTTCGACGACATCGACCTGCGCTTCCCCCTGGTGCATACGGGCCTGTTCCGGGACAAGGCCAACGCCCAGGGCATCGACCCCGCCTGGGCCATGGCGGTGGCCCGCCAGGAGAGCGCCTTCATGGCCGACGTCCGCTCCCACGCCGGCGCCCTGGGGCTGATGCAGATCATGCCCGCCACGGGGCGGGCCATGGCCCCCCATGTGGGCCTGCAGCTGGGCCATCCCTTCCGGCTCCTGGAGCCGGAGGTGAACGTAAGCATCGGCACCTACTACCTGCGGCGCAACCTGGACCGCTTCGGCGGCCACCCCATGCTCTCCACCGCCGCCTACAACGCCGGCGCGGGGCGTGTGGACCGCTGGCTGCCGGGCGACCGCCCCCTGGCCGCCGACATCTGGGCGGAACTCATCCCCTACGCGGAGACCCGCAAGTACGTGCGCCGCGTGCTCACCTACCGGGTGCTCTATGAGGTGCGCATGGGACAGACCCCCACCACCCTGAGCAGCCTGCTGCCTCCCATCCCCCCGGCCGACCGGCTGATGCAGTCGGCCACGGCCCACCAGGCCCGTTGGCAGGGGGAGGGCACGGGCCCGGCGCGCACCCCCATCTGTGACGCCCCGGGGTACACGGAGCGTCCCTGCCTGTGAGGGCACGCCCGGTCCCCGGACCGAATCCATCCGCTTACAGCGATATCCTGGCATGACCCTCTGGCAGATCCTGAGCGAAGCGATCACCCAAGCCACCGGCAGCCCCTTCACACCGGCGGACCGGCGCGCCGCCGGGGGGGGCTGCATCAACGAGGCCACGGTCCTGCAGGGCACGGACGGACGGCGCTTCTTCGTCAAACTCAACCGCCCGGAGCTGGCGGAGATGTTCGCCGCCGAGGCCGAAGGCCTGCATGCCCTGCGCGAACCGGGGGCCATCCGCGTCCCCGAGCCCCTGTGCCACGGCACCGCCGCCGGCCGGGCCTACCTGGTGATGGAGCATATCCCCCTGGGGGGACCCCGGGACGCCCGCCGCTTCGGGGAACAACTGGCGCGTCTACATCAATGCACCCGCGAACGCTTCGGCTGGCACCGGGACAACACCATCGGCAGCACACCGCAGATCAACACCTGGGAGTCGGACTGGGTCACCTTCTGGCGCCAGCACCGCCTGGGATATCAACTGGAACGGGCGCGCCGGCAGGGGGGCGGCCGGGGACTTGTGCAGGCGGTGGAGGCCCTCATGGAGGTCCTGCCCGCCTTCTTCGACGGCTATACGCCCCGCCCTTCCCTGCTCCACGGCGACCTGTGGGGCGGCAACCAGGACGCCGATGCCCAGGGCAACCCGGTGATCTTCGACCCGGCGGTCTACTTCGGCGACCGGGAGGCGGACGTGGCCATGACCGAACTCTTCGGCGGCTTCGGGCCGGACTTCTACGCCGCCTACGACGCCGTCTGGCCCCGGGACCCGGGCTACCGGGTACGCCGCGACCTGTACAACCTCTACCACCTGCTCAACCACTTCAACCTCTTCGGCGGCGGCTACGCCGGCCAGTCGGAACGCCTGGCCCGGCGCCTGCTGGCGGCGGCCCGGGGCGGCTGAGGGCCCTCAGGCCCCGTCCACGGCCACCAGCAGGCCCGCTACCGCCCCCGCGCCGGTACGGCGCAGCACGGACCAGCCCTGCGGCAGCTCCGGCCCGGGGGCATCGCCGGCATGCTCCAGATAGATGCGGGCCCCGGGCCGCAGGCATCCCGGCCGGGAAAGCCGCGCGATGCACCCGGGCAGCAGATCCTGGCGGTAGGGGGGATCGAGAAAGACCAGGTCGAAGGTCTCGTCACACCGCGCCAGATAGGACAGACCGTCGCCGCTGCGCACCTCCACCGCATCCTCCGCCCCCAGGGACTGTGCCTGCCGGCGCAGGTGCCCCGCCAGGCGGGGATCCCGCTCCACCATCACCACGCGCCGGGCCCCGCGGGAGGCGGCCTCCAGGCCCAGGGCCCCGGACCCGGCGAACAGGTCCAGGCACACGGCCCCGGGCAGCACCGGCTGCAGCCAGTTGAACAGGGTCTCCCGCACCCGGTCCGGGGTGGGCCGCAGCCCGGGCACGGCGGCCACCGGGAGCCGCCGACCGCGCCAGCGGCCGGAGATGATGCGCACCCGCCCCGGGGCGCCGCGCCGGGCCCCCTTCACGTCCCGCCCCCCACGATCACCGTCACCATGCGCTCGGGATGCAGCCGGCGGGCGAAGGCCCCGTTCACCTGCTCCGGGGTCAGGGCCTCCACCTTGCGGGTGAAGGTCTCCAGGTAATCCAGGGGCAGGCCGTAGAAGCCGATCATGGCCACGTGGTCCAGGATGCCGGCGTTGCTGTCCAGACGCAGAGGGAATCCCCCCACGATGTTGCGCTGGCTGGCCTCGAGCTGCTCCTCGTCCAACCCCTCCTCCACGAAGGTCTCGAGGGTGCGGCGCATCACCGCCACGGCTTCCTTTGCCTGATCCCCGCGGGTCTGCAGTCCCATGAGAAAGGGGCCTTCCGCCGCCATGGGGATGAAATGGCTGTAGACGCTGTAGGCCAGGCCCCGCTCACTGCGCACCGCCTGCATCAGACGGGACACGAAACCGCCCCCACCCAGGTGGTGGTTGCCCACGTACAGGGGAAAATAATCCGCATCCCCCCGCCGCATCCCCGGCTGTCCCATGAGCACATGGGCCTGGGCCGAGGGGAAGGGGATGCGCACCGTGCGCGCCTCCTCGATGACCGGCGCCGGCGGCAGCGGCGGTGCCGCGACCCCCTCCGGCAGGGCCCGGGCGATGCGCCCGGCCACGGACCGGGCCTGCTGCGGGGACAGATCCCCCACCATGGCCAGGATGCCGTTGCGGGCCACGTAATGGCGCGCATGGAAGGCCTGCAGGTCCGCACGGGTGATGGACTCCAGGGCCTCCCGGGTCCCCACGGGCATATGGCCATAGGGATGCCCCTCATAGAGCGCCCGGTAGAAGGCCCGCTGCGCCAAGCCTCCCGGATCCTGTTCCAGGTGATCCAGGGCCACCAGGGACTGGCGCCGGACCCGCTCCAGGGCCTCCTCCCCGAAACGGGGCTGCGCCGCCACGGCGATGAAGGTCTCCAGGGCCTGATCCAGCCACTCGGAGCGGGTCAGACTGCGCAGGGAGACCACGGCCATGTCCCGCCGGGAATCGGTCCCCAGACGCGCCCCCACCGCATCCAGGCGCCGGGCCACGGCATCGGCGTCCCATCCGCCCGCGCCTTCCGTGAGCATGCGGTTGGTGAGCCGGGCCAGTCCGGGCCGGTCCCCATCCCGGGCAGCCCCGGCGTCGAACACCAGGCGCAGGTCCAACATGGGCAGATGCGGCACATGCACGTAGTACACCCGCAGCCCGTTTTCCGTCTGCCAGTGACGGATATCGGGATGGGCCGGATCCGCCGCGGCCTGCGCGGCCGCCGCCAGCAGGATGAGGCACAACAGGGCACGGCCCGCGCCCCGCATCCATCGTTGCAGTCCCCCCATCAGCGCACCTCCCCTTCTGCATCGTCCGCCGTTTCATGGCCACCGCCGGATTCCAGGGCCACCGGCTCCAGCCAGGCCACGGTGCGCCGGGAAGGCAGCAGGTATTTGCGCGCCACCGCCTGCACCTGTTCCGCGGTCACCGCCTGCACCCGCTCGGCGAAGGCCTCCCCTTCACGCCAGGAGAGCCCGATGGACTCCAGCAAGCCGATGCGCATGGCCTGGCCGTGGATGGAATCCCGGCGGTACACATCCTCGGCGATCACCTGGGCCTTCACCCGCTCCAGCTCCTGCGGCGTCGGAGGGGATTCCCGCAACCGGGCCACCATCCCCGTCAGGGCCGCCTCCACCGCCTGCAGATCCTCACCGGGGGCGGGGGTGGCCCACAGAGTGAAGAGGGTATCCAGACGTGAGAAGGGGCTGTAACCGGCCCCCGCGGAGGCCGCCAGTTCCCGGCCCCGCACCAGCTCCCGGGGGATGCGGGCGCTGTCGCCGCCATCCAGGATGCCCGCCGCCACCAACAGGGCATAGGCCTCCCAGGGCTCGGCGGCGGTGGGCAGAGACGGTGCCTTGTAGCCCATGGCCAGGTAGGGGACCCGGGCCGGGGCCTGCACGGTGATGCGCCGCTCCCCCCGCTGAGGGGGCTCCTCCCGGGGTTTGACCTCCGGTACGGTCCGGGACGGTATACCACCGAAATATTCCTGCGCCATGCGCTGCACCGCATCGGGGTCCACATCCCCGGCCACCACCAGCAGGGCATTGGACGGGGTGTACCAGCGCGCGTACCAATCCCGCAGGTCCTTGACCGTGAAGGCCTCGATATCCGACATCCAGCCGATCACCGGCTGGCCGTAGGGGCTGTTGAACCAGGCGGTGGCGCGGAAATGCTCCCAGGTGAGGGCGTTGGGGTCATCCTCGGTGCGCAGACGGCGCTCCTCGCGGATCACCTGCATCTCGCGGCGAAACGCCTCCTCGGGCAGGGTGAGATGCTGCATGCGGTCCGCTTCCAGTTCCAGGGCCTTGCCCAGGTGCTCCGACGCCAGCTGCTGGTAATAGGCGGTGTAATCCCGCCCGGTGAAGGCGTTCTCCCGGCCGCCCAGCTCCGAGATGATGCGCGAAAACTCCCCCGCCGGATGGGCCTGGGTACCCTTGAACATCATGTGCTCCAGGGCATGGGAGATACCGGTGATGCCGCTGTGCTCATAGCTGGAACCCACCCGGTACCAGACCATGGAAGACACCACCGGGGCGCGGTCGTCGGGCCGCACCAGGATGCGCATGCCGTTGTCCAGCGTGTAGGTGTGTACCGGCCCCTGATCCTGTGCGGGGGCGGCCGCCGGGAATGCGGCCCAACAGACCAACAGACAGGCCAGCAGCCCCCCCCGGCCTCGACCCAAGCCGCGGGCAACCATCACCGCTTGCCCCCCATGCCACCGCATCCATCCGTACAACCACCCGGGTTTCATTTCTGCCGCACCTTCTCAGTGATAGGATGTCGCAACCTGATCAGCGTAGACCCCATTCCATCATGTTCGGTTTCCGAAAGAAGAAAAAACCGGCCGAATCGGCCCCGTCCTCCACCCAGGAGACGGTCGAGGCCCTGGAGATCATCGAGCCCCCGGAGGGTATCAGGTCCAGGGAACGGGGCAAGGGTCCCCGGGAGGTCCCGCCCGAGGCACCGCAAGCCCCGCAGGTACGCATGCGCGGACCCGAGACCACGCCCTCCGGGGCAGGTTCCACTGCCGCCTCTCCCGAAGCGCCCCGCGAGACCCGGCCCGCCCATGGCGCGGCCACCACCGTGCCTGTCCAGGATCGGGGAACAGCCCCGGCGGCACCGCCGCCACGGGAATCCAAGGCCCCTGAACCCAGCTCCCCGGAGACCAGGGCGCCGGAGACCAGGGCGCCGGAGACCAGGGCACCGGAGACCAAGGCGCCGGAGACCAGGGCACCGGAGACCAGGGCGCCGGAGACCAAGGCGCCGGAAACCAAGGCACCGGAAACCAAGGCACCGGAGACCAGGGCACCGGAGACCAGGGCACCGGAGACCAAGGCGCCGGAGACCAGGGCGCCGGAGACCAGGGCGCCGGAAACCAGGGCGCCGGAGACCGGCAAGACCGGTCTCTTCTCCCGGCTGCGCCAGGGGCTGTCCAAGACCTCCTCCACCCTCACCGAGGGCATGGCGGGACTGGTGCTGGGCAAGAAGGCCATCGACGACGAACTCATGGAGGAGCTGGAGACCCGGCTGCTCATGGCGGACGTGGGCATCGAGGCCACGGAACGCATCCTGGACCACCTCACCCGCCGCGTGGCGCGCAAGGAACTCAACGACGCCGAGGCCCTGGTGAAGGCCCTGGAAGGGGCCATGGTGGACGTCCTCGAACCGGTGCAGAAACCCCTGGCCATCGACCGGGGCAAGAAGCCCTACGTCATCCTGGTGCTGGGCATCAACGGCTCCGGCAAGACCACCACCATCGGCAAGCTCACCCACCACCTGCGGGCCGAGGGACACTCCGTGATGCTGGCCGCGGGGGACACCTTCCGCGCCGCCGCCGTGGAACAGTTGCAGACCTGGGGAGAGCGTAACCAGGCCCCGGTGATCGCCCAGGGCCAGGGGGCGGATTCCGCCTCGGTGATCTACGACGCCCTGGAGGCGGCCCGGGCCCGGGGCACGGACGTGCTCATCGCCGACACCGCCGGGCGCCTGCACACCCAGACCAACCTCATGGACGAACTCAAGAAGGTGAAGCGGGTCATCCAGCGCCAAGACGCAGAGGCCCCCCACGAGGTGCTGCTGGTAGTGGACGCGGGCACCGGCCAGAACGCCCTCAACCAGGCGCGGGACTTCCATGAGGCCATGGGACTCACCGGGCTGGCGGTGACCAAGCTGGACGGCACCGCCAAGGGCGGCATCCTCTTCGCCATCGCCGAGCGGGTGGGGGTGCCGGTGCGCTTCATCGGCGTGGGCGAGGGCATCGAGGACCTGCGGGAATTCAATGCCGCCGACTTCGCCCGCGCCCTGCTGGGGGAACGGGAATGACCCCGTTCCCCGGCGACCCCCTCATAACGGTGTGAACCGTTCCACGCAACGGCGATCCGACCCTGTCCGCAAGGCCCCGGAGACGGGATCATGCGCCACCGGGCGCCCCACCGCCCCGGATGCCTCCCAGACAGCGGGCGAACGCAACGGCCCATGATCCAGCTGCGCAAGGTCACCAAACGCTATCCCTCCGGCCAGGAGGCCCTCTCCGGCGTCAGCCTGCGGCTGGATGCGGGGGCCATGGCCTTCCTCACCGGACATTCCGGCGCCGGCAAGAGCACCCTGCTGCGGCTCATCGCCCTGCTGGAGCGCCCCACCCGTGGACGTCTGGTGGTGAACGGCCATGAACTGGAGACCCTGCCCCGGCGCCGGGTGCCCCACTTCCGGCGGCAGATCGGCCTGGTCTTCCAGGACCATCACCTGCTGGCGGACCGCAGCGTCTTCGACAATGTGGCCCTGCCCCTGGCCATCCAGGCCTACCGCCAGCCGGAGATCGCCCGCCGCGTGCGGGCCGCCCTGGACAAGGTGGGCCTGCTGCACAAGGAACGGGCCGCCCCGGACACCCTCTCCAGCGGGGAGCAGCAGCGGGTGGGCATCGCCCGGGCCGTGGTGCACAAACCGGCCATCCTGCTGGCGGACGAACCCACCGGCAACCTGGACCCGGAACTCTCCCGGGAGATCATGGATCTGTTCGTACAGTTCAACCAGGTGGGCACCACGGTGCTGGTGGCCAGCCACGACCTGGATCTGATCTCCCGCCTGGGCAAGCCCCTGGTGCGCCTGCACGAGGGCCGCCTGCAACGGGAAACGGCGGGATCGGCGGCATGAAGTCCCCGCGCCGGCGCAGCCGCAACCCCACCATGCACGCCCGCCTGCAGGCCTTTGGCGTGCATCACGCCCGGGCCCTGCTGTTCAGCCTGGGCAAGCTCACCCAGGCCCCCTTCTCCACGCTGCTCACCCTCATGGTGATCGCCGTGGCCATCACCCTGCCCGCCCTGCTCTACCTGATGCTGGCCAACCTGCAGCAGGCGGCCCCGGCCTGGGAGCGGGAGACCCGCCTCTCCGCCTTCGTGGCGGATGCGGTCACCGACACCGAGCTGCCGGATCTGGCGGCGCGCCTGGCCCGCCGGGAGGACGTGGCCGCCACCGAGTCCATCCCGCGGGCCCAGGCCCTGGAGGAATTCCGGGCCCATTCCGGCCTGGGGGATGCCCTTGACCTGCTGGAAGAGAACCCCCTGCCGGCGGTGATCCTGGTGGAACCTGCCCCCGACGCGCGGGATCCCGAGGCCCTGCGCGCCCTGGCCAATGCCCTGGAGGCCCACCCGTCCATCAGCCAGGTGCAGCTGGACATGGAATGGGTGCAGCGCCTCGGGGCCCTGCTGCAGACCCTGGACCGGCTGGTGGACCTCCTGGCCCTGCTGCTGGGGCTGGGGGTGGTGCTGGTGGTGGGCAACACCGTGCGCCTGGACATCCACAACCGCCGCCGGGAGATCGAGGTGGCCAAGCTGGTGGGGGCCACGGACGCCTTCATCCGCCGCCCCTTCCTCTACGGCGGCATATGGATGGGACTTGGCGGCGGCCTGCTGGCCCTGCTGACCCTGGCCGTCCTGCATGGGTCCCTGTCCGGCCCGGTGCAGACCCTGGCCCGGGCCTACGGCGGCGGCTTTGTCCTTCGGGGCCTGCAGCCCGCAGAGGCCCTCGCCCTGCTGGGGACCGCCGCCGCCCTGGGCCTGGCCGGGGCCTGGGTCAGCGTCTTTTTCCACATCCGGGAGATCGAACCCCGCTGAGGGTCCCTTGCGGCATGCCGGGCACATCCCGGGAACCCATCCCGGTTCTTAGCACTCAAACGCGGAGACTGCTAAAATCGAGTCATTCCGACGGGATTGGGGAGGAAACCGGACCATGACCCAGGCACTCGCCTTTGCACAACGCCAGCTCGCCGTACCGGTGGGGGACCTGGACAGCTACATCCAGGCGGTGAACCGTCTGCCGGTGCTGGAGGCCGACGAGGAGAAGACCCTGGCCCGCCGCCTGCGGGACCACAAGGACCTGGAGGCGGCCCGCACCCTGGTGATGCACAACCTGCGCTTCGTGGTGCACATCGCCCGCGGCTACACCGGCTACGGGCTGGGCCTGGGCGACCTCATCCAGGAGGGCAACATCGGCCTGATGAAGGCGGTGAAGCGCTTCGACCCGGAGATGAACGTGCGCCTCATCTCCTTTGCGGTCCACTGGATCCGCGCCGAGATCCACGAGTTCGTGCTGCGCAACTGGCGCATCGTCAAGGTGGCCACCACCAAGGCCCAGCGCAAGCTCTTCTTCAACCTGCGCAGCGCCAAGCAGCGCCTGGGCTGGTTCAGCCGCGAGGAGGTGGAACACGTGGCCGGGGACCTGGGGGTCAGCCCCCGGGAGGTGCTGGAGATGGAGTCCCGGCTGGCGGGTCAGGACATGTCCTTCGACCCGGATCCCCAGGACGAGGACACCCCGCAGCTGGCCCCCGCCGAGTCCCTGGCCGATCAGGAGGGGGATCCGGCCCGGGCCCTGGAACAGGCCGACTGGGACCGCTTCCACCAGGCACGCCTGCACCAGGCCCTGGAACAACTGGACGCGCGCAGCCGCGACATCCTGGCGCGGCGCTGGCTGGCGGACGAAAAGTCCACCCTGCAGGAACTGGCCCGGGAATACGGGGTCTCGGCGGAACGGGTACGCCAGCTGGAGCGCAACGCCATCGGCAAGCTGCGCCAGGCCTTCGCCGACTGACCCCCGCCGGGGCCCTCCTAGGGGGCCCGCTGGATGGGAATGACCCGCTGCGGCCGCTTGGGGGCGGGTGCCTGGGGCGCCCAGGCGTGGCCGTAGATCACCTCGTAGGTGGCGGGCAACCGGCCCGCCCCGTCGCGAAACCCCTCATAGGCCGCCTCCACCGCCCGCAGCCGCGCAGGTCCGGTGAGCCCGCGGCCGCGCCCCTGGGCCGCGTTGGTGGCGCCGATGGCCTTCAGATCCCCCATCAGACCACGCACATCGCCGTAAGTCAGGGTCATCCGCTCCGTATCCATCACCGGATCGGCGAAGCCGGACCGTACCAGGGCATCGCCGATGTCGTGCATATCCACGAAATCACTCACATGGGGCCGGCCGTCCACCGCGGCCCAGGCCCGGCGCAGCTCCACGAGGGTGTCCGGCCCCAGGGTGGTGAACATCAACAGCCCCCCCGGGGCCAGCACACGGCGGAACTCCGCCAGGGCACGCTCCAGGTCGTTGCACCACTGCACCGCCAGACTGGAGAACACCAGATCGAAGCCGGCGTCGGCGAAGGGCAGGTCCTCCACGTCGCCGCACACCAGGGCGGGACGCCGCCACCAGCCCGCCGAGCGCGCCGCCGCGCGCAGCATGGCCGGGGAGAGATCCAGGGCCACCACCCGGGCGCCGCGGTAGCGCCGGCGCAGATCCCGCACCCCCTGCCCCGTGCCCGCCCCGGCATCCAGCACCCGCCCCGGTGAGAGCCGGATCCATGTCAGGCGCTCCAGCAGACGGGTGCACACCTCCCGCTGCAACACCGCCGCCTGGTCATAGGAGGCGGCAGCCCGGTCGAAGGTTCGGCGCACGCGGCGCTTGTCCAGGCGCTGGCGCGGGGTATCAGTCATGCAAAAGACTCCTCAGTTCGGACGCGAAGCGTTCCCCATGGGACAGGAAGGGGGCGTGCCCTGCACGCGGCATCACCCGCACGTCCATGCCCGGGCGCAGGACCTTTAGATCCGCCCCCACCGCCGCCGGCACCAGGGTGTCATACCCCCCCAGGAGGGCGTGTACCGGGCAGGCCAGCCCCGCCAGGGCCGCGCGCAGGTCGCTCTCCCGCAGCAGGGCCAGCCCCTCCTCCAGGGCCGCCGGGGCCGGCGGCGCGGCGGCCAGGCGCGCGCGCAGGGCGCGCACCGCCGCCGGGGCCCCCTCCACACCGTGGAACTGCAGGGCCAGGAAGCGGTTCAGCGTGGCGCGAAAATCCCGGGCCAGCCCCTGGGCGAAGGCATCCAGCACCGGCCGGCGCATGGCGTGGGGCCAGTCCGGGGCCTGCACGAACCGGGGCGTGGCCGCCACCAGGACCACCCGCCGCACCCGGTCGGGATGCCGCACGGCGGTCTGCAGGGCCACCAGCCCCCCCAGGGACCAGCCCACCAGGGCCGCCCCCTGGGGCGGCAGGGTGGCGGCCAGGCGGTCGGCCAGGGTATCCAGATCCCCCAGGCGCCCCTCCCCGGCCGCGCGGCCATGGCCGGGGAGATCCACGCAGTCCACGCGAAAGTCCCGGGCCAGATCCGCGGCGGTCTCCTCCCAGACCCCGGCGCTCAGGCCCCAGCCATGGATCAGCGCCACGGCCGGACCCGTACCACGGGAGACCGTCTCCAAGCTCTTTGTCACGCATACCTCCTCGTTCGCAGCCGGTGGCAGGGCAATCGCACATAGAGATTGATTCTTATTTGAGTCCGAGTAAGTGAGCACGGTACTCGTCAGATGTTGCCGCGATGATCCGTTTGGTCTTG
>NZ_FOUO01000015.1 GCF_900114895.1 Ectothiorhodospira mobilis
TGCAATGGACATGGTCTGTTTCCTCCTCGTCTCGCTGCGTAGATATCTCACCAAGCAGCGTAATAGGGTGGGAGCAGGCCATTCCATTAAAAAAGCCCAGGCGATCTGGGGGGAACCCGAGGACGACTGATCAGCACCTCGGATCGCCGCAAAGCCATTGAGCTGATCGACGAGGCCCGCGCCAATGGGGCCCGTTTGAAGCCGTCCTGCGAAGTGCTGGGCATCAGCGCCCGGACCTACCAGCGCTGGCAGCGTGAAGCCGAGGTGCCGAGCGACGGGCGGAGCACGGCGGTGCGCCCGAAGCCGGCCCACGCCTTGAGCGAGGCGGAAGAGCAGACCGTTCTCGCGCTGTGTAACCGGCCCGAGTATCAGGATCTGCCGCCGGCCCAAATCGTGGCTCAGGAGGCCGATGCCGGGCGTTACTGGGCCTTGGAGTCGACCCTGTACCGGGTACTGCGCAAGCACAAGCAGGCACAGCCCCGAGGTCGAGGGCGTAAGGGTCCGACACCGCCGCTACCGACCAGTCATCGAGCCGATGGCCCGAATCAGGTCTGGTCGTGGGCCACCACGTGGCTGCCGGGCCCTGTGGTCGGGTTGTTTTTCTACCTGACCCTGATCATCGACCTCTACAGCCGCAAGATCGTGGGCTGGGAGGTCGAGACCCGGGAATCGTCGGAACTGGCCGTCCAGGTGCTGGAGCAGGCGCTGCTCAAGGAGCAGTGTTTCAACCAGCCGCTGGTGCTGCACTCCGACAACGGCAGCCCGTTCAAGGGAGCGACGCTGAGAGCGCGACTGACGGCTTTGAAAATCGAACCGTCGTACAGCCGGCCGCGGGTGTCCAACGACAACCCGTTCTCGGAGTCGTTGTTTGCCACCTGCAAGGCGATGCCGGCATATCCGGCCAACGGCTTCGAGAGCCTGGAGGCCGCCCGGGTATGGGTCCACCGCTTCGTACAGTGGTACAACCACGAGCACCGGCACAGCGGCATTCAGTACGTGACGCCGGTCGAGCGGCACAACGGTGACGATGCGGCCATCCTGGCTGGGCGTCACCAGGTCTACGTCGAGGCGAAGGCCCGGAACCCGCGCCGCTGGAGCCGAGAGATACGGGACTGGCGCCCCGTCGGGGCAGTCCATCTCAACCCGGAGAAGGAAACCCAGGGTTCAGACCTGACCAGAGCAGCCTGAAACGGTTTGAGGCGACAACTTCGTTGACAGACACCGGGCCCCGGCGGTAAAGGCCGGGGAAACCGCCTGGAGTGGGAGCAGGGGATTTGCGAGGGGTTTGCGGCTTCAATGAGGCCCCGGCGGTAAAGGCCGGGGAAACGCTGGGGTACATCCTGGGCGGTCAGGCCTGGTTCGACGCTTCAATGAGGCCCCGGCGGTAAAGGCCGGGGAAACCCTGGTGCGCCGCGCGCCGTTCGTGGTGGAGATGGCGCTTCAATGAGGCCCCGGCGGTAAAGGCCGGGGAAACTAAATCATCCGGGTATTCAAGACCGATCCGGTCGGGCTTCAATGAGGCCCCGGCGGTAAAGGCCGGGGAAACTGCGCCGTGCGGTCGGACAAAGAAGCAACGGGGGGCACCCGCTTCAATGAGGCCCCGGCGGTAAAGGCCGGGGAAACCGCACGGCGGCGCGCACACTCTGACCGAAATCGCGGGCGCTTCAATGAGGCCCCGGCGGTAAAGGCCGGGGAAACATGGCGCGTCGCGCGAATCGCTGAGTTCCTGGGAGAGCTTCAATGAGGCCCCGGCGGTAAAGGCCGGGGAAACGCGAAGCCGGCATCGGTCTTGGCGTCGTGCTTCTTGCTTCAATGAGGCCCCGGCGGTAAAGGCCGGGGAAACGGTGCTCGGCCTGTATGACCGCCAGGACACCACCTGGCTTCAATGAGGCCCCGGCGGTAAAGGCCGGGGAAACGTGCAGAACAACGACACTGCCACCACTGACCCAACGGGCTTCAATGAGGCCCCGGCGGTAAAGGCCGGGGAAACCAACCTGACCGGTATCAGCATGAACGCCTGCGTAGGGCTTCAATGAGGCCCCGGCGGTAAAGGCCGGGGAAACCTCCGTATGCCGCCTGCTGCACCGCAGATTCCAAGGGCGCTTCAATGAGGCCCCGGCGGTAAAGGCCGGGGAAACAGCGAAAAGGCCGCCATCCTGAAGGCGCGCCGAAAGGCTTCAATGAGGCCCCGGCGGTAAAGGCCGGGGAAACCGGACCTTTTGGTTCAAGGTGGATCTGGAGGCGCTGGAGCTTCAATGAGGCCCCGGCGGTAAAGGCCGGGGAAACTTCCACCCGACGCATCACCCGCGGTATTCTTCGACACAGCTTCAATGAGGCCCCGGCGGTAAAGGCCGGGGAAACGCGCACTCCCCTTCCCGGCCTACCGCGCCGGAAGCCAGGCTTCAATGAGGCCCCGGCGGTAAAGGCCGGGGAAACAGCACTCGCCACTATGCAGAATCCTGCGTCTCAAGCGGCTTCAATGAGGCCCCGGCGGTAAAGGCCGGGGAAACCCTGGATGCCCTCAGCATCGACGAGCGCGCTTGCTGGGCTTCAATGAGGCCCCGGCGGTAAAGGCCGGGGAAACGCCCAGCGCCCCCAGGACGGGATCAACGGCCGCGCAGCTTCAATGAGGCCCCGGCGGTAAAGGCCGGGGAAACGAGGCCGGAGACGTCGACGCCATCCGCGGGGCTTTGCTTCAATGAGGCCCCGGCGGTAAAGGCCGGGGAAACTGGTGTTCATGCTGCCCTCCTGAGGTAGATCTTGGTGAGGCCGGGCTTCAATGAGGCCCCGGCGGTAAAGGCCGGGGAAACCTGACTCAGAGGTACCACGTGGAGCACATCATCATCGAGCTTCAATGAGGCCCCGGCGGTAAAGGCCGGGGAAACGCGACGCGGTCGGTGGTGGCCGCGGCGCTGGACCCGTTGCTTCAATGAGGCCCCGGCGGTAAAGGCCGGGGAAACGCGGCGATTGATGACCTGGAAAATTGGCGCGGAACCTAAGCTTCAATGAGGCCCCGGCGGTAAAGGCCGGGGAAACACCACCTTCAGTGGCCAGTGCCACGCCGCGTTAGAGGCTTCAATGAGGCCCCGGCGGTAAAGGCCGGGGAAACTCGTCTGGGCGAGATCCGCCGGAGACGAGCTGAGAAGGCTTCAATGAGGCCCCGGCGGTAAAGGCCGGGGAAACGCCGGCCACTTGGTTCATGCCGCTATGCGGACCTGGCAGCTTCAATGAGGCCCCGGCGGTAAAGGCCGGGGAAACGGGGGATGTCGACGGTGTTGTGTTCGGCCATCAGCAGGCTTCAATGAGGCCCCGGCGGTAAAGGCCGGGGAAACGCCGGCCACTTGGTTCATGCCGCTATGCGGACCTGGCAGCTTCAATGAGGCCCCGGCGGTAAAGGCCGGGGAAACGGGGGATGTCGACGGTGTTGTGTTCGGCCATCAGCAGGCTTCAATGAGGCCCCGGCGGTAAAGGCCGGGGAAACGCCGGCCACTTGGTTCATGCCGCTATGCGGACCTGGCAGCTTCAATGAGGCCCCGGCGGTAAAGGCCGGGGAAACGGGGGATGTCGACGGTGTTGTGTTCGGCCATCAGCAGGCTTCAATGAGGCCCCGGCGGTAAAGGCCGGGGAAACCCCTCCGGGCGGTGGATGCGATTGACCGATGCATTGAGCTTCAATGAGGCCCCGGCGGTAAAGGCCGGGGAAACGCGGCCAATACAACCAGGCCTTTATCCTGGCCGCAGGGCTGCTTCAATGAGGCCCCGGCGGTAAAGGCCGGGGAAACGCGGGTGGAGGAGCCCATGCTGAAGATCTATCAGAAGCTTCAATGAGGCCCCGGCGGTAAAGGCCGGGGAAACAGCAGGAGCACATGAAGGCCGAGGCCGGCATGCAGAAGGCTTCAATGAGGCCCCGGCGGTAAAGGCCGGGGAAACTGGACGTACAGGAGCGCGTCACCTCCTACACCTTCGAGCTGCTTCAATGAGGCCCCGGCGGTAAAGGCCGGGGAAACGCGAAGCTCACGGCCGGGTCCGTGGGCAGCATGGTGCTTCAATGAGGCCCCGGCGGTAAAGGCCGGGGAAACGTCAATCGATGTTTTTGATAAGCGTTTTTTAATTTAGCTTCAATGAGGCCCCGGCGGTAAAGGCCGGGGAAACGCGGCCACTCAGGCAAGCGGTGGTTCTTCCGCTGCCGGCTTCAATGAGGCCCCGGCGGTAAAGGCCGGGGAAACCCCCCCCTGGCGACTGAAGGGCGCGCTTATACATTGGGCTTCAATGAGGCCCCGGCGGTAAAGGCCGGGGAAACAAGGAAATGAACTCAGGATGGAAGCGGCTGATACAGCGGCTTCAATGAGGCCCCGGCGGTAAAGGCCGGGGAAACGACGCTGGCATTCGTGGAACTCGCCAACCGAATTGACGCTTCAATGAGGCCCCGGCGGTAAAGGCCGGGGAAACGCATGGCCAGGATCACGTCGGGGGCCCAATGGAATACGCTTCAATGAGGCCCCGGCGGTAAAGGCCGGGGAAACGGCAGAAATGGCCTCCTCCAAGCTCATGGTTACCGCGGCTTCAATGAGGCCCCGGCGGTAAAGGCCGGGGAAACGCCATGTCCTTGATCACACGGTCGCCCACCCACTCGCGGCTTCAATGAGGCCCCGGCGGTAAAGGCCGGGGAAACTATGACTGACGCAGCCACTACCGGCGACACCGGCGACGAGCTTCAATGAGGCCCCGGCGGTAAAGGCCGGGGAAACGGAGGTAGGACTGCTTGGTGCCGAACATCTTGTCGCGGCTTCAATGAGGCCCCGGCGGTAAAGGCCGGGGAAACATCCTCGCGATCTACGAGGAGACCGACGAGGAGGGCGCTTCAATGAGGCCCCGGCGGTAAAGGCCGGGGAAACCGTGCGGATAAAAATCTCAACCAACGGTTGACAGCGCTTCAATGAGGCCCCGGCGGTAAAGGCCGGGGAAACGCTCAACCAACCGGCCCCCCGTGGGGGCCACCTCAAGCTTCAATGAGGCCCCGGCGGTAAAGGCCGGGGAAACGAAGAAGCATCTCTCCCGGGTGGTGTGGATCTCAGAGCTTCAATGAGGCCCCGGCGGTAAAGGCCGGGGAAACGCGGAGATGCTGTCGAGCAGCCAGATGGTGCCCAAGCTTCAATGAGGCCCCGGCGGTAAAGGCCGGGGAAACGCCCTCACTGCGGCGAGGCCCAAGTACTCAAGTGGGCTTCAATGAGGCCCCGGCGGTAAAGGCCGGGGAAACCGCCCTGGCGAAATGGGTCGCCTGTTTATTGTTGGGCGGCTTCAATGAGGCCCCGGCGGTAAAGGCCGGGGAAACTCGTTCACACTTAGGATCAAAAGGAATAGCTACCTTTTTCGCTTCAATGAGGCCCCGGCGGTAAAGGCCGGGGAAACGCGGGACGCCAGCCGTAATACGAAAGCGTATTGGAAGCTTCAATGAGGCCCCGGCGGTAAAGGCCGGGGAAACTGGCTACGTTCGAGATTCACAACGCAGATTGTGTCGCTTCAATGAGGCCCCGGCGGTAAAGGCCGGGGAAACGCGGCTGTGGAACAGGCTCTTGTGGCGGGGCACCTGGCGGCTTCAATGAGGCCCCGGCGGTAAAGGCCGGGGAAACCGCTGTCTCAAACTCAAATGTCGCACCCCATCCCGCCCGCTTCAATGAGGCCCCGGCGGTAAAGGCCGGGGAAACGTCCGGGACGCTGCGATCAGTCACGGCGGCCTCCCGGCTTCAATGAGGCCCCGGCGGTAAAGGCCGGGGAAACGGGGCAAGGTCGCCCCGTTCTTCCGCGACCTGTGGGGCTTCAATGAGGCCCCGGCGGTAAAGGCCGGGGAAACCTCGGCGGCCAGGGTCTGGTGCTCGTAGTCGATCACGCTTCAATGAGGCCCCGGCGGTAAAGGCCGGGGAAACTTCAAAGCGGTGCAGGCGACGACCCAGATGATCCACGCTTCAATGAGGCCCCGGCGGTAAAGGCCGGGGAAACCCGAGGCGATGATCCGGATCAAGGCGGAGCCCATCAGGCTTCAATGAGGCCCCGGCGGTAAAGGCCGGGGAAACGGACTCCATCCAGAGGTGCGGCAGGACTCGCTTTCCGGTATGAATTGCGAGTATCTGTAGGTGGGGGTCAGGCTTGAGCACCTCCGGATCATGCCTTGTCACCAACGCTTTGGGTAAGTATCGGTTTTTTAAAGAGTTAATGTTTGCGAGCATCTCCCGGAGTTTCTGGGGCACTGGGTTGCTCGCATTGTTTCGGCGGATTCAGATGATGATGGGTGCCAGGTCGATGGGCTCGAAGCTGGCTTTCCCTAGGCTGACCACCTTGGGTTCTACGGTATCGACATTTCCAAGATCAATCAAGAGGATGTGGTCTTCCTGGTTATGGATGATGCCTTCCAGAAGGGAGATGAGTTCGGCATGTCGTTTGCTTTCCAGGCGGCACTGGAATATGGAAAGTTGTACCCATTCGCCATACCCATGCATGATTTTGAATACCCGTCGCCAGCGTTTCGGATCGCTGATATCGTATGCGACTATATAGAGTCTAGGGGTTTCCATGGTATTTATCTGGTTATGAATCCTGGGAATTCTGCTATCTCACCTGTTAGATGGCGTCCCAATAGTCGAGCTTGAATTTCAAATATTCTTCGGTAACTGGCGCGATAGCCAAATTGGGGGTGTGTGATTTCCTGGGTGAGTCTTTGTTCAATGACACCGAGAAAACGTTTGCGTCCATCATTGGTTAGGTTGACGCTGGATGCAGCAGATATAAAATCTGTCGAACGGATTTGTCCTTTGTTTATCGCCGTTAGAACAGATGAATCGGCAACCAGGGGTCTGAATGGTTCCATCATATCTAATGCCAGGGCAGGCCTTCCGTAGCGTGGTTGATGGTAGAAGCCTCGATATGGATCAAGACCAACGGCTGAAAGAGTGATGAGCCAGGAACGAGTAAGTACAGAATAGGCATAGGATAGGAGTGCATTTACAGGATCAGCGGGTGGCCTGCGATTACGCTTTGTGAAATTGAATTCAAGGCTGGAGCGGTCATCCTTTGGCTTGATCATGTGTGGAAAGGCACTGAAATATCGGGATGCCGCGGTGCCTTCAATGCCTAATAGCTGCTCCAGCGATTCTGCACGCATAGCTTTTCGTGCGTCCTGGCGTAGTGCATCGAATAGATTTCGATCTTCTTCTGATGCGGTTTCGCCTTTGAGGTTACGCATTAGGAGGGTACGGCAATTTGTGATTTTGTTCGCAATGATGCGTCGTGCAATGTGAAGACATCCCTGGGCGCTGAAACTGGTCCGGTACTGGGCAGTGCGCAGTTCAACGTTCTTGTGACCCGTGCCAGTGCTGTGCCCCAGGAACCAGCCGCCGTAAGAATGCCAGGTAACAGGAATCTCTCGGCGCATGAGTTCATGAAGTGTGGGGGTGGTGAGGTATATATTTCCCATGAGAACCACTTGAGATATATCCCTCAGCCGTGCGGTCTTGGCGAGTTGGTCGTCGATATAGACTTGTAGTGTATCCCCTTTCTTGCGTACGGATGCCTTATTAGCCTGAACATAGAGGGGCATGGATTCGTCGCGCCCCACTGCCAAGGGACGGGTGTTTTCCTGGATGCGTTTAAGGTTGTTGATCTCGTCCGGAAGGCAAATCGTCACCAGGGAACACCTTGGGCACTTGGGGCTATCGGTCAATGGGGCGGGGATCTGACCTCCGGCTGCCATGGCCCTTAATCCATGGATGGCCGAGCGTGTACGCTCACGTAGATCCTCATCAAATGCAATGCGCAC
The DNA here is from genome assembly GCF_900114895.1 of Ectothiorhodospira mobilis. Classification (GTDB taxonomy): domain Bacteria; phylum Pseudomonadota; class Gammaproteobacteria; order Ectothiorhodospirales; family Ectothiorhodospiraceae; genus Ectothiorhodospira; species Ectothiorhodospira mobilis_A. The sequence goes on from NZ_FOUO01000015.1 coordinate 7,810, forward strand.
CCTTTCACGGGATCCGTTAAAATAGAGGATGCCTGAATCTACTTGGTAGCCATGTTCCTCCAAAAGCATCCCTTGGACACAGAGTTGTACTTGTTCCGGTAGATAAGCCCCTTTTTCCACATGGGGCCGCTTGCCGCGTTTGTAGTCCACTGGTGTGGCACGTTCCCCTTCCGATTCCACCAGATCCATGCGGGCGATGAGCCCTAGACGGTTGGAGGAAAGGGTAACGGATCGGGAGTGGATCTGTTCCGGTGCTTCAGTGGTGTTGTCAGGTGGAGGTAAGGGTTTACTGGGGCGATCCACTACGCGGTGTGCGTGACGGCCCTCGATGGTGTCTCCTGAATCGGACCATTCACCTTGAACCCATTCTAAGTAGGCTAGCCGTGGGCAGTATTCATATTCATTGATCATTCGCGCTGGTAACAGCGGTTGATCTTCGTTGAGTTCCGGGAAGGGCAGGGGGAGTTCCGGTTGGATGATCCCTTTCATGGTTCATGTCCTTTTGAGCATGACCGGCGGAAGGTGTGATGTGATGATTCTCACAAATAGAGTTTGGCAACATCCACCGAGTTTTCAAGCCGCTCCTGGCCAGCAGCACTCTGGGGAACCCTTGTTACTCTGTTCCTGAGGTCACTGTCCTCCCCGCAAGCCCATCGCTCGAACTGTGCAGGGCTGGACCTGTGCTCCCGTCGCTGTCTTGGGGGATGGGGCGTTGGTGACACCCCTTCCTGGGGATCGCAAGATTCCCCCGTCCATGGGCCAAGGAGGTAGATCGAGTCCAGTTGGTTTTGATCCTCCCGGGGTTTGGTTCCCTGTGTTGTGCGATAGATTGAGCCAAGCTGGGGCTTGGCGTTCCCAGGGGGGGGTCTTCGGTGCCCATTGGGGGGACTCCGATGGGACGTAAGGGGTTCTGGGCAAACCTGTTACACTGAATCCTGATTGACCGGGGCCGCTGCGGGCGGGGCTCTTCTGATATTTCTTTCGAGATCAGGCATCTATGTGCGGTATCTGCGGCGAACTGTATTTCGATGACACCCTGCCGGATCTGACTTCCGTGCGGGCCATGCTGGACCGGCTGCGGCGGCGCGGGCCGGATCATGAGGGGACCTATTCCGATGGCCCCCTGGCCTTTGGGCACCGGCGGCTGAGCATCCTGGATCTTTCGGAGCGGGCGCATCAGCCCATGGTGGATCCGGAGCTGGGGCTGGTGGTGGTGTTCAACGGTACCCTCTACAACTTCCGGGAGCTGCGCGCCGAGTTGGAGGGACGTTACCGGTTCTTCTCCAACGGTGACACGGAGGTGATCCTCAAGGCCTATGACGCCTGGGGGTCGGACTGCGTGCGCCGTTTCCACGGCATGTTCGCCTTTTCCGTGTGGGACCTGCGGGAGCGGCGGCTGTTCATGGCCCGGGACCGTATGGGCATCAAGCCGCTGTATTACAGCCAGAGCGGCCGCCGGCTGCGCTTTGCCTCCAACCTCCAGGCCCTGTTGGCGGCGGGGGATGTGGACACCAGCCTGGATCCGGTGGCGCTGCATCACCAGTTCACCCTGCATGGGGTGGTGCCTGCGCCGCGCACGGTGCTGCGCGGCGTGCGCAAGCTGCCGCCGGCCCACACCCTGACGGTGGAGCGGGACGGGCGCACCCGCCTGGAGCGCTACTGGCACCTGGAGGCCACCCGCCCGCAGCCGCCCCTGGATGCCGGGGAGTGGACCTGTGCGGTGCACGATGCCCTGCGCCGCGCGGTGGAGCGGCGTCTGCAGGTGGCGGATGTGCCCGTGGGGGTGCTGCTCTCCGGGGGGCTGGACTCCAGCCTGCTGGTGGCCCTGCTGGCGGAGTCCGGGGTGCGGGATCTGCAGACCTTCACCGTGGGTTTCGAGGACCAGCCGGAGGAGAAGGGCAGTGAGTTCGAGTTCTCCGATCCGGTGGCCGAGCGCTATGCCACGCGCCATCACCGCTTCCACGTGCCCAACGATCAGGTGCTGGGGCGCTTGCCCGAGGCGGTGGATCAGATGGCCGAGCCCATGGTGGCCCAGGACGCCGTGGCCTTCTACCTGCTCTCGGAGCAGGTGTCCCGGCATGTGAAGGTGGTGCAGTCGGGGCAGGGGGCGGACGAGGTCTTTGCCGGTTACTTCTGGTATCCGCGCATGGCGGCGGAGACCGGGGGTGCGCCGCTGGAGCGTTTCCGCAAGCACTATTTCGACCGGGATCACGAGGAATTCGCCCGCATGCTGTCCCCGGAGTGGGCCGGGGAGGATTATACCGGCGCCTTCATCGCCTCGGCCCTGGAGGAATCCGGGGCGGATACCTTCCTGGATGCGGTGCTGCGCCTGGATGTGACCACCCTGGTGGTGGACGACCCGGTGAAGCGGGTGGATAACATGACCATGGCCTGGGGGCTGGAGGCGCGGGTGCCCTTCCTGGACCACGAGCTGGTGGAACTGGCGGCGCGCATGCCCCCGGAACTCAAGCTGGACCAGGGGGGCAAGGGGGTGCTCAAGACCATCGCCCGGGGGCTGGTGCCGGATGCGGTGATCGACCGGCCCAAGGGCTATTTCCCGCTGCCGGCCCTGAAGTACGTGCGCGGGCCGTTTCTGGAGTTCATGCGGGATATCCTGGATTCCCAGGCCTGCCGGGAGCGGGGGCTGTACCGCCGGGATTACGTGGAGGCCCTGCTGGCCGAGCCGGAGCGGCATCTCACCCGCATCCAGGGCAGTAAGCTCTGGCATCTGGCACTGCTGGAGTTCTGGCTTCAGCGCCAGGGGATCTGATCCCCCGGGGGGCTCAGCTGGCCACCACCCGGTTGCCGCCGTCGGTCTTGGCCTGGCGCAGGTTCTCCTGGGCCAGGGAGAGCAGGCCGTGCACGGTGGACAGGGACTGGCCGTGAGTGTGGAAGCGGGCGCCGATGGAGACGCTCACCGGGATGTTGCCCTCGGAGGTGGGGATGCCCTCGCGCACGATGCCCGCGTGGATGCGCCGGCAGAGGTCGCGGTTGAAGTGATGGGGGGGATGCACCTGCAGTAGCAGGGCGAACTCGTCCCCGCCGATGCGGGCCACCAGGTCCGTGGGGCGGACGCACAGGCGCAGCCGCCGGGACAGCCCCATGAGTACCTCGTCCCCCAGGTCATGGCCGTGGCGGGCGTTGACGTGCTCCAGATGGTCCAGATCCAGCACCGCCAGGCACAGGGCGCCGCCGCGGGACTGGGTCTCCATGAGCACGTTCTCCAGGCGCTGGTTCAGGGCCCGCAGGTTGGCCAGTCCGGTGATGGGGTCCACCATGGCCTGTTGTTCCAGGTGGCGGTTGGCCGCATCCAGGGCGGCGGAGGTCTCCATGAGGCGGTTGTGCAGGGTGGCGATGCGGCCGGCGGCATACACCCGGGCTGCCAGTTGCACGTCGTTGATGGGCTTGGTGAGGTAGTCGTCCACCCCCTGGTGGAAGGCCTCCAGCATGGGGTCGTTCCCCTCCTTGGCGGTGAACAGGATGATGGCGGTGTAGCGGGGCCGGTCCTCGTCCATGGCGCGGATGGCCTGCACCAGTTCCAGGCCGCTCATCTGGGGCATCACCCAGTCCGCCAGCACCACGTCCGCCTGGCGTTCCTCCAGGGACTCCAGGGCGTGGGCGGCAGAGCCCGCCAGACGCACGTCTTCGTAGCCCAGCCGCTCCAGGGTGTTCTTCAACACCATGCGGCTGTACTGCATGTCGTCCACGATGAGGATGGAGAGGGGGGGAGGGGTCATGGATGGCCGTCGTGCTGGGGCATAGGCCCTTATAGGCGACCCCTCAGGCCTTGTCCATGGTTTCGGCCTGCGCCGCGGTGTGCCGGTTCCAGCGGTTCATCACGTCGCAGAAGATGTCCGCCGTCTTCTCGGCGTCGTAGGTGGCCGAATGGGCCTCGGCATTGTCCCAGGACAGGCCCGCCTCCCGGGCCGCCCGGGCGAGGACGGTCTGGCCGTAGGCCATGGCCGAGAGGGTCACCGTGTCCAGGTTGCTGAAGGGATGGAAGGGGTTGCGCTTGATCTGCGCCCGCTCGACGGTGGCGTTGACGAAGGCCAGGTCGAAGCCGGCGTTGTGTCCCACCAGGATGGCGCGGGTGCAGCGGTTGCGCTTCACCTCCTGGCGCACCTCCCGGAAGATGCCCTGCAGGGCCTCTTGCTCCGGCACGGCGATGCGCAGGGGATGCCAGGGGTTGATGCCCGTCACCTCCAGGGACTTGGGGTCCATGTGGGCCCCTTCGAAGGGCTGCACATGGAAGGAGAGGGTGCGGTCCCGGTGCAGGTCGCCGTTGTGATCCATGCGCAGCAGTACGGCCGCGATCTGCAACAGGGCATCGGTCTTGGGGTTGAAGCCACCGGTCTCCACGTCCACCACCACCGGCAGGAAGCCGCGGAACCGGTCGCCCATGGGGCAAAAATCGGGTTCTTCACTCATGGGCGCTAGGGTACCAGTTCCGGGCCGCCGGTGGGGGTTCAGTCCACCAGACGCCAGGCGAGTTCCTCCCCGGCCCGCAGGGGCACCACCGTATCCGCACCAAAGGGCAGGGCCTCGGGCACCGTCCAGGGTTGGCGGCGCAGGGTGATGAAGTCCTCGTTGGGGGCCAGGCCGTGGAAGCGGGGGCCGTTCTCGCTGGCGAAGGCCTGCAGATGCTCCAGGGCCCCGGCCTGTTCGAAGGCCTCGGCGTAGAGCTCGATGGCCGCCGGGGCGCTGTAGATGCCGGCGCAGCCGCAGGCGCTTTCCTTGGCGCCGCGGGGGTGGGGCGCGCTGTCCGTGCCCAGGAAGAAGCGGGGGTGGCCTTCTGCCAGGGTCTCCAGGATGGCCGCCCGGTGTTCCTCCCGTTTGAGTACGGGCAGGCAGAAATGATGGGGGCGCATGCCGCCCTGGAAGAGGGCGTTGCGGTTCATGAGGATGTGCTGCGGGGTGACCGTGGCGGCCACCGTCTCCGGGGCCTGGCGCACGAAGGCCACCGCCTCGGCCGTGGTGACGTGCTCCAGCACCACCTTGAGGGCGGGGAAGCGCTCCACCAGCGGCGTCAGCACCTGTTCGATGAAGCGGGCCTCGCGGTCGAAGAGATCCACCTCCGGGCCGGTCACCTCCCCGTGCACCATGAGCGGCACCCCCAGGTCCTGCATGGCCTGGAGTACCGCATCGATGCGGTGGATGTCGGTGACCCCGGCGTCGGAATGGGTGGTGGCCCCGGCGGGATAGAGCTTGGCGCCGAGCATGAATCCGCTCTCGGCCACGGCCCGGATGTCATCGGGTGTGGTGTCATCGGTGAGATAGATTGTCATCAATGGATCGAAATGCATCCCCTCCGGCACGGCCGCCAGGATGCGATCCCGATAGGCGGCGGCCTGGGCGACATTCACCACCGGCGGCTTGAGGTTGGGCATGATCACCGCGCGTGCGAAACGCCGTGCGGAATGCGGCACTGCACACTTCAAACCGTCGCCGTCGCGTACATGGAGATGCCAATCGTCCGGGCGCCGGATATGCAATTCCTGAATTGTCGTCATCGTGCGAATTTCCCATGAAAAACGGGGACCTGGCGTGTTGCAGCGAAGCATGGAAAGGCTGCATCCACTTTCTTGACCTGCCCGCGCAAAAGTCTGAATATACCGCCGCGCCGCCTTGCGGCCCGACACCTATAACAACAGGCATCATAGCAGCCACTCCCCCCCTTCCGTGATCCATCGCCCCCCGGGGGCGGCAGATCCCGGGTGTTCGTTACGGGGGGATGACGGATGGAGAGTACAACATGAACGCGCAGGCATTGCCTCAGGACCTGGACGCGCAGGAGACGCAGGAATGGCTGGATGCCCTGGAGGCGGTGATCCAGGCCGATGGCCCCGAGCGGGCCCATTACCTGCTGGAGCGCCTGATGGACCAGGCCCGCCGTTCCGGCGCCTTTCTGCCGTATTCCGCCCACACGGCCTATGTGAACACCATCCCGCCCCATCTGGAGCCGGAATACCCGGGCAACGCGGAGCTGGAGCACCGCATCCGCGCCTACATCCGCTGGAACGCCCTGATGATGGTGGTCAAGGCCAACCGCATCAGCACCGAACTGGGCGGGCACATCGCCAGCTTCGCCTCCGCCGCCACCCTCTACGACGTGGGCTTCAACCACTTCTGGCGCGCCCCCACCCACGAGCACGGCGGCGACCTGGTGTTCATCCAGGGGCATTCGGCCCCCGGCATCTATGCCCGTTCCTTCCTGGAGGGGCGCCTGACCGAGGAGCAACTGGACCACTTCCGCCAGGAGGTGGAGGGCAAGGGGCTGTCCTCCTATCCCCATCCCTGGCTCATGCCCGATTACTGGCAGTTCCCCACGGTGAGCATGGGGCTTGGGCCCATGCAGGCCGTCATGCAGGCCCGTTTCATGAAGTACATGAACGACCGGGAGCTGGCCTCCAGCCGCGACCGCAAGGTGTGGTGCCTGCTGGGGGACGGGGAGACCGACGAGCCCGAGGCCATGGGGGCCATCGGCCTGGCCGCCCAGGAGCGTCTGGACAACCTCATCTTCGTGGTCAACTGCAACCTGCAGCGCCTGGACGGCCCCGTGCGCGGCAACGGCAAGATCGTGCAGGAACTGGAGGCCACCTTCCGCGGGGCGGGGTGGAACGTCATCAAGGTGCTCTGGGGCAGCTACTGGGATCCGCTGTTCGCCAAGGACACCAAGGGTCTGCTTACGCAGCGCATGATGGAAGCCGTGGACGGCGACTACCAGAACTACAAGTCCAAGGACGGGGCCTATGTGCGCGAGCACTTCTTTGGCAAGTACCCCGAGCTCAAGGCCATGGTGGCCAACATGTCCGATGCCGATATCTGGCGCCTGAACCGCGGCGGCCACGATCCCTACAAGGTCTATGCCGCCTACCAGGCCGCGGTGAACCACAGTGGCCAGCCCACGGTGATCCTGGCGCAGACGGTGAAGGGCTACGGCATGGGTTCCGCCGGCGAGGGCCAGATGCGCGCCCACCAGCAGAAGAAGATGGGTCAGGAGGAGATCAAGGCCTTCCGCGACCGCTTCCGCGTGCCCGTCTCCGACGAGGACGTGGAGCAGATGCGCTACGTGCGCCCGGCGGATGACGCCCCCGAGATCCGCTACATGCACGAGCGCCGCAAGGCCCTGGGGGGCTATCTGCCGGTGCGCAAGTCCTCGGTGGCCCCCCTGGAGATCCCGGATCTGTCCCTCTTCTCCGCCTCCCTGGAGGACTCCGGCGAGCGCGAACTGTCCACCACCATGGCCATGGTGCGCATGCTCACCCAGCTTACCCGGGACAAGAAGATCGGCCGCCATGTGGTGCCCATCGTCCCCGACGAGGCGCGCACCTTCGGCATGGAGGGGCTGTTCCGCCAGCTGGGCATCTACTCCTCCGTGGGGCAGCTCTACACCCCCCAGGACAAGGACCAGGTGATGTTCTACAAGGAGGACAAGAAGGGCCAGATCCTGGAGGAGGGCATCAACGAGGCCGGTGCCATGGCCTCCTGGATGGCCGCCGCCACCGCCTACAGCGTGCACGGCGTGAGCATGGTGCCCTTCTACATCTTCTACTCCATGTTCGGCTTCCAGCGGGTGGGGGACCTGATCTGGGCCGCCGGCGACATGCAGGCCCGGGGCTTTCTCATCGGCGGCACCGCCGGTCGCACCACCCTGGCGGGGGAGGGGCTGCAGCACCAGGACGGCCACAGCCCCATGATGGCGGCCAATGTCCCCAACTGCGTCAGCTACGACCCGGCCTTCGCCTACGAGCTGGCGGTGATCGTGCGCGACGGCCTGCGGCGCATGTACGCCGAACAGGAGAACGTCTTCTACTACATCACGGTGATGAACGAGAACTACCGCCATCCGGCCCTGCCCGAGGGGGCGGAGGAGGGCATCCTTCGCGGCCTGTATCCCATCGCCCGCGCCGAGGGCGATGGCCCCCGGGTGCAGCTCATGGGCTCGGGCAGCATCCTGCGGGAGGTGATGGCCGCCGCCGACCTGCTGCGGGATGACTTCGGCGTGCAGGCCGACCTGTGGAGCGCCACCAGCTTCAACGAACTGGCCCGGGATGGACGCGACGTGGAGCGCTGGAACCTGCTGCATCCGGAAGAACCGCCGCGTCAGTCCTGGGTGGGGCGCTGCCTGGCGGATGCCTCCGGCCCCGTGGTGGCGGCCACCGACTACGTCAAGGCCTATCCCGACCAGATCCGTGCCTGGGTGCCCGGCCGCTACACCGTGCTGGGGACCGACGGCTTCGGCCGCAGCGACCTGCGTGCCCGGCTGCGGCGTCACTTCGAGATGGACCGGCACTACGTGGCCGTGGCGGCCCTCAAGGCCCTGGCCGACGAGGGGGCCTTGCCCGCCGCCCGGGTGAGCGAGGCGATCCGCAAGTACGGCATCGATCCCGACAAGCCCAACCCCCTGCGCGCCTGAGGCGCGGGGTGTGCAAGGTCCCGGCGGTGGGTTCCCAATCTCAGACAGGAGTGGCGTGATGGGCAGCGTGGTTGAAGTGAAGGTCCCCGACATCGGGGACTTCAAGGATGTGGAGATCATCGAGGTGCTGGTGGGCGAGGGGGATACCGTCCAGCCGGAGGATCCCCTCATCACCCTGGAGTCGGACAAGGCCTCCATCGACATCCCGGCGCCCCAAGCCGGCCGGGTGGTGGGCCTGAAGGTGAAGCCCGGGGATCGGGTATCGGAGGGTTCCCCCGTGCTGGATCTGGAGGCCGAGGCCGGCGGCGGGGAGGAGGCCGCCGCGCCGAAGGAGCGTGCCGAGGCACAGGACCGGGAAAAGGGGGCGGAGCCTGCCGCCCCCGCCCTGGCCGGGGCGGGGGCAAAAGCCGCCCCTGAGGCCCAGGGCACCCCCGACCAGGGTGCGTCCTCCCGTCCCGCCCCCGGTCCCCGTCCCTCGCCCACGGCGGGGATGGTGGACGAGGCCGGCTTTCGCAAGGCCCATGCCTCCCCCGCGGTGCGCCGCTTCGCCCGGGAACTGGGGGTGGACCTGGGACAGGTGCAGGGCAGCGGCCGCAAGGGGCGCATCCTCAAGGAGGACGTGCAGGGCTTCGTCAAGCGCGCCCTGGCCGGGGGCGGTGACCGTGGTCTTGGGGTGGCCCCGGCGCCGGAGGTGGACTTCGGCCGTTTCGGTGCGGTGGAGACCCAACCGCTCACCAAGATCAACCGCCTCACCGGCCAGAACCTGCACCGCAACTGGGTGACCGTCCCCCACGTCACCCAGTTCGACGAGGCGGATATCACCGAACTGGACGCCTTCCGCCGTTCCCTCGCCCGGGAGTACCAGGAGCAGGGGGTCAAGATCACCTTCCTGGCCTTCCTCATGAAGGCGGTGGTCTCGGCCCTGAAGGCCCATCCCCGGGTGAACGCATCCCTGGATGCCGCCGGCGAGAACCTGATCCTGAAGCAGTACTATCACCTGGGCATCGCCGTGGATACCCCGGACGGTCTGGTGGTGCCGGTGATCCGGGACGTGGACCGCAAGAGCCTGGTGGAACTGGCGAAGGAGACCGCCGAGGTGTCCCAGCGGGCGCGGGACCGGCGTCTGAAGACGGCGGACATGGAAGGCGGTTGCTTCACCATCACCAGCCTGGGGGGCATCGGCGGTACCCAGTTCACGCCCATCGTCAACGCCCCGGAGGTGGCCATCCTGGGGGTCTCCCGGGCCCGCATGCAGCCGGTGTGGGATGCCCAGTCGGAGACCTTCGTGCCACGCCTGATGCTGCCCCTGGCCCTGTCCTACGACCACCGCGTCATCGACGGGGCCCTGGGGGCCCGGTTCACCGGCCACCTCAGCGGCCTGTTGTCCGACATGCGGCGCATGCTGCTGTAGACCGCCCCGCGCGGCGGATGCCCATCGTCCCGATCCAACCAGAGGAAAGCGATCCATGCCCAAGCTGCACACCATCCCGGTCCCCGACATCGGCGATTTCAAGGACGTGGAGGTCATCGAGGTCCTGGTCCAGCCCGGGGATACGGTGCGGCCGGAGGATCCCCTCATCAGCCTGGAGTCGGACAAGGCCTCCATGGAGATCCCCGCCCCCCGGGCCGGCACGGTGAAGGCCCTGCACCTGAAGGTGGGGGACAAGGTGTCCCAGGGCAGTCCCATCCTGGATCTGGAGGCGGAGGAAGAGGCCGAGGCGGGCCCCGCAGAAGAGGGCCCCCAGGGTGAGTCCGCAGGACCGGCTGCCGCCGCGCCGAGCCAACGGGAGGATACCGGTGCGCGGGAAGCGGACAGCCGGCCGGCCGCCGCCGCGCCCCCCGCCGCTGAGGCGGACCTGCGCTGCCAGGTGCTGGTGCTGGGCTCCGGCCCCGGCGGCTACACCGCCGCCTTCCGCGCCGCCGACCTGGGGATGGACGTGATCCTGGTGGAGCGCTACCCGGTCATCGGCGGGGTCTGCCTCAACGTGGGCTGCATTCCCTCCAAGGCCCTGCTGCACGCCGCCCAGGTGATCGACGAGGCCCAGTCCTTCGAACGCCACGGCATCCGTTTCGGCGCGCCGCAGATCGACCTGGACAAGCTCAACGGCTATAAGGACGGGGTGGTGCGCAAGCTCACCTCGGGCCTGCAGCACCTGGCCAAGCAGCGCAAGGTGCGGGTGGTGCAGGGGGTGGGGACCTTCACCTCCCCCAACACCCTGGCGGTGCAGGGCGAGGCGGGGGAGCAGCACATCGCCTTCGAGCAGGCCATCATCGCCGTGGGATCCCGCCCCGTACGCCTGCCCGCCCTCCCCTGGGATGACGAGCGGGTGATGGACTCCACCGGGGCCCTGGCCCTGCGGGACATCCCCGGCCGGCTGCTGGTGGTGGGCGGCGGTATCATCGGCCTGGAGATGGCCTGTGTCTACGATGCCCTGGGCTCGAAGGTGACGGTGTGCGAGCTCTCCGACGACCTCATGCCCGGTGCGGACCGGGATCTGGTCAAGCCCCTGGAGAAGCGCATCCGCGGGCGCTATGAGGCCGTGTACACCGGCACCCGGGTCACCGGTGCCGAGGCCACCGACGCCGGCATCCGCGTGCACTTCGAGGGGGGCAAGGCCCCGGCGCAGGACACCTTCGACCGGGTGCTGGTGTCCGTGGGACGCCTGCCCAACGGCGCGCAGATCCAGGCGGAGGCCGCCGGCGTGACTGTGGATGAACACGGCTTTATCCGCACCGACGGCCAGATGCGCACCCAGGTCCCCCACATCTTCGCCATCGGGGATGTGGTGGGCGGACCCATGCTGGCCCACAAGGCCACCCACGAGGCCAAGGTGGCCGCCGAGGTGGCGGCGGGGCACAAGAGCCATTTCGACGCCCGGGCCATCCCCAGCGTGGCCTATACCCATCCGGAGGTGGCCTGGATGGGGCTCACCGAGACCCGGGCGAAGAAGGAGGGCATCGCCTACACCAAGGCCACCTTCCCCTGGGCCGCCAGCGGACGCGCCCTGAGCCTGGGCGGGGAGGGCGGCCTCACCAAGCTGCTGCTGGACGAGCAGCAGCGGGTCATCGGTGCCGGCATCACCGGCCCCAATGCCGGGGAGCTCCTGGGTGAGGCCCTGCTGGCCCTGGAGATGGGGGCGGATGTGGAGGACCTGGCCCTGACGGTGCATCCCCATCCCACCCTGTCGGAGACCCTCTGCTTCGCCGCCGAGGTGGCCCACGGCTCCATCACCGACATCCTCCCGCCACGGGGGAAATAGGCGCCGCAGGCCGCCGGGCTCAATGATCCGGCCCGGCGGCCGATAGAGCAGGGCATGAAACGCTTCCTTCTCATCGGCATGCTCCTGGGTCTGGCGGCCGGACCCCTCGGCGCGGTGGAGTACGCCGCGCAACTCTCCGAAGGCGGCTGGTCCTTCCGGCACGACGGGGAGGTCTGCGAGCTGCGCCAGTCCATCCCCCGCTACGGCGAGGTGCGCTTCAGCGCGGAGCGGGACCGGGACCTGCAGCTGGAGGTGCGCCCCGTGCATCCCCTGGCCGCACCCGGAAAGGGGCGCATGGCCATGCACCCGCCGGTCTGGCGCCACGATCTCTCGCGGCGGGATCTGGGGGTGGTGCCGCTGCTGGCGGGGGAGGTGCTGACCGTCCTGGGGCGGGAGCGGGCCCTGGAGGTCTTCTACGCCCTGGAGACCGGCCATGAGGTGCGCCTGGAGCACGTCGGTTCGGCGGGGGAGCCGGTACGGGTCACCCTCTCCCCCGCGGGCTTTCGCCAGGTGCTGGCGGACTTTCGTCCCTGCCTGGATCGACCCGCCCGCCTCGACTTCCCCGTGATCCGCCACTGGCGGGTGCAGTTCGACTTCGACGAGGACCGCTTGCGGGAGACGGCCCGGCCCACCCTGGAACGGGTGCTGCAGCGGCTGCGGGAGAACCCCCGTACCCGCCTGGTGCTGGGCGGCCATGCCGACCCCCAGGGGGAGCGGGACTACAACCGGGAACTCTCCCGGGGACGGGCGCAGTCCGTGCGGGACTGGCTGGCGCAGCGGGGCATCGACCCGGGGCGCATGGAGGTGCGGGCCTTCGGCGAGTCGTGGCCCCTGGAGGCGGATTCGGAGGAGGAGGCCTCGGAAGAGGAGGTCTGGGCCCGCAGCCGGCGGGTGGACCTGTGGTGGACCCTGCCCTGAGGGGCTGAACAGGATCAGAACAGGCGCAGCCCCGCGAACAGCAGGCCCGTGCAGGTGACGATGAAGCCCACCAGCCACAGGAACTGGCGGTCATGGCGGCGCAGCATCTCGTCGAAGCGTTGGTCCACCCGTTCAAAGCGCCTGTCCACCTGCTCGAAGCGCTTATCGATCTGTTCGAAGCGTTTCTCCATCTGTTCGAAGCGTTTCTCCATCTGTTCGAATCGCTGATCCACCTGTTCGAAGCGTCTTTCCATCTGCTGGAACCCCTGGTACATCAACTCCCGCTGGTGCTTGAGTTCCTCCTCCACACGCACCATGCGTTCGCGGAGTTCCACCTCGTAGACCGCCGGGGGCTGGCCCAAGCTCTGCTCGGCCAGCCATTCCCCCAGATGGGCCTTGATGAATTCGATGTCTTCCTGGGCCAGGGCCATGGGTCCGTTCTCTTGGCAGACAGTCCGGGGCCATTCTAGCGGGCCCGCGGGCCGGGCCCAAGCACATCCCGCCCGGGATGAGACGGCCTGGGCGCGGCCATGTTCCGGGAAAGCGCCGGTTTTCGCTATACTGACCGGTCCGGATCATCCTTTTTCTCTACCAGGGGTTGCCTTTACATGGCCAATGATGTGAACAAGGTCGTGCTCGCCTATTCCGGCGGGCTGGATACGTCGGTCATCCTCAAGTGGCTGGAGGAGACCTACGGCTGCGAGGTGGTCACCTTCACCGCCGACATCGGCCAGGGGGAGGAGGTGGAACCGGCCCGGGCCAAGGCCCAGGCCCTGGGGGTGAAGGAGATCTACATCGAGGACCTGCGGGAGGAGTTCGCCCGCGACTTCGTTTTCCCCATGTTCCGCGCCAACACCGTCTACGAGGGGGAGTACCTGCTGGGCACCTCCATTGCCCGTCCCCTCATCGCCAAGCGCCTGGTGGAGATCGCCCATGAGACCGGCGCCGACGCCGTCTCCCACGGGGCCACCGGCAAGGGCAATGACCAGGTGCGCTTCGAGCTGGGGGCCTATGCCCTCAAGCCGGGTATCCGGGTGATCGCCCCCTGGCGTGAATGGGATCTCAACTCCCGGGAAAAGCTCCTGGCCTATGCCGAGAAGCACGGCATCCCCGTGGAGATGAAGCGCGGCACTCGATCCCCGTACTCCATGGACGCCAACCTGCTGCACATCTCCTACGAGGGCAACCAGCTGGAGGACCCCTGGTTCGAGGCGGAGGAGGACATGTGGCGCTGGACCGTGTCGCCGGAGGCGGCGCCGGACCGGCCGCAGTACCTGGAGATCCGCTTCGAAAATGGCGATCCCGTGGCCATCGACGACGAGCCCCTGAGCCCGGCCTCCCTGCTGTCGCGGCTGAACCAGGTGGGCGGGGCCCACGGCATCGGCCGTCTCGACCTGGTGGAGAACCGCTACGTGGGTATGAAGTCCCGGGGCTGCTACGAGACCCCCGGAGGCAGCATCCTGCTGCGCGCCCACCGCGCCATCGAGTCCATCACCCTGGACCGGGAGGCGGCCCATCTCAAGGATGAACTCATGCCCCGCTATGCCAGCCTCATCTACAACGGCTACTGGTGGAGCCCCGAGCGGCGCATGCTGCAGGCCCTGATCGACGCCTCCCAGGCCCATGTCAACGGCGTGGTGCGCCTCAAGCTGTACAAGGGCAACGTCACCGTGGTGGGGCGCAAGTCCGAGGCCGATACCCTGTTCGACGCCCATATCGCCACCTTCGAGGACGACGCCGGGGCCTACGACCAGAAGGACGCCGAGGGCTTCATCAAGCTCAACGCCCTGCGCCTGCGCATCGGTGCCCGGCGGGGGCGCTGAGTCTCCCGGGCGCCGCGGCGCCCGATACCGGGAAACCACAAGGCGAGAGGAAACCCATGCCCTCATCCCGATGCGGACGATCCAGGGGCCTGCTGGTGGGCGCGGTCCTGTGCCTGCTGGCGGGCTGCGCCAGCGTGCCCGAGGCCTCCCGTGACTCGCGGGATCCCTGGGAGGGGTACAACCGGGCCATGTTCCAGTTCAACGATACCGTGGACCGGGCCGTGCTCAAGCCCGTGGCCCAGGGGTACGTGCGCTACACCCCGGACCCGGTGCGCACCTCGGTGGGCAATTTCTTCTCCAACCTGGGGGACGTGGGCATCCTGGCCAACGATGTCCTGCAGTGGAAATTCCATGAGGCGGCGGTGGATCTGACGCGGCTGATCATGAACACCAGCTTCGGCCTCTTTGGGCTGCTGGATGTGGCCAGCCCCATGGGTCTGGACAAGAACAACGAGGATTTCGGGCAGACCCTTGGACGCTGGGGGGTACCCTCCGGTCCCTACTTGATTATGCCCTTCTGGGGGCCCGGCACCCTGCGGGACGCCCCGGCCGAACTGGTGGACGGGCGCATCCATCCCCTGTACAGCTATCACGAGCATCCCGATCAGGAGGCCCTGATGGCGCTGGGCCTGGTGGATCGGCGCGCGGACCTGTTGTCGGTGGAGCGCAGCCTGGAGGGGATCGGCGGGGACCGCTACGCGGCCATCCGTAACGCCTATCTGGAGCGGCGGGACTATCAGGTGCGGGACGGGGCCCCCTCGGAGTCGGACTATGACCTGCTGCGCGAGCTGGAAGCCTGGGATGAGGAATAGCCCGCAAGCGGCGGCGCAAATGCCCGGAGATGGCCCATGTACGCCCTGATCCGCCCCTTCGTGCAGCTGGCCCTGCTGCGCCAGGGGCCGGAGGACCTGCCCGCATCGGCCCTGCTCATGTGGCTGTGCGTGCTGGCCTACCTGATCCTGGGGCTTTGGGTCACCGTGCCCTTCTTCTCCTTCCAGTTGGCGGTGCTGCAGTCCGGCATGGAGCTGGGCCTGCTGGCCCTGTTCGCCGCCAGCCTCCTGAATAGCCGAGGGCTGCGCCCGCGTTTCGTCCAGACCTTCACCGCCCTGCTGGGGGTGGGTGTGCTCATGGGGCTACTCATGCTGCCGCTGGTGTACAGCCTGCGGGGCGCGGAGAACCCCCAGGAGATCCCGGCCCTGGCCACCATCGCCTACCTGATCCTGCTGGGCTGGCTGCTCACCGCCTACGGGCACATCCTGCGCAGCGCCCTGGATCTGCGCAGCCTCTCCGGGGGTATCGCCCTGGCGGTGTTCTATCTCATCCTCACCGCCGTGGCCGGCGAGGCCCTGTTCCATCTCCTGTCTCCATGACCCACATCCATATCCTGGGGATCTGCGGCACCTTCATGGGCGGGGTGGCCCTGCTGGCCCGGGCCGCCGGCTATCGGGTCACCGGTTCCGACCGCCACGTCTATCCCCCCATGAGCACCCTGCTGCAAAGCCAGGGCATCGCCGTGGCCGAGGGTCATGACCCGGCCCACCTGGACCCGGCCCCGGATCAGGTGGTCATCGGCAACGTCATGCGCCGCGGCGATGCAGTGGTGGAGGCGGTGCTGGATCGCGGGCTGCCCTACACCTCCGGGCCCCAGTGGCTGGCGGAGCACGTGCTGCGGGACCGCTGGGTGCTGGCGGTGGCCGGCACCCACGGCAAGACCACCACGGCGAGCCTGCTGGCCTGGATCCTGGAGGATGCCGGCCTGGATCCCGGTTTCCTCATCGGCGGCGTGCCGGAGAACTTCGGCCTCTCCGCCCGGCTGGGGAGTGGCCCCTTCTTCGTGGTGGAGGCGGACGAGTACGACACCGCCTTCTTCGACAAGCGCTCCAAGTTCGTGCACTACCGTCCGCGCACCCTGGTGCTCAACAACCTGGAGTTCGATCACGCGGACATCTTCCCGGATCTGGAGGCCATCGAGCGGCAGTTCCATCATCTGGTGCGCACCGTGCCCGGTAGCGGCCGCATCCTCTGCCGCGCCGGGGACGCGGCCCTGGAGCGGGTCCTGGCCCGGGGCTGCTGGACACCGGTGGAGCGCTTCGGCCTCGCCAGCGACCCGGCCCCCTGGCGGGGGGAGGCCCTCACGGCCGATGCCGGCCGTTTCCGCATCCTGGAGGGGGACGCCCTGGAAGGGGATCGGGAGATTGGGCGGGGCGAGTGGCTGCTGCCCGGGGAGCATAACCTGTGCAACGCCCTGGCGGCCCTGCTGGCGGCACGCCATGCCGGGGTGCCGCTATCGGCGGGGTTCGCGGCCCTGGAACGTTTCCGGGGGGTGAAGCGCCGTCTGCAACTGCGCGGTGAGGTGGCCGGGGTCCGGGTCTACGACGACTTCGCCCATCACCCCACGGCCATCGCCGCCACCCTGGGGGCCCTGCGGGGCCGGGTGGGGGAGGGGCGGATCCTGGCGGTGCTGGAGCCGCGCTCCAATACCATGCGCATGGGGGTGCACCGGGATACCCTGGCGGGGGCGCTGTCGGCGGCCGATGAGGTGTGGCTGTACGCCCCCGACGATCTGGGCTGGGACATGACCCCGGTGGTCCGCACCCTGCAAGGGCGGGGACATGCCCGGGATCGCGTGGAGGACCTGGTGCAGGCCCTGGCGGCCCGGGTGCGCCCCGGGGACCACGTGCTGGTGATGAGCAACGGCGGTTTCGGCGGCCTCCACGAGCGCCTGCTGGCGGCCCTTGAACCGGCGTGAAAGGGCGGGTGCATTCCCAGCCGCATGCGACTGGGCCATAATGCGGGGCTTTGCCCTACCGGAGTCCGAGCCATGATCTCAGCCGAAGAATTCGCCGCCCACCGGGAAGGGTTCCAGGCCTTTGTGGCCACGGTGCACCGCTTCGCGGCCCTGCTGTTCGTCCTTACCTTCATCGGCTATGGTGCCGCCGTCTGGGCCTGGTTCCAGGGGACGTCCTGGACGGCGCTGATCGTGGCCACCCTGTCCTATCTCTTCTTCCGCCAGTTCCGGCGGCTGTCGGTGAACCTGGCCCACCTGCGCTATGCCTCCCGCCCCGAGCACCAGGCCATGCTGAACCTGCTGGACCGGGCCCTGGAGCAGGACAAGCCCCATGTGGTGCTCAGCCAGCTGGAGTCCATGGTGCACGACGCCCGGCGCCGGGCGGCCCGGGGGCCGTCGGAGGAGCCCCCGGAGGGGTGAGCCCTCAGAGCCGGATATTCTGACCCAGCTTGCGGCCCAGGACCCGCTGCAGGACCGACACCAGTTCATCGCCGGAGCGCTCGTCCAGCCACTGCCCCGCGTCGGCATCGAAGCGGAAGTGGGCCGGCCCCTCGGGGGAGGCGAGCCAGAGCTGACGCACCGCCTCCTGGCGGTTGAGGATGAGCTGGCCGCCGTCGTCGAATTCCACGGTCAGCACCCCGTCCACCAGGTCCATGTCCAGGTCGGCCAGGGCATCCACGGCCCCCATGCGTTCCATGAGGTCCTCCAGGGTCTGTTCCGCCTGCAGGGCGAAGGAGGGTTGGGTCATGGGCTTGCAATCTCCAGGTGATGGCCAACCCTGACGGTATCACGTCCCCCCGGGCTTTAGAATCCGCCCGCATCGCCGCTGCTGGCGGTGTCCCGGGCTCATTCCATCTCCGGATCCACGTCGGCGCCGGGGATCCAGCCCAGCTCCCGGGCCCGGGCGATGGCCGCGTCATGGATGCGGGTGTGGCGTTCCCGCAGTTCCGGGGGCAGATTCGCCACCCGCAGGCCGTGCCGGTCCCAGGCGGCGGCCACCTGGTCGTGGAGTTGCTGCAGCTGCTGGCGGGTCCAGCCTTCGCAGGTCTCGTCCTCCGGGAGGATACCGAAGACCCAGGCATCCTTGATGAGGCCGCCGATGGGGGTCATGCCGCCGTAGCGGTCGTTGTGGATGCCCACATAGCCCTGCTGATCCCGCGCAGCCATGGTGTCGTCTCCTGAAGGGGGGATGCGGACATGCTACCTTTGCAGGTCCGGGTGTGCCATCCCCGCGGCGGCGGGAGGCCCCGGATCCGCCCATCTCCCTGGCAACGGCCCCATCATGAGCGAACCCCACGCCCCGCAAGATGTCCGTCCCCTGCGCTTCTATTACCGGGTGGCCCTCAAGGTCCTGTCCCTGGCGGGGGTGGGGGCCCTGGTCCTGGTGATGCTCAGCGGCCTGCTGGGGAGCTGGTTCGGCGCCGACGAGGCCGGGGACGCGCCCGGACTCACCGTGGAGCTGGCGGATCTCTCCCCCGGCGGGATCCGCAAGGTGGCCTGGGACGGCCGGCCCGTGTGGATCCTGCGCCGCACCCCGGCCATGGAGGCGGCGGATGCCCGCACCGCGGACCGGCTCTATGATCCGGCCTCGCGCCTGAGCCGTCAGCCGGCCGCTTATCGCAATGCCCACCGCTCCGCTGCCCCCGAGTGGTTCGTCTTCATCGCCCTGGGCACGGATCTCAATTGCCCCCTGGAATATGTGCCACCCCAGGGCGAAGGGGAGGGGGATGCCTGGGGCGGGGGGTTCGTGGACCGGTGCCGGGGTTCACGCTATGACTTCGCCGGACGGGTGCTCAAGGATCAGCCGGCGCGCCGCAACCTGGAGGTGCCCCCCTACCGACTCGTCTCCGACACGCGGCTGGTGCTGGGGGAGGCCCCCAGGTAGACGTCGAAGCGGGTGCTGGCCCCGGGGACGGAGAAGTCGGGGGGCTGGTCCGCCAGGGGCCGGGCCCGGGCCGGGCGTTTCACCACCACCCGCTCCCGCGCCGCCGCCCGGGCGGCCTGCAGCAGATGGTCGGCGTCGGGGTCGTCCCCCACCAGGGCGCGGAAGATGCGCATCTCCTTTTTCACCAGGGCCTGCTTGTCCCGGTGGGGATACATGGGGTCCAGGTACACCACCTCGGCGGTGTGGGCCGCCAGCCCGGACAGGGCATCCATCCGTTGCAGGGTCATGCGCGCCGCCACCTCGGGCAGTTGCAACGCCGCCCGGCGCAGGCCGTCCTGCAGCAGGGCGGCGATCACCCCATGGCGCTCCAGCAGGGTTACCCGGCAGCCCAGGGCGGCCAGGATGAAGGCATCCCGCCCCAGCCCCGCCGTGGCATCCACCACCTGGGGGCGGTGTCCCCCCTTGAGCCCCGCGGCGCGGGCCAGGGGTTCCCGCCGGGGGCTGGCGCGGGGGCCGCGATAGCCCAGCCGGCCGCCGGTGAAATCCACGTACACGGGACCCGGCGCCCCGGGGCCCGCCTGGCGCAGTTCCAGGCGCTCCTGGGTGCAGGCCAGATACAGCCCCTCCTGCGGCGGGGCGGGGACCAGGGTCAGTCCCAGATCATCGGCCAGGCGCCGCGCCTCGGCCCCGCGGGCCGGCGCCTCGCACATCAGGTATTCCATGGCCGGCCCTTCAGTAGTGGGGCGGTGGTGGTTCGGGGGACGGGTCCTGGGGCAGGCCCGTGGCCATGACCTCCGCCAGGCGCTGGCGCAGGGTCTCCATCTGGGTGCGCAGGGATTCCAGCTCCCGTTGCTGGCGGTTCACCGTGTCGTTCAGGGCCTGGATGTGGTCCTCCTGGTGGGCCAGGCGGAATTCCAGTTCGCAGAGGCGTTCTTCAGGGGTCGGGGACATGGTCTTCAGGGGTTCACCAGGTTGCGGGGTTGGCCCTCCCGGAAGGCGCGGATGTTGTCCGCCAGCCCGGCCACCATGCGCTGGCGCGATTCCAGCGCCGCCCAGGCCACGTGGGGGGTGACGATGAGGTTGGGGATATCCCCCGCCAGCAGGGGATGATCCGCCGGCGGGGGTTCCGGTTCCAGCACGTCGATACCGGCACCACCGATGACCCCCTGGCGCAGGGCATCCGCCAGGGCGGCGGCGTCCACGATGCCACCCCGGGCGGTGTTGATGAGCAGGGCATCCGACTTCATGGCCGCCAGGCGCCGGGCGTCCATGAGGGCTTGGGTCTGGGGGGTGAGGGGGCAGTGCAGGCTCACCACGTCGCTGCTGGCCAGCAGGGTGTCCAGGGGGACCCGCTGCGGATCCGGCGGTCCCCCGGCCAGGCTCTGGGCTACCGCCACCTCCATGCCGAAGGCCCGGGCGGCCCGGGTCGTGGCCCGGCCCAGCACGCCGTGGCCGATGATCCCCAGGCGCCGGCCGGACAGTTCACGCACGGGGTGATCCAGCAGGCAGAACTGGCGGCTGCGGGACCAGGCCCCGGCACGCACGTCGGCATCGTAGCGGGGCAACTGCACCGTCAGGGCCAGGATCAGGGTGAAGACGTGCTGCACCACCGAGGCGGTGGCGTAGTCGCGCACATTGCACACCGGAATGCCCAGTTGCCGGGCGGCTACCAGGTCCACGTTGTTGGTGCCCGTAGCGGCCACGCAGATCAGTTGCAGGTCCGGGGCCGCGGTTAGGGTCTCGGCATCCAGCACCACCTTGTTGGTCACCACCACCTGCGCGCCGCACAGGCGCTCGGCCACGCGCTCCGGCGGGGTATGGGCATGGAAGGTCCATTCCCCCAGGGCGTCCTGCAGCGGCCCCAGATCCAGGTCGCCGCGGTCCAGGGTCTCCAGATCCAGGAAGACGCCGCGTTCAAGCTGCATGGAAGGTCCTTGTAAGGGGAAGTGAGAAACCGGGCCCCGGCCTGCCGGGGCCCGGCGGAGGCGGTGGCTTTTAGTTGTCGCCGCTGAGCAGGGCGAAGAGGTTCATCAGGTGCATGAAGAGCACGTAGATGTTGGCGAACAGGGAGACGGTCATCACCACGTAGTTGGTCTCGCCGTCATGCACCATGCGGCTGGTGTCCCAGAGGATGGCTGCGGAGATGAGCAGCACCACGGCCGAGGAGATGGCCAGGGACAGGGCCGGCAGGGCCAGGAAGAGATTGGCGATGATGGCCGCCAGGGCCACGAGCAGGCCCACGAACACGAAGCCGCCCAGGAAGCTGAAGTCCTTTCGGGTCACCAGGGCGTAGGCGGACAGGCCCACGAACACCACCGCCGTGGAGGCCAGGGCGCCGCCGACGATGGCCGGGCCGTTGGGCAGGCTCAGGTAGAGGCCGACGATGGGGCCGAGGATGTAGCCCATGATGCCGGTGAAGGCGAAGGTGAGCGGCAGGGCCCAGACGCTATTGCGCAGGGCCTGGATGCCGAAGGGCATGCCGATGAATACCGCCAGCATCACCAGCCAGTGCACCGGCTGGGCCCCCACGGCCAGGGCGACGAAGGCCATGGCGGCACTGAAGGCCAGGGTCATGGACAGCAGCAGGTAGGTGTTGCGGATGACCTTGTTGGTGGCCAGGACGCCGGTCCCGGCCTGGGGGGTGGCCACGCTGCGCACGCGTTCGGTCGCCATGTGGGGATTCCTCCGGTGGTTGCATGAGACGTCGTCAGCGCCCTCGGGGCGCCGTTGGGGGCCTGGTGCCCCCGTGCCGGGGCTAAGGTACTCGAATCATTGCGTCCGGGCAAAGACCGCCCCGGCCGCCGGCCCCGAGGTTGTGGGGGCGCAGGCGCCCCCGGTAGACTATGAGACCCCAAGCAGGACCCTGCGTTCACGGAAGGGTGGCAGAGCGGTTGAATGCACCGGTCTTGAAAACCGGCGATGGGCGACCATCCGTGGGTTCGAATCCCACCCCTTCCGCCATCTCGCAACAATCCAGCATCTGAAGCGGCCGCCTGGCTGCAGAGGCTCCCGGTTTCCTGGAATGCCCTCGGAGGCGCCTTTGCGCCCATCGGAGTGATCTTTCTCGTATATCCTCCCTGGTGTCGATGGCGGTGACCGCAACACCATGATGTCCTGCGGATCCCGTGGCCATGCGTGGTTCGGGGCCGTTTGGGGCATCTCCATGTCTGCACGGAGGAAGCTTCTTTCATGAAAATCAAGAATTGGACGTATGAACGCAACGGGAACAAGATCCTGGATCTGAACCCGGTGGTGTTCGTGGCCTCGGCGGTGATCATCCTGGGTTTCGTGGCGGCCAGCTTCATCTGGCTGGATGTGATGGCCGAGGCCTTCAATGCCACCCAGGCCTGGATCGCCAACACCACCGGCTGGTTCTTCGTGCTGGCCATCAACCTGATCCTGTTCTACGTGATCTATCTGGGCCTCTCCCGCTACGGCCGATTGCGGCTCGGGGGCGAGGACGCGCGGCCGGACTTTTCCCTGTTGGGCTGGTTCTCCATGCTCTTTTCCGCCGGCATGGGGATCGGGCTGCTGTTCTATGCCGTGGCCGAGCCCATGTATCACCTGCTGACGCCGCCCCATGGGGCCGAGCCCGGTTCGCTCATGGCCTACAAGGACGCCATGCGCACCACCTTTCTGCACTGGGGGCTGCACCCCTGGGGGGTCTATGCCCTGGTGGGGATTGCCCTGGCCTTCTTCGCCTTCAACCTGAAGCAGCCGCTGTCCATCCGGTCCATCTTCTATCCGGTGCTGGGGGATCGCATCTACGGGCCCTTGGGGCATTTCATCGATATCATCGCCACGGTGGCGACCTTGTTCGGTGTGGCCACGTCCCTGGGGCTTGGGGTGAGCCAAGTGAACGGGGGGCTGAACCACCTCTTTGGCATCCCCGAGAACGCCCTGATCCAGGTGGTGCTCATCGCCCTGATCACCGCCATGGCCACGGCCTCGGTGGTGGCGGGGCTGAACCACGGCATCCGCCGGCTCTCGGAGATCAACATGATCGGCGCGGCCCTGCTGCTGACCATGGTCCTGCTGGTGGGGCCGACCCTGTTCATCCTCAATGGTTTCGTGGAGAACGTGGGGCTGTATCTCAACGACTTCTTCTACCTGGCCTTCTGGAACGAGACCTACTCGGCCGGGGACTGGCAGAACGCCTGGACGGTGTTCTACTGGGGCTGGTGGAT
This sequence comes from Ectothiorhodospira mobilis, assembly GCF_900114895.1. Lineage (GTDB taxonomy): Bacteria > Pseudomonadota > Gammaproteobacteria > Ectothiorhodospirales > Ectothiorhodospiraceae > Ectothiorhodospira > Ectothiorhodospira mobilis_A. The sequence continues at coordinate 31,087 of NZ_FOUO01000015.1, forward strand.
CGCCTGGTCCCCCTTCGTGGGCATGTTCATCGCCCGCGTCTCCCGCGGCCGCACCATCCGCCAGTTCGTGGCGGGGGTGCTGCTGGTGCCCACCCTGGCCACCTTCGTGTGGCTCTCCATCTTCGGGGACGCCGCCATGTACTTCGAGCTGTTCAAGGACGGCGGCATCGCCCAAGCGGTGCAGGAGAACCTGACCACCTCGTTGTTCGTGTTCCTGGAGACGCTGCCGGCCACCACGTTTACCGGCGGCATCGTCACGCTGCTGGCCACCGTCTCCGGTATCCTGGCCACCCTCATCATCGTCACCTTCTTCGTCACCTCGTCCGACTCCGGGTCCCTGGTGATCGACATGATCACCGCCGGGGGCAAGGCGGATCCGCCGGTGGCCCAGCGGGTGTTCTGGGCGGTGACCGAAGGGGTGGTGGCTGCGGCCCTGCTGGTGGCCGGCGGGCTCTCGGCCCTGCAGACCGCGGCCATCGCCACGGGTCTGCCCTTCGCCATCCTGCTGGTCTTCCTGGTCTGGAGCCTGCATCGGGGGCTGTCCCGCCACTACGCCAACGGCAAGGTCTGATCCGCCCCCGGCCCGGCACCTCTGGGTGCCGGGCCCGATCCCCGGCGGCGCCTGGCCGCCGGTCTCCTCACTGGCCTCCCCCTCCCACCGCCCATATCCGGTGTTCATCCCCGGGATTCACCGTCCTGTCATGGACAGGCGTTAGGTTTCCGGTCTTCGTATCCAGCGGCCCGCCCGCATCGCCTTCCAGGACCGGATGCCATGAAGATCCTCACACGCCTCACGATCGGCGCCACCGTGCTCGCCGGACTGGCCGTGCTCCTCTCGGCCGGGGTCACCGGCCTGCTTGCGCAGCGGGGGGCCTCCCAGGTGATCGAGCACGGCATCCAGCAGCAGTTCGGTGCCGTGGCCAGCGGGCGCCGGGCCCGGCTGGAGGATGAGATGGCCGATATGCGCCATCTGCTGGAGACCCTGGCCCACGGCCGCATGGTCCAGGACGCCGTATGGGGCTTCAAGGAGCCCTATGTCTCCTATCGCTACGAGGTGGCGTCCGAACCCACGCAGACCCTGCGCGGGCAGATGGCGTCCTGGTACCGGGAGACCTACGCCCCCCTGTACCAGGAGCGGACCCACGGCGAGGATCTGGATCCACGCCCCTGGGTGGAGGCCATGTCCCATGAGGCCCTGTTGCTGCAGCGCTACTACATGGCCGACAACCCTCATCCCCCAGCGCAACTGGAGGCCCTGGTGGACCGGGGGGATGCCACCATCTATGGGCAGCAGCACCGCCGCTATCACGCCAGCTTCCGGGATACGGCACAGCGCTGGGGATTCAATGACCTCATGCTGGTGGATGCCGCATCCCAGGCGGTGATCTACACCGTGGACAAGGGGCCGGTGTTCGGCACCTCCCTGCGCAACGGTCCCTTCGCCGATACCCATCTGGGGCGCCTGGTGGCCAGCATGGCCGAGGACCGGGAGACGGACCGTTTCCGCATGAGCGGCTTCCAGGCCTTCCCGGGGCGCTTTGGCCGGCAGGTGGTGTTCATGGCCGTGCCGGTGTTCCATGCCGCCTATAGCCCGGACCGGGCCGTGGGGATCCTGATCGCGGAGATCCCGGCGAGTCGTTTCACCGAGCTCATGACCGATGGCGGTGCCTGGCGCCAGGCCGGGCTTGGGGAGACCGGAGAGGCCTATCTCGTGGACGGGGAGGGCCGCATGGTGACCGAACCCCGGCCCATGCTGGAGCAGGGGGAGGCGTTCCTGCAGAAGATGCGGGCAGCGGGACGCGGCGGTCTCTGGCTGGCCTCGGCGCAGCGTCTGGGCAGGGTGAGCGGTCACTTGCATCTGGACAATGCCGCCGTGCGCGCGGCCTTGTCCGGGGACTCCGGCATGGGCATCGGGGAGGACTACCTGGGGCGCACGATGTACATGGCCTGGGCCCCGGTAGAGCTGGGGGATCACCGCCTGGCCCTCATCACACAGCAGGACCCGGAGGAGATCCGGGCGCCCCTGGAGCGCATGCGCCGGGACGTGGCCCTGGGGGCCCTGCTGGCGGTGGCGCTGCTCTCCCTGGCGGCGGCAGTGGCCTCCTATGGGTTTGCCCGCATGATCAGCCGTCCCCTGCAGGACCTGGCCGGGGCGATCACCGATGCGGCGGCCTCCCGCGATCTGGGCCGGCGGTTCTCCACCGGGCGGCGGGATGAGATCGGCAGGATCGCCGAGGCCCTGGATGGTTTCTTCTCAAAACTGGAGCAGATCATCCGCGAGATGGTGCGTCTTTCCGGGCGCGCCGCGGAGGCGGCGGACAGCAATGCCGGTACCGCCCGGAGTTGTCTCGATTCGGTTCACGGCCAGCACGAGGCCCTGGACGTCATCAACCGCGAGGCCGACGCCCTGGAGACCGCCACCCGGCGCATCGTGGAACGCATGGACCGGGCCTCGGCATCGGCCCAAAGTGCCTCGGAGCGCGCCGCCGATGGCCGCCGCCAGGTGGATGACGTGGCCCGTCTCATGGACCGCCTGGCACAGCAGGTGCGCGAATCCGGGAGCCACCTGCATGGGCTGCAGAAGGCGGTGGGGGATATCGATTCCGTCCTGGGCACCATCCAGAAGGTGGCGGACCAGACCAACCTCCTGGCCCTGAACGCCGCCATCGAGGCGGCCCGGGCCGGCCCCCAGGGACGGGGCTTTGCCGTTGTGGCCGAGCAGGTGCGGTCCCTGGCGGGGGAAACCCACAAGGCCACGACGCGCATCCACGACATGGTGGAACGCCTCAATACCAATATGACCGAGGTGGTGGAGGCCATGGAACTGGAACGGGGCACCGCCGAACAGTGTGTCTCCCGCACCGGCGAGGCGGTGGAGGCCCTGGGGGCCATCGGCGAGGTGGTGGAGACCATCCAGGGCATCACCGGCGAGGTGGCCGGGGAGACGGAGACCCAGATGGGCAATACCGAGAGCATGCGCCACAAGCTGGATCAGTTGGTGGAGGAGGCCAACCAGACCGAGCAGGCCATGCGGCGGCTGGCCGGGGCCGCCGATGAGCAGAAGGATATGGCCGCCGAGCTGGCACGGCACACGGGCCAGTTCCGGGTGCAGTAATGCACGCCCCCGGTCTCTGGGATGCGGGATAACCGGGCCCGGGAATCAAGGCTTTCCATGCCTTCGGGGGCTGATACACTGAGGCGGCCCCCAATGCAAGAAGAGCCGCCATGCGCGATACCGAAGGCCCCCGGGAACCCGTTTCTCCGCCCCCCCAGTTCCACACCGATGAGACCGGAACGGCCCTGTATGCGTCTCCTCCATCCCCAGGGCAGCCCCTGGACGCGGACCTGGTGCGCACGGCCTTGGGGGCGGCGGGTTACGGCGATTGGGCCATTATTGACGAGGGCATGAAGGCCCTGACCCGGGGGCAGGAGGGGGATGCACCGGTGCTCCTGGCCCGGGCCCTGGACGGGGCCATGGCCCTGAAGATCCAGGGTAAGGGGCGGGAGGCCGTGTTGCACCTGGACCCGCCCCAGGGAGGACAGCCCGTCACCCTGGAGCAGGTGCGCGAGGCCCTGACGCAGCAGGGGGTGGTGCACGGCATCGACGAGGCCGCCCTGGAGGCGGCGGTGGAGGCGGGAAAACAGGCCCCCCAGGAGGTGGTGGTGGCCGAGGCCACCCCGCCGGAACACGGCGAGGACACCCGCTTCGAACCCCTGGTGCCGGAGGCGCACGACCGCAGGCCCCGGGTGGATGAACGCGGCCGGGTGGACTACCGCGACCTGGGCGGGGTGGTGCAGGTGAGCCCGGGCACGCCCCTGATGCGGCGCCACCCCGCCACCCCGGGTACCCCCGGGCGGGACATCTTCGGCGGCGTCATCCCATCGAAGCCGGGCAAGGAATACGCCTTCGATGCCCATCTGCGCAACGCCGAACGGGACCCCGAGGATCCGGATCTGCTGCGGGCAGCCATCCAGGGGGTCCCCTCGGTGGTGGACCGGGGGGTGATGGTGGACGACCTGCTGCAGGTGGACGGGGTGGACCTGTCGGTGGGGCACCTGACCTTCGACGGCACCGTGCAGATCCGCCACGACGTGGTGGAGGGCATGCACGTGGAGGCCACCGGCGACATCCATGTGGGCGGCATGGTGGAGGGCGCCCGTCTGGAGGCGGGGGGGGACATCGTGGTGCACAAGGGGGTGGTGGGACGCCTGGACCAGGGGGAGCCTACGGCGGTGCTGCGGGCCGGTGGCGGGGTGTCGGCGCATTTCATCGAGAACGGCCGCGTGGAGGCCCATCACCTGCTGGTTCGGGAGCAGTTGGTGCACTGCCATGTGAGCGTGCGCCAGTCTGTCATGATCGGCCCCGAGGGGGCCCGCAAGGGTCAGATCATGGGCGGCGAGGTGCGCGCGGGGCATCTGGTGGACTGCCGCCTGCTGGGGGGTCCCAATGGCCCCCATACGGTGGTGGCGGTGGGCCTGGACCCGCAGGCCCAGGACCGTCTGGCGGCGGTGGAGGCGCAGCTGGAGGAGAAACGGCGGCTACAGGAGGAACTGGACAAGGCCTTGCGTTTCGCCCATGCCCACCCCGAGCGGGTGAGGCCGGACTTCCTGGAGCGGGCGGGCAACACCCTGGCGAATACCCGCGAGGCCATGGCGGCCCTGGAGGCCGAGCGGGAGGAGCGGATGCAGTCCTTACAGCAGGCCCAGGGGGCGTGTATCCAGGTGCGTGGCCGCGCCTATCCCGGCGTCGAGGTGCGCATCGGCGACCGGGTGCGCAGGCTCAGCAACGAGTCCGTCGGCGGCCTGTTCCTGTTTCGGGACGGGGAGATCATCTTCGACCACGCCCTGTGAAGACCGCCCTTGGTGCAAAAACGGGCAGGTTGGGAAAGTCGATGGCCCTGGACCCCCGGGCTGGGTAGAATCCGGCGGGGCAACCGAAACCAACCACACCAAGAGAAGGAAGATTGCCGTGATCGTGATGATTCTGGGCCTGGTCCTGTTCCTGGGCACGCATTCCCTGCGCATCTTTGCCGAGGATTGGCGCGCTGCGCGTATCCAGCAGTTCGGGGAAAAGGGATGGACGGGGATCGTCTCCCTGGTCTCCCTGGTGGGTTTTGTCCTCATCGTCTGGGGCTTTGGCATGGCCAGGGCGCAGCCCGTGGTGCTCTGGGTGCCGCCGGGCTGGACCTTTCATGTCAACGCCCTGCTCTCCCTGGTGGCCTTCGTCTTCCTGGCGGCGGCCTACGTCCCGGGCAATCACATCAAGGCCTGGGTGGGTCATCCCATGGTCATCGCCGTGAAGTCCTGGGCCCTGGGGCACCTGCTGAGCAACGGCAGCCTCGCCGATATCCTCCTGTTCGGCTCGTTTCTGGTCTGGGCCATCCTCTCCTTCCGCGCAGCCAGCAAGCGGGATGCGCTTCAGGGATCGGCCCCGGCTGCCGCTAACCTGAAGGCGGATGCCATTACCGTGGCCGCGGGCCTGGCCGGATACCTGGCCTTCGTGTTCTTCCTGCACCTGTGGCTCATCGGCCGGCCCGTGATGTAACTCGCCCAGGGCCTGCCGGGCAGGCCCCGCCGCCCGATGCCGCCCCGGGCCTGCTCCCGGGGCGGTGTTCGCAACTCGGCGGCCATTGGTGAACCTAAGGGGGTCTGACCATCCATGAAGAAGAATCTGCCGGTCACGGGCAGGGAACGCCCCTTCGCGTCCAGCGCGAACATCCTCTCCACCACGGACCTGAAGGGGGCCATCACCTATGTCAATGACGACTTCGTGGATATCAGCGGCTTCGAGCGGGACGAGCTGCTGGGCCGCAATCACAACGTCATCCGACATCCGGACATGCCCCCCGAGGCCTTCCGGGAGCTCTGGGCCTGCCTCAAGGCCGGACGACCCTGGATGGGCATGGTCAAGAACCGCTGCAAGAACGGCGACCACTATTGGGTGAGCGCCTATGTGATGCCCATCCGCCGGGATGGGCGCATCGCGGAATACCAGTCGGTGCGTACCCGTCCCCATCGCGATCTGGTGACCCGGGCGGAGACGGTCTATGGGCGCATCATGGCGGGGCATACCCCGTTGGCCCTGCGTCTGCCCCGGCTGTCCCAGCGCTGGTTGCTGCCCCTTGGGGTGCTATTGGCCGCCCCCCTGAGCCTCCTGGCCCTGCTCATCCTGGGCGCCGCCTCCAGCGGTGTCGCCCTGGGGCTGGGGCTGGCTGCCCTGGCCGGCGGCCTGGCCAGTGCCGGGGTCATGGCCCCCTTGTCCGGGCTGCGTGCCCGGGCCCGGGACGTGGCCCACAACCCCCTGGGGCAATATATCTACACCCGGCGCATGGACGAGTACGGAGAGATCGAGTTCGCCCTGCGCATGCTGGCCTCGGAGACCGGGGCCGCGGTGGGACGTGTGTCCGATGCCGCCGTGCACCTCTCCGGACATGCCGACGCCATGGTGGCCGCCGTGCGCAGCACCCGGGAGGGGATCTTGCGTCAGCAGGCGGAGACGGACCAGGTGGCCACGGCGGTGAACGAGATGACCGCCAGTGTCCAGGAGGTGGCGCGCAACGCCCAGCACGCGGCGGATGCGGCCCATGCCGCCGCCGGCAGTTCCGAAGACGGCAGCGGCGTGGTGAAGGAGGCCGGGGAGGCCATCGGGGAGCTGGCCCGGGAGGTGGAACGGGCGGCCTCGGTGATCCAGGAACTGGAGGGCAGCACCGGCGAGATCGGCGCCGTGCTGGACGTGATCCGGGGCATCGCCGAGCAGACCAATATGCTGGCCCTGAACGCTGCCATCGAGGCGGCACGGGCCGGGGAGCATGGCAAGGGGTTTGCCGTGGTGGCGGACGAGGTGCGCGGCCTGGCCTCCCGCACCCACGAGTCCACCCAGAAGATCCGCGACACCATCGAACGCTTGCAGGAGGCGGCCCATTCCTCGGCAGAGGTGATGCAGCGCGGCCGCGGCCAGGCGGATCACAGTGTGCAGCAGGCCCGCGAGGCGGCCCGTTCCCTGGAGGCCATCGCCGAGCGGGTGTCCGCCATCACCGACATGAGCGCCCGCATCGCCGCCGCTGTGGATCAGCAGAGCACCGCCAGCGAGGACATCAACCAGAGCGTGACCCGCATCCGTGAGCATGCCGACAGCAATGCCCAGGATAGCGAGCGCATCGAGCAGGCGGTCACCGGGGTGGCGGGGCTCTCGGGGGATCTTCGGGTGCTGGCCAAGCAGTTCTGGGACCGCATCGGCAAAGACTGAGGCAGGTGGCGTTGCCCCCCCCGCGACGCGGGGCGGGGCATGCCCTTCGGGGGATATCATGAAGAAGAACCATCCGGTGACCGGGAAGGAGAGGACCTTTCCCGAAAGCACCAACATCCTCTCCACCACGGATCTCAAGGGCATCATCACGGACGTGAACCGGGATTTTGTGGAGGTGAGCGGCTTCTCCGAGGGGGAGTTGCTGCACAAGAACCACAACGTGGTGCGTCATCCGGATATGCCGCCCGCCGCCTTCCAGGACCTGTGGGACACCATCAAGGCCGGGCGCCCGTGGATGGGCATGGTGAAGAACCGCTGCAAGAACGGGGATCACTACTGGGTGAGCGCCTATGTGATGCCCATCCGCCGGGACGGGCGCATCGTCGAATATCAGTCGGTACGTACCTGTCCCTCCAGGGAACGGGTGGAGCGGGCGGAGGCCGTCTACGCCGCCATCAACGCCGGTCGCCCGCCCCTGGCCTTGCGCCTGCCCCTGAAGGGGGTGCGGGCACGCCTGGCCGCCGCCCTGGGGGCGGCGGCGTTGCTGGGGACGGTGGCCGGGATCCTGGCGGGGGCCCCGGCCGGGGCGATGCTGTTGGCGGCGGCGCTGTTCCTGGCCCTGGCCGGGGCCTGGGCCGGTTGGGCCACGCAGCCGCTCATGCGCCTGCGCCAGCGGGCCCGGGCCGTGGTACACGATCCCCTCTGCCAGTACATCTACACGCGACGCACGGACGAATACGGCGAGGTGGCCTTCGCCCTGGACATGCTCTCGGCGGAGACCAGCGCGGCGGTGGGCCGGGTGGCGGAGTCCACGCGGCGCCTCACGGCGCAGATCCGGGAGATGGCCGGGGTGGTGGGGCATGCCCGGGAGGAGATCCTGCGCCAGCAGACGGAGACGGATCAGGTGGCCACGGCGGTGAACGAAATGGCCGCCAGCATCCAGGAGGTGGCGCGCAATGCCCAGGATACCGCCGATTCGGCGGAATCCGCCGATGGCAGCGCTGCCGACGGCCGCCGCGTGGTGGTCTCCACCGGGGAGGCCATCGGCCAGCTCACCGACGAGGTGGAGAAGGCCACGGAGGTGATCCACGGCCTGGAGCAGCGCAGCGAGGAGATCAGCACGGTGGTGGACGTGATCCGCGAGATCGCCGAGCAGACCAACCTGCTGGCCCTGAACGCCGCCATCGAGGCGGCCCGGGCCGGGGAGCAGGGCCGGGGTTTTGCCGTGGTGGCCGATGAGGTGCGCAGCCTGGCCTCCCGCACCCAGGGGGCCACGAAGGAGATCCGCGGCATGATCGAGAAGCTGCAGGCGGGGGCCCATTCCTCGGTGCAGGTGATGGGCCAGAGCCGGGAGCAGGCGGAGCGCAGCGTGGGCCAGGCGGATGCGGCGGCGCGGTCCCTGGAGGAGATCACCCGCAATGTGAGCGCTATCAGCGAGATGAGCGTGCAGATCGCCACGGCGGTGGATGAGCAGCGCAGCGTCAGCGAGGAGATCAACAACAGCATCTCCAACATCCGCGCCTCCGCCGACGGCAACGCCCAGTCCATCATGGAGATCGAGCGCTCCGCCGGTGAGCTGGAAACCCTGTCCCAGCACCTGGAGGTGCTGGCGGCGCAGTTCTGGAACCGGCGCACCTAAACCCCGGGCAGAGGGCCTGGGGCCTTCAGCCGCTGAAGGCCTCCAGGGCTCGGGCCAGGGCCTCGTGTTTCTTGGCATGGGTGCGCACCGGCACCCCCGCGGCGATGGCGTCCCAGGCCTGGCGCAGGCTGGCGGCCCCCGCCCGGGGGCCCTGGGGATGCCCGAAGACGCCGCGCCCGGGGATAAAGCCAAAGTCCACCGTGCCCAGCCTTTGGTACACCCCCTCCAGGGTGGCGGCGGAGTCGCTGCCCCCGGGCACGGGCAGGGCGGGGCGCAGATCCCCCATGGGTTCCAGGCAGGCGCGCACGTTGGCCAGCACCTCCGCCTCGCTGGTCATCATGCGCGGGCCAAAGCCGGGCATGATGATGACATCGTATCCCGCCAGGCGTTGCAGCCGGGTCATCACCCGGCTGTGGATGCCGTAGCGGGGCAGCCGGCTGAAGGCGGCGATGAAGGGGAAGTGGGCCACCAGGGGCACGCGGGCATGGCGGCGCAGCATGCGTACGGCGGACAGACCCACCGGCAGGGCATTCACCATCACCGCGTTGGCCCCCCGTTCCACCGCCAGGTCGTGCAGCTCCACCAGCCGGTCCACCTCATCGGTGATGTTGGCCAGGTAGATCTTGGGGTCGCCGGTGGCCGCCTCCGCCTCCCGGCGGGCCGCCCCCAGGTGGCGGCAGCGCTCCGCCAGAGGGGACCAGGCCGGATCCGCCAGCATCTCGTCGTCCTTGGCGATGTCCAGACCCCCCATCCAGGCCTCGTGGCCGATCTCGGAGAAGGCGTCCGGCGGCAGGCCGATGTTGGGCTTGATGACGCCGAAGAAGATGGGGCGATGGAAGGCATTGAGCCGCTGGCGCAGGCCCTGGACCCCGAACTGCGGCCCCTGGAAGTGGCTCAGGAAGCGTCCGGGGAAGTGGATGTCCATGAGCTTGATCAGGGGTACGCCGGGGGTGAAGAAGGGGCCCTCGCCGCAGACGGCGGAGAGCAGGTTGGGCAGGCGCGGGCCGAAGTTCTCGTGGGGATGGGCGATGCGCACGCGGCAGGCGTGGACCGCCCCCTGGGGTCCCTGTTCCAGGGGATAGCTCGGCCGCTCCCGCCGCTCCAGTACCTCCAGCTCCATCACCTTGGCGCCGAAGCGGGGGCGCAGGTCCTCATCCACCCCCACGCGGCGCCATTGGGCGGTGGACTGCTCGCTGCAAAGGTGGGCGGCGGCCTCGCGGGGATCCCCTACGCATTCCATCTCGTAGTCCAGGATCAGGTGATCCTCGGGGTCGATGGCCCCGGGGGTGGTGAAAAAGCCTTCCAGGTCACGGGCGTCCATGGGCTGTCACTCCCGGCTGCCGGTGAAATGGGCGATGAGCCGGCGTTCTGGGCGGGGGCCGTCCAGTTCGATGAAGAAGATGGATTGCCACTGCCCTAGGCAGAGCTCGCCGTCCAGGATCGGGAGGGTCTCGGAGGCGTTCATGAACAGGCCCATGAGATGGGCATGGGCATTGTCCCGGCCGTCCACCGGGGCCTCGTTGTGGCGGTAATCGCCGTCCCGCGGCACCAGGCGCTTGAGGTGGGTGAGCATGTCCTCCTGCAGCCGTGGTTCCCGCTCGTTGAGATTGACGAAGGCGGTGGTGTGCCGGGAGAGGAGGGTGAGACTGCCATTGCGGATGCCGCTCTGGCGGTGGTGTTCCCGCACCGTTTCGGTCACGTCCAGGATCTGGATGGGGGCCTCGGTGGCCAGGGGGATGGTGTACTGGACGGTGTGCATGGGCAGGGGAGAAGGAGATGGACCGGCCGATGAAGCTAGCCGGGCCATCCGGGGGTGTCAAGCGGGGGAGGGAGCGTGTGTCCCCTCCCCGCGGGGCCGCTGCGGCCTAGCCGGCGTTCTCGTCGGCGGTCTGCCCGGGGCGCGTGGCCTGGGTCTTCTGCACCGCCTCCTTGCGCGGCCCGATGCCCACCAGGTGCAGCATCACCGGGAAGATGGCCACCGCGCCGGCGGCGCCCATGCCCAGGCTCACCAGGATCAGGGAGAAGTAGTCGATCCAGCCGATCAGGTCACCCCAGGTGGCATGGGTGGAACCCGGCAGCAGGATCAGGGTGATCACAAAGGCGAATACGCCAAAGCCGATGGAGGTCTTGAAGGCCAGGCCCGCCTTGTTGCGGCGCCCGGAGATGCGCTTGAAGTACCAACCCAGCAGGATCAGGTCCAGCAGGATCAGGGGGATCAGGAACCAGAGCATGCCGCGGAAGAATTCCAGCATGACGAACAGGATGCCAGTGATCGAAAAGGCCATGGTGCTTTCCTCTTGAAGTCTTGGTCTGCGCTGCGCGGGGAGTGGCCTGCAGCCCTCCCCGCCGGATCATGGATGCGCCCGCCCTAGATGCGGCCGCGGAGCATGGCGCGGTAGGCCGGCAGCAGCAGGTAGTCCTTCATCAGCCACGAGGTCCAACGGGGCTCGTAGGGGGTGATGATGGGGAAGGACGGGGTCATCTTCAGGTCGTAGTCGAATTCCAGCAGGATGGCGCGGCCCACCTGCGTGATCAGGGGGCAGGAGGTGTAGCCGTTGTAGCGGGCCGTGTTCTCCTTTTCCTGGATGTTCTGGATCAGGTTCTCCACCGCCACGGGGACCTGCGCCTTGACGCTGGCGGAGGTCTTGCCGATGGGCACGCCGTTGACGTCCCCGGCACCGAAGACGTTGGCATAGCGCAGGTGCTGCAGCTCGTACTGGTCCACCTCCAGCCAGCCCGCGAACTTGCTTTCCGCCGGGGCGGCCAGGGGGCTGTTGCGCAGCGCATCCGGGGCGCTCATGGGCGGCACCACGTGGATGAAGTCGTACTCCATGGTGCGGTCCCCTTCGGGGGTGGCGAAGGTGGCGGTGCGGGCGCCCGGGTCGATGGCCTTGAGGGGGTGATCCCAGTCGATCTGGATGCCCCGGCCGGGCAGGTGCTCGGTGAGGAAGTCGTGGATGTCCGGCTGGGAGAACAGGCTCTTGGCCGGGGGTAGGTAATGCATCTCCGCTCGGTCGCGGGTGCCGCGCTCGTTGAGGCGGTTCTCGGTGAGCATGGTCATCTTCAGCGGCGCCCCGGCGCACTTGATGGCCCCCGGGGCCCGGGTGAACAGGCCCACGCCCCCCTCGGTGGTGAAGCGGTCGATGGCCTGCCAGGTGGCCAGGGCGACATCGGGGCGGTCGTAGACACAGCCGATGCCGTGCTGGCCGATCAGGTCCCGGGACATGCCCTCGATGTCGGAGTAGTTGATCTGCAAGCCGGTGGTGACCAGCAGGTAGTCGTATTCCACCGTTCGGCCGTCCTCGGTGACCACCCGGTTGTTGTCCGGGTCGTATTCCGCCACCATGTCATGGATCCATTCCACATCGGAGGGGAGATAGCGGGCGTTGCGGTCCGTGACCTTGTCCGCCCCCCACAGTCCCGAGGCCACCAGGGTTAACCCCGGCTGGTAGTAGTGGGCCTCCTGGCGGTCGATGATGGTGATGCGGGCCCCGTCCAGTTCCCGCGACAGCCGCGAGGCGGAGTCCAGGCCGGCGGCGCCTGCGCCGACGATGACGATGTGCGCGCTGGTGGGTACGGCCCGCGCGGGGCGGGATATGAGGAGACCGCTGGCGGTGGCCCCCGCCATCAGTGCCCCGCCCCCGGAGAGCCGCAGGAAGTTCCGGCGCGACATGCCGGAGGACTCCAGGGCGCGATGGACGGCGGCTCGGATCTTCTTGTCGTCTTGGTTCATAACTGACTTCACTCCATAGCTCTGGGTGGCCGGCACATCCCCGGGGGGATCGGTGCGATGCCCGGTGTTTGATTTTCTACCACACGCCAATGCGGCAGGCATTATAAGCATATTAACATGTCGTCCGCGCACCAGGGGCCGTGAATCGTTACAATGCGCCGCCTGCAAGGCATATCACTCCGACGGGGAAGGGCCCCGCAACTGCAAGAGAACCCTTTATGACCGCCAATCCCAGCGCCATTCAGCCGATCGAGTTCAAGGGTCGGATGCTCCTGGTGTCCATCCTCCGGCTGCACCCCAGCGATGCCCGTGCCCTAGACCAGGCCCTGGAGACGCGCATGGGGGAGGCCCCGGAACTCATGCGGGACATGCCGGTGGTGGTGGACCTGGAGGCCATGGCCGGGATGGGGGAGCAGGATCTGCTCTCCCTGCTGGAGACGCTGCGCACCCACGGGGTGAAGCTCATCGGCCTGCAGAGGAACGGAGTCTCCGAACCCCTGACCGAACGCGCCGGACTGCCCCTGATCAGCATGGGCTCCCGCGCGGGGGGGGAGGTGCCCCTGCGTACCACGCCGCCCGCCCCGGAGAAGGGGCAGGCGGCAGGGGATGAGGATGCATCCCCGCCCCCCGCGCCCCACAGCCCCTCCCTGCTGGTGGATCAGCCGGTGCGCTCCGGCCAGCAGGTCTATGCCCGCGGGGGGGACCTGGTGGTCACCGGCGCCGTCTCCGCCGGGGCCGAGCTGCTGGCGGATGGGCATATCCATGTCTATGGCACCCTGCGGGGCAAGGCCCTGGCGGGGGTGCGGGGGCAGGCCGGGGCGCGCATCTTCTGCCGCCGCCTCGAGGCAGAACTGGTATCCATTGCCGGACATTACCGCATTGCAGAGGATATCCTCGACGCCGAACGCGGGGAGAACCGGGTCGTCACCCTCTGCGGCGAAGCCATCCGGATTACCGAAATTTAGCGTCCAAACATCAGGAGATGCAGGCTCTATGGCACGCATAGTCGTCATTACCTCGGGCAAAGGAGGTGTGGGAAAGACCACCACGTCGGCCGCCGTGGCCACGGGGCTGGCCCTGGAGGGCCACAAGACCGCCGTGGTGGATTTCGATGTGGGCCTGCGCAACCTGGACCTGATCATGGGCTGCGAACGGCGCGTGGTCTATGACTTCGTCAATGTCATCAATGGCGACGCCAGCCTGCGCCAGGCGCTGATCAAGGACAAGCGCACGGAGGGACTCTACATCCTCCCCGCGTCCCAGACCCGGGACAAGGAGGCCCTCACCCAGGAGGGGGTGGAGCAGGTGCTGCAGGAGCTCTCCAAGGACTTCGACTACATCATCTGCGACAGCCCGGCCGGGATCGAACGGGGGGCCCTCATGGCCTCCTATTTCGCCGACGAGGCCATCGTCGTGACCAACCCCGAGGTCTCCAGCGTGCGCGACTCGGACCGCATGTTGGGCATCCTGGCCAGCAAGACGCGGCGGGCCGAGCAGGGGGAGGATCCCATCCCGGCGCATCTGCTCATCACCCGCTATGCCCCGGAACGGGTGGACAAGGGGGAGATGCTCAGCGTGGAGGACGTGCAGGAGATCCTCTCCATCCAGATGCTGGGGGTGATCCCCGAGTCCCAGGCGGTGCTCAATGCCTCCAACGCCGGCATGCCGGTGGTGCTGGATGATGAATCCGATGCCGGCCAGGCCTACCGCGACGCCGTGGCGCGCTTCCTCGGTGAGGATCGCCCGCACCGCTTTCTCACCGCCCAGAAGAAGGGCATCTTCGGACGCCTGTTCAAGGGGTGAACGTGATGAAGGGGATCTTCGACTACTTCCGCTCCCAGAAGCCGTCCAGCGCCCAGGTGGCCAAGGAACGCCTGCAGGTGATCGTGGCCCGGGAGCGCAGCAGCCGCTCAGGGCCCGACTACCTGCCGGCGCTGCACCGCGAACTGCTGGAGGTGATCCGCAAGTACGTGCAGGTGGACGACGAGGCGGTGCAGATGAACCTGGAAAACCAGGGCAATTGCGAGATCCTGGAGGTGAACATCACCCTGGGGGACCGGCAATAGGTCCGCAGGCCCCCGGGGGCCGGCATCAGACGATGGCCAGGGTCTCGTCCACCGACCATGGCGCGGGCCGGCCCGGGACGGCGCAGAGCTGATCCAGACGGGCGCTGAAGCGGTGCCGGGCCATGGATTCGGCCCCCATGCGCAGGATGTGATCCGAGGGCGTCTGGCAGTCGATGAGGGGATAGCCCCAGTGCTCCAGATGGCGGCACAGGGTCACCAGGGCCACCTTGGAGGCGTCCCGTTCCCGGCTGAACATGGACTCCCCGAAGAAGACCCGGCCCAGGCCCACGCCGTAGAGCCCGCCCGCCAGGGTGCCCTCCCGCCACACCTCCACCGAGTGGGCATAGCCGGCGCGGTGCATCTGCAAAAAGGCCTGCTGCATGCCGTAGGTGATCCAGGTGCCGTGCACCCCGCGCCGGGGCCCGGCGCAGCCCTTGATGACGTCGGCGAAGGCCTGGTCGAAGGTGACCCGCAGACCGGCGTTGCGCAGGGTCTTTTTCAGGCTGCGGCTCACCCGCACCCGGTCGGGGTAGAGCACGGTGCGGGGATCGGGGGACCACCACAGGATGGGCTGGCCCGCTTCGTACCAGGGGAAGATCCCGTGGCGGTAGGCATTGAGCAGCCGGGGCAGGCTCAGGTCCCCGCCGGCGGCCAGCAGCCCGTTGGGCTCGCGCAGGGCCTGCTCCACCGGCGGGAAGGGCTCGTCGCTCCGACCGGGGTGCAGCCAGGTGAGGGAATAGACTTGGTTGCTGCCAGACATGGCCTGAACGTCCTGTTGGGATGCAGGGACCGGATCTCTATCCAGTATCGCCCGCCGCCCGCCCGCTGCAAAGGGTCAGGAATCGCCGCGGAAGGGGGAGAGCTCCATAAGGGCGTCACACCGGGCCTCCATGGCCGCGCGCTCCTCGCGGCAGTAGGCGGCCACCGCCTCCCGCAGCCCCGGTTCCCGGATCCAGTGGGCCGACCAGGTGGGGGTGGGCAGGAACCCCCGTCCGATCTTGTGCTCCCCCTGGGCCCCGGGCTCGAACCGGGCGAGCCCTTCGCGGAGGCTGTAGTCGATCCCCTGGTAGTAGCAGGCCTCGAAGTGCAATCCGTCGTGTTCCTCATGGCAGCCCCAGTAGCGGCCGTAGAGGGTGTCCCGGCTGCGGTAGCACAGGGCGGCGGCCACGGGCCGTTCCCCGCTCTCGGCCAGGATCAGCACCACCCGGCGCCCCAGGGTGCGGGCCGTCTCAAGGAAGAAGGGCAGGGTGAGGGTGGGGATACCCCCCTTGCGCCGGAAGGTGTTTTCGTAGAGCTCATGGAACAGCCTCCAGTGCCCCGGGTCCGTCTCGTCCCCGTGGAGGACCCGCAGTTCGATGCCCTGTTCGCGCACCCGTCGCCGCTCCCGGTGCACGTTCTTGCGCCGCTTCGAGGTGAAGCCGTCCAGGAAATCCTCGAAGTCGCGATAGCCGCGGTTGTGCCAGTGGTACTGACAGCCCATGCGCAGGGCCAGCCCCTCCGCCTCCAGGGCGCGGATATCGGCGGCGTCCGTGAACAGCCAATGCAGCCCGGACAGGCCCTGGGCCTGGGCGAACGCGGTGGCCTGTTGCACCAGGGTGCGGCGCAAGGGCCCGGCCGGGCGCTCGGGATGGACCAGCAGGCGGCGGCCGCTGGCCGGGGTGTAGGGCACGGCGCTCACCAGCTTGGGGTAGTAGGCCAGGCCGGCCTGACGCCAGGCCTGCTCCCAGGTCCAGTCGAAGACGAATTCACCGTAGTTATTGGTCTTGGCGTAGAGGGGCAGGGCGGCCACCAGGGGGCCGCCGCGCTCGTGCAGCAGCAGGTGGCGGGGATACCAGCCAAACGCCGGCCCCAGGCAGCCGTGGCGCTCCAGGGCCGAGAGGAAGGCATGACTGAGAAAGGGATCCTCTTCGCCACCCAGGCGATCCCATTCCTTGGGGGAGATCGCGTCCAGGCGGTCGCGCACGGAAAGCTCCAGGGGGGCGGGGATCTCGGCCATGGTGGGGTCTCCGGGGCTTGCCTGAGTCTGACCCCGCCGGGGCCGCGCCGTTCCGGGCGGCCCCTTCACCGGCTTAGAGGGATTCCAGGTAGCGTTCGGCGTCCAGGGCGGCCATGCAGCCGGTGGCGGCGGAGGTGACCGCCTGGCGGTAGACCTGGTCCATGACATCCCCCGCGGCGAAGACGCCGGGCACGCTGGTGGCGGTGGCGTTGCCCTCCAGACCGCTCTTCACGCGGATGTAGCCATAGTCCATCTCCAGCTGCCCTTCGAAGAGATCGGTGTTGGGCTTGTGGCCGATGGCCACGAAGATGCCCTGCAGTTCCATCTCCCGGGTCTCGCCGGTCTGCACGTGGCGGATGCGCATGCCGGTGACGCCGGAGCGGTCCCCCAGGACCTCGTCCAGGACGTGGTCCCAGGCGATGGAGATCTTGCCCTCCCGTTCCCGCTCGAAGAGACGGTCCTGCAGGATCTTCTCCGCCCGCAGGCGGTCGCGCCGGTGCACCAGGGTGACGTGCTCGGCGATGTTGGAGAGGTACAGGGCCTCCTCCACGGCGGTGTTGCCGCCGCCGATCACCGCCACCTTCTGGCCGCGGTAGAAGAAGCCGTCGCAGGTGGCGCAGGCGGAGACGCCGCGGCCCTTGTACATCTCCTCCGAGGGCAGGCCCAGGTACATGGCCGAGGCCCCGGTGGCGATGATCAGGGCATCGCAACTATAGCTGCCGGCATCCCCGGTGAGGCGGAAGGGGCGTTGCCCCAGCTCGGCGGTATGGATATGGTCGAAGACGATCTCGGTGTTGAAGCGCTCCGCATGCTGACGCATGCGGTTCATGAGCTCGGGGCCCTGCACCCCCTCGGGATCGCCGGGCCAGTTGTCCACCTCCGTGGTGGTGGTCAGCTGGCCGCCCTGTTCCAGGCCGGTGATGAGCAGCGGATTGAGGTTGGCGCGGGCGGCGTAGACCGCGGCGGTGTAGCCGGCGGGGCCGGAGCCCAGGATCAGCAGACGGCTGTGTCGGGTCTCACTCATGGGTCGAGATTCTCCAAAGGCAGGTGGCCCCGGGGGGCGGGGCCGAAGATTTTCCCAGTAATCTACTCAATTGCCCCCGTGAGCGTAAAGGTGGCCGGCAACGTCTGGCCAGGGGCCCGCAGGGGGCTGTCCCTATCGGGCGCATCCAGGGCTACGGTCATTGGACCTGCTCCGTGAGCTGCTGTCGCTTCAGATGCGCCTTCAGACGCGCGATGCCTTGGGCATCCCAGCCTCGCGGCCCGGTGAGCCCGCGCCAGGCATCGACGTAATCCCCCACCGCATAGCTGTGCCCGTAGCCGGGGGGCACGCCACCGGCGGCGATGTCGGCGGCCAGTTGCAGGCCCGTGACCACGGGATACCAGCGCAGTTCCGGCGATACATCCGGCCCCCGGGGCGGCCGCAGCCAGTCCGGCCTGCGGTAGAAGATGCTCGGCGAAAAGAAGGTGATGGGATCGCTGGCGTACTGCAAAAAGGCGATGCGGAAGGGACCCCAGGGGGCCTCGGCGTTCGAAAGATCGCTGTACTGGTTCATGAAGCGCACCACCTCGCCCTCACGAAACTCGGGCAGCCAGGCGGGGCTGTCCGGGTCGCGGCGCTGGGTGACGGTGCGCCAGGTGGCGCTGCGAAACGGCGGGCCGCTCCAGAGGGCGCCATCGAAGGCTACCTGCACGCCGGTGTCGCGGCGCGGGCGGATCAACGCCAGAAGCTCGAGCGGCTGTGTCGCTACATCAGCCGGCCGGCGATCGCGGAAAAGCGTCTGTCGCTGACGCCGAACGGCAACGTCCGGTACGAGTTGAAGACGCCGTACCGTGACGCCACGACGCACGTCATCTTCGAATCCCTCGACTTTATTGCCCGGCTGGCAGCACTGGTGCCGAAACCGCGGGTCAACCTGACCCGATTCCATGGGGTGTTCGCACCGAACAGCAGGTACCGCGCGCGGGTGACACCGGGCAGGCGAGGAAAGGGAGGTTCGCATACCACGATGGCGGATCCGCAGGAGCAGACACCGGCTGAACGCCGCGCCGCGATGACCTGGGCGCAACGCCTCAAGCGGGTTTTCGGGATCGACATCGAGACCTGTCCGGCCTGCGGCGGGGCGATGCGGATCATCGCGTGCATCGAGGATCCCGACGTCATCGAGAAGATCCTCACCCACCTGGATGCGAAAGCGCCGGAGCCCGACTCTTTGCGGCGGTCTCCCTGCCGGGCGCCACCACAGCGTGGGCTATTCGACGAGAAGGGGTGACAACCCCAGGATGACTTCGTTCGGGCTGTGCCGTCAGCGGCACGGCCATGGCGGCGGCTGGCCGGGAAACCGGCGGGGAGAGGAAAAGGGTGCCGGCGCGGCTGTCTTCGAGAAGAATTCGGCGGTGTGACGTCGGTATTGGCGCCGAAGGCTGAGCGGAAGCGGCGTGCCGGCGGTAGACCCCAGCGTCGACCAGGCAATGCTGCCCGCTGCGAGCACACGAAATGGTGGTTTATTATTCCTATACTCGGCCAAAGAGAACCCGACCGAGGAGGACTTCATGCAGCCGGGCACCGAGCAGGTCGCCGCCGGTTACGTGACCTACGGCTCGTCCACCATCCTGGTCCTGACCATCGGTGACGGCGTCGACGGCTTCACCTCGACCGCTCGGTCTGCGAGTTCAAGCTGATCCACCCGAACATGACCATCCCGGAAGACACCGCCGAGTTCGCCATCAACATGTCGCACATGCGTTTCTGGGATGCGCCGGTCAAGCGCTACGTCGACGAGTGCCTCGCCGGCAAGGAAGGCGAGCGCGACAAGGACTTCAACATGCGTTGGGTCACCTCGATGGTCGCCGAGGTGCACCGCATCCTCGTCCGTGGCGGCGTGTTCATGTACCCGATCTACAGCAAGCACCGCGAGCGCGGTGGCAAGCTACGCCTGATGTACGAGGCGAACCCGATGTCCATGATCGTCGAGCAGGCTGGCGGCCTGTCGATCACCGGCTCGGACCGGATCATGACCATCGAACCGGAAAAGCTGCACTAGCGCGTCCCGGTCATCCTGGGCTCGAAGAACGAAGTCCAGCGCATCTGGGACTACTACCACAAGGAGGGCTGATCGCAGCCTGACAGCCTGGTGCCATCAAGAAGCCCCGCGGGTCGGTCATCGACTCGCGGGACTTTTCTTTTATGACCTTAAGCGGTCAGAGGTCAACAATATCGTGACACCTATAACGACTTCCGCCACTCCGATTGTTTCTGACTTCTTCCTTCTGATCTCTTAACTCTCGACTTAGCCGTAACGCCCCGTGATGTAGTCCTCGGTCCGCTTCTCGGACGGCGTCGAGAACATGGTTGCGGTGTCGTTGTATTCGATCACCTCCCCGAGATGGAAGAAGGCGGTGTAGTCGGCGATCCGCGCGGCTTGCTGCATGTTGTGGGTGACCACCACGATAGTGTACTCCTTCTTGAGCTCATACATCAGGTCCTCAATGGTGGCCGTGGAGATCGGGTCGAGCGCGGAGGTAGGCTCGTCCATCAGGATCACGCTCGGCTGCACGGCGATCGCCCGAGCGATGCACAGGCGCTGCTGCTGGCCACCGGAGAGCGACGTCCCCGGACTGCCGAGCTGATCCTTCACCTCCTCCCACAGACCGGCGGCGCGCAACGACGTCTCGACTAGCTCGTCCTGCTCCTTACCGGCGGGCACGATGTCGTGCATGCGCGGAGCGTAGGCGACGTTCTCGTAGATGCTCTTCGGGAACGGGTTGGGTTTCTGGAACACCATGCCGACCTTCTTGCGCAGGGCGACCTCGTCGACCTCCTTCGAGAGCACGTTCCGGCCCTCCATCATGATCTCGCCCTCGGTCCGCACGGTGGGGATCAGGTCGTTCATGCGGTTCAGGCAGCGCAGGAAGGTTGACTTGCCACAACCCGACGGACCGATCAACGCGGTGATGTTGTTCTCGTAAATATCCAGGTCGATGCCCTTGAGGGCCTGATTTTCCCCGTACCAGAGCTTGAGATCACGCACGGTCAGTTCGAGATCGTGGGTGGTCTCCTGGTTGAACGTTACGGGTGCGCCCGGAGATGCGAGTTTAGTTGTCATTCTCGCCGTACCTGTCGTTGGTTGACGTGTATATCCATCGGTCTCGTGCCGTTGCGCCATCACCAGCGGTGCTCGAATTTCTTGCGCAGATACACCGCCGTGGCGTTCAGCGTGATCAGCACCGACAGCAGCACGATGATACCGGCGGCGGTACGCTCGACGTAGGCCGACTCCGGCATGCTCGCCCAGGTGTAGATCTGCGCCGGGAGCACGGTGGCCGCCTGGGTAAAGCTGGTGGGGGCGTCCGGGATGAAGGCGATCATGCCGATGATGATCAGCGGCGCGGTCTCGCCCAGCGCCTGGGCCATGCCGATGATCGAGCCGGTCAGAATCCCCGGCATCGACAGCGGCAGGACATGATCGCGCACCGTCTGCCAGCGGGTGGCGCCCACGCCGAAGGCGGCGTGCCGGATCGAATCGGGCACGGAACTGAGCGCCGCCCGCGCGGTGATAATGATGATCGGCAGGGTCATCAGGCCCAATGTCAGGCCGCCGGCCAGGGCCGACGAACGAGGCGCACCGAAGAAGTTGATGAAGATGGCGAGGCCCAGCAAGCCGAACAGGATGGAGGGAATCGCCGCCAGGTTGTTGATGTTCACGTCGATAAAGCGCGTGAAGCGGTTGTCCGGCGCGAACTCCTCGAGGTAGACGGCGGTCATCACGCCCACGGGGAAGGCGAAGGCCAGGGTGACGATCAACAACATCACCGAGCCGACGGCTGCCGAGGCCAGCCCCGCCATTTCCGGCAGCTTGGAATCCCCGTTGGTGAAAAAGCCGGTGTTGAATTGCAACTCGGCCCGCCCCGCCTCGGTCAGGCGATCCACCACCGCCTTGTGCTTGGCGCTCAGGCTGCTGTCCGCCCCCTGAAGGTATTGATCGACCTCATCGTCTGCCAGGACCCATTCCATGCGCTGGGTGCCCAGCAGGTCGGGGTTGGCCTCCATCCGGTTCGGGATCAGACGCAGATACCCGCGACTGACCAGTTCGCGTACGTCGGCCTCGACGGCCGCGAGTGGCAGCTCGCTGGCCCGTTCACTGTAGTTGACCTCGACCTGGATGTAGGCCTGCTGGAAGGCCGGCAGCCCCTTGATCAGCATGTCGGCCAGGAACAGCACCAGGAAGACACCCGCCAGAAGGAGGGCACCGAAGGAGAGCCACTTCATCCGGGCGGACTTCCGGTGGCGTTTTTTCAGCTGACGGGAAATGTCGTCCAAGGACTGGGACATGACGGCAAGCTTCCGGTTGGACAGTTACAGATTGTTGACCGCGTACTTCGCGCGGAAACGACGAATCATCATGACCGAGACGAAGTTAAGCGCCAGGGTGACCACGAACAGCACCAGCCCCAGCGCAAAGGCGGAGAGAGTGGCCGCCGAGCCGAACTCGTTGTCGCCGGTCAGCGCGGAGACAATACTGACGGTCACCGTGGTCATGTCCTCGAGCGGGTTGGCCGTGAGGTTGGGACGCATGCCCGCGGCCATCACCACGATCATGGTCTCGCCCAGCGCCCGCGACACGCCCAGCAGGGTGGCCGAAATGATACCCGGCAGCGCCGCGGGAAGAACGACGTAGCGAATCGTCTCGTTGCGGGTCGTCCCCAACGCCAGCGACCCTTGCCGCATGGCGGTCGGCACCGAGCTGATGACGTCGTCCGAGAGCGAGGAGATGAACGGGATGATCATGATGCCCATCACGATCCCCGGCGCCAGCGCGTTACTGAACGAGGCCTCGAGGCCGACCGACTCGGCGACCGCCACGATCAGCGGGGCGACCGTGATTGCGGCGAAGAAGCCGTAGACCACCGTCGGGATGCCGGCGAGCACCTCGAGGACCGGCTTGGCGACATCACGCAACACGGGGGGCGCGTACTCCGCCATGTAAATGGCCGCCGACACCCCGATCGGCACCGCCACCAGCATCGCGATCGCGGTGATCATGAAGGTGCCAGCGAACAGCGGCAATGCGCCGAACATCGCGCCGTCGCCCCCACCCTCGCGGCCCGCGGCGGCAAGGAAGGAGTCGCCGGGCGACCACTCGGTACCGGTAATGAAGTACCAGAAGCTCTCCATCTGGAAGAAGCGGATCGCCTCGAACAGGATGGAGAACAGTATGCCGAAGGTGGTCAGGACGGAGACCGAGGCGGCGCCCAGCAGCACCCACTTGACCGTGCGCTCGAGCGAATCGCGCGCGCGCAACTCCGGGCGGATCCGGTTGAGCCCGAGGAATAGACCGATCGCCCCGAGCCCCAGGGCGCTGGCGACCGCCAGCCAGCCCGGAAACGCGGTCTCCAATACCCCCAGTACGATCGCGGCCAGGGCGGCGGCGATGATCGCCGGACCGGCCGAGGACAGCACCGCGAACCAGGCGTACTGGTCGGGCTGGGAATGCATGTGCGTGCCGCCGGCGCGCGTCCGGGCCGCCTTGGAACGCCCCAGGTAGAACCCCAGCGCACCGAGGAGAATCACTCCGGCGAAGAATGTCATCAGTATCTGATCGGTCTGCATGTCTGCGCTATTCCGTCTTGGATCACGGTGTCGGCATCCATCGGGCGGCGGTGCCGGCCAAGGCCTCAAAGCGGCCCATTATTGGGAACCTGACTCCTGTCGCAAGCATTCGGTGCGAAATGCGCCGAACGCTTGCGACAAGAGAAGGCCGGCGAGATCGACTCGCCGGCCTTTCCCGTCCCTGGGAGGGCATCCCTTCCCCGTCCCTGGGGAGCGAGTCCTTCGCTTACTTCAGATCGGAGAGCTTGAGCTCGACGCGATCCGCAACCTTCTCCTGCCACTCGTTGAGCAGCTCCTCCGGCATCGGGATCAGGCCGATGCCCTTGAGGTAGCCCAGATCGCTGATCATCTTGTCGCTCATGAACAGCTTGACGTAGTCAGCCATGGCCGGAACCTCCTCGGCGTGGCTGTTCTTGATGTAGAACCACAACGAGCGGGAGACCGGGTACTCGCCCGAACCGATTGCTTCCGGCTTCGGCTTGACGCCGTCGATGCTTGCGCCGGAGATCTTGTCGGCATTCTCCTCGAGGAAGGAGTAGCCGAAGATCCCGAAGGCCTCGGTGTCGTTCTCGAGCTTCTGAACGATCAGGTTGTCGTTCTCGCCGGCGTCGATGTAGGCGCCATCCTTGCGGATGTTGGTGTAACCCTCGCCACCGTAGATATCCATGTCCTCGGTCACGGCCTCGAGGACCAGTTCCTCGAAGGCATCACGCGTACCGGAAGTGGTCGGCGGGCCGTAGACGCGGATCTCGCGGTTCGGCAGTGAGGAGTCGATCTCGCTCCACTTCGTGTACGGGTTCTCGACCAACTCGCCGTCCTGCGGGACCTTCTCCAACAGCGCCATGGCGATCTGCTCGCGGGTCAGAGCGATCGGGTCGTTAGTGGTGCTCTGGGCGAAGGCGATGCCGTCGTAGCCGACCATGGCCTCGGTGATGTCGGTGACGCCGTTTTCCTGGCAGCGTTTGAACTCGGAGACCTTCATGCGGCGCGAGGCGTTGGTGATGTCCGGGGTGTCCATGCCGTTGCCTTCGCAGAACAGCTTCATGCCGCCGCCCGAACCGGTCGATTCGACGACCGGGGTCGGCCACTCGGTGGTCGTACCCAGCTCCTCGGCCACGTAGCTCGAGAACGGGAAGACGGTGGACGAGCCGACGATGCGAAGCTGTTCACGAGTATGGTTGTCCGCGTAGGCGGTGCCCATGGTCGCGGCCATTACAGCGGCCAGGCCGATGCTTGATATGGCAAAACGTTTCATCAGTACAAACCTCTTTTGGTATTCAACACAACGCGATTGCGGGAAAGAGTCTGATAACGGTTTGTGACAGTAGGATGAAACTGTGACAACGATTGCGTGACAGAGGGTAGCGGAAAGGCGGAAACAAAGGGAGATCAATGGGCCGCTGGACTTGACCCGCTTCAGTGGACGGGTTCGGGTTTGTGTGACTGATGGTACTCGGCGTCGAATTGCCGGGGCGATTGATACCCGAGGGCGGAATGCCGTCGCTGGACGATATGCTGCCGAATCGTATCCGTCCGGTAGCCCCCGTATAGCCAGCCGTCAGTCGGGGCTGGCATGCTCCCCGCAACTCTGGGCCAGCGGTGCCCTGTGATAGGGCAGCAGTTCTTGGAGGCGATTGGCGGGATGATCCTGGATGCGCTCAAGCACATCGATCAGATAGTGACGGGGGTTCACCCCGTTCT
>NZ_FOUO01000016.1 GCF_900114895.1 Ectothiorhodospira mobilis
AGCTGGGACATTAGGGCTAACCTCAAATGCTCCAGCTATAGCGCTTCAGGCTAAATTAATCAAATGCGACTCATTTCGTGTCTACAATTGCCCTGATCCGCCTCCTTGCCCCGCGCCCGGCCCCACCGCGTATAATCAATGCTTTTGCGAATGTCTCCATGGAACTGATACGCGGGGCCCACAACCTCCGGCCCC
This sequence comes from Ectothiorhodospira mobilis, assembly GCF_900114895.1. GTDB lineage: Bacteria > Pseudomonadota > Gammaproteobacteria > Ectothiorhodospirales > Ectothiorhodospiraceae > Ectothiorhodospira > Ectothiorhodospira mobilis_A. The sequence continues at coordinate 196 of NZ_FOUO01000016.1, forward strand.
GGCACCGGGGGTCGGTGGCCACCATCGGCAACTTCGATGGCGTCCACCTGGGGCACCAGGCGGTGCTGGGGCAACTGGCCGAGAAGGGGGCCGAGCTGGGGCTGCCCACGGTGGTGATCACCTTCGAACCCCTGCCCCGGGAGCATTTCCTGGGGGATGCCGCCCCGCCGCGCCTGCAACGCTTCCGGGACAAGGTCCTGGCCCTGCGGCGCTTCTCCGTGGACCGGCTGCTGTGCCTGCGCTTCGACGCCCACCTGGCGGCGATGCCGGCGCAGACCTTCATCGACCGGCTGCTGGTGGAACGCCTGGGGGTGCGCTATCTGGTGGTGGGGGACGACTTTCGCTTCGGCCACGACCGCAGCGGCCACTTCCAGACCCTGCAGGAAGCGGGACGCGCCCAGGGCTTCGAGGTGGCCCACATGCACACCTTCCACATCGACGGCGGCCGGGTGAGCAGCACCCGTATCCGCCGGGCCCTGGAGACGGGAGACATGGACACGGCGGAGAAGCTGCTGGGGCGCCCCTACCGCATCAACGGCCGCGTCCTCCACGGCGACAAACAAGGCCAGCGCCTGGGCTTCCCCACCGCCAATCTGCGCCTGGGCCACAATCCCATGGCGGTACGTGGGGTCTTCGCCGTGGAGGTCTTCGGGGTGCCGGGCGAGCCGCTGCGGGGCGTGGCCAACGCCGGCCGCCGCCCCACCCTGAACGGCCTGGACCACCGCCTGGAGGTGCACCTGCTGGACTTCCACGGGGACCTGTACGGTCGCCATCTGCACGTGGACCTGCTGCACCGCCTGCGGGACGAGACCCGCTTCGACACCCTGGAGGCCCTGCAGGCCCAGATCGCCCGGGATGTCCGGAACGCCCGGGCCTTCTTCCGGGCCCACGACGCCCCCGCCGGGGCGGACACCCCCCGGGACGGCACGCCGGACTGATTCGAGGTAACCCAGCTTGAAGCCCGACTACAAAGACACCCTGAACCTCCCCAAGACCGACTTCCCCATGCGCGGCAACCTGGCGCGGCGGGAACCGGAGATGCTCGCCGCCTGGGAGCGGGACGGTCTGTACGAACAGATCCGCGCGGCCTGCACAGGCCGGCCCCGGTTCATCCTGGCCGACGGCCCGCCCTACGCCAACGGCGACATCCACATCGGCCACGCGGTGAACAAGATCCTCAAGGACATCATCGTCAAGAGCCGCACTCTGGCGGGTTACGACGCCCCCTACATCCCCGGCTGGGACTGCCACGGTCTGCCCATCGAGCTGCAGGTGGAACGCGCCCGGGGCAAACAGGCCAAGGCGGAGGATCCCCGGGCCTTCCGCGAGGCCTGCCGCGCCTACGCCCTGGAGCAGGTGGAACGCCAGCGCCGTGACTTCAAGCGCCTGGGGGTGCTGGGGGAATGGGACCGCCCCTACCTGACCATGGACTACACCAACGAAGCGGACATCATGCGCGCCCTGGGGCGCATCATCGAGCGCAGCCACGTGGTCCAGGGGTACAAGCCCGTGCACTGGTGCGTGGACTGCGGTTCGGCCCTGGCCGAGGCGGAGGTGGAATACGAGGACAAGACCTCCGTGGCGGTGGACGTGCGCTTCCATGCCCTGGAGGAGGAAGACCTGCTGCGGCGCATGCAGCTGGCGCCGGACACCGGCGACGGCCCGGTGAGCGTGGTCATCTGGACCACCACCCCCTGGACCCTGCCGGCGAACCAGGCCGTAGCCCTGAATGCGGAACTGGACTACGCCCTGGTGGCGGTGCCCGGCGAACGCCTGCTGGTGGCCGCCGATCTGGTGGAGGGCCTCATGGCCCGCTACGGCCTGGAGGAGTACCGCATCGTGGCCCGGGCCCGGGGCGCCGCCCTGGAAGGGCTGCTGCTGCAGCATCCCTTCTATGACCGCCAGGTGCCGGTGATCCTGGGGGATCACGTCAACCTGGAGGCAGGCACCGGCGCCGTGCACACCGCACCGGGCCACGGCCAGGAGGACTACATCGTGGGCCTGCGCTACGGCCTGCCGGTGGACCACCCGGTGGGCGGGGATGGCCGCTTCCTGCCGGACACCCCCCTGTTTGCCGGCGAGACGGTGGACGAGGCCAACGGCCACGTGGTGGAGGTGCTGCGGGAACGGGGCCAGCTGGTGCACGCACAGAAGTTCCGCCACAGCTATCCCCATTGCTGGCGCCACAAGACCCCCATCATCTTCCGGGCCACCTCCCAGTGGTTCATCAGCATGGACAAGGCGGAACTGCGGGAGAAGGCCCTGGAGGCCATCGGCCGGGTACGCTGGGTGCCCGACTGGGGCCGCGCCCGCATCGAGGGCATGGTGTCCCACCGCCCCGACTGGTGCATCTCCCGCCAGCGCAGCTGGGGCGTGCCCATGCCCCTGTTCGTGAACCGGGAGACCGGCGCCCTGCACCCGGACACCCAAAAGCTCATCGAGCAGGTGGCCCAGCGGGTGGAGCGGGAAGGCATCGAGGCCTGGTTCGCCCTGGACCCCAAGGAACTGCTGGGGGAGGACGCCGAACGCTTCGAGAAGGTCACCGACACCCTGGATGTCTGGTTCGACTCCGGCGTCACCCATGCCACCGTCACCGAACGCCGCCTGGGGCTGCCGGCGGACCTCTACCTGGAGGGCTCGGACCAGCACCGGGGCTGGTTCCAGTCCTCCCTGCTCACCGCCGTGGCCATGCGCGACGAGGCCCCCTACCGCGCCGTGCTCACCCATGGCTTCACCGTGGACGCCCAGGGCCAGAAGATGTCCAAGTCCCGGGGCAACGTGGTGGCGCCGCAGAAGGTGATGGACACCCTCGGGGCCGACATCCTGCGCCTGTGGGTGGCGGCCACCGACTTCAGCGGCGAGATGGCCGTCTCCGACGAGATCCTCAAGCGCACCGCCGATGCCTATCGGCGCATGCGCAACACCGCCCGCTTCCTGCTGGCCAACCTCAACGGCTTCGACCCGGCCCGCGACCGCCTGCAGGCAGCCCATCTGCTGCCCCTGGACCGCTGGGCGGTGGACCAGGCCCTGCGGGTGCAGCAGCAGGTGATCCGCGCCTACGACCAGTACCAGTTCCACCAGATCTACCAGCGGGTGCACAACTTCTGCTCCGTGGAGATGGGCAGCTTCTACCTGGACGTGATCAAGGACCGCCAGTACACCACCCAGGCCAACAGCCGCGCCCGGCGCTCGGCACAGACGGCCATGTACCACATCGTCGAGGCCATGACCCGCTGGCTCGCCCCCATCCTCAGCTTCACCGCCGAGGAGATCTGGCAACACATCCCCGGGGAGCGCAACGCCTCGGTGCTGCTCAACACCTGGTACGAGGACCTCTCTCCCCTGGGGTCGGATGCCCCCCTGGGGGTGGAGGACTGGCGGCGGGTGCTGGAGGTACGCCAGTGCGTCAGCCGCGAACTGGAGCGCCTGCGCAACGCCGGGGACATCGGTGCCGCCCTGGACGCGGAGGTGGATCTGTACTGCGACGCCGGTCTCGAGGAGGTCCTGGGGCGTCTGGAAGATGAGCTGCACTTCGTGCTCCTCACCTCCCATGCCCGCGTCCACGCCCGCGCCGAGGCCCCGGCGGATGCCGTGGAGACCCCGCTGCCCGACGGCACCCCCCTGGCGGTGCGCGTGTCCCGCTGCGCGCACCCCAAGTGCGTGCGCTGCTGGCACCGCCGCGAGGACGTGGACGCGGACCCCGACCACCCGGGTCTTTGCGGCCGCTGTGTGAGCAACGTGGCGGGCCCCGGCGAGCGCCGGCGTTTCGCCTGAACCGGGGGGATGCCCATGCTCCGATGGCTCTGGCTCGCCGTCACCGTCCTTGGCCTGGACCAGCTCACCAAGTCCATCGCCGAGCACCAGCTGGTGCAGTTCGCCCCCGTGGAGGTGCTGCCCTTTTTCAACCTCTCCCTGGTGTACAACACCGGTGCGGCCTTCAGCCTCCTGGGGGAGGCCGGCGGCTGGCAGCGCTGGCTGTTCATCGCCCTGGCCCTGGGGGTGAGCGTGATCCTTGTGGTCTGGATGCGCCGCCTGTCCCCCGGGGAAGGGCTCACCGCCGCCGCCCTGGCCCTGGTGCTGGGGGGGGCCCTGGGCAACGTCATCGACCGGGTCTGGCACGGCCATGTCATCGACTTCATCGACCTGCACTACGCCGGCTATCACTGGCCCGCCTTCAACCTGGCCGACAGCGCCATCACCGTGGGCGCGGTGCTGCTCATCGCCGGCAGCCTCCTGCCCGAACCCCCGTCCCGTCGCCGGCGCGAAGCGGACCCCCCGGACGACCCGGCCCCCTGAACACGATCTCCACACCCAACGATACGGACCCCCAGCCATGCAGATCCTCCTCGCCAACCCCCGCGGCTTCTGCGCCGGCGTCGACCGGGCCATCGAGATCGTCGAACGGGCCCTGGAACGCTTCGGCCACCCCATCTACGTGCGCCACGAGGTGGTGCACAACCGCTACGTGGTGAACGAACTGCGGCAGAAGGGGGCCATCTTCGTGGAGGAACTGGACCAGGTCCCGGACGGGGCCACCGTCATCTTCAGCGCCCACGGCGTACCCCGCAGCGTGCAACAGGAGGCCGAACGCCGGGGCCTGCAGGTGTTCGACGCCACCTGCCCCCTGGTCACCAAGGTGCACATGGAGGTGGCCCGGCACGCCGCCAAGGGCGAAGAGGTGGTACTCATCGGTCATGCCGGACACCCGGAGGTGGACGGCACCCTGGGGCAGTACGACCGCAGCCGCGGAGGGGACATCCATCTGGTGGAGAACGAGGCCCAGGCGCGCAGCCTGCAGGTGAAGGATCCGGAGCATCTGGCCTACGTCACCCAGACCACCCTCTCCATGGACGACACCCGCGGCATCGTCGAGGCCCTGCGGGAGCGCTTCCCGAAGATCCAGGGGCCGCGCCGGGACGACATCTGCTACGCCACCCAGAACCGTCAGGACGCCATCAAGGCCCTGGCCGGGGAATGCGATCTCATCCTGGTGGTGGGCTCCCCCAACAGCTCCAACTCCAACCGCCTGCGGGAGATCGCCGAGAAGATGGGGGTCACGGCCCATCTCATCGACACCGCCGCGGACATCCGCCCCGAGTGGCTGCAGGGCTGCCGGCGCATCGGGCTCACCGCCGGGGCCTCCGCCCCGGAGCTGCTGGTGCAGCAGGTGGTGGACCATCTCCGCCCCCTGGGCGCCGAGGCCCTGGTGGAACACCAGGGCCGGGCCGAGCAGGTCACCTTCTCCCTCCCCCGGGCCCTGCGCACCGACGAGGACGGCGCACCCTGACGGAAGCCCCCCACAGAAAAGCGGGCGCCCGAGGGCGCCCGCAAGGGACATGCATCTGCAGGGATCAAGGGGCTCACTTGCGCGTGGCGGTGAACTCCGGATAGGCCTCCAGGCCGCACTCGGCGATGTCCACACCGCTCATCTCATCCTCCTCGCTCACCCGGATGCCCATGGTCACCTTGAGCAGCAGCCAGAAGAGCAGGCTGAGGACGAAGACGAAGGTGAAGATGGAGACCACCCCCGCCAGCTGGGCCAGGAAGGTGGCGTCCGGGTTGGACAGCAGCACCGCGAACACCCCCCAGATCCCCACCGTACCGTGGGCGGAGATGGCCCCGGCCGGGTCGTCGATGCGCATCTTGTCCAGCAGGACGATGGAGAACACCACCAGCACGCCGCCGATGAAGCCGATGAGGGTGGCCAGCAGCGGATGCGGCATGAGCGGTTCCGCGGTGATGGCCACCAGCCCCGCCAGGGCACCGTTGAGGCCCATGGTGAGATCGGTCTTGCCAAAGAGCAGGCGGGAGGTGATCAGCGAGGCCACCACGCCGCCGGCCGCCGCCAGGTTGGTGTTGGTGAACACCCGGGCCACGTTGTTGGCGGATTCCACATCGGACACCTTCAGTTCCGAGCCACCGTTGAAGCCGAACCAGCCCAGCCAGAGGATGAAGATCCCCAGGGTGGCCAGGGGCAGGTTGGCCCCGGGCAGGGCGTTGATCTGACCCTTGGGCCCGTACTTGCCCTTGCGCGCCCCCAGCAGCAGGACCCCCGCCAGGGCGGCTACGGCACCGGTCAGGTGCACGATGCCGGAACCGGCGTAGTCGGAATAGCCCAGGTTGCTGAGAAAGCCCCCGCCCCAGCTCCAGAATCCCTGGAAGGGATAGATGAAGCCGGTGAGCACGACACAGAAGATCAGGAAGGCCCAGAGCTTCATGCGTTCGGCCACGGCGCCGGAGACGATGGACATGGCGGTGGCGACGAAGACCACCTGGAAGAAGAAGTCCGAAAGGCTGGAGTAGTAGACCTCCCCGCCGCTGGCGACCACCTCCTCCACGCTATGGTCCACGCTGCTGAGCACCGGCCAGAAGCTGGGGATGAGGCTGTTGATGCCGCCGCCGTACATGATGTTGTAGCCGATGATCATGTACATGATGCAGGCGATGGAATAGAGGGCGATGTTCTTGGTGAGGATCTCCACCGTGCTCTTGGAGCGGACCAGGCCCGCCTCCAGCATGGTGAAGCCGGCGGCCATCCACATGACCAGGGCCCCGGACACCAGGAAATAGAAGGTGTCCAGTGCGTATGCGATCTCGATGACTTGATTTTCCACGTTGCGTCCTCCGCCAGATAGTAAAGCCTTGGATGGGGGTCAGAGTGCGTCGGAGCCGGTCTCGCCGGTACGGATGCGGATGGCCTGCTCCAGCGGGAAGACGAAGATCTTGCCGTCCCCGATCTTGCCGGTGTTGGCGGACTGGCTCACGGCCTCGATGACCTGATCCACCAGACCATCGTCCACGGCCACCTCCAGCTTCACCTTGGGCAGGAAGTCCACCACGTATTCCGCGCCCCGGTAGAGTTCGGTGTGCCCCTTCTGCCGCCCGAAGCCCTTGACCTCGGTGACGGTGATCCCCTGCACCCCGATCTCGGACAGGGCCTCACGCACGTCGTCCAGCTTGAACGGCTTGATGATTGCGGTTACCAGCTTCATGTTCGCTGCTCCTTGAAGGGGGGCGGCCCGCACGGCCGCCCCGGGTGTGCATGGATCGATGCGGCCCCGGCTCAGAAGGACATGCCAAAGGCCACGGAGACCCGGGGATCATCGGCGTTGCCATCGTCGATGTCGTTCTGGGTGTAGGCCAGGGTGAAGTCCCCAAGCTCCGTGGCCCGGGTCAGGCCGACGGACCACCAGGTGTAATCCCCATCCCCCTCGTCGGGGTCCACGTAGCCCACCGTGCCGTCCAGGCTCATGTCCCCGGTGAGGCCCAGGCCGTAGCCCAGTTCATAGCTCAGGGAATCCTCCGCGCTGTTGTCATCGGCATTGGTGACCAGGTTCACCATGGCATGGGCCCCCATGAAGTCCAGCCCGCCGTAGACTTCGCCCACATCCGAGTCATCCAGGCTGGGATAGGCATAGTAGATGTACCCCACGTCGAAGCCGACACCGGAGTCCCCGATGCCTCCGGCCAGGCCGAAGTAGCCATCCACCTCATAGCCGCGGCTGTCCGCACCATAGTCCACGTTGGAGGCCCAGGTACCCGCGTAGAAGCCCCCCTCATGGGCATAGTCCACCCCGCCCTGCACCGCGGCCTGGTCATCGGTCTGGGTGACGCCACGGAACAGATAGTTGCTGGTGAAACCGATGTTGGCGCTCACCTCGGCGGCGGCGGAGGAAGAGACGAACGTACCGGTCACCAGGGCCGTGGTGACGGCGGTGGCCAGCAGGGGACGATTGAAAACCTTGTGCATGATGCGATCTCCTCGAAGCAGTGCGTTGTCATAGGATCTGCCACAGGAACAAATGCATAAGCCGTGCCAATTTTATATTAATTTACAAAACAAAAACTTAAGACATCCCAAAGGACAAGACCGCAGCGCAGCGCAACTTTTTGGGGAATGGGACAGGAAACTGCACCGCGGTGGTGCAGGCAATACCGGCGGATCATGGCCCGGCGGGGCGGGAGACCGCTAGAATGAAGGTCCGTGGAGAATCGGTGGCCGTCGGTCCGCAGGGGGTGTGCGCCGCAGGGAAGCGGTGCGCAAGCCTCCAGGGAGGGATCCACGGCGGCCGCCTGCGGACCGACGGCCACCGATGCCCTCAACAGAACTCAAGAGGAGACATGGCGATGATCGACAACAAGACCCTGGACGACATGGTGAAGCGGCTCACCGAGATGATGCCGGAATCGGTGCAGCACCTGCACGCGGACATCGAAAAGAACCTGAAGGCGGGACTTTCCGGGACCTTCCAGCGCATGGATCTGGTGACCCGGGAGGAATTCGAGGTGCAGACGGCCTTGCTGGAGCGCACCCGGGAACGCCTGGCGGCCATGGAATCCCGGGTGCAGGCCCTGGAAAAGCACTTCCTGGAACCGCAGGCGCAGGCGGGACACACGGATCGCCCGGCCCCCCAGGAGGGCGGGCCGGCCTGACCCCCAGCACCCGCCGGGGCGCCGCTTAGTCCATCTCCTTATAGCCCGTGATCATGGACTTGAGATAGGCGTACCAGGGATGGCCGGTGGTGGCGGCCAGGTACACATGGGCGATGATGAAGACCATCATGGCGAAGGTGGCGGCCACGTGCACGTAGGCCACGGCGGCGAAGGAGATCACCTGATCCACCACCGTACCCCGCCACCAGGCGTCGAACAGCAGGATCAGACCCGAGAGCCACAGGGCCGGGGCGATGGCCGCCTTGAACCCGAAGTAGGCCAGGCGCTGCAGGGGGTTGTGCTTGGCGGCGGGGGTGGTGGTGTAGGGCTTGTGCTCCCCGGAGAAGATGCCGTAGGTGTAATACAGGACCATGGGCCAGATGCCATGGTAATCGGGCAGGTACTGGCGCCACTCCCCGGTGGTCAGGTGCCAGAAGATGGCGAAGGCCGTCAGGGCGATGAGACACCAGGCCAGGACCACATGGGTGGAGAAGGCCAGATCATAGCCCAACAACTGATAGGTACCGTGGATCTCCAGGCCGGTGAACAACATCCCGAAGATGATGGCCGCCTGGGCCCAGTGCCAGAAGCGTTCGAACAGGGTGAAGACACGGACTTCCGTCATGGACAGCTCTCTCCAGGGTTCAGGGGGCCGGAGGGCCCCCGCTGAAAACCGAGCCCCTCCGGCCGCGCCGCAACGGGCTCAACGGCCCCAGATGGCACGCCGCTCCCTGCGGTAAAGGATCAGGCGCAGGGCGCCGTGCAGCAACACCAGCAGCGAGACTCCCCCCACGGCCCACCAACCGGCGCGCTCGATCCACGGATGACGGTCCCGCCCGGGGATGTACACCCCCGGCAGATCCTCCAGCCGACCGTCCTGACCATGACACTGGGCACAACCCAGGCTGTCCTCCGCCGGCGCCACCATATGGTTCACGGGCCAGTACATGCGGGTCTCCACGAAACCATATTCACCGCTGAAGCGCAGACCCTCATGGCCCGCCTCGCGGGCCGCCTCCACCCCCGCGGCCAGGGCCTGGTCCCAGTCGTACCCGGTCCAGAAGGCATCCTCCTCCGGCCCGAAGAGTTTGGCCGGAAGCAAGGTCTGGTGCACCTTGTCATAGGGCTGACGGCCCATCATGATCTTGAAGGGCCAGATCACGGACCCCTCCGCCCTGGGGGTGCCTTCGGGGACATTGATGTTCACGATCTGCGATGGGTTGATGGTCTCTTCCGGCAGGGTGTAGCGCATGTTGCCGTTGAACCAACGGTATTCCGGAGGGTAGTCCTCGGCCCACTCCATGCTGCCCTTGTTGCCGTGGTAGATGACGCGGCCCTCTGCGTTGGTCTCCACCACGGGGTTGCCGTCCTCGTCCAGACGCCCGGCGGTGGACCAGTCCCAGAGGGTCTTGGTGGATAACCCGCCCCGGGCCAGCTCCGGCACATGGCAGGTCTGGCAGGCGATGAATTCCGCATGCCGGTTGAGCTTGTTGTGGATCCGGGGATCGTGGGGGGTGTGCCCGTGGCAGGACTCGCAGGACGGGCGCTCGTTCCTGCGCCCGGGGATGGCGATACCCGCCTGGGGATCGGCATTGATGTGGTAACGGCTGGCATTCTGGCGGTGACCGCTGAACTCATGGCAGGTGGAGCAACTGAAATCCCCCCCCTGGGGCGACATGTGCACGTCCACGCTGCGGGGGGGATCCAGGAGGCTGCTGTCCAGGTCCCCATGCTTGACGGCATCCCCGCCCCCGCCCTCGAAATGGCAGGCGCCACAGGTCTCACGGCTGGTCTCACCCACGTTGCGGGCCACATGGTTCAGGTCCGGTGCCTGGATGAGTTCCCCCTGGAAGGTGCGGTCCTCCAGCGGAGGATGCCCCGCCCCGGTGGGGAACTTCACGTAGGTACCTGTCGTGTCGTGGCAGGCCAGGCAGTCCACATTCTCCTCCAGGGTGAAATCGTAGTCCGGCCCCTCCCAGCCATAGCCGGTGTGGCAGGAGGTGCAGCGGGGCTCGTTGCCCGGCACCATCAGGCACAGGTTATTGATGATGTTGCGCTTGCCCAGACGCTGGCCCGTTTCCGGCTGATGGTAATCCCAGGTCCAGTGGATGCTCTCCTGCACCTGGCGGGCCGCCTCGGTGTGGCATTTCAGACAGGCGCGGGTCACCTGCGGACCCGTTTCCAGGGGCACCTTCAGTTCCGCGAACTTATGGTGATCAGCGGTGGAATCCAGGCGGGAGGCGGGCACGGGGGGCCGGCCATCCTCCGTCGGCTCCCCGCCCCAGGTTTCGGCCTGCAGCCCGGGGGCGATCACCAGCAGGAGCAGACACAGGCCGGCGCGCATCAGCGATCGGGACACAACGGATACCCTCATGCTGTGTGGAGGAGACGGGATCCGGATGATCATCGTCCCCTTATAAGGGATCACCGGGGGCGGAGACATGATGGGGATCAAGCCCGATCCCGGAACATGCCCTCACTGGGCACTTCACGCCGCAATCCAGGGACCGTATAGTCGGGAGGCGAACAGGGACGCCCACCGGAAACGGAACCTCCATGGACCTCGCCGTCGTCGTCAGCCGCGCGCAGCTGGGCATCCAGGCCCCGCCGGTACACATCGAAGTCCACCTGGCCAACGGCCTGCCGGGGGTCAATATCGTCGGCCTGCCGGAGACCGCCGTGAAGGAGAGCCGGGACCGGGTCAAGGCCGCCCTCACCACCAGCGGCTTCCAATATCCCGCCCGGCGCATCACCGTCAACCTGGCCCCGGCGGACCTGCCCAAGGAGGGCGGACGCTTTGACCTGGGCATCGCCCTGGGCATCCTGGCGGCCTCGGGCCAGATCCCGGCGGCCGCACTGGAGGGCATGGAATTTTTGGGGGAGCTGGGCCTCACCGGCGCCCTGCGCCCCGTCGGCGGGGTCCTGCCGGCGTCCATGGCGTCCGCCCGGGACGATCGCGCCCTGGTGCTGGCCCGGGAGGATGCCGACGAGGCGGCCCTGGTGAACGGGGCCCGCATCCTCCCGGCGGGGCACCTGCTGGAGGTCTGCGCCCATCTCCATGGCCAGACCGCCCTGGCCCCCCATGCCGGCCGCGGCCCCGGTGACGCCCCAGGTCCCGAGCCCCCCGACCTGGTGGACGTGCGCGGCCAGCCCCAGGGCCGCCGCGCCCTGGAAGCGGCGGCCAGCGGGGGACATCACCTGCTGATGATCGGCCCCCCAGGCACCGGCAAGACCCTGCTGGCCAGCCGCCTGCCGGGACTGCTGCCCCCCATGGCAGAGACGGAGGCCCTGGAGACGGCAGCCCTGCACGCCATCGGCGGCCTGGGGATCGACCCCGGGCGCTGGCGCATGCGCCCCTTCCGCGCCCCGCACCACACCGCCTCCGGCGTGGCCCTGGTGGGCGGTGGCGCCCGACCGCGCCCCGGGGAGATCTCCCTGGCCCACAACGGCGTGCTCTTTTTGGACGAACTCACGGAGTTCGACCGCCGCACCCTGGACGTGCTGCGCGAGCCCCTGGAGACCGGCCGCATCACCATCTCCCGCGCGGCGCACCAGGCGGAATTCCCCGCCCGCTTCCAGCTGGTGGCGGCCATGAACCCCTGCCCCCAGGGCTACGACTGCGACCTGGGGCCCCGTTGCCGGTGCACGCCGGAACAGCGCCGCCGCCACCGGGGACGGATCTCGGCGCCGCTGCTGGACCGCATCGACCTGTGCATCGAGATGCCACGGCTGCCCCGGGAGGTGCTCATGGGCAACGCCCCGACCCCGGAATCCAGCGCGGCGGTGCGGGAACGGGTGGCCCGCTGCCGCGCCCTGCAGATGGAACGCCAGGGGACACTCAACGCCGCCCTCCCGGGCCGCGAACTGGAACGCCTGGCCCCCCTGAAACCGGCGGAGCGGGGCCTCCTAGAGGCCGCCATGGACCGCTTCCGGCTCTCCGCCCGCTCCTACCACCGCATCCTGCGGGTGGCCCGCACCCTGGCGGACATGGCCGGGCGCGAGGCCATCGCCCGGGAGGACCTCATGGAGGCCCTGGGCTACCGCGCCATGGACCGCTGGCGGGAGCGGGACGGCGGCTGATGCCCGGGGGACTTGCGGCATGGCCCCGGGCGCAGGAAACTGCCCGGCCGAAGCCAACCGCCACCGAATCCCCATGCGCATCCCCCGCTGCTTCCTGCCCCATACCCTCAAGCCGGGCGAAGAGATCCCCCTGGACGAGCGCGCCCACCGCCACGTGGTCCAGGTGCTGCGGCTCCGGCCCGGCGCCCCCCTGGTGCTGTTCAACGGCGAGGGCGGGGAATACGAGGCCACCCTGTGCGCGGCCGGGCGCCGGGACTCCCGGGTGCGGGTGGAACGTCACCACCCCAGGGACACCCGCCCCGCCCTGCCGGTGACCCTGGTGCAGGGTCTGGCCAAGGGGGACCGCATGGACTACAGCCTGCAAAAGGCCACGGAACTGGGGGTAACGCGGATCCAGCCGGTGATCACCCGGCGCAGCGTCACCAGTGACGACCCCCGGCGCCTGGAGAAACGCACGGCCCACTGGCGCGGCGTGGTCCTCAGCGCCTGCGAACAGAGCGGGCGCAACGACCTGCCGACGGTGGCAGAGCCGATGCCCCTGGCCCGCTGGCTGGAGGGGCAGGATGCGGCCGCAGAGGATTCCCTGCACATCGTCCTCTCCCCCGAGGCCCCCACCGGCCTGCGGGGACTGCACCCCCGGCCCACGGCGGTGACCCTGCTCATCGGCCCGGAAGGGGGACTGGAAGAGGCGGAGATCGGACAGGCGGTGCACACCGGCTTCACCCCGGTGCGCCTGGGCCCCCGGGTGCTGCGCACGGAAACCGCCGGCGTGGCCGCCCTGGCCGTGATCCAGGCCCTGTGGGGGGACCTGGGGGATTAGGGGCGAGGACAGACGCTCCTGAGCCCATCGACGTGCTCGTACAGATCCGGACGGATGGTGGCCCACATGGGATCGAGGATGAAATCGATTCCCTCCCTGCGCGCAAGCTTGGCGGCGGGAACGAAATCCGCGTCACCGGAGATGAGCACGATCTGATTGACCTGTCTCTTGTAGGCAAGGGCGGCAATGTCCAGCCCCAACCGCATATCCACGCCTTTTTGGCGTAGATCGAGGCAAAAATCCTCATCCGAGATCTCTTCCCAATGGCGCCGGCCGTTGGCCAGTTCCTTGACCACGCTCCGTTTGAGTTGCCAATGCACGGACTGGGTCGGGATCTCCCCAAGACGTAGGGCGATCTTGCGCTGGCCACGGAGTTCTTCATGGAAGGCGATACGCCATTGCGCGGTGGCTGATCGACTGAAATCGACTGCATCCTTGCGTATGGGGGTATGCCCCTTCCATGCGACGGGCGGGGCATCGTAGACGAAGACCCGATACAGCCGGGCGATACGGTGCCGCGAGTTGCCATCATTGAGATGGTCCAGCGCAATGGAGTGCAGTCGCCGCGCCGCCTCCTGAGGGGATTGATCACCAAAGATCCTGCGCGCCCGCTTCAGATAGAAGGCGGCGTCGACGAGGATGGCGGAAACCGTGGGACTGGCATGGCGCAGAAAAAAGAAGCTTCTGGGCTCGGCCATCCCTGGATGGGTGAGGGATGACGTACTGCCAGAAGCGGATGATTTTTCGACCATAGACAAACTCCTTTTTACAGTCAAGCTCCATAGGGACAACGGCACAAGGCCCGGGGCGGGCTTCCCGCAAGCGGTGTGCGCCGCAGGGAGGCGGCGCGCAAGCCTCCGGGGAGGGATGCACGGCGGCCGCTGGAGGGAAGAGCGCCCCGGGCCTCCCTGCAAAGCCCCTCAGAGCCTCTCCAGCACCTCCCGCAGCCGGCCCTCGATGCGCTCGAAGGCGGGGATGATGCACAGCACACCGCTGGCACGCACGCGGGCGGCCACCTCCGGCGGATCCTCCTCCCGCAGGGACTCGGTCTCCAGATCCCCGGGGGTGAGGTGCACCGGATGGGGGATCCCCCGCACCTGCAGACCGTAGTATTCCAGACCGGTATGCCGCTCCACGCCGTGCATCACCACGAAACGGTTGACCCGGGTCTGACGCTCCGGGGGCACCCCCAGCAGGGTGTCCAGGGAGACGATGGGCACTTGGGCCTGCCGCCACTCGAACACCCCGCGCATCCAGGCCGGGGCCCCCGGCACCTCCCGCACCACCTGCTGCGTCACCACCTCCACGGCGGCGGACTGGGGCAGCAGCAGGTTCTGCTCCTGCAAGGCGATGATGAAGGCGTTGACGCTGCGCACCTGCTCAGTCACGGGCCCCCTCCCCCTGCAACAAGGCACGGATATGGGCCAGCAGGTCCGCCTCCTGATAGGGCTTGCCGATGTAGCGGTCCACGCCGATCTCCTCGGCGCGGCGGCGGTGCTTCTCGCCGCTACGGGAGGTGATCATGATGATGGGCACGCCCTGCAGCCGGGGATCGTTGCGCACATGGGCCGCCAGCTCGAAACCGTCCATGCGCGGCATCTCGATATCCAGCAGGATCAGATCCGGCACCGTCTCCTGCAGCAGGGCCAGGGCATCGAGACCGTCCTTGGCCGTCAGCGCATGGAAGTCATGGCGCTCCAGCAGCCGGGCCGTCACCTTGCGGATGGTGATGGAATCGTCCACCACCAGGACCGTGGCGCGGCCCGCCTCCGCCCCGCCGGCCTCCTCCCCTTCGGCATGGTAGGCCAGCTGCACCCCGGCCCCCGCCCGCACCAGGGCGGGGATGTCCAGGATCATCACCACCCGGCCGTCGCCGAGGATGGTGGCCCCGGAGATCCCCTTCACCTTCGCCACCTGCGGCCCCACCGACTTGATGACCACCTCGCGGCTGCCCATGAGGGCATCCACCTGCAGGGCGATGCGGGCGTTCCCGGAACGCACCAGCAGCACCGGGAGCATGGCATCGGGGACCTCCAGGCGCGGCTGGGCCACATCCAGCAGGGCCCCCAGGTGCTTCACCTCGTAGTCGTTCCCGGCGTAGGTGTAGCGGGGATCCCCGCCGGCATACATGCCCGCCAGCTCCCCGGCACGCACACGCACGATCCCCTCGATACTGGACAGGGGCACGGCATAGAGCTCCTCCCCCGTCTGTACCAGCAGGGCCTGGCTGATGGCCAGGGTGAACGGCAGACGCACCGTGAAGGTGGTCCCCCGACCTTGGGTGCTGTCGATGGAGAGGACCCCGCCCAACTGCTTGATCTCACTGTTAACCACGTCCATGCCCACACCGCGGCCGGAGATCTGGTTCACCCGCTCGGCGGTGGAGAACCCGGACTCCAGGATGTACTGCATGAGTTCGTGATCGGTGAGGACCTCGGCATCCGGGGCCAGACCCAGGCGGGCCACCTTCTCCCGCACCCGCTCCAGGGGGATGCCGGCCCCGTCGTCGGTCACCTGCAGCACCACCTCCGCCCCCTCGCGGACGATGCGCATGCGGATATGCCCGATCTCCGGTTTGTCCGCCGCCCGGCGCTGGTCCGGGGGCTCGATGCCATGGGCGATGGCGTTGCGCAGCATGTGCTCCAGGGGGGGCAGCATGCGCTCCAGCACGGAGCGGTCCAATTCGCTGTCCTCCCCCTCCACCTCCAGTTCCACCCGCCGGTCCAGCTCCGTGGCGGTCTGGCGCACCACCCGCCGCAACCGCGGCACCATGGTGGCGAACTGCACCATGCGGGTGTGCATGAGCCCCTCCTGGAGCTCGGTGGAGACCCGGCTCTGCTGCTGCAGCAGGGTCTCGGCATCCCGCAGCTGGTTGTAGAGCAGCTCGTGGATGCTGGCCAGGTCGTTGACGCTCTCGGCCAGGGCGCGGGAGTACTGCTGGATGTTGGAATAGCGGTCCAGCTCCAGCGGATCGAACTCCTCTTCCCCGCCGTCCTGGGGTGCCTGGCGTTCATCCTGATGGCGATGGATGATCTGGGCCTCGGTCTCCATCTCCAGCCGGCGCAGCTGATCCCGCAGGCGGGCGATGGTCTGCTCCAACTCCCCCAGGTTGAAGCCGAAGCCGGTGATCTCCTGCTCCATGCGGGCGTGGTAGATATTCACCTCGCCGGCGTGGTTTACCAGATCGTCCAGCACATCCGAGCGTACCCGCACCATCTCCTGGGGCGCGGGGCGCGCCGCCGGTTGCACCTCTTCCGCGCTGCGGGGTGGCGGTGACGGTTCGACACCCGGGGTGGATTGCGCCTCCGGCCCCGCCTCGGCTTGCGCAGCGTCCATCGGGGCCGCATCCGCAGGGGGCGCAACCGGCCGCTCCGGCTCCGGTGAGGGGCCGGGGGCGGGCCCAGGCACCGGGGATCCTTCGCCGTCCCCGCTGCGGATCGCGTGCAGATGGCGCACCAGGGACGGATCGGCGGGGATGGCCGCACCGCGGCGGGCACAGTCCACCATCTGGGTGAGCCGGTCCAGACCCGCCTGCACCGGGGTGAGCATCTCCTTGTGGGGACGCTTCTGCCCTTCGGAGAGGGCGATCATCAGGCTCTCCAGGGCGTGGCTCAGGTCGGCGATGGGGGTGAGGGCCGCCATGCGCGCGCCCCCCTTGAGGGTGTGCAGCTGGCGCTGGAAGGCATGGACCACCTCCCGATCGTCCAGATCCTCCCCCCAGGACTGCAGGCTGGTGTCCATCGCGTCCAGCAGATCGCTGGCCTCCTCCAGGAAGATCTCCAACAGCTCCGGATCCGGGGCCTCCTCCGGTTGCCCTGCCTCTGCCGCCGCCGCGTTCTCCATCGCCGAATCCGTCGGCTCCCCTGGCTCCATTGCCGCCCCGGCCACCGCCTCCACCACCGGGGTGGCGTCGGCCTCCGGTGCCGCCCCCCCCTCGTCCTGTACCGGAGCTTCGGCTTCCTCCTGGGCCGCCGCCTCCTGCAGCCGCCGGAACCGGGCCTCCAACTCCGGGGCCTGGGGCACTTCGCTGCCCGGGGCCTCCAGGGCGGCCAGCACCGCGCGGACATGGGCCGCCAGGTCCTCCAGGGCCGAGATCCCCGGGGCGTCCACCCGGTACGGGTGGTGTTCCGCGCAGGCCTGCAGGTAGCCCTCGCAGGCCTTGCAGACCTGTGCCGTCTCCGGGACACCGGCGGTACGGGCGCTGCCGTTGAGGGTGTGCATGGCGCGCTGCAGTTCCGGGGTGACCCGCAGACCACCGGGGTCATCCCGGGCGGCGGCCAGGGCCGCGTCCAGGACCTGCAGATGCTGCAGGGTCTCGCCGCGATAGATGTCCAGCAACACCGGATCCAGCCGGCCCTGGGCCGTCTCAGCGGTGGTCGTCTCGCCGGCGGCACCCGGCGGCGAAGGCGGCGGGGCCGCCTCCGGCGCCGGTCCTGCGGCGTGGGCCTTGGCACCGCCGCGGGCCAGATCCCGGGCCCGCTGCATCAAGGCGGGGATGTCCATGGGCGGGGTATCCCCGCCGCGGATCTGGTCCACCAGGTAAGGCAGGGCCTCCAGGGCCTCCCGCGCCAGGGCCTGTACCCCGGCGTCGGCGGGCACGCTACCCTCCAGGACCCGGTTGAGGAGATCCTCGTTGACCCAGGCGAACTCCCCCAGCAACTCGGCCCCCACCAGGCGACCGCTGCCCTTGAGGGTGTGGTAGGCCCGGCGCACCGTGGTCAGGGCGTCGCTGTCCTGGGGATCGTCCAGCCAGCGGGGCAGTTGTTCCCGGATGCGCTCCAGCTCCTCGTCGGCCTCCTCCAGGAAGACCTCCAGGATGTCCGCATCGGTCTCCCCGGCGAGCACCGCCCAGGGGGTCTGCGGTGCGGCGGGCGGCGCCTCGTCCGGGACGGCCTCCGGCGGCGCTGCCCCATCGCCTTCGGAGGGGGATTCGCCATCGCCCGCGGTGTCGAAGGACTCGGGCCAGGCCCCTTCCCCCTCCTCGGGCAGACGCTCGGGGGTCACCAGGACCCGTTCCTCCGCCCCGGGGGATGGGGTCCCGACCTCCGGCGCGGGGACTGGGGCCGCGGTGTCTTCGGCTGAAGGGGCCTGTTCGGGACCGGGCCCTTCCTCCGGGGCAGCGGCGGGGGATGCCACCCCCGGCATGGGGAAGCCCAGGCGTTGCAGGGCCTCGCCGCCGATCTCCAGCAGGGTCTGCGCATCCCCGACGCCGGAATCCAGGGCCTCCAGGTAACACTCCGCCGCGGTGATGGCCTCGGCCAGATCGGCCAGGGCCCCGGGATCCGCCCCTTCGCCCCGGGGCAGGACCGCCTCCAGGGCGTGGCCGATCCCCTCCATGAGGGCCGTGCCCCGGGTCAGTTCCAGCATGGCGAGGCCGCCGCGGATGGCCTCCACACACCCGGGGATATCGCCGGGATCGCCGCCCCCCTCGCCGGCGCCGGTGGCCTCCAGCACGGCCTCCTTGATGCGCTGCAGGTCCTCCAGGGCGGCGTGGAACAGGGCCTTGAGGACGGCCCGGGATTCCCCCGGGGCCAGGCCGGCCAGGGTGGCGGGCAGGCCGGTGTCCCCTTGCCCTTGCGGGCCCGGCCCGGCGACGGCTGCGTCCAGGGCCGATTCCACGTGCAGCAGTTCCGCCGCCGCCTGCATGAGCCGTTGCTCGTCCGCCGCCTGCTCCCCCCCGGCCATGGCCTCCAGCAGCCCGGCCTCCTTGAGGGCGGTCTCCCGGGCCTCGCCCATGCCCAGCATGGAGAGGGTGTCGGCCATGCCCCGCAGCCGCTCCACCAGAGGGGCGAGTTCCTCCGGGTTGCGGCCGCCGGTGTGCATGAACACATCCAGGCGGTCCTTGATCTCCGCCAGTTCCTCCCGCAGGGCCTTGCTGACGCTGCCCATGAGTGCGGGGTTGGGGGCCCCCAGTGTCTCCCGGGCCGTGTCCGCATCCTCCCCGGCAGGCAGGAGCCGATCCAGATGGAAGGCCCGGCGCACCTCGTCCACCCGGGGGTCCTCACCGCGGGCACGGCCCACGTAGTACAGGAGGTTGCGCACCAGATCCTCGGGGACGTCCCCGGCCAGCTCCGTCTCCCCGGCGTCGATGAGGCGGCGGATCTGGCGGTCCAGCTGCCCCAGGAGCTGCTTCACGGCGGCCCCCGCCTCCAGACCGCCGCCGGCCAGGGCCCGGGTGAGGGCGGAGGCGATCCAGAACAGGCGACGCAGCCGCGGCTCCCGGGCGCGGCGGTAGAGTCCGTCCATGACCCGGTCCATGCGCCGCAGGGCGTTCCCGGGCTCCTGTCCCCGCAACACCCCCAACAGGCCGAGTTGGTAGTGCTGGCGCTGGGCCCGGGCCCAGGCACGCACATCCTCCGCAGCGCCGGAGGGGGCATCCGGAGGCAGCGGGGCCCGTTCCAGGTCGGGCAGGAAGAGGACGCTCTCGCTCAGCAGATCCGCCTTGCGCATGGTGCGCAGGTCGTTGAGCAGGGGCAGGAGGACGATGGGGAGATCGCCGTGGCCGGTACGCACATGCTCCAGGTAGTCCGGCAGTTGCAGGATGGCCCGCATGAGGACCTCCGCCGCCTCCTCGGGTTCCGTGACCCGGCCATCCCGCAGGGCGTCCACCAGGGCGGCGGACTCCTGCAGGAGCAGGACGGCGCCGTGCAGCTCCACCATCTCCAGGGTCCAGCGGGCCTGCTCCAGGTGCTGGCGCAGGGTCTCCAGGTGCGCGGGATCACGGCCCTCCTCCAGATAGGCCTCCAGGGCGAGACGGGCCTCCCCCAGCAGGGCCTCCAGTCCCTGCCGCAGCCAGCGCAGGGCGCTGTAGTCGCGATGCTCTTGTCTCATGACACACCCTGTCCCCATGGCGCTTGCACTTCGGGATCCGCCGCGGCCGCCGGTGGGCAGCGGTTCGACCGGCGGGGGCGATGGGCCCGCCGGAGCGGCCGTGCCCCCTCAGGCCCCGGTGCCATCTTCCCGTTCCTCCTGGCCGCCCGCTGCGGCCAGTGACCGTTCTTCCGCCCCGGTAGGGGCCGGGGCCACGACATCCGCCCCCTCGGGCAGCTTGAAACCGGAGACCGAGCGGCGCAGTTCCGAAGCCAGGCTGGCCAGGTTGCCGATGGAGACCGCCGTCTCGTTGGTGCCGTCGGAGGTCTGCATGGTGATCTCCTGGATCACGTTCATGGTGCTGGAGATGTTCTGGGCCACCTCCGACTGCTGGCGGGCCGCCGTGGAGATGGTGTCGATGAGCTCCGCCAGCTGGTGGGAGACCCCCTCGATCTCCGCCAGGGCGTCACCGGCGTCGAAGGCCAGGCGGGCGCCGCTGACCACGTTGGCCGTGGACTGTTCCATGGAGGCCACCGCCTCGCGGGTATCCGCCTGGATGGTCTTCACCAGGGCCTCGATGCGCTTGCTGGCGTTGGAGGAGCGCTCCGCCAGGCGCTGCACCTCGTCCGCCACCACGGCGAAGCCGCGGCCGGCCTCACCGGCGGAGGAGGCCTGGATGGCGGCATTGAGGGCGAGGATGTTGGTCTGGTCGGCGATGTCGGTGATGAGGCTGACGATGTCGCCGATCTCCTGGGAGGATTCCCCCAGGCGCTTGATGCGCTTGGAGGTCTCCTGGATCTGCTCGCGAATGGTGTCCATGCCGTCGATGGTCTTGCGCACGGTGAGGGCCCCCTTGGAGGCGATCTGCACCGATTTCTGCGCCACCTCGGCGGAGGTGTCGGCGGAGCGGGACACCTGCTCGATGGAATCGGCCATGTCGGTGACCGCGGAGGAGGCGGAGGTGATCTCACTGGCCTGGCGGTTGGAGGCGTCCGCCAGGCGCAGGGCGGTGGCCTGGGTCTTCACCGCGGCGTTGGAGATCTGCAGGGCCGTCTGGTTGATGGTGGTCACCAGGCTCCGCAGGGCGTCGATGGCGTAATTGACCGCATCGGCGATGGCCCCGGTGATGTCCTCGGTGACGGTGGCATGGACCGTAAGATCCCCCTCCGCCAGGTTGGTCATCTCGTCCAGCAGGCGCAGGATGGCCCGCTGATTGCGCCGGTTCTGCTCCCCGGTGACCGCCAGGCGCCGCTGCGCGTCCCGGTGGAAGAGGTAGGCCAGCAGGCCTACGGTGGCCACGGCCAGGGCGGCCAGGACATAGCCCAGGATCACCCACAGATTGAGGCCCGCGGCGCGGGCGTCCACCGCCTCGCGCAGGGCGTCCACCGCGTCCAGCAGGCCCTCACCCCCTGCCTCCAGACGTTCCTGTGCCGCCCCCGCCGGGGCCAGACGCGGCGCCAGTTCCAGGATCCCTTCCAGCGGCGGGGTCAGGGCCTGCATCCGCCCCTGGATGCGCTCCAGGCCCTGACCCACGGCCGAATCCCCGCCTTGGCGCGCCGGGGGCACGGCCTGCAACAGGGCCTCCAGGTCCCCCCTGGCGCTCTCCAGGCCGCTGCGCAGGCGGCGTGCCGCCTCCGGCAGCCCCTCCACCGCCGTCACTCGGGACAGGTCCCGGCGCAGATCCCGGGCCGTGAGGGCCAGCCGGCCGGCGCGGTGGACGGCCGTGGAACCGGCATTGGCATCGGCCAGGGCCCGGGCGGTGGCCGATGCCGCCTCTTCCAGGTCCTGCAGGGCCGCCTGGGCCGGCATGCCCAGGCGGCGGGCCTCTTCCACCCAGGCACCGGCATCGACGATCTCGTCCAGGGCCGGACGCATCCCCTGCCATGCGGCCTCCACCGAGGCCAGGGGGCGGCGCAGCTTTGATGGGACGCCGGTGTCCAGGCGCTCCAGGGCGGCGTCGAAGCGGTCCCGCAGGGTGCGCATCCGCTCCGGGGAGGCCCCGGCCTCCAGCAGCGCCAGTTCCTGGGCCACCCGGGTCTGCTCCCCCACCAGGGCGGCGTGACGGCGGGTCTCCCCCATCTGCAGGGTGTAGTAGATCAGGGTGATGACCGTAAGCAGGATGAGCACCCCCAGGAGGGCGGTGAGGATCCCGGTGCCGCGGCCCAGACCGCGCTGGACGGTCCCTTCGGTGGAAGGCGAATTCATCGTGTCTCCTCGATGCCTCTGCGTCGTCAACACGGCCCGCCATGGCCGACCCGCCCGGGGCCGGCAATGCCTCAGGCGGAGATGTTCATGAAGGTCTCGTCATCCACCAGTGCGTGCAGGCTGAACACCGGCAGGTACTCCTCCCCGCGCCGGTAGGCCCCGATGACATGGGGCCTGAGGGGGGGCTCCACGGGGGGCGGCTGATCCATCCACTCCTCCCGCCAGAAGTGCTTCATGCCCACCACCGACTCCACCAGGAGCCCGGCGTGGACGCCCCGGTGGTTCATCACCAGCACCCGCCGCCGGCGCGGGTCGAAGGTCTGGTTCTCGCCGAACAAGAACCCCTGCAGATCCATGAGGGGCAGGAGGTTGCCGCGCATGTTGGCCATGCCCAGGGCCCAGGGTCTGACCCCCGGGATGCGGGTGCAGGGGGGCGGGGTGACGATCTCCGCCACCTGGTCCATGGGGGCCAGCAGGGGCTGTCCGCGCAGGTGGAACAACACCCCCTTCCAGGCACCGCGCAGTTCGTCCTGGAGGGGCATCTGCCCCCCCAGGGCCCGGCCCCGGCGCTCCACCGAGACCAGGTAGGCAAACGGATCGGTGGCGGCCTGATGGTGCGCGTGCGTCGCCGCCATTCATCGCCCCAGCACGTCGCCCAGCCGCGCCAGCAGATCCGGTTCCGAGACCGGCTTGACGATGTAGTCCCGGGCCCCCTGGCGCAGGGCCCAGACCCGGTCCGTCTCCTGGTCCTTGGTGGTGACGACGATGACGGGGATGGCGGCGGTGGCCTCGTCCTGGGCCAGCTGGCGCGTGGCCTGGAAGCCGTTCAGGCCCGGCATGACCACGTCCATGAGGATCACGTCGGGTTGCCCCGAGCGCGCCTGGGCCAGGCCCTCCTCGCCGCTGGTGGCGGTGAGGACTTCATGGCCGTGCCGCTCCAGCAGGGTCTTGAGGACATGCACTTCGGTGGGCGAATCGTCAACCACCAGGATACGGCTCATGGGCGGGTCCCCCTCGGCAGGCATGATCCCGCGGCCCGGGCCGCGGCGCGGATGACGTCAGTCCCGGTGCACGTGGGCACGGATGGCCCCCAGCAGGTCGTCCCGGGTGAACGGCTTGGTCAGGTACTGCTCCGAACCCACGATGCGCCCCCGGGCCTTGTCGAAGATGCTGTCCTTGCTGGAGAGCATGATCACCGGGGTGGAGCGGAACAGGCGGTTGTGCTTGATCAGGGCGCAGGTCTGGTAGCCGTCCAGGCGGGGCATCATGATGTCCACGAAGATGATCTCCGGGCGGTGCTCGGCGATCTTGGCCAGGGCCTCGAAACCGTCGGTGGCGGTGATCACCTGGCAGCCGTGGCGCTTGAGCAGCGTCTCGGCGGTGCGCCGGATGGTCTTGCTGTCATCGATGACCATCACCTTGAGGCCTTCAAGGCCCTCGGCGTCACCGGTCTCCGTGATGTCTGCATCCCGGGTGTCTTCGCTCACGGCGCCCCCATCGGGCCCGGGAATCCATAGGGCCCTGGAATCTGTGGACAGAGTCTCGAATCTACTGCAAGGTCCCGCGGCCCGCAAACGCCGGTGACACGGTGTGTGAAATCGTCGACAGTGGGTTATCTTGTGGTCATGTCCGATCCAATCTACCCATTCCCTTCCCTGCCGTGCGCGAGGACCCGATGAACGGCCCCCGAATCCGCCTCGGCGTGGTCATGGACCCGATCCGGGACATCCACTTCGCCAAGGACTCCACCCTGGCCCTGCTCCTGGCCGCCCAGGCCCGGGGCTGGTCCCTGCACTACATGGAACAGGGGGACCTGTTCCTGGAGGACGGCCGGGCGCGGGGCCGCTCCCGCCCCCTGGAGGTGCGCGACGACGCGAAGGACTGGTTCACCCTGGGGGCCCCCGAGACCCATCCCCTGGCGGAGCTGCAGGTGATCCTCATGCGCAAGGATCCGCCCTTCGACATGGAGTACATCTACAGCACCTATCTGCTGGAACTGGCCATGGCGGAGGGCTGCCTCGTGGTGAACCACCCCGGCGCCCTGCGGGACGCCAATGAAAAGCTGTTCACCGCCTGGTTCCCCCAGTGCTGCCCGCCGACCCTGGTGACCCGCGACCCGGCGCGGATCCGTGCGTTCCTGGCCCGGGAACGGGACCTGGTGGTCAAGCCCCTGGACGGCATGGGCGGGTCCTCGGTCTTCCGCCTGGCCCCCGGGGACGGCAACACCGGCGTCATCCTGGAGACGGTGACCGACCGCGGCCGGCGCACGGTCATGGCGCAGCGCTTCCTGCCCGAATTCATCCAGGGGGACAAGCGCATCCTGCTCATCGACGGGGAACCCGTGCCCTACGCCCTGGCGCGCATCCCCGCCGCCGGGGAGGGCCGGGCCAACCTGGCCGCGGGCGGCCGGGGCGAGGGGGTGGAACTGACGGAGCATGACCGCTGGATCTGCAGCCAGGTGGGACCCAAACTGAGGGAAAAGGGCCTCCTGTTCGTGGGATTGGACGTCATCGGCCGCTATCTCACCGAGATCAACGTCACCAGCCCCACCTGCATCCGCGAACTGGACACCCGCTATGGCCTGGACATCGGTGGGGATCTGATGGCCGCCATCGCCCGGCGCCTGGAGGCAGGGGTATGACGGGTATGAAGGGGATCCACCGCGGAACGCTGTGGATCACGGCCCTGGTGCTGGCCGCCCTGCTGCTGGCGGGCTGCGAACGCCCCGAGATCCATCGCGAGCGCTTCTTCGCCTTCGGCACCCTGGTGGAGCTGAACGTCTACACCCGGGACGCGGACCTGGCGCGGGAAGGGGCCGACGCGGTGCGCGCGGACCTGGCGCGCATGCACCGGGATTGGCACGCCTGGAAACCCGGCCCCCTGCAGGAGGTCAACCAGGCCCTGGCCCGGGGTGAGGCCATCCGGGCGGATCCCGCCGTACTGGCACCGATCCTGGAGGCCCGGGCCCTGTCGCTGCGTACCGAGGGGCTGTTCAACCCGGCCATGGGCCGGCTCTTCGCCCTGTGGGGCTTCCAGTCGGACCAGGCGGCGGGTCCACCCCCGCCCCAGGAGGCGGTGGAGGCCCTGCTGGCCCGGGACCCGGACATGGCGGACCTGCACATGGAGAACGGTCGCCTCTCTACGGAGAACCCGGCGGTGCAGCTGGACCTGGGCGCCTTCGCCAAGGGCTACGGCGTGCACCGGGCGGTGGATCACCTGCGCGCCCTGGGCATCGAGCACGCCATCCTCAACGCCGGCGGCGACCTGCGGGCCATCGGCCGCCCCGGCGACCGCCCCTGGCGCATCGGCATCCGCGACCCGGACGGTCAGGGGGTGCTGGCGGGGATCGAGATCCAGGGGGACGAGGCGGTGTTCACCTCCGGCGACTACGAACGCTATTTCACCCACGAGGGGGTGCGCTATCACCACATCCTGGACCCGCGCACGGGTTACCCCGCCCGGGGCAGCCGTTCCGTGACCGTGATCCACGAGGACGCCGGGCTGGCGGACGCCGCCAGCACCGCCCTGTTCATCGCCGGCCCCGAACACTGGCCGCGCATCGCCGCCCGCCTGGGGGTGGACAAGGTCTTGCTGCTGGACGCGACGGGGGTGGCCCACATGACCCCCGCCATGGCGCAGCGGGTGGCGTTTCGCAAGGAACCGGCCGAGCGGCGCATCCAAGCCCTGCCCGGGGACCCGGGGCCCGCGGGGGGACCATGACCCGGGGGGACGCCCTGGTGATCCTGCTGGCGGCAGCGCTGGTGGGGGGGGCCTACGCCCTGCTCTGGTCCCCCGCCGCCCCCGCCACCCAGGTGCGCATCGTCTCCGGGGAACGGGAGATCGCGCGCCTGCCCCTGGACGAGCCCCGGCGCCTGGAGGTCCCCGGTCCGGCGGGGATCACCGTGGTGGAGATCCGTGACGGCGCCGCCCGCTGCGCCGCCTCCCCCGGCTCCCGCGGGATCTGCCAGCGGGCGGGCTGGCTGCGGCAGGCGGGGGACATGGCCGTGAGCCTGCCCAACCACGTCCTCATCGAGGTGCTGGGGGATACCGGACGCTTCGACAGCATCAACTACTGACGCCCACCGGCGACCATGCAAGACACCCCGCCTCCCCTGACCCTGGCCACCGTCCGGGACGATCACCGCATCGCCTGGCTCTCGGCCCTGGCCATCGCCGTGCACCTCCTGGAGACCGCCCTGCCCAGCCCCCTGCCCGGGGTGAAGCCGGGCATGGCCAACGTCATCACCGTGCTGGTGCTGGTATGGCTGGGCTGGCGCGCGGCCCTGTGGGTCACGGCCCTGCGGGTGCTGGCGGGCAGCCTGGTCCTGGGCACCTTCCTCAGCCCCACCTTCTGGCTCAGCGCCGCCGGGGCCGCCTGCGGCCTGCTGGTCCTGGGGGCGGCGCACCGCCTGGCAGGCCGCTTCCTGAGCCCCTTGGGGCTCTCCGTGCTCGCCGCCCTGGCCCACATGCAGGGCCAGTTCCTCCTGGCCTGGTGGCTGTTCATCCCCCATCCGGCCCTGCTCACCCTGCTGCCGGTATTGCTCTCGTTCGCCCTGGCCTTCGGCCTGTTGAGCGGTACAATGGCGACCATGATGCATCGACGGCTCCTGCCTTCCCGGTGAGCAACCCACCCGCGACCCCAGGCGACCGCCTGGGTGTGACCCTGCTGCTGGCAGCGGCCGTGCACGGCCTGCTGATCTTCGGCCTGGGCTTTGACCTGCTGCCGCAGCCCCCCGAGGAATCCACCGCCGGCGTGGAAGTGGTACTGGTGCAGGCCCAAAGCGAGACCCCGCCGGAGCGGGCCGAGCGCATCGCCCAGGTGGACCAGGCCGCCGCCGGTGAAGGCCCCGAGGACGCCCGCCCCGGCAGCCCGGTGAGCGGCCCGGAGCCGGGCCGGGGCCAGGCCCCCCGGGACCTGCCCGAGCGTCGCCCCCAACCCCAGTCCCGGGAGGCGGTGAAGGTGCTGAGCAGCCCCGGGGCGGAGCGCCCCGAGGCCATCCCCGAACCCCGGGAAGCCGTGCCCGAACAGGAGACCCCCGACGCCTCGGCGCTGGTGGAGCGCAGCCTGCGCATGGCCCGTCTCAGCCCCCAGATCACCGCACAGGAGAGCCACCGGGCACCACGGGCCGACACCCTCTACCTGGACGCCCTGAGCGCCCGGTCCGCCGTGGAGGCGGCCTACCTGGAGGCCTGGGTACGCAAGGTGGAGCGGGTGGGCAATCTCAACTACCCGGACGAGGCCCGCCGCCGCCAGCTCACGGGCTCACTGGTGCTGAGCGTGCTGCTGGACCGGGAGGGCCGGGTCCTGGAGATCGAGCTGGCCTCCGGTTCCGGGGAACGGGTCCTGGACGACGCCGCCCGGCGCATCGTGGAACTGGCCGCCCCCTTCGCCCCCTTTCCGCCGGAACTGCGCCGCGAGCACGACCGGATCATGATCACCCGCACCTGGGTCTTCAAGGGGGATCAGGCCCTGCACACCCGCTGATCCCCGGCGGATGCGGCGGCATGAAGCAAGCGTGTAAACTGGGACCCATCACCCTGATGCATGCCCGGGACCGATGGAAAACGCCAACTTCACAGATCAGTTCCTGATCGCGATGCCCTCCCTGGAGGATCCGAACTTCTTCCATTCGGTGGCCTACGTCTGCGAACACAGCGATGAAGGCGCCATGGGGATCGTCATCAACCACCCTACCGAACTCACCCTGGGGTCAGTGCTGGAGCACATGGGCATCACCGCCCAGGCGCCGGTGGAGCAGGTGCCCGTATATAACGGCGGTCCGGTGCAGTCCGACCGCGGCTTCATCCTCCACAGCAGCGAGCAGCGCTGGACCTCCACCATGCAGGTGAGCGAGGCCATCGCCGTGACCACCTCCCGGGACATCCTGGAGGCCATGGCCGCCGGCGAGGGGCCGGAGCGCTACCTCATCGCCCTGGGCTACGCCGGCTGGGGGCCGGGGCAGCTGGAACAGGAGATCGGCGACAACGCCTGGCTCACCTGCGACGCGGACACCGACATCCTCTTCCACCAGCCGGCGGAACGGCGCTGGCAGGCGGCCGCCGGGCGCCTGGGGGTGGACCTGTCCCTGCTCAGCGGCCAGAGCGGCCATGCCTGAGGCAGCGGCCATGACCCCAACCGAAACGGTGGAGACCGTCCTCGGACTGGACTACGGGGAACGGCGCATCGGCGTGGCCGTGGGCAATGTCTTCACCGGCACCAGCGCCCCCCTGGAGACCCTGCCGGCCCACCACGGCAAACCCCGCTGGGAGGTGCTGGACCGCCTCGTGGACGACTGGCGCCCGCAGCTGCTGGTGGTGGGCCAGCCGCAGACGGACGACGGCACGGAACACCCCCTGGCACGGCGCATCCAGGCCTTCTCCGACCGTCTGCGGGCCCGCTACGGCCTGCCGGTGCGCTGGGTGGACGAGCAATTCACCTCCGCCGAGGCCGAGGCCCACCTGCGGGCGGCGCGTCTAAGCGGACGGCGCGGCCGCATCCGCAAGGAGGAGATCGACGCCCTGGCGGCGGCGGTGCTGCT
This sequence comes from Ectothiorhodospira mobilis, assembly GCF_900114895.1. Taxonomy (GTDB): domain Bacteria; phylum Pseudomonadota; class Gammaproteobacteria; order Ectothiorhodospirales; family Ectothiorhodospiraceae; genus Ectothiorhodospira; species Ectothiorhodospira mobilis_A. The sequence continues at coordinate 29,083 of NZ_FOUO01000016.1, forward strand.
GGAACAATGGCTCACCCAGGGAGATCCCGCATGAGCGCACACGTGAACACCCTGCTGGATCGCATGGCCGAAGCCCTGCGCCGGCAACCCGCCCTGCAACGGGGGGAACCCGCCCTGGTGGGCATCCACACCGGGGGCGTATGGGTGGCCCAGAGGCTGCAGCAGCGCCTGGGGCTGGAGACCCCGTTGGGACAGCTGGACATCTCCTTCTACCGGGACGACTTCAGCCGCATCGGCGTGCACCCGCAGGTGAAGCCCTCCAGCATCCCCTTCGGCGTGGAAGACCGCCCCATCATCCTGGTGGATGATGTCCTGTTCACCGGGCGCACCATCCGCGCCGCCATGAACGAGATCTTCGACTACGGCCGCCCCGCCTCCATCACCCTGGCGGTGCTGGTGGAACGGGCGGGCCGGGAACTGCCCATCCAGGCGCAGGTGGTGGGGGAACACCTGGAACTGGCCCCCGAGCAGCGGGTGAAGCTGCGCGGCCCCGACCCGCTGCACCTGGAGATCGTACAACTGGAGGGCACCCGATGACCGAACCGGAAACCGCCGCAACGGCCGCGGGGCGCCCCTCGGGACCCATGCCCCCCTCCATGCAGTTCACCCCCGAGGGCCGGCTGCGTCATCTGCTCACCATCGAAGGGCTCTCCCCCGAACTGGTCACGGAGATCCTGGACACCGCCGAGTCCTTCGTGGGCATGAATGCGCAGACGGTGAAGAAGGTGCCGCTGCTGCGGGGCAAGACGGTGATGAACCTCTTCTTCGAGGCCAGCACCCGCACCCGCACCACCTTCGAGCTGGCGGCCAAGCGCCTCTCCGCCGACGTGCTCAACATCAACATCAGCACCTCGTCCACGGTGAAGGGGGAGAGCCTGCTGGACACCCTGCGCAACCTGCAGGCCATGTACGTGGACATGTTCGTGGTGCGCCACGCCGACAGCGGCGCCGCCCACTTCATCGCCCGCCACGTGGCCCCCCACGTGAGCGTGCTCAACGCCGGCGACGGCCGCCACGCCCACCCCACCCAGGCGCTTTTGGACATGTTCACCATCCGCCGCCACAAGGGGGACTTCTCCCGCCTGAAGGTGGCCATCGTCGGCGACATCCTCCATTCCCGCGTGGCCCGCTCCCAGATCCAGGCCCTGAACCTGCTGGGCACCGGCGAGGTGCGGGTGATCGGCCCCAAGACACTGCTGCCGGCCCACGTGGAGGACCTGGGGGTACGCCCCTTCCACGACATCCGCACCGGCCTCAAGGACGTGGACGTGATCATCATGCTGCGCCTGCAGCGCGAGCGCATGGACAGCGGCCTGCTGCCCTCCGAGCACGAGTTCTTCCAGCTCTGGGGGCTGAACGAGGAACGCCTGGCCCTGGCGGCCCCCGATGCCATCGTCATGCACCCGGGGCCGGCCAACCGCGGCGTGGAGATCGACTCGCGGGTGGCGGACGGCCCCCGCTCGGTGATCCTGGAGCAGGTGACCTACGGCATCGCCGTGCGCATGGCGGTCATGTCCCTGATCGTCGGGGCCAGCGTCAACCAGGGGGCGGCACAATGAGGCTCTTGATCGAACAGGGCCGGGTGGTGGACCCGGCCCAGGGGCTGGACCGGGTGACGGATCTGTTCATCCAGGGGGGCGAGGTGGTGGCCCTGGACACGCCCCCGCAGGGATTCACCCCGGACCGGCGCATCGACGCCCGGGGTCACCTGGTCCTTCCGGGGCTGGTGGACCTGGCGGCACGCCTGCGTGAGCCCGGCGACGAGAACAAGGCCACCATCGCCTCGGAGACCCGGGCGGCGGCCAGCGGCGGCATCACCACCCTCGTCTGCCCCCCGGACACCCACCCGCCGGTGGACTCCCCGGCCCAGATCGAGCTCATCCACCGCCGCGCCAAGCAGGCCTGCGGCGTGCGCGTGCACCCCCTGGGGGCCCTCACCGCCGGGCTCCAGGGGCGCCAGCTCTCGGACATGGCCGCCCTCAAACGGGCCGGGGCCGTGGGCATGAGCCAGGCCCTGCACCCAGTGGAGAGCCCCATGCTCCTGCGCCGAGCCCTGGAATACGCCACCAGCCACGACATCACCGTATTCCTGCACCCCATCGACCACGCCCTGGCGGGGGCGGGCTGCGTGCACGAGGGCCGCGTCGCCACCCGCCTAGGACTGCCGGGCATCCCGGAGGCGGCAGAGACCACCGCCCTGGGTCTGCTCCTCGCCCTGGCGGCCCAGACCGGGGCGCGCATCCACCTCTGCCGCCTGTCCACGGCCCGGGGCGCCGCCCTGGTGGCCCGGGCCGCCGCGGACGGCCTGGCGGTGACCGCCGATGTCTGCGCCCATCAACTGTTCCTCACCGAGGCGGACGTGGAGGACTTCAACGCCCTCTGCCACGTGCTGCCGCCGCTGCGCACCCGGGCGGACCGGGACGGGCTGCGCCGCGCCGTGGCCGAGGGGCATATCCAGGCCATCTGCTCGGACCACCAGCCCCACGAGGCGGACGCCAAGCTGGCCCCCTTCCCCGCCACCGAGGCGGGTCTCTCCGCCCTGGAGACCCTGCTGCCCCTGACCCTGCGCCTGGTGGAAGAGGGGGTGCTGCCACTCACGGAGGCGGTGCGGCGCATCACCCGGGGACCCGCGGACATCCTGGGCATGCCCCTGGGCACCCTGTCCCCCGGGACCCGGGCGGACCTGATCCTGGTGGACCCGCAGCGCCCCTACGCCCCGGCGGCGGAGCGCTGGTACAGCGCAGGGCACAACAGCCCCTTCCTGCACTGGCGCTTTCGCGGGCGCGTCACCCACACCCTCAGCGGCGGGCGCGTCATCCACGAGACCGCCGCCCGGGAATAGCCCCGGAGCGGCCGAGCATCCGCCGTCCCGATCCCAGAACGCCTGCAAAGACAACCATCACCATGAACAAGCCCCATCGCGGCACCATCTTCACCGAAGAGGCCCCCATCCTGGCCCACAACGCCCATCCGGGGGATCAGTACATCCTGCGCCTGCAGGCCCCCCAATGCGCCGAGCGGGCCCGCCCCGGGCAGTTCGTGCACCTGACCTGCGATCCCCAGCTGCCCCTGCGCCGGCCCATCTCCATCCTGCGCACCGACCCCCGGGCCGGCTGGGTGGAGCTGCTCTACAAGGCCGTGGGCCGGGGCACGCGCCTGCTGGCCCGGCGCCGGGAGGGGGATCGGATCGGCCTCATGGGACCCATCGGCCGCCCCTTCGACCCGCCCCACGGCGACCGCCCCCGGGCCCTGCTCCTGGGGGGCGGGGTGGGCATGCCCCCCATGATCTTCCTGGCCGAGGCCCTGCGCCGGGACCCGGTGGCCGAACCCTTCGTCCTCCTGGGCTCGGAGGTCCCCTTCCCCTTCCAGCCCACCCCCTCACGCATCCTCGTCCCCGGGATCCCCGAAGGGGTGATCGCCGCCATGCCCCTGCTGGAGGACTGGGGCGTGCCCTCCCGGCTCACCAGCGGCGCAGGCCTGCCCGGCTGCCACGGGGGGTATGTCACCGACCTGGCCCGCCTCTGGCTGGAGGCCCTGCCCCCCGGGGAACGGGATCGGGTGCAGATCTACGCCTGCGGCCCCCACCCCATGCTGGCCGCCAGCGCCGCCCTGGCCCGGGAATACCACCTCCCCTGCCAGGTCTCCCTGGAGGAGTACATGGCCTGCGCAGTGGGGGGCTGCGCCGGCTGCGTGGTGGAGGTGGCCACGGAGCGGGGACCGGCCATGCGGCGGGTATGCGTGGACGGCCCGGTGTTCGACGCCCGGGCGGTGTTCGGGGCGCAGCCGTAGGGGGCAGCCCGAACACCGCCCCCAAGGCGCATCAATCCCCCGGCCGCACCACCAGGAACAGGGCGCTGCGGCCGCGCAGTACGCGCAGCAGGACATCGCCGCGGACGGCGTCCAGGATGCGCACGGCCTCTTTGCGGTCCGCCACGGGGGTGCGCTGGATCTGATCGATGATATCCCCCCGGCGCAGCCCGGCCTCGGCGGCGGGGCTGCCCGGCTCCACCCCGGCCACAAGGATGCCCTGGACCTGTCCCGCCAGGGGGTGATCCCCGGGGATGGGGGCGAGCCAGGCCCCGGGCAGGGCCCGGTGCTGCCAGCGGCCGTTTTCCGCCTCCACCACGTCCTGCGCGTCCCCCAGGGACAGGCGCACGCTATGGGTTTCCCCGTCGCGCAGGTAGCCGATGCGCACCCGGGATCCGGGGGGCAGCAGACCGATGCGATTGCGCAGGTCGGCGGCGTCCTCCACCGTCCGCTCCTGCACGGAGATCACCACATCCCCCTCCTTCAGGCCGGCCTTTTGCGCGGGGGATCCGGGCATCACGCGGGCGATGAGCGCCCCTCGGGCCTGTCGCAGCCCCAGGGCCTCTGCCAGCCGGGGGGTCACGTCCTGGATGTACACCCCGAGCCGCCCGCGGCGCACCTGGCCGTGCTCGATGATCTGCCGGGAGAGGGCCTTGATCATGTCCACGGGGATGGCGAAGCCGATGCCCACGTTGCCCCCGCTGGGGCCGACGATGGCGGTGTTCAGCCCCACCAGGCGCCCCTGCCAGTCGATGAGGGCACCGCCGGAGTTACCGGGATTGATGGAGGCATCGGTCTGGATGAAGTCCTCATAGCCCTCGATGCCCAGGCCGGTGCGGCCCAGGGCGCTGACGATGCCCGAGGTGACGGTGTGGCCGAGACCGAAGGGATTGCCGATGGCCATCACCAGGTCCCCCACCTCCAGGCCATCCATCTCCCCCAGGGGGAGTTCGGTGAGATCCGAGGCATCGATGCGCAGCACGGCGATGTCCGTCTCGGGATCACTGCCCACCTGGCGGGCCTTGAACTGCCGGCCGTCCTTGAGGGTGACGGAGACCTCGTCGGCCTGGGCGATGACGTGGTGGTTGGTGAGGATGTAGCCCTTTTCGGCATCAATGATGACCCCGGAGCCGAGGCTGTTCTGCCGCCGCGGTGGCAGGTCGGGCAGCTCGAAGAAATGACGGAAGAAGGGGTCCTGGAAGAGGGGGTGCTGGGCCTGCTCGATCTGCTTGATGGTAGAGATGTTCACCACTGCCGGCAGGGCCTTCTTGACCACGGGGGCAAGGGTGGGTTCTTCCTGCGGCGTGCCCGCGGGCCATGGCGGGGCCGCCGTGGCCGGGGACTGCAGTACCATAAGGCCGAGGATCAGGCACGCCAGCAGGCGGCGCACCGGGGCGATGGGATGCGTCATGCGTCGGGTCTCCGGTCGCTTGCGTGAACCTTCGCCGGACCGGCGTTCGGGAACGCGGGGACCCGTCCCGGAGACGCCCGTCACGGCCACTGCCGCTAGGGACCATGGTGGGAGAGACAAGTTCCGGCACGGGTGCCGGGAGCCGCAGGATCAGCCGCCCGTGGGGGGATCGTCCTTCGGGTCTTCCAGGGGACGCAGTTCCTCGTCGAAGCCTTCGCGGCCGTCGCTGAAACCGCGGCCGGTGGAGAAATCCCCGCTGGGCAGTTCCAGGTCCTCGTCCTTGCGATGCAGGCTGCGCACGCCGCCGCCGAAGTGGATGCGCCACTCCAGGTCGCCGCGGGAGTCGGCCTTGGCCAGGGCCTCGGGCAGGTTGACCCGGCCGGACTTGTAGAGCTCGAACAGGGACTGGTCGAAGGTCTGCATGCCCACGGAGGCCCCCTTCTCCATCACCGCCTTGATCTCCCCGATCTCCCCCTTGCGGATCAGTTCGGAGATGTACGAGGTGTTCACCAGCACCTCCACGGCGGGCAGGCGGTTGCCGTCCTTGCCCAGCACCAGGCGCTGGGAGACGATGCCCCGCAGGTTCAGGGAGAGGTCCATGAGCACCTGCTGCTTGGCCTCCGGCGGGAAGAAGTTGATGATGCGGTCCAGGGCCTGGTTGGCGTTCACCGCGTGCAGGGTGGTCAGGGCCAGGTGGCCGGTGTCGGCGTAGGCGATGGCGGCCTTCATGGTGTTCAGGTCGCGCACCTCGCCGATCATGATCATGTCCGGGGCCTCGCGCATGGCCTCCCGCAGGGCGTTGTCGTAGGAGAGGGTGTCCAGACCCACCTCCCGCTGCCCGATGATGGACTTCTTGTGGCTGAAGCTGTACTCGATGGGATCCTCGATGGTGAGGATGTGGCCCGTGCGGCAGCCGTTGCGGTGGTCGATCATGGAGGCCAGGGTGGTGGACTTGCCGCAACCGGTGGACCCCACCACCAGCACCAGGCCGTTGTCGTGCAGGGCCAGGTCCTTGAGCACCGGCGGCAGGTTCAACTGCTCCAGGGTGGGGATCTCGCTCTTGATGAAGCGGATCACCATGGAGACCTCGCCGCGCTGCACATAGACATTGATGCGAAACCGCCCCAGGCCCTCCACGGAAAGCCCCAGGTTCATCTCCTTGTCCCGCTCGAAGGCGGCCACCTGGCGCTCGTCCATGACGTCGTAGGCCAGTTCCCTGGCCCCCCCGGGCTGCAGGGCCTGGCGACTGATGGGGCGCACCTCCCCCTCGATCTTGACGCAGGCGGGCGCCCCGGTGGTGAAGAACAGGTCCGAGGCGTTCTTCTGGGCCATCAGCTTGAGATAGGGCAGGAGCAGCATGGTGGCCTAGCCCTTGAGCCCGGATTCCTCCGGGGTCTCCTCCATCTTCAGTTCGGCGGCGTCGTCCATGAGCCCGGGGGTCTCCCCGCGGCGGCTGTCCAGCTTGATGCGCAGGCGCAGGTCGTTGACGGAGTCGGCGTGGCGCAGGGCATCCTCGTAGGTGATCTCCCCGGCCTCGTAGAGCTTGAACAGGGCCTGGTCGAAGGTCTGCATGCCGGCCTCGTTGGACTTGGACATGAGCTCCTTCATCTGGTGGATCTCCCCCTTGAAGATCAGGTCCGACATGAGCGGGGTGTTGATCATGATCTCCACCGCCGGGACACGGCCCTTGCCGTCGGCGCGGGGGATGAGGCGCTGGGAGACCACCGCCTTCAGGTTCAGGGACAGGTCCATGAGCAGCTGCTGGCGCCGCTCCTCGGGGAAGAAGTTGATGATGCGGTCCAGGGCCTGGTTGGTGCTGTTGGCGTGCAGGGTGCTCAGGCAGAGGTGGCCCGTCTCGGCGAAGGCGATGGCGTAGTCCATGGTCTCCCGGTCGCGGATCTCGCCGATGAGGATCACGTCCGGGGCCTGGCGCAGGGTGTTCTTCAGCGCCACCTCATAGCTCTCCGTATCCACCCCCACCTCACGCTGGGTCACCAGGCAATGGCCGTGGGCGTGGACGAACTCGATGGGGTCCTCGATGGTGACGATATGGCCGTAGCTGTGGTGGTTGCGGTGGCCCACCATGGCCGCCAGGGAGGTGGACTTGCCCGAGCCGGTGCCCCCCACGAAGATCACCAGCCCGCGGCTGGTCATGGCCACCTCCTCCAGTTGCGGCGGCAGGCCCAGATCCCCCATGGCGGGGATCTCGGAGGTGATCACCCGCAGCACCATGCCGGCGCTGCCCCGCTGGGTGAAGGCGTTGACGCGGAAACGGGAGATGCCGGGCAGGCTGATGGCGAAGTTGCACTCCTGGGCGCGCTCGAACTCCGCCGCCTGGCGGTCGTTCATGATGGAGCGCACCAGCACCTGGGTGTGGGCCGGGGACAGGGGCTGATTGGTGAGGGGGGTCATCTTGCCGTCCACCTTCATGGAAGGCGGTGCCCCCACGGTGATGAACAGGTCCGAGCCCTTCTTGCTCAGCATGGTCCTGAGCAGGTCGTGCATGAAGCGTATGGCCTTGTCGCGATCCATGGGCTTCCTCTCGAGGGGGATGCAAAGGGCCGAACCGATGCGGGGACCGGCCTAGAGTGCGTCTGGATTGGCCGCCTTGCGCCGGGCCTCCTCCCGGCTCACCAGGCCCCGCTGGAGCATCTCCTTGAGCCCCTGGTCCAGGGTCTGCATGCCCACACCCTGGCTGGTCTGGATGGCGGAGTACATCTGCGCGATCTTGTTCTCGCGGATCAGGTTGCGGATGGCCGGGGTGCCCAGCATGATCTCGTGGGCGGCGCAGCGGCCGCCGCCGATGCGCTTGAGCAGGGTCTGGGCGATGACCGCCCGCAGGGACTCCGACAGCATGGCGCGAACCATGTCCTTCTCCGCCGCCGGGAACACGTCCACGATGCGGTCGATGGTCTTGGCGGCGGAGCTGGTGTGCAGGGTGCCAAAGACCAGGTGCCCCGTCTCGGCGGCGGTGAGGGCCAGACGGATGGTCTCCAGGTCCCGCATCTCCCCCACCAGGATGGTGTCCGGGTCCTCGCGCAGGGCCGAGCGCAGGGCCTCGTTGAAGCCCAGGGTGTCACGGTGCACCTCCCGCTGGTTCACCAGGCACTTCTTGGACTCGTGCACGAACTCGATGGGGTCCTCCACGGTGAGGATATGGCCGTACTCGGTGTTGTTCTTGTGGTCGATCATGGCGGCCAGGGTGGTGGACTTGCCCGAGCCCGTGGGTCCCGTGACCAGGACGATGCCCCGGGGATACTCGGCGATCTTCTCGAAGATGCCGGGGCAATCCAGATCCTCCAGGGTGAGGATCTTGCTGGGGATGGTGCGAAACACCGCCCCCGCCCCCCGGTTGTGGTTGAAGGCGTTGACGCGAAAGCGCGCAAGGCCCGGGATCTCGAAGGAGAAGTCCGTCTCCAGGAACTCCTCGAAATCCTTGCGCTGCTTGTCGTTCATGATGTCGTAGACCATCCCATGGACCTGCTTGTGCTCCATGGGCGGCACGTTGATGCGGCGCACATCCCCATCCACCCGGATCATGGGGGGAAGCCCCGCCGACAGGTGCAGGTCCGAGGCACCGTTCTTCACGCTGAACGCCAGCAGCTGGGTGATGTCCATCCGTCCCCCTCGAAAGGCCCCGGGTATTGCGTCCACCGGGACGGGGTCCCGGGTGACTTTGACTGTCGTCGACTATAGCATAGGGCTATGAACCCAATGTGCGACCGAATCCAAGCCGTTCTGGACCGCATCGCCGCAGCCGCCCGGCGTCACGGGCGGGACCCGGGCGAGGTACGGTTGCTGGCGGTGAGCAAGACCCGTCCCGCCGAGGACATCCGGGCGGCCCTTGCCTGCGGGCAACGGGCCTTTGGCGAGAACTACGCCTCGGAGCTGGAGGAGAAGTCCGCACACCTGGCCGATGCCGGACCCGAGTGGCACTTCATCGGCCCGGTGCAGGGCAACAAGACCCGGCTCATCGCCGGGGTGGCGGACTGGGTCCACTCCCTGGACCGGGAGCGCATCGCCCGGCGTCTGGATGCGCAGCGCCCGGGGCAGCGCGGCCCCCTCCAGGTCTGCCTGCAGGTGAACATCAGCGGCGAGGACACCAAATCCGGGGTGGCCCCGGCGGATCTCCCCGCCCTGGCCGAACAGGTGGCCGATCTTGGGCAGTTGCGCCTGCGGGGGCTCATGGCCATCCCCGCCCCCTGCGACGACTTCGATCACCAGCGCCGCACCTTCGCACAGGTGCGCGCCCTGCAGGAGGATCTGATCCGCCGCGGCCATCCCCTGGACACCCTCTCCATGGGCATGAGCGCCGACCTGGAGGCGGCGGTGGCCGAGGGGGCCACCATGGTGCGCATCGGCACGGCCCTGTTCGGCCCGCGCCCGCCCAAGGACTAAAGCCCCTGCCCGCGGGCACGGGGATGGCCTTGCCAGCGGCCTCCTTAGTACCATAAGGCCCGATCCCACGTGCAATCGGCAGGTCCTCCCATGAACGAGACCATCGCCTTCATCGGCGCCGGCAACATGGCGCGCAGCCTCATCGGCGGGCTCATCGCCGATGGCTGGAACGAGGACGCCCTCTGGGCGGCCGATCCCGAAACGACGCAGAGACAGGAGGCCCAGGGGCGCTGGCCCGGCATGCACACCACCGGGGACGGCGCCGAGGCCGTGGCCCATGCCGACGTGGTGGTGCTGGCGGTCAAGCCCCAGGTGCTGGGGGAGGTCTGCCGCGCCCTGGCCCCGGCGGTACAGTCCCGCAGACCGCTGGTGGTGTCCATCGCCGCCGGGGTGCGCGGCGACGACATCGAACGCTGGCTGGGGGGCACGCTGGCGCTGGTGCGCTGCATGCCCAACACCCCCGCCCTGGTGGGCAGCGGCGCCACCGCCCTGGTGGCCAATGCACACGTCACCGCCGAGCAGCGGGACCTGGCGGAATCCATCCTGCGGGCCGTGGGCCTCACCGCCTGGCTCGAGGACGAAGCACAACTGGATGCGGTCACCGCCCTCTCCGGCAGCGGCCCCGCCTACGGCTTTTTGCTCATCGAGGCCATGGAGAACGCCGGCACGGACCTGGGACTGCCCCGGGAGACGGCACGCCTGCTGGCCCTGCAGACCGTCTTCGGCGCCGCCAAGCTGGCCCTGGAGTCGGACGAGGACGCCGCCACCCTGCGCGCCCGGGTCACCTCCCGCGGCGGCACCACCGAGCAGGCCCTGGCCGTGCTGGAATCCGGCGGCCTGCGCGACCTGATGCTGCGCGCCATGACCGCCGCCCGCGACCGATCCCGAGAACTGGCCGACCAACTGGGTCGGGACTGAGGAGTCTTCATGTCACAAGCCTTGCAGAACGCATCCGTCTTCCTGATCGGCACCCTGTTCAGCCTGTACATCCTGGCGGTGCTGCTGCGCACCCTGCTGGCCCTGTCCCGGGCGGATTTTTACAACCCCATCTCCCAATTCCTGGTGACGGTGACCAACCCGCCGCTGCGCCTGCTGCGCCGCGTCATCCCCCCGGCGGGCCGCCTGGACACCGCCGCCCTGGTGCTGGCCCTGGTGCTGCAGATGACCCAGACGGCCCTGATCGCCCTCATCCACGGTGTGGGCGTACCGCCCTTTGGCCTGTTCATGGTCAGCGTCGTGGAACTGCTGCGGCAGGTGGTCTGGATCTACATCATCAGCCTCATCATCCAGGCGGTGGCCAGCTGGTTCCAGGCCGGCGGGGCCCTGGGGCGCAACCCGGGGCTGGAACTGCTGGACAGCCTCAACCGCCCCCTGCTCAACCCCATCCGCCGCATGCTGCCCAGCACCGGCATGGTGGACCTCTCCCCCCTGGTGGCCATCATCGGCCTGAACGTGGTGCTGATCTTCCTCGGCGCCCTCTAGAGAGCGGACCATGGACGCCGGATGGTGGCAATGGCGGGACCGGACCCTGGTGCTGCAGCTGAAGCTGCAACCCCGGGCCTCCCGGGAGAAGCTGGGGGATCCCCTGGAAGACCGCCTCAAGGTCTACGTCAACGCCCCGCCGGTGGACGGCGCCGCCAACCAGCGCCTGGTGCGCCTGCTGGCCAAGCGCTGCGGCGTGCCCCGTTCGGGGGTGCGCATCACCGCCGGGGCGAAGGCCCGGGAGAAGACGGTGGAGATCGACGCCCCCCGGCAACTCCCCCCGCCCCTGGATACCTGTGATCCGGGCTGATGCAGCGGCCCGATCCACGATCCCCCACGGTGCGGACCCGAGAAGGCCCCGCCCTGCCCCGCAAATCCATCCCAGGGACACGGCCGTCCCGCCGCCCCTTGCCCCCCGGGGCCGCAAACCGGACACTTGCCTCTTCACCCATGAACCGGGCGCATCCCGCATGTCCCACCCGCCCCGCATCCTCGGCCGCCGCACCGTCGCCCACACCCGGCTCTTCCACGTGGAGGAACTGGAACTGCAGTTCGCCAACGGCAACCGCGTCCGCTACGAGCGCCTGCTGGGCTCGGGGCGCGGCGCGGTGCTCATCGTCCCCATGGCGGACGCGGACACGGTGCTGCTGATCCGCGAGTACGCCGCCGGCACCCAGCGCTACGAACTGGGACTGCCCAAGGGCCTGGTGGAGGCGGGGGAGGACCTGCTGCAGGCCGCCAACCGCGAGATCATGGAAGAGATCGGCCACGGGGCCCGTGAACTGGACTACCTCACCGCCTTCACCGTGGCCCCCGGCTACCTGAGCCACACCACCCACATCATCCTGGCCCGCAACCTGTACCCGGAACGACGCCCGGGGGACGAACCCGAAGAGATCGAAGTGGTACCCTGGCCGTTGTCGCGGCTGGATGCCCTGATCGCCCGGGAGGACTGCACCGAGGCGCGCTCCATCGCCGCCTTGTACATGGTAAGGGACCGACTCGAGAGACCGCGATGACCCTGAATGAAGCAACCCTGGACCACCTGCTGATCCATGCCCGCCGCATCGCCCGGGAGGCGGGCACGCGCATCCTGGATGTCTACGGCGAGGACTTCCAGGTGGCGGAGAAGGACGACCGCACGCCGCTGACCGAGGCGGACATGGCCTCGCACCGGCACATCGTGCAGGGCCTGAGGGACCTGCACCCGGAGCTGCCCATCCTCTCGGAGGAATCCGACGGCATCCCCTTCAGCGAACGCGCCCAATGGACCACCTACTGGCTGGTGGACCCCCTGGACGGCACCCGGGAGTTCATCAAGCGCAACGGCGAGTTCACCGTCAACATCGCCCTGATCCACGAACACGAACCGGTGCTGGGGGTGGTGCTGGCCCCGGTCCTGGACCTGCTCTACAGCGCCGCCCGGGGCCGCGGGGCCTGGCGCCACCAGCCCTCGGGGGAGGCCGGGCAGCCGGTGCACGTGCACCGCGGCGAGCGCCGGCCGGTGATCGCCGGCAGCCGCTCCCATGGCACGGACCGCCTGCAGGCCTTCCTGGAACGGGTCGGCCCCCATGAGCTCATCAGCATGGGCAGCTCCCTCAAGTTCTGCCTGGTGGCCGAGGGCAAGGCGGACCTGTACCCGCGCCTGGGACCCACCTCGGAATGGGACACGGCCGCGGCCCACTGCGTGGTGAACGAGGCCGGCGGGGCGGTGACGGATACGGGCCTGCGGCCGCTGCGCTACAACACGAAAGAATCGCTGCTGAACCCGGAATTCCTGGTGATGGCCGACCCGCAGCGGGACTGGGGACGGTATCTCAAGGATCTATAACCCCCGGGTCTCAGGCAGGGGGCCAGGGCAGAGGGGGCCCCTCAGATACGGCGCTTGAGGCCCGCCTGCTGCATCAGCTGGGCGGAGATCTCCTCCACGGACCGCTGCGTGATGTTGAGACAGGGGATGCCTTCGCGCTTGAACAGGCGCTCCGCCCCCTGCAGCTCATACAGGCACTGCTCCATGCTGGCATAACGGCTCCCGGGGCGGCGCTCGTTGCGGATCTGATGCAGCCGCTCCGGGTCCACCGTGAGCCCGAACAGCTTGTGCCGGTAGGGCTCCAGGGCGGCCGGCAGGGTGGCCTTTTCGAAATCATCGTCCGCCAGGGGATAGTTGGCGGCGCGGATGCCGTAGGTGAGGGCCAGGTACATGCAGGTGGGGGTCTTGCCCGCCCGGGACACCCCCATGACCACCACGTCAGCCATGGGGTAGTCCCGCACCGTGGCGCCGTCGTCGTTCTGGATGGCGTAGTGCAGGGCGTCGATGCGCTCGGAATAGGTGCGCACGTTGCCCATGCCGTGGGAGCGCCCCGCCACCCGCTGGGCATGAACCCCCAGTTCCTGTTCCATGGCCCCGGTGAAGGTGTCGAAGAAATCGAACACCGCCCCCTGGCATTCCCCCAGGCGGGCACGCAGATGGGCGTCGATGAGGGTGGAGAACACCAGGGGCCGAGCCCCCTCCGCCTCGGCGGCGCGGTTGATGCGCTGCACCGCCCAGTCCACCTTCTCCTCGCTGTTGATGAACGGCAGGCTCATCTGCTGGAAGGCCACCTGCTCGAACTGGGTGAGCAGGGTGTGGCCCAGGGTCTCGGCGGTGATGCCGGTGCCATCGGAGACGTAGAAGACGGAACGGATCATGGGCGCGGGTCCGGAAAGGTGGGAAAACAGGCCCGCCCCGACTGCGGGGCGGGCCCGGGTGCCTGCCCGCAGGCGGGACACCCCCCGGGTGGGAGCAGGCCTCAGGCGTCCTTACGGCCCTGCTCGTCCCCGGCCAGGCGCAGCCAGGTCTCCACCACGGTATCCGGGTTCAGGGAGATGGACTCGATGCCCTGCTCCATGAGCCATTCGGCCAGGTCGGGGTAATCCGACGGCCCCTGGCCGCAGATGCCCACGTACTTGCCGGCCTTGCGCGCCGCCTGGATGGCCATGGACAGCAGGGCCTTCACCGCCGGGTCGCGCTCATCGAAGGTGGAGGCCACCAGGCCGGAATCCCGGTCCAGGCCCAGGGTGAGCTGGGTGAGGTCGTTGGAGCCGATGGAGAAGCCGTCGAAGTACTCCAGGAACTGGTCGGCCAGTACGGCGTTGGACGGGATCTCGCACATCATGTAGATCTTGAGGCCGTTCTCGCCCCGCTTCAGGCCCATCTCGGCCAGCAGGTCGATGACCCCCTCGGCCTCGCCCAGGGTGCGCACGAAGGGCACCATGATGACCACGTTGTCCAGGCCCATCTCGTCGCGCACCTTGCGCACCGCCCGGCATTCCAGCTCGAAGCAGTCGCGGAAGTTCTCCGACAGGTAGCGGGAGGTGCCCCGGTAGCCGATCATGGGGTTCTCTTCATCGGGCTCGTAGCGTTCCCCCGCCAGCAGGTTGGCGTACTCGTTGGACTTGAAGTCCGACAGGCGCACGATCACCGGCTTGGGATGGAAGGCGGCCCCCAGGGTGGCGATGCCCTCCACCAGCTTCTCCACGTAGAAGGTGACGGGATCGTCGTAGCCGGCCATGCGCTGGGCGATCTCCCCCTGCAGCTCGGCGGGCAGGGTATCGAACTGGAGCAGGGCCTTGGGGTGCACCCCGATCATGCTGTTGATGATGAACTCCAGGCGCGCCAGCCCCACCCCGGCGTTGGGGAGGTTGCGGAAGTGGAAGGCCCGGCCCGGGTTGCCCACGTTCATCATCACCTTGCAGGGCACCTCGGGCATGGCGTCGGTACGGGTACGGGTCACCTCGAAGTCCAGCAGGCCCTTGTAGATGCGCCCCTCGTCGCCTTCGGCGCAGGAGACGGTGGCCTCCTGGCCGTCGCTCAGGCGCGCGGAGGCGTCGCCACAGCCCACCACGGCGGGGATGCCCAGCTCGCGGGCGATGATGGCGGCATGGCAGGTGCGCCCGCCCCGGTCGGTGACGATGGCCGCGGCCCGCTTCATCACCGGCTCCCAGTCGGGGTCGGTCATGTCGGTGACCAGCACGTCGCCGGCCTCCACCTTGTGCATCTCGTCCAGATCCATCACCACGCGCACGCGCCCGGCGCCGATACGCTGGCCGATGGCGCGGCCCCGGGCCAGGATCTCGCTGCGGGGGGAGCGGATGTGGAAACGCTCGATCACCTGGCCGTCCTGGCGGCTCTCCACCGTCTCGGGACGGGCCTGGACGATGTAGAGCTGACCGTCGACCCCGTCCAGGGCCCACTCGATGTCCATGGGACGGCCGTAGTGCTTCTCGATGATCATGGCCTGGCGGGCCAGGGCCTCGATGTGCTCGTCCCGGATGCAGAAGCGCTGGCGGTCGGCGTCGTCCACCGGCACCGTGCGCGTGGCCTGGCCGTCCTCGCCGAAGACCATCTGGATGGCCTTGCTGCCCAGGTGGCGGCGCAGGATGGCGGGACGCCCCGCCTCCAGGGCGGGCTTGTACACGTGGAACTCATCGGGGTTGACCGAGCCCTGCACCACCGTCTCCCCCAGCCCCCAGGAGGCGGTGACGAAGACCACGTCGCGGAAGCCGGACTCGGTGTCCAGGGTGAACATCACGCCGCTGGCACCGATGTCGGAGCGCACCATGCGCTGCACACCGGCGGAGAGGGCCACCTCGGCGTGCTCGAAGCCGCGATGCACGCGATAGGAGATGGCGCGGTCGTTGTAGAGGGAGGCGAACACCTCGTGGATGTGATGGCGGACGCTGTCCAGGCCCTGGATATTGAGGAAGGTCTCCTGCTGGCCGGCGAAGGAGGCGTCCGGCAGGTCCTCGGCGGTGGCGGAGGAACGCACGGCGACGGTGAACTCCTCGCCGCCGGCCTCCTCCACCATGCGCTTCCAGGCCTCTTCGATGGCCTCGTTCAGGGCCGGCGGGAAGGGGGTCTCCACGATCCACTTGCGGATCTTCGCCCCCGCCTCCCGCAGGGCGTTGATGTCATCCACGTCCAGGTCCTTGAGGGCATCGCTGATGCGGTCCGCGAGCCCCTCGTGGCGCAGGAACTCACGGAAGGCAAAGGCGGTGGTGGCAAAGCCACCCGGCACACGCACGCCGGCGTTGGACAGACCGCTGATCATCTCCCCCAGGGAGGCGTTCTTCCCCCCTACTTCGGGGACATCGTTCATGCCCAGATCCTGGAACCAGATCACATACTTATCCATGCTCCTGCCCTTTGCCTCTGAGATTTTGGGTGATTGTAGCGGGGAACACGCCCGGCTGACGAGTATTCAGCCAGCCTATTGCCCCGAACCGAAGTCTTGTGTTTCTTAATAATAACATCGAAAGGACGAAGATCATGGGTTCGGTCCCCAATCTCTACTACAAGCAGAACCGCCTGAAGCAGCTCAGGGCCTTCTGCCGCGCCGCGCGGCTGGGCAGCATCTCCACGGCGGCGGAGTCCCTGTGCCTGAGCCAGCCGGCGGTCTCATTGCAGATCCAGGCCCTGGAACGGGAGTTCGATACCACCCTGTTCGAGCGCCGGGGCCCGCAGATCAAGCTCACCCCCGAGGGGGAGGCCCTGTACAAACTGGCCGACCCCCTGGTGGACGGCATCGACAAGCTGCACGAGACCTTCGCCGCCTGCTTCGGCCAACTGGAATCCGGGGAATTGAACATCGCCGCGGGGGAGTCCACCATCCTCTACATCCTCCCCGAGCCCCTGCGGCTGTTCGCCCAGGCCCATCCCCATATCCGCATCAAGCTGCACAACGTCACCGGCCGCGACGGCCTGGCCATGCTGCGCCGGGACGAGGTGGACTTCGCCGTGGGCTCCCTGCTGGAGGTGCCGGAAGACATCAGCTACCGGCCCATCGTCACCTACCATCCCAAGCTCATCACCCCCCTGGACCACCCCCTGGCGCGCAAGCCGGACGCCGTGCGCCTGGAGGACATCGGGCCCCACGGCCTGATCCTGCCCCCCCGGCACCTGTCCACCTGGCGCATGGTGGACCTGGTCTTCCGCCAGAACGAGGTGGACTACCACGTGGCCCTGGAGGCGGGGGGCTGGGAGGTGATCAAGAAATACGTGGAACTGGGGCTGGGCATCTCCATCGTCACCGACGTGTGCCTCACCGGCAGCGAGCGCCTGGCGGCCCTGCCCCTGGACCGCTACTTCCCGGCCCGCAGCTATGGCGTGGTGCAGCGCCAGGGACGCCATCTCTCCCCCCAGGCCCTGCGCTTCATCGACATCATGGAACGGGCCCATGCCCTGAGCGAAGAGGCCGCCGCAGTGCGTCCACCGCCTCCCCCGGGCCGGCAAAGGGGGCCGGGGGCATCCGGCAAAATGAGCAGTCCATCAACGTCAGGGGGCGGGGGCCGTCCCTAGAATTTGGTGTGATATAATTCACACATTCCAGGGAGCCCGCATGCGTTTCCCCTTCCCCGCCGTCCTCCTGCTCCTCCTCCTGCCCCTGGCCCCGGCCATGGCGGATCCCCCCGCCCGGGAGATGCATATCCTGGGCTGGGTGGAATGGATCCGGCTCATGCCGGAAGACCTGCGCATCAAGGCCAAGCTGGACACCGGCGCCACCACCTCATCCCTGAACGCCTTGAATCAGGAGATCTTCGAGCGCGACGGCGAGGAGTGGATCGCCTTCGACATCCTCGACCCGGAGGACGAGGACCGGCACATCCGCCTGGAGCGGGAGATCACCCGCTACGTGCGCATCGTGCGCCACAGCGGCGATCACCAGCGCCGCCCGGTGGTGGAGGTGGACCTGTGCTTAGGGGGCGTGCAGCGCCGGGAGGAGGTGAGCCTGGTGGACCGCACCGAGCTCAACTACCAATTGCTGGTGGGGCGCAACCACATGGAAGGCGCCATCCTGGTGGACCCGGGGGAGACCTTCCTGGGCGAGGCCCGCTGCCCGTCCCCCTGATCCCCGACTCCGGGACCTTCCGCCTGCGCTAAGGACGCCCCATGAAACGCCTGCATCTTCCCCTGCTGATCCTCATCCTCAGCGGGATCGCCCTGGGCATCTTCTACCACAAGGCGGTGAACCTGGGGTTCCCGCTGCTGCCGGCCCAGCAGACGGACAACTGGGTGGTGGAGGCCCGCGTCAGCTTCGAGCCCACGGGCGGGGCGGTGACGGCCCGGTTCTTCATCCCGGAAAACCCGCCGGGGATGGCCCTGCTGGAGGAGCACTTCATCTCCCGGGGCTACGGCCTCACCACCACCCCCACAGGGCCGAACCGCGAGGCGGTATGGACCACCCGCTGGCCCAGCGGCCCCCAGGCGGTGTACTACCGGGCCACGGTCTACCCCTTGGAACAGCCCCGGGCCGATCAGGCCCCCTACCCGGGCCCCGTGGCCCAGCCGGAACTGGAGGAACCCTACCGCTCCGCCGCCGAGGAGGTGGTGCAGAAGGTGCGCGAGCGCTCCGCCGACATCACCAGCTTCGCCACCGTGCTGGTGCGGGACATGAACCACCCCGCCGACGAAAACATGCAGTTGTTCGTCTCCGCCACCGACAGCGACCGGGAGAAGGTGCGCACCGCCATCCAATTGCTGGCGGGGGCGCGCATCCCGGCGCGCATGGCCCACGGCATCCAGCTCACGGACCGGGGCAACGACCTGCAGCCGGAGACCTGGCTGGAGGTGCACAACACCCGATCCTGGGTGGCCATCGACCCCGACGACGGCACGGTGGGCTACCCGGACGATTTCCTGGTGTGGTGGCGCGGGGATACCCCGCCGGTGCGCCTGGACCGGGCCCGGGATGCCCAGGTGCGCTTCTCCGTCGCCCACAACTACCAGAACGCCGTGGAGGTGGCCCGCCAGAAGGCGGACCTGCTGGATTCCCGCATGGCCGATTTCTCCCTGCTGGAGCTGCCGGTGCAGACGCAGAACATGTACCGCGTCCTGCTGCTGGTGCCCCTGGGGGCCATGATCATCGTGCTGCTGCGCAACGTGGTGGGCCTGCAGACCTTCGGCACCTTCATGCCCGTGCTCATCGCCCTCTCCTTCCGCGAGACCTCGCTGCTGGGGGGCATCATCCTGTTCAGCCTCATCGTCTCCCTGGGCCTGGCCATCCGCTTCTACCTGGAGAAGCTCAAGCTGCTGCTGGTGCCGCGCCTGGCCTCGGTGGTGATCGTGGTCATCCTGCTCATGCTGGCCCTGAGCATCCTCAGCCACAACCTGGGCATCGAGCACGGCCTCACCGTGGCCCTGTTCCCCATGGTGATCCTGGCCATGACCATCGAGCGCATGTCCATCGTCTGGGAGGAACACGGCCCGGCGGACACCCTGCGCCAGGGGATCGGCAGCCTGGCGGTGGCCGCCGTCTGCTACCTGGTGATGATCAACCCCTATATCGATCACCTGTTCTTCGTCTTCCCCGAACTGCTGCTCATCGTCCTGGCCCTGACCCTGCTCCTGGGACGCTACACCGGCTACCGTCTCACCGAGCTGGTGCGCTTCCGCGCCTTCGGCGGGGGGGAACGATGAGCCGCTGGTTCGTGCGCCCGTCCACGCTGCGTCGCCGCGGGGTCATGGGGCTGAACCGGCGCAACGCCCAGCTCATCGCCCCCCTCAACCCGCGCCGCTACTACCCCCTGGTGGACGACAAGCTGCGCACCAAGGAGCTGGCCCTGGAGGCGGGCATCGCCGTGCCCGAGCTCTACGGCGTCATCGCCACCAACCACGACATCCGCCACCTGCCCCGCCTCCTCGCGCGGCGGGAGGACTTCGTCATCAAGCCGGCCCACGGCTCCGGCGGCAACGGCATCCTGGTGGTCACGGGCCGCATGCAGAACCGCTTCCGCCGCGGCAGCGGCCGCCTCATGGACCTGGAGGCCCTGGGGCATCACGTCTCCAACATCCTCAGCGGCATGCACAGCCTGGGGGGACAGCCGGACCGGGCCATGATCGAATACCGGGTGCGCTTCGACCCCCTGTTCGATCCCATCAGCTACGAGGGGGTGCCGGACATCCGCACCCTGGTCTACAAGGGCTACCCCATCATGGCCATGGTGCGCCTGCCCACGCGGGACTCCGACGGCAAGGCCAACCTGCACCAGGGGGCCGTGGGCACGGGGATCGACCTCTCCAGCGGCGTCACCACCCGCGGCGTATGGCACAACCGCATCGTGGATCAGCACCCGGACACGGGGCATCCCATCACCGGCCTGCAGATCCCCGGCTGGGAGCGCCTGCTGGTGCTGGCGGCCCGCTGCTTCGAACTCACCGGCATGGGCTACCTGGGGGTGGACCTGGTGCTGGACCGGGACCACGGCCCGCTGATGCTGGAGCTCAACGCCCGTCCGGGCCTGGCGGTGCAACTGGCCAACGACGAGGGTCTGGAACACCGCGTCCGGGCCATCGACGCCCTGCCCCCCCGCAAGGTCCCCCCGGAGACCCGTGCGCAGCAGGCCATGGACCGCTTCCACGCAGCGGCAAGACCACCGGCATGAATAACACCTGGACCCAACTCCCCTGGGTGGCCCTGGGCAGCGCCCTGGGCGGGCTGGCCCGCTTCCACGTGGGGGGCTGGGTCACCCGCCTGAGCGCATCGGCCTTTCCCTGGGGCACCCTGGCGGTGAATGTCTCCGGCGGGCTGGCGGCGGGCATGGCCTGGGCCCTGCTGGCGGACACCGGCCCCCGGGCCCTGGAGGCCCTGCTGCTGTCGGGTCTCCTCGGCGGCTATACCACCGTCTCCTCCTTCTCCCTGCAGACCCTCACCCTGCTGCGCCAGGGGCATCCCCTGCAGGCCCTGGGCAACCTGACCGCCTCCCCCCTGCTCTGCCTCGGGGCCGCCGCGCTGGGCTACTGGCTGGCCGGGCTGGGGATACCGGCATGAGGCTGCACCTGGCCATCGCCGCGGGCACCGCCCTGGGGGGCACGCTGCGCCACCTGACGGACGCCCTGGCCACCGGCCCCCTGGGACTCTCGCCCCAGGCGGCCACCCTGGGGGTCAACCTCCTGGGCTCCCTGCTCATCGGCCTGTTCACGGGCCTGGCGGGCCCCGGGGGACGACTGCGGGTGGGCGCGGCCACCTACCAGGCCGTGGTCACCGGCCTGCTGGGGGGCCTGACCACCTTCTCCCTGCTCAGCCTGCAGAGCCTGGCCGGGGCCCTGGAGACCGGCCCCCTGCCGGCCCTGGCCGGGCTCCTGCTCCACCTGCTGGCGGCGGTGGCCGCCGCCGCCCTGGGCCACGCGGCGGCCCTGCGGCTGAACCGCCACCCATCCCCCAACACACCCCCTCGGGGCTGATATCATGCCCTACCGGGCGCAGCCTCCCGGCCCGGGCTTGTAACCCAGCGATAGACTCAAGTATGGTGGAACCCACACCTGCGCACACCCGGGGGGCGTGCGCCGCGGAACGAGACGATCCGATGGCCTCGAGTAACGTCATGAAGATCAAGGACCTGAAGGTGGCCTGCAAGGCCTGCAGTCTCAGGGAGCTGTGCCTTCCGGTGGGCGTTTCGGTGGAGGACCTGGAACAGCTGGACGGCATCATCATCCGCAAGCGCCCCGTGCACCGGGGGGACCGGCTCTACGAGGCGGGACACCCCATGCACAGCCTCTATGCCGTGCGCTCGGGCTCGGTGAAGACCTTCGTGCTCACCGACGACGGCCAGGAGCAGATCACCAGCTTCCACCTCCCCGGCGAGCTCCTGGGGCTGGACGCCATCGGCGACGGCGTCCACCCCTGCACGGCCCTGGCCCTGGAGACCTGCAGCATCTGCGAGATCCCCTTCGAACAACTGGAGGCCCTGGCCAGCCGCTCCCCGGAACTGCAACACCAACTGCTGCGCATCATGAGCCGGGAGCTGCAGAGCGACGAGCACCTGGTGACCCTGCTGGGCCGGCGGGGCTCCGACGCCCGCGTCGCCGCCTTCCTGCTGAACCTCTCCGACCGCCTGGGCCGGCGCGGCTTCTCCCGCCACGAGTTCCATCTCACCATGTCCCGCAACGACATCGGCAACTACCTGGGCCTGGCGGTGGAGACGGTGAGCCGCATGTTCAGCCGCTTCCAGCAGG
The DNA here is from genome assembly GCF_900114895.1 of Ectothiorhodospira mobilis. Lineage (GTDB taxonomy): Bacteria > Pseudomonadota > Gammaproteobacteria > Ectothiorhodospirales > Ectothiorhodospiraceae > Ectothiorhodospira > Ectothiorhodospira mobilis_A. Next base: position 51,171 of record NZ_FOUO01000016.1, read on the forward strand.
AAGGGCTCATCCGCGTGCAGCGCAAGCTGGTCACCCTCCTGGACCCGGACGGCCTGCGCCGCGTGGCGGGGATGGAGATGCGCACGGAACAGCCGCCCCGCCCCGAGGCCAGCGCCGGCCCCGTCTGAGGCCTCCCGTTCGCAGGTGACGCTAGCGATCCAGGGCCGAGGCCAGCACCCGCCAGCGGATCGCCCCGGAATGCAGGCTGTATTCCAGCAGCATCTGACCGCGCACGTGGCCGTCCTCGAACACCGCCAGCACCCAGCGATCGTTGAGCACCCGCACCCCGCCCGGCACGAAGAAGAACCGCCCCCCGAGCACCGGCTCATGGGGGATCAGCCCCGGATGCGCCCGCAAATCCGCCGCCAGGTCGCGGCGGGGCTCGGCCAGCCCCAGGGCCTGCAGGCGGCGCACCTCCCGCGGGGTGAGGCCGGCAGGCTCCGCAGCCGGCCCGTCCGCATCCGCCTCCTGCAACCGCTCCTGCAGCGCCCGGATCTGGGCTTGCCCCGTCTCCAGGGCCCGCTCTGCCTGCCATGCCTGGTGACCGGACACCGCCGTGATCCCCAGCAGGAGGACCACCAGCGTCAGCCACACCCCGCGCTCGATACGCCCCATCGTTCCTCCAGTGCGCAAACCCGCACCGCCGGCGGCCTCCCTGCACCGCAGGCACTCGGGTGATTCGTTGCGGACAAGACACACGCCCACCGTCCACCCCACGGGAATGGGAGTGGATCGGCGGCCTGCGTGTATCGGGAAAACACACCCCGCAGCGGCGCGGGGGTCGGTCCGGGGGGACCGGGAAGGGATCTGGTGCCGGAGATAGGAGTCGAACCTACGACCTTGGCATTACGAATGCCCTGCTCTACCAACTGAGCTACTCCGGCAGCGGCAGAACAAGCATTTTAGCCCAAGCGAGCGGCGGACTCAATCACCGGGCCACACCCCGGCCCAGGGCCACAAGGCGGTCACAAGAAATTCGCAAAATCAAACCCTTATAGCAAGGCATCCTGTACCGGAGCATCCCTATGAACGCTAGCCATCACCGGTGACAAAACCGGATCGAAGCGGTGCTTTTGGCATCCAGTGCATGGCCTGGTTATATGCTGCCCTATGCGGCAACAAGCTTCTTAACCTTGAGCTCTTTACGATGTTGCTCGGCATGCCAGAGCTCATACTGAGATTGCTGATTCAACCAGCTTTCTGCCGAGGTCTCGAACGCGATAGAAAGACGGATCGCCATCTCAGGGCTAATACCAGCCTTGCCGTTCAGTACAGCACTCAGAGTTTTGCGACTTACTCCCAATGCTTCCGCAGCCGCAGTTACAGACAGGCCAAGGGGTTCCAGGCATAGCTCTCGCAATACTTCACCAGGATGGGGAGGGTTATGCATCAACATTGGCGACACCTCAATGGTAATCCTCGTAATTCACGATCTCTGCATCTCCATCCTCGAACCGAAAGGTCACTCGCCAGTTACCGCTCACCGTTACTGACCAAATTCCCGTTCGATTTCCTGAGAGCTCATGCAGTCGAAGGCCTGGCAAGTCCATATCCTTGGCGTCTGATGCTGCATTCAGCCTACCGAGAATCAGCCGAAGCCTCTTTGCATGAGCCGCCTGAATCCCTGCTGTGCTCCCGGACTTGAAGAACTGCGCCAAGCCCTTGTGTTTGAAGCTTCGAATCATTCATTGAGTGTAACCTATAACGTACCAGGTATCAATGGGCATGACACCCTGATCATGCGCCGGGTTAATACCCGCCCTTACCCGATTGGCGGCAGATGGTGAGAATCTACCATTCTCAGTCCCGATCCTATGATGTATCTTGCGGGGGGTCTGACGAAGCGGCTGGCTTTGCAGACTTAGCCGCGTCTCGAACGGCCGTCAAGTCCTCCTCCACATTCAACGCAATTTGCGCACGCTTCAGCGCCAGCCGCCCATGGTACTCGGCGGCATCCCGCATTTCCGCCCTGAAGGGAACCTCGAAAAATCGCCCCATCCGCGGCATCATCCCCCCAACCCCGATAAACGGATGAACCCTCGCCATGCAGCCTGGATTCTTTGACCTGGAAGACCGGTACGCCCTGCTGGAGAAGCTGGGCGATCCATTGCCCCAGCTCAACCGCGTGGTGGACTGGGAGGCCTTCCGGCCGACGCTGGCCAAGGTGTATGACAAGCCCCGCAAGAGCAAGGCGGGCCGCAAGCCCTA
>NZ_FOUO01000019.1 GCF_900114895.1 Ectothiorhodospira mobilis
TCAGGATATCGTGGCATCTTGGGCGCTCCTCTCTCGCCCCCTGGGTGTTTTAAATACTCTATCAAACCAGACGACACTTATCCTGACAGGGGGGGGGACGGAAAAATCCTATATGGGCTGGATCTGCAGATTCATCCACCATTGCGATGGACAGGCGCCTTCCAGTCTGGGTGGTGCTCAGGTGGCTGATTTCCTCCAGTATCTTGCGGTCACACGCAATGTCTCCATTAGTACTCAGAAGCAAGCCTTGAACGCGCTGGCCTTCCTGTTCAGTAAGGTGCTTGAGAAACCCCTTGGCGATATTGGCCCCTGAATTCAGGAGTATATTAGCTGCCGGGCTAGACGTACTGCTCGACTTCATTTCGCATCTTGATATTAAGCGACACTGGGCCGTTTGGGCCGTTCTGATACACCAAACCCTTCTGCAGCAAAACCTCTAAAGATGAATCGAACGTCAGAACGTTTTGACAAAAGTGATTCTTCAATGTGCTCGTTGCCACCCCCTTATCACCCCAGAAGTGCTTTGTGTGGAGCTTTAGCAGGATCTGTCGAGCTCCAACATCAATATCCATTCGCTTGGAGAATCCGATGATTGATTCTTCTATGTTCTCCAACACATTGTCATAGGTTTCGATCCCGAAATAGTGGCTATGCGTACGTCGGACGGTTGCAATCTTCGAAGATCCGATTAACACCACCTCGAAGTCCTTGTCGACTGGGTACAGGTTCTCGTTCCTGACGTATGCATCCATCGCTTCTTCGGGGCTTCGCCCGACGATGTCCCATGAAACAAAAGCCCCAGTACTCCAATCAAAAATTATGATCCAGTTATTGATTGGATTGGGGTTTCTGGTTTCCTTCTCAACCAGCGTTTTGATAATCCCTTCATTCACATGACTGCTTAACACACGCCCCTTTTCTGAGGCCGCGATAATCGCTTCGCTTTGTATCTTCAGTTCGTCAATCTCGAGCCTTTCCTTTGCGGAAGGCTCGCGTCCCGACTCAAGTTCGAAGAACGCATCAGATAGCCGTTGGAAGTAACCAATGACGGCCGGATCGCCTTCGCTTTCCTTCAGGTAATGGCCGTACACAACAGACGTCCGCTCAATGCTTTCGGACCAATAGTGTTGAATCCGGCTTCGCACCTGCAATTCGAGTTTGTATCCCCCCCGAGAAAGCAGGATGTGCAGGGACCGATAACCAGTGACATCTCTTCCCCGATCGCGGTAATCAGTAATCTTGTCAATTGACAAGCTGGATTGCTCCGCAACGCGTTGTTCGATGAAGTTGAGCAGCCGATCAACGTCAGCATTCTTCTCGACGATTATCCGGCAGCCTCCGATATCTTGCAGCTGGGTGAGGCGAACACTAAGCCGCCCCAATTTGCGGGTGATTTGGGGCTTCCTCTTGAGACGCTGAGCGACGTAGTAATCAGACTCATAACCAGTCAACCATTGCTGCAATTCAAGTGTCGTTTCTGTAAGCGGCTGCAGATGGGCTTTTCGGTACTCATCGAGAATGTATTCATACTCGATCCATTCATCAGCGTCTCGGTAGTTCTCCTTCGCGAGGCCGACACCAGCTCGGTCGATTTTTGATTTCGAGAGTTTCATTTTTCCTCTAGGCAGCTAACGCCAGTCATCAGACGCGCGAGGTACGAGCGCCGGCTGGATGGCATTGTTGGGCCTTACCCAAAGAACCCCTTTAAAGTGGTACCCCAATCTTCGTATGCACTTCTACCGCGTAAGACCTACCATCCTGCTCTTTTAGCTCGAAGCGGGGTTTATCTGGCAGCATGATACCTTTCTCACGAGCTTTATCGGCAATTTGCTCAATATTTTCTACAACTGCCTGCTCCATTGATTCCAGCTGATCTTTTATGTAATCAGCTTGTCTCACGACGTCAACACTGATTCCAGACGAAGCAGCACCACCGCCAATTGGCGCGTACACAATATTTGGACCGATCTCAACAAAGGTATTAATATTTTTCCTGCGCAGCACCTTAACATCTTGATCACTCACACTCCTTGTCAAGCCAATAACGCCATTCAGTCGATACGACTCAATGCTCTCAGGCCAATTCTCATGCAAGATACGAATCATATCCTGCATAGCCCATGCCCCATGCGAGAAAATATTAATCAGATAGGCGCACTTTGAGTCGAACCTTACAAAAAGAAGAGGTCCTGTTCTCTCTACAAAATGATCAGAGTCTACCCTCGCACCCAGATGAAGATGATGGATCCCCCAATGATTCAGAAGAGGATCATCATAGTCGGCCCGCTTGATAAGTCTGCTCAAGTAAGGTGTGAGATCGTCTCCGTTCCGGATTGCGGATTCGATACAGGATAAACCTTGTTGTAATTCAGCCGGGCATTGAAATTCTTTCGAACGATGAATTTGCCTGGGCTTTGGCTCGACTAAACGCTTTTGCAAGTTCAAATATATGTGGACAACATCCTCATCAGGTCGCGACGAAACCTCGTAACCAAGATGAGAAAGCTCTTGGCGGCGCTCCGAAACCCAGTCCAAATAGAAATTTACCTCTACGTCTCTCATATTCAATCGGCCCAACGGCAGCATCAGCCGTGCGCTTAGCGCATCGGCTGCATGCACTTGTTAGCCTAGAAGTTATCTATGATATGCTGGGCTAAACCATCGTACTCGTCGGCCATTTCATTCATTAGTTCAATCTGATTCGGTGCCCACTGTCCGCGACCTCTAAGAGCATTTGTTGGCCGAAATTCGGATAGATACCGGATAGGCACATTTTGAATAATGCTATCGGGCGCCATTACGTTCAGATCTTCTATCGCAGCGACAGGTTCGATATCGACGAAATCCGGGACAGCGCCGTAGGAACGAATAGAGTGAAGTTGGGGGAGCATGCGATCTCTGATTGCCCGGCTAATCGAGCGGTGGTGTTCAGCATCGGCCCCAACTTCATGCTTAACGCCATCTCGCTTCCGTGTATCAAAGCCATTAAAGATCCAGCCACCAAATTTAGGAACTCCCTTTTCACCAATCACGTTGTCTCGAGGGTTTCCTTCCAAATATCGCTCCTTACCTTGTTCCCAGTCGCGAATAAACGACGGCAGCATTTCCCCGATTAGGCCTATGCAATAGGCCGAGAAAAGGTCGGGAGTACATGGGACAAGATAATAGTCAGAGCAATATAGCGCAGAGCGAACTAACGTATTGAATGAGGGCGGCAAATCGATTAACACATAATCATACTCGATACCATTTACGCGCTCCGCCTCCTGAGCAATCAACTCAGGAAGTATAAAGCGATACAACCCCGAGCCACTAATGACATCGGTGCCGACATTCAAGATGTCCGAAAATGTGTTTAGCCAGAAGTCCCCAGGCGCGAGATGAAGAGTGCCATTTGTGGGTTCGGTCTTCGGCAAATACGTGTAAACATCACCCATTCTATTCTGTTGGATATACGGCAATGCAAATGCTTTTATTGTCTCGCCAAATGGGCGCTCATCCGTCGATTCCAGAAGCTCCGAAAACTCTTCATCTCCTAGGCAAGCAATCGACAGATTGCACTGAGGGTCAAAGTCCACTAACAGAACGCTGAGATCTTTGTCCGCAAGCGAAACGGCAAGATTCCAAATTATCGACGTCTTCCCGACCCCACCTTTGTTATTAAACACTGAAATCGTTGTCGCCATCCATCTTCTCCTACTAAGTTCAGGGCTAACAGTATATTCGACAGAATCGGCCTTCCCCAGGAAAGACGGATTCTGTATAGCATGCCTGCAATCCTTCAGACCTTGCCACCCATCCCCAAAGTATTGCACCATCCCGGTACCGTTTCGTCAGACCCTGATTGGAGCCAAGGACATGGCCAACCCTCCTCTTACGGACAAAGAGCGCGTTTTCTGGTCCCGCTTTAGCAAACATCTGATTCAAAAAGGAATCAAGCCGGAATCGGTGCGCTGGTACCGGATTCGGGCGGAGCAGTTCATCCGTGCTTTCCCGCGCCGACGACTGGCCTCCCTCACCCCTGACGACGTCTCGGGCTATCTACTCAAGGCGGGCGAATCCCCTAACCTGAAGCCCTGGCAGTACCTCCAGGTCATGGACAGCTATACAAATTCTGTATAAGTTGGCACACACGGAATGGAGTGAAACGTTGGACTGGGACTGCATCAAATCTCTCCCCAACCCCCTCACTCCCCCACCCGTTCATACATCCCCAAGTAAGCTTGCCTCGCCATCAACGGCAACCCCGCCACGGCCAGCACATCCTCTAGGTGCTCCGGGGTGCTGATGCCAACCAGGCTCGTGCCCACGCCGGGTGTGGATCGGTTGAACTGCAGCGCTCTTTGGGCAGGATTGGGCAGGTCGTTCAGGGCTCGGGTGACGGTGTCCACGCACTGGGTGGCCAGGTGGCCCTTGAGCAGAGAGTGGGATGCCATCACATAGAGTTGGAGCTGATGGGCGGCCTGGATGGGGGAGGCCACGTTGCCCTGGCCGGTGGCGGTGTTGAAGCGGGTGAAGCCCTCCAGCATCACCTGGTTGAAGGGCATCATCACCAGTTTGAAATGATGTCGGGCTTGGGGGTCGCCGGTGACGCTGCGGGCGGCACGTTCAGCCAGGCCCACCAGGGAGGTGAGGGAGAGGAACAGGGGGGCGTCGGTCTCCACGCGAAAGCCCTCGAAGGTGGAGAGGCCGTAGCGGCGGATGCGGCCTTCCTGCACGGCGCGTTCGAGCATTTCGAACACGGGCTCCAGTTGCTGCAGGGTGGCCTCCTTGCCGCGCTCGGGGATGTGGACCTCGGGTTGGTCCACCAGGAAGGCGTCCAGGGTTTCCACGCCCATGAGGTGGCGCGAAAGTTCCAGCTGGTAGTTCAGGTACTCGGGGGTGAGCAGGTGGGCGCCCTTGGCCAGTTGCTCGCGGCTGCCCAGGCCCTGGGCGGTGATCTCCTGGTCGAACCACTGGGCCATGTCCGGGGGCGGACCGCCGCGCAGGGTGAGAAAGCCGCCCTTGGAGACCAGAAACATGGCCTCCCGGGGCACGCCGGCCTCCAGGGCGGTGCGTACCCCGGCCCCCACGGCGGCCAGGGAGCGGCCGTAGCGGTAGTGGGCGCCGGTGTCGATGACGTTGATGCCGGCCCCCAGGGCCCGGGCCACGAGGGCGCCGATACGGGCGTCCACGGCGGGGCTGGGTTCACCGCCGAAGCTGCCCACGCCCAGGCTGGACAGCTGCAGGTGCTCCCGGGGGAAGTCGCTGTAGTGCCCCTCGGCCACGTCACCGGTGCGCTGATGGGCCTCGGCGTAGGCCTGGGTGGCGGCGCGGGTGGCGGCGCCGGGGATGAGGGGATGTCCTTCGCGCAAGGGGTTCCGGATCCATGGATGTGGCTTGGCAGTATGCCTATCAAAGCATAACCTTAGCCAGGACAACACCCCCGGGGCCGAGGGTGCGGCTCGGGCGGGCCGTCGGCCCCCATCTGCGCGACAACCCCGACCGCGATCCCAGGCCCCAGCACGAGTGCATCGCCATGGACATCTTCCAGCAGCTGATCCGCATCGAACCCGGGGGCCGCGGCCCCCGGGAGATCACCCGCCAGGTGGCCGGGGTCGTCTCCGCCTCCGGCATGGGCACGGGGCTGTGCCACTGCTTCTGCCGCCACACCAGCGCCTCGCTCACCATCACGGAGAACGCCGACCCCACGGTGCTGCAAGACCTGGAGGGCCACATGGCCCGCAGCGTGCCCGACGGCGATCCCCAGTACGCCCACGCCATGGAGGGGCCCGATGACATGTCCGCCCACATCCGCAGCGTGCTCACCGGCGCGGGCCTCAGCGTCCCCTTCTCCGACGGCCGCCTGGCCCTGGGCACCTGGCAGGGGATCTTCCTCTGGGAGCACCGCACGGGCCGGCATGAGCGCGAGGTGGTGATCACCTGCCTGGGGCGCTGAAGGGTTGGGGACCGGACCCCGGGGGCGTCGTCAGCCGTTGAGCTCCAGGGCGCCGGTGAGCTGGGAGACCCGCTCGAAGCCGTGGCGCGCCATGTAGTCGGCGATGCCCCGGTTGATGCGCCCGCACACCAGGGGGTCGTAGAACAGCCCGGTGCCCACGCCCACCGCCGTGGCCCCCGCCAGCAGGAACTCGATGGCATCCTCCGGGCCGGTGACGCCCCCCTGGCCGATGATGGGGATGCCGTGGGGCCGGGCCACCTGATACACCTGATGCACCCGCAGCAGGGCCACGGGCTTGATGGCGGGCCCCGAGAGCCCCCCCTGGTTGTTGCCCAGCACCGGGCGGCGACGCTCCACGTCGATGGCCATGCCCATGAGGGTGTTGATGGCCGAGAGGGCGTCGGTGCCCGCCTCGATGCAGCGCCGGGCGCTCTCGGCGATGTCCGTCTGGTTGGGGGAGAGCTTGGTGATCAGGGGCTTGCGCGTCGCCCGGCGGCAGGCCTCCACCACCCGGGCGGACATGTCCGGATCGTTGCCGAAGGCCACCCCGCCCTCCTTCACGTTGGGGCAGGAGATGTTGATCTCGATGGCGTCCACGGGGGAGTCGTCGAAGCGCTCGGTGACGCGGATGTACTCCTCGATGGTGGAGCCGGAGACATTGGCGATGAAGCGGGTCTCGTCGAAATCCAGCTGCGGCAGGATGGCGTCCACCACGTGATCCACCCCGGGGTTCTGCAGGCCGATGGCGTTGAGCATGCCGTGGGGGGTCTCATAGATGCGGTGGGGCCGGTTGCCGGGGCGCGGATCGCCGGTGGTCCCCTTGAGGCAGACCGCCCCCACCTGCCGGTTGGAGAAGCCCGCGACGCGGGTATACTCCTCGCCGAAACCGACGCAGCCGGAGAGCAGCACCAGGGGGGAGGCGAAGGAAAGCCCGCAGAAATCCACGGCCAGCGCCTGGGTATGAGGGGTATCGAGTGGCATGTTTCACATCGTCCTGTATCAACCGGAGATCCCGCCCAATACCGGCAACGTCATGCGCCTGGCGGCCAACACGGGCTGCCGGCTGCACCTGATCCATCCGCTGGGATTCACCCTGGACGACGCGCGCCTGCGCCGCGCCGGGCTGGACTACCGGGATCTTTCGTCGGTGACGGAGTATGACAGCCTGGGGGCCTTCTCGGAAGCCGTGGCCCCGGCGCGCCTGCTGGCCTTGACCACCCGGGGCGGCCGCGCCCTGGACGCCTGCGGGTTCAGACCCGGCGACGCCCTGCTCTTCGGCCCCGAGACCCGGGGCCTGCCGGAGGACGTGCTGGCGCACATCCCCCCCGAACAGCGCCTGCGCATCCCCATGGTCCCCGGCAGCCGCAGCATCAACCTCTCCAATGCCGTGGCGGTGACGGTCTACGAGGCCTGGCGCCAGTGCGGCTACCGGGGGCGGGCCTGAGGCTCGGCTTCGCGGGGCGCGGGCGGAGGCCCCACGGCCGCCGCTCAGAACTCCGGCTTGGGGTCCCGGCTGAGCAGTTCCTCCACCGCCCGGGTGGGGGGCAGGTCCTCGTAGAGGATGCGGTAGACCCGCTGGCAGATGGGCATGTCCACCCCCAGTTCGTCCGCCTTGGCCACGGCCATGCGGGCCGTGCGCGCCCCCTCCACCGCCTGACCGATGGCGGCCATGGCCGCCTCCCGGGATTGCCCCCGGCCCAGGGCCAGGCCCAGGCGGCGATTGCGGGACTGATCGTCGGTGCAGGTGAGCACCAGATCCCCCACGCCGGAGAGGCCCATGAGGGTCTCGCTGCGGGCGCCGGCGGCCTCCCCCAGGCGCATGAGCTCGGCCAGGCCGCGGGTGATCAGGGCGGCGCGGGCGTTGGCACCAAAGCCCAGGCCATCGGAAACGCCGGCGGCGATGGCCAGGACGTTCTTGAAGGCCCCGCCCAGTTGCACCCCCACCACGTCGTCGCTGGTGTAGACCCGCAGGGTGCCGCCGGCGAGCCAGTCCCGGGCCGCCTCGGCGAAGTCCGCATCCGGGGAGGCCAGGGTCAGGGCCGTGGGCAGGCCGCGGGCCACCTCGCCGGCGAACGAAGGCCCCGAGGCCACCCCCCAGGGGACCGTGACGGGCAGGATCTCCTGGGCCAGTTGGTGCAGCCAGCGGGTGCTGGCCTCGTCCAGCCCCTTGGTGGCCCACACCAGCCCGCCGGGGCCCAGCCCCGGGGCGATGCGCGCCAGGGTCTCGCGAAAGCCGCCGCTGGGCACCGCCAGGAGCACCCGGCGGGCACGGCCCACCAGGGCCTCCAGGTCCGTCTCGGGGTGCAGCCCCGGCGGGAAGGGGCAGTCCGGCAGGTAGCGGGCGTTGCGGCCCTCGGCGGCCATGGCCGCCACCTGGGCGGCGTCGCGCCCCCACAGGCCCACGTCCAGCCCCTTGCGGGCGAGATGGATGGCCAGGGCGGTCCCCCAGGAACCGGCCCCCACCACGGCCACGTCGTGCATCGGGCTCACGGCCATGGCGGTGTCAGTTGGCGGGCGTGGCGCGGTCGTCGCCGTCCCCCCGGGCCGCCTGGCGTTCCCGCAGGCGCTGGGCATAGAGGGCGTCGAAGTTCACCGGCGCCAGCAGCAGCTGCGGGAAGCCGCCCCGGGTGACCAGATCGGATACCGCCTCACGGGCGAAGGGGAAGAGGATATTGGGGCAGTAGGCGGACAGCAGAGGACCCTGCTGGTCCTCCGGGATGCCCCGCAGCAGGAAGATCCCCGACTGCTTCACCTCCACCAGGTAGGCCGTCTTGCCCTGGGACTGGGTGGTCACCGTCAGGGTCAGCTCCACCTCATAGACACCGGGATCCTTCAGGGCCCGGGATTGGGTATTGAGCTGGACGTTGGTCTCCGGCTTCCACTCCCCGAGGAACACCTCAGGGGTGTTGGGGGCCTCGAAGGAGATGTCCTTGGTATAGATCTTCTGCAGGCCGAATTCCTGCTGGGCCTGCTGACCCTGGGCGGCGCCGTCGAGGCGCGCGCCGGATGCTGTGTTTTCGGTCATGTCCACTCCGTCATCGGGATGATGGGATCGCCGCGCGCCATCATACTAGGCGGGACAGCAACAGGACCATGACTTTTCCGGGATCTTCAGCCGCCCGGGCGGGAAAGCCCCAGGGCGGCATCCAGTTCGCCCGCGCGGTCCAGGGCGGCCAGATCGCTGTATCCGCCCAGGTGGCGCTCGCCGGCGAAGACCTGGGGCACGGTGTGGCGCCCGGAGCGGGCCTCCATCACGTCCCACTGTTCCGGATCCCGGTCCACCCGGATCTCCTGGAAGGCGACGCCCTTCTTCTTGAGCAGCCTGCGGGCCAGGAGGCAGAAGACACAGCCGCCGGTGGCGTACATCACCACGGGCACGGCATCGCCGGGGGCATCGTCCATGGCCGGGATCCTATTTCTTCGACAGGGGCAGGTTGGCGGCCTGCCAGGCGTTGATCCCGCCCTGCAGGTTGCTCACCTTCTCGAACCCGTTCTTGGTCAGGGTGTTGCAGGCCTGGGCGGAACGGCTGCCGTTCTCGCAGTAGACGATGACGTGCTTGTCCTTGTGCTTGTCCAGTTCGCTCAGGCGGTCCTTGAGCCGGTTCATCGGGATATGGCGTGCGCCGCTGATGCGTCCACCCTTGCGGGCTTCGGCATCGCTGCGCACATCCAGCACCAGGGAGGGTTCGCGGTTCATCACCTGCACCGCCTCCGCCGGCCCCAGTACCCCATACTTGCGCGTCAGGCGCGCGAACTCGGTGTAGACGATGGCCACGGCGACGGCCACCAGCAGGCCCACCAGCAGGGGATGATTGCCCACAAATTCCAGATATTGGTCCATGAATCGCTCGGGACGGTTGCGTCAACGGGAGGGGCGCATTCTGACCCGTCGCGCCCGGCCCGGCAAGCCGGTGCGGGCGGGTTACAGGGTGCGGCAGAAGACGTCCTGCATCATGCCGATCAGGCGCAGGGTGCGCCCGTCCCCCACACGATAGTAGACCCGGTTGGCATCCTTGCGGGCCATGAGGATACCCTTGTCCCGCAGGATGGCCAGGTGCTGCGAGATGTTGCTCTGGGAGGTGCCGACACGGTCCACGATCTCCTGGACACTCACCTCCCGGTCCCCCAGGACGCAGAGGATCTTCAGGCGCAGGGGATGCGCCATGGCCTTCAGGGAGCGGGAGGCGCGTTCGATGTCCTCCTCCCGGTTCATGAGATCGGTATCGGTCTGGGGTTCGGGCGACATGGGATGGTTCGTGTTGGTATGCGCTCTGGACCTGGACAATGGAATCCCGTTGGGCCGGTGGATGAATTTGTATATTAGCACTCCATGAAGCGATTATGATCTTTATCAAACGGATTGCAATGCGCACGGCCTGGGCCACCCTCCTGGCGGCCCTGTGCTGCGCCCCCGTCTGGGCGGCCGACGAGCGGGAAGAGGCGGCCCGGCGGCTGGAGGCGGTGCAGGAGGCCATCGGCCGGCTGCAATCCCGTCTGGAGGCGGCCCGGGGCGAACGCGGGCGCCTGGAGGCGGCCCTGCGCGCCTCCGAGAAGGACCTGAACCGGGCCGGCCAGGCCCTGGCCCAAAGCGAGGCCGAGTTGCGCAAGACGCAGCAGCGGCTGGAGGCGGTCCGGGTGCGGGCCGACGAGGCCCGGGTGCGGCTGCAGGGCCACCGTGAGATCCTGGCGGCGCTGCTGCGCAGTGCCTACCAGAACGGCCGGGGCGGTCCCCTGAAGGTCCTGCTGCAGCAGGAGGACCCGGCCCGTCTGGGGCGCATGATGGCCTATCACCGCCATTATGTGCATGCCCGGGAGGCACGCATCGAGGCCACGCGCCAGGCCCTGGCGGGGCTGGAACAGGCCCGCGCCGAACTGCAGGCCCTGCAGGCGCGCCAGGCCCGCCAGCGGGCGGAGCGCACCGATCGCCTCAAGGCCCTGGAGGCGGCCCGCCGCAAGCGGGCCGAGGCCGTGGCGGCCCTGGAGGCCGAGATCGAGGCGGCCGGGGAACGCCTGCAAGGACTGCAGGCCGGCCGCAAGGCCCTGGAGGAACTGATCGAGACCCTGGATGCCACCCTGAGCGACATCCCGGACCGCTCCCTCATGGACCACCCGTTCGCACAGCGCCGGGGCCGCCTGCCCTTCCCCACCGCCGGGGAAGTGCTGCGGGGCTTCGACGAAGACGGCGTGACGGATGGCGAACACCGCCGCCGCGGGGTGATCCTGAAGGCCGACCCGGGGGACCCGGTGCATGCCGTGCATCCCGGCCGGGTGGCCTTCGCCGACTGGATGCGGGGCTACGGTATGCTGGTGATCCTGGACCACGGCGACGGCTACATGACCCTCTATGGCGACAACGAGACCCTCTACCACAGCCCCGGGGACTGGGTGCAGGCGGGAGAGGTCATCGCCCGCGCCGCCGGCGGCGGCCGCAGGGAGGGGACCTACTTCGAGATCCGCCACGACGGGGCCCCCGTGAACCCCCTAAGGTGGTGCGACTCTAAGCGCCCAATGATAGGCTTTACCCGTTGAACCCCGCGATATGGCCCGCGATACGGGGATAACCAAAGCCTGCGGGAACGGCTCAGTCCGTGGAGTGAATGATGATGAGAATGCAAACCCGGGCAGGCATCGGCCTGCTGTTGGGCGTGATCCTGGGGGTCACGCTCAGCCTGTCCTTTGGTGTCATGGCCGAGCGCCAGGACGCCGCCGTCCCCGAGGCCCTGCCCCTGGAGGACCTGCGCACCTTCACCGATGTCTACATGCGCATCAAGCGCAACTACGTGGAGGAGGTGGAGGATAGCGAACTCCTGGAGAACGCCATCCGTGGCATGCTCAACGGCCTGGACCCCCACTCCACCTACCTCACCCCGGACGAGTTCTCCGAACTGCGCATCGGCACCCAGGGCGAATTCGGCGGCCTGGGCCTGGAGGTGGGCATGGAGGACGGCTTCGTCAAGGTCATCGCCCCCATCGACGACACCCCCGCCAGCCGCGCCGGCATCCAGGCCGGGGACCTGATCATTCGCCTGGACGACACCCCCGTGAAGGGCCTGTCCCTGCAGGAGGCGGTGAACCGCATGCGCGGTCCCGAGGGCAGCAAGATTACCCTCACCATCATGCGCGAGGGCGAGGACGCCCCCTTCGAGGTGGAGATCACCCGGGACATCATCCGAGTACGCAGCGTGCGCAGCGAGATGCTGGAGCCGGGCTTTGGCTACCTGCGCATCACCACCTTCCAATCCCGCACGGCACAGATGCTGGTGGAGGAACTGAAGGCCCTGCAGAAGGAAAGCGGCGGGCTCAAGGGCTTGGTGCTGGACCTGCGCAACAACCCCGGTGGCGTGCTCAACGGCGCCGTGGGGGTCTCCGATGCCTTCCTGAAGGAAGGGCTCATCGTCTACACCGAGGGCCGGGTGGACGAAGCCAAGCTGCGCTACAGCGCCTCGCCGGGGGACCTCCTGGACGGCGCGCCCCTGGTGGTGCTGGTGAACAAGGGCTCGGCCTCCGCCTCGGAGATCGTCGCCGGCGCCCTGCAGGACCACGAGCGGGCCATCATCATCGGCACCTCCACCTTCGGCAAGGGCTCGGTACAGACCATCTTGCCCCTGGAGGGGGGCAAGGCCCTGAAGCTCACCACGGCCCGCTACTACACCCCCTCTGGCCGTTCCATCCAGGCGGACGGGATCCAGCCCGATATCCAGCTGGAACAGGTGAACCTGGCCAAGGCGGAGGACACGGTGCTGCAGCCGGTCACCGAGTCCCAGCTGGAAGGCCACCTGCCCGGCGCCAACGAGGATGCGGGCGATGCCTCCGATGAAGAGGACAAGGAGGACAAGGCCGCCTCCCTGGCCGTGCGGGACTACCAGCTCTATGAGGCCCTGAACCTGCTCAAGGGGCTCACCATCCTGCAGGCCCGGCGCTGATGGGGAAGACACCGGTGCGGCGGATGGGACCGGACCGCCCATGAACCGCCGCGGCGCCATGCCGCGCCCGCGCTGTGCCGCCACGGCCTGGGTGCTGCTGCTGGCGCTGTGGGCATGGTCGGCCTGGGGCCCCGCCTGGGGCGGCGACGGCGCGGCCCCCGTCATCGCCATCGTCATCGACGACCTGGGCAACGACCTGGAATCGGCGCGGCGCATCGCCGCCCTCCCCGCCCCGGTCACCGTGGCGGTGCTGCCCTTCACCCCCTACGCCGGCGTGGTGGGTGACCTGGTGCAGGAAAACGGCCACGAGGTGATGCTGCACCTGCCCATGGAGGCGGATGGTGACCATGATCCAGGGCCCGGGGCCATCCGCACCCGTCTGAACGAGGCCCAGACGCGCCGTCTGGTGCGCCAGGCCCTGGCACGGGTGCCCCAGGCCCGGGGCATGAACAACCACATGGGCAGCCGCCTGTCCCGCTCGCCCCATCACCTGGCCTGGATCATGAGCGAACTGCTGGCCCGGGATCCCGGGCTCTACGTCCTGGACAGCCGCACCCACGTGCAGACCCGCATCCAGCAGGTGGCCCGCTGGGCGGGGCTGCGCAACACCCGGCGGGACGTCTTCCTGGACGCCCGCCCCCATGACGCGGGCTTCGCCCGCCGCCAGCTGGAACACCTGGCCCGCCTGGCCCGTACCCGCGGCCACGCCCTGGGCATCGGCCATCCCCATCCCCAGACCCTGGAGGCCCTGGAGGCGATGCTGCCCCGGCTGCAGGCCCAGGGGTTCGAGCTGGTCACCGTGAGCCGCTATCTCTGGCAACAAGAGGAGATCCCCCAATGGCACGCATCCTTGTCCCCCTCGCCCCCGGCTGCGAAGAACTCGAAGCCGTCACCCTGATCGACCTCATGCGCCGGGCCGGATTCCAGGTGGTCACCGCCGGCCTGGAACCGGGTCCGGTGAAGTGCTCCCGCGGTGTGGTGCTGGTCCCCGACGCCCTGCTGGAGGAGGTGCATGAGGAATCCTTCGATCTGGTGGTGCTCCCGGGCGGGCTCGGCGGCGCCGACCGCCTCAACGCCGACCCCCGCATCCACGCCCTGCTGCGGCGCATGCACGCCGAGGGGCGTTACGTGGGCGCCATCTGCGCCGCCCCCAAGGTGCTCGGCGAAGCGGGTCTGCTGCAGGGGCGCTCGGCCACGGGCTACCCCAGCGTGGTGAACGCCCTGGACCTGCCGGACACCCGCTTCACGGATCAGCCGGTGGTGGTGGACGGCCAGGTGGCCACCTCCACCGGCCCGGGCACCGCCATGGACTTCGCCCTCGCCCTCATCGAACTGCTGGCGGGGCCGGAGAAACGCCGGGAGGTGGAAGGGCCGCTGTGCCGGCCCGGGTGACGGCCGCTATTCCACCGTCACCGACTTGGCCAGGTTGCGGGGCTGATCCACGTCCGTGCCCTTGAGCACGGCGGTGTGGTAGGCCAGCAGCTGCAGGGGCACGGTGTGGACGATGGGGGAGAGCCAGTCGTCCGCCGGGGGCACGGCCAGGCACTGGATGCCGCCGTCGCCCCCCAGGGCGGTGACATCATCGGCGAACACCATCAGATGCCCGCCCCGGGCCCGCACCTCCTCCAGGTTGGACTTGAGCTTCTCCAGCAGGGGGTTGTTGGGGGCCACCACCACCACCGGCATATCCGCATCCACCAGGGCCAGGGGGCCGTGCTTGAGCTCCCCGGCGGGGTAGGCCTCGGCATGGATGTAGGAGATCTCCTTGAGCTTGAGGGCCCCCTCCAGGGCGATGGGATAGTGGGCCCCCCGGCCCAGGAACAGGGCGTGCTGCTTGTCCACCAGGGTCATGGCCAGCCGCTCCACCGGGGCGTCCAGGGCCAGCACCTTCTCCAGGGCGGCGGGCAGGGCCCGCAGATGCTGCGCGAAGGTCCGCCGCCGGTCCGCGTCCAGGCCGTGGTGGCGCCCCAGGGCCAGGGTGAGCAGGAACAGGGCCACCAGCTGCGTGGTGAAGGCCTTGGTGGAGGCCACCCCGATCTCGGGGCCGGCATGGGTCATGAGCACCAGGTCCGACTCCCGCACCAGGGAGCTCTCGGGCACGTTGCACACCGCCAGGGAGGCCAGGTAGTCGTCCTCCCCCGCCTGGCGCAGGGCCGCCAGGGAATCGGCGGTCTCGCCGGACTGGGAGATGGTCACCAGCAGGCAGTCGGGGAGTACGGCGTGACGCCGGTAACGGAACTCGCTGGCCACCTCCACGCGGCAGGGCAGCCCCAGCAGCCCCTCGATCCAGTACCGGGCCACGAGCCCGGCGTGGTAACTGGTGCCGCAGGCCAGGATCTGCACCGAGCGCACCCGCGCCAGCAGATCCTCGCTCCCGGGGCCCAGGAGCCCCTCCGGCACGCCGTCCTCCGTCAGCCGCCCCTCCAGGGTCTCGGCCACCGCCCGGGGCTGCTCATGGATCTCCTTGAGCATGAAGTGGCGGAAACGGCCCCGGTCGGCGGCGGCGGCGGTGAGGGCGCTCTCGCTCACCGGCCGGGTCACCGCATGGCCATCGGCGTCGAGGATGCGCACCTCATCCCGGGTCAGTTCGGCGATGTCGCCGTTCTCCAGGTGGATGAAGCGCTGGGTCACCGGCAGCATGGCCTGGATATCCGAGGCGATGAAGTGCTCGCCGATGCCCAGACCGATGATAAGCGGGCTCCCCTGGCGCACGGCGACGAGCCGGTCCGGGTCGTCCCGGCGCACGACCCCCAGGGCATAGGCGCCCTGCAGACGATGCCCCACCCGGCGCACCGCCTCGGGCAGGTCGAGGCCCTGGCGGCAGGTGTCCATGATCAGGTGGGCGATCACCTCGGTGTCGGTGTCGGAGGTGAAGGTGTAGCCCCGGGCCTCCAGCTCGGTGCGCAGGGCCTGGTGGTTCTCGATGATGCCGTTGTGCACCACGGCGATGTCATCGCCGCTCAGGTGGGGGTGGGCATTGGCCTCCGTGGGACCGCCGTGGGTGGCCCAGCGGGTATGGGCCAGCCCCAGCTGCCCGGCCAGGGGCCGCTCCGCCAGCCGCCGGGCCAGGGCCTCCACCTTGCCCACGGCCCGCTCCCGCCGCAGCGCGCCGCCGGGATCCAGCACCACCAGCCCCGCGGAGTCGTAACCGCGGTATTCCAGGCGGCGCAGGCCCTCCAGGAGGATGGGCTGGACGTCGCGCCGGGCGATGGCACCGATGATTCCGCACATGCCGGTGAACTCCTCGAAGTGGGCGGGATGCCGGGACGGCTCAGGCCGCCAGGCGGTTGAACAGCTCCTCCGCCGCCTCCACGGCGGCGGCCAGGTCCGGATCGAGCACGCAGAAATGCCCCATCTTGCGGCCGGGGCGGGCCTGCTCCTTGCCGTAGAGGTGCAGCTTGGCGGCGGGATGGGACAACAGCCGGCCCCAGTCCGGATCGCCGTGCGCCCAGAGGTCCCCCAGCAGGTTCACCATGACCACGGGGGTGAGCAGGCGCACGTCGCCAAAGGGCAGGCCGCAGAGGGCGCGCACCTGCTGCTCGAACTGGGAGGTGACACAGGCATCCAGGGTGTAATGGCCGCTGTTGTGGGGCCGGGGGGCCATCTCGTTCACCAGCAGCGCCCCCGAGGCGGTGATAAAGAACTCCACCGCCATCACGCCGCAGTAGTCCAGGGCCCCGGCCAGGGTCGTGGCCGCCTCGCAGGCGGCCTGGGCGGTGGCCTGCGGCACCCGGGCGGGGACGATGCTCATGTGCAGGATACCGCCGCGGTGGATGTTCTCCGCCACGGGATAGCACAGGCAGCGGCCATCGCTGCCCCGGGCCAGGACCACGGAGATCTCCCGCTCCAGGTCCACACGGCGCTCCAGCACGCAGGGCACGCGCCCCAGGGCCTCGAAGGCCTCGGCGCAGGCCTGAGGGGAATCCACCGGCACCTGGCCCTTGCCGTCGTAGCCCATGGCGGCGCGCTTGAGGATGGCCGGCGCCCCCACGGCGGCAAAGGCCGTGTGCGCCTGCTCCGGGCGCTCCACCACCTGGAAGGGGGCCGTCTCCAGGCCCGCGCGGCGGATCATGCCCTTTTCCCGGATGCGGTTCTGGGCCTGCTCCAGGGCCGCGGCCCCGGGACGCACCGGCAGGTGCCGCGCCAGGGCGCGCAGGGTATCGGCGGGGATGTTCTCGAACTCGGTGCTGACGGCGTCGCAGCGGGCGATCATCTCGTCCAGGGCCCAGGCATCGCCGTAGGCGGCGTGCAGGTGATCATCCGCCATGCGCCCGGCCGGGCTGCCGGAATCCGGGTCCAGCACCACCACGTGATAGCCCAGGGTGCGGGCGGCCACGGTGAACATGCGCCCCAGCTGGCCGCCCCCCAGCATGCCCAGGGTGTGCCCGGGCAGGATCATGATGCCGGCGGCAGGGTCTGGGCCAGCACCGCCTCCCGCTGCTGCCGGCGGAAGGTCTCGAGATCCCCGGCCAGGCCGGGGTGGTCGTGGGCCAGCAGAGCCACGGCGAAGAGCCCGGCGTTGGCGGCCCCGGCCTCGCCGATGGCGAAGGTGGCCACGGGCACCCCCTTGGGCATCTGCACGATGGACAGCAGCGAGTCCCGCCCCTGCAGGTGACGCGAGGGCACCGGCACCCCCAGCACGGGCAGCGTCGTCTTGGCCGCCAGCATGCCCGGCAGGTGCGCCGCCCCGCCGGCTCCGGCGATGATGCAGCGCAGGCCCCGCTGCCGGGCCTGTTCGGCGTATTCGAAGAGCAGATCGGGGGTGCGATGGGCGGAGACCACGCGGGCCTCGTAGGGCACCCCGAAGGCGTCCAGTTGCTGGGCGGCGTGCTCCATGACGGGCCAGTCGCTCTGGCTGCCCATCACCACGCCCACGAGGGGGGTCTGGTTCTGCATCGGCCTGGGAAACGCTTCAGGATCGGTTGAAAGGGCAGAAGATACTAGATAACCGGCGGGGGGTACACGTCCGCGGGCACGGACGTGCATCACGCCCCGCCAGACCGTACACTCTGGCGCCGTACACCCAGAATCCGGATCGTCGCGCCATGTCTGTCCTCCACGAAAGCCACCTCAAGAGTCTGCCCCTGATCCACAAGGGCAAGGTACGGGACATCTATGCCGTGGATGAGCGCCATATGCTCATCGTCACCACCGACCGCCTTTCCGCCTTTGACGTGATCCTGCCCACCCCCATCCCGGACAAGGGACGGGTGCTGACGCGGATCTCGCAATTCTGGTTCCAGCGCCTGGCCCACGTGGTCCCCAACCAGCTCTCGGACATGACCCTGGAACAGGCCGTCCCCGACCCGGAGGAACGGGCACCGCTGGAGGGGCGCAGCATGGTGGTCAAGCGCCTCCGGGCCCTGCCCGTGGAGGCGGTGGTGCGCGGCTATCTCATCGGTTCGGGCTGGAAGAGCTACCAGGCCGAGGGGCGGGTGTGCGGCATCCCCCTGCCTTCGGGGCTGCGCCTGGCCGAGCGCCTGCCGGAGCCCATCTACACCCCCTCCACCAAGGCGGAGGTGGGGGGCCATGATGAAAACGTGGACTACGCCCACACGGAACGGGAACTGGGGCCACGGGTCGCCGCCCAGGTGCGGGACATCGCCCTGCGCCTCTACGCCGAGGCCGCGGACTACGCCCGGGAACGGGGCATCCTCATCGCCGATACCAAGTTCGAGTTCGGCGTGGACGAGACCGGCATGCTGCACCTGATCGACGAGGTCCTCACCCCCGACTCCTCCCGCTTCTGGCCCGCCGACCGCTACGCCCCCGGGCAGAGCCCCGCCTCCTTCGACAAGCAGTACCTGCGGGACTACCTGGAGACCCTGGACTGGGACAAGAACGATCCCGGCCCGGCCCTGCCGGAGGAGGTGGTGGCCCAGGTGCGCGCCCGCTACCTGGAGGCCCTGGAGCGGCTCACGGGGGAATCCCTGGAGACGGACTGACGGCAGGAGACGGCCATGACGATCCCCGGTCTGTTCATCACCGGCACCGACACCGGCGTGGGCAAGACGGTGGCCGGCTGTGTCCTGATCCATGGCCTGCGGGCACGGGGGTGCTCCGTGCTGCCGCGCAAGCCGGTGGAATCCGGCTGTGAACGGCGCGGCGGCATCCTCTGGCCCGAGGACGGCGCCCACCTGCTGCACGCCGCCGGGCGCGACGCACTGGACCGGGTGACCCCCTGGCGCTTCCCCCATGCCCTGGCCCCGGACCGGGCCGCCCGCCTCGCCGGCACCCCCCTGCACCTGGGCGCCCTGGCCGCCGCCTGCCGCCCGGGAACGCCCGATGACCTGGTGCTGGTGGAGGGGGCCGGCGGCTTCTACTCCCCCCTGGCCGAGGGGGCCCTGAACGCCGATCTGGCCGTGGCCCTGGGATTCCCCCTCATCCTGGTGGCCCCGGACCGGCTGGGGGTGCTCAACCACATCCTGCTCACCGCCGAGGCCGCCCTGCGGCGAGGCCTCACGCTGGCGGGGGTGGTGCTCAACGATCCGGGGCAGCCCGGTCCGGAGGGCATGGACAACGCCGCGGACCTGCAGGCCCGGCTGCAGGTGCCGCTGCTGCGCCTGGGGCGCACGCACCCGGACCGGCCGCAACCGCCGCCGGAACTGGATGCCTGGCTCGAACGAGTGCTCAGCCGCCGCCTGGACCCGTGAATCCCCCCCCGGACCCGCAGTCCAGTGCAGACCCCCGGAGGCGCGCCATGACCCGCACCCCCTTCGAGATCCATATCGCCACCCAGGACCACCTGTCCGAGATCGCCTATCTGGCCCGGCGCATCTGGCATCAGTGCTATCCCGGGATCATCTCCCGGGAGCAGATCGAGTACATGCTGGCGCGCATGTACTCGGAGCCGACCCTGGCCCGGGACCTGGCCCAGGGTGTGACCTATTACCGTCTGCTGCACGGGGAACGACCCGCCGGGTTCGCCGCCTGCGGACCCGATGCCTGCGGCCACGGGCAGGCCTGGCTGCACAAACTCTACGTGCTCGCGGAACACCAGGGCCGGGGCGCGGGCCGGGCCCTGATCGAGCGGGCCTGCGCGGATGCGGCCGCGGCGGGCCATCGCCTCATGCTGCTGCGGGTGAACCGGGAGAACACCCGCGCCATCCGCGCCTACCAACGCTGCGGCTTCAGCCTCCGGGAGACCCGCTGCGACGACATCGGCGGCGGCTTCGTCATGGACGACTACATCCTGCAGCGCCGGCTCTGAGGCGCGGGACGGCCAGCCACCGGGGATGCCCCGCCGGCGCACGGGGGCATCCACCGAAAGACCGGCGATCAGGACCGGGTCTGCGTGCGGGGGATCAGATCAGACCTTGTCGGTTTCGGCCATCCCTTCCAGGGCCTCCAGGACCTTCTCTTCGGGAGCCTCGGGCAACGCCTCCACCTCGGCACCACCCTCCTGCAGACGGGCATGGAGGCTTTCGGCCGTCCGCCGCAGTTCACGGTACTGCGCCGCCAGGTCGGCCCCCTGCTCCCGCAGCGGTTCCAGCGCGGCCAGCTTCTCGTCCACCTCCCGCTTCTCCTTGCGCAGGGTGCCGAGCTGGGCCTCCACCTGCTTGCGGGCCTCGGCCTCGTCGCTCTTCTGCTTTTTCAGCTGCCGGAGCTTCTTGACCACGTTCTCCGGGGTGTCCGCCAGGGCCTTGTTGATGGCCTTGAGGGCCTTTTCCTTCTCCGCCAGGGCGGCCTTGATGGACTTCATCTCCTTGGTGTGGGCGACGCGCTCCGCGGCCATGTCCTGTTCGCCGCTCTCCAGCCTGGCCAGGGCCTCCTCCTTGGCGGCCTCGGCGGCCTTCTGGGCCTTCTCGCTGGCCTTCACCTTCTTTTCCATCTCCTCGATGGCGGCGCGGGCCTCGTCCTGTGCCTGCTTGATCTTGCGGTCCGCCTCCTGGCCCTTCTGGATGGCGGCATCCATGGCGGCCTTGAGTTCGTCGGCACTGCAGTCGGGGTCCAGCCCCAGGGCATCCGTCGCCCCCTTCATCAACATCTGCTTGCTGACGGCAAGCTCCTTCCAGACCTTCAACTGTATTTCTGCTTCTGCTTGGTTCACATATCACTCCTGCTCGATCGCGGATATCGCGGTTGGACGGGGGGTCGCATTCGTGGGCGCGCATTCTAGCCGATCTGCGGACCGAATGC
Source organism: Ectothiorhodospira mobilis (assembly GCF_900114895.1). GTDB lineage: Bacteria > Pseudomonadota > Gammaproteobacteria > Ectothiorhodospirales > Ectothiorhodospiraceae > Ectothiorhodospira > Ectothiorhodospira mobilis_A. The sequence goes on from NZ_FOUO01000019.1 coordinate 21,001, forward strand.
TGCACCCAAAGTCAAGCCCACCCCGACGGGTGCGGCGGAACGCGGTACGGGCTCACGGGGCGCTGTACACGCCGCGGCGCGGTGAGGTCAGTTTGCCCTGGCGCTTGAGATAGCCCAGGGTCTGGCTAAGGTTCTTCACGTTCAGCCCCGCCTGCTGCGCCTGCTCGCGGATCTCCTTGGTGGTCATCTCCGGAGGATTGTTGGCGACGATCTCGCACAGGATCCGGCTGGGGCCGGTCTCCCGCTTGCCCCCGCCCTGCCCCGCGCGGGGGACGCGGCCGCCCAGCTTGCGGATCTCGCGGTCCAGCTGGGCCAGTTCGCGGCGGTGTTGCTTGATCAGTTCGCGGCGCTTCTGCTTGAGGGCCTCCCGCTCCTGGCGGCGCGCCTCCTCCTGCTCCGCTGCCTCCTGCTCCTCGCGCTGGCGCGCCAGGGCATAGAGCTCCTCGGCGCTCATCTCTTGCGGATTCTTGACGATTGCGTTCATTCAGTACTCCCGTGATAACAAAAACGACGACACCCGGACCCCAAGGCCCGGGACGGATCGAAGATACGATTAGGACATCCCCCAGCGGGGAGACACCCATTGCGGATGGACGACCCGGGGAACCGGGTCTTGACCACGGGCACGGGGGATCCGTGTGCGCACGCGGGTACGGAATTGCTGCATCACAACCCGCACCCCTGGGGTCGTTCGCATGCGGACAGGCGAGCGGAACCCACTGCGTTTTCCAAAGACCGATTATGACATAAGCGGCCGCATATTTTCACATCCCTTTTTATACGAAAACGCAAAAAGGGTGCGGCGGGACCCGGCGGAGAAACCGCGGCGGGTTTCACCTCGCGTGCGGGTATAACGCCATAAAGGAAATACCTAAAACCTCGCCGCTGAATCCTTCCGCCGCAATCGCCAACACCTAAGGCAAGCGTGCAACGCAGGGATGCCACGGGCCGTCGCCGCAAGGGGCAACGGCTCAGGATCCGCGGCGCCCCCCGAGATATTCCAGGATGGCCCCGGCCTCCAGGGGGCGGCTGAAGAGGAACCCTTGCCCCGTATAACAGCCATGGGCCGTGAGGAAATCCCTCTGCACCGTGTTCTCCACCCCCTCGGCGATGACCTGCAGCCCCAGGGTCTCCCCCAGGCCGATGATGGCGCGGATGATGGCGGCATCCTCGGGGTGGGCCGCGGGATCCTCCTGCAGATCCGCCACGAAGGATTGATCGATCTTGACGGCGTGCACCGGCAGGCGCTTGAGATAGTTCAGTGAGGAATAGGCCGTTCCGAAATCATCGATGGAGATGCGCAGGCCCCGGTCGTTGAGCTGGGTGATGATACGGATGGTGTCCTCGATGCACGCCATGGCGGCGCTCTCGGTGATCTCGATCTCCACATCCGCCGGGGTGACGCCGGTTTCCTCCAGGATCTCCATGATGCGCTGGAAGATGTCCGGCTGGCGGAACTCCCGGGCGGAGAGGTTCACGGCCACGGGGATGCCCTCCAGACCGGAGGCCTTCCACTGCCGGATCTGGCGGCAGGCCTGGCGCAGCACCTCGGGCCCCAGGGACAGGATGAAGCCGGTCTCCTCCGCCAGGGGGATGAAGCGGCCGGGGGAGATGAGCCCCTGCTCGGGATGGCGCCAGCGCACCAGGGCCTCCAGGCTCAGGGTACGGCCGCTGGCCAGGTCCACCCGGGGCTGGTAGACGAGGAAGAACTCCCCCTGCTCCAGGGCCCGGCGCATGGACTGATCCAGTTCCAGGCGGTCCCGCAGGGCACTGTCCATCTCCGGGGTGTAGAAGTGGTAGCAACGGCGCCCCTCCGCCTTGGCCCGGTACATGGCGGCGTCGGCGTGGCGCACCAGTTCCTCGGGGCCGTCGCTGTCGTTGGGATAGAAGGCCACGCCAATGCTCACGCTCACGGCCACCTCCTTGCCGTCCAGGTCCACGGGCGGGGCCAGGGCGGTCTGGATCTGCTCCACCACGCGGATGGCGTCCTGGATGTGCTCCAGCCGGGACAGGAGCAGGATGAACTCGTCCCCACCAAAGCGGGCCAGGGTATCCCCCTCCCGCAGCAGGGCGCGCAGCCGCTCCCCGATGCGTACCAGGAGGCGGTCCCCCTGGCTGTGGCCCAGGGAATCGTTGACCACCTTGAAGTCGTCCAGGTCGATGAAGACCACCGCCAGGGGGTGCCTGTCCCGCCGGGCCTGGGCCAGGGCCTGGCTGATGCGGTCCATCATCAGGGCGCGGTTGGGCAGGCCGGTGAGGGGGTCGTGGAAGGCCAGGTATTCCAGGCGCTCGCTCAGGGCCTTCTTGTCGGAGATGTCCTCCGCCAGCTTGATGTAGTGGGTCACCTCGCCGCGGGCATTGCGGATGGGGGAGATGCGTACCTCTTCCCAGTAGGGTTCGCCGTTGCGCTTGCGGTTGTTGAATTCCCCTTCCCAGGTCTCGCCCCGGGCCAAGGTCTGCCACAGGTCGCGGTACTTGGCCACGTTCTTCTCGCCGTAACGCAATAAGGCCGGACGCTGACCGATCACCTCCTCGCTCGTGAAACCGGTGATCTCGCAGAAGTGGCGGTTGACGTATTCGATCACGCCGTCGGTGTCGGTGAGGACCACCACGCTGGGGCTCTGCTCCACGGCATAGGCCAGGCGTTCGCTGGTCTCCTCCGCCTGCTTGCGTTCGGTGATGTCCAGACTCGATCCCAGGATCTTGCTCAACCGGCCCTCGGGGTCGTGCACCGGCGAGGCCTGGTAAAGAATCCAGCGCCAGCCGCCCTCCTTGTGGCGCATGCGCAGTTCCGCCCGGAAACGGCCCACGGGATGGCGGATGAAGGCACCGAAACGCCGGCGCACCGCCTCCATGTCATCCGCATGCATCAACGACTCCAGGACACCGATCTCGCTGTCCAGCTCGTGATCCAGATAGCCCAGCTGGGCCTTGAGTTCGGGGGAGAGGTAGATGCGGTTGCCGGGGCGCCACTCGAACAGCCCCACGTTGCCCCCGCGCACCGCCTCCCACAGACGTTCCCGGTCCCGGTTGCGCTCGGTGAGGTCGATGTTCATGCAGAAGATGCGCAGGGCCTCGCCCGGGTAGTGCACCGCCGTCTTGGAGAAATAGATGGTCAGCGGGTGACCGTCCCGGTGCCGCAGGGTGATCAGTCCCGAGGGCTCGGGATGCCCGGTCCTTGCGATCTCCCGCAGCCGGGCGGCGAACGCGTCGCGCCGCTGCGGCGGCACCACCAGATCCAAGAGGCTCGCACCCACCGCCTCCTCGGCGGTATAGCCGAAGAGGCGGGCGCTGGCGGCATTCCAGTAGAACACCGTCCCGTCGGGGTCAAAGCCCTGGATGGCCACGTCCGGGACGTTGTCCAGCAGCTGGGTGAGCACCGCCTCGTTGCGGCGCATGGCATCCTCCGCCTCCCAGCGGGCGGTGATGTCCCGGTTGGTGCCGCGGTGGCCGCGATAGCGGCCCTCCTCGTCGTGGACCGCGCGGCAGTCGTGTTCGATGCGCCGCACCTCGCCGCCGCGGGTGAGGATGCGAAAGCGCAGCAGGGCCCATCCGCCCCGGTCCCGGGAATGGGCATGGGCCTCGTACAGCGGGCGGTCCTCGGGATGGACGATGCGGATCATCAGCCCCGGATCTTCCAGAAAATCCGCGGCGGGGTAACCGGTGACCCGCTCGCAGGCGGGGGAGACATAGAGAAACGTCCCGTCCCCCCCCATCCAGTACTCCCAGTCCGGGGCGAACAGGGCCAGGATGCGGTAGCGCTCCTGCTCCTCCGTAAGGCGACGATTGGCCTCCTCCAGGGCACGGGCATGACGCGCCTGCTCGGTCTGATCGATGACGTTGCAGACGATCTCCCCCGGGCCGTCCTCCCGGGGCGGCAGGCGCAGGAAGTGCAGGTCCGCCACCAGGGTCCGCCCGCCGGCACCCCGCAGGGACAGACCGCGGCACTGGCCGCGGCCCTGGGTGCGCGCCCGTTCCAGGGCCGCGCGCAGGGGCCCGCGATCGGATTCCTCCGCCGCGAGATGGGGCAGGAGGTGGTGGTCCAGGGCCAGCAGCTCCCGGGCGGCGGCATTGGGCTGGCGCACGGCATCCTGGTCATCCACCACGAAGGCGGCCAGGGGCAGACCGCTGTAGAGACGGTCGAAGCGCACCTGGGACTGCTCCACCTCTCCCTCGGCCTGGCGCAGGGACTCGTTCTGCATCAGCAGTTCGGCGTGGTAGACGTGCAGCTCCTCCAGGAGGGCCTCGATATCCAGTTCGCCCCGCTCGATCTCCGGTCCAATCCCTTGCACGGCATGATCACGCAGGATCGCCTGGGCCTTTTCGCGCAAGCGCTTCTCAGTCACGGGAATGTCCGGGCGTTGAAGAATCCCAAGGGTAGCGCGTTCCCCGGTCGGCGCACAGTACCCTGATCCCGGGCGCGTCGACGCCCATCGGGGGTCATTGCATCCCCATCAGCCAACACTTATTTTGGAATGATCCCAATAAACCCAACCGGATCCATCCCCATGACCCGTGAAATCCAAGTAGACGTCGCCGTCATCGGCGCCGGCACCGCCGGCCTCTTCGCCATGCGTCAGGTGCGCCGCGCCAGCAAATCCTTCGTCATGATCGATCCCGGCCCCCTGGGGACCACCTGCGCCCGGGTGGGCTGCATGCCCTCCAAGGTGGCCCTGCACGCGGCCCACCTCTGGGCCGACCGCGTACCCATGGCGGAGCATGGGGTGCGGGGCACGGAGCACCTGAGCGTGGACCCCGACGCCGCCTGGGCCAAGGTGCGGGCCATGCGCGACCGCTTCGCCGGACGCACGGCGGAGAACTCGCGCAAGGCCATGGGGGAACACCTGCTGGAGGGCCCGGCGCGGCTGCGGGAGCCCACGGTGGTGGAGGTGGAGGGACCGCAGGGCCCCTGTACGGTGCGCGCCGCGGCGGTGATCATCGCCAACGGCTCCCGCCCGGTGAAGCCGAAGTGGCTGGATGCCCTGGGGGATCGGGTGATCACCACCGATGAGCTGTTCGAGCTGGAGACCCTGCCCCGCTCCCTGGGGGTCCTGGGCCTGGGGGCCATCGGCCTGGAGATGGGACTGGCCCTGGCCCGCCTCGGCGTACATGTGGTGGGTTCGGACATCGCCCGCTGGCCCGCCGGCCTGACGGACCCGGAACTGGGCCAGCGGGTGGTGGAGCAGTTCTCCGGGGAGCTGCCCATGTGGCTGGAGGAGGCCGCCCGGCTCACCCCGGAGGCGGACGGCGTGCGCATGGAGACCGCCCAGGGCCAGGAAAAGGTGGAACGCATCCTGGCCGCCATGGGGCGGCGCTCCAACATCGACACCCTGGATCCGGAGGGGCATGTCCTGCCCCTGGCGGAGGACGGCCTGCCTCCGGTGGATCCGGCGACGATGCAGGTGGGCGACCTGCCGGTGTTCGTCGCCGGCGACGCCAACGGCCGGCGCCTGCTCATGCACGAGGCGGGGGACGAGGGCAGCATCGCGGGCTACAACGCCGCCCGGGGGGCATCCCAGCGCTTCCGCCGCCGCACCCCCCTGGCCATCGCCTTCACCCAGCCCGACATCGTCTCCGTGGGCACGCCCCTGTCGGAACTGGACCCGGAACGGGTGGTGGTGGGCACCGCCGAGGGCAGCGGCAACGGCCGCTCCGTGATCCTGGGGGCCCAGGACAGCATGGTGCGCCTCTACGCCGACGCCGACACCGGCCGTCTGCGCGGCGCCGCCCTCTCCGCCGCCAGCGGCGAACACCTGGGGCATCTGCTGGCCTGGGCCATCCAGCGGGGGGAGACGGCGCAGCAACTGCTCGCCCTGCCCTTCTATCACCCGGTGGTGGAGGAGGTGGTGCAGGAGGCCCTGCAGGATCTCGTCGGCCAACTGCCCGCATCCGGGGACCTGCCCGCCGGTCTGGAGCCGGAGGCCTGAACACCCGGCACCCAAGGGCCTGCGCCCCTTTTTAGTGAACCAGGAGGCGGCGGGAAAAGCCGCCTCCTGCGTCCCGCCCAGGGAAACCCCCAGGGCCGGACATGAAATATTCATCACTTTGCGCTATAATAATTTGCTCTGTCTGAGGAGCGCTGCAACGGGTCTTCGAATCCGCCAGGCTCAGACACCTCCAAAACGGCGCTCGCTGTACCCGCGATGCAAGTGGTCGGCGAGTCGAGTTCCTTACCTTCTTCTCCTCTCCGACCGCGCATCGCACTCGCCCAAGTAAGAGGAGTGTGTTCATGAACGCAGTCGTAGATACCCGCAACCCCGACTACGTTGTCGCCGACATCAACCAGGCCGACTTCGGCCGCAAAGAGATCGCCATCGCCGAGACGGAAATGCCCGGCCTGATGGCTACCCGTGAAGAATACGCCAAGTCCCAGCCGCTGAAGGGCGCCCGCATCGCCGGCAGCCTGCACATGACCATCCAGACGGCTGTGCTCATCGAAACCCTGAAGGCCCTGGGCGCCGACGTGCGCTGGGCGTCCTGCAACATCTTCTCCACCCAGGACCATGCCGCCGCCGCCATCGCCGCCAGCGGCACCCCCGTGTTCGCCTACAAGGGGGAAAGCCTGGAAGAGTACTGGCAGTTCTGCCACCGCATCTTTGAATGGTCCGACGGCGGCACGCCCAACATGATCCTGGACGATGGCGGCGACGCCACCCTGCTGATCCACCTGGGCGCCCGCGCCGAGAAGGACCCCTCCGTGGTGGAAAACCCCACCAACGAGGAAGAGCGCGTCCTGTTCGCCCAGATCAAGGAACGCCTGAAGACCCAGCCCGGCTGGTACTCCAACGTCCTGAAGAACATCAAGGGCGTCACCGAGGAGACCACCACCGGCGTGCACCGTCTGTACCAGATGGCCAAGGAAGGCTCCCTGCCGTTCCCGGCCATCAACGTCAACGACTCCGTCACCAAGTCCAAGTTCGACAACCTGTACGGCTGCCGCGAGTCCACCGTGGACGCCATCAAGCGCGCCACCGACGTGATGGTGGCCGGCAAGCGCGCCGTGGTCTGCGGCTACGGTGACGTGGGCAAGGGCGCCGCCCAGTCCCTGCGTGCCCTGTCCGCCGAGGTGTGGGTCACCGAGATCGACCCCATCTGCGCCCTGCAGGCGGCGATGGAAGGCTTCCGCGTGGTGACCATGGAAGAGGCCTGCGACAAGGCCGATATCTTCGTCACCGCCACCGGCAACAAGGACGTGATCACCGCCGATCACATGTCCCGCATGAAGGACCAGGCCATCGTCTGCAACATCGGCCACTTCGACTCCGAGATCGACGTCGCCGGTCTGCGCAAGTATGAGTGGGAGAACATCAAGCCCCAGGTGGACCACATCATCTTCCCGAAGGGCAACCGCATCATCCTGCTGGCCGAAGGCCGCCTGGTGAACCTGGGCTGCGGCACGGGCCACCCCAGCTTCGTGATGTCCAACTCCTTCACGAACCAGACCCTGGCCCAGATCGAGCTGTGGCAGTACGGCGAGAAGTACGACAACGACGTGTACATCCTGCCCAAGCACCTGGACGAGAAGGTGGCCGAGCTGCACCTGGGCAAGATCGGCGCCAAGCTGACCAAGCTCACCGAAGAGCAGGCCAAGTACCTGGGCCTGCCCATCGAAGGGCCCTTCAAGCCGGAACACTACCGGTACTGATCGCGGCGCCGTGGGCTTGGGGTCACCTGGTGCACCCCGGGCGCGGCACGCGAGCCGGGCGCCGCCCACCCGGGCGGTGCCCTCGGGCGGCCCCGGCATCCTGCTGGGGCCGTTCATTGTCCGCGGCACATGCCGTACCCTGCCCCGACGCTGTCCTTCTTCCCTTTTCGTATTCACCCGACCGGTGATCCGCTCCACAAGGCGATCCCCGGGACCGGCTGCACCCATCCAGCGGGCCAACATCCGGCCGCTCTGGATGCAAGGCGCACGGGCCCGGCAACCGGCGGGATGAAGCCTCACCCCGCAACACTGCGAGGAACGAACCATGAAATCCCAGAAGCGATTCGAGCGCACCTTCAGCTTCGAGTTCTTCCCCCCCAAGAACGATGAAGGGGCCCGCAAGGTCCGTGAAGCCTGGACCCAGCTGGCCCAATTGAATCCGCGTTTCTTCTCCGTCACCTACGGTGCCGGCGGCTCCACCCAGGCGCGCACCCTGGAGACCGTGCTGGAGATCCACAAGAGCTCCGGCGTGGACGCGGCACCGCACCTGTCCTGCATCGACTCCACCGCGGAGCAGATGCGCGGCATCCTGCAGATGTACAAGGACAACGGCCTGCGCCACATCGTCGCCCTGCGCGGCGACCTGCCCTCGGGCATGCGCGATCCCGGCGAGTTCCGCTACGCCAACGAGCTGGTGGAGTTCATCCGCAAGGAAACCGGGGATCACTTCAGCCTGGAGGTGGCCGCCTATCCGGAGATCCATCCCCAGGCCCCCGACGCCTTCAAGGACATGGACAACTTCGCGCGCAAGGTGAAGGCCGGGGCCAACTCCGCCATCACCCAGTACTTCTATGCGCCGGAGGCCTATTTCCGCTTCGTGGACGATTGCGAGCGACGGGACATCGACATCCCCATCGTGCCGGGGATCATGCCCATCACCAACTATAAGCAGCTGGCCCGCTTCTCCGACACCTGCGGCGCCGAGATCCCCCGCTGGATCCGCAAGCGCCTGGAGGCCTATGGCGAGGACACCGCCTCCATCCGCGCCTTCGGCGAGGAGGTGGTCACCGACCTGTGCGCCCGCCTGCTGGAGGCCGGCGCCCCGGGCCTGCACTTCTACACCATGAACCAGGCCGGCCCCATCCAGGCCATCTGGAAGAACCTGGGCCTGAAGCCGGAACCGAAATAAGCCCCGGCCGTACGGCGCAGCACCCTCCTCCGGCCCCACCCCCGCCCGCGGGGGCGGGGCCTTTTTTATTTCACCATGACTCCAGCACCGTACTTCGCTGGACTACGCCTAAGCTCGCTACAGCAGGTTTATCAATAACTTAGGCGAATTCATCATATGCCGGTGCTTTCCGAAACTTGACCCGGCTTCCACCCGCTTGGCTCCTAACAGGCTCCTGGAAACGGGTCTTTCCAAGGAGTCAGCAATGGCCAAGATCAAGCTCACCAAGTCCGCAATCGATGCGGCAAAACCCCAGGCGCAGCCGATTGAGCTGCGTGACACCCTCGTTCCCGGCTTTCTGTGCAAGATCACACCGGCCGGCCGCAAGGTCTTCATGCTCCAGTACCGGACGAATGCCGGTGAGCGGCGCAAGCCGGCACTGGGCCTGTACGGAGAACTGACGGTCGATCAGGCCCGCTCATTGGCGCAGAGTTGGCTGGCCGAGGTTCGCCGGGGCGGCGATCCGGGAGCCGCCAAAGCCGAGGCGCGCAAAGCGCCGACGGTCAAGGAGCTGTGTGGAAAGTTCATGGAGGACTATTCCAAGCATCGTAACAAGCCCAGCACCCAGAAAGGCTACCAGGGCAATATGGACCGCAACATCATCCCGATCCTGGGACGAATGAAGGTCCAAGATGTGAAACGTGCCGATGTGGCGGCGATGATGAAGAAGTTGGACTACAAGCCGGGTGAGGCGAACAAGGCCCTGTCTGTCCTGCGTAAGATGTTCAACCTGGCTGAAATTTGGGGCTATCGACCTGATGGCTCGAACCCGTGCCGACACGTTCCGCTGTATACCGGGGGAAAGACCACTCGCCTCATCACAGACGAAGAAATGGCCAAACTGTTCAAGCTCCTTGATCAAATCGAGGCTGAGGGCTTGGTGCCCCATGTCGTCCCGTTGGCGATCCGCCTGCAATTCGAGTTCGCAGCCCGTCGCTCTGAAATCGTGCTGCTCGAATGGGAGTGGATTGACCTGGAGAACCGCCGGGTGGTCTGGCCCGACAGCAAGACCGGCGGTATGTCCAAGCCCATGAGCGAGGAAGCCTATCAGCTGCTTTCCTCGGCCCCTCGGCAGCCCGGTGCGCGTTATGTGCTGCCGTCGCCACGTAATCCGCTCACCCACCTGACCTATGGGGAGTATTACGGCGGTTGGACCCGGACGCTCAAAGCGGCTGGCGTACCTCACGTTGGCACGCATGGCATCCGCCACCGCTCGGCCACAGATATCGCCAACTCAGGCATCCCGGTCAAGGTCGGCATGGTGCTGACAGCGCATAAGACGGTGACCATGTTCATGCGCTACATCCACACCGAGGATGATCCGGTGCGTGAGGCGGCCGAACTGGTGGCAAACCGGCGCAAGACGATTATAGGGACGCCACACGCCAAGGGGGCTTCCGTATGAACAGGCTCAGTATCCCGGCGTCTGGGTTTACCGACCCAATAGTCGCAACGTTGTTGCGACTATTGGACATGGACGGCCTCTGGAGGCGGGTGGCGACCTGCCACTTGCAAGGGCTAGACAATCATGCCCGTTGCGGGTATAGTTTTGAAGGTGGACGGATATGAAAGTCTTGAAGCGAAAGGACTTTGCGCGGTGGCAAGCTGGCGAGAAACTGTCCGATGCGGCTCTGTGCAAGGCGGTCCTGGAAATGGAAAGTGGGCTGATTGATGCCGACTTGGGCGGCCACCTCTACAAGAAGCGGGTCGCCCGCCCTGGTGCGGGTAAGAGCGGTGGCTACCGTACCTTGTTATCAGCCCGTGTTGGCCACCGTTATGTATTCCTGCATGGGTTCCCGAAAAGCGACAAGGCGAACATCACGCGGGACGAGAAAAAAGCGCTGCAATATGCCGGCAAGGTATTTCTAGAGTTATCGGCCAAGGAGTTGGTGAAGGCATTGCAGACTGGTGTTCTACTGGAGGTGTGTTGTGACGAGCAAAATCATTGAATCTTTGCGTGGTGACTTGGCTGCATTGCACGACGCTGGCGCGATCAACAAGGTGACCATGCGTCAGTTCGACGAGATCTGTCCGCCGCCAGTGCGCGAGTTCAGTGCCGGCGACATTAAACGTCTGCGTGAGGCGCTGCACTTCAGCCAGCCCGTGTTCGCCCATCACCTGCATACCTCCGCCTCGACAGTACGCAAGTGGGAACAGGGTGAAACGCGTCCAGCCGGCCCGGCGCTCAAGCTGCTCAACGTCATCGCCGACAAAGGCTTGCAGGCCATTATCTGATGAGTGTACGACGGAGATTTTACACTTCAAGCCAACTTGGCTTTAAAGCTTGACGCCGGTCTTTTTTTATGGGCTCAGCCCGCCGCCCGGGCCGCGCGCTTGCGCTCGTGCTCCAGCAGCAGCTTCTTGCGCAGGCGGATGGCCCCCGGGGTCACCTCCACCAGCTCATCGTCCTCGATGAACTCCAGGGCCTGCTCCAGGGACAGCCGCATGGGGGGCGTGAGGATGATGTTCTCGTCGGAACCGGCGGCGCGGATGTTGGTGAGCTGCTTGGCCTTGAGGGGGTTCACCACCAGGTCATTGTCGCGGCTGTGGATGCCGATGATCATGCCCTCGTACACCTCCTCCCCGGGGCCGATGAACAGCCGCCCCCGGTCCTGCAGGTTGAACAGGGCGAACCCCAGGGCCTTGCCGGCCCCGTTGGCGATGAGCACGCCGTTGTTGCGCGGCGCCACGGCACCGGGGCGGTAGGGCCCGTAGCTGTCGAAGACATGGTGCAGGATCCCCGTGCCGGAGGTGGCGGTGAGGAACTCCGTCTGGAAGCCGATGAGCCCCCGGGAGGGCACGCGAAAATCCAGGCGCACCCGGCCCTTGCCGTCGGGGATCATGTCCAGCATCTCGCCGCGGCGGGCCCCCAGCTTCTCCATGATGGCCCCCTGGTGCTGCTCCTCCACGTCCACGGTCACCATCTCGTAGGGCTCTTCCTTCACCCCGTCCTTCTCGCGCACGATCACCTCGGGCCGGGACACCCCCAGCTCGTAGCCCTCGCGGCGCATGTTCTCGATGAGGATGGACAGGTGCAGCTCGCCCCGGCCCGACACCCGGAACTTGTCCGGATCGTCGGTATCCTCCACCCGCAGGGCCACGTTGTGCTTGAGCTCCTCCATGAGCCGCTCGCGCAGGTTGCGGGAGGTGACGTACTTGCCGTCGCGGCCGGCGAACGGCGAGGTGTTCACCTGGAAGGTCATGTTCACCGTGGGCTCATCCACGGTCAGGGCCTTGAGGGGCTCCACGGCGGCGGGGTCGCAGAGGGTGTCGGAGATGTACAGCTCGTCCATGCCGGTGAAGGCGATGATGTCGCCGGCGCCCGCCTCCGGCACCTCCACCCGCTCCAGGCCGCGGAAACCCAGGATCTGCAGGATGCGGCCGTTGCGCACGTTGCCCTCCCGGTCCATCACCTTGACGGGGGTATTGGTCCGGACCTTGCCCCGGGTGATGCGGCCGATGCCCAGAAGCCCCTGATAGGTGTTGTAGTCCAGGGACGAGACCTGCAGCTGGAAGGGCCCTTGCGGATCCACCGCCGGCGGCGGCACCCGGTCCACGATGGTCTGGAACAGGGGCGTCATGTCCCCCTCGGTCACGTCGTGCTCCAGCCCGGCGAAGCCCTTGAGGGCGGAGCAGTACACCACCGGGAAGTCCAGCTGCTCCTCGTCGGCCCCCAGGCGGTCGAAGAGATCGAAGATCTGGTCCACCACCCAGTGGGGCCGGGCCCCGGGGCGGTCGATCTTGTTGATCACCACGATGGGCTTGAAGCCCATGGCGAAGGCCTTGGCGGTCACGAAGCGGGTCTGGGGCATGGGGCCGTCCACCGCGTCCACCAGCAGCAGCACCGAATCCACCATGGACAGCACCCGCTCCACCTCGCCGCCGAAGTCGGCGTGGCCGGGGGTGTCCACCACGTTGATGCGGTATCCGTTCCAGTCCAGGGCCGTGTTCTTGGCCAGGATGGTGATGCCCCGTTCCTTCTCCAGGGCGTTGGAATCCATCATGCGCTCCACCACCTGGGCACGGGCGTCCAGGGTGCCCGACTGCTGCAGCAGCTTGTCCACCAGGGTGGTCTTCCCGTGGTCCACGTGGGCGATGATGGCGATATTCCGAAGCTTGTCCGTCATGGGGTATCGGCCTTCCGGGGAGGCGATTGCAACAAGGAGGGGCGCCGATTATACCCTCTGGCCGGTGGCGCGCATACACACGCCCCGCAGCGCCGTGGTGGACCATACCGCGCGCACCTTGCAAGGGAGGGGTTACCAAAAGCAAACCATCTTGTAAACTTTAGTGGATGCACGAGCTCCACTACACGAAGGCAGCGGTAAAGGCATTACGCAAAATGTGCCGCAAGGATCGCCGCCGAATGCAAGCAGCCCTGCACATGCTGGCCGAGGACCCGGATCGGAACGACCTGGACACCAAACCCCTGCAAGGCCGTGATGGCTACCGCTTGAGAGTGGGCCACTGGCGAGCACTGTACCGTCTGGAGAACGAACGACTGATTCTTCTGATCCTGAAGGTCGGCCCGCGAGGGGACGTATACAAATGAGCATGCATACCCAAATCATCGAAAAAGACGGCAAACCGGAATACGCGGTCGTACCATTCGCTGAGTACCGTCGCTTGGTGGAATTGGCCGAGATGGCGCAGGACCTTCACGACTTCGACACCACAGTGCGTGAACTGGATGAAGGTCGAGAAGAATTGATCCCCCATGCCGTCACCAGCCGCCTGCTCCAGGGCGACGAGCATCCGTTGCGGGTGTGGCGGGAGTATCGAGGCTTTACCCAGGTAGACCTGGCCCAGAGGGCCGGGATCGGCAAGTCCTACCTCTCGCAGATCGAAGCCGGCCACAAGACCGGATCGGCCAGTGTGTTGCACGCCCTGGCACGAGCCCTGTCCGTGGATATCGACGACCTGATGCCGATCGATTGATACAGCACCCCGCAGCGCCGCGCTTGCCGCCGGGGACGGGGGGCGGCACACTGAAACGCCAGCCACGGGCGCCGCGAGGAGCAGCCACCATGAAGACGCGCTACGAGGAGATCGCCCCCTACCGCACCCTGGACGGTTCCGAGATCCGCGAACTCATGCACCCCCGCCTGCACGGTGAAGGCGGGCAGAGTCTGGCCGAGGCCCGGGTGGAGCCGGGGGCGCGCACGGAGTTGCACCGCCATCGCGTCACCGAGGAGATCTATCACTTCACCCAGGGGGAGGGGATGATGCGTCTGGATGCCGAGGAGTTCCCCGTCACCACCGGGGATACGGTGCGCATCCCGCCGGGCACCCCACACCGGGTGCGCAACACCGGCAGCGTGCCCCTGCGCATCCTCTGCGCCTGCACCCCCGCCTATAGCCACGAGGACACGGACATCCTGGAGAACGGCGGGGGCTGAAGGGGCGAGGCGGTTAGCGGTGCCCTCAGGCGGGGCGTTCGTTCTCGCTGGGGATCTGCAGGTGAAAGCCCTGGCGCAACAGGTTGCCAAGGACCTGACCGGCCTCCTCCCGGGCCAGTTTCCGCTGCGGCGTGAGGACGATCTCCAGAGCCAGCTCCGGCGGGCCGAAGAGCTGCAGCAACGGCTCCGGCACGGCGGAGAACCCGTCCCGGCGGGGCAGATAGATGTAGGTGTCGGCCCGTCGCGGGCTGCGGTAGACGTAGCACTGCATACCTGTCATCCCTCCCCTTCCGGGGCCGGTCCGGCGGAACGGGGCGCGCCCCCCCGCACCGCCCAGACCTCTATGCTGCGGATATCCCCATAGGCGTACTCGAAGGTGGCCGAGCCCCCGCGGTAGGCCCGCCGCAGATGGAGTGAATCCACATCGGCCCGGTCCAGGACGCCTTCCAGCACCTCGCCGCCCTCCAGGGTCACCCGCAGACGCTCCCCCTCCAGCCGGGGCAGCTCCGCGATCTCCGCCGGACGGAAGGCCCACTGTTGCGGCGGCCGGAGTTCCAGGCTGTCCTCAGGGGGCAGGGGCTGCACCCGCTCCAGGGCATAGGGATCGAAATCCAGCATCTCCAGGGGCTCCCCCGTCTGCTCCTCCAGGCGGCGCACCTGGGCCTCGTTGGGCACATCCAGATCCTGGGGCCGGGGCACGGGAATGGCGATCTCCGTCTCCATGCCGGCACGCCCCATCAGGCGCTCCAGCGTCCGGTCCGCGCCGCCGTAGAGGGCCCCGGCGACCACCACCAGCCCCATGATCCCGAGGACGAAACCCAGGCGCGCCACGCGCCAGTAGAGCAGCACGAAGGCCAGGGACGGCCCCGGCACCAGAGTCACCAGCCCCCAGAGCCAGCCCCGCCAGAACCCCTGGCGGGCCACCAGGACATACCCCGCCAGAAACAGACCCAGACCCACCAGCAGGGCGCCGTTCACCAGGTTCATGCACTCCTCCACCGAAACACCGAGCGGACCACGGACTTCCAGTATAGCGCGGGCGGCAGGCGCACCCCCCATGCGGATTGTTCGGGCCTCATCACGGGACTACCCTTGAATCAGGGAACGGAAAACGGAGGACAGGATGTCCATGCACACCAAGGGATACACCCTCATGGAACTGCTCGTCACCCTGACCCTGGTGGTGGTGCTGACCACCCTGGTGCTTCCGGGGTGGGCCGCACTCCTGGGGGAACAACGGCTCGCCGCCACCACCAACGCCCTGGTACAGGCCCTGACCGCGGCGCGCTTCGAGGCGGTGAAGCGGGGCGAAGGGGTTGTGCTCTGCCCCTCCGCCGATGGTCGTACCTGCGCCGAAACCCCCTACCATCGGGGCTGGCTCCTGCGCCCGGCCCCAAAGACCGTCTCCGCCCTGGAAACCCAGGCCCCGGTGCTGCGCGCCTGGGCCGTGCCCTCGGGGGCCGTGGCCATCCACACCGGCGCAGGCCTGGCGCGCTACGTGGCCTACCGGCCGGACGGGCAGACCCGGCAGTTGAACGGGGCCCTGCAAATGGGCAGCTTCCGGCTCTGTCACGGGGAGCGGGGACGGCAGGTGATCATCAGCCGCACGGGGCGCGTTCGCGTGGAACAGTTCCCGTGCGGCTCACAATAAAGGCCGCCGTTGCCGTGTCCAGGGGGGCGCGGCAACGGCATGGGGCCGTGCTTAGCTGCGCGGCACGTAGGCGCTGCACCAGCCTTCGGCGGCCACCAGCTTGCCGGGGAACACGGCGCAGGGGCCCCAGTCCTTTGCATTGGGGTCGGTGTACAGGTCGCAGTTCAGGCAGTTCTGGCCCTGCTGATAGTCGGCGTGGTCCGAATCCGCGGCGTTGTGGACATAGTCCAGCGCCTGGGCCGAGGGGTCATTCTCCTTGAGCCGTTCCTGGGCCTGGGCATTGCCGCTCCAGAACAGTCCGGCCACGGGCACGGCGGCCAGACCGCAGGTGCCGGCCTTGAGGAACTTGCGACGGCTGATGGGGTGATCGCTCATATTCTCGGCTCCTGTCATGGTGATGATCGATTCCGCGGCCGCCCCGGATGGGGCGTGGTTCTCCTCGGTCTCGCATCATCCGCCCCCGGGAAGGCCGCCGGATTGACCGTATACAATCCTCAAGGGCACTGCAACCGAGACGGGCCGGGTCCGGGGCGGATATCATCGCTGCCCATGACCAACATCACTTCTGCCCTGCTGTCCCTGCAGGATCTGCGCTTCGCCGGCATGGGTCCGGTGCAACTGGAACTGCATGCCGGGGAGGTCGTGCAGATCGCCGGTGCCTCGGGGGCGGGGAAGTCCCTGCTGCTGCGGGCCATCGCCGACCTGGACCGCAACACCGGGCGGGTGGCCCTGGAGGGCCGGCCACGGGAGGACTTCCCCCCTTCCCGCTGGCGCAGACAGGTGGGCTACCTGCCGGCGGAGCCGGCCTGGTGGGCGGACACGGTGGGGGCACACCTGGAGCGGGTGGACCCGGCTTGGCTACAGGCCCTGGGATTCCCCGCAACGGTGACGGACTGGGGCGTGGACCGGCTCTCCAGCGGCGAGCGCCAGCGGCTGGCCCTGGTGCGCCTCCTGGCCCTGGGGCCCCGGGTGTTGCTGCTGGACGAGCCCACCGCCAACCTGGACCCGGAGAACACGCGGCGGGTGGAGACCCTGGTACGGGACTACCTGGCCAGCCACCACGCCGCGGCCCTGTGGGTGAGCCACGACGCCGCGCAGCGCCAGCGGCTGGGCGGCACGCCCCGATACATGGAATCCGGCCGCTTCGTGCCCGCCCCCGCGGACGCGGCCTCCCCGGCGGCGCAGGCCAGCCTCAACGCAGGCTGAAGCGCACGGGCATCACCACGGTGAAGCGCGCCCCGGGGAGATCCTCCGGCATCGCCGGCAGGGGCCGGGCCCGCTCCAGCATGGCCTCCACCTCCCGATCCAGGGCAGGATATCCCGAAGACTGCACCACCTCGTGGGAGCGCACATTGCCCTCCCGGTCCACCACGAAACGCACCGTCGCCGTCCCCTCCTGACGCCGGAAACGGGCCTGGCGCGGGTAGCGCTTGTGCCGCTCCAACCAGGCCTGTAGCTGCCGGGCATAGTCCCGCCGGGCGTCCTCTCCCGCCGCCCCGCCGGCGGTGTCCTGGGCAGGGGCCCCGGATGCATCATTCGCCGAAGGGGTTGCACCGGATGTTCCTGGGGAGCGGGAGGCGGCCGGGGAGGACCGGGGATCGTCCAGGGTTTCGGTTTCCTGATCGGATTCCGGCTCCGGCTCCGGCTCGGGTTCCGGTTCCGGTTCCGGTTCCGGTTCCGGTTCCGGTTCCGGTTCCGGTTCCGGTTCCGGTTCCGGTTCCGGTTCCGGTTCGGGTTCGGGTTCGGGTTCGGGTTCGGGTTCGGGTTCGGGTTCCGGCTCGGGCTCGGGCTCGGGTTCCGGCTCGGGCTCGGGTTCCGACTCGGGCTCGGTCATTTCCTGTCCGGAGGGACCGCCCACACCTCCCCCATCCCGGCCCGCCACCTGGATCCGCATGCCGGTATCCGCCGTCCCCGGCTGACCCCGGGGATCCGAGTCCTGGCGCACCCATACCCACCCCGCCACGGCATGCAGGGCCAGGGCCACGGTAAGGGCCACGGCCCAGTGTCCCGGGCGCAGGCTCACGGGGTCTCTCCCCTTGCCTTCAGGGTCAGGAGGAAGATCCGCTCCACCCCCGTCTCCTGCATCTGCCGGGTGAGATCCAGCAGCCGGGCAGAGGAGACGCGGCGATCGGCCCGCAGATGCACGGTGACGCCCTCCCCTTCCTCGGCCGCCGCCTCCACCGCCCGGGCGAGGCGTGTCTTCAGTGCCTGCATCTCCAGGGGCTGGCCATCCAGGGCCAGGCGCCCCTCCCGATTCAATAGGATCTGAAGGGCCTCTCCGGGGGATTCCCCGGCCCGGGCGGAGGCCGGCGGCTCCACGGCGAAGGGATCGGGCCGGGTGAGGGCCCCGGCCAGCATGAAGAAGATCAGCAGCAGGAAGACGATGTTGATCAGGGGGATCAGATGGGAGTCGTCCTCGCCGCGGCGCGGTGGCATGGGGGGCAATTGCATGGCCTCACTCCCCCGCCAGGGTGACCTGGGAGGCCCCGGCGGCGCGCACCTGATCCAGCACGGCCACCAGCCGCTGCAGGGGCAGATCCCCCTCGGGTTGCACCACCACGGCCCGCCCCGGCGCCTCCGCCAGCCGCGCACCCAGGGCACGGGCGAGCCCGCCGGGTTCCACCGCCCGATCTTGCAGGCGGATGCCGCCATCGGCGGCCACGTGCACCCGCAGGGGGGCCTGTTCCGCCGCGGCCAGGGCCGTGCCCGAGGTGGCGTGCAGCGGCAGCAGCCGCCAGTCCAGGAAGCTGGAGGCCAGCATGAAGAAGACCAGCAGGATGAACACCACGTCGATCAGCGGCGTGAGGCCGATGAGGGCACGCCGCCGCGGGGGCGGGGCCTCAATCTCCATGGGAACCCGTCCGTTTCCGGTCGTCCTGCCTGCCGCCGCCCGGGGCGTCCTCGCCGGACACCGGATGGAGCCGCGCGGGGGCGTTGCGTACCGGCGCGGCAGCACAGCGGAGCGTGAACACCCGGGTGACGGCATCCTGCATGCGGTGGCGGAAACGTTCCAGCCAGCGTTCCAGGGCATGGAGCACCGCCACCACCGGGATGGCCACCGCCAGCCCCACCGCCGTGGTGCTCAGGGCCACCCAGATGCCGCCGGAGAGGACCGCCGGATCCACCTGGCTGCCCGCCGCCTCCAGGGCCTGGAAGGCGGAGATCATGCCCAGGACCGTACCCAGAAGGCCCAGCAGCGGCGCCAGGCTGCCGATCACCTCCAGGGTGCGGAACTGCCCCCGCAGGGTCTCCAGCCAATCCCCGGCCAGGCGCGCCACCTCCTCCCGCAGCAGGGCCTCGGACATCTGCGCATCCATGCAGCCGCCCATGGCCCGCTCCACCACCCGCGCCGCCGGACTGCGGGACCCCGCCAGCACATCCAGGGCCGCCTCGGCGCGTCCCGCCTCCCAGTGGTCCAGGGCCGCGTCCAGGCTGCGTCGGTCCCCGAGCCGCAGCCAGGCGAACTGCCAGAGCTTGGCCAGGATCACCGTCAGGGCCACGACAGACATCCCCAGGAGGATGGCCACCACCGGCCCCCCCACTTCCACCAGGGACCCGAGCCCCGCAAGGGGGCCGGCGGCGTCTTGGCTGATCTCGTTCATCATCGCTTACTCATCATCAATAGCCGCTGACCCGGCGGGCAACCAGAGCCCCACCCGTGTCACCGGGGATTCGACAAACAGGTCCTGAGGGGATCGCCCGGGGAACCCCTGCACCACCTCGGTCCATCCCTGGCGCAGGCGCCGGGTCTCCTCCGGGGTGATCTCCCCCTGCATGCGGCGAGCCCGCAACGGGAACCAGCCCTCCGGCCAGACCCCCGGCGCCAGGCGCAGGTTCACCCCCTCCCCGGTGGACAGACGCATCACCCGCAGTTGCAGATCGGCCGAAGAAGTCATCGGGGCAGGTCCCGCATCGGCTCCGTTGGCGGGCTGCATCCCCAGGACCCGTTCCAGCACGTCCGCCGCGCCCCGGGAAAACACCGGCGTGAGGACCGCCAGATCCCCGGCACGGGGGGTCTCCCCCTCATCGTACAGCCGGTCCAGGGCATGCCGCAGGGCCAGGTAGGTGACCGTGACCGGCGGGCAGGGATGACCGTGGTGCCGGTAGACATCCTCCAGGGTCACCGTGCGCATCGCCCCATCGAGGGCGATGATCTCCATGGGCAGGGTCCCGCCCGCGGCTTTGGCCTCGGTGGCCTCCTTGCCCTGCAGGGGGGCGTGCACCAGCAGCAGGGCCGTGAACAGGGGCAGGGTCAAGACATACCTTAGAACAGTGGGCATGGATCTGTCTCCGATCGGGGTTTCAGGCCAGGGCAATTGTAGACACGAAATGAGTCGCATTTGATTAATTTAGCCTGAAGCGCTATAGCTGGAGCATTTGAGGTTAGCCCTAATGTCCCAGCT
>NZ_FOUO01000001.1 GCF_900114895.1 Ectothiorhodospira mobilis
GCTCTTCACCGCCTCGCCGTTGGAGAGCGCGCATTATAGGCCATCCAGAATAACCGTCAATACCCCTACAACTCTTTTTTGACAGTTTTTTGAAAAAAATAATACAAACAAAGACTTATTCACCCAACACCAAGGCGGCCCCTCCCGGGGTCTGCCTCACCCCTCGGGGATGAGGCGGATCCGGGCGAAGCGGCGCTTGCCCACCTGGAACACCCCCTCCTCCCCGGGGGGGATGCGCAGGGCCGTATCCTCCATGCGCTCGCCATCCCGGCGCACCGCCCCCTGGCGGATCATGCGCAGGGCATCGGAGGTGCTGCCCACCAGTCCCGCCTGCTTGAGCAGGTTGGGGAGGGGCAGGCCCTCGGCGGGGGCGGCGATCCGCGTCTCGGGCAGATCGTCGGGCATGGCCTTCTTCTGGAAACGGGCGATGAAGTGCTCCCGGGCCCGCTGAGCCGCCTGCCGGTCATGGAAGCGGGTCACCAGCTCCTCGCAGAGCAGGAACTTGATGTCCCTGGGGTTGGCCCCCTCGGCCACGGCCTTGCGGTGTCCCTCGATCTCCGACAGGGGGCGGAAGGAGAGCAGTTCGAAGTAGCGCCACATGAGGTCGTCGGAGATGGACATGAGCTTGCCGAACATCTCGTCCGGGGGCTCCTGTACGCCCACGTAGTTGCCCAGGGACTTGGACATCTTCTGCACACCATCCAGCCCTTCCAGGATGGGCATGGTGAGCACCACCTGGGGGGGGTGGCCGTACTGCTTCTGTAGTTCCCGCCCCACCAGAAGGTTGAACTTCTGGTCCGTCCCCCCCAGCTCCACGTCGGCCTGCAGGTGCACCGAATCGTAGCCCTGCACCAGGGGATAGATGAATTCATGGATAGCGATGGCCTGGCCCGTGGTGTAGCGCTTGTGGAAGTCGTCCCGCTCCAGCATCCGCGCCACGGTGTGGCGTGAGGCCAGCTGGATCATGTCCGCGGCCGTCATGCGCCCCATCCACTCGGAGTTGAAGACGATGCGCGTACGCTCCGGGTCCAGGATCCTGAAGATCTGTTCCTTATAGGTGCGGGCATTGGCTGCCACCTCCTCCGATGTCAGGGGCGGACGGGTGGCGCTCTTGCCGCTGGGATCGCCGATCATCCCGGTGAAGTCGCCAATGAGGAAGTAGGTCTCGTACCCCAGATCCTGGAACTGGCGCATCTTGTTCAGCAGGACCGTGTGCCCCAGATGCAGGTCCGGCGCCGTGGGATCGAACCCGGCCTTCACCCGCAGCGGCCGCCCCGCCTTGAGGCGCTCGGCCAGTTCACTCTCCAGCAGCACCTCATGGGCTCCGCGGCGCAGGGTCTCGAGGGCATCGTCTTGGGGGGTCATGTCCTTCCTCTTGTCAACGGGATCACACGCCCCCGGGCGGCACGGGCAAAAGGCCACGCGCCGGTACACGGGGGCCGGGAATCAGGGCATGATACTAAGCGGGCCGAAGGCAAGGCCAGCGGCCAGCGGCCAGCGGAGCCATCCCCCCTACATTCCGTGCCGGAGGATCCCTTTGAACCCTCGCTTCATCGGTCTGCTTTCGGGCACCAGCATGGATGCGGTGGACGCCGCCCTGGTGTCCTTTGAGGACGCCGGTCCCCGGTGCCTGGCCACCCATTCCCATGCCATCCCCGAGGACCTGCGCCAGGGGCTGCGTACCCTGGCCGCCCCGGGCGCCCGTTCCGATCCCGACACCTGGGGCCGGCTGGATGCCCGCACCGGGGAACTGATGGCCGCGGCCGTGCAGGCCCTGCTGGAGAACCATGGCATCGATGCCGCCACGGTGCGCGCCGTGGGCAGCCACGGGCAGACCCTGCGTCACCGCCCACAGGAGCGGCCTCCCTTCAGCCTGCAGATCGGCTGCCCCCATCGCATCGCCCAGGCCACGGGCCTGACGGTGGTGGCGGACTTTCGCCGCCGGGACATGGCCGCGGGCGGCCAGGGGGCCCCCCTTGTCCCGGCCTTTCACCGCTACGCCCTGGGGGCGGAGGATGAGCAACGGGTCATCCTGAACCTGGGGGGGATCGCCAATGTGACGATCCTGCCCGCAAGGCGGGACGAAGCGGAACACGGGACCCCGGTGCGCGGCTTCGACACGGGGCCGGCCAACGCCCTTTGTGATGCCTGGATCCGGGTCTGCCGGGGGGATGCCTTCGATGCCGGGGGGGGATGGGCGGCGCAGGGCCGCGTGGATGAGGCCCTGCTGGCGGCGATGCGGACCGATCCCTACTTTCACCGCCCGGCCCCCAAGAGCACGGGCACGGAGCACTTTCATCTGGACTGGGTACGTGGCCACCTGGGGGGGCGATCGCTGGCCGCAGTGGACGTGCAGCGCACCCTGGTGGAACTGACCGCGCGCAGCGTGGCGGCGGCGATACTGGAGACGGCGCCGCGGGCGCGGCGCCTACTGGTCTGCGGCGGCGGGGTGCACAACCGCTGCCTGATGGAAAGCCTGGAGGCCAACCTGCCCGGCTGGGACGTGGCCTCCACCGCGGTGCTGGGGGTGCCCCCCGACTGGGTGGAGGCCATGGCCTTCGCCTGGCTGGCCCGGGAGACCCTGGCGGGGCGCCCCGGCAACCTGCCCGCGGTCACCGGGGCCCGGGAGGCGGTGGTGCTGGGGGCCATCCACCCGGGACGGGACGGACGTATCTGACGCCGCTTAGCCCGCCCCGGAGACCTCCCCGGCAGGCAGATCCACCTGGGGATACCCCTCTCCGGGGGTCCAGGCGCGGGCCATCTCCCGGGCCTGTTGGATCTGCGCCTCGGTCATGTGAGTGGCGAAGCGGTCCCGGTTGTCCCGGGCCAGATCGTATCCCTGGGTGGCGGCCAGATCGGACCACATGTAGGCCCGCACCCAGTCCTGGGGCACACCGCGGCCATTGGCATAGAGCACCCCCAGGTTGGACTGGGCAGAGGCGTTCTCCAGATCCGCGGCGTAGCGATACCAACGGGCCGCCTCGGCCTCATCCTGCTGCACCCCCCGGCCGTTGAGATACATGAAGGCCAGGTTGCACTGGGCGGTGGTGCTGCCCTGCTCCGCCGCCTGACGGTACCACTGCACCGCCTGGGCATCGTCCTGCGGCACGCCCCGGCCGTTGACATACATCAGGGCCAGGTTGCATTGGGCGTTGGCGTCCCCCTGCTCCGCCGCCAGACGGTACCATCGCACCGCCTCGGCATCGTCCCGGGGCACGCCCTGTCCATTGGCGTACATGAAGCCCACATTGAAGCGGCCGGTGGCATGGCCCAGGCGGGCCATGAGGTAGTACCACCGGAACCGCCAGCGGGCGAGGGTCTGACGCACCTGCATGCCGCGCCCCGGATCAGACGGAGAAGGAGGAACCGCAGCCGCAGGTGGTGGTGGCGTTGGGGTTGCGGATCACGAACTGGGCCCCCTGCAGGCTCTCGGTGTAGTCGATCTCCGCACCCACCAGGTATTGGTAGCTCATGGGGTCGATGAGCAGCGTCACCCCGCCCTTTTCCACGGTGGTATCCCCTTCGTTGATGTTCTCATCGAAGGTGAAGCCGTACTGGAACCCGGAGCACCCCCCGCCGCTGACGAAGACCCGCAGCTTCAGCGAGGGGTTGTTCTCCTCCTCGATCAGGGCCTTCACCTTGGCGGCGGCCGCGTCGGTGAAGTTCAGGGGGCTGGGGGTGGTTTCGTTCGCGGTCTCGGTTGCGGTCATGTCTGCGCCTCCGTTATCGGGGCCGCCCCGTTGGGCGGCGGGTTGCTGCGGTGTATCCGGCCTTTCGGGTGGGGTTGGATCCTCTGATCCCACCGGGGTTCCCGTCCGGTTCACACCGGCCATGGGGTGAACATACCCCAAGACGCCGGCGTTGCGCATCCGCCCCGATCTCAGGGCAGGATGGCAATCCCCTCCAACCCCTGGGTCTCGGGCAGGCCGAACATCAGGTTCATGTTCTGAACCGCCTGCCCCGAGGCCCCCTTGACCAGGTTGTCGATGGCGGAGACCACCACCGCCGTTTCCCCCTCCTGGGGCCGCTGCACGGCCAGGCGGCAGAGGTTGGTGCCCCGCACACTGCGGGTCTCGGGCAGTTCCCCCGCCGGGAGCACGTCCACACAGGGCTCATGGGCGTAGCGGCGCTCGAACAGGGCCTGCAGATCGGTCTGCGGCTGCAGCAAACGGGTGTAGAGGGTGGCCAGGATGCCGCGCACCATGGGCACCAGATGGGGCACGAAGGTGAGCTGGGGCTGCACGCCGGAGACCTCCCCCAGAGTCTGGAGGATCTCGGGCAGATGGCGATGCCCCCCCAGGGCGTAGGCGCGGAAGTTCTCCGCCGCCTCACAGAACAGGGAGCCCACCTGGGCCTTGCGCCCGGAACCGCTGACCCCGGATTTGGCATCCGCCACCAACTGGGCCGGATCCACCACGCCGGCCTCCAGCAGGGGCAGAAGCCCCAGGGTCACCGCCGTGGGATAGCACCCCGGCACGGCGATCAGCCGGGCCGCGGGGATGCGGGCGCGATTCAGCTCCGGCAGGCCATAGACCGCCTCTTCCAGCAGCTCCGGGGCCCCGTGGGGCTGGCCATACCACTGGGACCAGAGCTGCGGGTCGCGCAGCCGAAAATCCGCGGACAGGTCGATCACCCGTGTGCCGCGCTGCAGCAGATCCCCGGCCAGGGTGTGGGCCACACCATGGGGGGTGGCAAAGAACACCACATCGCATTCCCCCAGGGCACCGGCGTCCGGCGCCTGGAAGCGCAGATCCCCCTGCCCTCGCAGGTTGGGGAACAGCGCGGACAGGGGCGTGCCGGCCTGCCCCCGGGAGGTGACCACCGCCGGCCGTACCCGGGGATGGCCCAACAGAAGCCGCAGCAATTCCACCCCGGTATAACCGGTGGCACCAACGATACCCGCCCTGATGACCGAAACCTCTGACACGTATTCCTACCCTGTTCTGTAGCCGAATCGATCCCACCCAACGGCCCCTCGCCGGGGCCATCCTGAAACCGTTAGCATATCAGATGCCACCCGCCGCGATGGACTGCGCCGCAAAGGCTCGCCTTTCCTGATGAACCGCAGCGGGCAGACCAGGCCCGACGGCCCGGTCTCGAAGGGAACATAGCGATCCTCCGCAAAGGGCTCACTGGATGTAGCGTTGAGGCCTGGAGGTGGAAGCCGGTAAGATTGTGCATCCTGCGTTTGCGGTTACTCAACCCTGCACCCTGGCGCTACGGCCCAGGACGGGGCGGCTCGCGGGAACCAGCGGCAGTTCCTTGGCCCGCAACGGGCAGCCATTGCCTCCACTTGTCTACCAATCTTAAAGAGTAAGAGATGGGTATCGATTCGATCTACCGGTTTTTGGAGTTCCTGGGGTACACCCATCCGATTCACCCCATCCTGGTGCATCTGACCATCGGCCTGGTCATCGCGGCGCTGCTCTTCTCGCTCCTGTCCCGGATCCCCCGCTACAGCAAGTTTGCGGTGACTGCGCAACACTGCGCCACCCTGGCGTTCTTCTCCATCTTTCCCACGGTGTTGCTGGGGCTGATGGATTGGTTCCACTACTATGGTGGGAGCCTGATCTACCCGATCAAGATGAAGATCTTCCTGGCCAGCGGCCTGGGGGTAGTGCTGCTGCTCGCGGTCCTGCTCCACGTCCGCTTCAGCAGCCGCTCCGGCGTGATGATCACGATCTACCTCCTCGCACTCTCGGCCGTGACGGGTCTGGGGTATTTCGGGGGCGAGTTGGTCTTCGCCTCCCACTCCCCGGAGGGGCAAACGGCGGAGAAAAGCACCGTGACGGCCGAGGAAACGGGGCCCATCGTCTACGCCGACCTGAAAGGGATCCTCCAGAGCCGCTGCGTACAGTGTCATAATGAGGAGAACCCCCTGCGGGGTCTCGATCTCAGTTCGTATGAAGGGACGATGGCGGGCAGCGAGAACGGCCCAGTCGTCATCCCCGGCGACCCCGCGAAGAGCGCGCTCATCCAACGCATCAAGGGGATCACCCAGCCGCGTATGCCGCTGGTGGGGCCTGCGCTCACCGAGGACCAGATCCAGAGCTTCGAGGCCTGGATCGAGGCCGGCGCCCTCAAGGCACCCTCCGACAATAGGCTGGCGGCACCGCAGCAGCCCCCCGGGGAGTCCGGGGCGTAAGGCGTGGGGCGGATGACCCCGTTTCCGCCGATCAAGAGCGCCCCCTGACCGGCCCGGGACCCAGATTCCGGGCATCCGTCCTTGACCGGCGGGGGCCTTCATAGAATCCTTTCCGGTTGCATTCACGCCAACGAATTCGATCGCAAGGGGTAGACAGGTGAAGAAGCGAGACCTACTGGCCGGGTTATTCCTCCTCGTACTTATGGCCGGGATCACCCTCCTGTGGCTGGCCCCCGGCGGCGGCCGCGCCATGCCCGCCGTCACGCTGCCCACCCTGGAAGGCGACCCCCTGGACCTGGGAGGCCTCCGGGGCCGTCCCCTGCTGATTACCTTCTGGGCCAGCGACTGCAGTAGCTGCCTGGAGGAGATCCCGCACCTGAACGCCCTGCATCGGGACTACGGTCAGCGCGGGGTGGAGGTGATCGGCATCGCCATGCACTACGATCCGGCCAAAGAAGTGGCCCGGACCGCAGAGCGCCGCGGGATCGCCTACACCGTGGCCCTGGACCGCAAGGGGGATGCCGCCGAGGCCTTCGGCAATGTCCAGCTCACCCCCACCACCTTCCTGATCTCGCCCAAGGGGCGCATCGTCTATCAGAAAATGGGGCCACCGGACTGGGAACGGGTGGAAGGGACATTGGAGGACTGGCTCGCCGGGCGCGCCTGACCCGGCGCGGGACACCCCAGTTCAGGCCCGCCCGGCCCCTCGCACCAAGCCCCCCAGGCCCGCCTGCACCAGGGCGTTGTCCAGCAGGGCTCGGATGGCGGCGGGCTCCTCCATGGTCAGGCACTGCTCCAGCAGGTGCCGGGCCCGGGCCCTGGAGAAGCTGCGCACCACCCACTTCACCCGCGCCAGGGCCGCCACGTTCACGCTCAGGGCATCGATCTCCATGCCCAGCAGCAGGATGACGGAGGCGGGATCGGCGGCCATCTCGCCGCAGACGCTGATCTGCTTGCCCGCCCGATGCGCCCCCTCGGCGGTCTGCACAAGGGCATGCAGCACCGCCGGGTGCAGGGCGTTGTAGAGATCCGCCACGCGGGCGTTGTTGCGGTCCACCGCCAACAGGTACTGCACCAGGTCGTTGGTGCCCACGGAGAGGAAGTCCACCCGCCGCGCCAGGGTCTCCGCCAGGTAGACCGCCGAAGGCACCTCCACCATCACCCCCACCCGGGGCACCGGGATGACGTAGTGCTCGTCCAGCAGTTCATCCCGGGCCCGCTGCAGCAGCTGCAGGGCCCCCTTGAGTTCCGCCAGGGAGCTGATCATAGGGAACAGGATGTTGAGATTGGTCAACCCCTGGCTGGCCCGCAGCATGGCCCGCAACTGGGTGAGGAAGATCTCCGGGTGATCCAGGGTGATGCGGATGCCGCGCCAGCCCAGGAAGGGGTTGTCTTCGGAGACGGGGAAATAAGGCAGGGACTTGTCCCCGCCCACATCCAGGGTACGCAGGGTCACCGGACGCGGGTCGAAGGACTGCAGGATCTCCCGGTAGATCTCCGTCTGCTCATCCTCACCGGGAAAACGCTCCCGGATCATGAACGGCACCTCGGTGCGGTAGAGCCCGATGCCGTCGGCCCCCGACTGGATGGAGGGGGCGATATCCGCCAGCAGCCCGCTGTTGGCATAGACAGGGACCTCGTGACCGTCCTTGGTCACCGCCGGCTCCTGGGCCAGGGCCCGCAGACCGTCCGCCAGCTCCCGCTCCTCCTCCTGCAGGTGGCGGAACTCCTCCAGCAATTCCGGGCTGGGCTGGATGTAGAGGCTGCCGCGATAGCCGTCCACCACGAGCTCGCGCCCCTCCAGACGCCCCACCGGCAGGTCCGAGACCCCCATGACCGCCGGGATCCCCATGGCCCGGGCCAGGATGGCCACATGGGAGGAACCGGTGCCGCGGGAGGACACCACCCCCGCCAGCCGCTCCGAGGGCACCTCCGCCAGCTGCGTCGCAGTGACGTCCTCCCCCACCAGGATGGTGCGGCCGGGGAACTCCTCGGGATCGCGCACATGGGACTGCAGACGCATGAGGATGCGCCGGCCGATATCGCGCACGTCCGAGGCCCGCTCCCGCAGGTAGGGATCGTCCATGTCCTCGAAGTTGCGCGTGCTCTCCCGCACGGTGTCGCGCAGCGCCGCCGGGGCCCAGCGACCGCCGCGGATGCGCTCCACGGTGCCGTTCACCAGGCTGTCGCTGCCCAGCATCATCACGTAGGCATCGAACAGCAGGCGCTCCTCCGGCGGCAGCACCGACTCCATGCGGTCGCGGATCTCGGCCAGCTCGTCCTGGACGGCCTGAACCGCCTGCCGGAAGGCCCGCTCCTCCTCCTCCACGGAGGAGGCGGCCCGATCGGGTACCGAGTCCAGATCCGCCAGGGCATAGGCCACCACCCCCTGCCCCACGGCCACACCGGCGGCCCCCGGGATACCCCGGATCTGCACGTTCTCCTGCTGGAGGAGCTCGCGGCGGTTGTCCACCTCGCCGATGAGCTCCGCATGGCTGATGGCCCCCGCCAGCTGGGCCGCCAGGGTGATGAGGAAGGCCACGTGCTCATCGTCGAAACGGCGCCGCTCCCGCTGCTGCGCCACCAGCACCCCCAGCAGGCGGCGGTGGTGCACGATGGGCACGCCCAAAAAGGCGTGATAGCGCTCCTCGCCGGTCTCGGGGAAGTACTTGAAACGGGGATGGTCCGGAGCGTTCTCCAGGTTCACCGGCTCGGCCCGCTCCGCCACCAGGCCCACCAGGCCCTCCCCGGCGTTCATGATGACGTGTCCCACCGCCTCCGGGTTGAGCCCCTCCGAGGCCATGAGCAGGAGGCGCCGATCGTCCCCGTCCGGATCCCGCAGATAGACGGAACAGACATCGATGGCCAACTCCTGCTTCACCCGACGGACGATGATCTCCAGTGCCTCCGTCAGGTTGCCGGCGGCACCCACCTCCAGGACGATCCGTCTGAGTACATGCAACATGGGCGCGGGGTCGGGGTGCGGGCCGCCTCGGCGGCGATGGATCAAAGCCGGCGGCGGCTGCGCCGTTCGGCGGTATCGGAGGGCAGGCCGCCGTCGAAGAGCAACGGCGCCAGTTCCTTCAGGGCACGGCGATAGACCTGGCGCTTGAAGAAGACCACCTCGCGGGTGGGCTGCCAGTAATCCACCCAGCGCCAGGCATCGAACTCCGGATTGGACATGGCATCCAGGCGCACGCAGGACTCATCCCCCACCAGGCGCAACAGGAACCAGATCTGCTTCTGGCCGATGCATACGGGATCGGAACGCCGCCGGATGAGATGCTTGGGCAGACGATAGCGCAGCCAGTCCCGGGTACAGCCCACCACCTCCACATGCTGGGGCTGCAGGCCGGTCTCCTCCTCCAGCTCGCGGTACAGGGCCTGCTCGGGGGTCTCCTCCTGCCGGATCCCCCCCTGGGGGAACTGCCAGGCCTGCTGGCCGATCCGCTTGGCCCAGAACAGACGGCGCTCCGCGTTGCTGAGGATGATCCCTACATTGGGCCTATAACCATCGCAATCAATCACTTACAATGCCATCCGGATGCCGTTTCCTACGCCGCATTTTTCCATAAGCCGGGCGGCGCGGCAAATGCCCGACGGCCTGCGTGGCACATACAGGCCGCAGGCGGGTATCATGGGGCTCCATCCGCATCGACCCTGGAGGATTGGCGTGAGCCTGGCCCTGTTCGACCTGGACAACACCCTGCTGGCGGGCGACAGCGACTATGAATGGGGCCGCTTCCTGGTGGAACTGGGGGTGGTGGACCCGGAGACCTACCGGCAAAAGAACCGGGAGTTCTTCGATCAGTACCGCGCCGGCACCCTGGACATCCACGCCTTCTGCCGCTTCTCCTTTGCCCCCCTGGCCGCCCATCCCCTGGAATCCCTGCAGGACTGGCGGGCACGCTTCATCGACGAGCGCATCCGCCCCCTGCTGGCCCCCGGGGCCCGGAACCTGCTGCAGCACCACCGTGCCCGGGGGGACACCCTGGTGATCATCACCGCCACCAACCGCTTCGTCACCGAGCCCATCGCCCGCCTGCTGGAGGTGGAGCACCTGCTGGCCACGGAACCGGAATTCCGCGACGGCAGCTACACCGGTGAACTCGCCGGTATCCCCTGCTTCCAGCACGGCAAGGTGCAGCGCCTGGAGCATTGGCTCCAGGCACATCCCGAACTGGACCTGGAGGACAGCTGGTTCTACAGCGACTCCCACAACGACCTGCCCCTGCTGGAGCGGGTCCCCCACCCGGTGGCAGTGGACCCGGACGAGGACCTGGCGGCTACGGCCCGGGCCCGGGACTGGCCGCGCATCAGCCTGCGGGGCTGAGGGCTTCCCCAGCGTACCGCACCGGCCTCATTCGGCCATCAGCTCGAAATCCTCCTTGCTGGCCCCGCATTCCGGACACACCCAGTCCTCGGGGAGATCCTCCCAGGGCGTCCCCGGGGGATAGCCCTCGTCCGGCAGACCCTGGGCCTCATCGTAGATGTAACCGCAGATCACGCACTGGTACTTCTTCACGGCGAACCTCCTGCCATTGCCCTGCCCCGGTCCCGGGGGTGAAGCGGATGATACACTCGGTGCAGACACACTGCGGGAGCTTACCATGATCATGCAGCCGTCGGTCCCCATCGTCATGACCCTGGCCGGCAGCGATCCCACCGGCGGGGCCGGCATCCAGGCGGATATCGAGTCCATCCTCAGCATGGGGGGGCATGCCGCTCCCGTGATCACCGCCGTCACCGTGCAGGACACCCGTGACGTGGTGGCACTGGCACCCATGGACGGGGAACTGATCATCCAGCAGGCACGGACGGTGCTGGAGGACATGCCGGTGGCCGCCCTCAAGGTGGGTCTGCTGGGTTCCATGGAGGCCGTGGAGGCCCTGCACGCCCTGCTCAACGACTATCCCGAACTGCCGCTGGTCCTGGACCCGGTACTGGCCGCTGGCGGCGGCGCCGCCCTGGCGGACGAGGAGATGGTGGACGGCATCCTGCAGCTACTGGTGCCCCGCACCACCGTACTCACCCCCAACACCCTGGAGGCCCGGGCCCTGGCCCGGGGTTCCGATACCCTGGACGCCTGCGCCATGGCCCTCCTGGACCAGGGCGCGGAATATGTCTTCATCACCGGCACCCACGAGCGCACCAGCGAGGTGCACAACACCCTCTACGGCAACCATCGCCGTCTGGAGGTCTTCCCGGTGCCGCGCCTGGAGGGGGAATTCCACGGCTCCGGCTGCACCCTCTCCGCCGCCATCGCCGCCCTGCTGGCCCAGGGGACGGCGGTACCCGTGGCGGTCCACGAGGCCGTGAGCTACACCTGGCACAGCCTGCAGGCCGGCCGCCGCCTGGGCATGGGCCAGAAACTCCCCAACCGCCTGTTCTGGGCCCGGGACGAAGCAGACGAGGACGACACCGACGATGGCCCGCACGAACCCCACTGAAGCCCTGCGCGGCCTCTACCTCGTCACCCCCGAAGAGGCGCCCCACACCCTGCTGCCCCGGGTGGAACAGGCCCTGCAGGGGGGCGCCCGCATCCTGCAGTACCGGGACAAATCCGGTGACGCCACCCGCCGTCTGGAGACCGCCCGGGCCCTGAAGGCCCTGTGCGCCGATCATCACGCCCTGTTCCTCGTCAACGACGACGTGGAACTGGCCGCCGCGGTGGCGGCGGATGGCGTGCACCTGGGACGCGAGGATGCCGGCCTGGAAGAGGCCCGGGCGGCACTGGGCCCCGAAGCCTTCATCGGCGTCTCCTGCTACGACCGCCTGGAGCGGGCCGAGGACGCCGCCGCCCGCGGGGCCGACTACGTGGCCTTCGGCGCCGTCTTCCCCTCCAGCACCAAGCCCGGGGCCGTGCATACCCCCCTGGCGCTCATCCGTGAGGCCCGGACACGCCTGCACCTGCCCATCGCCGCCATCGGCGGCATCACCCCGGACAACGCCGCGCAGGTGGTCCATGCCGGCGCCCACATGGTGGCGGTGATCCAGGGGGTGTTCGCAGCACCGGACATCCGTGCCGCCGCCCAAAGCCTCCAGGAACGGTTTGCGCAGCAACCGTAATCACGCCCCGGGGCCGGCCTGCGCCGGGGCCCCGGTTTTATGCCCCGGGGCAGATGGAGTATCTTTTCTCCTTTGCCCTTCACCCAGTGACTCAGGAAAAAGAGCAGGCCATGACGAAAACCCATGAATGCTTCGAGGCAGCCCAGAAACACATCCCCGGCGGGGTGAACTCCCCGGTGCGCGCCTTCCGGGGCGTCGGCGGCGAACCCATCTTCATGGAGCGGGCCCAGGGGGCCTATATCTACGACGTGGACGGCAACCGCTACATCGACTACGTGGGCTCCTGGGGTCCCATGATCGTGGGTCATGCCCATCCGGAGGTGATTGAGGCGGTGCGCGAGGCGGCCCTCAACGGCCTCTCCTTCGGCGCCCCCACGTCCCTGGAGACGGAGATGGCGGAGCGGGTGTGCGAGCTGGTGCCCTCCATGGACATGGTGCGCATGACCAGCTCCGGTTCCGAGGCCACCATGAGCGCCATCCGCCTGGCCCGGGGCTTCACCGGGCGCGACAAGATCGTCAAGTTCGAGGGTTGCTACCATGGCCACGGCGACTCCCTGCTGGTGAAGGCCGGATCCGGGGCCCTGACCCTGGGGGTGCCCAGCTCCCCGGGGGTGCCCGCCTCCCTGGCGGAACACACCCTCACGGTGCCCTACAACGACCTGGAGCAGGTGCAGGAGACCTTCTCCCGCTTCGGTGATCAGATCGCCTGCATCATCGTCGAGCCGGTGGCGGGCAACATGAACTGCGTGCCCCCGGCCCCGGGCTTTTTGGAGGGGCTGCGCAGCGTATGCGATGACCACGGCGCCCTGTTGATCTTCGACGAGGTGATGACCGGCTTTCGCGTGGCCCGGGGCGGCGCCCAGGAGTTGTACGGCGTCAAGCCCGACCTCACCACCCTGGGCAAGGTCATCGGCGGCGGCATGCCGGTGGGCGCCCTGGGCGGGCGCCGCCAGGTGATGGAATACCTCTCGCCCCTGGGTCCTGTCTATCAGGCCGGCACCCTCTCGGGGAACCCCATCGCCATGACCGCCGGACTCAAGACCCTGGAGATCCTCTCGGCCCCCGGCTTCCACGACGACCTCACCGCCAAGGCCGAGACCCTGGTCTCCGGCATCCTGGGGGAGGCGCAGAAGGCGGGCGTGCCCATGGCCGCCAACCAGGTGGGCGGCATGTTCGGCCTGTTCTTCACCGACCAGCCCCAGGTGGGTAATTTCCAGCAGGTGAGCCAGTGCGACACCGAGCGCTTCGGCCGCTTCTTCCACGCCATGCTGGACAAGGGGGTCTACCTGGCCCCGTCCGCCTTCGAGGCGGGCTTCATGTCCAGCAGCCACAGCGCGGGCGACGTGGAGACCACCATCCGGGCCGCCGGCGAAGTGCTCCGGGAACTGTGATCCACGCCACCGGGGGCTGGAGCCCCCGGTGCCCGGTTCTCCTGGACGCCCCGCCATGCCACGCGCACGGCGGGGCGTTTTCATTCACCGCAACGCTTCGGGAAGGCGTGATGCTGGATCTGCTGGGCTATCTGTCGCTGGGGGCGGGCACGGGGGTGCTGGCGGGGCTCCTGGGCATCGGCGGGGGACTGATCATCGTGCCCGTGCTGGTGGGGCTGTTCACCCTGCAGGGTATGCCCCCCGGGGTCATCACCCACCTGGCCATCGGCACCTCCCTGGCCACCATCGTACCCACGGCCATCGCCTCCACCCGCGCCCATCACCGCCACGGGGCGGTGCGCTGGGATCTGCTGCGGGCCCTGGGCCCGGGGGTGGCCCTGGGGGCCTTGCTGGGCAGCACGGCGGCCGCGGCCCTGAGCACCCAGGCCTTGGGCCGGGTGTTCGGGGTCTTCGAGGTGCTGATGGGGGGCTGTCTCCTGGCGGGGCGACCGCCCCGGCCAGGGCGCATCCTACCGGCCGCGCCGGTCCTGGGGGGCTGGGGCGGGCTCATCGGGGGGGTCTCGTCCCTTTTGGGCATCGGTGGCGGCACCCTGACGGTGCCCCTGCTGACCTGGTTCAACGTCCCCATGCGCCAGGCCATCGCCACCGCCGCCGCCACCGGTCTGCCCATCGCCCTGGCGGGGACGGCGGGCTTCATCGTCCACGGCCTGGGGGAGCCGGGCCTGCCCGCCGGGGCCACCGGGTATGTCTACTGGCCGGCCTTCGTCGGCATCGCCCTGGCGGCCTTCTTCACCGCCCGCATCGGCGCCGCCCTCACCCACCGCCTGCCGGTGGCCACGGTGCGGCGCCTGTTCGCGGGCATGCTCATCCTGCTGGGGATCCGCATGCTCTGGGCATGACGCAATCCCGCAGGCTCAGCCCTCCTGCTGCTGCTCCACCTGGCGGCGCACCTCGTCCATGTCCAGCTCGGCCACCTTGCCCAGCACCTCGTCCAGCTGGCCGGCGGAGAGCATGCCCGGCTGGTTGAAGACGATGATGCGCTCGCGGAAGATGGTCAGCGTGGGGATGGAGCGGACCTGGAACATGGCCGCCAGCTCCTGCTGTTCCTCGGTGTTCACCTTGCCGAAGACCACATCGGGGAAGCGCTCCGAGGCCTCCTCGAAGATGGGGGCGAAGGCGCGGCAGGGCCCGCACCAGGGGGCCCAGAAGTCCAGGACCACGATGTCGTTGTCGTTGATGGTGGATTCCAGGTTGTCCTGGGTGATGTCGGTGGCGGCCATGGCCGGGCTCCCGTATATGAGAATGGACTAATACAATACCTTAGCAGTCCACTCCGGTAGGGTGTCAACACGCACGCGCCGGGGAATCAGCCGCCGGCGGCCAGCATGGCCTCCCGCAGCCGGAACAGGCGCGCCAGGTGATCGTCCATCTCCAGCAGGGCCTGCTTCTCCTCCAGGGGCAGGGGCATCAACTCCGTCAGGCGCGCCCCCACCCAGCCGGCGCGATCATGGCCCCCCTGCAGCAGGTGATACGGCGCCGGCATCTCCCCCAATACCCGCTGCAACAGGGCCGAAAGGGACAGGAACTCCTCCGGCAGGGGCACATCCTCGGGCCATTCCCGGGGGGTGACCTCGGCCATGAGCAGCCGGTCCTTCTGCACCCAGGTGCTCTTTACGTAAAAGCGCTGTTCCCCCAGGAAGGTGATCCCCAGGAGCCCGTCGGGGCGGCGATCCCAATCCACGATCCGGCCCCAGGTCCCCACCGGATGGACCTGCGCCGCCTCCCCGGCCTCCTCTCCTTCCCGGATCAGGCAGATGCCGAAGGGGGTGCCGTCGCGCATACTGCGGCGCACCATGTCGATGTAGCGGGTCTCGAAGATGCGCAGGGGCAGCACCCCGCCGGGAAAGAGGACCGTGTTCAGGGGAAACAGGGGCAGTTGCATCAGTCCATCCCTCCCGGCACTTCCCCCCAGCGGGGGATGAGATCGTTACGGATACCCAAGTGGTCCAGGGTACGGGCCACCACGAAGTCCACCAGGTCGTCGATGCCTTCCGGGTGGTGGTAAAAGGCCGGGGACGCCGGCAGGATCACCGCCCCCATGCGGGTCAGGCGCAGCATGTGTTCCAGATGGATCTCCGAGAGCGGGGTCTCGCGCACCACCAGGACGAGGCGGTGGCGCTCCTTCAGCATCACGTCGGCGGCGCGTTCCATGAGGGAGCGGCTGGACCCGGTGGCCACCGCCGCCAGGGTCGCCGTGGTGCAGGGACAGATGGCCATGGCCTGCGGCGCCGAGGAGCCGCTGGCCACGGGGGCGGTCCAGTGCTCACGGCCGAAGACCCGCAGCTGCCCGGGCCCGGCTGCGAAATGCCCCGTCAGCAGCCGCTCCATGTCGGCAGGCGCCTCGGGGAGGGTCAGGTCCGTCTCCAGCTCAGTGACCAGGCGCCCGGGCTCGGAGACCATCAGATGCACCCGCACCCCGGCCTGCAGCAGGCATTGCAGGAGACGCAGGCCGTAGCGCGCCCCGGAGGCGCCCGTCAGGGCCAGGGCCAGGGTGTCGGGGGGATGGGGCAAGGGGGCCTCCTGCGGTTGCGATGGATCCGGATCCCGCCGGGCCGGGATACCGGCCCCATGATACCCCATGCGGCCGGATATGCCTGCCGCCTTGCTTCAGTATTCGCCGCCGGAGGGCCACATCTGCGCCTCGAAGCGCACCACCCGGTTGCGTCCCCGCTCCTTGGCGGCATACAGGGCCACGTCGGCATATTTGAGCACCTGCCAGAAGGCCTGGGCATCCCCCGGATACTCCGCCAGGCCCACGGACAGGGTCTTGCGCAGCTCCCCGCCGGACACCTTGAACACGGTCTGCTCCACGGCGCCGCGGATCTTTTCCGCCACCTCCATGGCGGCGTCGGCCCCCGTATCCACGAGGATGACGAGGAACTCCTCGCCGCCGTAGCGCAGCACCAGGTCCGATTCACGCAGGTGGGTACGCAGGATCCCGGCCAGTTCCCGCAGGATCTGATCGCCCACGTCGTGGCCATGGGTATCGTTGACGGTCTTGAAGTAGTCCAGATCCAGCATCATCAGGGTCATGGGCCGCTGCCGGCGCCGACTCTGGGCCACCAGGGTGGGGGAGTACTCCTCCAGGAAACGGCGGTTGCGCAGCCCGGTCAGGGTGTCGTTGAGGCTGGATTCCCGCAGGCTGGCCATCAGGGCCTTGGCCTGAAGCACCGGGGCCGCCTCGCGCAGGTAGGCCCCCACCAGGGGCCGGGCGGCCCTGAGGCGCGCCACCTCCCCGGCGGGGACCACCAGCTGCACCACGTTGCCCACGCCGCCGGACTGGATCACGGGGATGCACAGGTAACGCATGCCCTCCTCCAGGGCCTGACCATCGAAGGCCCGGCACAGGCCCGGCTGCTCCAGTCCGTCGATGGGATGGCCGGTGCGCACCACACGGCAGATGGTGCAGCTCTCCAGGATATCCGGGCTGCACCAGCGCACGGACTCCGCCGGCATCCCGTCCACCAGGGCCACCCGCATGGTCTTGCGCTCCCGGTCCACCGCATAGATGGAGAAGTGCTCCAGGGCGAACTCCTGGCGCAGCACCTCACCGATGCGCAATACCACCTCTTCGGTGGATTGATCCTCCTCGATGGCCTGCTTGAACTGGGCCACCCGCACCAGGCCCGACACGGTTTCGGCGGTGTCGTTGAGGAGATTGCCCCGGGGATCGGGCAGGGCCTGCACCAACTGCGCCACATGGCCACGGATCTCGGTGAGCTTGGTGGTGATGCTGCGGCTCATATGATTGAAGTCCGTGGCGATCAGGCCGATCTCGTCATTGCCGCGCCGCTTCACCCGCTGGCTGAAGTCGCCTTCCGCAGCCCGGCTTGCGGCCTCCTGGATCTCGGCGGTGGTCTCCACCAGGGGCCGCAGCAGACGGCCCAGGAAGTACATGGACAGGGCCGCGAAAAAACCGACGATGAGCACCAGCAGGAGGGCGGTGGCGATGCCCAGGGTCTTCATGTGATCCATGGAGGCGGTCAGGGTCACCGCCCCCAGGGCGGCCCCCTGCGGGGCCACGTGACAGGTCATGCAGTTCACATCCCCCCGCGACTCGGCCACATAGGGGATGGTGGCGCGGAACTCGCTGCCCAAAAGCCCGCCGGTCACCCCGAAATAGGGTGTGCCCGTAGCCAGCACGCGGCGGTCGATGCGGTCCACCCGGGTCTCCAGGGGCAGCCCCTCGCCGTACTGCTGGATCACCAGGGGGCCGCGCACCACGCGCACCTCCTCCAGGCTGTGTACCTCACCCAGCCGTTGCAGGAGGGAGGCCCGGCGGTCGATGGTGCCGTTGAGCATGGCCTCGGTGAGGGCAACCCGGATCATCTCCGCGGCGGTGCGCGTATGTTCCGCCGCGGAACGCATGGAAAAGTCCCGCAGCAGGGCCATGCTGGAGACCCCGATGACCAGGGTCATGATCAGCATCACCACCAGCAGGGCCAGCTGGGTCTTGGTCTGCAGGCGCACGATGCGCCCGCCCCGGCGACGGGCGACCGCCCGCCGGGCCAGGACACGGCGCAGGCGGTGACCGATGGCCCCCAGGCGCCGCTGCATGCGAACCAGGGGATCGAGGATGGTTGTGGGGATCATGCCTTGCAAACTCCGTTTCATGATTCCGGCAAGGCCTCCTTGGCCGGCAATATGCCCGCCGCCAGCAACCGCTCACAGGCCTCGGCGGACTGGGGACGGGCGTAGAGATAGCCCTGGGCCTGGCGGCATCCGCGGGCGCGCAGCCAGTCCGCCTGGGCACGGGTCTCCACCCCCTCGGCAACACAGGTCAGGCCAAGGCTCTGCGCCAGGGCGAGGACGGCCCCGGCGATCACCTCGGCGTCCCCGCCGGCTTCCAGATCGCCGACGAAGCGCTTGTCCAGCTTGAGGCAGTTCACGGGGAACCGCCGCAGGTAGGCCAGGGAGGAATGGCCGGTGCCGAAGTCATCCACCGAAAGCCCCACCCCCATGGCCCGCAGTTGCGCCAGCACCTGGCAGGCGGTGCCCATATCCTCCATGAGCCCGGTCTCGGTGAGCTCCAGCTCCAGGGCCGTAGCGGGCAGGCCGGAGGCCTCCAGGGCGGCCCGAACCCGGTCCACCAGATCCGCCTGATAGAGCTGTACCGTGGACAGGTTCACCGCCACGGCAAGCCCCCCCAGACCGGCCTGTCGCCAGTGCTGAGCCTGGCGGCAGGCGGCATTGAGGACGAAATCACCGATGGCGATGATGGTGCCGTTGGCCTCCGCCCGGGGGATGAAGACATCCGGCGGGATCCATCCCCGTTGCGGATGATGCCAGCGCAGCAGGGCCTCCAGGCTGACGATGCGCCCGTCCTCCAGGTCCACCTGGGGCTGGTACACCACATGGAACTGGCCCTGATCCAGGGCCCGCTCCAGGTCGTGGTCCATCTCCACCAGGCGGGTGTGACGGGAGAGCATCCCGGGCTCGAATTGCAACCAGCGCGATCCCGGGGTGCCCTTGGCCCCCTCCACGGCGATGCCCGCGTGGGCCAGCAACTGCGAGCCGTGCTCGGGATAGGGCGGACAGGCCACCAGACCCGCGTGGCCATTCACCTCGATGCGCCGCGCCCCCACCTGGAAAGGGGTATCCAGCACCGCCAGCAGTTCCATCACCCGCCCCTCCCGCTGGGCCACGGAGAACCCCTGGCGCAGGATCACGCCGAACTGGTCGCCGTAGATCCGCGCCAGCAGGCCGTCATGGCCCACCTGCGCGGCCAGGCGCGCCGCCACCTGATTGAGGATCTCGTCGGCCACGGCATCACCCCAGATGCGGTTGATGTCGGAAAACCCCGCCAGATCCACCAGACACAGCCCCAGGGGGCGCCGGGCCTCCCGCGCCTGACCCAGTTCCACATCCAGCAGCTCGGTAAAGTGATGCCGGTTGGGCAACCCGGTGAGGGCATCGTGACGCACCAGGTATTCCGCCCGGTCCAGGGCCTGCTGATGGCTGCGGTGGCGCCGCATCAGATCCCGCACGATGGCGGCGGACAGGGCCAATACCAGGAGCAGGAGCACCCCGCCCGCCACCGACATCCAGGCAAAGCCCCGCCAGGCCCCGCTGCGGGCGGCCCGGGCCCGTTCCAGGATGCGCTCTGCCACGTTCTGCTCCAGGGAGCGCAGGCGTTCCAACCGCTCACGGGTGAGACCGAACCACTCCACGGCGCTCAGATGGGGCGGACGGCTGGCGACGCCGTGGTTGATGATGGCGGCGCGGGCCGCCCGCAGGGACTGGTAGGCGGTCTCCGATTCCAGCATGAGGAGTTCGTTGCCGAGCGCCGGCGGGGCCAGGGAGAGGAACTGGCTACGCTGCTGCTCCTGGATGGCCTGGTTGCTCAGGTAACGGTAGAAGACATCCGGGTCCTCGCTGGCGCCGCTGAGCCAGGCACTGCCCAGGGCCCGTTCCAGGGCGGCATGCTCCTTGAGCAGGAGCAGGGGCCGGTAGGCGTTGAGCAGCCCCGAAAAGTCATCCCCACGCCCCTCCCCCGTGAGATGAGCGGCGACGAGGATCAGCCGCTGGATGAGGCGATCGTAGACCGGCAGCACCTCCAGCGGGGGCAGTTGCAGGCGGTCCACCCGGTTGCGGTGGGCGTCCAGGTCCGCAAGATCGCGGCGGATCCCCGCCATCAACCCCTCCAGGGAGGGAGGCACCTGTTCAGCGCGCTGCCGAAAGCCCTCCATGACCTCATCCGTGCGCCGCCGCGCCCGCTCCAGGATGGAGAAGAACTCGTTGTCCCGCCCGCTGAGATAGCCGGCGGAACTGTCCCGCTCCGCCTGCAGGGCGTGCACCAGGGCCTGCACCCGGTAGCCCAGGGCGGCCTGGGCCTGCACCTGCTCCATGTGCCGGGCGGCCGCATAACGGTCCTCCAGCACCACCAGGGCCATGAGCAGGAAGGCCAGCAGGGGGATCCCGATGGCCAGGGTGATGCGTATACCCAGTCTGTCCACGCCGTCCTCCCGGGGGTACCGATCCGTGTCCGTATCCCCTACAGGATAACGGGCGACGGCCCCTGTCGCAGCAGGGAATCACCCCACGGGGGCCTCCCCCAGGGGATGCCCCCGGGCCGCCCCCGT
This sequence comes from Ectothiorhodospira mobilis, assembly GCF_900114895.1. Taxonomy (GTDB): domain Bacteria; phylum Pseudomonadota; class Gammaproteobacteria; order Ectothiorhodospirales; family Ectothiorhodospiraceae; genus Ectothiorhodospira; species Ectothiorhodospira mobilis_A. The sequence goes on from NZ_FOUO01000001.1 coordinate 20,748, forward strand.
CAGCAGGGACGCGCAGGCCTCGGGGGGCAGCGGCCGGGCGTACAGGAAGCCCTGACCGAGGGCACAGGCCCGCTGGCGGAGCCAGTCCGCCTGGGCGGTGGTCTCGATACCCTCGGCCACCACCTCCAGGGACAGGCTTTCGGCCAGCCCGAGGACGGCCTCGGCCACCTTGCGACCCTCCCCGCTGCCTTCCAGGTCCGCCACGAAACTGCGGTCCAGCTTCAGGATCTGCACCGGCAACCGGGTCAGATAGGCCAGCGAGGAATACCCCGTACCGAAGTCGTCCACGGAGAGCCGCACTCCGAGGGCGCGCAGGTCCTGCATCACCTCCCGGGCCATCTCCAGATCCTGCATGATCCCCGTCTCCGTGATCTCCAGCTCCAGGGCCGGGGCGGGCAGTCCCGATTCCTCCAGGGCACGGCGCACCCGCGCCACCAGATCCGCCTGGTAGAGTTGCACGGTGGACAGGTTCACGGCCACGCTCAGATCCCCCAGACCCCGGTCCCGCCAACGGCGAAGCTGCCGGCAGGCGCTTTGGAGCACGAAGTCACCGATGGCGATGATGGCACCGGTGGCCTCCGCCCGGGGGATGAAGACCGCGGGGGAGACCGCCCCCCGCTGGGGGTGATGCCAGCGCAGAAGGGCCTCCAGGCGCGTCACCCGGCCGCTGTCCAGTTCCACCTGGGGCTGGTAGTGCACCTCCAGCTCCCCCCGTTCCAGGGCCCGCTCCAGGTCCTGGTCCAGGCGGGCCTGCTCGGCGTGCCTGCGCATCCGCTCGGGATCGAACACCTGCCGGCGCTGCACCGGCTCGGCCTTGGCCTGATCCACGGCGAAGACCGCATCGGCCATCAGATCCGAGACCGTCTCGGGGAAGGGCGGACAGAGCACCACTCCCAGATTCCCCCGCAGTTCGATGAGCCGCTGCCCCACCCGGATCGGGGGATCCAGCACCCCCAGCACCCCATCGGTCAAGCCCTCGACATCCGCCCCTTGGGCCTCCCCGGATACACAGAGGGCGAACTGATCGCCGTAGATCCTCGCCACGGGCACGGCCGGGCCGGCCAGGGCCACGAGGCGATCCGCGATCTCCTTCAGGACCCGGTCCGCCGTCTCCTCCCCCCAGATCCGGTTCACCTCGGAAAACCCCTCCAGGTCCAACAGGCAGAGGGCGAGGCCACCCCCCGAGGCACGGGCCGCCTCCATGTGCACCTGGAGGATGCGGGCGAAGTGGCGGCGGTTGGGCAGATCGGTGAGGGGGTCGTGATGGGCCAGGTACTCGATGCGCCGGACATGATCCCTGCGCTCCCGTTCACGGCGCAGCAGGCGCCGGGCGATCACCGCGGACAGGGCCGTGGTCAATACCAGCAGCATCAGGACCGCGCCCCCCAGGAGCCACCTCTGGGCCTGCGCCCGTTCCCGCATGGTTCGGGCCTCGTCCAGGAGGCCTTGGGTCAATCCCATCTCGATCCCGGACAGGTGCCGCAGGCGCTCGCTGCTGACCCGGAACCAGCGCACGGGGCCAAGATAGGCGGGCGGACCCGCAGCCCCCTGGTTGAGGATGGCCGACCGGGCCGCCAGGAGCTCCTGATGGGCCGGGGTCCCCTCCACGGCCTCCAGATCCCGGCGCCGTGAGTCCGGGGTCATGGCAAGGAACTGTGTGCGCAGGAAGTCCTGTACGGACACCGCCTCCACGTAGCGCCGGAAGACCAGCGGATCGGGCGCGGCGCCTCCAATCCAGGCCGTGCCCAGGGCCCGCTCCAGACCGGCGTATTCCCGCATGAGCAGGAAGGTGCGGTAGGCATCCAGCCGCGCATACAGCGCGCCCCCATCATCCACCCCCGGCACGGAGGAGGCCAGGAGCACCAGCTGCCGCACCAATCGGGTGTAGGGCGGCAGGATCTCCAGGGGGTGCAGGGCCAGACGGTCCACCTCCCCCCGGTGCTGCGCCAACCCCTCCAGGTCGTCCCGGATCGCATCCAGCCAGTCGGCCCGATCCGGCCCCACGGCGAGATCGAAGCCCCGGATGCGTTGCAGGAAAGACTCCACCTGGGCATCGGTGGCGGCCCGGGCCTCCCCCAGGATCCGCCGAAACGCCTGATCCCGCACGCTGAGGTAGCCGACGGAAGCCCCCCGTTCCGCCTGCAGGGCCTCCACCAGGGTGCGCACCCCGGCGGCCAGGGCCACGTGCTCCATGAGGCGATCCATGCGCCTCGCCTCCATGCCCCGTTCCACCAACAGGGTCCCGGCCAACGGCAGCAGGGCCAGCACCGGGATGAGGATGACCCCGATCATCGGGCCCCGGAGGGAATCCATGCTCCGCGCACTGTCCATCGGCGCTCTCCTTGAGGTTGCATGTCTCCGGCCACGGGCCGGTATCCGGTACGGATCCGCCGCGGTGCTCTAGACCCGCTCCGCCGCCCCCGGCCGTTCGGCCCGGATCACCACGAAGGCCCCGCGCCCGTGGCCCTCCGCCACCGTGCCCGCCGGGGCCCCGGGGATGAGGGTCTGGCGCAGGACCGGTTCCACGAACCCGGCCGCCGACAGATGGGCCAGCACCTGTAGGGTGGTATAGAACCGGGCGTCGCGGTAGAAGACGCTCTCGGCCTTGTGGGCGTCGTATCGCCGGCCCAGGTCGCTGTCCAGATCCACGAACCCGGTCAAGATACACCCGCCGGGTTGCAGGACTCTGAAGGCCTCCCGGCAGGTACGGTCCAGGTCGTCCACAAAGCAGAGTGTGGTCACCAGCAACACCCCGCCAAAGGCCGCATCGACGAACGGCAGGGCCTCGCCGATCCCCTGCGCCACCGTCACCCCCCGGTCCCGGGCACGGCGGGCCATGACGGCGGAGGGTTCCACGCCAAAGCCCACCCCCAGGGGCGCGGCAAACCGCCCCGAACCCACCCCCACCTCCAGCATGCGGCCGGGATCGGGGGGCATCAGGGCCCTCACCGCCTGCAATTCCGCGTCGTATTCCCCGGCATGGCGCTCAAACCAATGCTCATAGCGCTCCAGGTGGCGATCAAAGGGTTCGGTTTTGGGCATACGGTTTCCCCCGGCGCGGTATACGCCTCAATCCATGACGCGGGCACGATAGCCCAGCGCCTCCACCGCCTGGCGCAGCGACTCGGCGGAGATCCGCCCCTCCACCAGGGCCTCCTGGGTGGAGCGGTCCACGGTAATCACCCGCTCCACGCCGGGCACCCCGGCCAGGGCCTCGCGCACCGCGGCCTCGCAGTGCCCGCAGCTCATCCCTTCCACATGCAGACGGATCATGTTCATGCCTCCCGATAGATATGGGTCGATTCGCCTCGCTTGCCCCATCCCCGGACCCGCAGACAACCACTCCACCCCTAAAAATGAACGCTCAACTGACCTCGCTCAAGCATTTTTGCGTTTCGGCCCCCAGGGGCCTTCCGCAGCGGTTCGCCCAGCTTGACATCCAACCTTGTCAACGTAGACTTACACCCTGACTGAAGACGTGGTTGTACGTATCCAAGCGATACGGCCCGCAAGGTCAACGATCAGATATCCCACGGGCCTTCGAGGGCCCGCCTTCAACGCAAGAGGGTACTATCGATGAGTGAGTACAGACCGAGCAAGCCGAGCAACCCCAGGGACGACTGGAAGCTGTGGCTGGTTGTCAACCCCGGCACTTGGCTGATGCCCATCCTGATGGCCGTGCTGGTTGTCGCCCTGGCCGTGCACGCCTTCGTGTACAGCAACGACAACTACAACCCGCTGACCTACGATGCGTCCGCGGCCGCTGCTGAATCCGAAGCCGAGTAAGTGAGGAGGAATCATCATGAATGACAGCATCTCCGGTCTGACCGAAGAACAAGCCAAGGAATTCCACGAACAGTTCAAGACCACCTTCACGGTGTTCATGGTCCTGGCTGCCGCCGCCCACTTCCTGGTGTACCTGTGGAGACCCTTCTACTAAGAAGGACTTTCTCCGCACACCGGTAAGGTGTAGCTGAAAACGGGGGCGCCCCGGCAGGTCATCGTGCGGATCCTTCCGCCGATGGGTTGCCCGGGGTAGCCCCCGTTTTTTGTGTCCATCTGCACGGCCTGCAATGCCGGTGCATGCAGGACCCCTTAAAGCAAACCCAAGGACCTATGGTAGGAGATCCCGATCCGGACATTCCGGATCGCGCGCATGCACATTGCCCAAGGCAGGCCAGCTATCGACCTGCGTCTCTGCCGTATTTTTCCGGGAAGATCCCGTACCAAGCCTTGCGGCCCAGATGCCGCACCAATAGGGGGAACGGCATCTTCTCCCGATGACCGCGTACAATCAGGTACCCCTTCTTTAGCGAATCTGCCATGGTCCTGTGATGACTGTCACGGACCCGTAGTGCCGAATCCAAAGCCCCTCGCAACATCCACCCCCTCACCCCACCGGGGAGGGTTCCCACTGCCCAAGCCCGTATCTCCCGAGGCAAGGCCACCCCCATCAGGCGATCCAGGAAATACACGGCCAGCACCAAGGGCTCCTCAAGGCCCAGCGCGGTGGCTCGGGCTTGCACTCGCCTCCAGAACGCCTCGTCCGCCTTGGTCCCGGCCATGAGATACAGATCCACCAAGTCACGGCTTCCATGGGGCATCTCCCCCTCAGAGAAGAACAGATGCGTGGCGCTGTGTAAGAACATATCCTCTGGCGCCAGCACCCGGAAGGGACAGTCATTGACCGCCACCGACGCAGAAATGAGCTGCCCGGGATCCACTTTCAGGCGCGCCGTGGGCGGTACGATGGAATGGTGCACATCCAGGATCGTCCCCCGGCGGATATGCTGCATCGGGGGGAGTTCGTGCATCCATTGACGGTAATAACGCTGATCATACGGGTCATGATGGGTATTCACCCATCCATGCTGCATTAGCGCGGCCTCCACAGCCCCGAGGGCCCGCCGCTCCACCAGGAGATCCACATCCCCGAAGAGGCGACCGATCGAAGCCTTCATGCCCGCCGCATGATAGGCAGCCCCTTTGAGCAACACCACGGGGGTATCCAGCGAACCCAAGGCCTCCGCGATGCTGAACAGCTCCCACTCCAACTCTGCACGATGGGTCTGCGTGATCCGGAGCGCCCAATCCAGATGACGTCGGGGCGCACACGGGATCTGCAACCACAAGCCCTCTTCGCTGAGGAAATGGGCCAGCGTTCCGAGCAGGCGGTTCACCCGCGCCTGGCGGATTACTGTATCCCATTGAGAAAGCTCCAGTTCACCCACACGAACCGGATCTTTCAGCATCGCCACCAAGAGCGGCTCCCGTTCGTGCCCCATCACACCCGCCCAGCACGATGGATATCCTGCACCAAGGCCATCCCGTCGGCCAGGGAACCATATTCAATGCAATAACAGCAGCAGTGATCCACCAAATTCCCCAGCGCGCTGAATCCCTTCTCACGCAAGGCTGATACATTGAACGCATTCTCCAAAAGCTTACCGAAAGCCATGGCGGGTCCCAACTCCATCATCGAAGGGGCCGTACCGAAAGAGAACGAGGGAAACACGACCGCAAAAGGCCTTGCCGGTTCTTCGGCCCGCTCCACACTCGCCCGTGGTGGCCGCATCAGCGCCACATCTCCCTTCAGGGTATCGGTTACCGTGGGACTAAAAGGCTCCTCTCCGGCGATCCCGCGCAGGACCCCGATGGAGGCATTCTTGAGACTGATGGGACGGCACAGCCCTTCCACCTGGCCGCCCGTCCACGTCAACAACGCCAATTCATCGGAAAGCAACCGCCATCCCGCACAGGATAACCCCGCCACGAGGGTGCTCTTGCCGGATCCCGGCGGTGCCGGGATGATCAGGGCCCGCTCCTCCTTTTCCACCACGGCTGCATGTAGCACCAGCCGATCCTGGACATGCTCATACACGCACCAGTTCAGCCCCCACTCCAGCAGGGGCAAGGCCTGATCCCGGGGAAGCGGCAGGAAGGTTGAGGCCCCGTCGTGACGAAAGCATGCCTGTCTGCCGAACCAACGCCGAAGGGAGCGAGGCGGCCCCACCTCTACGGAAAAATCAGCAAACCCATCCTGGGACATGGGATGATGATGGTAGAGATGATGCACCCCATCCGCCACGAAGCCTAGTCCGCTGCGCAGGCGAAAAGACAATGCTCCGATCCGGATCACCACTCCCGACCCAATCATCCCTTCCCGAAATTCATTTCGGGAAGCCTCTCCGACACGGCACGACACGAAGGGGCGAATCCTTATTCCATTCTTTCGATCAAGCGAAGACGTTCCATGCTCACCAATGCCTGATGCAGGGCCCCCCTCCCGGATTCCTCTTGCGCAAGACCCTCATAATCCAAGAGCAATTCTTCGGTGAGGGATTCCAGGTGCCAAGAGTGAGAAGACTGCATGCATTGAAGGATTGCCCCACACAACGGGGAAAGTACATAGATGTCCCCCGATCCTTGATGAAAGGCTGCAGCGCCATCCTGCCAGCAACGCAACAAGACCCCCCGCGGATGAAGACGCCACCGCACAGAGCAGATCTCCTCAAACCGGCCTTCAGTAAAGGGAAAATAACACAATAGAGACTGTTCCTGCACAAGCAGGATCACTTATTGGAGGAAACAGAAACAACCATATCAATCGTCTGCAGACCCTTCATATGTAGATTCAAGATACTGCTTCACCTGAAGCTTAGACCATTGCTGACCGGACACCATAAGATGGCCTCGAGTATCCACCTCGTTCCACATCTCAAGAACCAGGGATTCAGTTAACGGATACCCGTCAATTCTCTTCGCATTCATATAGGCCGCGACGAAGGCCCGCGCAAGATTACCTTCATCAGTAAAACGACTATCACGCTGTCCTGCAACCACATCTCCGAGCGTCAATTGATCTTTAGTAAGCGTTGAGGAGGACTCATCATCAGAATAAACATTAACACCAAAAAAATCCGATTGCATTTGAATATGATAAATGGTGCCAAAAACCTCCTTAAAGGGCCTATTCAGCTCTTCGTCGCTCGCACCTTGAACACCAGCGGCATTTCCCCAATAACCGGGAGATCGACCACAAACCAGATCCTCAGGATCTCCCCTTCTACCGCTGGCATTGGCCGAGGCGTGTCCCGACGGAGAATCGGCCGCACACGCCCCTTGCGCCATTAAAGGGCGATTCATCAAAGCGAAGAGCACGGGGGCTGCGCCTGCGGCGAGAGCGACCCTACGACGATTCCGCCCAGGAGAAGCATCATTCTCGGTATTCGGTATCGAACTCGGATCCCCCTCCTGCGGGAGGTGCGAACCGGAGTGCTCAGAATGCTGGGATTCAGACATACGTCTTTGGCCTCGAAACTAGGGCGGTGACATGGAGTAACCGGACAAACGGAACCCGCCTACCCCGGATCCATAGTGCACCTTCTGCCCTCATAGAGCGACAACAGCTTTGATGCAAGATGCGAGCCGCATACCATAACCCGACGAAAAATAACAACTTTGCAAGGCATTCCGTGATTTACATCACACAAAACCCCCGCATCATGTCAAATATGTCGACACGGCATACATAATGACATTTTGTCATACTAAGATTCGTAGCCGACGTAAGAAAAGATAAAGGGTGCAATTCCTTACCCCTATGGACTCTGACATCAGGATGAGCACGGGATTCCGTGCTGGACCATCAGCGAGAGGGATGTCAACAAATCCGACACCTTACTCCCTGGAAGGGCCTGACGAACCGGTGTTCCCACCGCTCCCGGAGCCACGGATAAACCGGGCATGGCCCCACCCAAGACAGAGGTCCCCAAGGATGCCGGCCAGCCAGTCATCGTACCGAAGCATCGTGGCGATCATCCTGGCCCTCATCGCCTATGGCTCGGTGTATCCGCGGCGCCATGCGGCGGGGGTCGATGTGGTGTTGGCAGAGGACGCGGACCCACCCCTGGCGGAGCACCTCAGCCGCACCGGTGCCTTCCAGGCGCAGGCCGCCGGCCAGGGACTGCTTGAACGCACCATCATCCTGCGCGAGGATCAAGCAAGGCACGTCGAGGCGCTGGCGGCTCAGGCGGGTATCAGCCCATCCCGCACCCTCCGCCGTGCGGTGGGGGTGTTCATGGAAGACGTCGCGAACGATGACTGAGACCACGGGAGGAAACCGCATCATGCCCCGTCACGCTCTCCGTTTGCATCCCACGTTCAGGTCCTTCCTCCTGCACCTGATGCTGATCCTGCTGATGCCCCTGCCGGCAGTGGCACCCGCCGCCAGCGGTGCAGCACAAGGCACTATCGCCACATCCACGGCCGCAGCGACCCACATCCTGGAGGCCAATCCCGACAACTATCGCGGCAAGATCCGCCAACTCCAGCCCGGCGACCATCTGCGGCTGGCCGCGGGCGCCTACCCGCGCAGTCTGCGCCTGCATGGCCTCAAAGGCACCGCCAGGGCCCCCATCGTGATCAGCGGACCCGAATCGGGGGAGCCTGCGGTCCTGCTTGGCCGCGATGGGGAGAACACCATCAGCCTGTCGGGCACGGCCCACCTCATCCTCCGCCATCTGACCCTGGACGGGCGCGGGCGCAACGCTGCCGGAGTGGTCCTGGAGGGGAACGGGCAGCCCGCCCATCACATCACCCTTGAGGGCCTCATCATCAAGAACTATGACGCCACCCAGGGACACACGGGCATCACCACCCGCGCCCCCGCCTGGAACTGGACCCTCCGCAACAACCACATCCACGACGTGGGCACGGGCCTCTACCTGGGGCAACCCGACGGCAGTGCCCCCTTCATCGGCGGACGCATCGAGAACAACGCCATCCAGCGTACCCTAGGCTACAACATGCAGATCAAGCACCAAGAGGTCCGTGACCCGGTGCCCGGTATCCCCACCGATCGTCGGGATACCATCATCCGCCACAACCTTTTCAGCAAGGCAGAACGGGCCAGCAGCGGTGATTCGGCGCGTCCCAACCTGTTGGTGGGCCACTGGCCACCCAAGGGACCTGGTCGCCATGACCGCTACCTGATCTACGGGAACCTGTTTTACGAAAACCCCCATGAACGCCTGTTCCAGGGGGAGGGGAACGTGGCGCTGTACAACAATCTGTTCTTCAACAGCCACGGCCCGGGGATCCTCATTATGCCCCACAACGACGTGCCCAAGGCTATCTACATCCTGCAGAACACCGTGGTCACCGCGGGCCCCGGCATCCGCATCCTGGATCCCCATCCCGATCATCCCTTGCAAGCATCCGGGAACGCCCTTTTCTCGCCGGAACCGCTGCAGGTCGTGGACGCCGTCCCCACGGGGGAGAACTTCACCGCCCCCCTGGAAGCCGCCGAACACCACCTGCACGCCCCCGAGCCACGCCTGGACCATCTGGACCTGTACCCCCGCCCCAATCGCCTGGGGCGCGACAAGAACACGTCCGCCATAGGGCCCCTGCCCCATCTGGATCGGGACTACAACCACCGACCCCGCAAACGGCCCACCTGGGGGGCCTTCAATGCCGCATCCACACGCAATCCGGGGCGCGCCCCCGGAATCGGTCCCCCGATGCTCCAGTGCCCCAACTGCTGAAGGCACCGGTCCAGCGATCCTCCTCAGCGGGGAAGCACCTCCCCCAGGCGCTGCCGCACCGACCGCGGCAGCGCCGTGGACAGCAGATGCAGCCACGCCTTGCCTCGTCCCGGCTGGTAACGCAGGCAGGCCAGGTACTCCCGCCAGGCCCACAGGCGACGACCCGCGGCCTCATGGCCGTAGCCCTGAGCAAAATGCAAACCCGCGATGCGCCGGCGCACCGCCTGCGGGTCGGCGCAGCGGCCATCGGGGCTGCATACCCCCCAGCGCCGTACGGCATCCTCCAGCACCCGCGCGCCATAGTTGGCCTGCGCCCCGCGGGCCGTGGCGCTGCGCGAATGATGGCGATAGTGGGCGAAGGGGGTGGCCAAAAAGTGGATGGGGACCTCCCGGGAGATCCGCAGCCAGAGGTCATAGTCCTGCCCCAAGCGCAGGGACTCGTCAAACCCCCCCACCTGCTCCAGCAGACGGCGCTCCACCAGCACCGTGGAGGTCCAGACAAAGCAATCCAAAAGCAGCAGGTGGTAGACCCATCCGGAGCGCTCCGGGTCCAGGACCATTTCCCCTGTGCCGGGCTGGGACACCTCGGTCTCCCCGCCTTCAGGAAACCAGTGCTCGAAGGCCGTGCAGCAGAAGCGGCAGTGCGGTTCCCCCTGCAGGCAGGACCACTGGGCCTGGAGCTTGCCCGGCAACCAGACGTCATCCGCGTCCAGGAAGGCCACGTGACCGCCCCGGGCATGGGCCACGCCGAGATTACGCGCCGAGCCGGCGCCGCCGTTGGCCTTGCGCAGGAGGGTCACCCACGGGAACCCTTCCGCCACCACCTTTGCGGTCCCGTCGCTGGAACCATCGTCCACCACGATCACCTCCAGGTCCGCCATGTCCTGGGCGGCCACGCTCTCCAGGGCCTGGGCGATGTACCCGGCGGCGTTGAAGGCGGGGATCACCACCGAGATCCGGGGTGTGCTCATGCCGACTCCTTGAGGGCGATCATCGTGGTACCGGGGGTGACCAGATGCCCCATCCAGCGCAGGGGGGGCAGCAGGCGCACGGCCCGCACCGCCAACCCCCGCAGGCCCCCACCCGCCTCCAGGGCATCGAAGCGGTCCAGCCCACGCATCCCCCGCTCGGCCAGCGCCCGGCGCAGTTGCCCCGGGGTGAACCAGTTCACCGCCGGGTAGGCGGCGTGATTGGCCAGGTCCGGCCGCGAAGACACCGCCAGGCCCTCGAAGTGACGCTTCAGCGGCCCCGGATACCAACTGTACAAGGGCAGATTGAACTCGTGCTGCACGGGGCACAGGCGGTTGGTGGTACTGAGAAACAGCACGCCCCCGGGGCGCAGGATACGAACGAATTCATCCAGGCAGGTCTCCCAGGGAGGCACATGCTCCAGCAGTTCCGGCGCGATGCAGACATCCATGGAGGCATCCCTGAACGGCAGGGCCGTGGCCGATCCCAGGTGAAACCACACCGGCAACCCCTCCCCGGCCATGCGTTCCTGGGCGATGCGCACCAGATCCGCATTGATCTCCACCCCGTACACCCGGTGCCCCAGCTCCGCCCACACCCGGGCCTGGGTCCCGGCATTGGAACCGATGTCCGCCACGTGCAGGGGGCCCTCCCGGGCCGGGGCGAAGCGCAGCAGCTTATCCCGCAGGCGCCGCGAGCGATCGAAGGCCGCCGCCGACAGGCTCTGGCGCGCGTAATAGTCCACGAAGGCCTGGTGGGTGCGGGTCTGCCAGCGGTGTTCCGAGCCGGACTGCATGGGAATCCCCTTGGTAAGGAAGGCCGCCGGTGAGGGCGCGCCACGGGTCTTGGCCCGAACCGGGACCGATTCAGCCTATCAGGGTGGATTTCCGGGGACCAGCGGATGTCCGGCTCGTCGCGCCGCGATCACCTGATCATAGAGCCCCTGGAAGGCGCCCAGCATTCCCTCCCTGGAAAAACGCGAGGCCACGAAGGCGCGCCCCCGGTCGCCGAAGCGGGGGATTTCCTCACGATGATCATCAAAATAGGCGATCCTTGTGGCAATCGCCCCCACATCCCGCGGCGGACAGAGAAACCCGGTCTCCCCGTCCACCAGGCTGTCCCGTACCCCCCCCACATCGCTGGCGATCACCGGCAGCCCCATGGCCTGGGCCTCGGCATAGACCAGGCCCTGCCCTTCCGCCCGCCCCGAGGCCTCCACCACACCTGTCAGGGCAAACACATCGGCGCTGCGCATCTCCTCGATCACCCGGTCCTGATCCAGACCGCCAACAAAGGTAACCCGATCGGTGATCCCCAGGGCCGCCGCCTGGGCTTCCAAGGTCTCCCGTAGAGGACCATCCCCCACCAGACCGAGCTCCACCCGCCGACCAGCCGCCGCCAGGCGCCCAATGGCCTCCAGTAGATCGCAGTGCCCTTTCACCTCCACCAGCCGCCCCACCGAGAGGATCCGCAGCGGGGCAGCCCCGGAAGCCCCCTCCCGAGGGCCCGAAAAACGCTGCAGATCGACCCCCATGGGGATCACCCGGATCGCCTCCGGCCTGGCCCCCAACTCGAGAAGCCGCTGCCGCATGAAGGCCGAGCCCACCGTGTGCAGGCAATCGCTCTGAAAGAGTGCCCGGAACATCTCCGGCCCGCGCAGGGAGGGCAATGCCGTCGCTTCATACCCATGCCAGGTGACCACGTCGGGGAATGCGATCCCCCGATCACGGCCAAGGCGGGCCATGCGTGCCCCCAGGTCGCCAAAATGGACGTGCACCACGTCGGGCCCATCCTCCAGGGCCGCCGCGTGATAGCGCACCGCCTCCAGCATGCGCCGGGGAGGCCAGGGGGCCCGCCGGGAAAACGGGAGCACCCAGGGACCATAACGGAGGATCATGCGGGTCGGATTCAGCAGCCCACTCCCCCGAAAGGATGGTAGACCGGCATAGGACACCCGCATACGTTCCCCCTTCACTTCCGGTATCCCGTCTCCGCCAGGCGCTCGCGCCACCACATGCACCCGATGGCCACGTGCGGCCATCCCCAGGGCATGCGCACGTACAAAGGTCTCCGACTGCACGGGGAAGAGATGGGCCAGGATGGCAATCTGCACGAAGGGATCCTTCTTTCAATCATCTGATTCGGCAAAGGCCCGGCGCAGGGCCCTGCAGAGCACACGGGGATAGGGTGTGGCCCCCAGCGGGATGCCCGAGGGCATCTGCACGATATGCTCCCCGGGCAGATGATTGGCCTCGAGGAGCACGGGCCCATCGGCGAGGATGGCCACATCCCAGCCGATGATGGGCAACGCGGAACGCACCCGTTCGTGGGCGGTCAGGGCCAGATCCAGGGTTGCGCGCCAATGCGGCAGCACCTGCCCCTCGATGACGACCCCCGTGTGCGGATTGCACTCCAAGAGGGGCAAGGGATATTCCCCCGTCTTCTGCACAGCCCGGCCGCATCGCCCGGTCCGGGGATCCACCCCCACACCCAACCCCCCCTGATCAAAATTGTCCGCGGCGCATTGCCCCATGGGGATGCGCAAAGCGGTGGCAATGACCTGGGGCCGTTGCCCCCCATCCCGCACAGTCATGACCCGGACCGAGCAAAGACACCCGTTGCCCAGTTCACGGATTGCCGGATGATTCACCAACCGGGGCTGCACCAACAGGGGGCGCCTCATGGCCACTGCAGACTGCTGCAGGTGCGCCCACAATGCCCGGGCATCGAGGCGCTTTCCTCCGTTGCCGTCTTCCCAGACGGGCTCGTTTCCCTGCAGGCTGCAGCGCCAGAGGGAGATCCCCTCCCCGGCGCGCCAGTTGATGGGCTTGACCACCAGATCCTCTGCCGGAAACGGGATGAACCCGGATTTGGAATCAGCGGCCATGGGATCGATCAAGGCATGGTCCCCCACCACCGGAAGCCCCCATGTACGGCACCAGGAAGCGAAGGCCACCTTGTCCGTGAAGATCCCATCGTCGGGACCCTTAGGGAGACGCTGGGCCAACACCTGCAGCAACTTGCCCGATACATCCAGGTATTCCCGTCGGCGCCCCCGACGCGACCGCAGAAAGAGTTGATATTGGTAATAGGTGACGGGGTCCAGCCCCGCACCGAAGACCTGGCCCAAGACATCGAGCACCTGACGCGGTATCCCGATGCCATGGATCCGCCGTACCCGCTCTCCATAGGCCACCACCGCGAAAAGAGCCGCCTTGCCGCACATCACGGGCCGCAATGCCAGGTCCCACATCGCCCTCAGACGCTGCAGCGGGGTGCGGGGCCTGGACCACCAGACCCAGAACAACCACCGGCGCAGGCATCTCACGTCCGGCTCATTTGCATACAACACCCATCGCCAGATCGCCGAGGGCCGGGGGCGGTACCAGTACGGCAGGGATCCTTTCATTTCAGCCTCCATCCCGAACGATCATCCACGCCCCTGGCACCAACGGATTGGATCCGGGATCACTGCTGCCGGATACGCCGGATCATGCGCTCATCCCTGCGGTAGATCCGCGAAAGACACGAGGCGAGATCCGCACGCAGCAGCTGCGCATAGGTGGGCAGGCTCCCATCCAACCCGTGGCGGGCCCGCAAGGAGGCCACATCCCATGAAGCCACGTCCGCGGCATCGATCCCCTTGCCGGCGCCCGCTACGTTCACCTTACGCCCAAAGTATTCCCGGGCCCGGTCCCGGCCAAGGATCGAGGCCATATCCGCCTCCAGCCGCTCCAGGGGAATCGCATGGGTATAGTGCAGGGGGCGCAGATGACTGACCTGTTCCCAAACATGGGGATCCAGTTCATTGACATTCCGCGCCCCATCCAGATACGCCTCCACAAAACGTTCAAAAGAGAGCGCCTCCACGGGACGGCCCAAGCGTTGCGCCACATCTTTGGAGATATCGGCAGCCCCTTCACTCAATACGAATTTATTGACGAACAGGCTCGCCATCCGCCGCAACACATCCCGATACACGAAGATACGATAATCACAGGCCGCCAATGCCTTGAGCCGATCTTCCCGATGATAGCGTTCCAGGAACCGGATCCGGCTACCACAGTCCTCCAGGGCCTCCCGATGCGGCGAGGAATCAACGATCAGGCGCTTGAAGGCGGTGCTGGCATTCTTTCGGATATAGCAATACGCCACACGCCTACCCGAGGCCTCGAATACATAATGGCTCCCCCCAAGACCACGGGGCTTTTCGAGAAAAGCAAGCATTTTATCACGCAGAAGCAATGCGATATTTCCATTATCAAATACACTCAAATTTCCCCACCCCAAAACTTTTTATATTGCTACCATCAATGGCGCACAGCAAATCATTCAAAAACCGATTAGGCACATATAACCAGATCCACAAAAAATCAAAATAAACCAAAAGCCTCAGACTTACATCACAATCAATTAGCCTCCATCCAATCCTCACACATTCGATAAAACTGAACATCCTGGGAATACCAGATCAGAAGATTTTGTTTCGCCTTATCCGAAAGCGCTGGCACCCCAGAATAATCATTCGCATGCGACCTCACGCTATCTTTTTCAACCCTCACCTGGTCAGCTAAATCAGAAAAGCCAGCCCGAAACATGAATTCACGAAGATCCTTCTCAAAGCATTCCTGCCGAATAATCCATAAAGGTGGACGCACAAAAAGGAAAGCACCGCACATACAAAACCAATCAAATTGATTTTGTGCCGTATGCCTTATCGATTTAACCGCAGCCACAGCCTGCCGACCGCGCATACCCTCATCAAAAAGAGATTCCGCAAGATCACTTGCCTCCACAAACTCACCAAAAGAGTACTCTTCAAATGACGTCCATTCAGAATAAATACGAGGCCTACCCTTCCTTTTTCTTGAATAAAACCCACTGACAAATCTTGTTAACGGATGACGAATACTGAAAAAGTAAGGCGCTCCCCTAGGAATGCCCATCAAAGAAACATCATGGCCATTCTTAACTATAACGCTTTCACCTTTACTTTTATTAACCTGATCTATCACGTTGCCGATTTGCGTGCCAGCGCATTTCCCTATATGGAGAAAATGAATAACATCATCACCAAACTCAGGCGTATGCAATAAATTACGCCCGATTCGGAGAAACTCCCTACCTAGCATCATCCTTATATTCATTTTTCCGACCAACCCCATCATTAAATTCAAAAACCGATCATAAAAAACAAGAAAAACCTCTCGCCTAACTCATTAAAGATTTAACAAAAACCATCAAAAGTTAATTTCTCTGATGCAATGGATAATAGAGTCTTACGTAAAAAACTATAGCGCTGCCTAGCCATAAGAACTGTTCCATGCGAAAGGGAAAGACTTTGAGGAATGGCAGATTCAGAAAGCACTTTTCCGGCCAGGATATTAACTGAGGAATCACCATGCCCCACCTGCCCGGAAAGCTTCATGATCTGATATTCGGTGGGAATTCTCACGGAAAGGCCAAGCGCTTCACTCAGCAACCGAGTCACGGCGTCGATATCCCGGGAAAGCGCTTCCGCATCGATATAGAGCACATCATCCCTTTGCAGGGCACCGGCCAGATCCACCAGCCCATCCAGCCGTTGGAGATAGTACCCAAGCGCCCCCTCCTCCGTGGCGAGATGGCCATCATGGGCACGCCCCTTATACAAGCGCATGATGCTTGAAAGTGTCTCCACCGGAGAGCGAAGCATGAAGATCGGGCGCACCCCGGAAGCGTTCAGAAGGCGATGATGCACCCGGTGGCGGTTATGAAGGATCTTATCAAAGTAAAGCCTTGTGGCAGGGGCATCGGGATGCAGGCTATGAAACAGCAATCTCGCCTTGAGCAAACTCCTGGGGCTGTAGTACCCGATATGCATCTCGTAATAACCCGAGATCTCGGGATGACTCCCCAGCAGATGGGAGAGCAGGCTGGTCTTCGCCCGCATATGGCTGAATAGCAGGAGATGTCTGGCAGGTCTGAACAGAGAGGGTCTTCTTGCGAGGAGCTTCAGGGCCTCCAGGTCATTCATGCCTGCCCCCCCCGAAAAGACCTGGATGAGGCCTTCCTGATGTACTGGAGCAGGGTCCTGTTCCAGCCCGGAGACAGGGCCTTCAGGCCTTGCCCGAGAAGGGGACGAGCCCTCTGGACCTCATAGCAAACCTTCATCATCTTGCGGTGAAGGTCTTCCTCTATGGCCTCGGCATCCGCCCGGGCATCCTCACTGCGCACGAGTAATTCCCTGCGCAGACCCCGCAGATAGCGGATTCGTGCAAGCAGGCCCCATGCCGACTCCCCTTGGGCCGTTTGCCCATAGATCCGCCGGCAGAAGGCGACATCCTCCCTGTTTGGAGACCTGCCCAGCACCCTGCCGTGCAGATCGGCCATACGCCGAAGGAGCAGGGCATCCAGCTCCGGTGCGGGATGCACCTTGCCTTGGGCGCTTACCCGTCGGTACAAGAGCACCTCGGGCAGACTTTGCATGCGGGTCTGAAGGGCGAGGCGCATCCAGAGCTCGAAGTCCTGAGCCCGCCGAAATCGCTCGTCGTACCCACCCGTCCGCTCCAGCACCTCCCGCCGGAACAAGACCGTGGGATGCGCAAGGGCGCTGTCGAACAGGGTTCGCCACAGGGTCAGACCCGGTGAGGAAGGCAAGGGCCAGGTCTCGGTCGAGAGCATGCCCTGAGAATCCATCTTGGCAATCCCCGTGCCCAAAACACCGACCCCCGGATGTGCGCGCATAAAATCCAGCTGCCTTTCCAGGCGTTGCGGGAGACTGACGTCATCGGCGTCCATGCGGGCCACAAATCGACCTCGGACCTCCCGCAGCCCCCGGTTGAGGGCCGCCGGTAACCCACGGTTCGCCTGTTGGATGACCCGGATCCTGGGATCCCTCCTTCCCCACCGGGACAGCACCCGATCGCTGCCATCGGTGGACCCGTCGTTCACAATGATGAATTCGAAATCCCCGAAGGTCTGATCCAGGATGCTCTCGATGGCCGCCGAGAGATGGGGCCGCCCATTGTGAACGGACATGAGCACGGAGATTTCCGGGGAACTCATGGTGGCCCCCCAGACTTAACCCCCGGGTAACCGCAGGGGATCCGCATCCTCATCCCCCCGCCGCCAGCCGCTGGAACTGCCGGCCCAGACGGTTCAGGCTCTCCCAGTCCCCCTCCTCCGCCAGCATGCCTTGATGCAGTACGAAGATGCGGTCGCAGGGCCGTACGGTGGTGAGCCGGTGGGCCACCAGGATGATGGTCTTCTCGCCAGTCAGGTTATGAATGGCCTCCATCACGGCCCGTTCGGTGGCGTTGTCCAGGGCGCTGGTGGCCTCGTCGAAGAAGAGCACATCGGGGTCGCGGTAGAGGGCCCGGGCGATACCGATGCGCTGTCGCTGGCCCCCCGAAAGGCGCACGCCCCGCTCCCCGATGAGGGTGTCATAGCCCTGGGGCAGTTCCCGGGTTACGAATTCGTGGAGATTGGCCAGGCGCGCCGCCCGCAGCACGGCCTCCCGGTCGATGGCCGATTCCGGCACCCCCAGGGCGATATTGGCGGCCACGCTCTGGTCCGCCAGGAAGATGTGCTGGGGCACATACCCCACCGCCGCCTGCCAGCGGCGCACCGTGGTCGCATCCAGGGGGGTGTCATCGATGCGGACACGGCCCTCATCGGGCTTCAGGAGCCCCAGCAGCAGGTCCACCAAGGTGCTCTTGCCCGCCCCGGAGGACCCCACCAGGCCCACGGTGGTGCGTGCCGGGATCTCCAGGGAGAGATCCCGCAGGGCGGGCTCGTCCGTCCCCGGATAGGTGTAGGAGACCTGCTCCAGCACGATGGCCTCCCGGGGGACGAGGCGCGCCTCGCGGGGGACCTGCCGGGTAAAGGGCTGGGAACCTTCCCGGTCCCCCAGATCCGCCAGCACGTCATCCACCGCGGCCAGATTGAAGCGAAGGGACGCCACCGCGGAGAAGATCTTCTGGAAGGCGGGGATCAGCTGCCGCCCCGCCAGGCCATAGACCCCGATGAGCGGCAGGGCCGCCCCCAGCCCCCCCTCACCGGCCATGAGGATCAGCACCAGCAGCAGGACCCCGCCGAAGGCCACCGCCTCAATGGCGTACATGGGCAGGCTGTTCAGCAGGGCGGCATTGGCCTGATGTCGGGCGAACTGCCTGGAGGGCTCCCGGTAGCGCTCCAGATAGGCCCGCTCACGCCCCAACAGGCGGATCTCCTTGGCCCCGGCGAAGGCCTCGGCGGCGGCGGTGAAGCGGGCCCGGTTGGCCGCCACCCGTTCCTGTCCGATGCGGCCGAGCCAGGCCCGGGAGAGGGCATAGATGGCCCCGTAGATCCCCCCCAGCACCAGGGACACCGTCAGGGCCAACCACGGTTTGACCACCACCAGCAGGATCACCAGGGCCAGGGCCAGCAGCACGTGGCTCAACAGCCGCAGCGCCGGCATCAGGGCCCCGTTCACCACCTGCGCGGTCTCGTTGAGGATGGTCTTGGACAGATCGCCGGAATTGCGCGTGAGGTAAAAGCTGAAGGGGCGGCGCAGGTAATCCGCCATGAGCCGGCGGGAGAGCTCGTACTGCTGCATGTGGGAATACCGGGTGATGGCCCAGAAGGTGAGGGCCTGCAGGGCGGTGCCCGTCACGAACACCACAAAAGACACCACCCCGAGGAAATAGAGAAACGCCCGCTGGGTCTCGAAACCCAGGGCTAAATAGATCCCCTGCAGCCACTCGCTGCGCTGGATGACGCCGGGATCGGACAGCACCGAGAGGAAGGGCATGATGGAGGCCACCCCCCCCGTCTGCATGAAGGCGGTCACCACCATGAGCAGGATCAGCAGGAGCACCTTGGGGCGGTCCCTGGGGTCCAGCAGGGCGTTCAGTTTCCCGATGATGTTCAGCATCTCGTGGCCCGGATCGCGACCGCCATGGCATCCTCCCGCGCAGGTCCGCCCTGGCTGTGGGCCAGGTGGTGGATCCGAGTGTAGCCCATCCCCGGGGATGGGCCTACCATGGGTTGGGGGCAGGGACACCCTGCCATTTTTCCGCTAGCATCCCTCCAGGGGCGATGCCCCGTGGCAGGACAATCAAGGAAAGCACGGATCATGCCCCAGACGCCCCCGCAGATCGCCATCGTCATCCCCTACTACCAACGCCGTGCGGGCCTGCTGCGCCAGTGCGTGCACTCCGTATTGGAACAACCCGGGGAGATCCGCTTCCGGGTCATCGTGGTGGACGACGGCTCCCCGGTCCCGGCCGCCGCCGAGGTGGCCCCCCTGCTGCCCCGCTTCGGGGATCACCGGATCCAGGTGGTACTGCAGCGCAATGCCGGCCCCGGTGCGGCGCGCAACACCGGCCTGGACCACGTGCCCGCGGGCACGCCGCTGGTCACCTTCCTGGATTCCGACGACCACTGGACCGGCCCCTTCCTGGAGGACGCCGTCACGGCCCTGGGGCAGGGTTACGACCTGTTCATCGGCAACAGCACGCGCACCGGACAGGAGAAGACACGGTTTGAATGGGAGGCGGACAAGGGCCTGGACCTGCAGGCCACCCGGCATCCCATCCTCGACCCCGAACGGGGGATCCATGAATATCATGGGGACTTCTTCGACCTGCTGGTGAGGCGCACCAGCCTGATCGGCCCCACCACCTTCGCCTACCGCTTCGAGAAGTTCCCCCAGGTACGCTTCGACCCGGGCATCTACAACGGGCAGGACCGGCTGTTCAAGCTCACCCTGGGGCAGGACCTGGAACGCGTGGCCTTCTCCCCCCGCATCTATGCCCACGAGGGCGAGGGGGTGAACATCTTCGACAAGGCCCAATGGGGCAGCGAGGGATCCCTGCGGCTGGTGTGCAGCTACATCCGTCTGGCCCGCCGCGTGCGGGAGCGGATCCGCCTGACCCCGGAACAGGAGGCCTTTGTGCAGGGACAGCTGGACGAGGCCCGCCAGGGCTTCGTAGCCACGCTGCTGCACCTGCTGCGCCGGCGCATGCCGGTGGACTGGCCGCGGGTGCTCGCCACCCTGCGGGAAGACCCGGCCCTCCTGGCCCTCCTGCCGGTGAATCTGGCACGTGTCGTCCTGGCAAGACGATCCAGTCACGAGGCGTAGGCACGATTACGACATCGGGGAGACAAGAGGGGATGGAGGAAACCACCCTGGAAGGGCTGTGCGGCCGCCGGCGGCCCTGGTTCGAGGTCCGCCATCGGGGTGGAACGACCCACACCCGGGGCACCCCCCACTGCCATCTGGGCCACCGCCTGGACCACGGCGGGCGTCACGGCCCCGACGGCGTATTCGCACAATGGGACTGGGATGGCCACCGGCTGGTGGTGCGCAACGACCGCTACGGCATCCATCCCCTGTTCTATGCCTGTCACGGGGGCATGATCCGCGTCTCCCCGTCCATCTTCCAGGTGCTGGACGGGGACGTCCCCAGGACCCTGGACGATACCGCCCTGGCCGTCTTCCTCCGCCTGGGCTTCTTCATCGGGGAGGCCACCCCCTTTGAGTGCGTACATGTCCTGCCGCCGGGCAGCACCCTCACCTGGCAGGATGGGGCCTGCAGCCTGGAGCGGGGCGATCCATCGGTGCCGGCGCCGGATCCGCCGGTGGCCTCCTTCGATGAGGCCGTGGAGCGTTATATCGCCCTATTTCGCCAGGCCATCGCCCGGCGGCCCCCACCCGAGGCGGGGTTTACCCTGCCCATCAGCGGCGGACGCGATTCCCGGCACATCCTCTTCGAGCTGCTGACCCAGGGGCATCCCCCCGCTGGGACCGTGACGGTGCAATCCCGCCCCCCCTCCGCCAACGAGGATCTGCGCATCGCCCGCATCCTGGCGGCCGAACTGGGCCTGGAGAACGTGCAGATCGCCATGCCGAGGGACTACTTCGCCGCCAGCCGCAAGGACATCGAACTCACCCAACTCTGTGGCAGCGGCCACACCTGGCTGCTCCCCGTAGCCGCCTGGCTGCAGGCCCACGGCGTGCAGACCCTCTACGACGGCCTGGCCGGGAGCGTCCTCTCCGGTGGATTTCAGGTGAACGAGGAGAAGCTGGCCCTGGCCCGGGCGGGCCACACCCGCAAGCTGGCCACCCGCCTGTTGCGGGAGAACGGCCTGCAACCGTTCCTGTCCCAGGCCCTGCGCCCGCCCATGGACCGGCGTCTGGACGAGGCCCCGGCCATGGAGGCCGTGGCGGCGGAACTGGAACGGCATGTGGACGCCCCCCACCCCCTCATGTCCTTCATCTTCTGGAACCGCACCCGGCGCGGCATCAGCCTCATCCCCTTCTCCATCCTCGGTTCGGTGGAGACGGTGTACTGCCCCTATCTGGACCACGACCTGTTCGACTTCCTCTTCCACCTGGATGCCGGGTACTCCATGGGCAATGCCCTGCACGACGAGGCCCTGCGCCGCGGTTACCCCCAGTACGCCCATCTACCCTTTGAAGACCCGTCGGCCCCAAAGGCCCCCATGTCCGCCGAGAGCGCCCATTACCGCCGCGCGGTGAGGGGTTTCCTCGCAGAGTTCGCGCGTCATCCAGGGCGACTGGGGTCCCGGATGGTGCGCTCCGAGCGCATCCTGGCCATGCTCACCCGGGACCTGCTCCGCCCCCGCTGCCCCCGCACCTGGTATCTCCAGCCCGCCCTCTACCTGCTGGAACTGGAGGCCTGCCTGGAGGCGGACTGATCCGCCCCGGGCCAGACCAGTTCCAGCAACAGACGCCAGTGCGGCCCGTTCAGGGTCAGGGGCGGCAGACAGCGGCCCATGCCCCCCGGCAGCGCGGCGGGCAGGCGGTCCCCGCGCCAGCCGCCGGAAGCCAGCGGGCGCCCCCCCGCCTGGATCCGCCAAGACACCCGCTCCGGCGGTGACGACTCCAAAAAGGTATGTCCACAGGGATTCAGCAGGGTCACAGGCCCCGCCCCTGTCAGATGCAGGGTCAGGTCCCATTCCAGCCTGGGGCGCTCAAGGGTCATGCGCACCCGCAGGGTGGCCTCCACCCCGGCCAGGGAGGAACGCTTCAGGGCCGCGGAGCGGCCCATCCGCCCCCCGAGGAGGCGCCAGTCCAGGGCCGCCACCCCCCGCCCCGCCAGACCCTCAGGGGGGCGGTTCACCAACTGGCGCGGGCTCCCATGAAGGGTCACCTGGAGTGAATCGCCTTGCCGCCTGGCCGCCCCCTGCAGCCAGTCCGTCAACCCGAACAACTGCCCATCCACCGACAACACGGAGATCCATCCGGCCAGGGCCGGATGATCCAGGAGTTCGGCCACCGCCACCCGCACCGGGGGCGGGCACAGCGGCCGCCCCTGCCAGGTGAGGTGGAAGGGCTGGCCCCCGGCATAACGCAGTTCCGCCGCCTTTCGGCCAAAGGATTGGGGCGCCTGGCCGCGGGTGGACAGCAGCAGGAGCAGCCCCCCGGGATCCCCGCAGCGCAGGATCCCGGCCCGTGCATCCCCCGAGGGGACCGGCACGCCCGGGGAGCGCCCCCCACGGGGGATACCCTCCCGATCCCCTTGGCGGCATGCCCGCGCCCAGGCCAGCAGGGCCGCGGTCCAGGCGTTGTACACGCTCAGGTACATGTATCCGTCCCACCCGCTGGTGTCCTCCCCTGCGGGATTGAGATGGATCAGCCCGTCGGGGCGGCTTTGCCTTCGCCAGCGCCGCAGGATCCCCAGGAGCAGGGCCCGTGCCGGATGCCCCACGGACTCCGGCCTGTCCATTCCCAAGAGGATCAGGGCCGCGACCAGGCAGGCGTCGCCGAACAGGGCGTGGGTACTGCGGCCCAGTCCGCCGGCATGGCCCTGACCGTCCCAGGTCATCAGGGACCAGCCCAGCATCCGCTGCACCCGTTCCTCCCAGGCGATCTGCCCCGAGGCCCGGGCGGCGGCGACGGCGATGAACAGGGCCTTGTGATGGTAGGCGATGGGGGTGGCCACAGCCCCCTTCCCGCCCGGTCGTCGCGGGAAATCCACGAAACCGCCCTCCGGGGTGAGCCAGGCATCCAGTTGTGCCAGGCAACGGGACCAGGCCCGGGGGGCCGCCGCCGGGGGGGCCTCCAGGGCCCTGCACAGTCCGGCCAGTAAGGTCCAGTTGTTGGAGGGATACCGCCGGTCCAGGGGGCAGCGCCTGCGCTGCCCCCGCAGGCACCGCAGATCCTCGTCGGCCGGGGCATCGGCCCGTATCCCCTCCTCCAGCAAGAGGAGCAGGAAGCGGTTGAAGGGGGCATGGTCCAACTGCCCATCGGGGATGCTCACCCGGACCTGGAGCAGATCCCGCCACCGGCTGTCAGGTCCCTGGTACAGACGCAGGGCCAGGGCGGTCGCCAGCGGGCCGTAGTGATCCGGCGGCGAGGGTCCACCGGTGACCGGGTCCTGCAGCACGCCGGCGGGGTCCACCCACTTTTCCAGCCCCGAGATCAGCCCCCGCAGCACATCGTCCAGCAGCCCGGAGATCTCGTCCCCAGGGGACGCCGGGGCTTCTGCCGCCCGGGGCCGGGTCACTGCCGTCCACCTGGCCGGCCGGATCCGGGGGCAACGACGAAGTCCGGAAACCTGGGGCCCGGCGCGCCTTCCTCATCGGCGGCCACCGCCGCCTGCGTGGCCGGCACCGTGCCCTCGTCCAGTTCCCGCCGCAGGATCACGGTGAGGGCAACCAGGGCATAGACCAGCTCGAAGTAGGCCATGTCCAGGAAGGCCCCGGCCACCAGGAAACCGATGAGCCCCACCTTGACGGCCCAGGCGTATTCCTCCAGCCAGGCCTGACCGGTACGCCTTCGGGCAGTCATCTGGATGCGGTGCAAGGTTGCCAGCATGGCCCCCATCAAGAGCAGGTAGATCCCCAAGCCGGTGAAGCCATGCTGCCCCATGAGCTGGAAGTAGGTGCTGTGGGGGGAAAGGGCGAAACGCCAGGTCCCCTCGAACTCGGCATACTGGATCCACCAGTTGTAGCCCATCCCCTCGTGGTTGAATCCCATCCCCGTCAGAGGGCGCTCCAGGGCCATGTTCCAGTTCACCCCCCAGGACTGGATGCGCTGCATGGCGGAGGTGTCCTCCTGATAATGGCGGATGCTCTCCCAGCGCTCCATCAGCTTGTCCGGCACGGTGACCCCCACCACGGACACCAGGACAAAGGCCAAGGCCACCAGCATCCCCTTGCGGCGCATTCGCAGGAAGAGGAAGGGGGCCACCGCCAGGATCCCCAGGAAGGCCCCGCGGGAATAAGTGGCCAGGATGGCGATGGCGGTGAGCCAGAAGGTGGCGTACGCCCCCCAGCCCAGGGGCCGCATCCAGCGCTGCAGCCGGGGGATCCCCCAGTCCAGCCAGCGATGGTGGAACATGCGCGCGGTGGCCAGGATCATGGGCAGGATCATCACCATGGCCATGCCGATGTAGGTGTTACCTTCCAGGAAGGAGCGCGGCGGCCCCAGCACCTGATGCTGGCCGCCGGTGAGGATGGCGAAGATGCCGCCCTTGAAGCCATAGAAGGCGATGGACCCGGTGATCACCAGCAGCAGCGGGACCACCCGCCGCTCACCGAAGATGAGCATGGGGGCGACGAAGGTGATGGCCAGGATCTTCACCAGCTTGATCCACTGCTCCCAGGCCCCGTCGGGGCTCACGGCAAAGACACTGGTCACGGTGACCCAGGCCAGGAAGAGGCAGAGCAGGAGCATCTCCCGGGTCATGGGCAGGGGCCGCCGGTCCTTTGCCAGGAACACGGCCACCAGGGTGGTGCCGCCGATAACCATGGCCAGGGGAAAGGTGCGCATGAACCCCCAGGTGAGGCCATGGGGCGACATGAGCCCCACCCAATACCAGCCCAGGATGCCCACCCAGGGGCGCATGAGGATGACGGGCACCAGCCCCATGACGATGGTGAAGAGGGCGAGATCACGCAGCGCCATGGCTCACCCGCATACAGCAGCGATGGATGGGCCCCCGGGTGCGGGAGCGGCGGTTCCTCGCATCACCCCCCCTCCCCGGCGGGGACGTCCACGGGATGACCTGATCGGCGCAGCATGTCCTTTAAGCCCGGCAGGGGATAACCCCGGGCATAGGCCTGCCGGGCGTGCTCCCGGGCCGCTTCGTATTCCCCCAGATCGAAGAGCACCAGCCCCAGGTTGTAATGGACTTCGGGGTTGTCCGGGGCCATGGAGGCGGACTCCTCGAGATATTTGCGGGCCGCGTCCATCTTCTTCGTACGAAAGGCGTGCAGCCCCTGGATCAGGGGCACCATGGCATCCTGCGGATTCACCTGCCGGGCCCACTGAAAACGGCACTCGATGGGCCATTCCGCGCGATGAGGTTGGGATCGCCCCTCGCGGACGGCGAGGCGGCTCAGGGCATCCAGGGCGGCATGATGGTTGGGATAGTAGTTGAGCACATATTCCAGGTCGCCGATGAGGTAACCGGTCGCCCCCCGGCGGAGGGTGCGCACCTCCTCGGTGAAATGGAAGCGCTCCACCAACCCTAAGCGCTTGCGGTGCTCGGGGTTGAGATAGTCCAGATTCTGCCCCGGTGGATCACCGCACCACCCCGCCGCCATGGCCATGGAAGGGAGGAGCGCCACGAGGGCGATGATCCAAACCATTCGCTGCAGAACCCGCATGCTGCCCCCCGCCTGTCCCGCAGGCCCGGATCGTATTCCATTGAAACATAGCAACACCTAGACGGCACGGGAAGGCACCCGCACCCGCGGCCGGGCGGCATCCCGCAGCGAGACATGGAATCCGGGCCGCCCCCGGCCCCAGCTTACCTGCAATGGTCCCAGGACGAGAAAGGTCCGCATGCCGGTGACCCGGGCCCCCAGACGCCGGTGGGAGGCCACGGAGGCGGCATTGAAGGCGGAGATGCGGCTGCAGCTGGCACGGTAGCCCCGCTGCCGCAGCCGCGCCCCCGCCTCGCCCCACAGGCGAGCGAAGGCGGTACCGAAACGATGGCGGGGGAACACATAGACATCGAAATCCCACACCGCCTCCCCTTCCGGCGCCGGTTCGAAACGGCAGCGTACCTCATCCTCCTCATAGGGGCCCTCGGTCCACCAGAGAAAGGCCATGGGGTCGGCGCCGCGGACCACTGCCAGGCAACGGGCCCCCTGGGCGAAACGGCCCCGGATCACGGCCGCCGGATGGGGCAGGTGCTGCAGCAGGGGATCCCCGTGACCGGCCTCGCGCACCGTCACCCCGGGATCCCGCAAGGCCCGGGCGGGGGGACCCTCCGGCAGGGGTTGGGCCACCAGGAGATAGCGGATCAGCCGCACCCGCCCGCCGCTGCCCCGTTCCAGGGCGCGGGAGAGAAGATACCACAGGCCATTGCGGCGGCCCAGGGTATGCAGCGGGGAGGACAGGCGATGCACGAGCCCCTGGAGCATGGACCGTTTCTGCGTCTGCACCCCGATCATGACCGCGGGACATCCGGCCATCGGGTGACCCATTCCCGGGTCCACCGCTCCACCGGCTCCCGCCACTCCCGCCGCGAGAAGGTGTGGTTGGCCCCGGGCAGTTCCCGCAGCGTCACCCGGGATGCCTCCAGCAGGCCGCGCCAGGCGGGATCGCCGCTGGCGCATTGCCGGAACTCGGCGGCGGTGAGGTCCTCCCCGCTGAGGATCAGCAGGATGGGGCCGGGAAAGCGCCGCCATCCCTCGGCCATGCGCCGGGGCAAGGGGGCGTCGTGGTCAACAACGGTCTCCCCCGGGTTCGCACCTTGCGGACGTCCCCGGGCCAGGGCGCGGCGCAACATCCCGGCGAGGGAGACCAGGGAGTGGCGCAGGTCCACCCTCCCCCGCAGCAGGTCGCCCCAGAAGGCAGGGCTCAGCAGGCGCTGACGGTAGTATCCCCTGAGATACGCCCGGGCCAGACCGGCCTCGGTACGCACCCAGGGGTTGAGCAGCACCAGCCCGGCGATGCGGGGATCCCGCCAGGCGTACAGGAGGGCCGCCGAGGCCGCGTCGCACAGGCCCCAGAGGACCACCCGCTCCAGTTGCGGGGCCCGGGCCAGGAAGGCATCCACGGCGGCGGCGATGTCCGCATCGATGTGCTCGAAATCCCGCGCTTCCCCCCCGGAATCCCCCATGCCCCGGGAATCGAAGCGCATCACGGGGATGCCGTGGGCGGCAAGATGCCGCGCCAGCAACAGGAACTGGCGATGGCTGCCCACCCGATACTGGGGGCCGCCCACGACCATCAACACCCCGGTACGCACGCCGGAGTCCCCCGCATGGACCAGGCCCACCAAGGGGTCATCCCCCACGTGAAAGAGAAAGGCCTCCGGGTTCATGGCCCCATGACCTCCTGGACGCAACGGGTCGTGGCCTCGATCATCTCCGGGACCTCACGGATCTCCTGGGTGGCCCAAAAGGGCTCGCCGGGGACGGCCCGGGCGGTCACCCCATGACCCGCCGTGCGCCAGGCCTCCACCTGCCGCGTGGCGGCGGGGGACAATGCCGGTTCGTCTCCGGCGGCCACCTCGAACCAGGCCACGTCCCCAGCCGGCGGGGGTTGCAGCGCCGCCGCCGCAAGCCCAGCCGCCCACTCCGGATGCAGGCCATAGCCCGCCACCTCCAGGGTCTCCCCGGCCTGCAGCCGCTGGCGCAGGGCCTGAGTGCCCTCCCCCGGGCCGCCCGCCAGGAGCCCCGAGGCCAGGCGCAGGCGCAGGATCTGATTCAGGAGCACCTCGCCCCGGGGCACCGGCTGCCAGAGGAGGGTGAGCCCGGGTGGGCGGGGGAGGTGGGGCAGCAGATCCGCTAAGAGCAGGCATCCCCCCCGCAGCCCCCACAGGATCAGGGGGTGATCCCCCTCCTTCGCCACCTCCCGCACACAGGTCAGCAGATCCTCGACCCAGCCCGACCAGCGGGCCTGCTCGAAATCCCCGTCGCTGTCGCCGCAGCCAAAGAGATCCGGCTGAATCACCGTCCATCCCCCGGCCGCCAGGCGGCGGGCCTGCAGGGCCGCCATGCGCCGGGATTTGTTGTGCTCCTCCAGGAAGGGATGGACATACAGGACGGATCCCCGCGCGGGGGTCCCGGCGGGGGGGCGATGGATCACCCGGAACAGGGCACCCCGCCCGCCCTGGATGAAGCCCACGTCCATCGCCACGCCCTACCGCCCCCCCGGGGTCAGGCCCCTGCCCGCTTCTGATCGACGAAGGTCGTGAGCGAACCCAGCGTCTCGAACGTCTCCCCGCTGATCTCGTCATCGTCCACCACGATGCCGAACTGCTCCTCCAGAGCGGTGAGGATGCCCACCACCGCCATGGAATCCAGTTCGGGGAGATGCCCCAGCAACGGGGTGGAGGCCTCGAACGCGGCCGAACGCCCGTTCAGGCCCAGGACGGTATCCAGGACCCCCTTGATCTGTTCCATGCTCGACATTCTGTTCCCCGTGTCTTGTCGCGGTCGGGGCCATCGCGACGAGGGTGCGTGGCTGGCCCGAAGAGGACCGCTGGGATTATGATGACCCACTGAAGGGATGCCTACCGGGCATAAAGTATATAACCCCATCCCCAGGGGCGAACAGGCATATGGCAGGACTCTGCGGTTGGTTTACCCCGGGCGATGGTGTGCCCGCACACGCCGGTCCCTCCTGCGCCGGGGAACTCCCCGCCCGGCCGGGGGCCCCGGCGCAGCATCGCGAGACCCATGGCGGGGCCTGCCAGGTCCGGGATGGCTGGACCGCGGGGGAGGCCGGGGGCGTGGTGGTCGCCCTCGCCGGACACCCCCGCTGGCGGGACGCGGAACTGGCCGCCCTGGCCCGCGACGGCGACCCGGCCCGGGCCCTGTGGGAAGGCTACCGGCGCCACGGGCGGGGCATGCTGGAGCGGCTGGGGGGGGACTTTGCCCTGTGCGTGCTGGACCCGGAGCAGCGGCGCCTGCTGGCGGCCATCGACCGCATCGGCCAGTTTCCCCTGTATTTCGCCCGCACCGCCACCGGGGTGGCCTTCGGCACCTCGGCCTCCAGCGTGCTGGCCCACCCCGGCATCGCGCGGCGCGTCACCCCCGACGGCCTCTTCCACTACCTCTTCTTTCACATGCTCCCGGCCCCGGTGAGCCTCTACGCCGGGCTGGAGAAGCTCCAGGGGGGCCACTGCCTGACCCTGGAGGGCGATGGTCCGGCACGGGTGGAGGCCTACTGGCAACCGCAGTTCCAGGAACCGGCCGGGGCCGATGCCAAGGCCCTGGGCCGGGAACTCCACCAGCGGCTGGAGACGGCGGTACAACGCCGGAACGAGGAACCCCGCACCGGGGCCTTCCTCAGCGGTGGCCTGGACAGCTCCACCGTGAGCGGTTACCTGGCCGCCCTGCGCCCCGGCGAGGCCGACACCTTCAGCATCGGCTTCCATGCCCCGGGCTATGACGAGATGGACTACGCCCGGGAAGCCGCCCGCCACTTCCGCACCCGCAGCCACGAATACTACGTCACCCCCGAGGACGTGGTGGCGGCGGTGCCCCTGATCGCAGCGGCCTATGACGAGCCCTTTGGCAATTCCTCGGCCCTGCCCGCCTATTTCTGCGCCCGCATGGCCGCCGATACCGGCATCCGGCGCATGCTGGCCGGGGACGGCGGCGACGAACTCTTCGCCGGCAACGCCCGTTACGTGAAACAGCAGGTGTTCGAACACTGGGGACGCCTGCCCGCCCCCTTGCGCCGGAAATTGCTGGAACCGTTGTTCACGCACCTGCCCCGGGGCGCGCCCCTGCTGGGCAAGGCCCGCAGCTACGTGGAACAGGCCCGCATCCCCCTGCCCGACCGCCTGCAGACCTACAACCACCTGTATCGCCTGGATGCGGAAACGGTGTTCGAGGCGGATTTTCTCGCCCAGGTGGACCGGGAGGCCCCCTGGACCCTCATGCGGGATCTCTACCATCGCCCCGACGGGGCGTCGCCCCTGAACCGCATGATGTACCTGGACTGGCAACAGACCCTGGCGGACAACGACCTGCGCAAGGTGAGCCGCATGGGCCAGCTGGCCGGGGTGGACGTGGTGTATCCCATGCTGGACGAGGACCTGGTGGACTTCTCCTGCCGCATCCCCTCGGCCCTGAAGGCCTCAAGAGGGCGCCTGCGCCACTTCTACAAGGAGGCCATGAGCGGCTTCCTCCCCGAGCGCATCATTCACAAGAAGAAGCACGGCTTCGGCCTGCCCTTCGGCGTATGGATGCAGGAACACCCTCCCCTTCAGGAGATGGCCTACGACGGGCTGCTGCGCTTCAAGGACCGGGGGATCCTGCAACCCGCCTTCATCGACCGGCTCATCCAGATGCACCGGCAACAGCACGCCGTCTACTACGGGGAGATGGTGTGGATCCTGATGATGCTGGACCTGTGGCTGGAGACCCATGATCTGTCCGTCGAGGGCCCGGGTTGATGCGTATCCTCTATCACCACCGGATCGCCTCCAAGGATGGGCAATACGTCCATGTGCAGGAGTTGACCCAGGCCCTGCAGCGCCAGGGCCACGAGATCATCATGGTGGCGCCTAGCCTGATGGAGGACCATGAATTCGGACACGGCAGCCGCCTGGTGGCCCGGTTGAAAAGACATATCCCGGCGGGCGTGTACGAATTGCTGGAGCTGGCCTATGCCCTGGTGGCCTTCGTGCAGATCCTTGCCCAAGCCCTTCGCCACCGCCCCGATTGCCTCTACGAACGCTATAACCTCTATCTGCCCTCGGGTACCTGGGCCAGCCGTTTGCTGAGGATTCCGCTGCTGCTGGAGGTGAACGCCCCCCTGTTCGAGGAGCGCCAGCGCTTCAACGGGATCGCGCTGCCCCGATTGGCGCGCTGGAGCGAGGATCATGTCTGGAGACGGGCCGATCGTGCGCTGCCCGTGACACAGGTCCTGGCGCAACGGATGATCGCCCGGGGCGTGGACCCCGAACGCATCCGCGTCCTTGCCAATGGCATCGACACGGAAAAATTCCAGCGCTTCCCCGCCACGCACGAGGCCAAGGCCGCACTGGGGTTGGAGGACCGGCTGGTGTTGGGCTTTACCGGCTTCGTGCGCGAGTGGCACGGCCTTGAACGGGTCGTGGACCTGCTCCGCGAGGATGCAGGCCAGCGGCACCTGCTCATCGTCGGGGACGGCCCCGCCTGTGCGTCCATCCGGGAACGCGCCCGGGCCTTGGGGGTCGAGGATCGGGTCACCATCACCGGCATCATCCCGCGCGACCAGGTGGCCAGATACGTGGCCGCCTTCGATATCGCCCTGCAGCCGGATGTGGTGGACTACGCATCCCCCCTCAAGCTGTTCGAATACCTGGCCCTGGGCCGCGCCATCGTGGCACCGGACAAGGCCAACATCCGGGAGATCCTGACCCACGGGCACAACGGCCTGCTCTTCGATTGCGGCAACAGCGATGCCTTCAAACAGGCAGTGGAGCGGCTATGCAATGATGCCCCCCTGCGGGCCCGGCTCAGCGCCCAGGCCCGGCGCACCATCCAGGAGAAACAACTCACCTGGGACCACAACGCCACGCGCGTGGTAGAGGCCGCTGCAAGGCTCATTGAAGACAACAGGAAGGCCCGATCTCAACGGGCCTGATCCGGTGAATTGCGCAGCAGATTGCGCCCCAAGCGCAGTGCGAATGGGATTGGCGTCGTGTCCCAGGGCGTGAAACGTGCCAGCTGAAAGGGATCCCGGGAGGCGTTGGACACCCCCCAGGCCGTGGCCACGGCGGCATCAAAGCCGCAGTCCCGGACCATGCCCACGTGCTCCAGACCATAGTCCTTCCCGGGCTTGCCATTGGGGTAGGCAAAGACGCGGATCCGGTGCCCCAGCATGGATTCCAGTATCCCCTTGCCCCGGGCGATCTCCTCCTTCGCCGCCGGCCCCGGCAGGCGGGCCAGAATGGGATGGGTATGGGTGTGTCCGCCGATCTCCATCCCGGCCCCATCCAGGGCCCGGACCTGCGCAGTGGTCATCATCAGGTCCCGGGGCAAGGGCGACGGAGTCAGGGCCTGCAATGCCGCCGCCCGTTGCGAACGCTCTTCCCCGGGCAGGTGCTTTACCGCCCGAATCGCCTCCATGGCCAGGGCATGGCGGGCTTCCATCTCCACCGGGATCTCCCGCATCCCCAGCCCCAGAAAGCCCAGATCCTGTAACCCCGGCGACAGCCGGCGGATCGTCTCGAGGATGCGGTCGTTGAACATCATGCCGCCATCGAGAAAGCCGGTGGCCACGAAGAAGGTGGCGGGCAATCCCAGGGATTGCAGGATGGGCAGGGCCACGTCGTGGTTGTCCGCATAGCCGTCATCGAAGGTGATGCAGGCGGCCCGGGGCGGCAGGCTGCCCCTTTGCAGACGCGCGGCCGCCTCCGCCAGGGGCAGCACGCGAAACAGCCCGGAGACCGTCTCCATCTGCCAGCGGAAGGTGGCGGCATCCGGGTCGCCGGGCAGCATCGGGTCCGGTTCAGGGCGGACCCGGTGGTAGATGAGGATGGAAAGGCGGGCTCGGCGCCCCCCGGGGGCCAGCAGGCCGGCGATGGGGCGCATCATGCGCACCGCAAGGGGGGGCGTCATGGGCGCCCCGCCCCACCGGTGCGCAGGGCCGTAAGCGTCGCGAAGGCGCGCAGCAGTTCCGGGATGCGCCGCTCCCAGGCCTGGGATCGCGCATGGGCGAGGATGGCCCCGTGGTCCCACTCCCCCTCCAGGGCCTTCACGATGGCCTCCCGCAGGGCCGGTCCGTCCCCCAGCGGCACCAGGTCCCCCAGCATGGGGGAACAGATCACCTCCGCATTTCCCCCCACCCGGGTGGTCACGGTGGGCAGGCTGCAGGCCGCCGCCTCCAGGAACACGTTGGCCCATCCCTCGAAGCGGGTGGGCAGCACGAACAGATCGGCGGCGGAGTAGTAATACCGCAGCACCTCGGGGGGCTGCTGCCCGGCAAAGTACACCTGCCCCTCCACCCCCAGCGCAGCGGCCAGTTCCTGCAACCGCCGCCGGTCTCCGTCGGGGTTTTCTCCCCCCACCGCCAGATAGATCAGATCGGGATAGCGCTCCAGCAGGGCCGGCATCTGTTCGATGACCCGATGGAAGCCCTTGCGTTCATTCAGTGTGCCCACGGTGATGAGCACCCGGGCATCGGCGGGGATACCCAACCGCCGCCGGCAGGCCTGCCGGTCCTCCGGCTGGAACAGCTCCAGGTTGATGCCATTGGCCACCACCTGGACCTGATCCGCGGGCACCCCCATGGAAAGGGCCGTGCGGCGCAGGGAATCCGCCACCGAAAACACCCGGGCGGCCCGTTGCATGGCCCGCGTGGCCAGCCAGCGGCGCAGGCGGGTGCGGGAGATGCGCAGGATGGTGCCCCGCAGGGTGATGGTGTGGGGCACCCCAAGCCACCGCCCCAGCAGCCACGCCGCCACCCCATCGGGATAGACGAAATGGGCATCGATCAGGTCCAGCCGCCCCTCCCGCTGGAGCCGGCGCATCAGCGGCCAAGTGAACAGGGCCTCCAAAAGGCCATCGGTACACTTGAGAAACCGGGGGATGCAGAGAAACCGGGGGTGGTAGACCTCGATCCCCTGTTGCACCTCGTGATAGGGCGGCTCGGGCCGGTAATGGGGACGCAGGCGGCGCAGCAGGCCCTGTCCGGGGAACCAGGGCACCGGCGCCACCACGGTCACCGGCAGGCTTTGGGCCACGCGGAACATGCGCTCGCGCACGAAGATGCCATAGGTGGGCTGGACCTGGTTGGGGAAGACATGGGTGTACACCACCAGACGGGGACGTTCTTGTTCCATGCTCATGCCAGCGCCTCGCTGATCACCCAGCGATACTTCCCCGACTTCTCGGGCGGGATGCCCTGCGTTGGATGGAAACGCACCGCCACGGCCTCGTCCAGGATGCGGCACAAGCCCTGGCGGATATGATCCTCCTCGGCCCCGGTCAACGGCCGGGACGGCACCAGGATCAGGTCGAAGCTGTGATCCGCACGCTGGCGCAGCTGATATTGCCGCAGGGCGGGGATCTCCCGGAGGATGTAATTGGCGGTGGAACTGTGCACCAGGCGGCCGCCCTGCCCCACCAGAAAGTCATTGGCCCGGCCCTGGATCTCCCGCAGCCGCGGCAGGGGCAGACCGCAGGGACAGGGTGCGTCGGTCAGGGCCCCGCGATCGCCGATGCGATAGCGGATGAAGGGCATGCCATAGCCATCCAGGTTGGTGATGAGCAGATCCCCGATCCCGTCCGCATCCGGCCGGTCCACCTCCACGATCACCTGCTCGCCGAGGATGTGCAGATGCCCCTCGGGGCATTCGTGGGCGATCATGCCGCCGTCCCGGGAGCCGTATTCATTGGCCACGGGGCAGACGAAGGCCCGGGCGATGGTCTCGCGCAGGTGGGGCAGAAGCATCTCGGAGGTGCAGGCGATCAGGCGCGGGCGGTAATCGCCCAATCGGCCCGGGTGTTCCAGCAGATGCTGGGCGACCCGGTAGATCACCGTGGGATAGCCGTAGATGAGGCGGGGCCGCCAGGTGGCCAGGAAACGGGCATAGGCATCGATGCGCCCCGGGGAGAGATGGGAGGCGGAGAGCACCACCTGATTCAGCAGCCAGCGGTCCTTGAGCCGGCGCACCCGGGTCTGGCGGTCCATCTCGATGGGGGAGCCCCAGAAATCCACCTGGCGATCCCCCGGCAGGACCCCGAACCAGGCCCTGGCCCGCAGCTTCTGGGCATTGAGGCAGGCCTCGCGGTGCTTGTCGGTGTAAAAGACCAGCGGCTGCCCGGTGGAACCGCCGGTGCTGTAGCGGATGAGGCGGTCCCGCCAGGCGGGGGCGATGAGCCGGTCGGCCTGGGTGCGCAGGGTATACCGCTCCAGCACCGGCAGCCGGCCCAGATCCTCCAGGGTGACCGCCTCCGGCCGCACCAGCCCCGCCGCGTGCAGCTGCTCCCGGTAGTGGGGGACCTCCCGCAGACAATGGGCCAGCAGGGCGCGCAGTTTCTCCAGGCGCCAGGCCTCCCAGGTGCTCGGGTCCAGGCGGTCCGCGGCGTGCAGCCGCCGCCACTGGGGGATGGTGGAGCGGCCCCGCAGGCGCTCGTGCAGGGGCAGCAGCAGACGCCGCGCCAGGACCTCCCCGGGGGCGGTCACGACCCGGCCCCATGGGCGGGCTGCACCCCCGTCTTCACCGCCGAGACGAGCACGGCGTGGCTCACCAGGGCCCCGATCCCGGGGACCGTCGCCAGCAGGCGGCGCACCGCCGGGGTCTCCAGCCAGGGCTGCAACCGCCGCAGAGGCCCCGGGAGGATGGGGACCCAGTGGATGCGCACGTCCTCGGCCCCGTGGGCCCGAAGCCAGTGGGCCAGCTGCCGGGGCCGGTCATAGCGCAGAACCATCCCCCGGCCCCGCAGGCGCGCCAGCCCCCGCTGCAGCCGGGTGATCAGGCAATCCGCGTTGAGCACGTCGATCCAGATCTGGCCGCCGGGGCGCACCGCCGCCATCAGCTCGGCCACCGCCGCCTCCGGCCGGGCCAGGGCCTGCATCACCCCCAGGCAGAGGATGCCGTCCAGGCTGGCCGGGGCCACCGGCAGGCGGGTGACATCCCCCACCATCCAGGGGATGTCCCCGGGGCTGCGCTGGCGGGCCTTGCGCAGGGAAGGCAGGGCATAGTCCAGGCCCACGGGGCGCACCCCGCAGGCGGACAGGTGCCGGGTGTAGCTCCCGGCGCCGCAACCGGCGTCCAGCCACAAGGCCCCGGGGCGGTCACCGGGCCAGACACGCCGGAAGTTGCGCAGCCGGGTCTCCAGGCCGGAGGGGGTCCAGCCGGCGATGCCAGCGTCGTCATCGAAGCGGCTGCCCCGCTGGACGAAACGCCGACGCCACTGCTCTTCGAAACCGGGGCGCGTCATGGGCGATGGTGCATCGATTTTTGCGCCACTGTAGCGCGCCGTGGGCCCGGGGGGAATGCCCTCAGGTCCCTCCTTCCCTTGGCCCGGGGATTCACTCCCCGGCGGAGAACAGGGCCTCGATCATGTCGGCGTCGATGGGCGGCTGATCCGGGGCCCGCTCGCCGGTGCGGTAGATCCGATCCGCCAGCTGCTGCTTGTGGGCCTGCATGGCGAGGATCTTCTCCTCCACGGTGTTCTCGGTGACCAGTTTGTAGACGAATACGGGCTTGTCCTGGCCGATGCGATGGGCCCGGTCCGTGGCCTGGGCCTCCACGGCGGGGTTCCACCAGGGATCGTAGTGGATGACGGTGTCCGCCTCCGTCAGATTCAGCCCCACACCCCCGGCCTTGAGGCTCACCAGCATCACCGGCACACGACCTTCCCTGAAGGCGCCGATGGCCTCGTCCCGCTTGCGGGTCTGGCCGGTGAGCTTGGAATAGGCGATCCCGGTCGCCTTGAGCTCCTTCTCGATGAGACCCAGCATGGTGGTGAACTGGGAGAAGATCAGTACGCGGCTCCCCTCGCTCAACAACTCCGGCAGGAGTTCCATGAGCATGCGCAGCTTGGCAGAGGGGACCGCTTCGTTGTCCCGGCGCACGGAGGCCGGCAGCAGGCGGGGGTCACAGCAGACCTGGCGCAGCTTGAGCAGGGCATCCAGTATGGTGATCTGGCTCCCGGCCAATCCCTTGCGGGCGATGGCATCCCGCACCTTGCGCTCCATGGTCAGGCGGATGCTCTCGTACAGGGCCGCCTGGCGCCCGCCGATGGGCACACTGCGCAGCAACTCCGTCTTCTCGGGCAATTCCGCCGCCACCACGTCCTTGGTGCGACGCAGCAGAAAGGGGGAGATGCGGCGATTCAGGCGCTGCATCCGGTCCTGGTCACCGTGTTTCTCGATGGGGGTGCGGTAGGTGCGGGAAAAGGCCTCCTGGGTACCGAGGAATCCGGGCAGGAGGAAATCGAATTGCGCCCAGAGCTCCCCCAGATGGTTCTCCATGGGGGTCCCGGTGAGGCACAGGCGGTGTTCCGCCTTGAGGCGACGGGCCACCTGAGCGGCCTGGGCCTTGGGATTCTTGATCTGCTGCGCCTCGTCCAGGATCAGGTGGCTGAAGGATTGCTCCAGGAGGGCCTCCCGATCCCTGGGCAGCAATGGATAGGTGGTCAGCACCAGGTCGTGCTCCGCCAGGCGGTGGAAATGGTCCTTGCGCTGCGGACCATGCAACACCAGCACGCGCAGATCCGGCGTGAACTGTTCGACCTCCCGTCGCCAGTTGCTCAACAGGCTCGTGGGCGCCACGATCAGGGCGGGATCGGAGAGGCGCCCCGCCTCCCGCTCCAGGGCCAGGTGGGCCAGGGTCTGGACGGTCTTGCCCAGCCCCATGTCGTCCGCCAGGATACCGGCCAGGCCATACTCCCGCAGGAACTGGAGCCAGGATACCCCCCGCTGCTGATAAGGGCGCAAATCCCCCGTGAACCCCCGTGGCGGGGGCACCTCGAGGATGGCCTCAAATCGCGTCAGCTTCCGGGCCATATCCTGGAGCGAGGCCCCACCCTGCACCGGCAGGTCCCCCAGTTCCAGCAGGCGCGGGGCATCCAGGCGGGAAAGGCGCAGGGCCGATGCATCGGGGGCGATCTGCTCGTGCAGATCCATCAGGGTCTGCAGCACCGGTTCGATCTGCTCCCGGGGCACCTTCACGTATTCCCCCGTCTCCAACTGAAGCCAGAGATGTTCCGGCAGGCTGCCGGGGGAATAGTCCTCGATGAGCTGGCTCACCAGGGGCAGCAAAGGGATCTTGCGTCCATCCACCTCCAGATCGAAATGGAGATCGAACCAGCCCTGCCCTTCCTCCACTTCGGCCCGGAGGCTGTCGGAACCGGTGAGCTGCGGATGGGTTCCCTGCACATATTCGATGCGCCATCCCTCCTCCTCCAGGCGCGGCAGGAAGCTGTCCAGGACATCCAGCCAGCGGCCGATGGCGGTTCCGCGATCCGTATCCTCCATGGAGGGGGTGTAGAGTTCGGGATGATCGGCCAAAGGCAGCAACCCTGCGGAACGCAGCGTGTCCATCGCCTGGGTCTCGGCGGCCGGATCCCGGTACACACGCACCAGTTCCCCGTCCACCTCGCCGCTGACCACCTCCTGGGGTGCCTCGGGCCTGACCGCCACCTGGTCATAGAGGAAATGCAGCAGCAGCCCCGACTGC
Organism: Ectothiorhodospira mobilis; assembly: GCF_900114895.1. Taxonomy (GTDB): domain Bacteria; phylum Pseudomonadota; class Gammaproteobacteria; order Ectothiorhodospirales; family Ectothiorhodospiraceae; genus Ectothiorhodospira; species Ectothiorhodospira mobilis_A. The sequence goes on from NZ_FOUO01000001.1 coordinate 59,344, forward strand.
AGCAGGTCCTCGTCGTAGAGCATGACCGCCAGGGCCGGGACGGGGGATGCGTGCACCTCCCGCCATTGTACGGGGGTGGGGGTGGGCATCTGCGGGAACTCCAGGGCCAGACGGCGGCTGACGGCCTCGGCCTCACCGGCCTCCACGGGTGGGGAGTCCTGGATGCGGTGGACCCATTGCGGATCGAATCCCTCGGGCAACACCAGGGGGCCGGCCTCGAATCGTTGCATGTCCAGATAGGCCGGCGGTTCCGTGGGAAGGACGTCTCCCCCACCCTGATCCATCTCCATGCGCAGCCGGTACCGGTCCCCTTCCCGCTCCCAGTCCAGGTTCAGTTCCCGTTGCGCCCCCTGGGTCAGGGGGGTGGGCGTCTGGGTTGCGGCGAACAGCCGGCCCGTGCGCAGCATCATATCCAGGGCGATGGCCCCGGCCCGCCCCTTGAGCGCAGGGTCCCGGTAGCCATCCAGGTCGTTGGCCACGAACAACAGCTGGATGATCTCCCGGTCGGTTTCGGTCATGTACAGGCAGCAGGCGCTTTGGTAGGGCTCGGCCAGGGTGCCCAGGGAGACCATCCTTCCCTTGCCCAGGGTGCCGTCCTTGCGCGGGCGGGCCACCCGGAACTGCACCAGGGCGCCGCTGTGCATGGGCAGCAGGTGATAGGCCAGGCATTCCTCGGTGAGTCGATACTCCCGCTGCGCTTCCCGCTGTTGGATCCGATCCAACCAGTCCACAAATCCATTCCGGTTCTGGATCTGTAGTTCACCCGCCGGGATCTGCTCCCGATAGGTCAGGGCCGCGGACACCACGTGCTTGCAGTTAAAGCCCATGGGACAGGAACACTCCCCCTCCAGATGAGGGTCCGGATCCCCATCCACGAGAAAGACGCGCACATATTGCTGGTAAGGCCTGCGGCCACTGCCCTGGGTACGGGCATGGAAGATCAATTCCGTGGGGGTTTGCTGCACCCGCTCCACCCGCAAGGTGGCCCCTTTTCTGAAGTAGTCCCGACCGCGGGTATAGGCGTTTTGACCACATTCCTGCTGGAGCAGGGTGGGGGTGATCCATTCTCGGGTTTGGGTCATTGCACGCAGGGTTGGGCATGGGGTTCTCTCGCAGGATACCCGTCCAGCCGGGATCGGTTAAGCGCCAGGATCATGGCCATCCCTGCGCTCACGATCCCACGCGCCCATACAGCGTGGATTCAGCCGGTCGGGCGCCTAGCTGATCCGGCTGAGGGCCATGGCCATTTCACACCCCTGGGAGCCCCCTGCGGCGGCGCACAAGGGCCGGATTCGCGTTAGACTGTGGGGATTGTCATCCATCTGCCGGACCCGCCCATGACCACCGCACAGACCGACAACCTCAACATCGCCGCCACCGACTACATGCCCTCCCCCCAGGAGGTGAAGGCACAGATCCCCATGAGCGAAGCGGCTGCCCGGACGGTCCTGGAGGGGCGCCGCACCCTCTGTGACATCCTGGATCGCAAGGATCCGCGCCTGTTCGTGGTGGTGGGCCCCTGCTCCATCCACGACCCGGAGGCGGGTCTGGACTACGCCCGGCGGCTCAAGGCCCTGGCGGACGAGGTCTCCGACGCCCTGGTGGTGGTGATGCGGGTCTATTTCGAGAAGCCGCGCACCGCCGTGGGCTGGAAGGGGTTCATCAACGACCCCTATCTGGACGACAGCTTCCGCATCGACGAGGGCATGGCCCGGGCACGGCGGTTCCTCATGGACGTGAACGAACTGGGGCTCCCGGCCGGCACCGAGGCCCTGGATCCCATCGCGCCCCAGTACTACGGTGACCTGGTCAGCTGGACCGCCATCGGCGCGCGCACCGCCGAGTCCCAGACCCACCGGGAGATGGCCTCGGGGCTGTCCACGCCGGTGGGCTTCAAGAACGGCACCGACGGCGACCTGGGGGTGGCGGTGAACGCCATCCTCTCCGCCTCCCACCCCCACAGCTTCCTGGGCATCGGCGGCAACGGCCAGTCGGTGATCCTGCGCACCCGGGGCAACCGCTACGGCCATCTGGTGCTGCGGGGCGGCAACGGCCAGCCCAACTACGACACCGTCTCCGTGGCCCTGGCGGAACAGGCCCTGGCCAAGGCGGGCCTGGCGCAGAACCTGGTGGTGGACTGCTCCCACGCCAACTCCTCCAAGAAGCCCGAACTCCAGCCCCTGGTGATGAAGGATGTCCTGCACCAGATCCGGGAAGGCAACCGTTCCGTGGTGGGACTGATGATCGAGAGCTTCCTGGAGGCGGGCAACCAGCCCATGGCGGAGGACCGCGCCAGGCTGCGCTACGGCTGCTCCATCACCGACCCCTGCGTGGACTGGGCCACCACCGAGCAGATGCTGCGGGACGGCGCCGAGGCGCTGCGCAAGGTGCGCAAATAGGGAATCGCCCCTCCATCCAGCCCGGCCCTGACGCAGAGGGGCATCTCCGCGAGATCTGCATCCCCCCGTCCTGCCCGGTGAGAGACCCGTCCTGGCGGGCCAGGAGCAGGTTCATCGCTCAACGGATGTGAGACGGAAACGGGGTTAACTGCCCTCATTGCGTCGCAAAAACGCCTCGAACATGAACAGCGACCACAGCGGCGCGCTGTAGTCCCGGCGGCCGCTGGTGTGGGCCTCCACCAGGTGGCGCAGGGTGTCCGGGTTGAAGAGCCCGCAGTCCCCCATGCGCTCCCCCAGCAGGGTCTCCTCCAGGCGCCCCGCCAGGGGGCCACGGAACCACTGGTCCAGGGGGACGGCGAAGCCCTGCTTGCGCCGGTACAGGATGTCATGGGGCAGATAGGGCTCCATGGCCTTCTTGAACAGATACTTGCCCTCCCCCCCGCGAAGCTTCATCTGCGACGGCAGCCCGGAGATCCACTCCACCAGGGGGTGATCCAGGATGGGCACCCGCACCTCCAGGGCATGGGCCATGCTGGCCCGGTCCACCTTGGTGAGGATATCCCCGGGGAGATAGGTCTTCAGGTCCAGGTACTGCGCCAGGGAGACGGGGTCCTCCGTGGGCGCACGGGCGGCGTGATGGCGCAGCACCGACACCGGATGATAGCCGTCCAGCTGGCGCCGGAAGGCCTCGCTGTAGAGGCGATTCCGCTGCTCATCCCGGACCACGGCGACGCTGTGGAAATACCCCTCCACCGCATCCCGCGCCAGGGCCTGGAAGGTGGCCTTGGCGCGAAGCACCCGCGGCGCCCAGTCGGCCTTGGGATAGGCCCGTGCCAGGGCACCGAACAGGGGCCGGCGCAGTGCCCCAGGCATCAGGCCGCGCCAGCGCTCCTCCGCGGCGTGGAAGCGGTAGCGGCGATAGCCCGCCAGGTTCTCATCGCCGCCATCCCCGGAGAGGGCCACGGTCACCTCCTGGCGGGCCAGTTCGCACACCCGGTAGGTGGGCAGGGCCGAGCTGTCGGCGAAGGGTTCGTCGTAGAGCCCCGCCAGGCGATCCAGGAGATCGAAATCGTCCGGGTCCACCTGGCGTGTACGGTGGCGGGTATGGCAGTGCTCGGCCACCTGAGCGGCAAAGGCCGACTCGTCATAGCGCGGCACGTTGAAACCGATGGCACAGGTGTTCACCGGCGCATCCCCGAGACCGGCCATGAGGGCCACCACGGCGCTGGAGTCCACCCCACCGGAGAGGAAGGCCCCCAGGGGGACTTCCGCCACCAGGCGGATGCGCACCGCATCGCGCAGACGCGCCACCAGTTCCTCCGCGGCCTCGGCCTCATCCAGCGCGGCGTGGGGAGTGAAGGGCACGTCCCAGTATTCCCGGGGCTCGGCCGGCGGCGCGCCGCGGCGCAGGGTGAGGGTGTGACCCGGGGGCAGCTTGCGCACCGCCTGATAGACGGTGCGGGGCTCGGGGACATAGCCGTAGGCGAAATAGTCGTCCACCCCCCGGGGGTCCAGCGCCCGGGGCAGATGCGGATGCACCATGAGGGCCTTGAGTTCCGAGGCGAACAGGCACAGGCCGTCGGGCAGCAGGGCATAGTACAGGGGCTTGATGCCCAGCCGGTCCCGGGCCAGGAAGAGGGTTTCACTGTTCCGGTCCCAGACGGCGAAGGCGAACATGCCGCGGAAGCGGCGCACGCAGTCCGCCCCCCACTGCTCCCAGGCGTGGACGATCACCTCGGTGTCGCAGTGGGTGCGAAAGCGGTGCCCGGCGGCCTTCAGCTCCTCGGTGAGTTCGGCGAAATTGTAGATCTCCCCGTTGTAGGTGACGGCTACGCTGCCGTCCTCGTTGAACAGGGGCTGGCGGCCGCTGGAGAGGTCGATGATGGACAGCCGGCGGTGGGCCAGCCCCAGCCCCGGTTCCAGGTGCACCCCGCCCTCGTCCGGGCCGCGGTGGAACTGGGCCAGGTTCATGGCCTCCAGCAGGGCCCGGTTCACGGGGCGCCGATCGCGGGTGTCGAAGATGCCGGTGATGCCGCACATGGAAGGGTCTCGGTGGATGGTGTGGATGGGGGATGGGGCGCGGCCTCAGCCGGCCATGAGGCGGTCGTAGACCGCCAGGTAGCCCTGCACCATGGCCTCCAGGCTCAGGGCCTGCTCGGTGTGCGCCCGGGCCGCCGCCCCCAGGGCCCGGGCCGCCGCCGGATCCCCCAGGCAGCGCTCCAGGGCCACCATGAGGGCCTCGGCATCCCCGGGGGGGACCAGCAGGCCGGTCTGGCCGTCCCGGATCAGGTCCGGATTGCCCCCCACGCGGGTGGCGATCACCGGCAGCCCGGTGGCCATGGCCTCCAGGATGGTGTTGCAGATCCCCTCCGCCAGGGAAGGCAGGACCAGGACATCCAGGGCCCGCAGGATTTCCGGGATGTCGTCCCGGGCCCCGGGGAGCCAGGCCAGATGGGCGGCCCCGGCCGCCTCCAGGCGGGCGCGCAGATCCCGCAGCAGCGGCCCGTCCCCCACCATCACCAGGCGCGGCTCGCCTCCCGGCGGGGCCTGCCCTAGCAACCCCAGGAAGGCCTGCAGCAACACCTCCGGGGCCTTCACCGCCTGCAGGCGCATCACCGCGCCGAGCACCGGTGTCCCCGGCGGGGCGAAGCCCGGCGGCAGCGCGGCCCGCGCCGCCACCCGGTCTTGCGGGGGATGGAAGCGCCCCGTGTCCACGCCGTTGCAGATGTGGTTCAACCGGTCGGCGGGCACGCCGATGGCACCGGTCAGATAGTCCATCTGATGCCGCGACAGGGCGATGTACTGCCCCACCAGCGGGCGCAACAGGCGGCGCATGCGGCGGGGGCCCTCGCCGGAGCCGTCCAGGTCGCCCACGTTCCAGCCGTGCTCGCCATGGACACGGCGCCGCACCCCCGCCAGGGCCGCCGTGGCCTGGGCCTCCAGGGTGGCCAGGTTACGGGTGTGTACGATGGCCGGCCGCAACCGGCGCAGCAGGCGCCACAGGCGCAGGTGCACCGCCGGATCCTTGCCCTCGCGTTTGTCCAGAGCATGCAGGGAGACGTCCTCCCGCTGCAGCCGCCGGGCGAAACCGGTGTAGCCGGTCATGCACAGGATGGCATGGCGGTAGCGCTGCGGCGGCATGTGATTGATCAGATTCACCAGGCCGTTCTCCATGCCCCCCACATCCAGGCGATGGATGACATGGGCCACCAGGGGCGGGGGCTGCGTGGGTGGATCCGCCTCAGTCATCGGCACCATTGCCCGTCTCCACGGCCACCCGCCGGGGGGCCTGGCGCAGGAATCCCGCCAGGGTCTTGCGGGCCTCCTCAGGCCCGGCCCGGAAACCGGTGCTCACGGTCACCAGCAGGGAACCTTCCTCGTGCCCCGTGAGCCGGGCCCAGGCCTCCAGGAGCTTCACCTCCACGGGGCGCACGGTGGTGCGGCCGGCCACCTGATACCAGTGCCAGACCAGGCGGTCCTCCCCTTCCCGGCCCCGCAGGAAGGTCTCGCGCACCTGGTGCCGCGCACCGCCGGTCAGGGAGACGGACCGGATATCCTGTTGGATCCGCCGCCATTGCCGCCCATCCTGGATGCGGTTGTCATAGCGGATCAGGTCGGTCCCGGACCGGTCGTAGCGGTAGTGATAGACCTGCCACGCCACCTCCCCCCCATCGCCGGCATAGGCCGCCTGGATGCGGCCATCGGGCTCGGCCCAGGCGGGGGTCCAGGCCGGGTCCTGCAGGGGCAGCGGCCCCTGCCAGCCGGCCACCTGCGGCGCCACGGGCCGCGCATCGCCGTCCGAGGCGATCATGCGCCAGTCCATCCAGGCCTCCCCCGCTGGCGCCAGGACCAGGGCCACCGCCGCTGCGGCCAGGACGGGCAGGATCCCCAAGGCCGGACCGCGAACCGCCGGGGCCCCGGCGGACGACCCCCGGCCGGGGGTGGCCAGCGGGAGGTGATCCTCCCGGAAGAAGGCGCCGATCCAGAACAGCAGGAACATCACGAACCCGAAGAAGAGCCAGCCGTAGATCAGATGATCCACCCCCACGGCATGCTCCATGCCGGTCCAGTGGGCGATCAGGATGATGCCGTAGGCGCGCAGGCCGTTGGCGAGGATGGGCACGACGATGGACAGGCCCACGAAGGCCAGGCGCCGCCAGAGGCTGCGGTAGACCAGATAGGCATAGACCAGACCCAGGGCCACGGAGGCGATGAGATAACGGATGCCGCTGCACACCTCCGCCACCACGAAGTCCCCGGCGGGGATACTGATGTAGTGGCCCTCGCTGAAGGTGGGGATGCCGGAGAGGCGCAGCAGCGCCACGCTGATCCAGGCGGTGAAGTCCTGCAGCACGGGCACCAGGAAATTGCCCACGGGCCAGGCGAAGAAGAGATAGGCCAGGGGGAAGAGCAGCACGCGGGTGACCCGCCGTCCCAGCAGGGCCAGCACCAGGGCGGGGACCAGGGCCACCACCACGAAGGTCTGCACGGTGGTGATGTCCGCCGCCCGCCCCAGGAACCAGACGCCCCCCAGGAGCAGGATACCGAGGGCCCCCAGCAGGCTGGGCTCGGGGAGCAGACGGGCCAGGTCCTGGCGCCGGGTCCACACCAGAAAGAGGCTGATGGGGAAGATGACCATGCCGTGGGCATAGGTCTGGGAGTGGGTCCAGATGTGCACCAGGCGCTCCACCCCCGGCCAGTAGAGCCCTACCGCCACCAGCAGGGCGGTGGCGAACCCCGCCAGGGCCCACGGCCAGGGCAATCCGGTGCCCCTGCGGGGCGCCGACGCCACGGTGTCCGGGTTCATGGGTGGTTCCCCTCCGGCATCCATGATCCTGCCCTCCTTGCGCCCTTCATCCCGACGATCCGTCCGCTGCCGCCGTCTCCAGGAGATGCACGAACCGCCCCATGTGCTCGGCCCAGCTGTAGTGGCGGCACACGCAGGCCCGGTTGCGTTCCCCCGCATCCGCCGGCAGCGCCCCCGTCAGGGCCGACAGGGACAGTGCCGCCAGCGCCTCGGGGTCTTCCGCCAGCAGGGGCTTGAGATCCGCGCACATGCGCAGCCCGTCCATGGCCTGGGGGGTGACGATCACCGGCCGGGCCATGGCCATGGCCTCCAGGACCTTGTTCTGCACCCCCCGGGCGATGCGCAGCGGGGCCACGGCGGCGGCGGCATGGGCCAGGTAGGGACGCACGTCCCGCACCGCGCCGGTGACCTGCACCCCCGGGATCCGCTCCAGGCGCTTCACCTCCGCACCCGGCCGGGCGCCCACGATGGTGAACCGGGCCTCGGCACAGCGGGCGCGCACCCGGGGAAAGACCTCCCCGGCGAACCAGCGCACCGCGTCCACGTTCGCCCAGTAGTCCATGGCCCCGGTGAACACCAAGTGGCGCTCGCCGGAGGGGAAGGGATCGGCATGGGGGCCTTGCGGGGAGAAGTAGTCCACGTCCACACCGTTGTCGATGGCGTGGGTGGTGGAGGCGGTCTCGGGGGAGAGCCGCCGGAACAGCTCGGCCTCCTGTGGACTGACGAAGACCCCGGCCCCGGCCCGGGCGGCGACCTGGCGTTCGTAGGCCAAAAGCCGCCGGGACTCCCGCGCGTACAGGCGGTTCATGGGAAAGCGGTGGGACGGGGCGTACTGGCGCCATTTGTCGGAATCCACGTCGACGAAATCCACCACCACATGGCAGCGCTCGTAATCCTGCGGCCCCAGGTACTGGGCCATGGCCGAGGAGAAGACCAGCACCCGCCCCACACCGCCCTCCAGGGTGGCCCGCACCCAGCGCCGCAGGCGCCGATCGGCGTAATAGGGCAACGTCAGGGGACGGCCGTCCAGCAGGCCGCGCAGGCTCTTCACCCGGGCCATGCCCGGATCCAGCCGCTGCAGGAAGAGATCGTGGCAATAGGCGGCGACGTCTTCCCGGTATGCCCAATCCTGGGGATCGTCGACGAAGCATCCCAGGTGGATGCGGTAGTGCCCCGCCAGGTGTTTGAGCAGGTTGAAGGAACGGATCTTGTCCCCCTTGTTGGGGGGATAGGGGATGCGGTGGGCCAGAAACAGCAGGCTGGGCCTTGGCATCAGCCCAGCCCCCGGGAGAGATACGGCCCAAGGACATTGGCCACGGGGGTGGGCAGGCGCTTCCAGCCCTGGATGAACAGCCGGTAGCGGGGATTGAGGGGATTGATCTCCGGGATCGCCCGGGCCCGCACCAGGTGGTACTCGTAATACAACGGCTCGGGCTCGAAGCCCCAGTTCTTCTTGAACTGGAACGAGCCGGTGCCGCGCTTGCTGCGACCGTAGTCGAAGACACGGCACCCCGCCCCGGCGGCGCGGCGCATGACCTCCCAATAGAGGAAATCGAAGGCCGCCAGGCCCCGGGCCTCGGCCGTACCGCCACCGTAGTAGGGCAGCACCTCGTCGCGGAAGAGGAAGCTGAGCACGCTGCTCACCGGCCGCCCCTGATGGTGCACCGTGGTCACCCGGGCGGCGTCGCCGAAGGTGTCCATGAGGGCCCGGAAGTAACGCCGCGGGAATACCGGCGTCCCCAGCCGGCGCACGCTGTCGGCATAGATGGGGAAGAAGCGCTCGATCCCCCCCTCCTCCTCGGAGATGAGCCCCCGCTGCATGCCCTTGCGCACCATGGCCCGCTGCTTGCGGGGGATGGCCTTGAGGTTGACCTCCGGATCCGGGTCGATGGCCTTGCGGAAGGTGACGTACAGATCGTCCTTACACGGCCACTGGGGCAGACGGCGTTGCCGGTGGCGCAGTTCCAGGTAGTCCACCTGCAGGGACTCGGCCAGGTCCCGGGCCGCTTGGATCAGGGCCCCTTCGGCCTCGGCATCCTCGGCCGCCACGCCGCCGTAGACGCAGAACGGTACCGAGATCAGGGCGTTGCCGAACAAGAGGGTCTTCACATGCCCCAGGGGCAACACGCCCCGGATGCGCCCGCCGGACTCGGCATAGAGATAATGGCCCGGATGGCCGAAGGCCTGTTCCAGCACCCGCCTCCAGCCCGCCCGGTGGAAGAAGGTGGCCTCGGGGCATGCCTGCACGAAGGCCTCCCAGGCGGGCTCCGCCGCCGCATCCAGGCGGCGGACGGTCAGGCCTGCGGGGCCCTGTGGGCGTGGCCTTGCCTCAGTCATGGGCACTGTCCGGTTCCAGGAACACGCGGTCCATGCGGTCCCAGCGGAAGTCGTCCAGGAGTTTTCCGAGGCGCGACTCCATGCGTCCCAGGTTGAGATAGTGGCGCACGCGGGTCTTCATCCCGATGCCCCCCTGGCGGGGCTGGTCCGGGTCGATCTCCCAAGGGTGGAAGTAGAACACCGCGGACTGCCCATCATGGCGGTTCACCCGGCGCAGGGCCCAGCGGGACAGGGCGTAGGGATAGAGCCGGAAATACCCGCCGCCGCCGCAGGGGAAGTTGCGTCCCCTCCACACCACGGTGCTCACCGGGATCTCCAGCAGGTCGCCGTCCCCCGGGCGGAAGGGGAAGCGCGGCGCCTCGGGCATGCCGTAGAGGTCGTGGTGCACGGGATAGATGCTGGAACTGTAGCGATAGCCCGCCTCCTGCAGCAGGTCCAGGGCCCACAGGTTGTCCCGGCCGATGGAGTAGCTGGCGGCGCGGTAGCCCTGCACGGGGGCCCCCGCGGTGTCCTCCAGCAGGGCCCGGGTGCGGGTCACGTCCTGACGGAAGGCCTCTTGCGTCTGCTCCGTGGCGCGGATATGGGACCAACCATGGCTGGCGATCTCGTGGCCCGCGTCTCTTGTGCGGCGCACCAGGGCGGGATAGCGCCGGGCGATCCAGCCCAGGTAGAAGAAGGTGGCCCGCACACCGTGATCGGCAAAGAGCTGCAGGATCCGGTCCACATTGCCCTCCACGCGGTGGGGCAGGTCGTCCCAGTCACCGCGGGAGATATGGGATTCAAAGGCGGAGACCTGGAAGTAGTCCTCCACGTCCACGGTCATGGCATTGAGGGGTTCCAAGGGGACGGGCTCCACGGGATCTACTCCTTCAGCAGTTGCTTCACCGCGCGGCGCAGGATGGACAGTTCCCGGAAGACCGTGCGCTCCAGGGTCTGGATGCGGCTCTCCAGGGCGGAGACCCGCAGATCGATATGCCCCCAGGAATACCCCGCCGGGCGGCCCTGGGCATCGTAGAGCCCCCGTTCCAGGCCGGCGTCCGCATCCGCGGCCCCGGTGTCATCGGAAGCGGCGCTCAGTTCCTCGTCCAGCTCCCGGGCCACGGTCTCCACCACAGCGGCGTCGATGGCATGGCGCTCCTCCAGAAAGGCATAGAGCAGCAGCCGGTCCGCCAGGCTGTTGATACGCCGGGGGATGCCCCCGGTGCGGGCCTGGATCTCGGCAAAGGCCTCGTCCCCCAGGGCCGGATCCTGACGCCAACCGGCGTTCTCCAGGCGGTAGAGGATGTAGTCCCGGGTCTCCTCTTCCGACAGGGGCGTGAGATGGCAGGCGGCGAGGAAGCGCTGCCGGAACTGTTCCAGTTCCGGCAGTTGCAGGGTGCGGCGGAACTGGTTCTGCCCCAGCAGGAAGCTCTGCAGCAGCGGTCGCCCCGAGACTTGGAAGTTGGAGAGCATGCGCAGCTCCTCCAGGGCATGGGGCGGCAGGTTCTGGGCCTCGTCGATCACCAAAAGGACGCGCCGCCCCTCCCGGGCCTTCTCCACCAAAAAGCCCTCGATGCGGTGCAGCAGACTGGCCTTGGTCTCGTTCTCCGCCACCTCAAGACCGAAGGCGATGGCCACCATGCGCAGCAGGTCGTCGGCATGGAGCTGGGTGGTGACGATCTGGGTGGCGAACAACTCCTCCTGGGGCAGATCCTGGAAGAGCGTGCGCACCAGGGTGGTCTTGCCCGTGCCCACGTCCCCGGTGATGGCGATGAAGCCCTCCCCCTGACTCAGGCCGTAGCGCAGGTAGGCCAGGGCCCGCTTGTGGATGCGGCTGCCGAAGAAGAAGCGCGGATCCGGACTGAGCTGGAAGGGCTTGCGGTCCAGGTTGAAGTAGGCTTCGTACATGGCTCAGAAGGTGGCCGTGAGGCTTGCAGTGAGGCGGTTTTCCTCGTAATCCCCGCCGGCGGCGGTGGAATCCCGCTCCTGCCGGCGCAGATCCAGGGCCGCCGTGGTGCGGGGACCCAGTTGCCGGGTGACGCCAAGACCCAGGGTGAGGAGATCGTCCTCACGGCCGTCCGTGGCATACTCCGCCCATTGCCAGCCGCCATTGGCGCGCAACCGGGTGCGGGGGGCCACATCCAGACTCAGGTTGAACCGCAGGGCCTCGATCTGTTCATCCCCCCGCTGCGTCTCGAAGCTGCGTTCATCCCGCAGGGCGGTGACGGCCCAGGAGAGGCGGCGGCGCTCCCCGGAGACGGTGAGATCCAGGCGCTTGGAGACATAGACGTCCGGCACCAGCTCCCAGGCCTCGAAGGTGAAGGTCTCGGGGTTAAAGATGATGAAGACATCCTCGCCCTGCAGCCCCTGCAGCGTATCTACCCGCTCGTAGCCGCTCAAGGTGTCCACGGTCTCGGCATAGCTCAGGCGCCAGTTGGCGAAGCGGGAGCGGTGACGCAGATCCAGACTGTAGGTGTCGCCGAAGAAGCGCTCCCCGTAGGAGGCCCCCAGGCTCGTGCGTACCGTGGGGGCCCAATCGAAGCCGGCGCGCCAGAAATTGTCATCCGGCCGGGCCCGCCCCGGATCCTGCTGGAAGTCGTTGCGCTCCTCCCCAGCGGCGGCGTAAAGACTGAACTGAGGCGACAGATTCAGGCGCAGCAGGGCCTCCAGGGTCTCGAAGGTGACCGCCGAGCCGTCCTCGTAGTCGCTCTCCTCCCGGCTGTAGGTAAGCCCCCAGCCCAGGGTGGTGAACATGGGGCCACTGCTCAGGCTCGCCTGCAGGCGGTCTCCGGTGCTGTCCAGGGAATCCGCCTCGGCCTCGGCATAGTCGACCCCTTCGCGGCTGTAGCGCACCTGGGCGCTGGCCAGGCGCCCGAAGGCCCGGCGCCAATAGGGGCTGACCCGGTAGCGGAACACATCGGTCTGGTTGTCCCCGGCGGTGATGGCGTCCTGCCCCAGCCCCTCCCGGGCATCCAGGATGCGTTGGTCATAGCTGGCGGAGGCATCCAGGAAGAGGCTTTCCCGCAGCAACTCCGTGGTGCTATTGGCGCGAAATTGATGATCCACCCGGTTGCGCTGGTCGTCGTCCCAATAGGCCATTCCCCGGAGGTTGTAGGCCAGGTCCAGGGCCGTGCGCCCGCCGGCGCGGCGGGCCGTGAGCCCGGCATTGACCTGGCTCACGGAGTCGGACTCCGCCTCCCGGGAGGTGGCCGCCCGGTTTACGTTATCGGTGAAGGTATGGGAGAGGCGCACCCGGGGGGTGACCTCCCACGGCCCGGCCTGGGCCGGGGCCACCCCGCCGGTGAGCAGCAGGCCGCAGGCCAGAAGCAGGCCGATCCTTGGCAAAGCGGTCATGCGGCGGGACCCTGGGCGGCCGGTTCATCGTGGTGGTAGTGGTAGCCGTAGCCATAGCCATAACCATAGCCGGCGTAACGGCCGCCGAAGGGGTTGCGCATCTTGTTGAGCACCAGACCGATGGGCTTGGAGGTGTCCAGCATCGAAAGGGCGTCCTTCACCGCCCCCTGGAGGGTGCGGCTGGACTCCACCACGAAGACGATCTGCCCCAGCAGGCCCGCCAGGACCACCGCCTCGCTGGTGAGCAGCAGCGGCGGGGAATCGAAGATCACCATGCGGTCGGGATAGCGCTGTGCCAGTTCCTGGGCGAGGCGTTCCATGTCCCGGCTGGCCAGCAGCTCATTGGAATGGGGGTGATAGCGCCCCATGGGGATGACCCGCAGCTTGGGGATGTTGGTCTTGATCATCACGTCCCCCACGTCCAGGTCCCGGTCCAGGAGCAGATCGATGAGCCCGGGGCCCATGGGGGTGCCGAGGATCTCGTGCACCCGGGATCGGCCCACGTCCGCGTCCACCAGCAGCACTGTCTTGTCCATCTCCATGGCGATGCTGATGGCCAGGTTGATGGCGGTGAAGGTCTTGCCCTCCCCGGAGCGGGCGCTGGTGACCATGACGAGATTGCCGTTGCGCACCAGATCCGCCCCCTGGCCGAAGGCATTGGCCAAAAGCGGCCGCTTGATCATGCGAAATTCCTCGGAAACCGGGTTGCGACTGGCATCGGCGGTGACAAACCCCTGTTCCTTCAGCCTGGCCAGGTTCAGCTCCGTGTAGCGGTCCCTGTGGGGATCCACATCCGGCGGTGGCGGCGGCACCTCCGGCAGGGGCTCGGGCGTATATCGCACCCCCTCCGGGCCTATCAGGGTCTCACCTTGGGCACCGGATACCGCCTCCCGAGATGCCCTGGACGCCTCCGCCTCCCCGGCGGGGATGCCATGGGTCGAGGGCGATGCCTCCGGCACCCTCCCCCTCTCGGACGCTGGAGCTCCTTTCGCCTCAGCGGGTGGCGAAGCCCTCTCTTCTCCCGGGCGGCGCGTCTCCAGACGACGCACCGCCTTTTCAATGAGGCTCAGGTCGTTCTCTTTTCCCTCTTTTCCGCTCATCCCAGCAGCCGCTCCGCGATGGACCAATGGATACCGCCCGCCGCCAGCACGGCCAGATAGGCCCCCAGCAGCAACAGTCCGCCCACGGTAAAGGCCCCCAACTCCACCCGCTCCCGCATGCGGACCTGGGGTCCGGTGACGCGGGAGACGGTGCCCAGTACGGGGAAACCGGTGACACTGTTGAGGCTGCGGCGGTTGTGGAATACCGGCCGCAGCTGGCCGATGAGAAAGGCCAGCCCCGCCCCCAGGGCGATCCCCCCCAGGCTGGACAGGGTGAACAGGGCCGGCCGGTTGGGGGCTGAGGGGGTGGAGGGCACACGCGCCGGCTCGATGACCCGGAACTGCACCTGGTTGCCCTGCTCCTCCAGGCGCTCGCTGACATTGGCGATCTCCCGCCGGCGCAGCAGCTGCTGGTATTGCTCCCGGTTGACCTCGTAATCCCGGTTCAGGCGCTTGAGCTGCGCCTCGATCTCGGGAATGACGTCCACCAGGCGCTGCAACTCCTCCACCTCCGCCTGTTGCTGGCGTTCCCGGGCCCGCAGACTGGCCAGTTCCACCTCCACACTGGAGAGACTCATGCGCATCTGCTGGTAGACGGGGTTGGCGTTCAACTGCTCGGCAGTGGGCCCGGACTGGCGCGCCAGACGCAGGGTCTCCTCCCGCTGTGCCTCCAGATCCTCGATGGTGCGCTGGATGCTCTGGATGTCGGGATGGCGCTCAGTATAGGTGAGCAGGAGTTCGTCCAGGCGCTCTTGCAGGTTGCGGATGCGGGCATCGATGGCCGCCGTGGCCGAGATGCCGCCCCCGCCCATGATGCCGAAGGTGGGGGCCTCGCCCACCAGTTGCCGGCGGATCTCATCCCGGCGATTGACCGCCTCGCGGATCTTCAGGCGGGTCTCTTCCAGGGCGTTGCGGGCGGCCTGCAGACGGGCGTAGTAATCCCCCCGGTCATCCGGCAGCATGCCCGCATTCTCGCGGCGGAACTCGGCCAGGCGCTCCTCGGCGGCCCGCAGGCGCTGTTCATAGGCCTGGATCTGGGCCTCCAGGAAGCGCTGGGCCTGATCGGTACCACTGCGGAATTCACCCAGGGCCCCCTCCACAAAACGGTTGAGCAGGGCCTGCACCACATCGTAGGCCCTCTGGGGATCGGCATGGGTGTAGCTGATGCTGTAGATGTTGTTGTCATTGCGTCCACCGGCCGAGATGCGGATGCTGCTGCGCAGCTGCTCCACGATGCGCTGCATGTCGGCATCGCTGCGGGCCTGCAGGTGCAGGTCGGTGGCCCGGGCCACCGATTCCAGGTTGGGTGTGGTGAGCATGGTGCGGGTCATGAAGGCCACCCGCTGCCCGGGGTTGGAATCCACCGCCAGCCCCCGCAGCAGGGGACGCAGCATGGAGTCGGTGTCCACGTGCACCCGGGCGGAGGCCTCGTAGACATCCGGAAGGCGGGTGGCATAGGCCCAGCCCACCAGGCTCACCACCCAGGCGATCAAAAGGATGATCCAGCGATAGCGCCAGGTGTCCCTGACATAACCCAGGATCTGGTTGAGGATGTCCTGCATGCTGGCCTTCCGCCCCCGACATGGTGTATCCGGGGTGCGAATGCGCCCCGGTACGGATTCGGATCAATTCCGGATCAGAACCAGGATTCCGGGATGATGAGGATATCCCCGGGATACACCGGCGCGTTGGCCTCGATGTCCCCATCCCGGATCAGGTCGTCCAGACGGACCTGGTACTGCTCGGTCTCGCCATTGACCTTGCGCACGATGGAGGCGCGGTTGCCCGCGGCGAACTCGGTCATCCCCCCCACGGCGATCATGACATCCAGCAGGGTCATGTGTTCGTTATAGGGGATGGCCTGGGGATTGGTGGCCTCCCCCACCACCCGGATCTGCTGGTCGTAGGGTCCGCGAAAGCCGGTGACGATCACGGTCACCACCGGGTCGCGCACGTAGACCTGGAGGACCTCCTCCATGTCCCGGGCCAGCTCCGTGGGGGTCTTGTTGGCGGCCTGCACGTCCTCGATCAGCGGGGTGGTGATCCTGCCGTCCGGCCGCACCGGCACCGACATGGACAGCTCCGGCTGCCCCCAGACGAAAATATTGAGGTTGTCCCCCGGACCGATGATGTAGTCCGGATCCTCCTCGTAGTCGATGTCCTCCAGGGGCGGCAGATGGCTGGCGCAGCCCCCGAGAAAGACCGCCAGGACGAGAAACGCGAGGGACCGGACAAGACCGCTTGACTGACGCATGTTCCGTACATCCTCCATAGGTCGGCGTGCCGGACCCGGAGGCGATGCCATCCAGCCCGGGGGACGAAGATCCTTAACAAGGGACATTAGCACAGAAAACGGGAACTGCATCACATTTCAGTTCGTACCGATCCGGGGGAACGGATGCCCTGCATCCAGCCCAGGAGTCTAGCAGAAGCCCCCGGGGCCGGCAGGCCGTTTCAGGTGCCGCGGATCTCGAAATCGTGGCTGATGCGGGCGGTCTTCCCCAGCATGATGGAGGCGGAGCAGTACTTGTCCGCGGAGAGGGCCACGGCCCGGGCCACCTGCTTCTCCGACAGCCCCTCGCCGGTGACGATGAAGTGGACATGGATGGCGGTGTAGACCCGGGGCGGCTCGTCGGCCCGCTCGGCGGAGATCTCCACCTCGCAGTCCATGATGGGCTGACGCGCCTTTTGCAGGATCTGCACCACATCGAAGGCGGTGCACCCCCCCAGCCCCAGCAGCAGCATCTCCATGGGACGGGGCCCCAGATTGCGTCCCCCCTGCTCCGGGGCACCATCCATCACCAGGGCATGACCGCTCGGTGACTCCCCCACGAAGGTGACGTTTTCCAGCCAATGGATCCGTGTTTTCATCCTTCGGTTTCTCCCCCGGCGGCCCTGGTGCCGCCCAGCATTCGACAAGCCCAATCCGGTACCATAAACTCCTTGATGGCGATCGCAAAGCATCCAAAACCGCCACAGATCCAGTGCTGCACCGGGTTCGCGACCTTGCCAGTCCGCCCTGGGTGTCGGCCACCCACACGTCCCTCCTGGTGAGGTGGAGCATGAGTCGCCTGCCCGTACAGAAGCAGACCCCGGATCCGGCCCTGGAAAAACTCCTGGCACACAGCCACCGGAGACAATACCCCGCCCGCTGCACCATCATCCACGCCGGGGACCGGCCCGAGACCCTCTACTACATCGTGCAGGGCTCGGTGAGCGTCATCATGGAGGACGAACTGGGGCACGAGATGGTGCTGGCCTACCTCAATCCCGGACAGTTCTTCGGCGAGATGGGCATCTTCGCCTCCCAGGCCCGCAGTGCCGGGATCACTACCCGCAGCGCCACGGAGACGGCGGAGATCCACTACGCCAAGTTCCTGGAACTGGCCATGGACGACCCGCAGATCATGTTCCTGCTGGCCACCCAACTGGCGGACCGCCTGCGGGAGACCAGCCGCAAGGTCATCGACCTGGCCTTCCTGGACGTGACCGGACGCATCGCCCGCACCCTCATGGAACTGGCCCAGCAGCCCGACGCCCTCACCCATCCCGACGGCATGCAGATCCGCGTCACCCGCCAGGAACTGGCCAAGATCGTGGGCTGCTCCCGGGAGATGGCCGGACGCGTGCTCAAGGACCTGGAGGAGAGGGGGCTGATCACCGCCCGCGGCAAGACCATCGTCGTCTTCAACGCCCGCTGACTCCTTCCGCGCCCCTTCACCCAAAGGGTCCCCGATCGCCCTTGCCATGAGCCGCAGCCCGGAGCGGATGGGCAGCTGGGAACCCCGGGGCCACCCACCCCCTGGGAAAGCCGGGTCCCAACCCCCCCTGGGAACGCCGAGCCCCAACCCCCCCTGGGAACGCCGAGCCCCAGCTCGGCACGAACAGAGCCAAGCGGGTGCTTGGCGCTCCCAGCAACCCCATCAGGAACGCCGGGCCCCTACCCGCCCCCCTGGGAACGCCGAGCCCCAGCTCGGCATCCCACTTGAGCCAAGCGGCTGCTTGACGCTCCCAGCAACCCCATCAGGAACGCCGGGCCCCAACCCGCCCCCTGGGAACGCCGAGCCCCAGCTCAGCATCGCACTGAGCCAAGCTGGGGCTTGGCGCTCCCAGCAACCCCATCAGGAACGCCGGGCCCCTACCCGCCCCCCTGGGAACGCCGAGCCCCAGCTCGGCAAGAACAGAGCCAAGCTGGTGCTTGGCGCTCCCAGGCGATCCCAATGGGGCCGCCGAGCCCAGCCGGCCCCCGGGAACGCCGGGCCACCCGGCCCCCTGGGAACGCCGAGCCCCAGCTCGGCATCAACAGAGCCAAGCTAGTGCTTGGCGCTCCCAGGCGATCCCAATGGGGCCGCCGGACCCAACCCGGCCCCCGGGACCGCCAGGCCCACCCGGCCCCTGGGAACGCCGAGCCCCAGCTCGGCAAGAACAGAGCCAAGCGGGTGCTTGGCGCTCCCAGGCGATCCCAATGGGGCCACCGGGCCCGACCCGGCCCCCGGGACCGCCGGGCCACCCGGCCCCCTGGGAACGCCGAGCCCCAGCTCGGCAAGAACAGAGCCAAGCCGGTGCTTGGCGCTCCCAGCAACCCCATCAGGAACGCCGGGCCCCAGCCCGCCCTCCTGGGAACGCCGAGCCCCAGCTCGGCATCGCACTTGAGCCAAGCAGGGGCTTGGCGCTCCCAGCGACCCCCACGGGACTGGATTCACGGCGTCCCGCGCAAGGCCCCCCGGCCCACGGCGCCCCCTGCCTGACTCAGGATCATCCCTCCCCCGCGATCACCTCCAGAAAATCCGCCCCGAAGGTCTCCAGCTTGCGCTCCCCCACCCCCGGGATCCCCGCCAGATCCGCCAAGGTGGAGGGCCGCCGCCGTGCCATCTCCATGAGGGTGGCATCATGGAACACCACATAGGGGGGCACCCCCTGTTCCTCCGCCAACCGCCGCCGGCAGTCCCGCAGGGCCTCGAACAGGTCCCGGTCCGCCGGATCCGTCAGGGCCGAGGCGGCCGTGCGCCGCGCAGCACGCCCCCCGGCCGGGGCCCGCACCTCCCGGCGCAGCAACAGTTGCGTCTCCCCCCGCAGCACCGGCCGGCAGGACTCATCCAACCGCAGCGCCCCGTGCCCCTCCACGTCCACGGCCAGCAGACCCCGGGCGATGAGCTGGCGGAAGACCCCGCGCCAGGCCTCCACCGCCAGATCCGCGCCGATGCCAAAAACACTGAGCTGATCGTGGCCGAAGTGCTTGATGCGCGGATCCTCCCGACCACGCAGCACGTCCACCAGATAATTCACCCCAAAGCGCTGCCCCGTGCGGTGCACGCAGGACAGGGCCTTCTGCGCCGCCACCGTGGCATCCCAGGTCTCCGGCGGCTGCAGGCAGTTGTCGCAATTGCCGCAGGGGGCCTCCAGGGTCTCGCCGAAATAGGCCAGCAGGGCCTGGCGGCGGCAGGCGGTGGTCTCGCACAGCCCCAGCATGGCATCCAGTTTGTAACGCTCCAGGCGCTTGCGGGCATCGTCCGCCTCCGAGGCATCCAGCATCTGCCGCAGGGTGATCACGTCCTGCAGGCCGTAGCGCATCCAGGCATCCGCCGGCAGCCCGTCGCGGCCGGCGCGCCCCGTCTCCTGGTAATAGGCCTCGATGCTCTTGGGCAGGTTCAGGTGCGCGACGAAGCGCACGTTGGGCTTGTCGATGCCCATGCCGAAGGCGATGGTGGCGACGATGATCACCCCCTCCTCGTTGAGGAACCGCCGCTGGTGCGCCTCCCGCACCTGGGGACCCAGGCCCGCGTGGTACGGCAGGGCGTCGAGCCCCTGCTCCTGCAGCCAGGTGGCCACCTCCTCCACCCGCTTGCGGGACAGGCAATAGACGATCCCCGCCTCCCCCGGATGGGTCTCGCGGATGAAGCGCAGCAGGGCCTGGCGTGCATTGCCCCGCCCCTGGTGGATGCGGTAGCGGATGTTGGGACGGTCGAAACCGCTGATGAACGCCCGCGCCCCCTCCAGACCCAGGCGCTCGCGGATCTCGTCACGGGTGCGGGCGTCGGCGGTGGCGGTGAGGGCGATGCGCGGCACCCGGGGCCAGTGCTGGGCCAGCAGCGAAAGACGGATGTACTCGGGGCGAAAGTCGTGGCCCCACTGGGAGACGCAGTGGGCCTCGTCGATGGCGAAGAGGTTGATGCGCGCCCGGGAAAGCAACTCCAGGCTGCGCTCCGACAGCAGGCGCTCCGGCGCCACGTAGAGCAGATCCAGGTCCCCGTCCAGCAGATCCCGTTCCACCTGGCGCACTTCATCCAGACTGAGGGTGGAATTGAGACAGGCGGCGCGCACCCCCGCCTGGCGCAGGGCCGCCACCTGATCCTGCATGAGGGCGATGAGCGGGGACACCACCACCCCGGTACCGGGCAGGGCCATGGCCGGGATCTGATAGCACAGGGACTTGCCGCCGCCGGTGGGCATGATCACCAGGGCATCGCCGCCGCCCATGAGGGTCTCGATGACGGCGTCCTGGGGGGGACGGAAGGAGGTGTAGCCGAAGGTGTCCTGGAGGATGCGCAGGGGGTCCGCGACGGATGACTGCATGGAGGACGGAATCCGGGTGTGGCGGTACGGGGGATGTCCTCCTCAAGATACAGGCTGGGGCCGGGAAGCAAAAGCGCCGGGCCGCCGGGGGGTCAACCCCCGACGGGCATCCCGGTCATCTCCTGCGGGTCGTCCTGGGTCCGCGCCCGGCGGGCGCGGATGCGGTCCCAGAGCTTCTCGTGGAAGTGGTACACCACGGTGTTTACCGTGGGCTCCACCAGGGCCACGAGCCCGCCGATGACGACACTGCCCGTGAGGGCGAAGGTGACGGAGAAGGCCACGGTGAAATGGGCGATGGCGAAGCTGATGGTCTTGATCATGGCGTATTCCTCTCTGCGCTGAACTTCTTTACTGAGAATAATACGCAGTTGATAACCATTCTTGAAATTGAATTTCGCCATCGATCCCATTGACCCCGCCTATGGCCCGACTCAGGCCAGGGCGCGGGAGGCCACCTCATAGACATCCGGCGACCCCCCCGGCCGGGCCACGATGCGCTCCAGGGCGGCGCGCATGCGCTCCTGGCGAGCGGCATCGAAGCGCCGCCAGCGCACCAGGCTGGTGGCCAGGCGCGCGGCCACCTGGGGGTTGAGGGCGTCCAGTTCCAGGATGGCCTCGGTCACCAGGCGGTAGCCCTCGCCGTCCGCGGCGTGGAAGTGCACCGGATTGCCCATGGCGAAGGTCCCCAGCAGGGCCCGCACCCGGTTGGGATTGCGCAGGGAGAAGCCGGGATGGGCCATGAGGGCCTCCACCCGCTCCCGGGTGCCGGGGGCGCCGGAGGCGGCCTGCAGGGCGAACCACTTGTCCAGCACCAGGGGATCCTGGCGCCAGCGGGCCTCGAAATCCGCCAGGGCCTCGTCCCGCTCCGGCCCCGGATGGTCCATCAGGGCCCGCAGGGCCCCCATGGTCCCGGTCATATCCTGGGCCTGCTCATAGCGGGACCGGGCCAGGGCCAGGGCCTCCTTCTCCCCGGGGGCACACAGGTAGGCCAGGCACAGATCCCGCAGGCGCCGACGGCCCATGGCCACCGCATCCCCGCCCCGGCTGTCCGCCAGGGCATCGTGGCGCGCCCGCCAGCGCCCCGCCAGGGCCCGGCCCAGGGCCTGCCGGGTGAACCGCCGGGCCCGGTGGATGGCATCCACGTCCACCACCTCCATCTGCTCCGCCAGATAGCCCTCCCCGGGCAGGGTCAGGGCCTCGGCCACCAGGGCGGCGTCCAGGGCCTCGTCCTCCAGCACCCGGGCGAAGGCGGCCTCCAGGGCCGGGTCCAGACGGGGTTCCTCCCCCGCCTGCAGGGCCCGCACCTGCGCCAGCAGGACCTTCACGGCCAGCTGCTGACCCGCCTCCCAGCGGTTGAAGTCATCCCCATCGTGGGCCATGAGGAAGGCCAGGTCCTCGTGGGTGTATGGGAACTGCAGCTTCACCGGGGCGGAGAAGCCCCGCAGCAGGGAGGGCACCGGAGGCGCCTCCACCCCCTGGAAGACGAAGGTCTGCTCCGCCTCGGTGACATCCAGCACCCGCTCCACGGGCGGCGCTTCCCCGTCCCCGTCGCCATGCAGCCGCAGCGGCAGGGGGCGGCCCGAGGGATCCAGCAGCGCCATGCGCAGGGGGATGTGCATGGGCCGCTTCTCCGGCTGGTCCGGGGTGGGCGGGCAGGACTGGCGCACCGTGAGCCGGTAGGTGGCGGTGGCGGCGTCATGATGGCCGTCCACCTCCAGGCGCGGCGTACCGGCCTGCTCGTACCAGAGGCGGAACGGGCCCAGGTCGCGGCCGGTGGCGTCCTCCATGGCCCGGACGAAGTCCTCCGTGGTCACCGCCTGGCCGTCGTGGCGCTGGAAGTACAGATCCAGCCCGCGGCGGAATCCCTCCCGGCCCACCAGGGTCTGGATCATGCGCACCACCTCGGCCCCCTTCTCGTACACCGTCATGGTGTAGAAGTTGTTGATCTCGATGTAGGAACGGGGGCGCACGGGGTGGGCCATGGGGCCCGCATCCTCGGGGAACTGCAGCGAGCGCAGGTGCTGCACGTCGTGGATGCGCTTGACCGCCCGCAGGCTCTGGTCGGCGGTGAATTCCTGATCCCGGAAGACGGTGAGCCCCTCCTTGAGGGAGAGCTGGAACCAGTCACGGCAGGTGACCCGGTTGCCCGACCAGTTGTGGAAATACTCGTGGGCGATGACCCCCTCGATGGCCACGAAGTCGTCGTCGGTGGCCGTCTCCGGGCGGGCCAGGACGTACTTGGAATTGAACACGTTCAGGCCCTTGTTCTCCATGGCCCCCATGTTGAAGTCGTCCACGGCCACGATCATGTAGATATCCAGGTCGTACTCCCGGCCGAAGGTCTCCTCGTCCCAGCGCATGGCCTTCTTCAGCGAGACCATGGCGTGGTCGCAACGATCCAGGTTGTGCCGCTGCACATAGATGCGCAGGTCCACCTCCCGGCCCGAGCGGGTGGTGAAGCGATCCTGCTGGCAGACCAGATCCCCGGCCACCAGGGCAAAGAGATAGCTGGGCTTGGGGAAGGGGTCGTGCCAGACGGCGTAGTGGCGGCCACCGGGCAGATCCCCCGTCTCCACCGGATTGCCGTTGGAGAGCAGCACCGGGCAGGTGGCCCGGTCCGCCTCCAGACGCACGGTGTAGACCGTGAGCACGTCCGGCCGGTCCGGGAACCAGGTGATGCGCCGGAACCCCTCCGCCTCGCACTGGGTACAGAAGTTGCCGCCGGAGACATACAACCCCTCCAGGGCCGTGTTGGCCCGGGGCTCGAGCACCGTCTCCAGCTCCACCACGCAGGTGGCGGGCAGGTCGTGCAGCACCAGCCGCTCCGGCTCCAGGCTGCGCCGGTCCTCGGGCCAGTCGCGGCCGTCCACCTGCAGCCCCTCCAGGCCCAGATCCTGGCCATTGAGCACCAGCGGGGCCGAGCCGTCCACGAGCCGGGTCAGCTCCATCCGGGAGCGCACGCGGGTCCTTTCCGGGTCCAGGTCGAAGTCCAGATGCACCGTATCCACCCGCCACTGGGGCGGCGCGTAGTCCTCGAGGCGGATGGCGCGGGGGGTGGCGTCTTTCATGGGCAGGGGTCCTTGGGCAGGGGATCATGGAGATCGTGGTTCAATCCCAACTATAGCGCCCGGAAAAGGGGCGGCCAAGGCGGGGGGCTTCGTGTCACAATAGGAACGAATCCCCAGCCCCATCCCCCATGACCACCGCCAAGACCCCCGCCCCCCGCACCACCTTGAACCTCATCAGCGGCTTTCTCGGCGCCGGCAAGACCAGCGCCATCCTGCACCTGCTGCGTCACCACCCCGCCGGCGAGCGCTGGGCGGTACTGGTGAACGAGTTCGGTGAGGTGGGCATCGATGGCGGCGTGCTGGAGGATGCCGGCGGCGGCATCCCGGTGCGCGAGGTCTCCGGGGGCTGCATCTGCTGCACCGGGGCCATGAACCTGCGCGTCGCCCTCACCCGCCTGCTGCGGGAGGTGCGCCCGGACCGGCTGCTGCTGGAACCCACGGGGCTGGGCCACCCCGCCGGCATCGTGGACACCCTGCGCGACCCCTGGCTGGCGGGGGCGGTGCGCCTGGGCAACATCATCACCCTCGTGGACCCCTCGGGCTTCAGCCAGGAGCGCCTGGAGCAATCCCTCATCTACGCCGATCAGCTGTCCCTGGCGGACGTGGTGGTCCTCAACAAGACCGACGTGGCCCCCGAGGAGCGGATCCGGGCCCTGGAGGCCCATCTGGCCGGGCTCTACCCCCCGAAGCTGGCGGTGGTGCGCACCACCCGCGGCGCCCTGGACCCGGCCCTGCTGGACCTGGAGGGCCGGGCCCGCCCCGGCGGTGCCTTCACCCCCGTACAGCCCGGGGCGGCCAGCGCGGAGGCGGCCTGCCCCCTGACCACCCCGGGCCTGCCCGACCACGGCCAGGCCCCCCAGGCGGACACGGCCCGGGGCTGGTGCTTCCCCCCGGAGCTGATCTTCGACCGCAAGGGCCTGGAGGCCCTGTTCGCCGCGCCCCCGTTCCATACCCTGACCCGGGCCAAGGGGGTGTTGCGCACCGGCCGGGAATGGCAGCGCCTGGACTGGGCCGAAGGCCGCCTGGAGATCACCCCCATCACCTGGCGGCGGGACAGCCGCCTGGAACTCATCGCCCCGGAAGACGCCGTGCCCGACTGGACGGATGTGGAGACCCGGCTGCGGGCGGTGACACGCACGGGGTGACGGACAAGTTCAATCCCCTTCAATCCCCGGTAGCGCCGATCCCGGTCCTCCTGGACGCACTGGACCACAACCATTCCTCCGGCCTGCCGCAGAGCCCGGCCTTCACCGGATTTCGATGGATATACTCCACTACTGCATCCAGATGCCGCTGATCACGGATATATCGGTCCCAGTACTCGCGCATCCATAAACGTGCACCGGGAACGCCGAGCCCCAATTCGGCATTGCGCGCCAGCGCCCAGCGTCCGGTGTATGACTTCCACGACTGCACGATCTTTGGCAACGCATCAGCGGGTTCGATGAGCACATGCACGTGGTTGGGCATCACGCACCAGGCCAATAGCCGGTAGCGCGAGCCATCGAACCGCAGCAACGTCTCCTGCACCACATCCGCAACCCGTGGATGACGGAGGGCGCAACAACCCATACCGGCATCCAGCCAGTCATCGATCGTGCGCCGCCACACCCGATCCCGCCTGCCCGCAGGCATGGCCTCAAGCTCACGCGCCCATTCCCTGCACTTTTCTTGCGGCAACGAGTCCGCCAGACGGAAGGTGATGGATTGCGGTACCGAGCGGGCATCCAGGTGCGGCAGATAGCCCCGGGTGTACCATCCTTTGGATCCGCAACAGGTCATCGATCTGGCCTTTTCCATGCCGGATTAAGGTCCATCTCACAACTGGGAGCGCCAAGCGCCAGCTTGGCTCTGTTCGTGCCGAGCTGGGGCCCCGACGTTCCCGGGGGCCGGCGGGGCTCGGCGGTTCCATTGGGATCACCTGGGAGCGCCAAGCACTAGCTTGGCTCTGTTGATGCCGAGCTGGGGCTCGGCGTTCCCAGGGGCCGGCTGGGCTCGGCGGCCCCATTGGGATCGCCTGGGAGCGCCAAGCCCCAGCTTGGCTTTGTTCTTGCCGAGCTGGGGCTCGGCGTTCCCAGGGGCCGGGTGGCCCTGGCGGTCCCGGGGGCCGGCTGGGCTCGGCGGTCCCATTGGGATCGCCTGGGAGCGCCAAGCACCCGCTTGGCTCTGTTCTTGCCGAGCTGGGGCTCGGCGTTCCCAGGGGGCCGGGTGGCCCGGCGTTCCCGGGGGCCGGCGGGGCTCGGCGGTCCCATGGGGATCGCCTGGGAGCGCCAAGCACCCGCTTGGCTCTGTTCGTGCCGAGCTGGGGCTCGGCGTTCCCGGGGGGCCGGGTGGCCCGGCGGTCCCGTGGGGGCCGGCTGGGCTCGGCGTTCCCGGGGGCCGGGTCGGGTCCGGCGGTCCCATGGGGGTCGCCTGGGAGCGCCAAGCACCAGCTTGGCTCTGTTCGTGCCGAGCTGGGGCCCCGACGTTCCCGGGGGCCGGCGGGGCTCGGCGGTTCCATTGGGATCACCTGGGAGCGCCAAGCACCCGCTTGGCTCTGTTGATGCCGAGCTGGGGCTCGGCGTTCCCAGGGGGCCGGGTGGCCCGGCGTTCCCGGGGGCCGGCTGGGCTCGGCGGTTCCATTGGGATCGCCTGGGAGCGCCAAGCACCGGCTTGGCTCTGTTCGTGCCGAGCTGGGGCTCGGCGTTCCCGGGGGGCCGGGTGGCCCGGCGGTCCCGGGGGCCGGCTGGGCTCGGCGGTCCCATGGGGATCGCCTGGGAGCGCCAAGCACCCGCTTGGCTCTGTTGATGCCGAGCTGGGGCTCGGCGTTCCCAGGGGCCGGGTGGGCCTGGCGGTCCCGGGGGCCGGCTGGGCTCGGCGGCCCCATTGGGATCGCCTGGGAGCGCCAAGCACTAGCTTGGCTCTGTTGATGCCGAGCTGGGGCTCGGCGTTCCCAGGGGCCGGGTGGGCCTGGCGGTCCCGGGGGCCGGGTTGGGTCCGGCGGCCCCATTGGGATCGCCTGGGAGCGCCAAGCACCAGCTTGGCTCTGTTCTTGCCGAGCTGGGGCTCGGCGTTCCCAGGGGGCCGGGGTGGGCCCGGCGTTCCCGGGGGCCGGGTCGGGTCCGGCGGTCCCATGGGGATCCCCTGGGAGCGCCAAGCACCCGCTTGGCTCTATATTCTGCCGCGGCCATGCCCTACGCGGGGGTTATTTGCTTTTTTCTCCCGGGACGCCGCAGCGGCCGAAGAACTGGTAGTGGTCGAAGGCCTCGGCGATGCCGCCGGCGTGGGTGGCGTCGGCGAAGTAGATGCGTTTGAAGCCGTAGAGCTTTTCCAGTTCGCGGGCGTGGTTGCCCACCACCACCCCGAGGGTGCTGCCCCGGAGCATGTCCTCGTCGTTGCCCGAGTCTCCCGCCACCAGGACCCGTTCCACGGGGATGCCCCACTTGTCGGCGAAGTAGCGCACGGCGAAGCCCTTGGAGGCCCGCACCGGGAGCAGGTCCAGGAAGCGGTCGTGGGAGTAGATGATGTTGGCGTGCAGGTCCTTCTGGTGCAGCAGGCGTTCGATCTCCTTCATGCCCGGGGCCTCGGCCGGGTCCACGAAGAAGCTGATCTTGTGGCGGCGCTGGTCTTCCTCGGGCTGGAGCTGGATTCCCGGCAGTTCCAGCAGGGCCTGGCGCAGGGCGTCCGGTTCCCAACGGTAGTCGATGTGCCGCGCCCAGCCCAGGTCCTCGGTCATCTCCGGGCCGTAGTGGATCTCGGCCCCCACGGAGGTGATCATCAGGTCGGGGGTGGGCACACCCCATTCCCGCAGGATCTGGATGGCGGAGTCCAGGCGGCGTCCGGTGGCGATGCCGAAGGCCACGTCCCGGCCCTCGTCCTTGAGGCGTTGCAGCATGGTGCGCAGGCCGCCCCGGTCCCCCAGGAGGGTGTTGTCGATATCGGAGATGAGGGCCCGGTCCGCCTGGGCCAGCTTGCCGGAGAGGCGCTGCTGGCCGCGGCGGATGCGCCCGGCCTCGCGGCGCAGGCCCTTGATGCGCTTGACGTACTTGTCGGCGTGCCCTTCCCAGGAGTAGTGCTGGCGCACCCCCTTGAGGCCGTTGTCCGAGAGGCGTTTCCAGCGCTCAGGGTCGCTGATGATGGCGAAGATCTCCCGGGCCATGGCCTCGCTGTCCAGGGCGTTCACCAGCACGCCGTTGTTGCAGTGGGCGAGGATGTCCCGCGGGCCGCCGTCGTCGGTGGCCACGAAGGGGGCGCCGCTGGCGGAGGCCTCGATGAGGGTGAGGCCGAAGGGCTCGGTAAGGGCCGGGTTGACGAACACGCCGCGGGTGCGGGTCACCAGCCGGTACAGGTCGGGGACGTCGTCCGGGCTGTGGTGCTTGGGATAGGCCACCTGGCCGTAGAGGTCGTGGTCGTCGATGCGCATCAGGACCTCGGTGAGCACGTCCCGGGCACCCCGGTCCAGGTCGCGGATGCGGTCCCGGTTGCCGGCCACGATCACCAGGTTGGCCATCTCCCGCAGGGCCTCGTGCTCGGCGTAGGCCTGGATGAGGGTGGGGATGTTCTTGCGTTCGTCGGGCCGGGAGAGGGCCAGGACGATGGGCTTGTCCGGCTTTTTGAGAAAGCGCGCCAGGGTCTTGTAGATGGGCGGCCGCGGTGAGCGGGCCTTGGGGGGATGGAAGCGCTTCAGGTCCGTGCCCGGGGGGATCACCACCATGCGCTCGGGCTGGTAGTGGTCGTACTGGGCGTACTGCTCCTCCACCTCCTGCTGGGTGCTGGCGATCACCATGTAGGCGTTGGCCAGCACCTCCTCCTCCGCCTCGATGCGGCGGCCGATGCTATAGCGGGACTCGAGGTCCTGCTCCGTCGCGCCCTTGGCCAGGAGACGTTCGCGCTTGACCCGGCCCAGGGAGTGGCCGGTCTGCACCACCGGCACCCCCAAAAGATTGGCCACGCGCACGGCCACATGGCCGGCATCGGCGTAGTGGCCGTGGACCACGTCGGGCCGCAACCCCACGCGGCGGATGTGCTTGATGGCGTTGTCTGCAAAGCAGTCCAGGTAGGGCCAGAGCTTTTCCTTGCGCAGGTAGCGGCGGGGGCCGCAGTCCAGGCGGATGATGCGCGCCCCGTGGCCCAGGTCCTCCTCCGGCTGGGCGTAATCGTCGGAGATGCGGTTGTCCTCCACGCGGCGGGTGAGCAGGTCCACCCGTCCCACCTCCGGGTGACGGGCCAGGGCCCGGGCCAGTTCCACCACGTACTTGGTCTGTCCGCCGGTATCGGCGTCCCGTCCCAGTTCCAGGTCCTGTCCACGGATGAGGCCGTGGACGCTCACCAGGACGATATAGAGACCTTCACCCCGTGTCGCCTTGCTCTGGGTCTTCTTCATGCGTCTTCCCGTATCCCTTGAGGCTGAGCACGTCCAGGCTGGACGGATCGTTGAGGAACTTGTCCGCCACGATCAGGGCCGTGGCCGACCAGGTCTGATTGAAGTTGGCCCGGCGTCCCATGAGCCGACCGTTGCGCCCGTCGTAGTACTCCGGCCAGCCGTTGCGGGCCAGGCGCGTGGCGGCGCTGTCGAAGGCCCGCCGCGCCAGGTCCGGCCGCTCGGCCTGCAGCGCCGCGGCCACGAAGGCCCAGAGCAGCGCAGGCCAGTTGCCGCCGTTGTGGTAGGACCAGGGGATGTTCTTGGGGTCGGAGCCGGTCTTCAGGCGCCACTCCCCCCCCTGCATGGCCGGGAAGCAGATCTTCACCGGCATCATGCCCATGAGGTCGTCCCAGCGCTGCTCGTAGAGGCGCATCATGGCCCGGGACTGGTCGGCGTCGGTGAGGCCGAACAGCGCCGAGAGCAGGTTGCCCAGGGCGAAGAAGCGAAAATCCATGCGCCCCGGGCCCAGGTTGCCCACCAGGTAGCCGGCGTCCACCGGCAGCCAGTCGCTCACCCAGTCGGGGATACTCTCGGGGTGGATGTTGAGGGCATTCTCCGAGTCGTGGCCGAAGACCTCGGTACGGAAGCGGTGGATGCGGTTTAGCCGGTCCTCATCCAGCCAGTAATAGTGGCGCACGTATTCGGTGAGCTGGCCGATGCGCTTGGCCGAATGTTCGCGCACGCCCCGGTTCTCCGGATGGGCGTCGTCCAGCATGGCCAGGGCCGCCTTCAGGGCACCGAAGAACAGGGCCTGGATCTCCAGGGGATGGCCGTAGACCCCCATGCGCCGGTCGATCATGAAGGAGCCGTCGGGCACCAGCAGCGTGGGGAAGATCTCGAAACGGTCCTGCAGGCAGATGTTGAGGATCATGCGTATGCCCCGCTGGCACTCCGGCGAGCGGGTGAAGGCCTGGTCGCCGGAGATGCGCTCGTAGGCCACCAGCAGGATGAGCCACCACATCATGGAGTCCACCGGGGCCACGCGGCCGATGGCCCGGTCGCCGAAATCGGCGTGGATCTGCTCATTTCCATTCTCGTCGCAGTGCACGCGGAAGCTGGCGGGCATCACCTTGGCCACGGTGCGGTGCCCCTCCACCTCCTCCTGCTGGTCCCGCAGCCGCAGCACCAGGGCCAGGAAGTTGCGCACGATGCCACTGCGGCCGTCCAGGAGGAAGACCAGGGCCGAGGGGACGAAGTCGCGCACGAAGCAGTCGGCGTAGTTCTCCGCCGGGGCATGGGCGTCCAGACTGGCGATGGTGCCCACCTCCCGGCCCTCGCTGTACACCAGGGAGGCCTCGAGCAGGCGGTAGGCGGAGGCGATGGGATCGGTCAAGGGGGGCTCCGTGTCGTATCCAGGCCGGTGTGGACCCGGGTGGGGTTCAGTGCCCGCCCCGCCCGACGGGCAGGACCGGCTCGGGCGGCGGCGAGGCGGGACGGGCGAAGAGATAGCCTTGCACATAGTCCACCGCGCGCGCGCGCAGCCATTCCCATTCCCCCACCTGCTCCACCCCCTCGGCGATGGTCTGGATCCCCAGCTCCTGCGCCATCTCGATGAGCTTGGAGAGTACCGTCTGCTTGTAGGTGTCCTCGTGCACGTGGGAGACCAGCTCCCGGTCGAACTTGACGAAATCGGGCCGCAAGGTGGAGAGCAGGTTCAGCGAGGAATACCCCGCCCCCAGGTCGTCCAGGGCCACCTGGAAACCCGCCTGCTTGTAGTGCTCCACGATGCGCTGCAGGTGGCGCGTGTCGGAGATGTGCTCAGACTCCACCACCTCGAATACCAGCCGGTCGGCGTCCGCCCCCAGGCGGTCCACCTCTTCCAGGGTGCTCTTGAGGCAGAAGGCCGGGTCGTAGATGGTGGTGGGGTTGAAGTTGATGAACACCCGGGCCTCGAAGCCATGGGCCACCGCCTGGCGGATGGCATTGATGCGGGCGGCCCGGTCCAGCTGGAAGAGCAACTGGGAGGCCCGGGCCTGGGCGATGAGCCGGCCCGGCGACACGCGTTCCTCCTGGCCCGGGATCACCCCGCGCATGAGGGATTCGTAGGCAAAGGGCCGGCCCGGATCGGCGCAGGAGACGATGGGCTGAAAGTGGAACTCGAAGCGCTCCGCCTCGATCAGGTCCGCCAGCCAGCCGCTGCCGGCGCGGGCCAGCAGGGTCTCCAGGCTGTGGGTATCCCGCAGGGAGGCGATGCCGAAGGTGTTCCCCTGGGGCAGGAAGGCGGCGCGGCAATCGCGGATCTCCGCCTCGCTCATGAGTTCCCGTAGGGACCCGTCCACCGCCGCCGGCCCGCCCTCGGGCAGGAACACCGACAGCACCCCGGGACTGGCCTCCCGGGCGGTCAGGCCTCGGGCCTCCAGGCCCCGGCGCACGCTTTTGAGGGTGTGGGAGAGGAAGGGGGCCAGCAGCAGTTCCCCTGGTCCTTGGTGGCAACGCTCGATGGTCTGGCAGTCAGGGCAGGTCATGGACGATTCCGGAATCGAGGATCATGGGGGCGATGCTGTGGTCCAATACCCACGGGCCGGGCATGCACCACCGGCCCATGATCATACCCGATCCATTCCACACCATGGCAAGGCGATCCCGAGGATCGGCCCCATCTGTTCCCCGCTGATCCCGCGAATTCTTTACCTCGGCTAAACCATCAGAACGGGACCGGGATAGCGTGCCACCGTCTCATCCGCCGTAAGGAGCAGTATGCCTTCGCTCTCTGCCTGAGCGACGAGCATTCGATCAAAGGGATCCCGGTGGATCGGCGGCAGATGGTGGACGGCAAGGGCGTGGGCACCGGTGATGGGGAGTTCCACATAGCCATTGTCCATCAGCCCGCGTTTGAGCAGGTAGGGGTCCACTCGAAAATCGGGACGCCCTAGACCGGACTTGATGGTTACCTCCCAAAGGCTGGCGACACTGAACCAAAGCGCATTGCTCTCGTCCATCAATTTCTCTCTCGCCTTCGCCGATAGCCGCTCGGGTTCCGCAGCGGCCCAGAGTAGCAGATGGGTATCCAGCAACAGAATCATGATCGCTGATCATCGCCGAACATCCCGGTGATCTGCTCACTACCCATGGAGTCAAAATCTTCCGGGATCTGAAAAGCCCCCTTCAGGAACCCAAGCCGGTGCACCTGGCTTGAGGATGGAGTCTCCATGGGCATGAGCTTGGCCAGGGGTTGACCTGCCTGGGCGATGATCACGGTCTCCCCGTTTGCCGCGCGCGCCAATAGCCGGGAGAATTGGCTCTTGGCTTGGTGGATATCGACCGTATCCATTTCGACTTCCCGATTCGCATTGACTAAGCTCATTAAAGTTAGCCTCTTTCAAGGATGGCTACAATGACCGAGATGAACGACAAGATCCGCAAATCCGAGGCCGCCTGGCGGGCGGAGCTCTCCCCGGAGGCCTTCGAGGTGACCCGCCGCGGCGGCACCGAGCCGCCGTTCACCGGCCGCTACTACGGCCACGAGGCCCCGGGGTTGTATCGCTGTGTCTGCTGCGGCGCGCCGCTGTTCGACAGCGAGCACAAGTACGAATCCGGCAGCGGCTGGCCCAGCTACTGGCAGCCGGTGGATGAACATGCGCTGGAGGAGCATGCCGATCACCGCCTGGGCATGAAACGGGTGGAGGTGCGCTGCCGCCGCTGCGACGCCCATCTGGGGCATGTCTTCAACGACGGCCCCTGGCCCACGGGGCTGCGCTATTGCATCAACTCGGCGGCGCTGCGCTTCGAGCCCCGGGAGGCGTCTCCCGGCCATGGGGGGACGTGAAATCCAGTTCCGGCCCCAGGGGGATGATGCCGCTGGGGTTCAGGTGGCGGTGACTGCCGTAGTAATGGGTCTTGATGTGATCCAGGTGGACGGTCTCGGCCACCCCGGGGATCTGATACAGGGCACGGGTGTAGGCCCATAGATTCGGGTAGTCCACCAGGCGCCTGAGGTTGCACTTGAAATGGCCGTGGTACACGGCATCGAAGCGCACCAGGGTGGTCAAGAGGCGCCAGTCCGCCTCGGTGAGCACCTCGCCGACGAGCCAGGGCTGGCGCGCCAGGCGGGCCTCCAGATCGTCCAGGGCGGTGAACAGCCGGCGGCAGGCCGCCTCGTAGGCCCGTTGCGTCGTGGCAAAACCGGCGCGGTAGACGCCGTTGTTCACATCCTCGTAGACCCGCGCGTTGATGGCGTCGATGGCCGGGCGCAGGTCCAGGGGATAGAAATCGGTGCGCCGGTCGGTGAAGGCGTCGAAGGCCCCGTTGAACATGCGCACGATGTCCGCCGATTCGTTGTTGACGATGGTGCGTCGCTGCGTGTCCCAGAGCACGGGGACGGTGACGATGCCGGTGTACTGGGGGTCCGCCAGGGTGTACACCTGATGCAGGTGTTCGAAGCCGTTCACCCGGTCTCCGGTGGCCCCGGGGTACGCGCCGAAATGCCAGCCCGTGTCCGGCATGACCGGGTGCACCACCGACACGCCGATCAGGTCCTCCAGCCCCTTCAGTGCGCGAAGGATGAGGGTGCGGTGGGCCCAGGGACAGGCCAGGGAGACATAGAG
Organism: Ectothiorhodospira mobilis; assembly: GCF_900114895.1. GTDB lineage: Bacteria > Pseudomonadota > Gammaproteobacteria > Ectothiorhodospirales > Ectothiorhodospiraceae > Ectothiorhodospira > Ectothiorhodospira mobilis_A. Next base: position 92,906 of record NZ_FOUO01000001.1, read on the forward strand.
ATGATAGCGGCCGGGCTCGGCGGGGAATCCCCCCTCCCCCGTGGGCCCGGGGGCCCCGTCCGGGGTGATCCAGTGCCGGAAGCGGGAGTCCTGGCGCTCGAACTCCCCGTCCCGGGTCTCCTCGGAGAGCCAGTCGCCCTGCAACCGGCCCCTGATCAGCAGACTCATCATCCCCTCCCCGGCCGCGACGGTCCCGGCGGCCCTTCCGATTCCGACCCCGACGGCGGCCGGATCGTTCCTTCTCCGGGCGTCTTGCCCTGCGCCTTACGGCAACTATACTTTTTGGACGGTGATCCTCGCACGGAGAAGAGGAGGGCATCCCGATGTGGCTCGAGAACATGCTCCGTCGGCAGATGCGCGACGGCACCCTGGTGCTGCACCTGCCCGATGGCAGTTCGCGGCGATTCGGCCAGGGCGAACCCGAGGCCAGCCTGCATGTGAAGGATCCCGCCGTGCTGCGCCGCATCGCCTGGGATCCGGGCCTGGAGTTCGGCCAGACCTACATGGAAGGGGGCTGGGAGCCCGGTGAGGAGGGCCTGCGCCCCCTGATCCACCTGGTGATGCGCAACTTCGCGCCGGTGTTCCGTCGCCGGCGGGGGCTATGGATGCACCTGCTGCGCCGGCTCTGGGAACAGGGCAACCGCATCACCCGCAGCTACCACAACGTCTCCCATCACTACGACCTGGACGAATGGCTGTTCCGGCGCTTCCTGGACCGGGAGATGTTCTACTCCTGCGCCTACTTCGAGCGCCCGGAGGTCTCCCTGGAGGAGGCACAGCAGGCCAAGGCGGACCTCATCCGCCGCAAGCTGCTGCTGCAGCCGGGTATGCGCGTGCTGGACATCGGCTGCGGCTGGGGCAGCATGGCCTTTTACCTGGCGCAGCACGCGGACGTGGAGGTGCACGGCATCACCCTCTCCCGGGAACAGCTGCGTGTGGCCGAGCAGGAGGCCGAGCGCCGCGGCCTGTCGGACCGGGTGCACTTCCACCTGCAGGACTACCGGGAGCATCGCGGCCAATACGACCGCATCGTCAGCGTGGGCATGTTCGAGCACGTGGGCCAGCCCTACTACCGGCGTTTCTTCCAGCAGATGAACGATCTGCTCCAGCCCGAGGGGGTGGCCCTGCTGCACACCATCGGACGGGTGGACCCACCGGGCAAGACCAACCCCTGGCTGAGCCGCTACATCTTCCCCGGCGGCTACACCCCCGCCCTCTCGGAGGTGACCGCGGCCCTGGAGAAGACCCCGCTGATGAGCACCGACGTGGAGATCTGGCGCCGGCATTACGCCTACACCCTGGGCGAATGGTACCGTCGCTTCCAGGCGGTGCGCGCCGAGGCAGCGCAGCACCTGGACGAACGCTTCTGCCGCATGTGGGAGTTCTACCTGGCCAGCTGCGAGGGCACCTTCCTCTTCTGGGGTCAGGTGGTGTTTCAGGTGCAACTGGCCCGCCAGCATGGCGTGGTGCCGGAGACGCGGGACTACCTCTACCAGGGGGGCAGCGCCACCGGCGCTGCCACGGGGCCGCGGCAGACCGCGGCGGCCTGAGGCCTCACCCCGCCTCGGGGGCCACGCGCACCCCGTCCGCCACCCGGGAGCCGGGATGGCGGACCGCTGCTCTGACTCCATTTACTCCGACGGATCATCCCATCTCGGCCGCACCTCAAACAATTCAAGGCTCTGTCCCGCCACGCGGTATCCAATATCGAGTTCCGGCCGGATATGCTCAGGGGGAGGACGGCGCAGCTTTGTGGCAACAAAGGCGCGCCGTAGTCAAGCGTCTGACTGCAGCGCCCTTGTTGTGTGCTATTTCGGGTCTTCGATGCCGAGGTCTCGGCAAATCTTGCGAGCCAAATAATCATTGATCTCTCTATGCCTTGGCACCGCAGATCGCCTGTTTTGGGCAGGATTGTGCCACCATGAGTGTCGTCCTCCCTCTCGGAGTAACTCGCAACCAAACGATTCGAGATGCCGAATCAGGTCGCGGCGTTTCATACCGCGATTTCGAGTTCCTCAAAGTCTCCGCCGGCTGCGCCAATAGCGTCCGTGCGATTCAACTCCAAGGCTTCCCGAAGCGTGATTTTCAACGATTCAAGCAGTTCATCTCGGGTCGCTTCCTGGCAATTGACGCCAGGTACTTCTTCGATCCATCCGATCCACCACTCGCCTTCCTGTTTCACAATTGCTGTGTAGCTAGATTTCATGGTTAGATTGTACTCCATATAATCTATCGAGCACGTAACGGCCAGCTTAACCGGCCGGCTTTGGTGCGCCAGCGGAAAAGCCGGCCCCGGTTGAAGCTGTTGTTAGAACGGCTAAGACGTCCCCACTGTGTTATGCGATGATTCCGCATGATATCGCCTGATGCGGCGCATCCGCCGCATCAGGCTGCACACCGATCGCAACCATCCTTTAGCAGTTCCATAAATTACGCAAGCTGCCAGCGTGGCGTGGTGCCCAAGACGCGGGACTGCCTTTACCAGGGACGCGGCACCACCGGCGCTGCCGCAGGGCCGCGGCAGACGGTGGCGGCCTGAGGCCTCACCCCGCCTCGGGGGCCACGCGCACCCCGTCCTCCACCCGGGAGCCGGGATGGCGGACCACCCTCTCGCCGGGGGCCAGGCCGGATACGACCTGGGTCCAGAGGCCGCTGCTGCGTCCCGTCTGCACCGGGCGCAGCTGCGCCCGGCCGGATTCCACCACGAACACCGCCTGCCCCTCCCCGTGGCGGAACAGGGCGCTGCTGGGGATCTGGATCACGTCCTCCCCTTCCCACAGGACGAATCGGGCCTCCACGCGATAGCCGTCCCCCAGGCGGTCCCACTGCCCCCGGGGTGAGGTGAGGACGGACCAGACCGTGACCCGGCGCTCCTCCACCCCCAGGGCCGACACCTCCTCGAAACCGGACGGTTCCACCCGGCGCACGCGCCCCTCCAGGGGCTCGCCCCCGCCCCAGCGCTCCAGGATCACCCGCATCCCCGGGCGGACCTGGACGGCGTCCATGGAGAGCAGGTCCACGCGCACCTCCAGGGCGGCGGGGTCCCCCAGCTCCAGCACCGGCTCACCGGCGGCCACCGGGCCCTCGCTGCGCCGGTGGCGGCGCATCACCACCCCGTCCGCCGGTGCGGGCACCGCCACCGCCTCGCCGGCGCGCAGCCCGTCCCCCACCTCCAGCCGCAGCCGGGCCGCCATCCATTCGGCGCGGGCGGCCTCCAGGGCCCGTGTGGCCCGCTGCCGCTCTGCACTGGCGCCCTCCCGGGCGGTGCCGGCTTGATCCAGGGCCTGCGTGGCGGCCAGACCGCGGCCATGGAGATCCCGGATGCGTCCGAACTCCGCCTGCGCCAGGCGCTCCTGGGCGCGGGCCGACTCCAGATCGGCGGCCGCCGCCTCCATGCGCGCCCGGGCCGCCGCCACGGCCTGGGCCGCCCGTTCCCGCTCGCGCGCATCCAGGGCCGGGACCGGCGGCGGTTCCAGCCAGAACAGGGGCGCCCCCGCCGTCACGGGATCTCCCGGCTCCAGGGAGACGCGGCGCAGGTATCCCCCCATGGGCGCGGTCACGGTGAAGGGCTCCCGCAGGCGCGTCCAGCCCTCATCCTCCACGAACACCTGCATGGGCCCCTGTTGCACGGGGGTGACGGTCACCGGCACCGGCGCCGGGCGCAGGGCCAGGAGCAGCAGGACCGGGATGAGCAGGGCCACCAGGGCGATGATCAGCTTTCTCGTCAGGGACATGGGCTTGGCATCCGCGGGTCCGGGTCTGGGCGCTTGAACGCTTCAGGTCATTCGGTGGTCTTCAGGGCCGACAGCATGTCCAGGTGGTACAGCCGGCGGCCGATCAACAGCATGGACAGGGCCGTGGCCAACAGCACCCCCGCGGCGGAAAAGGCGTAGATGCGCGGGGTGAAGGCCAGGGGAAGGCGGAACAGATCCGCCGCCAGGGCCTGGTTCAGCCAGATCACCAGCCCCGTCCCCAGCAGCCAAGCCAGGGGGATGGCCAGGAGGGTGATCAAGCCCATCTCGCCGATGAGGATCCAGCCCACCTCCCCCCGGGAAAAGCCCAGGACCCGCAGGGTGGCCAGTTCCCGGGAGCGCTCGGCGAAGGCGATGCGGGCGTTATTGTAGGCTACGGCAAAGGTGATGGACCCGGCCATGGTCAGCAGGATGCCCATCATCACCAGCAGCGTGCCCTGGATATAGTCCCGGAAGCGGCCCTCCAGGACATCCATGCGGCTGATCTCGGCGATCCGGGGGGCCCGCCACAGGGTATCGAAGAGGGTCTGCATCCGCGCCTCGTCCACCAGCAGCCAGGCCCCGGAGAGGGCGGGCCCCTCCCCCATGAGACGGTTCAGGGCGCGGCGTTCCATGTAGGCGCCGGTGCCGATGGGCTCATGGATGATCCCCGCCAGTTCCAGCGACCGGGTACGGCGGTGCCCCTCCAGCACCTCCACCTGCAGGGTATCCCCGGGGGAGAGATGCAGGCTCTGCGCCAGGTAGCCGGTGAGCAGGACCCCGCCGGGCGGCAACGCCACCGGGGCCTGGTCCGCATCCAGCACCCCCCGCAGTTGTGGATGGGTCTCCATGCCCAGGAGGACGCTGCGCTCTTCCCGATGCCCGTGGATGAGGCGCACCGGCACGCTGCGAAACCCCTCCGCGAAGCGCACCCCTGGGGCCGCCCGCAGCGAGGCCAGGACCCTCTCGGAGGTGGGCTCGGTGAAGCCCACCTGCAGGTCCATGGTCAGGACCTTGCGGTACTGGAGATCCAGCAGCTGATCCACGGCCCCGAACTGGTAGCTGCCCACCATGAGCAGACTGCCGGAGAGGGCGATCCCCACCATGGACAACCCGGCCTTGAGGCGGTGGCGGCCCAGGTTGCGCAGGATGATGCGCGAGGGCTGGGAGAGCAGGCGCCCGATGCCGCTGCGATCCACCCAGCCGGCGCGGAACCGCTCCGGGGCCGGCGGCTGCATGGCCTCGGCCGGGGCCATGCGCATCACACCGGCCACCGCCTGGGCGGTGCCCAGAAGACCCGCGCCCAGGGCCACCGCCACCCCCAGGAGCACCACCCCCGGCTGCAGGCGGAACCCCATCTGGGGAAAACGGTAGTACTGGGCGTAGACCCCCGCCAGGGCCTCCGCCGCCCACATCCCCAAAAGGACCCCCAGGACCACCCCCAGGGCCACGATGACCAGGGTGAACAGGCCGTAGTGGACGGCCAGCTGGCGGGGGTCGTATCCGAAGGCCTTGAGCAGGGCCACCTGCTGGCGCTGGGTGCGGATCACCCGCGCCACCAGGACGTTGAGCAGGAAGGCCGCCACCCCCAGGAAGATCACCGGCAGCACCGTGGCGTTCACCCGCAACTGGCCCAGTTCGTCCTCCAGGAAGCGATGGGAGAGCTGATCCTCGCGGGAGATGGCCCCGATGCCGCCATAGGGGGCCAGATGGTGGTCCACGGCGCCGATCACCGTCCTGGGGTCCGTCCCCGGGCGCAGCCCCAGGACCACGTTGTTGAAGGCCCCGTCCAGGTCCATGGCCCGGGCCAGCCCGCTGCGGTTCATCCAGAGCACACCGAAGCGCCGGTAGTCCGGCAGCAGGTCCCCCGGCCCCACCTGATAGACGAACTCCGGGGACAGGGCGACCCCGCTGACCAGCAACCGCTCCTGCCGCCCGTTGAGGATGACGGTGAAACCGTCGCCCGGACGCAGGTCATGGGCCTGGGCGAAGGGCTCGCTGATCACCACCTGGTCGTGGCGGCCCGGGGCCGGCAGTCCCCCCTGGCGCAGGGCGAGGCGGTTGAGCCGGGGCTGGGCGCCGTCGGGGATGGACAGGGCCAGCCCCCGCACCGGCTCGTCGAACCCCGGCACCTCCAGGCGTACACCGGCCCGCACCCGGGTCTGCACCCGGTCGACCCCGGGGACCTCGGCCAGCCCCCGGGCCACCCGCTCCGGGGCGCGCTTGAGATCGGCGAAGACCTGGGCAAAGTGATAGGTTTCGTAGAAGCGGTCCCGGGACAGGGTGAGGGCATCCAGGGTGGTGCCCCCCAGGACCAGCACCAGGACCCCGGCGGCGATGACCACGGCGATGGCCGCCACCTGCCCCTTCATGTGGTTCAGGTCCCGCAGCAGCTTGCGGTGCAGCGGGTGCATCACCACACCAGTTCCGACGGGGCCCGGCGCCGGGTGTTGCGCCAGGTCTCCTGGACCCGGCCGTCCGCCACGCGGATCACCCGGTCGGCCATGTCGCCGATGACGGCGTTGTGGGTGATCACCGCCGTGGTGGTGCCAAAGCGGGTGTTGATCTCCTGCAGCACCTCCAGCACCCGGGTGCCGGTGCGGGAATCCAGGGCGCCGGTGGGCTCGTCGCAGAGCAGCACCGCCGGGCGCTTGGCCACGGCCCGGGCGATGGCCACCCGCTGCTGCTCCCCGCCGGAGAGCTGGGAGGGGAAGTGATCCATGCGCGCCTCCAGCCCCACCAGGGCCAGGGCCGCCTCCGGGGTCATGGGATCCCGGGCGATCTCGGTGACCACGGCCACGTTCTCCCGCGCCGTGAGGCTGGAGATGAGGTTATAGAACTGGAAGACGAAGCCCACGTGCTCCCGGCGGAAGCGGGTAAGGGCCCGGTCCGGGGCGCCGGAGAGCTCCTGGCCGCGGTAACGCACCGAACCCGTGGTGGGCCGGTCCAGCCCCCCCAGGATGTTCAGCAGCGTAGACTTGCCGGAGCCCGAGGCCCCCAGCATCACGGCCAGTTCACCGGCGTACAGGTCCAGGTCCACGCCCCGCAGGGCCTGGATGTGGACCTCGCCCATGACGTAGGTCCGGGTGATGCCACGGGCGCAGAACACCACATCGCCATCGGCCGCAGGGATCGTGGGCACGGCGGGTCCCTTGAAAAACCATGAAACAAAGCCGCAGTATCCCGCGCAGACCGGTCCCGTACCAGGGCCCGGATCAACTACGACGCAGGGCCCCGCCGGGGGCGCCCACCGATCCAGGGAGCAACGCAGTGAATCCTCCAGCATCCAGCCATGCCGGCACCGGTATCCAGGGCCTGGACTTCGTGCTCCAGGGTGGCCTGCCCGAGGGGCGGCCCACCCTGGTGCGGGGTGGCCCCGGCACCGGCAAGACGGTGATCGCCCTCACCTTCCTCTGCCACGGTATCCGCGACGGGGGAGAGAACGGCGTGCTGGTCACCTTCGACGAATCCCCCCAGGCCCTGATCCACCATGCCCAGGGGTTCGGCTTTGCGGCGGAGGAATACCGCCAGGACGGGCGTCTGCGCATCCTGGACATGCGCCCCGATCAGGACGAAGTGGTAGGCCAGGGCCTGGAGTTGACCGCCGTGCTGGCACGCATCGACCATGCCCTGCAGGAGGCCGGCGCACGGCGCCTGGTGCTGGATGCGGTGGAGGGCCTGGAAGGGGCCTTCGGGGGTCAGGGCAGCCTGCGCCGGGAGCTGGGCCGGCTCTTCGACTGGATCCGGGAACGGGAGATCACCTCCCTGATCACCACCGGGGAGATCGAGGACTTCAACACCCGCTTTGGCCTGGAGGATTACGTGGCCGACTGCGTCATCGCCCTCAAGCAGGACCTGGAAAACCGGGCCATGACCCGCCTGCTGCGGGTGGTGAAACGCCGCGGCGGCCCCCATGCCGGGGGCGAATTGCCCTTCCTGCTGGACGCACAGGGCATCTTCATGGTGCCGGTGAGCGGGGCCGTGCTCAACGCCCGCATCTCCGACGAACGCCTCTCCAGCGGCATCCCCGACCTGGACCGCATGCTGGGGGGCCAGGGTCCCTACCAGGGCTCCACCGTGCTGCTCTCGGGCCAGGCGGGCACCGGCAAGACCAGCATCGCCGCCACCTTTGCCCAGGCGGCCTGCAGCCGCGGCGAGAAGGTGCTGTTCATCAGCTTCGAGGAGAGCGTGGATGAACTGGTACGCAACCAGCACAGCATCGGCGCCGATCTGGCCCACCATGCCGGGGAGGCCGGCGGGCGGCGGCTGGTGATGGAGCCGGTGCGGGCCATGGAGATGGGGCTGGAGGAGCACCTGATGCGCATCATGCGCGCCCTGGATCGCCACCGCCCGGACATGGTGATCCTGGATCCGATCAGCAGCCTGGCCAGCCGCCACGTGGGGGACGGGACCAAGGAGATGCTGCTGCGGCTGATGTATCTTATCAAGGAGCGGGGCATCACCGCCGTGGCCACGGAACTGCTGGCGGACGACAGCCGGGGCGTGAGCCAGCTGGATATCTCCTCCATGATCGATGTCTGGATCAAGCTGCGCCGCCATGAGGAGAACGGCGAGCTCAACCGCCTGATCCAGGTGGTGAAGGCCCGCGGGCTGCCCATCTCCAACCAGGTGAAGGAATTCCGCCTCTGCGACCAGGGCCTGGTGATCCAGGAGCCCTATATCGGCGAGGGGGGCATCGCCTACGGCACGGCCCGGGAGGCGCGCCAGGCGGAGGACGAGCAGCGCCAGGAGCAATTGGAGGAGGAGCTGACCCGGCGCCGCCGCCTGCGCCAGGAGATGGATGCCATCCACGAGGCCCGGGAGCGCCTCACCCGGGCCGAAGACGATGCCCGGGCGGTGGAGGTGGACCGGGAGATCGCCGAGCTGGAGCGCCGCCTGGCCAACATCCAGCGGGCCCGCTCCACCGTCAGCCGGAGCCGCACATGAAGAAATATCTCCTCAAACTCTATATCGCCGGCATGACCCCCGCCGCCCGCCGCGCCCTGGAGAACCTGGAGGCCCTGTCCCGGGACCTGGCCGCCGCCGACATGGAGCTGGACGTGGAGGTGGTGGACATCCTGGAGCGGCCCCAGCTGGCGGAGGACGAGCGCATCCTGGCCACCCCGGTGGTGGTGCGCAAGCTCCCGCCCCCCATCCGCCGCGTGGTGGGGGACCTGTCGGAGCGGGAACGCCTGCTGGTGGGGCTGGATATCCAGGAGCGCTGATTCCGTCCCCCTCAGGGTGCGCCCAGAGCGCACCCCATCATCCGAAGGGGTAAAGGCCGTTCACTGGGCGAAGTAGCGGCGCAGGTATTCCGCGAAGTCCGGCTCATCGGCCGCCTCCAGGTCCCGTTGCTCACGCAAGGAGCGGGAGGCGGCCGCCTCCAGCTCCGCCTCCCGCGCCGCTTCCAGGGCAACATCCCGAAAGTAGGCGGCATGCTGCAGGGACACCCGCCGGGCGAATAGGTGAAACCCCTCCTCGCAGGCGGCCATCTCCTCCAGCATGCGCGCCGAGGGGGTGAGGGCGGCATCCGCCACCTTGGCCCGCTGGGCCTGCAGCGCGGTGGTGTAGGGCCTTCCCGGAGTCTCCCCGTCCAGCACCCGGCACAGGGGTTCCATGGCCGCCAGGACCTGCTCTGCCCACGCCCGCAGGGGGATGGGCTGCCCGTCCCGCTGCAACAGCTTCAGGCCCGGGTCGCGGCCGCGATGGGCCGTGGCGCTCTGGTTGTGGTCGATGGAGAGCTGCTCCAGCTCGTCGAGCTCGGGGCTGTCGTCCAGCAGGGCGAAGATCATCAGGGCCTCCAGGAAGTGCAATTGATCCCGCCCCAGCCCCATGGGTTCGAAGGCGTTTACGTCCAGGGAACGCAGTTCCACATAGGCCACGCCACCGCGGCGCAGGGCCCGCACGGGCTTCTCGTTGCCCTGGATCACCGGCTTGGGGCGCACCGTACTGTAGTACTCGTTCTCGATCTGCAGGATGTTGGCGTTGAGCTGGCGGTACTCCCCGTCCACGCAGACCCCGATGCGCTGGTAGTCCGGCGAGGGGGTATGGATGGCCCGCTCCAGGGACTGCACATAGGCCTCCAGGCTGTTGTAGTTGGCCTTGATCCCCGTCTCCTCCTCCTTGCGGTTCTGGTAGCCGATGTCCCCCATGCGCAGGCTGGTGGCATGGGGCTCGTAGTAGGTGCCCTCGTCGAACTCCGCCAGGGTGGTGGGCCGGCCGGCCAGGAAGGAGCGGCACACCGCCGGCGAGGCGCCGAAGAGATAGGGCACCAGCCAGCCCAGGCGCTGCAGGTTGCGGATCATGCCGAAGTAGACGCGGTCACGGAACCGGCGCGGGTCCTCGCCGCCGCCCGTCACCTCCCGGTACACGGGCCAGAAGTCATCCCCCATGGAGAAATTGAAGTGCACCCCGGCGATCACCTGCATGAGGCGGCCGTAGCGGTGCCCCAGCCCCAGACGGTAGACGGTCTTCATGCGCCCGGCGTTGGAGGTGCCGTAGCGGGCCACCGGGATGCTGGCCTCCCCGTCCAGCACGCAGGGCATGCTGGTGGCCCAGAGGAACTCCTCGCCGATGCGCGGATAGGTGAAGGCCTGCAGGTCCCGCAAAAACCCCAGGGCCGCGTCCCCGCCGTCACAGGGCGGGGTGATGAACTCCAGCAGGGCCTCGGAATAGTCCGTGGTGATCCAGGGATGGGTGAGGGCCGCCCCCAGGGCCGGGGGATGGGGGGTCTGGGCGATACTCCCGTCGGGGTTCACCCGCAGGCTCTCCTTCTCCAGGCCCACACGGCAGGAGCGCAGGCAATGGGACTGCCCCCGCTTTTGCAGGGCCTGGAGGCGCGCTTCGTAGGCTGCGTACAACGTTCCGGATCCTTGTTTCGGGATGCATGGCGGGGAAACCCCCATGGACACAGGATACTGCATGCGCCGGGGCGAGGGGCGGGGGCATCCCGCCGCCACCCGGCCGATGCGGGCCATGACAGCGCCGCGCCGCTGACCGATAATACGCAATGAATCGACCACGGATGCGCCCCATGGCCTCACTGCTGCGCAACTGGCGCCGCCGCCGCGCCCTGGCCCGCGCCCCCATCCCGGATGCCCTCTGGAACCGGGCCGTGCAGGCCTTTCCCCTGTCGGCGGGACTGAGCCCGCCGGATCGGGCCCGCCTGCGGGTCCTGGCCACCCAGTTCCTGGAGGAGAAGCGCTTCTTCGGCGCCCATGGCCTGGAGATCACCCCGGAGATGGCCCTGGACATCGCCCTGGAGGCCTGTCTGCCCATCCTGGAACTGGGGCTGGACTGGTACGACCAGTGGACCAGCATCATCGTCTACGCCGACGACTTCCTGCCCCGCCACGAGGTGGTGGACGAATGGGGTGTGCTGCACGTGGACGAGGCCCCCTACAGCGGCGAGGCCTGGGAGCGGGGGCCGGTGGTGCTCTCCTGGGGGACGCTGCAGCGGGGGGAATCCCTGGCCATCCACGAATTCACCCACACCCTGGACATGCGCAACGGCAGCGCCAACGGCATGCCCCCGCTGCACCGGGACATGCCCCCCCGGGACTGGACCCGGATCATGACGACGGCCTACGATGACCTGCAACGGCACGCCGATACCCGCCCATTCGACCCCTATGCCGCCCAGGATCCGGCCGAGTTCTTCGCCGTCATGAGTGAATACTTCTTCGCCCACCCCCGCCTGCTGGCGGAACACTACCCCGAGGTCTACGGTCAATTCCGGCGGTTCTTCCGCCAGGACCCGCTGGCACGCATGCCATGGGAAGGAGACATCACGACCGGGAGGACAGCATGACCCAGAGCCTGCGCGAACAACTGCTTCAGGCCGGACTGGTGAGCGAGGAACGGGTCCGGCAGGCCGAGGCCCCCGCCCCGCGCAAGTCGGGCAAGGGTCGGCGCGGCAAAGGGCCGCGGCGTGCTCCGCGCAAGGGTCAGGCCCCCGGCGGCGGGGCCCGCACCGCCCCCCGCCAGGAGGCCGCGCCAGCCAGTGGCACCACGGACCGCGCCCTCAAGGCCCGGCTGCGGGAGCTGGTCTCCGCCCACCGCGAGAACAGCGAGCAGGCGGATCGGCCCTACCACTTCCAGGTGGGCAAGACCATCAAGCACGTGTACGTGACCCCGCCCCAGCAACAGGCCCTGGCCGAGGGGCGGCTGTGCATCGCCTTCCTGGACGGACGGCGCCATCTCCTGCCCGCCGAGGTGGGCCGGGAGATGCTGCGCCTGGACCCGAAACGCACCGTCCTGTTCCCGGCAGAGGAGGCGGGGGAATGAGCCCCGCACCGGGACCGGTCCGCCCAAGGCGGACCGCCCTCCTCCCAACCCCCCTTGATCCCGACACGGGAGTAGCCAGACCCATGCAAGCAGTAATCCGTAGTATCGCCCGCCCCATCCTGATCCTGGCCCTGACCCTGGGTCTGGCCGCCACGGCCCAGGCCGCCGGCGGCGGCAAGCCGGAGAAGACCTACCCCGGCTACCTCCCCCTGGAGCCGGCCCTGGTGGTGAACCTGGACAACCCGCGCCGCCCCCAGTACCTGCAGATCCAGGCCCAGTTCTACGTGGAGACGGCGGAGGACGCCGCCAAACTGGAGAAGCACATGCCCGTGGTCCGCGACCGCCTCATCACCTTCTTCGGCGGCCGCGACCCGGAGACCGTGCAGAAGGCCAGTGAGCGCGAGACCCTGCGCAGCGAGGCCCTGGCGCGGCTACAGCAGACCATGCAGGAGATCACCGGCTCCCAGGCGGTGAGCAATCTCTACTTCACCGGCTTCATCGTGCAATGAGCCCGGACGCGGTCCCCATCACGATCCCGTTCCACGACCCTGGCGCAACGCCCATCCCACCCCTATCCTTCGTGGGGAAAAAGGCGACCCCAGGGAGACCGAGAACATGAGACAACCGAACCCGTTGCAACACCTCCTGCCCCGCCTGGCGGTGCCCACCGTCCTGGCCCTCGCCCTGCCCCTGCAAACGGCGGCTGCCCAACACCTCGGGGAGACGAACGCCCCCACACTGCACCTGGCCCAGTCCGGCGAGGCGCCGGCGGTCTCCCAGCAACCGGCATCGCCCCCGGATGGGACCGACGACACCGGCATGCCCGAAGAAGCGGATCAGGCCGCGCAGGAAGCGGTTGTGCCTGACGGACCCGAATCCCCCGATGAGTCAGGCCCTGCGGACACGGCTGCCACCGACGGGGACGGTGCTGAAAACGGGAACGAGGCCGAGGAGGAAGCCCCCCGGACCGCCCCCCCCGAAGGCAGCGAGGGGGAGGATGGGTCCCGGAGCGACCAGGAGGCCCTGGGGGACGAGGAAACCCGGGCCGCAGAGGAGGAAGCCGAAGGGCAGGACGGCGAGGACCAAGGGGATGAGGATCACGCCGCTGACGAAGGTTCCCGGGACGACGATGCCGGCCCCCATGGCCGCGTCGCCCGCGCCGCCTTCACCTCGGGCATCGAGGACCGGGAACCGGTGGACCGCCTGGAGACGGTGGATGCCGGCAACGGGGAGGTCCTGTTCTTCACCGAGATCCGGGACCACGAGGGCGGCACCATCATCCACCAGTGGCGTTACCAGGGCTGGGACATGGGCGAGGTGCGCTTCGAGATCGACGGACCACGCTGGCGGGTCTGGTCCAGCAAGACCCTGCGGCCGGAGTGGACCGGGCCCTGGACGGTGCGGGTGGTGGACCAGGACGGCCGCCTGCTGGACGCATACCACCTGCGCGTCACCGGCGGCGACTAACGGCCGATCACTCCCCGGCCCCGTCCCGTTCCAGGGCCTCGCAGGCCTCCAGCCATTCCCCCTCCAACCGCGCCAGGTCCCGCTCCACCCGGGCCTGGCGCGCCAGCAGTTCCTGCAGGCGGGCCTTGCCGCCCTCCTCGTAGAGGGCGGGATCGGCCAGGTCCTGTTCCAGTTCCGCCCGCTGGCGTTCCAGGTCCTCGTGCTCCCGCTCCAACCGGGCCACCCGGTCCCGCAGGGGCTTCTGGCGGCGCCGGCGCTCCGCCTCCTCCCGCCGGCGGGCCTTGCGCTGGGCAGCGCCGTGATCCCCGGTGGCCGTTCCCTGGCCGTCCTGGGCCGCCCGCTCCCGCTCCGCCAGCCACTGGCGGTAGTCTTCCAGGTCCCCATCGAAGGGGGCCACGCCGCCGTCGGCCACCAGCAGGAAGTCATCGCAGACGCTGCGCAGCATGTGGCGGTCGTGGGAGACCAGCACCACCGCCCCATCGAACCCCTGCAGGGCCATCTCCAGGGCATGGCGCATGTCCATGTCCAGGTGGTTGGTGGGTTCATCCAAGAGCAGCAGATTGGGCCGCTGATACACCAGCAGGGCCAGTACCAGGCGGGCCTTCTCCCCGCCGGAGAAGGGCCCCACCGGCGCCAGGGCCTGGTCGCCGTGAAAACCGAACCCCCCCAGGAAATCCCGCAGGGGCTGTTCCCGGGCCCCCGGGTCCAGGCGCTGCAGGTGCAGCAGGGGGCTGGCCTCCAGGTCCAGTTGTTCCAGTTGATGCTGGGCGAAGTAGCCCACCGCCAGGTCCGGGGCCGGCTCGCGCCGCCCCGACACCGGCTCAGCCGCCCCCGCCAGCAGCCGCACCAGGGTGGACTTGCCGGCCCCGTTGGGCCCCAGCAGCCCCAGGCGATCCCCGGGGTGCAGGGACAACTCCACGCCGGACAGCACCGGCGTCTCGCCGTAACCCGCCGCGGCCCGGTCCAGCTTGAGCAAAGGGTCCGGCAGGCGCTGCGGGGCGGGGAAGGCGAAGCGGAAGGGGGTGTCCACATGGGCGGCGGCCACCCGGGTCATGCGCTCCAGGGCCTTGAGCCGGCTCTGGGCCTGGCGGGCCTTGGTGGCCTTGGCCCGGAAGCGGGCCACGAAGCCCTCCAGGTGGGCGATCTCCCGCTGCTGGCGCTCGTGCTGGGCCTGCTGGCGGCGCAGGGCCTCGGCCCGGGCCTGCTCGAAATCGGAATAGGTGCCGGTGTACAGGGTCAGGCGGCCCCGCTCGATGTGGGCCACGTGGCTCACCACCCGGTCCAGGAAATCCCGGTCGTGGGAGATGAGCAGGAGGGTGCCGGGATAACCCGCAAGCCATTGCTCCAGCCATAGCACCGCCTCCAGGTCCAGGTGGTTGGTGGGCTCGTCCAGCAGCAACAGGTCGGAACGGCACATGAGGGCCCGGGCCAGGTTCAGGCGCATGCGCCAGCCGCCGGAGAAGGTGGATACGGGCCGCTGCTCCTCGCCGGGGGCGAATCCCAGGCCGTGGAGCAGACGCCCCGCCCGGCTCTCGGCGGTCCAGGCGTCGATGGCGTCCAGGCGGCTGTGCAACGCCCCCAGGCGGGTGCCGTCACCGGCGGCCTGGGCCGCGTCCACCTCGGCCTGCAGGCGGCGCAGCTCCGCATCGCCGTCCATGACGTAGTCCAGGGCCGTGCGCGGCGACGCCTCCACCTCCTGGGCCACGTGGGCGATCACCCAGCCCTCCGGCAGCCGGCAGTGGCCCCAGTCAGGCGACAGTTCCCCCAATAGCAGGGCGAAGAGGCTGGACTTGCCCGTGCCGTTGGCCCCGGTGAGGCCCACGCGCCAGCCCGGATGGAGGGTGAGTTCGGCCCCTTCGAACAGGACATGGGGCCCCCGGCGCAAGGTCAGGTCTTCCAGTTTCAGCATGGGGCGGGAGTCTACCAGCCCACCGCGCATACCGCCGCCCCGGCGGGACCGGAATTCCGTCACACCCTGGAACGGAACGGCCCATGGCGGCGACGGATTTCCGTCGCCTATCCCCAATAAAAGCACAAGCCGTTGAATCATCGGCATATCCATGCCTGGCATGGAAATCGCAAGAAGGCAGGCAACACCCAGCCGAGTCTCCGCCATGATGCGCCACATCATCCGCTCACCGCTCCAACAGGCCCACAAAGGCGACAACACGCTGATGGCCGGCCCGAGGCTGCTGCAGGGGGGCAAGCGGGACCTGCCCCCCCAGGGGGCCGCGGCCATCCCGCCGAACCCGGCGGCCATCCTGCAGCGCCTGCAGACGACCCTGGAGCTGGGGCCCCTGATCCAGATCTTCTCCGAATCCCTGCACCCGCTGGTGCCCCATGACGGCATCGCCTTCGACTGCCCGGAACAGGGCATCCACATCAGCCACGGCCGCATCTCGCGCCATGTCTGCAGCTACAACCTGATGGTGGAACAAACCCCCCTGGGGGAGCTGCGCATCCTGCGCGGGCGCAAGTTCCGCACGGCGGAGCTGAACGCCCTGGAGGAGGCCCTGACCGTGCTGGTCTACCCCCTGCGCAACGCCCTGCTCTATCACCAGGCCGTGAAATCGGCGCAGACCGACCCCCTCACCGGCCTGCTGAACCGGGCCGCCCTGGACCGCATGCTGGAGCGGGAACTGGCGGTGTCACGGCGCTCCGGCGGACACCTGTGCCTGCTGGTGCTGGACGTGGACCACTTCAAGGCGGTGAACGACCGTTTCGGCCACCAGGCGGGGGACCAGGTGCTGCTGGCGGTGGCCGACCGCCTGCGCGCCCTCACCCGCCGGAGCGACATGGTCTTCCGCTACGGTGGGGAGGAGTTCGTCCTGCTCATGGGAGACACCGATCCCGAGGCGGCGGATCAGGGGGCCCGGCGTATTCATGAGGCCATCCGCGAGCGTCCCCTGGAGATCACCCCGGGCCAGTGCATCGGCATCACGGTGAGCATCGGCATCGCCTGCGGCGGCGGCAGCGAGGAGCCCGGCAGCCTCTTCCGCCGCGCCGACCGGGCCATGTACCGGGCCAAGGACAGCGGCCGCAACCGCATCGTCTGGGCGGATCCCCTGCCGGGCTGAAGACAGTACCGGCGGGGGCTGTTATCGTTACCCCTTTGCCCGGATCCCGCTCGCCCATGGAACCCGCCACCCCCGCAGACCATCCCCCGCAAGATCCCCGCTTCACCCTGGAACTGGACGGCGCCCGGGTGACCGTGCTGGGCACGGCCCATGTCTCCCGGGTGTCGGCCGAGACCGTGCGTGACCTGCTGCGCAGCGGCACCTTCGACGCCGTGGCGGTGGAGCTCTGCCCCAGCCGCCATGACGCCCTGGTGGACCCCGGCGCCCTGGCGCGCATGGACCTGTTCCAGGTGCTGCGCCGGGGCAAGGCCCCCATGGTCACCGCCAGTCTGGCCCTGGGGGCCTACCAGCAGCGCATGGCGGAGCAGTTCGGCATCGAACCCGGCGCGGAGATGCGCGCCGCCCTCCACGAGGCACAAAACGCCGGCCTGCCGGTGCTGCTCATCGACCGGGAGGTGGGCACCACGCTGCGCCGCTGTTACCGCAACATCCCCTGGTGGCGGCGCATGAACCTGTTCACCGGCCTGCTGGCCGGGATCCTCACCCGGGAGCGCATCTCCGAGGAGGAGATCGAGCGCCTCAAGGGCGGGGACCTGCTGGAATCCACCTTCGACCAGTTCGCCCAGGAGTCCCGGGCCCTGTACGATCCCCTGATCCGGGAACGGGACCGCTACATGGCGGCCCGTATCCGCCAGGAGGCCACCGGCGGAGATCATCGCCACCTGCTGGCGGTGGTGGGGGCGGGCCACCTTGGCGGCATCCGCAAGGCCCTGGAGACGGACACTGCCGAACCCCCGGAGGCGGTGATCCGCGAACTGGACCAGGAACCCCCGCCGGCGCGCTGGCCGCGGGTCATCCCCTGGCTGATCGTGGCCCTGATCCTGGCGGGCTTCGTGCTGGGGTTCAGCCGCAATCCGCAGCTGGGATGGCAGCTGGTGGCCGACTGGGTGCTGATCAACGGCCTGCTCACGGGCCTGGGAGCCATCCTCGCCGCCGCCCATCCCCTCACCGTGGTCACCGCCGCCCTGGCGGCCCCCCTGACCTCGCTGAACCCCACCATCGGTGCGGGCTTTGTCGCCGCCGCCGCCGAGGTCTGGCTGCGCAAGCCCACGGTGGGGGATTTCTCCCAGCTGCGCCGGGACACGGCCCATCTGCGCGGCTGGTGGCGCAACCGGGTGTCACGGGTCCTGCTGGTGTTCCTGTTCTCCACCCTGGGTTCGGCCCTGGGCACCTATATCGCCGGCTTTCGCATCGCCGGGCGCCTCTTCGGCGGGGACTGACATCCCCTCCAGGGCGCGCAGGGACTCCAGGGCCCGTTCGGCGCGGCGCACATGGGCCGCCAGCTCCGCATCCCCCGGCCGCAGGCGCTGCAGGCCGCGCCAGACCGCCAGGGCCTCGCGGATCCGCCCCGCCAGGTAATGGCGCCGCCCTGCCTCCAGCCCGGACTCCATGCGCGCCGTGACGGCCCGCTCCAGGTCGGCGCGCAATGCCTCCAGGTCCGCCCCCGCAGGGGGATCCGCCGCCAGGGCCTGCAGGTGCCGGCGCGCCCCCATCAGCTCCCCCGCCGCCAGGGCCCCGCGCAAGGCCGCCAGCCGGGCCCGCCCCTGGGATTCGGCCTCGGCCCGGCGCCGTTCCTGCAGCGCCTGCAGGCGGTCCTCCCGGGCCGCACGGGCCGCCTGCAGGCGCCGCTCGGCGGCCTCCCCCGGGGCCAGGGCGCGGGCCAGTTCCAGGCTCTCCACGGCCAGGAAGGGGGCGTCCTCGGCCAGGGCACGGGCCCCCAGCCGGGTCAATGCCTGCGCCATCGGTCCCACCTGGGCCCGGACCATCTCCCACTCCCGCCGTGCCGCCGCATCCTGCGGGGCGAGACGAAGCCACTGCGGGTACAGCCCCGCCAGGCGCGCAAGATGACGCCCCCGGGCCAGGAGCAGACGCATGTGCAGGGCCTGCAGCCGGGCCGCCTGCTCCTCCCGGGCCCGGTCCCGTGCCGCCGCCAGTGCGCGGCTGTCGGGGCAGCAGGCGAGCCCCCGCCGGTAGGCCGCCTCCGCCGCCGCCCATTCGCCCCGCCGCAGATGTCCCGCCGCCTGCAGCAGCATCGCCTGTTCCAGGGCGGCGGCCAGGCGCTGCACGTGCACCGCCTGGGACCGCGGCAGCGCCGCCTCCCCGCGCGCCTCCTGCCGGCGCAGGATCTCCCGGGCGCGGCCATAGTCCTGGCGCTCCACGGCCCGGCGCACCGCCTCGGCGGGGCTCAGGTCCATGGAGGCGGTGATGGGGGCGCAGCCCGCCAGCAGGAGCACCGCGCCCAGGATCACCCCCCTCATCATGCCGCGGTCTCCTCCCCCAGCAGGCGCGTCAGGCGCGCCTCCATGGCCTGCCGGCAGGTGGGGGCCAGACCCGCCACTCGGCAGGTGGGCACCGGTTCCGCCTTGCCCCGCACCGGGATGTCGCGGTGGGCCTGTACGCGCACCCGATGGCGGACATCCCCGTGCCGACACAGGTCCCGGGGGGCCAGCACCTCCCCCGGCCCGGCGGCGGCCATGAGCCGCGCCGCCAGGTTCACCGCATCCCCCACCACGGTGTACTGCAGCCGGTCCTCCGCCCCCATGTTGCCCGCCAGCATGGGGCCGCTGTTGACCCCCACGCGAAACTGCACCGGCGGCTCCCCCGCCGCCTGGCGCAGGCGGTTCAGGCGTGCCACCAGGGATTGCAGCATCACCCCGCTGGCGATGGCGTGGAAGCGGTGGTCCGGGTCATCCTCGGTGACACCGAAGACCAGCATGACGCCGTCGCCCATGAACTTGTCGATACTGCCGCGGTAATGGCGGGCGATGTGGCTCACATAGGTGAAATAGGTGTTCAACAGGCCGGCCACCCGGTCCGGGGGCAGGGTCTCCGCCAGACGGGTGAAGCCGGCCATGTCGGCAAACACCACCGAGGCCTCCACCTGGCGCCCCCCCAGACCGAGCCGGTCCAGGTTGCTCAGGATCTCCCGGGCCACGCCGTCGGAGACATAACGGCTCAGGGCCCCCTCCACCTGGGACTTCTCCTGCAGGCCGAGGGCCATGCGGTTGAAGGCGCGCATGAGATGCCCCAGTTCGTCCCGGCGCGCCTCCGGCAGGCGGTGATGGTAGTCCCCGGCGCCGATGGCCCGGGTGGCCTCCACCAGACGGTGCAGGGGACGGGAGAGATGGCGCCCCACGGCGAAGGCGGCGGCGCCCCCCAGCAGGCTGACCGCCAGGGTGGTGAACAGGATGCTGCGCAAGGTGGCCGCCACCGCGCGGCGCTCGCCGGCCTGGCTCAGGGTGACCATGGCGGTGCCCAGGGTCATGTCCCGGAAGCGGATCGACTCGCGGTAGACCGCCGCGTCCGCTCCCGGCGCGAGCGCCTGTGTGCCGGCGGGCACCCGGCCCGCACGGGCCAGGACCCGCCCCGAACGGTCCTGCACGGCCGCCCCCAGCACCGCACCGCTGCCCACCAGGTTGACGATGAGGGCCTCCAGGGCCAGGCCGTCGTCGGCCAGGACCAGTTCCTTGGAGGACTCCGCCAGCTGCACCACGGCGGAGTGGCCGAAGGTGTCCATCTGCGCGCGCAGCAGCGCCCGCTGCTGCTCCAGGATCACGGCCCCCAACAGGGCCATGGATCCCACCAGCAGCAGGGAGATGATCGCGCCCAGCTTGTAGGCAACGGGGATGTGCCGCGGCAGGCGGGAGACCACGCCGCTGCGCACCCGGGTGAAGAAGGATCCCATACCGGTCCTCTGTGGAGGAAAAACCCCTTCCCCCCAGGGTGGGGGATGAGGGGCATCATACGCATCCCCGGCGTCCCCATACAGCCCGCCCCCACGGGAAGCCCCCCGAGGCATGCGGATCCATTACACTCCCGAGGAGGACCCATCCGGCGGACCGGATGACGCGGCAGCGCCCCCACCACGAGAAGAGTTCCCCATGACCCTGACCGAGCTCCGCTACATCGTCGCCGTGGCCCGCGAGCGCCACTTCGGCCGCGCGGCCGAGTGCTGCCACGTGAGCCAGCCCACCCTGAGCGTGGCGGTGAAGAAGCTGGAGGAGGAGCTGGGGGTGATCCTGTTCGAACGCAGCAAGACCGAGGTGAGCATCACCCCCGTGGGGGATCAGGTGGTGCGCCAGGCGCAGCGGGTGCTGGAGGAGGTGGACACCCTGGGGGAACTGGCCCGCCAGGGCCGGGATCCCCTGAGCGGCCCCCTGCGCCTGGGGGCCATCCACACCATCGGGCCCTACCTGCTGCCCCACCTGGTGCCGGAGGTGCACCGGCGCGCGCCCAAGCTGCCCCTGGTGATCGAGGAGAACTATACCGCACGCCTGGCGGAACGCCTCAAACAGGGGGAACTGGATGCCATCATCATCGCCCTCCCCTTCGAGCAGCCCGGGGTGGTCACCCTGCCCCTCTACGAGGAACCCTTCGTGGCGGTGCTGCCGGCGGGGCACCCCCTGGGCGCGCGGCCACGGCTGCGGGTGAACGACCTGGCGCGGGAGAACCTGCTGCTGCTGGGGGCGGGGCACTGCTTCCGGGAGCAGGTGCTGCACTTCTGTCCGGAGTGCCACACCATGGTGGGCTCGGGCAACGATATCCAGTACACCGTGGAGGGCAGCTCCCTGGAGACCATCCGCCACATGGTGGCCACGGGCATGGGGGTGACCGTGCTGCCCTGCTCCGCCGCCGGGGACGACCGCTACACCCGGGACCTGCTGGCCATCCGCCCCTTCGAGGCGCCCGCCCCCTTCCGCCAGGTGGCCCTGGCCTGGCGCTCCAGCTTCCCACGCCCCAAGGCCATCGAGGTGATACGTCAGGCCATCCTGCAGGCCCGCGTCCCCTGCCTGCAGATGACGGCCGACGCCACCTGAGGCATCCGACTCAGGCGCCGCTGGCGGCGACTCAGGGGGCGGTACAGCCCCCTACGGCCCCTTCAGGACAAGGGCGCCCATCCGTCCACAGGGCATGCCCCAGCCGCACCCCCTCCAGTTCCGCCCCCGTCAGGTCCGCCCCGCGCAGGTCGGCATAGCCCAGGTCCGCACCGGTGAGGCGCGCCCCGGAGAGATCCGCATCCCGAAGCACCGCGCCCACCATGCGCGCACCGCTCAGATCCGCCCCGGACAAGTCCGCACGCTGCAGGTCGGCATAGGAGAGATCGGCCCCGGAGAGGCGGGCCTCCCCCAGGCGCACCCCCAGCAGGTCGGCGTTGCTCATCCGGGCACCGGTGAGGTCCGCCCCGGACAGGTCCGCCCCCGCCTTGCGGCAGTAATCCCAGTTCACCCCCGGGGCGGCCCGGGCGGTGCAGTCCGGACGCCCGGTCTGGGATGCCGGCTCCAAGCCCCAGAAGAAGAGCGCCCCCAGAGTCAGCGTCAGCAGCAGGGCCAGCCCCGTCCACAGGCGTGCCCCACCCGGGAGGCGGCGCGCATCCGGCATGCGGGAGAGCAGTTCCGCCCGCTGGCGGCGGTGCTGCAGGATCTGCGGGGGCTCCGGACGGCGCCGATCCCCCTGGCGCTGATCGCGGAAGATCGCCTCCTGGGCGGAGCCCGCCGCGCGGCGCTCCCGCAGCCGCTCGTCCTCCCGCATGCGCGCCTGCAGCAGGCGTTCCCGCCCTTCCGGGGTGTCGGCCTCCAGCAGCTCCCGCGGGATGAGATGGGGATGGGTCTCCACGGGATGCCAATGCTGCCCGTCCGGGCTGATCTCGTCCTCCAGGGTGAGACGGCCCAGGAGCAGGTAGCGGGAGACCACCCCCGCAGGGTAGGGGCCCCGCACGTGCCCGTCCCGGCGCATGTACCACAGGGTGTGCTCGGTCTCGGTGGACGGTTCCATGGCGTCGCGATCTCAGGGGGCGGACGGGGGGCACTTCCCGGTGGGCGTCATTCCCGGTCGAGGATGAGGGCCTCCACCTCCACCACCTGCTGCTGGGCGCGCTCGATGAGGGAGCGGAGGATGGACGGTTCGAGCCCCGCCCGCTCCCAGACCCCGAGCTCGATGGGCGGGGCGTCCTCGGGGTCGCGGGTGTCCAGTTCGGCCATGTGGGCCACGGTGTTGGCGATGTGCACCAGGGCCACCTCTTGGGCGTATTCCGGGGTGGCCATGGGCTCGTGGTGATAGCGGATGCAGTGGATAAGGTTGTCCGGCAGGTTCCAGTGGCCCGCCAGGGCACCGCCCACCTGGGCGTGGTCGTAGCCGAGGACCTCCCGTTCCGCCCGCTGCGGCGGCATGCCCCCGCCCTTGGCGATGCCCAGGAGGAAGGCCTGATGGGCCTCGTGCGGCTCGCGGTTGAAGATCAGCAGGCGGCCGATGTCGTGCAGCAGGCCGCCGATGAACACGGACTCCGTCTCCCGCAGTCCCGTGTCCTCGGCCAGCAGACGCGCCACCAGGCCGCAATAGATGCTGTGGCGCCAGAAGTCCTCCATGGACATGAGTTCGTTGGGGATGCCCTCAAAGGCCTTGGCCACGGTGGTGGCCAGCACCAGGTCGCGGATCTGGCGGATGCCGATGACGTTGACGGCGCGGGAGATGGTATCCACCCGGTGGGAGAGGCCGTAGAAGGGACTGTTGGCCACCTGCAGCAGACGGATGGTCAGGGCCGGATCCTGGCTGATGAGCCGGCCGATGTCCGCCACGGTGGCCTCGGGATCCTCCACCATGGCGTTGAGGCGGACCGCCACCGCCGGCAGGGACACCAGACCCGTGGCCTGATCCACCATCTGTTCGATCGTCAATGACATGGCTTCCCCCGGATTTCATACGCCGTCCCGCTCCCGGAGCCGGCTTGCCTGGGCTTTCCCTTCGGGTCCCCCATCATACACTCATGCGGGCGCTGCGGGGCGACCCGCAACCCCACCGGCGGGACGATTCCGGGGGCGGACGGCCTCCCGGGGGCGGACCGGCCTCAGAGGAGGCGCCCCCCCAGGAAGAAGGCCGCCAGCGACAGCGCCAGCACGACGGTCCCCCAGGCGATCCCGCGCCGCAGGCGCAGCTTGCGCGCCCGCTCCACCTCCCAGCGGGCCACGGGGGAGGCCGTCGCGGCGGGGCGCGGCGGCGCGGGGGCGGCCCCGCCGTCGGCCCTTGCCTCCCCCGGCGAGGCCCCGGCATCGTCCCGGGGCGGCGCGGCGGCCTGCCCCTCCCGGGAGGGGGCCGGGGTCCCGCCGTCCTGCCCGCCGCGATCGGCCTGGGCCTCCTCCCGGGCTCGGGCCAGTTCCGCCTCCAGGGCCCGGCGCCGCTCCGCCTCCTGGGCCTCCCACTCCTGTATCTGCCGCTGCAGGCGGTTGAAGCGGGCGCGCAGGTCCCGGGTCTCCTGACGGGCCGTCTCCCGCTCCTGCTCCGCCCGTTCCACCCGGGAGAGGGCCTGCACCAACTCGTCCTCCGCCTGTAGCCGGGCCAGTTCCGCCGCCTCGGCACGGGCCTGCAACTCCCCCTGGGGCCGCTCCGGGGCGCGGCCGTCGCTGGCGGCCAGGGCCCGTTCCGCCGCGCCGGTGCGCTCCCGGGCCGAATCCAGCTCCCGGTGCAGGCGCTGCACCTCGGCCTCCGCCTCCTGACGGGCGCGAGTGGCCTCGCGCACCTGGCGGTCCGTGTCCATCAGGCGTTCCGAGGCCTCCTGCAGCTCCGCCTGCAGGCCCTCCCGCCCCGCCTCCGCCTCTTGCAGCCGGGACTCCAGGGCACGGATCCGCCGCCCGGCCTCGGCCTCGTCGGAGGTCTGCTGACGCAGCATGAGTTCGCTGCGCAAGTATTCCAGCTCCCGTTCCAGACGGGCACGCTCCTGGGTACCGGCACGGACCTGCTCCCGCGCCCGCTCCAGTTGTTCCCTCAGCTGCGCCGCCTCCTCCCCGGCATCCCCTCCGGAGTCCCCCCCCGCCGCAGGGGCCTGCCCGGGGGATGCGGCGGCGGGCTTGGCCACCTCCCCCGGGGCTGCAGGGGCCGACAGGAGGCGGCCGGCGGTGTCCAGGATCTGCCCGGCGCGGAAGGGTTTCATCACCACGTCGTCGGCCCCGCAGGACGCGGCCCGGGTACGGGTGGCGGTGTCGTCCTCGTTGCCGGTGATCACCACCACGGGAAGCCGTTGCAGGCGGGCCTCGCCGCTCTCCCGGATACGCTGCAGCAGCCCGTAGCCGTCCAGGCGCGGCATGGACAGGTCAGTGAAGACGCAGCCGATGTCCGTCTGCGCCTGCAGGACCTCCCAGGCCGCCTCGCCGTCGGCGGCCTCATGCACATGGTAGACCGGACCCAGGATCTTCTTCAGGGCCTGGCGCATGACGCGGGAGTCGTCCACCACGAGCACACCGCCCGCGCCCTCCCGCGCCGCCGGGGTGCCGGCGGGGGTATTCATACGGCCCTCCGGGGGCCCGGGGGCATGCGCAAGGGATCGGCACGGCCAGGATGGATCATCTTCGGTTCCTTTACATCGGGCGCAACCGGGCATGATAGGGGCCGGAAAGGGGAAAAAATGCGCCGGACATCCCATCCTTCCGCCGCAAGGCAATCACGGCACCCTTCACGGAGTGTAGACCCTGTCTTGCGGGATGTGCGCCGGGCCTTGATCCCCCCCGGTACCGGGTCCATCATCGCCTGATGTGCAGCGATGCTGAGAGGGAGCGCCAAATGACCGAGACCGTACTCATCACCGGGGCCAGCCGCGGCATCGGCCTGGAACTGACGCGGCAGTTTGCCCAGGCCGGGGCGCGGGTGATCGCCGCCTGCCGCCATCCCGAGCGCGCCCCGGAACTGAACCGCCTGGCGGCGGATACCCAGGGACGGGTGAGCGTGCAGCCCCTGGACGTGACCCAGCCGGCCCAGGTGGCGGCCCTGGCGGCGGTGATGCAGGGGCTGGCCCTGGACATCCTCATCAACAACGCCGGCGCCTTCGGCCCGGTGGCCCCCTTCGGGGAGACGGACGAGGCCGCCTGGATCGAGACCTTCCGCATCAATACCGTGGCCCCCCTCAAGCTCATGGAGGCCCTGGCGGACAGCGTCGCCGCCAGCGAACGCCGGCTCATGGTGAACATGACCAGCAAGATGGGCAGCATCGCCGACAACCGCTCCGGCGGGCTCTACATCTACCGCTCCACCAAGGCGGCCCTGAATGCGGTGGTGGCCAGCGCCGCCCACGACCTGCGGCCCCGGGGCATCACCGTGGTGGCCCAGCACCCCGGCTGGGTGCGCACGGACATGGGCGGCCCCAACGGCGAGATCTCCGTGCAGGAGAGCGCCACCGCCCTGCGGGGCATCTTCGCGCGCCTGGGCCCCGACGACAGCGGCCGCTTCATCGACATCGACGGCGGGGACATCCCCTGGTGAGGTCCCGGCGTCTGCGTGCCCTGGCGGGGACCGTCCTCAGCGTGGGCGCGGCGGGCGGGGTCTCGCTGCTGCTGGTGCTGCTGGCCCTGCGCAGTTGCGGCATGACCCCAGGGCAGATGCAGGACGAGATCCTGCTGCGGGAGATGAACCTGGAGGCGGGGGAGGCCTACCGCACCGCCCGGGCCGACGAGCCCGGGGTGGTCACCCTGGACAACGGCCTGCAGGTGGAGATGCTGGCCCGGGGGGATGGTCCGGTACCCGGGCCGGAGGACCGGGTGCGGGTCCATTACGTGGGCCGTCATCTGGACGGGCGGGTCTTCGACAGCTCCCGGGAGCGCGGCGCCCCCGACGTGATCGCGGTGAAGGACACCATCGCCGGCTGGCGCCAGGCCCTGACCAGCATGCCCGAGGGCAGCCGGGCGCGGCTGGTGGTCCCCCCCCACCTGGCCTACGGCGAGGGCCGCGCCGGACCCAGCATCGGCCCGGCGGAGACCCTCCTCTTCGAGGTGGAGCTGCTGGAGGTGCTGGACGGGTCCGGGGACAGGGAATAGCACCCCTGCCGGGGCCGGTACCCCCTACCCCTGCCGGCTCGACTCGCGCTGGCCGCCCATGCCATCCGGCAGGGGGTCCGGACTCGCACCGCATTGTTCGTTGCCGGGCACCGAGAAATCGATCTTGCGGGGATAGGGCAGGTCCATGTCGTGCATGATCTGCACGAACTCGGCCTCGGTACGGCCTTTCCCCAGGCGGGGATTGCGCAGCTTTTCCTGGCCGATGGTGGTGATGCGCCGGTCTTCGTAATCGTGGGCGGGATAGACCAGGGTCTCGTCGGGCAGGCGGAAGAACTGATCGTGGATGCTGTGGTACAGCCTGTGGGCATCGCCGGACTGGAAGTCGGTACGCCCGCAGCTTTCGATCAGCAGGGCATCGCCCGAGAACAGTAGCTTGAGGCCGTGGTGATCCAGCAGGTAGGCGTGGTGGGTATCGGTGTGCCCCGGGGTGAACAGCGGGTTCAGGACGATGCGGCCCAGTGCGAAGGGCTCGCCCTCGCGCACCCCCATGTCCCGGCAGGGGAGCGCATCCATGGCCGGGCCGACGATGCGGCATCCGGTGGCCTGTTTGAGCCGCAGTGCGCCCGTGATGTGATCGGCGTGGATATGGGTTTCCACCGCAAAATCCAGGGTCAGCCCCATGGACTGGAGCACTTCCAGATCCCGTTCCACGGTCTCCAGCACGGGATCGATCAGGGCCGTGACCCCGGTATCGGGGCAGGCCAGCAGGTAGGTGAAGGTGGAGGATTCTGGTTCATAGAGCTGTCGGAAATGCATGGCACCCTCTTCGCGTGGGGCCGGGGCTTTCCCCGCAGTATGGGGCCCTGTCCCAGGGGTGCCCCGTCCCGGTCACTGATGTCCGCCGTCTGCGTACCGGCTCCGTACAGCGGTGGTCATGGAGCATCGTCGCATGCCTTGCGGGCCAGGTATACGCCGTAGCTATAGTAGGCCTTGAACCGCTCGTACAGCTCGATCTCCCGCCGTTCCGCCTCCACCACCGCCCGCGCCTGGGTGCTGTGGCCATTGCGCTGGAGAAAGGCCGCGAATCCGGTCTGCAAGGGGCGGTAGTAGTGCTCCAGCCAGCAGTGCTCGGGCAGCACGAAGTAGGCGATGGGGGAGTACCCATTCTCCTCCAACACCCTCATCTTTGCGGAAGGCAGATCGATCTCGGGGTACTCCCCTTCCCAGTAGGCCTGGATCTCCCCGGGACGGGTGGGGGTCAGCCAGGTGATCTCGGAGGCCATCAGCAGTCCGCCGGGTTTCAGGTAACGGCGCCAGTGTGCCACGCCCCGGGCGAAACCGATGTGGTAGATGGCCCCTTCGGACCAGATCCCATCCAGTTCCCCCGCCCCGAACGGCAGATCCTCCATGCTGGCGCACAGGGGGGTGATCCTCCCGGCCACCCCGGCGGTGCGGGCCCGCTCCATCAGCACGTCCAGGAAACCCTGGAGGAAATCCACGGCGGTGATGCGGGCATGGGGCAGCACCGAGGCCAGTACCAGGGTGGAGGCCCCCGTGCCACAGCCGATGTCCGCGATCCTCAGCGGGGCCTGGGGATCCAGGCCGGACCATTCGATGGCCCTTCGGGTCTCGTTCTCCCCACCCGGACCCTGGCGTTGGGCGCCCTTGTGCAGATCCACGAGCAATGGGAATTCATCCATCGCTTCTCTACCCTGATTGAGTCTTTGCCTTCGATGCGCTCGAGGAGACCGACATGCCCGAGCCCGGCCATCCCGGCCGCCCCACTCTACGCCCGCAGGGGGCACGGTCGCCATGGATCCCCTTCCTGGCCGGGATCACGTGGCTCGGGATCAGCGCTTCCAGCGCACCTGATACAGGTCCAGGCGGCGGTCCACCAGGTTGCGCACGCTGCCGTGGGTGCGCAGTTCCTTGAGGTTGTCCAGGTCCAGGTCGGCGATGAGGGTCATCTCGGTGTTGGGGGTGGCCTCGGCCGCCACGGCGTCGTGGGGGAAGGCGAAGTCCGAGGGGGTGAATACCGCCGCCTGGGAGTACTGCATGTCCATGTTCTCCACCCGCGGCAGGTTGCCGACGCTGCCGGAGATGACCACGTAGCATTCGTTCTCGATGGCCCGGGCCTGGGCGCAGCGGCGCACCCGCAGATAGGCGTTCTTGGTGTCGGTCCAGAAGGGCACGAACAGCACCTGCAGACCCTGGTCCGCCAGGATGCGGGGCAGTTCGGGGAATTCCACGTCGTAGCAGATGAGGATGCCGATCTTGCCGAAGTCGGTGTCGAAGATGCGCACCTGGTCCCCGCCCCGCAGGCCCCAGTAGGCGCGTTCATCGGGGGTGATGTGCAATTTGTACTGCTTGTCCCAGCTGCCGTCCCGGCGGCAGAGGTAGGAGACGTTGCGCAGCTCCTGGTCCTCGTACTCGGGCATGCTGCCGGCGATGATGTTGATGTTGTAGGCCAGGGCCAGGCGCACCATCTCCTGGCGCAGGGGCTCGGTGTATTCCGCCAGGTGGCGCACCGCCTCGGCGGTGTTCTCCTGATTGAACTGGGCCATGAGGGGCCCGTTGAAGAATTCGGGGAAGAGGATCACGTCCGACTGGTAGCCGGAGACGGCGTCCACGAAGTACTCCATCTGCTGCAGCAGGTCGTCCAGGGAATCCAGGGGCCGCATCTGCCACTGCACGGCACCCACACGCACCACCTGCTTGGTGCCGCCGATGAGCTTCTCCTTCTCATCGTAATAGATGTTGATCCATTCCAGCAGGGTGGCGTAGGCCTGGGACTCCCGGTCGTCCGGCAGGTAGTCGTTGATGATGCGGCGCACGTGGAAGTCGTTGGAGAGCTGGAAGGTGAGCACCGGATCGATGATCTCCTTGGACTTGACCAGCTCCACGTACTGCTGCGGGCTCATCTCGTCCCGGTACTTGTGGTACCCGGGGATGCGCCCGCCGGCGACGATGGCCCGCAGGTTGAGCTTCTCGCAGAGCTCCTTGCGGGCATCGTAGAGTCGCCGCCCCAGGCGCAGGCCGCGGTAATCCGGGTGTACGAAGACATCCACCCCGTAGAGGGTGTCCCCCTCGGGGTCGTGGGTGGTGAGATAGCCCTTGCCGGTGATCTCCCAGTAGCGGTGACGGTCGCCCCAGCGGCGGTAGTCCACGATCAGGCTGATGGCGGCGGCCACCACCTTGCCGTTGTCCTCGATGCAGATCTGGCCCTCGGGGAAACGCCGGATCTGGGCCTCGAACTGCTCCCGGGTCCAGGCCCCGTCCAGGGTCTTGTATACCGACTCCATGATCTCCCGGATGTCCTC
The DNA here is from genome assembly GCF_900114895.1 of Ectothiorhodospira mobilis. Classification (GTDB taxonomy): domain Bacteria; phylum Pseudomonadota; class Gammaproteobacteria; order Ectothiorhodospirales; family Ectothiorhodospiraceae; genus Ectothiorhodospira; species Ectothiorhodospira mobilis_A. The sequence goes on from NZ_FOUO01000001.1 coordinate 122,602, forward strand.
GTAGTCCTCCAGCCGGGTGTTGCGCAGGGTGAGGTGGTGACCGTCGTGTTCCGATTCGGGGGCATCCGACATGGGGTGTTGCTCCGGCACAGGATGGGGTTTGGGTGACCGGCTAGGATAGCGGAAAATAACGCCGATAGGGTTTGAACAGCGCGATCACACGGCCCTGGAATGGGCAAAAGACTTGCTCGATGACCAGCAGGAAGGGCGGGTGGCTTACGGGACGGCCCTGGGGTGGGGGTGACCCGCCTCGGGACGCCGTGAATCCATCCCTGGAGGCTTGACGACCGCATCCTTGCGGTCGACACCCGGCGCGGGTCACCCCACCCCAGGGCCCGCTTCAACTTCATGCGCCCCTCTCCCCTCGGGGAGAGGGGCTGGGGGTGAGGGCGCCGGAGCACCCTACCCCCCGTCAGTCCGGGTCATACCCCAGGTTCGGTGCCAGCCAGCGCTGGGCATCATCCAGATCCATGCCCTTGCGTTTAGCGTAGTCTTCCACCTGGTCCCGGTTGAGCTTGCCCACGCCGAAGTAACGGGACTCGGGATGGGCGAAGTAGAAGCCGGACACCGAGGAGGCCGGGTTCATGGCATAGCTGTCGGTGAGGGACATGCCGGCATGGGCCACCGGATCGATCAGGTCCCACAGCAGGCCCTTCTCCGTGTGCTCCGGACAGGCCGGGTAGCCGGGGGCGGGGCGGATGCCCCGATATTTCTCCTTGATGAGCTCCTCGTTGGTGAGGCCCTCGTCCGGGGCGTAGCCCCAGAACTCCCGGCGCACCCGCTCGTGCATGTGTTCGGCGAAGGCCTCGGCCAGACGGTCCGCCAGGGCCTTGAGCATGATGGCGGAATAGTCGTCGTTGGCCTCCTCGAAGCGCCGCACGTGCTCGTCGATGCCGATGCCGGTGGTGACGGCAAACGCCCCCAGGTAGTCCCGCAGACCGGTCTCCCCGGGTGCGACGAAGTCCGACAGGCACATGTTGGGGGCCTGGCGCGGCTTGCGCGTCTGCTGGCGCACGTGGTGCAGACGCATCAGGGGCTCCTGACCGCCGGCATCCTTGAACAGCTGGATGTCGTCCTCGTCCACGCTGTTGGCCGGGAAGAATCCCACCACGGCCCGGGCCTTGAGCCAGCCCTCGTCGATGATCCGGCGCAGCATGGGCTGGGCGTCGGCGAAGAGCTTGCGCGCCTCCTCGCCCACGACCTCGTCGTCCAGGATGCGCGGATAGGCGGCGTGCAGGTCCCAGGCGCGGAAGAACGGCGTCCAGTCGATGTAGTCCACCAGCCGCTCCAGGGGGTAGTCCTCGAAGCGCAGCAGGGCGCTGTCCCCCCCATGGGGGCGCAGGATCTCGGGGGCCGGACCGCCCACGTCCATGGCACCGCCATCCAGCACCGCGGGCCGGGGCGGGGTGTAATCGGACCAGTCGATGGCCGGCTTGTTGGCCCGGGCCTCTTCCAGCTTGAGCCAGTCCTGCTTCTGCTGGCGGGCGCCGTGCTGCTCACGCACCTCGGCGTATTCCTTGGCGATCTTCTCGGCGTAGGGACCGCGCAGCTCCGGGCTCACCAGGCTCTGGGCCACCCCCACGGCGCGGGAGGCGTCCTTCACCCAGACGGTGGGGCCCTCGTACTGGGTGGCGATCTTCACCGCGGTGTGGGCACGGGAGGTGGTGGCGCCGCCCACCATCAGCGGGGTCTTCATGCCCTGGCGCTGCAGCTCGGCGGCGAAGTTGGACATCTCCTCCAGGGAAGGGGTGATGAGCCCGGAGAGGCCGATGACGTCCACCTTGTGCTCCTTGGCGGCCTCCAGGATCTGCTGCCCCGGCACCATGACGCCAATGTCGATGACCTCGAAGTTGTTGCACTGGAGCACCACCCCGACGATGTTCTTGCCGATGTCGTGCACGTCCCCCTTCACCGTGGCCATGAGGATGCGGCCGTTGTTCTGGGAGTCGTCGGTCTTCTCCGCCTCGATGTAGGGGATGAGGTGGGCCACGCCCTTCTTCATGACGCGGGCGGACTTGACCACCTGGGGCAGGAACATCTTGCCGGCGCCGAACAGGTCGCCCACCACGTTCATGCCGTCCATCAGCGGCCCCTCGATCACCTGGATGGGCCGTTCGAAGGTCTGCCGGGCCTCCTCCACGTCCTCCACCACATAGGTGTCGATGCCCTTCACCAGGGCGTGCCGGAGGCGCTCGGCCACCGGCAGTTCGCGCCAGGAGAGGTCCTCCTTCTTGGCCTCGACGCCGCTGCCGCGGAATTCCTCGGCCATGTCCAGCAGGCGCTCGGTGGCGTCGTCGCGGCGGTTGAGGACCACGTCCTCCACCGCCTCGCGCAGCTTCTCGGGGATCTCGTCGTACACCGCCAGCTGGCCGGCGTTGACGATGCCCATGTCCATGCCCGCCTTGATGGCGTGATACAGGAACACGGCATGGATGGCCTCGCGCACCGGGTTGTTGCCGCGGAAGGAGAAGGAGACGTTGGAGACCCCGCCGGACACCAGGGCATGGGGCAGGGTCTGCTTGATCTCGCGGGTGGCCTCGATGAAGTCCACGCCGTAGTTGTTGTGCTCCTCGATGCCCGTGGCGATGGCAAAGACGTTGGGGTCGAAGATGATGTCCTCGGCCGGGAAACCCACCTGCTCGGTGAGGATCTTGTAGGCCCGCTGGCAGATCTCCACCTTGCGCGCCTGGGTATCCGCCTGACCCTGCTCGTCGAAAGCCATGACCACCACGGCGGCGCCGTAGTGACGCAGCATCCGGGCCTGATGGATGAACTTCTCCTCCCCTTCCTTCAGGGAGATGGAGTTGACGATCCCCTTGCCCTGGATGCACTTGAGACCGGCCTCGATCACCTCCCACTTGGAGGAGTCGATCATCACCGGCACGCGGGAGATATCCGGCTCGGCGGCGGCCAGGTTCAAGAAACGCTGCATGGCCTCCAGGGCGTCCAGCATGCCCTCGTCCATGTTCACGTCGATGATCTGGGCCCCGTTCTGCACCTGCTCGGCGGCCACCTCCAGGGCGGTCTCGTAGTCCCCGTCCTTGATCAGGCGCTTGAAGCGGGCACTGCCGGTGACATTGGTGCGCTCACCCACGTTGACGAACAGGGTGTCGGCGGTGATGTTGAACGGCTCCAGGCCCGACAGGCGGCAGGCGGGCTCGATCTCGGGGATCTTGCGGGGGGCGTGTTTCTCCACCGCCTCACGGATGGCGCGGATATGCTCCGGCAAGGTGCCGCAGCAGCCGCCGATGATGTTCAGGTGGCCGGCGGCGGCCCACTTGACGATCTCCTCGGCCATCTGCTCCGGGGTCTCGTCATAGCCGCCGAACTCGTTGGGCAGGCCGGCGTTGGGGTGGGCCGAGACGTGGGTGTCGGCGATGCGGGACAACTCCTCCACGTAGGGGCGCAGATCCTTCGCCCCCAGGGCGCAGTTCAGGCCCACGGAGAAGGGCTGGGCATGGCGCAGGGAGTTCCAGAAGGCCTCGGTGGTCTGCCCCGTGAGGGTACGGCCGGAGGCATCGGTGATGGTGCCGGAGATCATCACCGGCCAGCGCTCCCCGCGCTCATGGAACACGGTCTCCACGGCGAAGACGGCCGCCTTGGCGTTGAGGGTGTCGAAGATCGTCTCGATGAGCAGCAGGTCCGTGCCGCCGTCGATGAGATTCTCCGCCGCCTCCTTGTAGGCGGCCACCAGATCATCGAAGTGGATGTTGCGCTTGCCCGGGTCGTTCACGTCCGGGGAGATGCTGGCGGTGCGGTTGGTGGGGCCGAGGATCCCGGCCACGAAACGGGGGCGGTCGGGGGTCTTCTCCGTCCAGGCGTTGGCGACCTCGCGGGCGATGCGGGCGGCCTCGCGGTTGATCTCCGGGACCAGGTCCTCCATATCGTAGTCAGCCATGGCCACGCGGGTGGCGTTGAAGGTGTTGGCCTCGATGATGTCGGCACCGGCCTCCAGAAACTTTTCGTGAATCTCCCGAACGATCTTGGGCTGGGTGAGCACGAGGAGATCGTTGTTCCCCTTGACGTCGCAGTGCCAATCGGCAAAGCGTTCGCCTCGATAATCTGCCTCCTGCAGACCATAGGTCTGGATGGTGGTCCCCATGGCACCATCAAGGATCATGATGCGGCGGCTGATCTCCTGCTCAAGCTTACGAAGTCGATCGGGATTCATATACATCATCCGGTTGCTTAACAGACAGCCACACAGCATAACATGATTGGCAAATCGGCGTTTTCGAACCCGAATTCAAGCCTGGATTCACAGCATAAACGCCTGGATTCAACCAATCGCCGCAACGCTGATCTGGATCACCCCCGGGCGGGCATCCCCTATCTACAATCTGCAGATTCATCGAGGCTCTGCATGTGCACGCGCCCCGCAACATCCCGCTGATCTTCTACGCCACACCTCCCGACCACTGCCCCTATCTGGAGGGCCGGGAGATGACCACGGTGTTCGCCGATCCCCATGGCCCCATGGACGTGGAACGCTACGGCAGGCTCCTGGATGCCGGCTTCCGCCGCAGCGGCCACCATGTCTACCGGCACCAGTGCCGTGGATGCGATGCCTGTGTGCCCATCCGGGTGCCCGCGGCCGCCTTTTGCCCGGACCGCAGCCAGCGGCGGGCCTGGAGGCGCAATGCCGACCTGCAGACGGTGGTGCGGGAGGCGGCCTTCGATGGGGAGCACTTCGCCCTCTACACCCGTTACGTCAACCAACGCCACCGGGGCGGGGGCATGGACCGGCCCACGCCGGAAGGGTACTGGGGCTTCATCTCCAGCCGCTGGTGCGAGACCTGGCTGGTGGAATTCCGGCTGCAGGGGCGGCTGGTGGGTGTGGCGGTGACCGACCGCCTGCCCCAGGGGCTCTCCGCCGTCTATACCTTCTTCGATCCGGAACTGGAACGGCGCGGCCCGGGGACTCACGCCATCCTCTGGCAGCTGCAGGAGGCCCGGCGGCTGGGGCTGCCCTGGGTGTACCTGGGCTACTGGAACCCCCTCACCCCGAAGATGGCCTACAAGGTGCGCTTCCAGCCCGCCCAGGGTCTGGTGGACGGGCTGTGGCAGCGGGTGGGACCGGGGTAAACCCCGGCCCCGGGAGGCCCCTTCAAGCCCTCCACAGCCTCTCACGGGGCCTTCCCCGCCGGGCCCCTACCCGCGGGCACCGGGATCAGGGGTTCAGGCGCTCCAGGGCGGCGGCATGCAGTTGGGGGGTGGCGGCCGCCAGGACACTGGTGGTCTCCAGGGTCAGGGGGTTGCCCTGCAGGTCGGTGAACACCCCCCCCGCCTCGCGCACCACCACCGACAGGGCGGCGATGTCCAGGATGTTCACATCCGATTCCACCACCAGGTCGATGCGACCGGAGGCCAGGAGGTGGTAATGGTAGAAATCGCCGTAGCCCCGGGTGCGGTTCACCCGCTGGACGATCTCCCCCAGCCCCTGCCAGCCGGGGCCACCCGCCAGGGTCTTGATGTTACCCACGGACAGGGTGGCCTCCTCCAGGGTAGTCACCCCGCTCACGCGCGCAGGTTGGTCCCCCAGGAAGGCGCCCTGCCCGACCTCGGCATAGGCCATCTCGCCGAACTCGGGGGCGTTGGACACCCCCAGCACCAGCTCCCCCCGGCTGCGCAGGGCGATCTGGGTGGAGAAGAAGGGATAACGGCGGACGAAGCTCTTGGTGCCGTCGATGGGATCGATGAGCCAGAGGTGTTCGGCCTCCATGCGCTCGCGGCCGGTCTCCTCACCGTAGCTGCCATGGTCCGGAAAGGCGCCGAACAGGGTGGACTTGATGGCCTTCTCCGATTCCAGATCGGCGATTGTCACCGGCGTCTGGTCGGACTTGATCTCCACCTCGAAGCCCTGGCGGTAGTACCGCCGGATCACCTCCTGGGCCTGGAGGGCGGCGTCGATGGCGGTCTTGAGGTACGGGCTCATGGGCATCCCCTGGCAATTGGAAACGGCCGAAAAGGGTAGCACGCCCGGCCCTGCCCCTCATCCCGGGGCCCCAGCATCACACTCGGATGCGGTTGACAAAATCCACCTGTAGGCCGCGCTCGTCCCGGCGCAGGCGGGTGAGGCCCGCATAGGGGACCCGGATGCGGTACATGGTCTGCAAGGGCATGTCCAGGGCGACGCACACGGCGGCACGGATCACGCCCCCGTGGGTGACCACCAGCAGGTGTTCGCCGCAATGGCGGGTCTCCAGGCGCTCCAGGGCCTGGGAGACCCGGCCGCGGAAATCCTCCAGGGGCTCGGCGCCCCGGGGCCGGGCATGGAGGGGATCCTGGAAGAAGGCCCGGTACTCATCCGGGCTGTTGCGGCGCACGTCCTCATGGCTGCGCCCTTCCCAGGCGCCGAAGCCCACCTCCCGCAGGGCCGGTTCCAGTTCCAGGGGCAGGTTGAGACAACCGGCCAGTTCCTCGGCGAAGGCACGGCAACGCTGCAAAGGGGAGCTGACGATGCGGTCCCAGGGACCCCCGGGATGCGCCCGGCCGCCCACGGCCTCCCACATCTGGCGGCGCCCCTCGGGGGTGAGGGGATCGTCCACGCCGCTGCCGCGATAACGCAATCCGCCGGCGGGTTCGCCGTGGCGGATCAGATCGATGAGGATCTGCGTCTCCCCCGGGGCCGTCATCGGTCCACGGCCCCGGTCACGGAAGGATCGTCCCCTGCGGTCTCGTTCCGGGCCATGGCCCGCGGCCTCAACCGGCCACGCCGGCGATGCTCAGAAGGGCAAGTACGGCGACAAAGGCCACCAGGGTACGGAACACCAGGTTCGAGGCCCGCTCCACCGTGGCACGGGCCTGGAGGGGATCGGACAGGTCCGCCTCCGAAAGCAGGATGGCCTCGCCGCCCGCCTCCTGCAGCAGCCGCTGATTCTGCGCGGCCATCTCCGCCAGGGGGCCGCGCAGGCCGGCCCGCAGTACGGGATAGGCCCGGTCGAAGCTGCCGGTGAGGGCATAGCCCAGGGCCACCAGGCGGGCGGGGATCCAGTCCAGCAGGGCCTGCAGCCGGGTGGCCGCCTGCAGGAAGGCATCCTCCTCCCCCTCCCCCGTGGCGGTGGGGGCCCGCAGCAGCTGGGCCAGGCGGTAGAGCACGGCCCCCACGGGCCCGAGCACCATGAACCAGAAGAGCACGGCGAACAGCCGCGTATTGCTCTCCGAGAGCAGGGACTCCAGCACCGCCCGGGCCCGTTCCTCGGGGTTCTCCGGCACGGGCCGGTCCCCCAGCACATGGGCGGCGTGCCGCGCCTCCCGCTCCGGGTCCTTGAGGGCCCCGGCCTCCAGGTAGGCGTCCACCTCCCGGTCGAGGTTCCGCGGCCCGAGGCACAGGAGCAGCACCCCCAGGCCCAAGAGGAGACCCAGCACACCCCCCCAGACCTCACCCACCAGGGCGAAGACCAGGCCCACCGCCACCACAGGCAGGGCGACGGCGACGGCCAGGGCGGCGGTCCCCCCCAGCCCGAAGCCCTCGGCCCGGGCACGCACCGCCCGGGCGTAGCGGGGAAGCCAGGAGAAATTGCGCAACTGCTCCACCCGGGGGGTGAAGCGCTCGATGATCAAGGCAACGACGATGGTGACAAAGGACATGGCCGGATTCCTGGATCGAAAAAGGGGTCACGAAAGTTTCGTTGCTCCCATGACGCCTTTCAAGTTTGCCGGGGGACAAGATGCCCATCTGTTGAGGCAGGACAATGAACCCGGAGCCCGGGCTTGTACTTCCGCGGCGGCGGCCGTGCCATTCCCCCTAATCGCCCGCCGCAGCGCCATCCAGGAGGTGGTGCAGGCGCCCCCAGTCGAAGCGGGGACCGGGGTCGGTCTTGCGCCCCGGGGCGATGTCGGCATGACCCACCACGGGGGCCGCGGCCAGGCCCGTATAGCCCGCGCGCAGGGCGCGGATCACCGCCGCCAGGGCCGTGTACTGCCCCGGTTCGAAGGGGTGCGCGTCGCTCCCCTCCAGCTCGATGCCCACGGAGAAGTCGTTGCAGCGGGTGCGGCCGCCGTAGCAGGACACCCCCGCGTGCCAGGCCCGCTCGTGGAAGGGGACATACTGCACCAGGGCACCGTTGCGGCGCACCAGCAGGTGGGCGGACACCCGCAGCCCCTGGATCTCGACGAAATAGGGATGCCCCCCGGGGTCCAGCCGGTTGGTGAACAGGTGATCGATCCAGGGACCGCCGAACTCCCCGGGGGGCAGGCTCATGGCGTGGATGACGATCAGCTCCGGCAGGCACCCCGGGGGGCGCGGGTCGCGGTTGGGGGAGGGGCAATGCCGGGCGGCGTCGAGCCAGCCTTGGGGGGAGATGTGCATGCTGCGCGGACTACGGGATCATGGACCGGGAACGAACCGTCGCATACGCGGGCCATGGATGCCAGCGCCCGCGGCTACCGATAGAATACCCTTCCCTTCTCCCTTCCGCGCCCGTGCATGGACACCCTGAACCCGCAACAACGCGCCGCCGTGGAATACGTGGACGGCCCCCTGCTGGTGCTGGCCGGTGCCGGCAGCGGCAAGACCCGCGTCATCACCCGCAAGATCGCCCACCTCATCCGGGAGAAGGGCGTCCCGGCCCGGCGCATCGCCGCCATCACCTTCACCAACAAGGCCGCGCGGGAGATGACGGCGCGGGCAGGGAAGCTGCTGGCGCGGGAGGAGAGCCGCGGGCTGACGGTGTCCACCTTCCACACCCTGGGGCTGAACTTCATCCGCCGCGAGTTGCAGCACCTGGGCTACCGCCCGGGCTTCACCCTCTTTGACGCCGCCGACAGCCAGGCCCTCATGCGCCAGCTCACCCATCGCGACGAGCAGGGCGTGGAGGCGGATGCCGCCCGGCAGCGCATCAGCCGCTGGAAGAACGATCTCACCACCCCGGAACAGGCCCTGGCCGCGGCCGGCGACGAGACCGAGGCCGCCCAGGCGCGGCTCTATGCCGCCTACCAGCGGGCCCTGAAGGCCTACAACGCCGTGGACTTCGACGATCTCATCGTCTTGCCGGTACAACTCATGGAATCGGAACCGGAGGTGCGCGACCGCTGGCGGCACCGGCTGCGCCACCTGCTGGTGGACGAGTACCAGGACACCAACGCCTGCCAATACCGCCTGGTACGCCTTTTGGTGGACGTGGAGGGGGGGCTCACCGCCGTGGGGGACGATGACCAGTCCATCTACGCCTGGCGCGGCGCGCGCCCGGAGAACCTGACGGCCCTGCAGCAGGACTTCCCTCGTTTGAAGATCATCAAGCTGGAGCAGAACTACCGCTCCACCAACCGCATCCTGCAGACCGCCAACCACCTCATCGCCCACAACCCCCATGTCTTCGAGAAGCGCCTGTGGAGCGGCCTGGGGGAAGGGGAGCCCATCCGCGTGCTGCCCTGCAAGGATGCCGAACACGAGGCGGCGCGGGTGGTCACGGAGATCATGAAACACCGCTTCCGCCAGCGCACCGACTTCCGGGACTACGCCATCCTCTACCGCGGCAACCACCAGGCCCGCCTGTTCGAGAAGCTGCTGCGGGAGAACGCCATCCCCTATCACATCAGCGGCGGCCAGTCCTTCTTTGAACGGGCCGAGGTGAAGGACATCCTCGCCTACCTGCGCCTCATGGCCAATCCGGAGGACGACAGCGCCTTCCTGCGCGTGGTCAACGTCCCGCGCCGGGAGATCGGCGCCGGCACCCTGGAGAAGCTGGGGGCCTACGCCGCCTCGCGCCGCACCGGCCTGCTCCACGCCAGCCTGGAGATGGGGCTCACGGAGGTGCTCTCCGCCCGCGCCGTGGAACGGGTGCAGGGCTTCGCCCGCTGGATGGAGACCATGGCCCGACGCGCCGGCGAGGAAGATCCGGCGCCGGTGGCCCGGGAGTTGGTGGAAGCGATCCGCTACGAGGACTGGCTGCTGGAACAGAGCCCCAGCCCCAAGGCCGCCGCCCGGCGCATGGAGAACGTCAACGAGGTGCTGGACTGGATGGCCCGCCTGTCCAGGGAAGGGGCCGCCGGCGGCAAGGACATCGGCGAGATCGTGGCCCACATGACCCTCATGGACATCCTGGACCGGGCCGGCGGTGAAGCCGAGGCCGACGGGGTGCACCTGATGACCCTGCACGCGGCCAAGGGGCTGGAGTTCCCCCACGTCTTCCTGGTGGGTATGGAGGAGGAACTGCTGCCCCACCGGGTGAGCCTGGAGGAGGACACCCTGGAGGAGGAGCGCCGCCTGGCCTACGTGGGCATCACCCGCGCCCAGCGTTCCCTCACCCTCACCTACGCCCGCCGCCGCACGCGCTATGGGGAGACCCAGGAATGCGAGCCCAGCCGCTTCTTGGAGGAACTGCCCCAGGCGCACCTGGAGTGGCCCGACGCCCAGCCCGCCGACCCGGAGGAGCAACGCCTCACCGGCAAGGCCCACCTGGACAACCTCAAGTCCCTGTTGGGCTGAGGCGGGGCGGGACCCTCACCCCCGGGTGAACTTCAGGCCCACCCGGGTGATGCGGTCGCCGCTCACCTCCCGCACCACCAGCTCGACGCCGTTGAGCTGCAGCCGGTCCCCCACCACCGGCTGGGTGTTGAGGGCGCGGCGCATGAAATCGTCCAGGGTGAGATCCCGCGCCTCCGGCGGCACCTCCAGGCCGTAGGCCATGGACAGATCCGCCATGCGGGCCCCGCCGTTGAGCACGAAGGCCCCGAAGAAGCTGCGGTCGGAGAGGCGCTCCGGGGCCTCCACGGCCACGAACAGGCGGTCCAGGGCGGGAAGATCCTGGGGGGGCGCCAGCAGATAGAGGTAATCCCCCGCCCGCAGGTCCAGCATATCCAGGGTGTCCAGCAGCACCTTGTCCCGCAGATGGGCCACCACCCGCACACTGCGGGGCAGGGTGAATCCGGTCCAGTGCTCACGCACCACGGGGGAGTTCTCCGCCAGCTGGTAGCCCACCAGTTCCAGTTCCTGCTGGCCGGGGATGTCCAGCTCCACCCGCTGCACCACCTGACTGGCGGGGGGCAGTTCCAGGCCCAGCCAGCGGGCCAGGGGGGTGATGGTCCAGCCCTGCACCAGCAGCGAGATCAGCACCACGAAGAAGACGATGTTGAACAGCATCTCCCCCTGGGGGATCCCCGCCAGCAGGGGGAACAGGGCCAGGATGATGGGCACCGCCCCGCGCAGGCCCACCCAGCCCACGAACACCTGCTCCCGCCAGGGGAATTTAAAGGGCAGCAGGCACAGCCACACCGCCAGGGGGCGGGCCACCAGGATGAGCACCGCCGCGATGAGCAGGGCATCCACCGCCACCGGCAGCAGTTCGGAGGGGGTCACCAGCAGCCCCAGCATGAGGAACATGCCGATCTGGGCCAGACGGGCGATGCCGTCATGGAAGCGGTTGATGTACTGGCTGGCCTGCAGCGGCCGGTTGCCCAGCAGCAGCCCCGCCAGATAGATGGCCAAAAAGCCGCTGCCCCCCAGCACCGCGGTCAGGCCGAAGACGGTGAGACCGCCGGCCATGGCCGCCAGGGGGTACAACCCCTGGGGCATGTCCAGGCGGTTGATGAGCCAGCGCAGGCCCGTGCCGCCGGCCAGGCCCAGCACCGCCCCCAGACCGATCTGGCGCAGGAACTCCCACAGCACGGTGAACCCCATGTGGCCCCCGCCATCCACCAGGACCTCCACCAGCACCAGGGTGAGGAAGATGGCCATGGGGTCGTTGCTGCCCGACTCGATCTCCAGGGTCGCCCCCACCCGCTGCTTCAGGGCCAGGCCCCGGGCGTGCAGCAGGGAGAAGACCGCCGCCGCGTCGGTGGAGCCGACGATGGCCCCCAGCAGGAACCCCATGAGCCAGTCCAGCCCCAGCCACCAGGCGGCGAAGGCCCCGGTGACCCCGGCGGTGATCACCACCCCCAGGGTGGCCAGTCCCAGAGCCGGACGCAGCCCGACGCGAAAGCTGCTGAAGGGGGTGCGCATGCCCCCGTCGAAGAGGATGATGGCCAGGGCCAGGCTGCCGAACAGGTGGGCCATCTGCACATCCTGGAACTGGATGCCACCGGGCCCCTCCTCCCCCAGGAGCATCCCCAGGACCAGGAACACCAGCAACAGGGGCACCCCCAGGCGCCGGGTGATGACACTGGACAGGACGCTGGCCAGCAGCACGGCGCTGCCAAGGAGAATGATCTGGTTGGTGAGTTCCATGGATTCACTCTATCAGGCGGATAGAGTCCAACACAGTGTTTCCCAGCAGGCGGGGGCCGGGATCAGGTCAAGGGGGCGGTGACAGCAAAAAAGAAGGGGCCGGAACCGGCCCCCAAGTGTGCGAGAAGAGGAGAAGAGCGACACACGGTTTTGATAATAATGTTTCTCATTCTCCTGTCAAGACCCGGTGCAAATCTTCTCCCCCAGGGACTCAGTCGGCGGCGGGCCGGAAGCGTTTCAGCCGCAGGGCGTTGGCCAGCACCGATACCGAGGACAGGGACATGGCCGCCGCCGCGAACATGGGGGAGAGCAGGATACCGAAGGCCGGATAGAGCGCGCCCGCCGCCAGGGGCAGCAGGGTGGCGTTGTAGGCGAAGGCCCAGAACAGGTTCTGCCGGATGTTGCGCAGGGTGGCCCGGGACAGGGCGATGGCGTGGACCACGTTGCGCAGGTCCTCGGACATGAGCACCACCGAGGCCGATTCCATGGCCACGTCCGTGCCCGAGCCGATGGCGATGCCCACGTGGGCCCCGGCCAGGGCCGGGGCATCGTTGATGCCGTCCCCCACGAAGGCCACCTTCGCGCCATCGGCCCCCAGGTCGGCCACGGCCTGGGCCTTGCCCTCCGGCAGCACCCCGGCCCGCACCTGATCGATGCCCAGTTCGTCGGCCACGGCCCGGGCGGTGCGCGGGTTGTCGCCGGTGACCATCACCACCCGCAGCCCCAAGCGGTGCAGCCCCTGCACCGCCTCCCGGGCCGAATCCTTGGGGGGGTCGGTCACCGCCAGCACCGCCTCCAGGCGGCCGTCCACCGCCAGCAGCAGGGGGGTGCCGCCCCGGTCGGATACGGCCTGCAGGGTCTCCCCGGCCGCCTGCGTGTCGACCCCGGCCGCGGAGAGAAAACGGGGCGAACCCAGCAGCAGGTCCTGTCCCTGGGCCCGCCCCTTCACCCCCTGCCCCGCCACCGCCTCGAAGCCCTCCGCCTCGGGCGGGGTGACGCCCCGCTCCCGGCAGCCCCGTTCCACGGCCCGGGCCAGGGGATGTTCGGAGCGGGCCTCCAGGGCCCCGGCCAGGGCCAGCACCCGATCCTCGGTCTGATCCCCCAGGGGCGTCACCGCCGTGAGCTCGGGGCGCCCCCGGGTGAGGGTGCCGGTCTTGTCCAGGGCCACCACGTCCACGTCCCGCAGGGCCTGGAGGGCATCCCCGCCGCGAAAGAGAACCCCCATCTGCGCCCCCTTGCCGGTGCCCACCATGATGGAGGTGGGGGTGGCCAGCCCCATGGCGCAGGGGCAGGCGATGATGAGCACCGCCACGGCGTTCACCAGGGCCAGGGTCAGGGCCGGCTCTGGACCGAACAGCAGCCAGACCACAAAGGTCACCCCGGCCACGGCCATGACCGCGGGCACGAAATAGCGCGTCACCCGGTCCACCACCGCCTGGATGGGCAGGCGCGAGGCCTGGGCCGCCTCCACCATGCGGATGATCTGGGCCAGCACCGTATCGCCACCCACCCGGGCCGCCTCCAGGGTCAGACCACCCTGGGCGTTCACCGTGCCGCCCACCACCTCGTCCCCGGCGGATTTGGACACGGGCAGCGGCTCGCCGGTGATCATGGACTCATCCACATGGGATTCCCCCTCCAGCACCCGGGCGTCCACCGGGATGCGCTCCCCGGGGCGCACCTGGATGCGGTCCCCCGGCTGCACCCGCTCCAGGTCCAGCTCCACCCAGCCCCCGTCGCGCCACACCCGCGCCGTGCGCGGACGCAACTGCATGAGGCGGCGGATGGCCTCGGAGGTGGCCCCCCGGGCGCGGGCCTCCAGGTAGCGCCCCACCAGGATCAGGGTGACGATCACCATGGCCGCTTCGTAGTAGACGTGCACCGTCCCCTGGGGGAGCACACCGGGGAGGAAGGTGGCCACCACGGAATAGCCATAGGCGGCGCTGGTGCCCAGCATCACCAGGGAGTTCATGTCCGGCGCGCCGCGCACCAGGGCCGGCCAGCCCTTGCGGTAGAAGCGCAGGCCCGGCCCGAACTGCACCACCGAGGCGAGCACAAAGAAGAGCACATGCAGGCCCCGGGTGCCGATCCCCTGCTCCAGCCATGCCTGCAGGCCGGGCACCAGGGGGGCCCCCATGTCCAGGACCACCACCGGCAGGGTCAGGGCCGCGGCGAGGATCAGGGCCCGGCGCAACCGGCGCAGTTCCCGCGCCCGTCGGGATCGTTCCCGGTCCCCGCTCTCGGTATCGTCCCGGTGGGGCACCGCCTCGTAACCGGCGGCCTGCACCGCCCGGGCCAGGTCGGCCTCGGTGAGGCGCTCATCCAGCAGCACCACCCGGGCCTGGCCCGTGGCCAGGTTCACCGCGGCGCTCTCCACCCCGGGCACCGCCTCCAGGGCCTGCTGCACCCGGGAGACGCAGGAGGCACAGCTCATGCCCGTCACATCCAGGACGACGGTCCGCTGCCGCAGCCCGTAACCGGCCCCCTCCACGGCCCGGCGCAGCGCGTCCAGCGGGGGCACGGCCTCCTTGCCTCGTACCGTGGCCTGCTCCGTGGCCAGGTTCACCTGCACGTCCACCACCCCCGGCAGGTTCCTCAGGGCCTCATCCACGCGGCCCACGCAGGAGGCGCATCCCATGCCGTCGATGGAGAGGGTGATGCCGCGGTCCTTGCCCGCGGCGGAGGTATGGGACGTGGTCATGGCTCAAGACCCAGCAAAAGACTAGGATTCAAGCCTAAGGATTCCATTGACAGATTTCAATGCACGGACCCTATGGGAGGGGAAGCGGCCAGGGAGGCCGGGGGGCCGCTGGAGGAGATCAGGCCTGCCGTGGGGATCCCCCGGCAGGCCCGTTGGATCACGCCATCAACGCTGCTGGATGCGACGCTCCAGCTTCTCGATGCGGATCTCCACACGGCGGTTGGCCAGACGGCCCTCGGCGGTCTTGTTGTAGGCCACCGGACGGTCCGGGCCATAGCCCACGGTGACGATGTCGTCCGCAGGCACGCCCTGCTCCACCAGATACGCCTTCACCGATTCGGCGCGATCCCGGGAGAGGCGCTCGTTCAGTTCGCGGGGTCCGGTGCTGTCGGTGTGGCCGGCCACCACCACGCGCTCCAGACGATCACCGGCGGCCAGGATGGCATCCGCCACGCGATCCAGCTCCTGCTCGGCCTGGGGGGAGAGATCGCTCTTGCCCGTGGGGAAAAGAACCTCGCCCTTGAGCGTGACGGTTTCCGTCACCACCTTGGGTTCCGGTTCGGGGGCAGGGGCGGGTTCGGCCTGGGCCATCGGCTCCTCCGGCTCCGGGGCCTGATAACCGGGGCAACCCTCGATGGCCAGGGAGGGTTGCCAGCGCGGGGTCTTCACGCAGTCGCCGGAGCCGTCCCGCACCACGGTCCCCCAGGGATCGGCGGTGTAGCCCGTGGCGGCCTGTACGGGCGCGGCGGCGAACAGGGCCAGGGCCAGCGCACCGGCGCCCGGGAGGATCATCGGCTTGTGCAGCTTCTTTTGCATCTTCTTTTCTCCTTCACGATTCGAGCGGGTTGGTGTGAACAGCCCGATTCCGCCCGTGCGCCGCTGGGTCCATGGCGCCTCGGACTGCGTTCCCTCAGCGATCCCGCAGCCAGGGCATGCCCCCTGGGCGGAACCGGCCGGCATGGCCCCATACCCGCGTCGCGAGACCACCCACAGCCAGGGGCCTTTGCCCTAGAGGATAGAGCATTGCGGGCCCGCTGTCGGCCATGGGCGCGGGGCAACCCGGGGCATACAACGACGAAGCCCCGCACGGGGCGGGGCTTCGCGACGGCCTTAGGGCCGCTTGGGGTACAGAATGGGGGATGGGCTTACATCATGCCCATACCGCCCATGCCACCCATACCGCCCATATCGCCGGCACCGGCGGCGGGCTCTTCCTTCTTCGGCAGTTCGGCCACCATGGCCTCGGTGGTGATGATCAGACCGGCCACGGAGGCGGCGTTCTGCAGCGCCGTACGGGTCACCTTGGTGGGATCCAGGATGCCCATCTCGATCATGTCGCCGAACTCACCGGTGGCGGCGTTGTAGCCCTGGTTGCCCTTGAGTTCGCGCACCTTGTTCATGATCACGGCGGGCTCGTCGCCGCAGTTGGCCACGATCTGGCGCAGGGGTTCTTCCATGGCCAGGCGGGCGATGTTGATGCCCATCTGCTGGTCGTGGTTGACCCCCTTCACCTCGCCCATGGTCTCCAGGGCGCGCACCAGGGCCACACCGCCGCCGGGCACCACGCCCTCTTCCACCGCGGCGCGGGTGGCGTGCAGGGCGTCTTCCACGCGGGCCTTCTTCTCCTTCATCTCCACCTCGGTGGCGGCACCCACCTTGATGACGCCGACACCACCGGCCAGCTTGGCCACGCGCTCCTGCAGCTTCTCCTTGTCGTAGTCGGAGGTGGCGTCCTCCATCTGGGCGCGGATCTGCTCAATGCGCTCCTTGATCTCGTCGTGCTTGCCGGCACCGTCGATGATGGTGGTGTTCTCCTTGGTGACCACGATGCGCTTGGCCTGACCCAGGTCGTCCACGGTGGCCTTCTCCAGGGACATGCCCACCTCCTCGGAGATGACCTGGCCACCGGTGAGGATGGCGATATCCTGCAGCATGGCCTTGCGGCGATCGCCGAAGCCGGGGGCCTTCACGGCGGCCACCTTGACGATACCGCGGATGGAGTTCACCACCAGGGTGGCCAGGGCCTCGCCCTCGATGTCCTCGGCGATGATCAGCAGGGGCTTGCCGGACTTGGCCACGCCTTCCAGCACGGGCAGCAATTCACGGATGTTGGAGATCTTCTTGTCGTACAGCAGCACGAAGCAGTCGTCCAGCTCCGCGGCCATGTTCTGCTGGTTGTTGACGAAGTAGGGGGAGAGGTAGCCGCGGTCGAACTGCATCCCTTCCACCACTTCCAGGGTGTTCTCCAGGGAGGAGCCTTCTTCCACGGTGATGACCCCTTCCTTGCCCACCTTCTCCATGGCCTGGGCGATGATCTCACCCACGGACTCGTCGGAGTTGGCGGAGATGGTGCCCACCTGGGCGATGGCCTTGCTGTCGGTGCAGGGCTTGGAGAGCTTGGCCAGCTCGTCCACGGCGGTGATTACGGCCTTGTCGATGCCGCGCTTGAGGTCCATGGGGTTCATGCCGGCGGTCACCGCCTTCATGCCCTCGCGCACGATGGCCTGGGCCAGCACGGTGGCGGTGGTGGTGCCGTCACCGGCCACGTCGGAGGTCTGGGAGGAGACCTCCTTCACCATCTGGGCGCCCATGTTCTCGAACTTCTCCTCCAGTTCGATCTCCTTGGCCACGGACACGCCGTCCTTGGTCACGGTGGGGGCGCCGAAGGACTTCTCCAGGACCACATTGCGGCCCTTGGGCCCCAGGGTCACCTTCACGGCGTTGGCCAGGATGTTCACACCGCGCACCATACGGCTGCGGGCGTCGTCACCAAAGCGGACTTCTTTCGCGCTCATGCTTGCTGATTCCTCTCGATCTTGAATTCGGTGTGTAAAGGGGGCGGCCGGTGGATCAGCCCTCGATGACGGCCATCACATCTTCCTCGCGCATGACGAGGAGGTCTTCGCCGTCCACCTTCACCTCGGTGCCGGAATACTTGCCGAAGATGACCTTGTCACCCACCTTCAGGTCCAGGGCACGGACCTCGCCGTTCTCCAGGATCTTGCCATTGCCGACGGCCATCACCTCGCCACGGATGGGCTTCTCGGCCGCGGTGTCGGGGATCACGATGCCACCGGGGGTGGTGCGTTCCTCTTCCATGCGCTTGATGATCACCCGATCATGCAACGGACGGATATTCATGGGCCTTGACTCCTTGAGAGTTGTCGTTTGGACGATTTGAGGGTCTGCGGATCCCCGGGGCGCTGTTAGCACTCCCCGTTGGTGAGTGCCAATGATAGTAACGGCCTGCGGGATGTCAAGGGGGGGCGGACGAAAAGCGGACGCAAACGGGCAGGGCCCTTCAGGCCCGGGGGGCAACGGATACGCAGGCGGGAGACGGGCCCTGCCCCGGGGTGCACCAGGGGCGGGCCAGGAACCGGAATGAACGGGAGGGGCAACGGGGCCGGGGGCGCCCCTGCCGGGCCCGAGAAACGGGAGGATCAGCCGCGACGCTCGTCCTCGTCGTCCCGGGGCGGCGCCACGGAATCCCGGGAGTCGGGTTCTCGCTCCCACTCCCCTTCGATGGTATGGCCCGGATCCCCCCCCGGATACGGGCCCCTACGGCGGGTGTAGGCCTGGTGCACATGACCGCGGGCCACGAACACCCCCTTGCTCATGAGCCAGCGGGCCATGATACGGCGGGTGGCGGGGATCAGGCAGGCAAAGCCCAGGGCATCGGTGAAGAAACCGGGGGTGAGCAGCAGGGCGCCGCCGAACACCAGGAAGACCCCTTCCACCAGCTCCGTGGCCGGCAGCTGCCCCTGGTCCAGGCTGCGCTGCATGCGGGTCAGGGTGGCCAGGCCCTGGCGCCGGAGCAGGAAGGCCCCGAGCACGGCGGTGAACACCACCAGCCCCACGGTGGGCCACACCCCGATGACCCCGCCCACCCGGATCAGGATGTAGATCTCCACCAGGGGGATGGTGAAGAACAGGATCAGCAGCAGCGGGAAGATGGGCATGACGATGCGTTACCTCGGATTTTTCACCCTTATAACAGCGCCGGGGCAAGGCCGTAAACCGCGGGCGGGGCCTGGAAATCCGTATTCGGTTATGGTGTTATACCCTTGAGAAATATCAAACCAAAGCGGAGGACCCGACATGATCCCTTCCCCTGGCCGACACAACCGCCTCACCCGGCTGCCCGCCCTGCTGCTCCTGCTGCTGGCCACGGCCCTGCCCCTGCAGGCCCCGGCCCAGGAGCGGGATCCCTACAAACACCTCTTTGGCATGACCTTCGGGGATTTCCAGGAGGAGCTGGCCATGGCCCGGGAGGAGGACAAGAAGGCCGTCATGATCTTCTTCGAGATGGACGGCTGCCCCTACTGCCGGTACATGAAGGAGGAGGTGCTGAACCGCCCCGAGGTGCAGGACTACTACAACACCCATTTCGCCAGCTTCGCCGTCGACGTGGAAGGGGCCCTGGAGATCACCGACTTCCAGGGCCGGACCACCACCGAGCGGGAGTGGGCCGCGGCCCACGGGGTGCACGTCACCCCCGTGTTCCTGTTCTTCGACCTGGAGGGTGAACCCATCGCCCGCCACACCGGCACCACCGACGGCCCCGGACCCTTCCTGAAACTGGGGCGCTACGTGGCCGAAGGCCACTACCGGGACCAATCCCTGGAGGCCTTCCTGAAGGAAGTCGAGTAACCCTCCGGGGCCTGCGCCATGGCTTGAGCCGCCCCCCGGGGCGGTGCACCATGACGCCACCCCACCCCCGAGGAGAAACGCCATGAGTGAACCGCTGCTGATCATCACCACCCTGGACGATGAGGCCCGCGCCCGGGAGATCGCCGCCCTGTTGGTGGAACGGCAACTGGCCGCGTGCGTCACCATCCTGCCGGCGGCCACCTCCGTGTATGCCTGGGAGGGGGAGATCCAGGAGGATGCGGAGCACGTCCTGCTCATCAAGTCCCGGGCGGAGTGCTACGAGGCCCTGCAGGAGGGCCTGCGGGAGGAGCACCCCTATGAACTCCCGGAGATCATCGCGGTCCCCATCACCCATGGCCTCGAGGGCTACCTGCACTGGATAGAGGACACCACACGCCCATGACCCGACTGCCCCAACTGCCAAGGAAACGGATCATCCCCCCGGCCCCGATCCCGGCCCGGATGGCCCGGATGGCCCTGACGGCCCTGTTGTACCTGCTGGCCCTGAGCCTGCCGGTGGTGGCGGCGGCCGATGACCTGCTGCCCCCGGAGCAGGCCTTCGCCGTGGAGGTACAACCCGGTGAGGACGACACCGTAATCGCCCATTGGGAGATCGCCGATGGCTATTATCTCTACGGGCATTCATTGGAATTCACCTCCAAGACCCCCGGCATCGAGCTGGGGGAACCCCGCCGCCCAGAAGGAAAGATCAAGGAGGATGAGTTCTTCGGTGAGGTGGAGACCTACCGCGGGGAACTGGACATCGTCCTGCCCCTGTCCCGGGACGCCGACGCCCCGGATACCCTGGAACTGACGCTGCGGGCCCAGGGCTGCGCGGACGCGGGGGTCTGTTATCCACCTCAGGAGCGCACCGTCTCCGTGGACCTGGGCGCCCCCCCGACCCAGGCGGGCGGCGCAACGCAAGGGGATCCCGCCACGCCGGAACAGGGCGCGCGCCCCACCCCCGCCACGGAGCAGGACCGCATCGCGGCCCAACTGGCCCAGGGGAACCTGTGGCTGGTGCTGCTGGCCTTCTTCGGCTTCGGCCTGCTGCTCACCTTCACCCCCTGCGTCTTCCCCATGATCCCCATCCTGTCCAACATCATCCTGGGACAGAAGTCGCTCACCCCGCGCAAGGCCTTCACCATCTCCCTGGCCTTCGTGCTGGCCATGGCGGTTACCTACACCGTGGCCGGGGTCTTTGCGGGCCTGGCGGGCGCCAACCTGCAGGCCGCCTTGCAAAACCCCTGGGTCATCGGCGGCTTCGTGATCATCTTCATCGCCCTGGCCCTCTCCATGTTCGGCTTCTACGACCTGCAGATGCCCGCGGCGCTGCAGACCCGGCTGTCCGCCCTCTCCAACCGCCAGCAGGGGGGAACCCTGGTGGGGGCCGCCGTCATGGGATTCCTCTCGGCCCTCATCGTGGGTCCCTGCGTCACCGCCCCCCTGGTGGGGGCCCTTCTCTACATCAGCCAGACCGGCGACGCCGTACTGGGCGGACTGGCCCTGTTCAGCCTGAGCCTGGGGATGGGTCTGCCGCTGCTGATCCTGGGCACCTCCGCCGGCAGCCTGCTGCCCCGGGCCGGGGCCTGGATGGACACGGTCAAGGCCGTCTTCGGTGTGCTGCTGCTGGCCATGGCCATCTGGCTGCTGGAACGGGTGGCCCCGGCATCGCTCACCCTCTTCCTCTGGGCCGCCCTGCTCATGGTCAGCGGGGTCTACATGGGGGCCGCGAGCCCCCTCCCCGAGGAAAACCGCGGCTGGCGGGCCCTGTGGAAGGGGTTCGGCCTGGTGATCCTGGTCTACGGCATCCTCCTCCTGGTGGGGGCCGCCTCCGGCGCCCGGGACCCCTTCCATCCCCTGGAGGGCCTCACCGCCGCGGACCAGGGGGACCGGCAGGGGACGGAACTGCGGTTCCAGGCCGTGAATGACCCGAAGGAGCTGGAACAGGCCCTGGCGGATGCCCGGGCAGCGGGGCAGCCGGTGCTGCTGGACTTCTACGCCGACTGGTGCGTGGAATGCACCCACATGGAACGCACCACCCTGCGGGACCCGGAGGTGATCCGGGCCCTCTCCGGGGTACGGCTGCTGAAGGCGGATGTCACCCACCAGACCCGGGGACACCGGGAACTCATGCGTTCCTTCGACCTCTTTGGCCCCCCCGCCATGATCTTTTTCAATGCCCGCGGCGAGGAGCGGGGCCATCATCGCCTCGTGGGGTACAAGGATGCCGAGGCCTTCCTGGAGCATATACAGGCCGCCCTGGGCCCCACCCGCGAACCCGGCTGAACCCACGCCCCCATTCCCCCAGCACGGACCCCCCATGCCCACACGCGCCATCCGTCTCCTTCCCCTGCTCCTGGCCGCCCTGTGCATCGCACCGTCCGGGGCCGCCCCCCTCGCCGGCCAGGGGATGCAAGGGGCACAGGCCCCCGCCTTCACCCTGCCGGATCTGGAGGGCAACCCCCGCCGCATCGGGGAGTGGGACGGGCGCGTGGTGCTGGTGAACTTCTGGGCCACCTGGTGCCCGCCCTGCCGCAAGGAGATCCCCCTGTTCGTGGAGATGCAGTCGGCCCATGGGGACGCCGGGTTGACCATCGTCGGCGTGGCCCTGGACGATCCCCAGGCGGCGGCGGCATTCGCCCGGGACCAGGGCATCAACTTCCCCGTGCTGGTGGGTGGCGAGGAGCGGGCCGGTGAGGTGGCCCGGGCCTATGGCAACCCCTACGGCAGCCTGCCCTACAGCGTCCTGCTGGACCGGGAGGGCAAGGTGCGGTATATCCATGTGGGCCGCCTGCATCGCGAGACCCTGGAACGGGAGTTGGCCCCCCTGCTCTGAACCTACCGGCACACTCGGGATTGCCCCTATTCCGTCACAAATTTTTGGGAATATGCGGCAAACTCCCTTAAAAACCCGGGAAACATCCCTGGTGCGCTGGACACTGCCCGGCGCTTGAGGCACAATCCCGCCCACCTCTTGGGGGAGGTTCCCGTTCATCCGCGCGATGCACGCGCCGACGTGTCCTGCCGGGGCGGCCCCTCCTTCGGCAATGTCCCAGTGTGCGAGCGCCCATGGCCCGATTCCTCCTGCTCAACGGCCCCAATCTGAATCTCCTGGGTATCCGCGAGCCCGGCGTGTACGGCCACCAGGGACTGGACGGGATCGTCGCGGCGCTCCAGCAGCTGGCCCAGGAGCAGGGCCACCACCTGGAGGCCTTCCAGTCCAACGCCGAGCACGCCCTCATCGACCGCATCCACGCGGCCCGGGAAGAGGGGATGGAGTCCATCCTCATCAACCCCGGCGGCCTCACCCACACCAGCGTGGCCCTGCGCGACGCCCTGCTGGCGGTGCGCATCCCCTTCTTCGAGGTGCACCTGTCCAACACCTTCGCCCGCGAACGCTTCAGGCACCGCTCCTATCTCTCGGACGTGGCCGCCGGCGTGATCATCGGCCTCGGCCCCTACGGCTACACCCTGGCGCTGCAAGCGGCGATCCATCAGACAACCCTGAGCTGAGCACCATGGATATCAGAAAGATCAAGAAACTCATCGAACTGCTGGAAGAATCCGGGATCAACGAGATCGAGATCCAGGAGGGCGAGGAGTCGGTGCGCATCACCCGGGCGGCCCAGGGGGGTGGCGGACAGGCCTTCATGATGCCCCAGACCTTTATGGCCCCCGGCAACCCCACCCAGCCGCCCCCGGCGGCGGCCGCCGATGCGGCAGCGGCGGACTCTGGGGAGGAGGATGCCGGCATCCCCTCCGGCCATCAGGTGACCGCGCCCATGGTGGGGACCTTCTATCGCGCCCCCTCTCCGAGCTCCAAGCCCTTCGTCGAGGAAGGCCAGAAGGTGGAGGTGGGGGACACCCTATGCATCATCGAGGCCATGAAGATGCTCAACCAGATCGAGGCGGACAAGGCCGGGGTGATCAAGGCGATCCTGGTGGAGAACGGGCAGCCGGTGGAATACGGCGAGCCCATGTTCATCATCGAGTGAGGCCCAGCGAGCCATGTTCGACAAGATACTGATTGCCAACCGCGGCGAGATCGCCCTGCGCATCCTCCGGGCCTGCCGGGAGATGGGCATCAAGACCGTGGCCGTCCACTCGGACGTGGACCGGGACCTCAAGCACGTGCGCCTGGCGGATGAGTCGGTGTGCATCGGCCCCGCCCGTTCCACGGACAGCTACCTGAACATCCCGGCCCTCATCAGCGCCGCGGAGGTCACCGACGCCGAGGCCATCCATCCCGGCTACGGCTTCCTCTCGGAGAACGCCGACTTCGCCGAGCGGGTGGAGTCCAGCGGCTTCGTCTTCATCGGCCCCCGCGCCGAGACCATCCGCCTCATGGGGGACAAGGTCTCGGCGAAGAAGGCCATGATGGAAGCGGGGGTGCCCTGCGTGCCCGGTTCCGGCGGCCCCCTGGGGGACGACGCGGAGGCCAACCTGGCCCTGGCCCGGGAGATCGGGTATCCGGTCATCATCAAGGCCGCGGGCGGCGGCGGGGGCCGCGGCATGCGTGTGGTCCATTCCGAGGGCGCCCTGATCAACGCCATCTCCCTCACCCGCAACGAGGCCGCCTCCGCCTTCAACAACCCCACGGTCTACATGGAAAAATACCTGGAGAAACCCCGCCACGTGGAGTTCCAGGTCATCGCCGACGAGCACGGCAATGCCGTCAGCCTGGGGGAACGGGACTGCTCCATGCAGCGCCGCCACCAGAAGGTGATCGAAGAGGCCCCGGCCCCGGGGATCACCGAGGAGGAACGCCAGCGCATCGGCGCCCGCTGCGCCGAGGCCTGCCGCCGTATCGGCTACCGCGGCGCCGGCACCTTCGAATTCCTCTACGAGGACGGCGAGTTCTTCTTCATCGAGATGAACACCCGCGTGCAGGTGGAGCACCCGGTGACGGAGATGGTCACCGGCCTGGACATCGTGCGCGAGCAGATCCTGGTGGCCGCCGGCCAGCCCCTGAGCATCCGCCAGGAGGACGTGGAGATCCGCGGCCACGCCATCGAGTGCCGCCTCAACGCCGAAGACCCGGCCACCTTCATGCCCTCCCCCGGCACCATCAGCCAGTATCATGCCCCCGGCGGCCCCGGTATCCGTGTGGACACCCACATCTACAACGGCTACAAGGTCCCGCCCCACTACGACTCCATGATCGGCAAGCTCATCAGCTTCGGCGCCACCCGGGACATCGCCCTGGCGCGCATGGGCGGCGCCCTGTCGGAGATCGTCATCGAGGGCATCAAGACCAATGTCCCGCTGCAGCGGGACCTGATCGGCGACACCGCCTTCCGGCGGGGCGGCACCGACATCCACTACCTGGAAAAACGCCTCAAGGCCCACGGCTGAACCCCGGCCCGAGCCGGCGGAGACCTCCCATGATCCAGATCACCCTGCCCGCCACCGCCGACCGCTCCGGGATGGTGGAAGACGCCCTGCTGGAGCACGGGGCCCTGTCGGTGATGCTGCAGGACGCCGGCGACGTCCCCCTGCTGGAACCCCTGCCCGGGGAGGAACCCCTGTGGCCCGAACTGTGGGTGATCGGGCTCTTCCCGCGGGAGACGGACATCGGCGCGGTGACCGGCGCCCTGGCGGCGCAGCTGGACATCCCCGCGGAGCACCTGCGCCACGAGGCCCTGCCGGACCGTGACTGGGTCCGGGCCTGCATGGATGACTTCCATCCCATCCGCTTCGGCGAGCGCCTGTGGATCGTGCCCACCTGGCACGAGGCGCCGCAAAGTGACGCCGTGAACATCCGCCTGGACCCGGGGCTGGCCTTCGGCACCGGCACCCACCCCACCACGGCCATGTGCCTGCGCTGGCTGGACGCCCATCCCCCCGCCGGGCTGGAGGTGCTGGACTACGGCTGCGGCTCCGGCATCCTGGCCATCGGCGCCCTCAAGCTGGGGGCGCGTCACGCCTGGGCCGTGGACATCGATCCCCAGGCCGTGACCGCCACCCGGGAGAACGCCGAGCGCAACCACATCCCCGCCGGGCAGCTGGACCTGGACCAGCCGGAGGGGCTCCCCGAGGGAGCGGCATTCGACCTGACCCTGGCCAATATCCTCGCCAGCCCCCTGATGGCCCTGGCCCCCGCCCTGGCGGGGCGCACGAGGCCGGGCGGGCGCATCCTCCTGGCCGGGCTCCTGGACCGCCAGGCGGAGGAACTCCTTTCCACCTACGATCCCTGGTTCCACATGGGCGTGGCCGACCAGCAGGAGGGATGGAGCCTCCTGGAGGGCAGGCGACGGGCAGCGACCTGAGGGCAGGCCGGCCCCGAAAGAAGGACCGCTTCGCCCCGCCACCGCCATACCCGGACCTGCCACGGGGGACCCGACCGTCATGGATCCAGCCACTGCACCCCATCGGGACCCCGCCCACCTCCCCGTACGGGACGAGAGCCGCCCCAAAGAGGCGGCCCCTCCTCCGCCAGCGGGTCCACCCCACGACGCCCCGCTCCCCAGGGCCCTCCGGGAGGCACTGGAGGCCCCCCCATCCCGGCCCGGAACGGGCGCCACCCTGGCCTGGGGCCTGGCCTGCCTGGCCCTGATCCTGCTGCTTGCAGGGCAGATCCTCTACCATGAACGCCACCGCCTGCTGGCGATCCCCGCCCTGGAGCCCGGGGTGCGGGCCCTGTGCCGCCCCCTGCCCTGCGCCCTGCCGCCGCCCCGGGACCTGGCGGCCCTGCGCCTGACCCAGCGGCGCATCCGCGCCCTCCCGGAGCGCCCCGGGATCCTGGAGGTGACCGCCGTGGTGGAGAACACCGCCGCCTTCCCCCAGCCGGCCCCGGTGATCGAACTTACCCTGAGCGACCTGCAGGGCCGGCCGGTGGCCGCCCGCCGCTTCTTCCCCGCCGACTACCGGCCGGGGGAGGCAAGCGGCCAGCCCCTGGCCCCGGGGGAGTCGTTCTCCCTGGCACTTGCCGTGCAGGACCCCGGAGCCCACGCCCCGGCCTTCGAGTTCCGTTTCCTGCCCGGTCCCCTTGGCGGCGGACGGCTTTAAGCGCGCCCGGTCCATGGGTATCATGTCCGCCTCCCGCTCCCGTCCCCAAGCACCGCCCCCATGCGCATCGGCCCCCACACCGTGGACCCCCCGCTGATCCTGGCCCCCATGGCCGGCATCAGTGATCTCCCCTTCCGCCGCATCTGCCGCCGCCAGGGGGCGGGCCTTGCGGTGTCCGAGATGGTGCACGCCGACACCCGCCTGTGGCATACCCCAAAATCCCGCCTGCGCCTGCACCAGAGCGGGGAACCCGACCCCCGCAGCGTACAGATCACAGGGCGCGAACCGGCCATGATGGCCGCCGCCGCCCGCGCCGCCGTGGAGCGGGGGGCCGGCATCATCGACCTCAACATGGGCTGCCCGGCGCGCAAGGTCATGAGCAAGGCGGCCGGCGCCGCCCTGCTGGGGGACGAGGCCCGGGTGCGGGCCATCCTGGAGGCGGTGGTGGCGGCGGTGCACGTGCCCGTCACCCTGAAGATCCGCCTGGGCCTGGACCGGAGCCGCATCAACGCCCCGGGCATCGCCCGCATCGCCCAGGACTGCGGCGTACAGGCCCTGACGGTGCACGGGCGCACCGCCGCCTGCAGCTACCAGGATCCGGTGGACGCGGAGGCCATCGCCCGGGTGCGGGAGACGGTGTCCATCCCGGTGATCGCCAATGGCGACCTCTTCACCCCAAAGGACGCCCTGCGCATGCGGGCCATCACCGGCGCCGACGCCCTCATGGTGGGCCGTGGCGCCCGGGGGCGGCCCTGGATCTTCAGGCGCATGGCCCGCGCCCTGGAGACGGGGGAGATCCCGCCGGAACCGGGGCCGGAGACGGTGCTGGCCATCGTGCGGGAACACCTGCAGGCCCTGTACGGACTCCACGGCCCCCGGGCCGGGGTGCAGGTGGCGCGCAAGCACATCGGCTGGTACCTGCAGGGCCGTCCCGGCGCCGAGGCCATGCGCCGGGCCCTGCTGCAGTCCGAGGACCCCGCCACCCAGCTGGAACGGATCACCCGCTACTTCGAAACCCTGCCCCCAGGCGAGGACATCGCGGCATGAACCGAGAAGCCCCCCGACCCAGCCCCCGCGACGCAGCGGAACGCGAGACCCTGTCCGCCGCCGTGGCCCAGGCCCTGGAGGACTACTTCACCCGCCTGGACGGCCACGAACCGGACGGGCTCTACCGCATGGTGATGGAAGAGGTGGAACGGCCGCTGCTGGAATGCGTCCTGCAGCAGTGCAACGGCAACCAGAGCCGCGCCGCCCAGTACCTGGGGATCAACCGGGGGACGCTGCGCAAGAAACTGCGCCAGTACGATCTGGGCTGAGCGGGCTCAGACCCGCCGCGCCACGGGGCAGGCCCCGGGCAGCGGCTGGGAAACGGCGTGCTCACGAACCCAGTCGCTCGAGCATCGCCTGGACCTGTTGCCGCTGGGGAAAGTCCTCTGCACCGGCCAGCAACTCGCGCAACACCGATACGGCTTCATCCCGCTGCCCGTTCCGTTCCAGGGCCTGGGCATAGTGGTAGTCCATCACGGCCGTATCGGGCAGGGTCTCTCGGGCCTCCCGGATCAGTTCCAGCCCCCGTTCCGGATCGCCGTGATCCAGCAGGGCCATGCCCAGGGTGTCCTTGATCTGGGGATCCTCGGGTTGCAGCCGGTGCGCCCGCTCGGCCATCTCCAGGGAACGGGCATCCCCCTCGCGCTGATAGATGTACGCAAGGTTGTTCAGCACCATCGCATCCTCTGGAAAGCGCTCCACCAGGATCTCATAGTCCTTCTTCGCGGCCGCCACATCCCCGGCCTCCAGCAGGCTGGTCGCCAGCACCAGACGGGAGCGGTGATCCTCGGGATGGTTCGCCAAATGTTTCCGCATCCATTCCCGAGCGGCCGTCTCCTCACCCATGCGGCGCAGGGCCTCGAAGCGCTTCATGGCCGACTCGTCGGTGACCCGAGCCCGATAGGAGGCCTCATAGGCCTGTACCGCCTCGGCGTAGTCCTTGCGGGTGGCCAGAATATCCCCTTCCAGGAGATGACCCTGCGCACGTATGGCCTCCAGCTTCTGCATACGCCGCGCCAGTTCCAGGGCCTCGTCCTCCCGGCCCTCGCGGCGCTCCAGCCGGGCCAGTGCAAGCAGCGCGCCCGGGTGCTCCCCGTCCAGTTCCAGCGCCCGTTCCAGGGCGCTGCGTGCCTCGCGGGGACGCTCCGCCTGCACCTGGGCACGGCCCAGACGGAAATGCACTTCGGGTGAATCCGGCCGCAGTTCAGCCAGCCGGCGCAGCGTGGTGATGCCCTGGTCCACCTGTCCCTCGGCCAGTTGGGCCATGGCCCGCACCTCCAGCAGGGCAACGTTGTCCTCGCTGCCCTCAGGGGCCCCTTCCAGCACCTCCAGGGCCTTTGCCGGCTCACCCGCCAACAGGCGATAACGAGCCAGGACGATGCGTGGCTCCAGGGCCTGGGGCGCGGCCTCCATGGCCCGCTGCAGATACTGCCCCGCCTCTGCCGGTTCCCCCTGTTCCACCTCGAACTCCGCCATGAACATCAGCAGGCGCGGGTCCTCAGGGGCGGCCTCCAGACCCGATTCTAGAACCTTGCGGGCCGAATCCGCCCCTTGCGTGCGCAGCTTCAGCACCGCCAGGTTGCGTGTAGCCGTGGTGTTGCCCGGATCCAGCCGAAGGGCCTCCTCCAGGGCGGCGACGGCCTCCTCGGTACGCCCCAGGGCCAGCAGGGCACCGGCACGCAGGTTCTGCGCCACCGGGGAATCCGGGTGTTTTTCGATGATGCGATCCGCCCTGGACAGGGCCTGTTCATGCTGCCCCTCCTGCAGCAGACGCAACACACCCGCCCACTTCAGGTCCTCCAGTTCGGGGGCCATCCCGCTGAGGGCCTCCAACTCCCGCAGACCGGCCGCGGGGTCCTCCCCCTGCAGCAGCGCCCGCGCCAGGTTCATCCGCGCCTGCACCGAATCCGGATCCACTTCCACCCGTCGGCGCAGCAGCTGGATGCTGGACTGGATATCCCCCTGGGAAGCATGCACCCCCGCCATCAACTCCAGGGCGAGCCGGTCCGCCTCGTTCTCCGCCAGGACGCGTCGCAGCAAGGCCTCGGCTTCCTCCACCTGCCCCCCCTGCATGCGCACCGCGGCCAGCAGGCGATTGGCCGCTGCGGATTCCGGGTTACCCCGGACATAACGGGTGAGATGGGCATCGGCCTGCTGCAGATTGCCCAGGGCGAAGTGGCTGGTCCCCAGGAAGAAACGGGCCGGCAGGTACCCCGGATTTCCCCGCAGGGCCTCTTCCAGGGCGCTCACCGCCGCCTCGTAGTCCCGCTCGTGGAAACGTATCAGACCCTCCACATAGGCGGTGGCTGGCAATTCCGGCCCCAGTTCCTTCAGGACCTCCAGGTCTTCCGTCGCCCCATCCCAGGACTCCCGCGCCATGCGGGTGAGGGCACGACGGAAATATCCCGTGTAGGGATTGGGCGCCGTCTCGGTCACCCGGGTATAGGCCGCCTCGGCCGCCTCCAGGTCCCCCTCACTGCGATGCAGATCGCCGAAGAGGGACCAGGCCGGTGCATGCCCCGAATCCACTGCCAGGGCCTCGGCCAGTCGCGCCTTGGCACGGTCGAGCTCTCCCCGCAAGGCATGCACTTGGGCCAGGGTGGTCAGGGCCGCGGCATCATCGGGATCCAATGCCAGCGCCGCGTCCAGTTCCACGGTGGCCGCTTCCAGATCGTTCATCCCCACATGGGCACGGGCCAGCAACAGATGAAACGCCTGCGGATCCTCGAAAACCCCGGCCTCCCGGGCCTCCAGCATCGCGCGCGCCTCGCGGAATTCACCCAGCAGCAGGTGAGCTCGAGCCATGTAAAGCAAGGCATCGGGATCATCCCAGCCCAAGGCACGGGCCTTTTCGAACTCCGCCAGGGCGGCCCGGGGTTCACCCCGCTCCAGGTGCGCCCGCCCCAATTCCCAGCGCGCCTCGACGTGATCGGAGTTCTCCTGCAACAGGTTGCGGTACTCGATAATGCCGGCGCGCACCTCGCCGCTTTCCAGGAAGTCTCGGGCGCGCTCCAGGCGCTCCTCCTCGGTATAGCTGACCTGACCGCAGCCGGCCATCCAGAGCGCGCCCAAGACTCCCAGGCCCGCCAAGACCCGCCGCACGTGCCGGGTGAGATGCTGCTGTTCCATGATGACGCCCTCGCATGTCGCTGATCCGTCCCCGGGTCATCCAGGCCCCGAGCCCGTCCCGGGTCCCCGCAGGACCAGTGTAGTCCGGAAATCCGGATCCATCCGGATCACTCTCGGGGAGGACACCTTGAAGATCAAGCGTGGCGACACCCTGTGCCCACCGTACCGGGGCATGACAGGCGCATCATGGACACGACAGCCAATCCGGCAACCGCCCGCCCGGCTCAGCCCATGGCGACCCGGGCCGAGTCCAGGTCCCGCGCGGCCTCGCCGGGAATGGCGGTCTTATGGGCCCCCGGGGACCCGCCATCCCCGCGCTGATCCCCGGAGGAGGCAAACCGGTAGGGCACTTCCCCCTGCAGAAACAACCGGGCCATATCCGGAGAGGAACGCACGGCATGATCCACGGCCGTGTCCAGGTGGGCCAGATAGGGATAGCGGATGCCCCGGTGCTCACAGGGGACACCGGCCTGGGAAAATGTAAACCCCAGACGGCGGACCATCCTGGCCAGGGCCCGGTTCACCAGGAAGTACATGAAGGGAATCTCGTGATCGCGGCTGTACTCGATGGCGGCCCGCAGCATCACGGCAAACAATTCGGAACGCTCCACGGGGGCCAGCCCCCCCTTGGTTTCCGGCTCACCCCCATCCACGTCAGGCCTATCATGCCTCTCATGACGCCCCAGGTACTCGCCGCCATCCGCCGGCCTGGACCGGAACAGCGGCACGCGCCGCCGGGTACGGCACCCCATACCTGCGGCCAACCGCCCTTGGATGTCCGAGCCCCATCGCTCCTGGCGCTGGACCGGTATCGGAAAGGACCCGGCATTCCCTGGGGCATGGAATCCCTTCGTGATGCAGATCCGGGACAATTCCGTGGCGCCGCCAGTGGACGTAGGGGCGTATTCCCGCCTCAAGCGGGTGAGCCGATGCACCGGCAGATGTCCTCCCAAGGGGTGCACCAGGCGCATCGCCCCCACCCACAGGCCGGTCTCCCGGTCCCGGACGGTGAAGGCGGTGGCCTGGGCGTCCCAGGGATCGCGTTCCTGCCCGTCGGGAAACTCCCCGGGATCCTCGAACCCCCTTTCCAGGCAGTACACCGAGTAGCGGATGGCGTGATGGATCCGTCGCGTTCCGGGCGTATCGGCAACGAAGACCTCGTAGCGTGTTTTGGACATGGCGGACACCCCGCGGTTGTACACGAGGCGGGATTACAGCATGCCGGGTTCATTGGGTCGGGAATCGGGTCACAAATCCCACCAAACCCATGAGGCAATGCGGCCATGCAACATCCGCTTTGTGACCGGCTACGGATTCCGAGTGATCACAAAATTCCGCGCAAAGAGGCCTTATTGCATCAGGCTCTTGTGCACGAACTCGTGCAGTTCCCGGATATCGGGGCGCATGGAGTCCAGCACCTGCTGCACGGTGACGTGATAGGCCGCCCGTTCGCCGTGATACGCCATGGGACGGCCCACTTGCACGAAGGGAAACCCCGAGGCCTGGAGCATGCGGGCCAGGCGGCGCTCCATCATGACGAAGGCCTGCTCCCGACCCGCCTGCTTCATGAGGGAGGTGCCGGCGCAGAACAGGGCCAGGCCCAGCAGCGGGAAGGTGCGGCGCTCATCCTCCGTGAGGATGTAGTCGGCCGGGAAGCCGGCGGGGGTCTCCGACTCCCCCTTACGCCGGCGAAACCGGGTGTGGACCGCCAGGCGGGAGACCTCACCGATATCGTCCCGGGGGAAGTGATCCGGCCGGCGCTCCGGGTGGTCCAGGCTCTCCCCGCAGAAACGCTCCAGGGGCAGCTGGAACCCGGGCTCGCCCGGCGGGGGGATGACCACACGGATGCAACCGGCGGCGCGCATGGTGGGCTGGTGCATGATGAGACAGTGGACCGCATGGCCATCGTAGTCGTCCCGCTCCAGGCCGCCGGGGCAATCCTCCTCCCGTTCGTAGCCGAACTCACGGCAATAGACGTCGTAGCGGATGCGAAAGACCTGCTCCAGGCGCTCCGGTTCCTGGGCGGGCAGCACCTGGAAGTACTCCTGGAAATGATGGACGAGACTGGGCGGGGACATGGGCGGATACCTTGGTACCGGGGATCAGAAACGGGCGCGCCACCCCAGAACCCACAGATCATGGCGCTCGTGGAAGCCGCCCAGGGTCGCATCCTCGCCCTCGAAATGGTGATATCCGAGATAGACCTCGTGGGGCTCCCGGCCCACATAGGCCAAGCGCGGATTGAGATAGACCTCCCGTGGGTCCAGGCCGACGGCGAAACGCAGCCGGGCCTGCCAGCGCCCATGACCGAATCCCTGCTCGGCGTCACCGAAGAGAGTATAGACGTCTTTCGCGTCCATCAGATCCTCTGCTCCGCCCGTCCGGTGGGCACCCCCCAGTTGCAGGTTCACCCGCAGGTCGGCATCCCCCGGGAAGAACTCCACCCCCGCCACCCAGTCCAGGGCCGCCGTGGTCACCGGGCGCAGATCCGCCCGGGTGGCCGGACGGTCGCTGAGCCAGGCCGCCTCGAAGCGCCAGGTGGACAGGCCGTGGGCAAAGGCCAGGTCCCCCCCCAGGCGCCAGGTATAGGGATGCAGACCCTCGAAGGTCACCGGGGCAGCGGCCAGCACCGCCTCCGGGTCCGTCGGGTCGACCAGAAGGGCGCGCCGGGCGGCCGGGGTCAGGGCGTAGTAGGGGGCGGAGCGCCGGCTGCGCTGCACGCTCAAGGCATAGTCCAGCCCCGCGCCGGAATGGCTCAGGCGCACCCCGCCCCCACCGGATCCGCCGTCCCGGTCCTGCACCCGCCCCTGGCGCACCAGCGGCGCCAGCAGCGGGTCCGGCGCCATCCCCAGGATGCGGCCCCGGATACGGTCCACCGGGTGCCACAGGCCATCCCGGGGCGGCAGTTCGGCGGCGCGGAAACGGGGGATATACACCAGATCCAGACGGTACTCCCGGAAATACTCCTCCCAGCGCAGGGCCGGCACCGCCCGCCGGCGGTCCTCGAGATCGTCCAGCACCAGGCGGGTGAGGTCCTGCACCCCGAGGCCGTCCGTGGGGGGACGCTCGTCCACCCGCCCCCAGAGGATGCGCTGCGCCCCCACGGTGATGCGCCGGCGGGGATCGCGGTAGCGCAGGAAGGTCTCGTCGTAGTCCCCCTCGCCCCGGGCCAGACGGGAATCCCCGGTCTGCAGATGGGCATCGAAGCGACCCCCGAGGCGCAGGGCCCACGGCCCGGAGAGCGGCACGTCCCATTCCAGGCGACCATGGAGGTAATGCACCGCCGAGACCGGGCCGTCCCGGACGGGGAGACCGGCCTCCAGACGCAGTTCCTTCAGTGGAAAGGGGGCCGTCCGCCCCGGGGCCGCAACCTCGGGCGGGGGCTCCGGCTCTCCGATCACCAGACCCTGGGCCCCCAGGGGCGGGGCCAGAAGGAGGGCCGCCAGCATCAGCCCGCGCCCCGACGCGGGCAGCGGCAGGACCGTCATGGCCGGTACCTGGACTCCATCTCCGGATCCGACAGGGCCCGGGGCGTGAACAGGGCCTCCGGCAGATCCCGGTCGTAGGTCACCTCCTCCGCCGTCATGCGGGTGCGGTGGCCGGAATCCAGGTCCGTCATGGTGCTGTCCATCACCGTCCAGTAGCCCTGGATCCGCTCGATGCGATGCACCTGCAGGCGCTTGGCCGGGGTCTCCTCCCGCCCGGGGAGATAGAAGTCGATGCGCAGGGGGATGAGGCTGGGTTCATGGATCCAGCTCACGCGGCGGGCATAGGCCGATTCCCCCGGATCCACGGGCACACTCTCCAGCTTCAGGGTGGCCACGCCCTCGATCTCGTCCTCCCCCAGGAGCCGGTGGCGGTCCTCATCGGGCCTGCGGTCCTGCAGATCCTCGAAATACAGGTCCGAACCCACGAAGCGCCCGCCGCGCCGGGCCGAGGGGATGCGCCGGTTGCGGTCCAGGGCGGACAGATAGATCCACTGGTCGCTGCTGCCGTCGGCATGATCCAGGGTCAGCAGCCCCGTACCCGCGATGTCGGCGGGGGCCGTGAAGCGGATCAGGGAATGGGTCTCGCCGGCGGCCAGGTCCCGCTGGTAGGTCACCATCCGCCGCACCCGGGGATCGCGCCCCGCCTCTTGAAGGATCATGGTCCCGCGGGTGGTCACGTCCTCGCCGTCGGGACGGTCATACACCCGCTGCGCCAGTTCCTGCCCCGGGCCGTCCGCCGCCTGGGCCAAGGGGATACCCGCCCAAAGGACACAGCACGCAAGCATCGCCGCCCACAGGAGATGCCCCGGCCCCCTGGCCGGTCCGGGGATGCCCCCGCCCTGCAAACCCTCACGGTCCCATCGCCTGGTGTTCACCTTCCCTCCCGCGGGCCCCATGGCCCGGATCCGGCGTGCAGGGATGATTCTGGTGCCGGGAAGGGAAGCTGTCCAGTACCCATGCCCGGCTTGGTATAGACTGGGATCCAGCGCAACCGAAGAACCACATCGGGGGGACAGGATGAATCATCGGTTCGACTACGGGGAGGCCCTCCAGCGCACCCTGGGATGGATCACGCCGGAGGAACAGGCGCGTCTGCGTCGGGCGCAGGTGGCCATCGCCGATGTGCAACTGGCGGCGGCCCGATCCGGGTAAACGGCCGCGGACCCGTTCATCTGACATACCGGCCCACAGGAGGCCCCCCGTGATGCAGTGGATGCTCCATCGACCCCGCCTGGCCCTGGCCGCGCTGCTCCTGCTCTTTTTCCTGCCTGGACCGCTGCTGCTGCAGCTCGAGCTCAACAACGCCCCCGAGGTGTACTTCCCCAAGGACGACCCGGCGGTGGCCTTCGACCGCCAGCTGCGGGAACGCTTCCCCCAGGAACAGGTCCTGGTGGCCCTGTTCGAGGGGGAGGACCTGTTCGATCCCGCCTTCCTCGAACCGTTGCACGAGACGGTCCTGGCCATCCGGGGCGACCCCCGGGTGGAACGGGTGCTCTCGGTGCTCACCGCCGACCACATCCGCGCCACCGCCGACGGGTTCGCCGTGGAACCCCTGGTGGATCCCTACGATCTGGATGCCCGCACGCCGCAGCAATGGCGGCAGCGGGCCCTGTCCGATCGCTTCGCCCCGGGCCTGTTGCTATCGGAGGACGGCCGTGCCCTGGCCCTGGTGGTGCGTCCCCGGAAACTGGAGGACAGCCTGCAGCGCCTGGCCCTGGAACAGACGGTACGCCAGGCGATCCAGCACCATGGCCTGGAGCCTCGCCTCACCGCCCTGGCCGGCCACATCGCCCTGGACGTGGCCCAGCTCAGGGCCATGATCAGCGACACCATGGCCTTCATCCCCGCCACCCTGGGGGTGGGCCTGCTGCTGCTCTGGTGGCTCTTCCGACGCTGGCTGGTGGTGATCCTGTCGGCCGCCGTCATCGCCACGGTGGCCAATGCCGCCGTGGCCCTGCTGGTGATCTTCCAGCAGCCCTACACCCTGATCGCCTCCATCCTCCCGCCCCTGCTCTCGGCGGTGGCGGTGGCCATGCTCATGCACCTGTTCAACGCGGTCCTGCACGCGGCGCAGCGGGGATACACCGGGCAGGAGCGGGTGCGGCGGGCCGTGGCCCAGGTGGCACGTCCCATGCTGTTCACCACCCTGACCACCGCCGCGGGCCTGGCCTCCCTCACCGCCAGCCCCATCCGCCCCATCGGCGCCTTCGGCCTCACCGCCGCGGCCGGGGTCCTGCTCACGGCGGCCCTGGCCCTGCTCATCCTGCCCGCCCTCATCGCCCGCTGGGACCGGGGAGGTTGGAGCCGACAGCGGGGACGCATCCAGTGGGTGGACCGCCTCACCGGGTTCTGCGCCCATCTGTCCATCCGCCGTGCCGGCTGGGTGCTGGGTATCACCGCGCTGCTGCTGGCGGTGGGCCTGCCCCAGATCCGCCATGTGCAGGTGGAGACGGATCTCTACGCCTTCTTCGACGAGGACCACCCCCTGATCCAGGCCACCCAACGGGTGGAGTCGCGGCTCTCCGGGGTGATGCCCCTGGAGGTGGTGTTCACGGCCCCGGCCCGGGACGGCCTGCACGACCCCCAGCGCCTGGCCCATATCGACCGCGTGCAGCGCTGGCTCCAGGCCCGCCCCGAAGTGGACTACAGCCTGGCCCTGCCGGATTTCGTGGAGGAGATGCACTGGGCCTTCCACGGCGAGGATCCCGAGTTCCGCGCCCTCCCCGAGGATCCGCGCCTCATCGCCCAGTACCTGCTGGTCTACGACGGTGTGGACCTGTACGACGTGGTGGACCGGGACCTGCGCCGTGCCCGCCTGCTGCTGAACCTGAACATCCACGGCGCCACCGCCCTGAACCGGCTCATGGACGACCTGCGGGCGGAACTCCGTGCCCACCCGCCGGGTGACATGGAGTGGGACCTGGCGGGCATGGGCCGCCTCTTCGCCGATCAGGAGCGGCTGCTGATCCAGGGGCAGCTGCGCAGCCTCATCGCCGTCACCCTGCTGCTGCTGGCCCTGATGTGGATCCTGTGGCGCTCCCCCACCCTGGCCATGGCCAGCATGATCCCCAACCTGGCGCCGGTGGCCCTCATCTTCGTGGTCATGGGGATCTTCGGCATCTGGCTGGACATGGCCACCGCCATGATCGCCGCCGTGGCCGTGGGCATCGCCGTGGACGACACCATCCATATCGTGCATGGCTACCGTAGCCGCCGAAGGGCAGGAGCACCGCCCCCCTGGGCGATCGCCCGCACCTTCCGTCACGCCGGCCGGGCCGTGGTGGCCACCACCGTCGTGCTGGTCACCCAGTTCCTCCTTTTGGGGCTGTCGGCCTTCCAGCCCACCGCCGCCTTCGGCCTGCTCACCGCCCTGGGACTGGCCGCTGCCCTGCTCTTCGATCTGCTGGTGCTGCCGGCCCTCCTGATCCTCTGGCATCGCAACGACCAGCGACCATCCAAGCCCCACTGAGGTAGGAAGATGAACACCGCATTCCGCTACGAAGAGGCCTTTTCCAGAAACATCGGCTGGGTCACCGAAGAGGAACAACAACTCCTGAGGAGGAAACGCGTAGCCATCGGCGGCATGGGCGGGGTGGGCGGCAACCACCTCATCACCATGGCCCGGCTGGGCGTAGGCCGATTCAGCCTATCCGACCTGGATGTCTTCGAGGTGGCCAACTTCAACCGCCAGTTTGGCGCCACCATGGAACACCTGAACGAACCCAAGCTCCGGGTCATGGAGGAGGCCGCCCGGGACATCAACCCCGAACTGGACATCCGCAGCCTGCCCGACGGGCTCACCCTGGAGAACATCGATGCCTTCCTCGAAGGGGTGGATCTCTACATGGACAGTCTGGACATGTTCGCCCTGGACATCCGTCGCCGTGTGTTCCAGCGCTGTCACGACATGGGCATCCCCGCCATCACCGCTGCCCCCATGGGCATGGGAACCTCCATGCTGGCCTTCGTCCCCGGGGGCATGAGCTTTGAGGAATACTTCCGCTTCGATGACGTGGAAACCTTCGAGGAGAAGATCATCCAGTTCGTCATCGGGGTCTCCCCCTCCATGATCCAGCGGGACTATCTGGTGGAGAAGGGATCCGTGAATTTCTTCAGGAAGAAGCTCCCCTCCACGGCCATGGCCATCGATCTGGCCGCCGGCGTGGCCTGCTCCAACGGTTTGAAACTGCTTTTAGGACGCGGCGACACCCTCTGCGCCCCCCGGGGTCTGCATTTCGATGCCTACCGCAACCGATTGGTGAAGACCTGGCGCCCGTGGGGAAACCGCAATCCTCTACAGCGTTACATGTTCCTGCGTGTGCGGGGGTTGTTGCTTGGCCTGGAAGGGTAAGGTCGGCCGGGTAACACAAGACCCGGCAGACGGGAGGGTTCCCGTCTGCCGGGTGGTCAGTCAGCCAGCTGACTATATCGGGTCAGGCCGTGCCAGCCACATCCGGCGAACGGCGTCTCAAACCACCCACCAGACCCAGGGCCAGCACCCCCCCCCCGATCAGGGCGAGGGCCGAAGGTTCAGGGACCTGGAACACGACGGAACCGTCGTGCTCACCGGAAATAATACCGGTCCCTCCTGCAGTCTCATAAAATTCAGTAAAGTCAGGGTTATTACTATCTTGCTCTACGCCATTGAACCAGAAGGGTTCGGTATTCTGGTCAACGGCTGCCGTGACCAGTTCAACGTCCATACCCCAAAGATCAGCGAAACTGGCATTCGGATCGGCAAAATTAAATAAATCGCCCACCGTAGAACTTCCCAAGGCCGTGCTAGTAGCAATTCCAGTAAAATCAATGGTCCCCTGGATGTTAAGGCTCTGGCCGATGGCGCTGTTGCCCCCTTCCTCCACGAGGATCCTCATGACCGGGAACTTGGTCAATTCCGAGTTCAAGTCGGACAGATAGAAATTGATAGTGCCGCTGTTATAGTCAATCCCTCCGACTGAATTGACCACACCCGCAAGGTCGTTCCATCCGAAGGTAAGCTCCCAATGATCGGAACCATAGCCGTTCAATGAAGGCCCGTTGAGATCCTCAAGCGTTGCAGCAGGTGAGAAGCTGGTGATCCGATTTGAACCAGATAAATTATCGCCGATGCCGAACTGGGGCACATTATCCCGCCCCCCCGTACCCACCACGGTATCCCCGGCATCATAGATACCGTTGTTATTAGCGTCGGTTACGGTCGTCGTGGAAAAATATTCAAAATTGCCTTCATCAAAGAGACCGGTGGTGGTCCCCCCGGCATGCTTGGTCCCTGATCCACTATAATCGGAACCAATATTGATATAGAAAGGCTGCGCCTGCGCAACCGAAGTGGCAGCCAAGACCCCAAGGGCCACCCCGGAAAGGCCGATCTTTGTAAGAATCTTCATGACGTTTACCTCCATGGAACCGCGGACGGCTGGTTGTAACGAACTATGATTTAGGGATGATCCCTTGCAGGTCATGTAAGCAGGAACCACGCCATGAAATTATTTTTCTCATTTTTCAATATCTTAATGCGTTCTATTGCAACGGCTCCGGGACAATAGGCAGCGGATTGTCAATTTGGCCGACACAGCCTGGCAGGGGGTTATCCTTCACGCCCCAACCCATGCTTCTTCATCAGGTCGTACAGCGTCGGGCGGCTCACCCCCAGCAGTTCCGCCGCGCGGGAGATGTTGCCGTCCACCATCTGCAGGGCGTGACGCACGGCGCGGCCCTCGGCCTCGTCCCGCACGCGGCGCAGGTTCAGCATCAGGGGCTGGTCGGCGTCCGGGGACAGTTCCAGATCCTCGGCGGTGACCTGGCTGGCGTCGGCCATGATGACGGCGCGCTTGACGCGGTTTTCCAGCTCACGCACGTTGCCCGGCCAGTCGTGGCGCTCGATGGCCTGCACCGCGTCCTGGGAGAAGCCCCGGACCGAACGGCCCTGGTCCCGGGCATAGCGCTGCAGCAGGGCCCGGGCCAGGAGATGGGCATCGCCGGTGCGGTCCTTCAGAGGCGGGATGTGGATGGTGATCTCGCTGATGCGGTAGAACAGGTCCTCGCGGAAGCGCCCATCGGCGATGAGGGCGGAGAGGTCCTGGTGGGTGGCGCAGACCACGCGCACGTCCACGGGGATGCCCTCGCGCCCCCCCAGGCGCTCGATGACCCGCTCCTGCAGGAAGCGCAGCAACTTGGCCTGCAGGGCCTGGGGCAGATCCCCCACCTCGTCCAGGAACAGGGTGCCGCCGTCGGCGTATTCGATCTTACCCTTGGTCTGCCGGTTGGCGCCGGTGAAGGCCCCCTTCTCGTAGCCGAAGAGTTCGCTCTCCAGGAGGTTTTCCGGGATGGCGGCGCAGTTGATGGCGACGAAGGGCCCCTTGGCCCGGGGGCTCAGGCCGTGCAGGGCGCGGGCGATCACCTCCTTGCCGGTGCCGCTGTCCCCCAGCAGGACAGACAGACAAGGGACAGGCACTCTTGACCCTTTTGCTCAGCCATTCGCCTACTGCCGCCCCGCCCAAGGCCCCTCTTACGCCCTCCCTCAAGGCACCGGGCCCGAAAACCACCGTCAGCCGCTGATTCCCCCGAATATCTGGCTCCAGCACAGGAACGACGGGCAAGAACCTTCCTCGGCATATCACCGCAGCACGGGAAAACCCTCTGAAGAATAGGCCAGTCAGGCCGCTGATCGTCGTTGCTGCCGGTGCAGGGCCTCAAACTGCGTACTCTGGGCCAGCCACTGATCCGGGGTGAGTCCCAGCCGCTGCAGGATCGGGGGCTGGGTGTCGGCAATGGCGCCCTTCTTTCTCGGGTCGATGGCCCGCCCCGTGTAGTCCACCAGGGACAGATAGTCCTCGAGGGCGAAGGGGATGCCGGGCTGCTCGCGGTCCGCGAATGCACCTTCAAAAGGCAGCAACGGCTTCACCGGCACATCG
Source organism: Ectothiorhodospira mobilis (assembly GCF_900114895.1). Taxonomy (GTDB): domain Bacteria; phylum Pseudomonadota; class Gammaproteobacteria; order Ectothiorhodospirales; family Ectothiorhodospiraceae; genus Ectothiorhodospira; species Ectothiorhodospira mobilis_A. The sequence continues at coordinate 163,708 of NZ_FOUO01000001.1, forward strand.
AACCGCAGCAAGGCGTCCAGTTTCACCTGCTCGCGCACGGCCTGGGCCAGATCGAACCGGGGCGCAATGCGTTCCTTGATGCTGGTGTGCTCTGAAGTCTCGGGCGTGTCTGCCATCCCGGCCCGCACCGGGTTGAGATCCACATAGGCCATGCAACTGAGCAGGGCGGCTTCGGTGCGCAGGGCCTGCGACTTGAAGCGGGCCTCCCAGAAATGCCCCGTGCAGCCGTCCTCCTGATTGGCCTGCCGGGCGATGAGCTCATTCAGACACTTCATGAACCAGCTCAGGCTGGCCAGCCGCTGCCGGTAGCATTGGGCGAATTCCGCCACCTGGGCCAGCTCATAGCTTTCCTGCTTGTCTCCCGCCAGATACCGCTGGAGCAGCAGCGGCCCCTTGAACAGACAAGTCCAGCGCCCCAACACGTCGTCATCGGACCAGGACTCGGCTTGGGCTGGGTCCAGCTTGACCACCAGATGATAGTGATTGGACATCACCGCATAGGCGGCGATGTCCACGGCGAACAGGGAGGCCAGCAGCCGGATACGATCCTCGATCCACTGCCGCCGGTGTTCAAAACTTTTGCCGGTGGCCTGATCCTGCCCGCAGAGGAAAGTGCGCCGCACACAGCGCGAGATGATGTGGTAGTAGGGGGTATCGGTGAGTGAAATCTGTTCACAACGGGGGCGCGGCATGGTTCCCTCCAGTGGTTTCCGGCCAGTTCCGTGGCCGATATGTGGACAGGTTACCGCAGGGGAATAGACCGGCCAAGCTAGGAGCGAATATGGCACACTATGGCCGGATCTCCCGCCAGGACGCTACATGAGCAACCACCACGACACGGGCTACAAGGAACTGTTCAGCTACCCGGAACTGGTGCGCCAGCTCATCGAGGGTTTTGCGCCACCGGAAGTGGCGGCGATGATGGACTTTTCTACCCTCACGGACCACAGCGGAAGCTACATCACCCCGCTGTTTGGCGAGAAGTTCGAGGACAAGGTCTGGTCGGTGGAGGTGACCTGGGACGGCACCAGGCAGCGGGTGTTCGTGTATCTGCTGCTGGAGTTTCAGTCCACGGTGGACCACCGCCTGCCGATCCGGATGCTGCACTATGTGGCCTGCTTCTACGATCATCTGATCAAGACCCACGTCACAACAGCCCGCAAGGGCATGCCGCCGATCTTCCCGGTGGTGTTGTACAACGGCTCGAAGCGGTGGACGGCGCGGGAGGACATCTATCGAATGATCCGACCGGAGCCGCCGGGGTTCGTGGGGGTGTATCAGCCCCACCTGCGCTACTATCTGGTGAACGAGTCAGCCTTCAGCGAAGAAGAGCTGGCAGAGCGGGATACGCCGCTGAGTGGGATTTTCGAGGTGGAGAAGGCGTCAAAGGATGTGGATGCCTTGCAGGAGGCCGTGCAGCGCCTGGCGGCACGCATCCGGGCACATCCAGAGAAATCGCGCCTGGACGAGGTGATCACCCGCTGGCTCAAGCGTCACCTCACGCGGTTGGGCGCCGAGACAGAGAAGGCGCTGGAACAGGTCAACAGTTTGGTGGAGGACAATGCGATGCTGGCGGAAAATCTTCAGACTTGGGCGGAAAAGGAGCGCCAGAAGGGCGAGGCGGCCGGCTTGCAGAAGGGGCGGCAGGAAGGACGACAGGAAGGCGAACAGATTGGCTTGCATAAAGGCCAGCGCTTGGCGGCCATCAACCTGCTCAAGCTAGGACTGCTCGACGACCAGCAGATTGCCCAGAGCACGGGCCTGAGCCTGGACGAGGTGAAGGCCCTGCGATCGGATCAGCCTCACTGAGGGATGGAGTAAGTCAAGGGTAAGTGACGGATCACGGGCCGTTGAGCGAGGCTTACGCAGAGGATGCGCCCCGACTCCTGTCCAGATCATGCTTCTTCATCAGGTCGTACAGCGTCGGGCGGCTCACCCCCAGCAGTTCCGCCGCGCGGGAGATGTTGCCGTCCACCATCTGCAGGGCGTGACGCACGGCGCGGCCCTCGGCCTCGTCCCGCACGCGGCGCAGGTTCAGCATCAGGGGCTGGTCGGCGTCCGGGGACAGTTCCAGATCCTCGGCGGTGACCTGGCTGGCGTCGGCCATGATGACGGCGCGCTTGACGCGGTTTTCCAGCTCACGCACGTTGCCGGGCCAGTCGTGGCGCTCGATGGCCTGGATCGCGTCCTGGGAGAAGCCCCGGACCGAACGGCCCTGGTCCCGGGCATAGCGCTGCAGCAGGGCCCGGGCCAGGAGATGGGCGTCGCCGCTACGCTCCTTCAGAGGCGGGATGTGGATGGTGATCTCGCTGATGCGGTAGAACAGGTCCTCGCGGAAGCGCCCATCGGCGATGAGGGCGGAGAGGTCCTGGTGGGTGGCGCAGACCACGCGCACGTCCACGGGGATGCCCTCGCGCCCCCCCAGGCGCTCGATGACCCGCTCCTGCAGAAAACGCAGCAGCTTGGCCTGCAGGGCCTGGGGCAGGTCCCCCACCTCGTCCAGGAACAGGGTGCCGCCGTCGGCGTATTCGATCTTGCCTTTGGTCTGCCGGTTGGCGCCGGTGAAGGCCCCCTTCTCGTAGCCGAAGAGCTCGCTCTCCAGGAGGTTTTCCGGGATGGCGGCGCAGTTGATGGCAACGAAGGGCCCCTTGGCCCGCGGGCTCAGGCCGTGCAGGGCGCGGGCGATCACCTCCTTGCCGGTGCCGCTGTCCCCCAGCAGCAGGGTGGTGGCGTTGGTGGGGGCCACCTTCTCCACGGTGCGGCAGACCTTGAGCATCTCCGGGCTTCCAGCCACCAGGCCGGGGAGCGGCTCCGGGGTATCCCGGCGGGCCAGGCGGCGGTTCTCCGCCTCCAGCTCAAAGAGCCGGTGGGCCCGCTGCACGATGAGGTTGAGCAGATCGGCATCCACGGGCTTCTGGTAGAAGTCATAGGCCCCCAGGGCCACGGCCTGCACGGCATTGTCCCGGTCATTATTACCGGTGACGACGATGACCTTGGTCTCGGGGGCCAGGGCCAGCATCTCCTCCAGGGCCGCCAGCCCCTCGCTGGCCCCCCCCGGATCCGGCGGCAGCCCCAGGTCCAGGGTGACCACCTGCGGCTCGCCGCGGCGCAACTGGGCGATGGCCTCCTCACGGTCCTTCGCGGTGAGCACCTCGAAGTCCTCGAAGCACCACCGCAGCTGGCTGAGCAGGCCGGGGTCGTCCTCCACGATCAACAGGGCGGGTTTTTGCTGTGTGCCTCCGGTCAAGGTCTGGGTGCCTCTGGCTGGTGGTTCGATTGGAGGGCGGCAGAGATGCCCACTCAACCCTGGCGTGCTTTCTCATCCGCCCCTTCGGAATGTTGACGGATGATCTTGCCGAGCGCCCTCAGGGCTTCATTGACTTCCTGCGAATTACTGAACAGGGCGGCCACATCATCATCGAGTCTGACGATATTGGTTGCCTCCCGATAGCGGGCCGCATATTTTCCACGCATCCCATGGGAGAAATCGTACTCCGCAAGCATGGGCTCGTCTTTCTCATCCATCACTTTCGTACCTCTTTCTTTCTTGTTTCGTCGCCAGCCGAGCAGATATCAATCGAATTGCATCCTTCTGATCTTTATGGAAAACAACGAGCAACCTTCGTTTCTCTGATAGACCAACCGTCACGAAACGAGACTCCGTTACCGCATGCAACGGATCATCAATCGTGATGGATAAAAAGTCCGCAAAAACGGTACTTGCTTCTTCGAAGCTTACACCATGCTTCTTTTGATTTAATATCGCCTTACTTTCACTCCAATCAAACTTCAAGCCCGCCACCCTAATCCCGCATCCCTGGTGAGCGAAAAGCTTCTTGGTCCCGCGCCAGGGGGATACTGATGCGGAACCGGGAGCCCTGGCCGGGTTCGCTCCAGACCTCCAGATCCCCTCCCAGGGCGCGGATGAACTCACGGCTCTCGAAGGCGCCGATGCCCATGCCAGTGAGCCCCTTGGTGGTGTCGAAGGGGCGGAACAGGCGTTCGCGGATGAATTCCGGGGTCATGCCGGTGCCGGTGTCCGTGATCTCGAGATGGGCGTTGCGGCTGTCCCGCCACAGGGAGAGATCCACCCGGCCATCCCCGGGGGTGGCCTCCTGGGCGTTTTGCAGCAGATGACCGAGCACGGCCCGAAGCCGCTCGGGGTCGGCCAGTACCGGGCATTCATCCCCATTGTGCGCCAGTTGCGGCCGGGGTGCACGCCCCTGGGCCGCCGCCACGGCCTGCTGCGCCAGGCCCGCCAAGTCCACCGGGGTGGCCTCGCGGCCGGGATCCCCGCTGCGCAGCTGCAGCATGAGCCGGTTCATGCGTTCCACGGCGTTCTCCACGGTGCCGATGGCATCCTTGAGGAAGGCCGGATTGTCGCCGTGCTTGCGGGCATTGCTCACCACCAGGGAGAGCTGGGCGATGATGTTCTTCAGGTCGTGCACCACATAGGCCGAGAGGCGGTTGAAGGCCTCGAACTGACGGGCCTCGGACAGCGCCTGCAGGGCCTCCATCTGGGCCAGATGGCTCGCCGCTTGCTTGCCGGCGGTCTTGAGCAGATCCCGGTCCTCCCAGTTGATGGCCTTCAGGGCCCGAGAAGGGGCCAGGAGCACGAAGCCCAAAAGGTCGTCCTCCTGCCGCAGGGGTACCAGCAGCCAGGCGCGTGCATCCTCGGCCAGCCACCCGGGCAACTCCAGATCGGGATACGCCTCCGGGTGGGTACGCACCTCGTGCAGGTCCAGCACCCAGCCGGTCTGCCCCAGATAGGTCCCGAGGGCGCCATCCCGCGCCTCCCCCGCCGCCGTGGGCTGGACCATATTCCACTGCGCCACCTGCCGGAAATGCCTTCCGCCGTCGCGCATCCACAACTGCCCCCCCGGGCTCTCCACGATATCCGCCAGGGCCCGCACCACCCGGTCGGGCAGGCCCTCACGGGAACGGCTGTCCGAGAGGGTATGGATCAACCGCAACCATTCCTCCCGGTAGTCATATTTGTAGTTGAAGAAATGCTTGCTGACGAACACCCGGAAGCGGGAGCGCAGGTGGCCGGAGGCCCAGAAGACCAACACCCCCAGCAGGGCGGCGAAGAGGAAGACCGCCTGCAGGACGGTGCCCCACTCGCCGCCGAAGGTGCGCAGGTAGTATCCGGCGGCGGCCATGAGCAGCAGGTAGCCCCCCGCCCCCAGCAGGGTGGCGGTATGGAAGACCATGCCGCGGGAGACGTAGACGTCCAGGGACCACTGGGGGTTACGGGCCGCGGAGACGGCGATCAGGGGCACTACCAGGGCGCTGACAAAGCCCCGGGCCGCCCACAGCCCCCCGGAGACCTGGTGGAACAACAGGCCCTCGGCATACAGGTAGAAATCGAAGCCGTAGATCCCCAGCAGGGCGAGGCAGAGGTATTGGATGGCCCAACGGGCCTCGGTGGTGCTATTGCGGAAGATCTGCTCCACCAGCAGCAGGACCGCCAGGGCCACCAGGAGCTTGCCCGCCAGCAGGACATCGCCGCGAAACCCCACCGCAGGCAGCCAGGGCAATAGGAACGCATAGCAGGCCAGCAGGGCCACCAACCCCAGGGCACCGAGCCCCAGGGCCCGCAGCGGGGGGCTCAGGCCCGCCGCACCCCCCGGCAGGGCGGAAACGGCCCCGGATCCTTCCGTTTCGTTGGGGCCGCCCCGGGGCGGCCCTGGCCGGGACGGCACCTCCGCCCCGGCCGGGCTGCGGGCCTGGCGAATCAGCCCCCAGAGGAAGGCGATCCAGGCCGCATCCCGCAGCAGTTCGGCCAAAAAGATCACCGGGATACCCACGGCCTGCGGATAGCCCGCCCGCAGGCCCAGCACCACCGCCCAGGTCAGACCGGCGAAGGCGGCCAGGATGAGCAGCGCACCCTGGAGGCGCCGCTTCCAGCCAATGGCGAGGACGGCCACCAGGAGCAGGTTCGCGGCCGCCGCGACACCGAAACCCGTGACCCCCACGTCCATGGCGGGAGGGCCTTAGCGGGAGCCGCGGCCCCAGAGCACCACTTCCACCGTCTGCAGGATGGTGAGCAGGTCCAGGGCCATGCTCTGATTCTTGACGTAGTAGAGGTCGTACTTGAGCTTCTCGAAGGCGTCTTCCTCGGAGGCGCCGTAGGGATAGTGGATCTGCGCCCATCCCGTCAGGCCCGGCTTCACCCAATGGCGGTGCCGGTAGTAGGGCAGCTTCACGGCCAGGGATTCCACGAACTCCGGGCGCTCCGGACGTGGACCGACGAAGCTCATATCCCCGCGCAGCACATTGAACAGCTGCGGCAGCTCGTCCAGACGGGTCTTGCGCATGAAGGCCCCGAAGCGGGTCACCCGCGGATCCCCCTTCTGCGCCCACCGCGCCACCCCATCCCGCTCGGCATCCATGACCATGCTGCGGAACTTGAACAGGGTGAATGGATTACCATGCTGTCCCGTGCGCACCTGACGGAAGATCACCGAGCCCCGCCCCCGGTCCTCCAGGGCGATCCCCAGGGCGCAGACCAGCATCAGCGGCCAGGTCAAACCCAAAAGCACCAGGGACGTGACCACGTCCAGTACCCGCTTGGCGTGATCCCGATAGACGCTGTGGCGGAATCCCCTTCCGAAGACGAAGCTGGAGGGCCGCAGGACATCCAGCCGCAGCAGCCCCGCCTCGCGTTCGAAGAAGTCGGCCACATCCAGGACATTGAGCCCGTGCATCTTGCAATGCATGAGCTCGTCCGCGGGGAAACCGCCCCGGGGATCGTCATAGGCCACCACCACGTCGTCGATATGGTGCCGGCGCACGAAGTCGGGCAGCGGTTCGTCGAGACGCACAACGGATTCCCCGGAGACCCGGGTGCGCCCCTCCCCCCCCGGCACGAACCCCACCACGGTGAAACCCACCCGGTCCGCCCTGCGGCGCAGGCGCTGGAACATGCTGGCGCCCTCCCCCGCCCCCAGCACCAGGACACGGCGTTTGAAGGCATTATGATCCACCAGATGATGGATACCGAAGCGCACGGCCAGCAGGCCCGGCAGGGCCAGCCCGGTGGCCGCCAGCAGGCCCTGCCAAGGCATCGACAGCCCCGGGAAGGGCAGGAACAGGACTGCCATCAGGGCCGTCCCCAGGGCCAGGGCCCCGGTGACCCGGGAGGCCACTGCGGCCACCCCCCCGCGGAATCCCCGCCGGTAGAGGCCCATGCAGAGCATGCCCACCATGTGCAGGGCCATGAACAGGGCGATCTGGATGGAATCGACTGCGATATCCGGCCCAGGGGAGGAGAAAAGAGGCAGGACGTAACCGGACAGGAGGATGGCAAAGGCGAGGACCAGGGCCTCGGTGCAGAACAGCAGCAGGAAGGGGGAGGACAACTCCCGGCCGAGGATGCGCAGGTGAAAGTGGCGGATCCGAAGGGGCCTTCGTAGCCTGGCCGGATCCCGGGACCTTGTCCCGGGCACCCCCGCGTCGATGGATCTCAGTCCCGGCCCTCCGGCCACTTCGGGTGTACCCGCCATGGTCACCACACGGTCTTCCGCTGGATCGCCCATTCCAGACCCCCATTCATCCGGCCCATGACCCTTGTGCCGGCTCCTTCAAGCCCTCCGAGCTGCCGGATCACCGGCAGGATCGGGCCTCGTTCACGGTAAAGCTGTGACTCAGTTCACAGTGTAGCAGTCTTTTTGAACGAATCCAGTGCAACCGTACAGGCGCCGAGGCATGGGGATTCCTCCTGGGCAGGACCCGATGCAGCAGCGGCGGATGCCCCCGACCCGATGGGTGCAATGAAGCATGGCCCCAGAACCCCGGTTCTGCAAGGACAGCCCTCTCCGTCGTTCCAGACCATCCCCACCATGGCCCGCCATCGGTCCTAGGTTGCCGCCTCCTGGCGCAGCCGGTCCACCCAGAGGGCACTGGCCCCGGCCACCGCCGCCGGCATCACCAGGAAGTTCGCCAGGGGGATGAGGGTGGCAAGCATCACCCCGGTGCCAAAACCCAGGGACAACCACCGCTGCCGCCCCAGGATGCGGCGCTGATGGTCAGGGCGCAGGTCGTGGTTGCCCATGGGGTAGTCGGCGTACTCCAGGGCCAGCATCCAGGCGGTGAACATCGCCCAGGCCAGGGGGGCGAGCAGGTTCACCCCCGGGATGAGGAAGAGGATCAGGAGAGGCAGAGCCCATCGGATGAAATAACCGAGCTTGCGCAGCTCGTCCAGCATCGCCCCCGGGGCCCCCTTCACCGCCTGCCAGAGCCCCCCGCCCCCGGGTGGGCCCCGGCCGCTCAGGCGCCGTTCCACCGCCTCCGCCAGCAGGTCATTGAACGGCGCGGCGATGAGATTGGCGACCACGGAGAAGGTGAAGAAGACCAGCACCGCCACGGCCACAAAGAACAGCAGCCACAGCACCCCCGCGAGCCAGGCCAGCCATTGCGGCAGGGCCGGGAGGATGGCATCCACCAGTGCCCCGAACTGATCGGCGGCCAGCCAGAGCAGCCCGGCGAACACCAGGGCATTGATCAACAGCGGCAGGGCCACGTAGCGGCGCAGCCCGGGTTCGATGACCAGGCGCAGTCCCCGCAGGAGATAACCGGCGCCGGCAAGGAATGGCTTGAGCATGGTCTTGGCCCTCGATGCGTTGCAGCGGCCGCAGGCCGCCGGGGCGGGAGGGTTGGGCGGAGTTCGGCTTATGCTCCAGGGGCACGGGCGCACGCTTCAGGGCCGCACGGCCCGCGCCCGAACGTGCCCTGTGAAGTGGTGCCGGAGATAGGGATCGAACCTACGACCTTGGCATTACAAGTGCCCTGCTCTACCAGCTGAGCTACTCCGGCGTCGTGGTGGCGTTATGGTAGACGACCCCCCGCAGCGCCGCAATCGCATCCCCCCGCAAGAGGACAGCAACGCAGGGGGCTTCATGAACCCGGGCAGGGGCGGCGTTCCAGACGCATCCCCTCCACCGGCAGTGGCAGGACGCCGGGGTCACCATCGCCGGGGGCGGCCAGCTCCAGCCAGTATTGCGACCGCTCCTGGAAGCGCACCACCAGGACCGGGTCCAGCCCCAGGGAGCGGATCCGGTCCAGATGCCGGGCGGCCCGCCTCTTGCCCGAGAACAACCCCAGGGACAGATCCCCCTTCCGGGCTCCGTCCAGGATCACGAAGTAATCCGTGAGCCCGGCCGCCTGCAGGCGCCGGATCAATGGGGCGGTTCCCGCCTCCCCCATGGGCAGGACCACCCAGTAGGAGGCCGGCACCTGCACGCGCACGCGCCGCAAGGCCCCGGTCATACCGGCGGCGCGAAAGGCCTCCAGGCGGCGGACCGCCTCCGCCTCCCGCTGGAAGGGGCCCAGGCGATGGCAGACACGCCCGGCACCCGGGGTGGTGGTCGGCGGATCCGCCGTCTGCGCCAGGCGCAGCAGGGGCACACCGGGACGGGCCGCGGACAGGGGCGACGTCCCGGGGTCGGGCACCGGCGGGGACAGGAGGGTATACCCCAGCCAGGCCAGGTTCAGCAGCACCAGCAGGGCGAACAGGAGTCGCATCAGCCCCGCTCCGAGACCCGGGCCAGGCCGTGCAGCACCAGATCCGGCACGGGCACGACACCGCAGGTCAGATGGGGGATCAGGCACGGGGCGTCCCCGCCGGTGAGGAGGACCGCCGCCGGCGGGGGCGGCTCCCCCAGGCGGATCGTCAGGGCATCGATGGCGGCGGCCAGCCCCAGCAGCGTCCCCGCGGCCACGGCATCGCCGGTGCACACGGCGGGCACCCGGGATGCATCCCCCTGCACCGCGCCGCCCACCCCCGGGGCCAGCCCCAGGCCGCGGCGCATGAGGCCCAGCCCCGGCAGGATGAGACCACCGCTGTGGCGCCCCCCCGGCAGCAGCCGGTCCAGGGTCACGGCCGTGCCGCAGTCCACCACGACCGCGGACTCGTACCCCAGGGCCCGGGCCCCGACCAGGGCGGCGTAGCGGTCCCGGCCCAGCCGGCCGGGATCACGGTAGGCGGAGACGATGCCGTGCTGGGCCGGATCCGCCTCCAGGAAACGGGGCTCGGGCCAGCCCCGGCGCCGCGCCCAGGCGCTGCAGGCCGCGCGGAAGGCGGGGCCCACCACCTCCACGGCCCAGAGTGCATCCACGTGGCGCAACCCCATGCGCTGCGCCGCTGCATCCAGCAGTGCATCCCAGGGGGCTTCGGCGGCGCCGGGGTGTTCCAGCGCCCCCTGGCCATGCAGGGCCCGCCCGTCCCACAGGGCCCACTTCAGGCGGCTGTTACCCGCATCCAGCAGCAGCCTCATGGCCGACTCCGCAGGCCGATCTCCCCGGTCTCGATATGGAGCAGGCCCCGATCCGTCTCCAGACAGAGGCGACCGCCTTCGTCCACACCACGGGCGATGCCCGTGCACCCGTCCCCGCCGCTGAGGGCCACGGGCCGGTCCCGGGTGGCGTCGCGCCGGTTCCACTCCCCCAGGAAGGCCGCGAATCCCGGCTCCGGATAGGACTGCAGCATCCCCTCCAGGGCACGGATGAGGGTAGCGGCCAGGAGGCTTCGGGACGGCAGGGGGTCCAGGCCGGCCCCGGCCAGGTCGGCATGGGGCTGCCCCACCTCCATATGAGCAGGCAGGCGCAGATTGATGCCCACACCGAGGATGAGGGCATCGGGCCCGTCCCGCCCGGCCCGGACCTCCACCAGGATCCCCCCCAGCTTGCGCCCGTCCAGATAGAGGTCATTGGGCCATTTCAGCTGCAGGCCGCGTACCCCCAGGTCCTCCAGGGCCCGGGCCAGGGCGACACCGGCGGCCAGGGTCACGCTGGCATCGGGCCGGGGCCAGTGGCGGATGTCCCAGAGCAGCGAAAGGGCCATCCCGGCACAGGGGGGCATGCGCCATTGCCGTCCCCGGCGGCCACGACCGGCGCTCTGAAAATCGGTGCAGCAGGCCACCGGTCCCCGCATCCCCTGCCGCCGGGCCCGGTCCAGCCAGGCACTGGTGGAATCCACCTGCTCCAGGGCGTGCACCTGGGGCACCTGCGGCAGGTCCTTAAGGGCGGCGCCCACGGCATCGGCATCCACCGGATCCGGGGGCGGTTCCGGGGGCAGGATATAGCCTGCCTGACCACGCCAATCCAGCCCCGCCTGGCGCAGCCCCTGCAGTCCCGCCTCCACCTCCGGCACCGGGATCCCCAGCCGCACCGCCAGTTCCCGGGGCGTGCGGGGCTGAGCCTCGGCCAGCAGGCGGAGCAGGCCATCGGGGAATCGGGGCGCGGGGTCGGATGTGGACATGCGTTGCAGGCTCGTTCGCGGTATCCCTATGATCCGTCCAAGGAGGATCGAAACTCAATGCACCTTGCACCGCCCATCCGCCTCGCCTTACCGCTGCTGCTGGCCCTGACCCAAGGCTCGGCCGGCGCGGACGAGGTCTTTCTGCACCGGGACGCGCATGGGGTCCCCTGGTTCACCGACCAGCGGGAGATGGGCGAGGGATTCACCTTCATCGAACGCCGCTACTACGGCCGCCCCCCGGCACGCAGCGCCTGCCGCGGACTGACCCCGGACGCACTGGAGCGGCGGGCGACGCAGCAGATGGGATGGGTGCGGCACTATGCCCGGCTCCAGGGGCTGGACCACCGGCTGGTGCGGGCCATGATCACGGTGGAGTCCTGCTTCGACCGCCATGCCGTGTCGCGGGTGGGGGCCCAGGGGCTGATGCAATTGATGCCGGACACCGCCCAAGAGCTGGGGGTGGAGGATGCCTTCGATCCGCGGCAGAACATCCGCGGCGGCACCACCTATTTCGCCCGCATGCTGCAGCGCTTCAATCAGGACACGCGCCTGGCCCTGGCGGCCTACAACGCCGGACCGGGGGCCGTGGAACGCCACGGCGGCATCCCCCCCTACCCGGAGACGCGGCAATACGTGACCCGGGTGATGTCCCTCTACCAAAGCCTGGGGGGCGGCTGAGGGGGGGTCATTCACGCCAGATGAGGGTGGCCATGCGGCCGGTGCGCCCGTCCCGGCGGTAGGAGAAGAAACGCTCCGGCTCCCCGTGGGTGCAGGCCGTCATGCCGTGCACCGCCTCCACGCCGCAGGCCCGCAGCCGCGCCCGGGCCAGGGCGTGCAGATCGGCGAGCCAGCGGTCCCCCCGGGCCGGGGTGAAGGCGTGGGCCATGTCGGGATCCTGTTGCACAAAGGCCCGGCGCACCTCCGGCCCCACCTGGAAGGCCGCCGGGCCGATGGCGGGTCCGAGCCAGGCCAGCAAGGACTGCGCAGGACGGGTGAAGGCCGCCACGGCGGCCTCCAGGATCCCGGCCGCCAAGCCGCGCCAGCCGGCGTGGGCCACCGCCACCTCCTCCCCCGCCCGGTCGCAGAGGCATACCGGCAGGCAGTCCGCCGTAAGCACGGCGCAGACGATCCCCGGCCGACGGGCGATGGCGGCATCCGCCTGGGTGGCGTCCGGCGTCACCGCCGCCGCCTCCGCCACGGTGGTGCCGTGCACCTGTTCCAGCCAGGCCGGCGCCCCGGGCAGGTCCAGGGCCCGCGTCAGGCGCCGGCGGTTCTCCAGCACCGCCTGCGGGTCATCCCCGGTGTGCAGCCCCAGGTTCAGTTCCTGGAAGGGGGGGCGGCTCACCCCGCCGCTGCGGGTGGTGACCACGGCGCGGACCCCGGCGGGGGCGGGCCAGCGGGGCTCGATGATCAAGGGTTCGGGCAAGGCGCGCTCCTCGTGGGGGGTTTCAGCAGGGGGATGATTCCAGGTCCTCCGTGCCCGGCGGCCCGGCCACGGCCACCAGATTGCGGCCCTCCCCCTTGGCCCGGTAGAGGGCCAGATCGGCGCGGCGCAGGGTGGCGTCGGAGTCCTCGTCCCGGGGGTCCAGGGTCGCCAGGCCGATGCTCACCGTGACCCCCACGATGCCTCCGCGGTAGACCACGGGGGTGGACTTGATGGTGCGCCGCAGGCGCTCCGCCACGCCCCGCGCATCCTCCAGGGCGGTGGCCGGGAGCAGGGCGGCGAACTCTTCCCCGCCCATGCGCGCCCCCAGGTCCATGCGCCGCAGGACGGTACGCAGGAGCTCGGCCACGTGGCGGATCACGGCATCCCCGGTGGAATGGCCGTAGGTGTCGTTGATGCTCTTGAAATGGTCCAGATCCATCATCAGCACCACCGCCGGATGATCCGGACGACGCTTCACCCGGGCCAGCTCATCGGCCATGCGCCCCAGGAACTGGCGGCGGTTGGCCAGGCCGGTGAGAAAATCCGTGCTGGCCATGCGGCGCAGCTCGTCCTCCTGGTGCTTGCGCTCGCTGATGTCCGAGAGGGTGCCGGCCACCCGCAGCGGACGGCCATCGGCATCCCGTTGGATCACCCGTCCCCGCCCCAGGACCCAGATCCAGCCCCCGGAGCGGTGGCGCACGCGGTACTCACTGGTATAGCGCTCACTGCCGCCCTGCACGTGGCGCTGCAGGGCGGAGGAGACCCGGGGCAGATCCTCCGGATGCAGCAGGTGCAGCCACTGATCCAGGCTCTCCTCGAAGGGATCCCCCTCGGCATAGCCCAGGATCCGGCGCAGACGGGGGCAATAGCGCACACGCCCGGTGCGCAGGTCCCAGTCCCAGACCCCGTCCCCGGCCCCCTGCAGGGCGAAGCGCCAGGGCTGGGCAGCGGCGTCCCCCTTGCCGTCCCCGGGAAGGGGATCCAGGGTGCACAGAAAACGCATCCCACCATCCAGCCGGGCCAGATGGATTACCTCCGGGAACGACGCCTCACCGACGAGGGAGAGCACCACCTCCCGGGACACGGGGTGACCGTCGGCGGGGCAGTCGGCCAGCCAGCGTTCCAGGGCCTCCCCCCCGGCGCCGGGGACCAGTTCGGCCAAGGCCGGCCATGCCTTTGGCGCGCCACTCAGACCCAAACGGGACCGGGCCGGGGGATTGGCCGCCCGGATCGCACCATCGGGCGCCAGCACCAGGGCCGGCAACGGCAAGGCCCGGATCACCCCCTCCAGGGGATCCGTGGCCGGGTCCATGTATCCTGACAAACCTCCTTCTCCTTGTGCCCGCCCTGCCGGGCACGCCCCATCACAAGCCGTTCATCATAATCCGGGGCCGGGGCCGATGCCAGACACCCCCGCCTTTCCCTGACCCGCCCCGGCGCGGATCTTCTAGACTCGCTGTACCGGACACAGTCCGGGTGCCGGGGACGAATACCCCCTCCATTCCACCGCGGGAGGATGCCATGAGCGACTGGCAAACCGTATGCAAAGCCGCCGAACTGAAGGAGGACCGGGGCCACGAGGTGTGGGTCAACGGCCGGCCCCTGGCCCTGTTCCTGCACCAGGGCCGGGTCCACGCCCTGGATGACCGCTGCCCCCACCTGGAGGGCCAGCTGTCCGAAGGGCGGGTGGTGGGCGGGGACGCGGTCTGCCCCCTGCATGGGTGGAACTTCGATTTGGAAACGGGGATCTCCCCCTACAACCCCGGGGACCGCATCGACACCTACCCGGCCCGGCTGAAGGACGGCCGGGTGGAGGTGGACGCCGAAGCCGTCCCGCCCCTGCCCGCCGCCACCTTCGACGGCTACCAGGGGCGCTGGCGGCGCTGGTCCCAGGACACCCGGGGCAAGGCCGAGATCCGCCGCCTGGCCATGGGCAAGGGGCCCGCCGTGGCCCCCATGGGGGCGCCGGCCGAGTCCCCCGGCCCGGTACCCGGATTCGACCACTTCCACCTGGCGGCGGCGCAACTGGAGCCCATGCCCCGCCTGGATGAGGAACCCGCCGACACCCGGGTGGTCCTGGGGGCGGGGGCCGGGACCCCGCTGCAGCTGGCCCTGCCCGTGACCATCTCCCACATGTCCTTCGGCGCCCTCTCCCGGGAGGCGAAGATCGCCCTGGCGGAGGGTGCCGCCCGGGCGGGGACCCTGATCGGCTCCGGCGAGGGGGGGATGCTGCCCGAGGAACGGGCGGCCGCCGGGCTCTACGTCCTGGAGATGGCCAGCGGCTACTTCGGCTGGAACGACGAGGCCATGGCCCAGGCCGACGCCTTCGAGATCAAGCTGGGCCAGTCGGCCAAGCCCGGTCTCGGCGGGGAGCTGCCGGCCGCCAAGGTGACGGACGAGATCGCCCGTGTGCGCGGCATCCGGGCCGGCGAGGCCGCCCACTCCCCCGCCCGTTTCCCGGACCTGGAGGATGCCCATGCCCTGGGGGAGCGCATCACGGCCCTGCGCCGGGACCACCCCGCCAAGCCCGTGGGGCTGAAGATCGCCGCCAACCGCCTGGAGGCGGACCTGGAGGCGGCCCTGAACCTGGAACCGGATTTCATCACCGTGGACGGCTTCGGCGGCGGCACCGGCGGCGCGCCGGTGCATGTCCGCGACCATTTCGGCATGCCCCTGGTGATGGCCCTGCCGAAGGCGCGGAAAAGGGTGGACGCCCACAACGCCGCTGGCGGACGGCCCGTGGCCCTGGTGGCCACCGGCGGCATGCGCACGCCAGCCGACATCCTCAAGGCCCTGGCCCTGGGGGCCGACGCCTGCGCCCTGGCCACGGCGGCCCTCTTTGCCCTGGGCTGCGAGTACTACCGCGCCTGCCACACCGGGCGCTGCCCCACCGGCGTGGCCACCCAGACCCCACGGCTGCGGGAGCGGGTGGACCCGGCCGAGGCCGCCGAGCGCGTGGCCCGTTTCCTCGATGGCACCCGCGCCATCCTCGAGGACTACCTGCGGGTCATGGGCCATGCCCGCGCCGCGGACCTCTCCCGGGACGACCTGATCCCCATCACCCCGGCGGCCCGTGCCCTGCTGGAGGCGGGCTGAAGGCACCGGGGAGGAATCCAATGGATGATATGTTGACACCCTCTGAAGCCGAGTGGTCCCTGCAGATCCCCCCGAGGGTTCCCCCAGCGGCCCTCCACGCTAGGAACGCGCAGATTGGAGGTGAACTCCGTACTTGGAGGTTTCGGCATCGGCGGTAAGGAGGGTCAGCCCTTCGGCTTGTGCCTGGGCGATGAGCATGCGGTCGAACGGGTCCTTGTGGTGCTCTGTGGCAATGCGCCGGCCTGCGTGCCGTGGAAGAAGGTCATCGGCAAGTGGTTGAATCCCTCCTCCTCGACGATGCTATCGAGGTCTTGGTCCTCGATGCGTAACTTGCCCATGGCCCGTTTGATTGCAATCTCCCAGCCGGTGGCCGCGCTGACGAAGACCTGGTTGCGGGGATCGGCGATGGCCGCCCGGGCACGCTCGCCGAGAGACGAGTCCCCGCTGAGCCACCAGAGGAACGTATGGGTGTCGAGCAGCAGACGCCTCATGCCCCCCCTCAAAGGCCTCGATGACCTCTGTGGGGGTCTCGTCGAAGTCCGCAGACATGTGGATCTTGCCGGCGAGACGACCTGGCTTTCGTGGCCCCTGGGGCGCGACGTAGGGACGAAGCTCAAGATAGGGCTTGCCGTTCTTGGCAATGATGACCCTTTCTCCCGCCCATGCTTGCTCGGCCAACTGGGAGAGCTTCGTCTTGGCCTCGTACATATTGATCTGGACTGACATTGCAACCCGAACTCCCGCATAGTCTAGTTGGTCTAGACTATTGCGTTAGGAGGAAGGTTCGCAATCACGACTCGGCATGTGCCTGGCAAGGGCGTTGGGCCGGATTTCTGGCGGGCTAAAGCAGCGTCTCCCTGAACCGGATTTCCGTCCACAACGGGCTTCTGGACATCATTCCAGAAGACTTTCAACACATGGGTTAAACCCCTTGGAAACGGCAGGGCCTACCCGCCAGGGCAGGGTGACAAGAAAGCGGGCGGCACGAAAGAACGGCCTCGATCCTCAGCCAGGTGGACGGGGAATCCGGCATCCGGGAGGCAGGATAGCACGGGAGCTACAGCCTGCTGTGCGGCAGGGTCTTGCGGGCTGGTGTCCCGGCAGTACCCCAAGAAACGAAAAAGCCCGCTGAATAGCGGGCTAAGTCGTTGATCATTTGGTGGCCGGGGACGGAATCGAACCGCCGACACGGGGATTTTCAATCCCCTGCTCTACCAACTGAGCTACCCGGCCTGACCATCGCTTTAGGGGTTGTCCCTGCGCGAAGGCACGTATTAAAGCGTTCCCCGGGGCTTTCGTCAAGCCCCGCGGGGGATCAGGTCACGCCCCCTGGCCAGGATCCACGTAGCCTTCGGGCCGGCTGGCGCCCTCGCCGAAGAAGAACTTCTCCATCTCCCCTTCCAGGAATTCCCGGGCCTTGGGGTCGATGGGGGTCAGGCGGTACTCGTTGATGAGCATGGTCTGGTGCTGTATCCACTTCTGCCAGGCCTGCTTGGAGACGTTCTCGAAGATGCGCTTGCCCAGTTCCCCCGGATAGGGGGGGACATCCAGGCCCTCGGCCTCTTCACCCAGCACAACGCATTTCACCATGCGAGTCATCGTCTTCTCCGTCGTCTTGCATCACGTGTTGCAGCAGCCGGCTCACCGGGGCCGCCAGGCCCAGGCCGGCATGGGCGTGCCCGTTATACCAGACCCGGTCCGGGGCTTCCATCACACCCGGCGCGGGGGCTTTCACCCGCAGCTGCAACGGGGTGATCTCCAGGCGGAAGTGGGTGAAGGTGTGCACGAAGGCGGGCAGTTGCCGCATCTCCAGGGGATCCGCACCCAGATGCCGTCGGCACCAGGCCTGTGCCGCCTCTTCGGATGCGTCCTCCTCCACCTCGGGGAGACCCCACAGCCCGCCCCAGAGCCCCGCAGGCGGGCGCCGCTCCAGCAGCACCCCCTCCGGCGCCGTCACCAGGAGCATGGTGGTGCGGCGCAGGGGCTGCGCCCGCCGAGGCCTGGGGGTGGGCAGGCATTCCTGCAGGCCATGGGCCCGGGCGATGCAGTCCGCCGCCAGGGGGCAGTCCCCGCAGGCGGGATTGCGGCGGGTGCAGACCGTGGCCCCCAGGTCCATGATGGCCTGGGTGTAATCCGCCACCCGCTCCACCGGGGTCAGGGCCTCGGCCAGGATCCAGAGGCGGGCCTGTACGGCGGCGGTCCCGGTCCAGCCCTCCACACCCCGGTGGCGGGCCAGCACGCGCCGCACGTTGCCATCCAGGATGGCCTCCCGATCCCCGAAGGCCAGGGCCAGGATGGCCGCCGCCGTGGACCGGCCGATACCCGGCAGGGCGCTCAGGGCCTCCCGGTCCCGGGGGAATCGTCCGCCGTGCACATCCACGATGCAGCGGGCGGCCTTGTGCAGGTTGCGGGCCCGGGCGTAGTAGCCGAGCCCGGACCAGTGGTGCAGCACCTCATCCAGGGGGGCATCCGCCAGGTCCCCCACCTCGGGAAAGCGCGCCATGAAGCGCCGGTAGTAGGGGATCACCGTGGCCACCCGGGTCTGCTGCAGCATGATCTCCGAGATCCACACCCGGTACGGGGTGGCGGGCCGCTGCCAGGGCAGGTCGTGGCGTCCGTGCCGGTCGAACCAGCCCAGCAGGCGGGGGGCGAATGCCCTCGGCTCAGCGGAAGCGGTCAAGCAGTTCCTCCTGGAGCCGGCCGGCCTCCTCCTTCAGCCGCTGCTCCTGCTCCCGGAGGGCGGCATCCGCCTCCTCGCGTGCCCGCTGCTCCACCTCCTGCCGGGCCTGCTCCGCCTCCTGCTCCACCCGGGCCTTGAGCACCGATTCCAGATCGAGCCCGATGCGGGGATCATCGAAGGTCCCGCCCACGGTGATGGGCAGGTTCAGGTTGCGCAGGTTGTCCAGGGGCCGTCCCCCCTGCCCCTCCAGGGTGGCCACGAGGTTGGTGTCCACGCGGTAGTCCAGACGCCGGGGCGGCAGGTCCACCTCGCCCTGGCCGCGCACCCGCAACAGGGGCGAGGAGGCCTGCAGGTCGTCGTTTCTCACCAGGCCGTCGTCGATGGTGAAGCTGGCGGTGAGTTCGGTGAAATCGGTCTGCCGGGGGGCGTCCTCCTCCTCCAGATCCCGGCCCCGGAGCCGGGCCTCGGCCCGGCGGATCACCTGGGCGATGTTGATGCCCTGGACGGCGCCGTCCCGGAAGCGCAGATCGCCCTTCCCATCCAGGGCGGAGACCAGGGCCCGCACCGAGTCCCCCCGGGTGGAGAGGGACAGGTTCACGTCGCCCGTACCGGTCAGCTTGCCATCGCCGGTGAGGTCCTCCAGCAGGGGGCCGATGCGCACCGAGGACAGGGCCGCCTCGGCACTGTAGGCGGGGGTATCCTGGCGCACGTCCAGCCCGAGACGGCCCTCCAGGCTGCCGTCGTAGAGGTTGCCGCGGATGGACTCCACATCCAGGCGGCCGTCCCGGGCCTTGACCTTCAGGGACACGCCCTGCATCTGCAGCCCCGAGACCCTGAAATCATCCACCTGGAAGGTGCCGTCCAGGTCCAGGCCACGCAGGGTATCCATGGGCAGGGCGATGGACGTGTCCGGCCAGGCACCGGCGCCGTCGCCCCCGCCGCCGCCGGTACCCGCGCCGGACCCGCCATGGTCCCCGGACTCCCCTTCGGCGGCGGGGGGCAGGTAGCGGTCCAGGTCGATGCGGTCCAGATCGATATCGAAGGTCACCGCGGGCTGCGCAAAGCCTTGCAGGCCGGCCCGGCCGGAGAGGGTGCTCTGATCCAGGGTCATCAGCAGCTGATCCACGTCCACCCGCTCGCCCTGCATGTCGAAGGCCAGGTCCAGGGCGGCCTGGGTGAGCACCTGGGGATCGGTGGTCTCGGGGGGCTCCATCTCCAGGGCCTTGAGGACCTTGCGGGGATTGAAACGGCCGCTGCGCAGTTCGCCGTGGACCCGCGGGTTCCCGTCCAGGCCGGTGACCTCCACCAGACCGGTCCAGTGGGTCTCCAGGGCGTCCAGGGTCAGGCGCTCCACCTTGGCCAGACCCGAGGCCAGGTCGGCCACCAGATCCGCCTCCAGGCGGGCCTCCACGGGGGCCGGAAGGGCCTCTCCCCGGGCATCCATGCGGGTGACCATCTGGCGCAGGGCATAGCGCTGCCCGGCCGGATCCAGCATCAGCAGCCCCTGGGTCTCCAGGCGGGCATCCAGCCCCGGATCGGGCATGCGCAGGCGCAGGGAGATCTCCAGCGGGGCCTCCTCCCCCATGCGCAGGTGCCCCAGGGTGAGATCGAAGGGATCGATGGTCATCTCGGTGCCGGCCTGGGCGTCGCGCCAGCTCACCCGGGCATCGCGCACGCTCACCCCGGCGATGTCCAGCCCCCGCAGGGCCGGCGGCACGGGCTCGCCTGCCTCGGCCTCGGGGGTTGGGGCCTCCTCTGCGGCGGGGGCCGCCGTCAGGTCCTCCCAGTTGCCGCGGCCTTCGGCATCGCGTGCCAGGTTCAGGTCCAGCCCCTCCAGGCGCACCTGCTGCACCTCCAGTTCGCGCCGCAGCAGGGGCAGCAGGGCCACGGAGACGTCCACCTGGCGCACGCGGGCGAAATGCTCACCGGCAAAGCCCTCGGCATTGGCCAGGGTGGTCTCCCCCAGTTGCAGCCCCAGGCGGGGGAACAGGGACAGGCCGATGTCCCCCCGGATCTCCAGGTTGCGGCCGGTGCGCTGCTCCACGGCGGCGCTGATCTCTTCCTTGTAATCGTTGGGGTCCACGGTGATCAGGACCACCCCCGCCAGGGCCACCAGGACCACCAGCAGGACCATTACCGCCACCAGGCTGCGCTTGATCCACTTCATCGATGCCTCCAAGAGAAGCCCCGCAACCGAACGGCGGGGTTTGCATCCAGTCGTTTGAATGGGCTCAGTCTAACCGCCGCCCGGTCTGCATGCACGACCCATCCCCGGTTCCGGGGGGGAGGCTCAGCCCTTGATCCGGGACGGACGCCCGCCCTCCCCCGCCGCGGCATCCCCGTCCCCTGCATCCCGCGCCCATTCCCCCGATCGCCCGCCGCACTTGTGCACCAGGGCGATGCCCTCCATCACCATGCCCCGGTCCACCGCCTTGCACATGTCATAGACACACAGCAGGGCCGCCTGCACCGCCGTCAGCGCCTCCATCTCCACACCGGTGGGCCCCACGCTCCCGGCGGTGACCCGGCAGTGGACCCGGGGCGGGTCGTCCCGGGGCTCCAGGGCCACATCCACATGGCTCAGGGCCACGGGATGGCACAGCGGCACCAGGTCCGCCGTGCGCTTGCTGGCCATGATCCCCGCCACCCGGGCCACCCCGAGGACATCCCCCTTGCCGTGGCCGCCCTCGCGGATCCGGGCCAGGGTGTCCGGGGCCATGCGGATCCATCCCTCGGCGGTGGCGGAACGCCGGGTGGGCGGCTTGCCCCCCACGTCCACCATGTGGGCCTCGCCGGCGGCGTTGAAATGGGTGAGCGGGTGCATGGATCCGGACTCCATGAGGCTGCGGTTATGGGATAGACATGCTAACGCAGCCGCGCCCGGGGCGTCCGCCGCGCGGGCCCCAAAGGGCGGGGGTTGACGCCTTGCGGGGGGCGCCGGAGACTGCCCCGCAGGCGGGGCCGCCATCCCGGACGGCCCGAAGGGAAGGGAGCAACACACCATGGCCATCCACGTGCGTTACTTCGCCCGCCTGCGGGAGGAACTGGGCCGGGAGGGGGATACCCTGGACGCGAAGGACCTCTCCTGCGTCGCCGATGTCTGGGCCCGGGCCCATCCCGGCCAGGAGCGGCCACCGGGGGTGCTCATGGCGGTGAACCAGGCCTATGCCCATCCGCAGGACCCGGTGCGGGACGGGGACGAGGTGGCCTTCTTCCCGCCGGTGACCGGGGGCTGAGATGGCGGTCTCCCTGCATCCCGAACCCTTCGATCCGCTTGCCCTGCTGGCCGCCTGTACAGAGCAGCTGCCCCCCGGCGGCCATGGGGCCCAGGCGGTCTTCATCGGCAGCCTGCGCGACTTCAACGAGGGGGATACGGTGCGGGCCATGACCCTGGAACACTACCCGGGCATGACCGAGGGGGAACTGGGGCGCATCGAGCAGGAGGCACGGGCCCGATGGCCCCTGCAGGAGGTGCGCATCGCCCACCGCGTGGGATCCATCGCACCGGGGGAGCCCATCGTCCTGGTGGCGGCCTGGTCCGCCCGCCGCGCCGCCGCCTTCGACGCCTGCCGCTTCCTGGTGGAGGCCCTCAAGTCCCAGGCCCCCTTCTGGAAGCAGGAGACCCTGGCGGACGGCCGGCAACGCTGGGTACAGGGCAATGCCTGAGCCGCGCGCCGGGAACCGCCCGGATCAGGCCCCGGCCACCCCCGTCAGGTGCTGGCGGGGGTCATAGGGCATCTCCTTGCGCATGCGCTCGTAGAAACGGCGCCCCTTATCGGTATCCGCCGGAGGCGTGACCATCTGCAGGACCACATACTGATCCCCCGGGGGATTGCCGGGCATGCCCCGCCCCTTCAGGCGCAGGCGGCGCCCGGAACCGGACCCGGCGGGGATCTTCATCTCCACCGGCCCCTGCAGCGTGGGCACGCTCACCGTGGCCCCCAGGGCCGCCTCCCAGGGGGTGATGGGCAGATCCAGGTGGATATCCCGTCCCTCCAGGCGGAAATGGGGGTGGGGCTTGATCTGCACCTCCAGATAGAGATCCCCCGCCGCACCGCCGCCCATGCCGGGACCGCCCTGGCCAGGGAGGCGGATGCGCTGGCCGTGGGTGACCCCGGCGGGCACCTTCACCTGCAGGGTACGCTCCCCCACGCGCACGGACACCGAGCCGCCCCGGAAGGCCCGCTCCAGATCCAGGGCGATGCGGGCCACCCGATCCTCCCCGGGGGCATGGAAGCTGCGGTGGGTACGGTGCCCCCGGGTGCGGCGGGCGCCGCCGCCGAAGAGGGTCTCGAAAAAGTCGGAGAAATCGCTCTCGGAGAAACCCTCCTGGAACCCGGCGGAGGTGCGGAAACCACCGCCCGGCGCCGCACCACCGAACCAGGCGTCCCAGTCCGGCGGCGGCCGGAAGTCCTGGCCGGAGCGCCAGCTACTGCCCAGTTGGTCGTAGGCCTTACGCTTCTCGGCATCCCCCAGGACCTCGTAGGCCTCGTTCACCTCCTTGAAGCGCGCCTCCGCATCCGGCTCCTTGCTCACGTCCGGATGGTACTTGCGCGCCAGGCGGCGGTAGGCCTTCTTGATCTCGTCCTGGGAGGCGGAGCGCTCCACACCCAGCACCTTGTAATAGTCTTTGTATTCCATAGGCGGTCACGATAACCCAAACAAGCGCGCCGCGTGGACACGCGGCGCGAAATCGGCACGGCCGGATGCGCCACGCCCGAAGGCGGGCGTTTGCGCGCTCAGCCCTCCACGGTGATGCGGCGCGGCTGCACCTTCTCCTGCTTGGGAATGCGCACCTCCAGCACGCCGTTGGCGCTGCGGGCGCTGATGCGTTCGGCATCCGCCGTATCCGGCAGGGAGAAGCGCCGGTAGAAGCTGCCGCGCACCCGCTCCACCCGCTTGTAGTTCTCCCGTTCCTCGGTGCTCTCCGACTTGCGCTCACCCCGGATGGTGAGCACACCGTTCTCCATGTGCACCTCGATGTCCTTGGGATCCACGCCGGGTACATCGGCATGCAGGACGTAGGCATCCTTCTCCTCACGGATATCCACCGCCGGCACCCAGTCGCTCACGGCCGCCGGCTCCTCGTCCCCGCCGGTGGCCGTGGGATTGAGGCGGTCCAACTCGCGGGAGAGCTGGTTCAACAGGCTCCAGGGTTCGTAACGGGTCATGAACATGGCACTCACCTCCGTTGTCCGATCTGCTCGTTACCACATCGTCTTTCACACCCGGATATTGGGATGCCGGGACAGATTTCAAGGGAGATCCCCCCGGGGGCGGGACACCGTCCCCTTCCCGTACAATAGTCCGTCCACGGCAACCCAGGAGTGAGCATGTTGAACAGCATGACCGGTTTCGCAAGATGCGAGGCCACGGGCGAATTCGGCACCCTCGTATGGGAACTGCGCAGCGTCAACCACCGCTATCTGGAGATTGCCCCCCGCCTGCCGGAGGAGCTGCGCGCCCTGGAGCCGCAGGTACGCCAAAAGGTCCAAAACCACCTGGGCCGGGGCAAGGTAGAATGCCAGCTCCGTTTCCGCCGGGGCGAGGGACAGACGGGGGGCATCCAGCTGGATGAGGCCCTGGCCCGGGAGGTAATTCAAACCGTCACCCGGGTGGAGCACTGGATGATGAACGCCGCCCGCATGACCGCCATGGACATCCTGCGCTGGCCCGGCGTGGCCGCCGAGGCCAGTCCCGACCTGGAACCGGCGCGCGCCGCCGCCCTGGAACTGCTGGACCAGGCCCTGGAGACCCTATCGGAGCACCGCGCCCGGGAAGGGGCCCAGATCCGTGAGATGCTGCAGACCCGCTGCGAGGCCGTCAGCCAGCAGGTGGCCCACGTGCGCGCCCGCCGCCCCCAGGTGCTCGAGGCCCTGCGCACCCGCCTGCAGACCCGCATCCAGGAACTGGGCACGGACCTGGATCCCGGTCGCCTGGAACAGGAACTGGCCCTGCAGGCCCAGAAGCTGGACGTGGCCGAGGAACTGGACCGCCTGGACGCCCACGTGGCCGAGGTGCGCGCCATCCTGGAGCGCGACGAACCCGTGGGCCGTCGCCTGGACTTCCTCATGCAGGAGATGAACCGGGAGGCCAACACCCTGAGCAGCAAATCCAACGACATGGACACCACCCAGGCGGCGGTGGAACTGAAGGTGCTCATCGAGCAGATGCGCGAGCAGGTGCAGAACGTGGAATGACCCCGGCGTGACGCAACACCCCGAAACCGACCGACAAGGACGCCCCATGGCCCATACCCCCTCACTGCGAGAACTGATCCTGCGCAACGTACCGGAAGATGGCCGCACCATTGGCAACGCCCGGTTACTCAAGGTCCTTGCCGATCAGGCTGGCTCTGTCCCCCGGGCCGCCTACGAACAGGCCAGGGATGCGCTGGTGCAAGAAGGCATCCTGGGCAAGGGCCGGGGCCGTGGCGGCTCGGTCTATCTCCTGTCCCAATCCCAGGGCACGGAGGACCGCCCCCGGAGAGCCAAAGGGGAAAACCCGGCGGCGTCCGGTCCGGCTGAACCGGCCCCCACCGGCGAGCCAATCCCCCAGGACGAGGGCATGGCCCCTCCGGATCTGACCCTAGAGATGCCGGAGATCCCCCCAGAGCTCCCCCTGAACGGGCACGCCGCCACGCCCGGAAGCAAGACCGGACCCCGAGGGAAGAAACCCGATCAGGCCCAGGTGCTCTCCTATCGCCATGAGGAAAAACGCAGGAACAACCCCCATGTGGGCATGGTGGATGCCACCAGTGACGGTGTCGAAGAAAGGGCCACCTGGGCCTACGACCCCCACCTGGCCCCGGAACTGCGGTTCGATGCCTCGGCCACCCGTGCCCGGGTGGAACGCCTGATCGATGATGCCCTGGCCTCCGGGGACCAGGAACAGATGCGGGCCGCACTGGAAGAACTCAAGCGCCTGCAGTCCCCCTACCTGCAGTGGACCGGCAAGGCCGAGGGCACCACCTTCCAGGTGGATACCGTCTCCCTGCACGTGCACGAGCGCATCGACCCCGCCACCATCCTCGGCGAGGTACAAAAGCGCATGAAGAGCGGAAAGAAGGGCACCGGGGCCTTTCAGCCGGACCTGTTCCATGCCCCCTTCGAGAACCTGCCACTGCGCGAGGCCATCGACTTCTACAAGCACGAGCGCGACTGGGCCAACCGCCTGATCGCCGGCGACTCCCTGCTGGTGATGAACTCCATGCTGCAGAAGGAGGGCATGGCCGGGCAGGTGCAGATGATCTACATCGACCCGCCCTACGGCATCAAATACGGCTCCAACTTCCAGCCGTTTACCCACAAGCGGGACGTCAAGGATCGCAAGGACGAGGACCTGACCCAGGAACCGGAGATGATCAAGGCCTTCCGGGACACCTGGGAGCTGGGCATTCACTCCTACCTCACCTATCTGCGCGATCGGCTGCTGCTGGCGAGGGAGTTGCTGAGTGATAGCGGGTCAGTTTTTGTACAGATAGGAGATGAGAATCTTCATAGGGTTCGAGCCTTACTTGATGAGATCTTTGGATACAATAATTTTTCAGCGCAGATCGCATTCAAGGCAACTGACCCTTTGGGTCAAAAGGGCATAGCGAAAGTATACGATCATATACTTTGGTATGGGAAGAATATTAATGCCTTGAAATTTCGCCAAATATACAAGGCAAGAGATATAAGTAGCGATACCGAGTATCGATATATAGACCCAGCTCCGGAAGATGCCGATCGTCGCGAAAAAAGAAGTAAAGAATATCACCAGAGAGTCTATAGAAGGCGGAATGCCACGTCTTCAGGGTTTACAGAAAGCTGCATATTTGACTTACCTTTTCAAGGTAAGCTTTGCCCGCCTCCTGGGAAAAAGAGTTGGTCTTCTAATCCCGTCGGCATGGATAGGCTTAAAAAGTCTGGTAGGCTTTTTTTTGCGGGAAAAGACCCGTATTACAAACAGTTCCAACGAGACTTCCCAATGTCGCAGTACGAGAACTGTTGGACGGATAAGCCAGCAGCCAAGGGAAAAGCATACGTAGTTGAAACAGCAGAAAAATTTATTGAGCGATGCCTCTTGATGGCTACTGACCCCGGCGACTTGGTGCTAGACCCCACCTGCGGCTCCGGCACCACCGCCTATGTCGCCGAAAAGTGGGGGCGTCGCTGGGTCACCTGTGATACCTCCCGGGTGGCCGTGACGCTGGCCAAGCAACGGCTGATGACCGCCAGCTATGATTACTACGAGCTCAAGTACCCGCAGGAGGGGCTGGGCGGCGGCTTCATCTACAAGACGGTGCCGCACATCACCCTGAAGTCGATCGCCAACAACCCGGAGATCGATGAGCTCTACGAGCAGCACCATCCCGCCATCGAGCAGGCCCTGGCTAAGCTGAACCAGTCGCTGAAAGGTGAGCCGCTCACTTTCACCGTCACTGAGGGCGGTCGCAAGGGAGACAAGATCGATTTCTCAGCCCCCGATAGCAAGACGGTCACGCTCCCCTCGAGGGAGACCGCCCAGGTCAACGCGCTGCTGGAATGGGAGGTCCCCTTCGACTTCCCCGAAGACTGGCCGGAGACCGCCCGGATTCACTTCGATGCCTTTCACAAGGCCCGCCAGGCCATGCAGCGGCGCATGGACGAGAGCATCGCCAACCACGCCGATCAGGAGGTGCTCTATGACCAGCCCGAGGTGAGCCGCGACAAGCTGCGCATCACCGGCCCCTTCACCGTGGAGGCGGTGCCCTTTGCCACCGTGCTGGGCCTGGACGAGGCCGAGCAACCCAGGGAGGCCGACGTCGCCGTGGCCCGCTCCGGGGCCACCTCCCGCCATGCCCAGTGGCGCGAGGAGCTGCTCAAGGCGGGTATCCGCGGCAAGGGCGGCCAGCACCTCAAGCTGATGGACCTGGAGACCCTGCCCGGGGCCAAGTACCTGCATGCCGTGGGTACGGTGGCGGAGACCGGTGAGCGTGTCGCCGTCAGCTTCGGACCCGAATACGCCGCCCTGGAGCAGCGCCAGGTGGAGATCGCCAAGAACGAGGCCGGCGACCTCTTCCCGCTGCCCAGGCTGCTGGTGTTCTGTGCCTTCACCTTCGACCCGGAGGCCGCCAAGGACATCGACAGCATCAGGGGCATCCAGGCCCTCAAGGTGCAGATGAACACCGACCTGCTCACCGAAGACCTCAAGAAGAACGCCCGCAGCAACGAGTCCTTCTGGCTGATGGGCCAGCCGGACGTGGAGGTGCATGAGCTGAAGGACGGCAAGCTGCAGGTGGAGGTGCACGGCTTTGACTACTTCGACACCAAGACCGGCGAATTGAAATCCGGCGGCAAGGGCGACATCGCCGTGTGGGAACTGGATACCGACTACGACGACCGCTCCCTCTACCCGCGCCAGGTGTTCTTCCCCATGGCCGGCAAAAAGGATGGCTGGTACAAGCTCAAGAAGGATATCCGCGCCGAGCTCAACGAGGAGCTACTGGGCAAGTACCACGGCACCAAATCACTTCCCTTTGAGCCCGGTGAAAACCGCTGCATCGCGGTGAAGATCATCGATAACCGCGGCATCGAATCGCTGAAAGTCGTTCGGCTGGATTGAGGGCGTCATGATCATTACGCATCTGAAATTAAAGAACTGGCGCAACTTCCGACAAGCCGAGATGGATCTTGCGCACGTCTGTTACATCATCGGCCCCAACGCCTCGGGCAAGTCCAACCTGTTGGACGTCTTTCGCTTCCTTAGGGATATCTGCAAGCCAGATGGCGGAGGACTGCAGAAGGCGGTCAAGGACCGTGGTGGCATCACCAAGCTACGTTGCCTGCACCACCGTCGGGATCCTGAAGTGAAGATCGTGGTTCACTTGGCGGAAGGCTTCGAGGAAGAAGCACCAAGTTGGAAATATGTCCTGGGATTCAAACCAGAGGGGAAGGGAGCGCAGCGCATTCTGGTCACCGCTGAAGAGGTCTGGCATCAAGGAGAGAAAATGCTCTCCCGTCCTATGGCCAGCGAGCTTGATGACCCCCTCGTACTAACCCAGACCCACATCGAGCAAGCCACTGCCAATCGTGAATTTCGCGGGCTCGTCGAAGCCTTCTCGGAAATCACCTATCTACACTTGGTGCCGCAGTTGCTGAAGCATGGTGAGCAGATCGGCGGTCAACGGCTTGACGATGACCCTTTCGGGCAAGGCTTTCTCGAACGGTTAGCGAAGACAACTACAAAGACACGAGATGCGCGCCTGAAACGCATTCAGTCAGCATTGAGCGTGGCGGTACCTCAGTTCAAGGAACTGCGCTTCGAGAAAGATGCGATGGGTCATCCTCATCTACAGGCGCTGTATGAACATCATCACCCCAATGCCGGCTGGCAGAATGAGGAGCACTTCTCCGACGGCACACTGAGACTGCTGGGCATGCTTTGGTCGCTGCAGGATGGCAACGGCTTGTTGCTACTAGAGGAGCCCGAACTGTCCCTGCATCAGTCCGTGGTGGAACAGATCCCGGCCATGATCGATCGAGTGCAACGTACCCGCAAGCCCAAGCGTCAGGTACTGATCAGCACCCATAGCCAGGCCTTGCTCAACAATCCGGGGATCGATCCGCGTGGCGTGATCGTGCTCGAACCCAGCAGAGAAGGCACCACAGTGCGCTCAGTCGATGAGGTCGAGGCCAAGGGGCTGGATGCCGGCCTCAGCGTGGCCGATGTAGTGCTACCCAAGACACGCCCCAAGGGCATCGAACAGCTGGGGTTCTGGGAATGATCTCGGTTTGCACCGCGGTCGAGGATCGTTTAAGCGCTGCGGTATTGGAAAGGTTAATCGGGGAGGCCAGGGGAAGGCTCAGGATCGACATAGAGATTACTCCCAGCGGATCTGGCAAACTGATTAAAAAGTTACCGGAGTTGATGCGCCTAGCTCCCAATGTACCCGTACTGCTGCTAACTGACCTGGATCGCAAGGAGTGTGCTCCCAGCCTGATCGGGGAATGGCTGGGCCAGCAGGCCATGCCTGATGGACTGCTGTTCAGAGTCGCGGTGCGCGAAATCGAAGCCTGGCTACTTGCCGACAAACAAAACTTCGCCAGCTTTGCACACATCCCATTTGCGAAGCTTCCAGAGGCACCCGAAGGCCTTGATGACCCCAAACAGACCTTGCTAAACCTAGTGAAACGCCACTCACCTACCTCGTTGAAGAGGGACCTAGTGGCCGATCATGGTCACGGTCCAAGGCAGGGTCTGGCCTACAATGAGCGGCTGAGTCAGTTCGTTCATGGCTGCTGGGATCTGGAAGAGGCCTCCATGCGTGCCGACAGCCTTGCACGCACACGTAGACGCATCGGTGAGCTGGCGTCAGCGCGTTGCTGATGAATATCACAGCCAACCCCCCTCATAGCAGCGCTATCTTTCCGCATAGTGGTGCGAGCTTCCCTCATACCCGCACAGTAGCTTCCTACACTATGATACCAGCTCCTTACACTGCCGTGATCGCTCCCTACACTCCGAGCGCAGACTACTCTTGGACACAAGGAATGTCCGCATGACGACCCAATCACTGATCATCAACTCGCCCTACGATGCCCCCTCGGCCTACTGGGAGCGGGACGGCAAGCAGTTGACCCTCCAGCAGGGGCGTCGCCCAGCGGCCTACGAGATCTTCGACACCCGCAACAACACCCAGCGCACCGAACCCCTGGAGCAGGTCAACCGCATCCGTCAGCGGGTGGACGAATGGCGAACAGATGGCTACCCCGGTGTCACCAGCGTTACCCGCCAGCTGCTGGAGCACTGGAACGCCCGCGGGGAATGGGATCCCGATACCTGCCGCTGGGAGGGTGGGCCTCGCCAGTACCCGTTCTATTTCTGTCAACTCGAGGCCATCGAGACCCTGATCTGGTGGCTGGAGGCCCAGCCGACCTACCGCCAGGGCATCTTCCTGGGCGGTGACGGCGGTCCCTGGGAGCGCATCTGCAACAAGATGGCCACCGGCTCCGGCAAGACCTCGGTGATGTCGCTGATCATCACCTGGCAGACCCTCAATGCCTTCCACTACCCCAAGGATCGCCGTTTCTCCAGGGCGGTACTCATCGTCACCCCGGGCCTGACCGTCAAGAGCCGCCTGCAGGTGCTCAAGCCAGGCCACCCCCTGAACGTCTACGACGAGTTCAATCTGTGCCCCAACGAGGCCATGCGGCAGCAGCTCAATCAGATGCAACTCGCCATTGAAAACTGGCACGTTCTGATGCCGCTCAAGGAGCAGGCCCGCTCGGTGGTCAAGAAGGGCCAGGAGAGCGATGAGGCCTTTACCCGCCGTGTGCTGGGCCCCCTCGCCAACGCGCGTGACCTCATCGTGATCAACGATGAAGCCCATCACGCATACCGTCAGCGGGCCGAATCCAAGGTCGGCAAGAAGCAGGCCGAGGAGCTGGGCATCGACCTGGAAGAGGCCACCCGCTGGATTGAGGGGCTGGACCGCATCCACAAAACCCGGCGTATCCGGTGCTGCTTCGACCTCTCCGCCACACCCTTTGCCCCTACCGGAAAGAGCAATACCGAATCCGGCCTGTTCGAATGGATCGTGTCGGACTTCGGCCTTAACGACGCCATCGAGGCCGGGCTGGTGAAGACCCCGCGGGTGGTGGTGCGTGACGATGCCCTGGCCAACGCCAAGACCTACGCCAGCAAGCTTTACCACCTCTACCGCGAAGAGGAGGTCAAGGAAGACCTCAACCGTAAGGCAAAACCCATGGAGCCATTGCCCGACCTGGTGCAGAAGGCCTATGCCCTGCTGGCCCACGACTGGAAGGAAACCCGGCGGCAATGGCAGGATGCCGGCCACACTATACCGCCGGTGATGCTCACCGTCTGTAACCGCACCGAGACCGCGGCGCGCATCGAGAACTTCTTCAACGGGGGTGACTGCCTGATCCAGGAGACCCAGGCGCCCGATACCACCCTGCGGGTGGATTCCAAGGTGCTCGAGAAGGCCGAGCAGGGCGAAACCGGTACCAAGGACACCCAGTACGCCGCTCGATTGCAGGCCCTCATCGAGGCGGCAGGGCTGCCTGCCGACAAGCAGGCCGATCTGCTCGCCATGAAACAGGAAGAACAGCTACGCGCACTGGTGGATACCGTCGGCAAACGGGGACAACCGGGCCAATACCTGCAGAACGTCATCTCGGTGGCCATGCTCTCCGAGGGCTGGGACGCCGCCAATGTCACGCACATCATGGGGCTGCGCGCCTTCACCAGTCAGTTGCTTTGCGAGCAGGTGATCGGTCGTGGCCTGCGTCGCGTCTCCCACGACATGGACGCGGAACGCAAGTTTCTCCCTGAGTATGTCAACGTCTTCGGTGTGCCGCTATCCATCTTCCAGGAAGCCGGCGGAAGCGGTGAACCTCCACCACCGCCCAAGCCCAGCGTGCGCATCGAGGTGGAAGCCGGCCGCAACCACCTGGAAATCCGCTGGCCCAACGTGGACCGCATCGACAACGTCCTCAAACCGGAGTTGGTGATCGACTGGCAAGCCGTACCGGTCCTGACCCTTGATCCGGCCCGGACACCGCTCAATGCCGACATTGCCCCTTCGCTCACGGGTTCCCCCAACCTGGCGATGGTCACAGAGATCGACCTGGAGCGGGCAGTGGAAGATTTCCGGCTGCAGAATCTGCTTTTCCGCGCGGCTCGCAAACTCTACCTGCAAAGCCAACCCGCCTTCGGGGGGGACAAGCAATATCTCGCAATACAGTTGATCCGACTGGTGGAGCAGTTCCTGGCCAGCGACAAGCTGGACATCCCCAGCCTTTGGCATCAGGACCCGGTGCGTCGTCGCCTTTTGTTCGCCCTGAACATGGATACCGTGGTAAGCCATATCGGCCGCCATGTCACCGAGCAGAACGTGGAACGCCAGGAACTGATCTTCAATGAACATCAGCCCATCGGTTCCACCGCTTCCATGCGGCCCTGGTCGACCACCAAGCCCTGCGCCCCGACTCAGCGCTCACAGATCAGCCACGTAATCTACGACAGCACCTGGGAGAAGATGGTGGCCGATATCTGCGAGGGACATCCCGGAATCGCCGCCTGGGCCAAGAATGATCATCTCGATTTCAAGGTGCGCTACCTATGGCGGGGTTCCTCCCGTAACTTCGTTCCTGACTACCTGATCCGCCTCGCCAACGGCAGGACGCTGGTGCTGGAGGTGAAGGGACAGGACAGCCCACAGAACGCAGCGAAACGTGCGGCCATGAAAACCTGGATCAAGGCCGTCAACGAGCAGGGCGGGTTCGGGCAATGGGCCTTCGACACCGTATTCGCACCCGGCAAGACCCGGGATATCATCGACCCATATTGCTGACCCGGAACCCGCTCCGCGTCCAGGAACCGCCGCCATGCCCCGCTACCACCTGCATCTGGAGATCTCCCGGGAGGCCTTCCTGCAGTACTACAGCGGCGCCGCGGCGGCCGTGGTGGCCCGGTCCGCCGAGGGGCCCCGGGTGCGCTTCCCCGCCTCGGCCCTGCGGCCCTTCGTGGGCCATGACGGCATCAACGGCCGCTTCGTGCTCACCGTGGACGAACACAACCGCCTGCAGTCTCTGGACCGGGTGGATTGACTCCCGGCCTCCTGGATGGCACATGGCCCCCGGCGCCGGGGTGCGCGTATAATGCCCGCCCGCTTTTCCCACAGGAGATCCCCATGCGACCCAGCGGCCGCGCCCCGGACGAGCTTCGTCCCATCCGCATTACCCGCCGGTTCACCCGCCACGCCGAGGGCTCGGTACTGGTGGAATACGGCGACACGCGGGTGATCTGCACCGCCAGCGTAGACGAGCGCGTGCCGCCCTTCCTGCGCGGCAAGGGCCGGGGCTGGGTCACCGCCGAATACGGCATGCTGCCCCGGGCCACCCACGACCGCATGGCCCGGGAGGCCGCCCGGGGACGCCAGGGGGGACGCACCCTGGAGATCCAGCGGCTCATCGGCCGCAGCCTGCGCGCCGCGGTGAACCTGGAGGCCCTGGGGGAACGCCAGATCACCGTGGACTGCGACGTGATCCAGGCCGACGGCGGCACCCGCACCGCCTCCATCACCGGCGGCTACGTGGCCCTGGCGGACGCCATCGCGTCCCTGAGGGCCCGGGACGCCCTGCGCAGGGATCCCCTGTTCGGCAGCGTGGCCGCCGTCTCCACCGGGATCTACAAGGGCACCCCGGTGCTGGACCTGGACTACGCCGAGGATTCCGAGGCGGAGACCGACATGAACGTGGTGATGAACGAGGCCGGGGGCTTCATCGAGGTGCAGGGCACCGCCGAGGGGCACGCCTTCCGTCCGGAGGAGCTGCAGTCCATGCTGGATCTGGCCCAGAAGGGCATCGGCGAACTCATCGCCGCCCAGCAGGCGGCCCTGGCCGAAGGCTGATCCCTCAGGATCCACGGCGGCCCCTCAAGGGGCTCCCCCGCGCCCTGGTTCCAGGGCAGGAGTCCCGTTGCGGGGGGAGATCCGCAAGGGGTGTGCGCCGCAGGGAGGCGGCGCGCAAGCCTCCAGGGACGGATTCACGGCGGCCCCTGGAGGAGCTCCCCCCGCAACGGGACGGGAACGCTACCCCTGGCTCCATGACATGCAACAGGAGAACCCCATGCAGATCGTCCTGGCCACCGGCAACCCCGGCAAGGTGAAGGAATTCCAGCAACTCCTGGCCCCCACCGGCCACCAGGTGCGGCCCCAGTCCGACTTCCACGTGCCCGAGGCCGAGGAGACGGGGCTCACCTTCGTGGAGAATGCCATCATCAAGGCCCGCAACGCCGCCCGCCACACCGGCCTGCCCGCCATGGCCGACGACTCCGGCATCGAGGTGGACGCCCTGGACGGGGCCCCCGGCATCTACTCGGCCCGCTACGCCGGCCCCGGGGCCGATGCCCGGGCCAACAACCAAAAGCTCCTGGAGGCCCTGCGGGACGTGCCCGAAGATCAGCGCACGGCCCGTTTCCGCTGCGTCATCGCCTTCCTGCGCCACGCCGAGGACCCCTCCCCCGTGCTCACCCAGGGCACCTGGACGGGACGCATCGCCCTGGCCCCCGCCGGCGAGGGCGGCCACGGCTACGACCCCGTCTTCCTGGTCCCGGAACTGGGACAGACGGCGGCAGAGATCCACGCCGATGAAAAGAACCGGCGCAGCCACCGGGGCCAGGCCCTGGCCGCCTTCCTCGAGGCCCTGCGCAGGGAAGGCGCAGAAGCGCCGGGGCCCTGAGCCCCTACCGCCAGGCCCCCGCACCGCCATGCCCACCCCCCCGCTGGCCCTCTATGTCCACATCCCCTGGTGCGTGCGCAAATGCCCCTACTGCGACTTCAATTCCCATGCGGCGCGGGAGATCCCCGAGGAAGCCTACCTGCAGGCCCTGCTGGCGGACCTGGAGGTGGATCTGCAACGACTGCCCCAGCGGGCGCTCGTGAGCGTCTTCATCGGCGGCGGCACCCCCAGCCTCTTCACCCCGCAGACCATCGGCCGGCTGCTGGAACGTGCGGCAAGACGCCCCGGCCTGGTCCATGACGCCGAGATCACCCTGGAGGCCAACCCCGGCACCCTGGAGCGGGCGCGTTTCCGGGGCTTTCGCGACGCCGGGGTGAACCGCCTCTCCATCGGCGCCCAGAGCCTGGACGACACCCTGCTGCGCCGCCTGGGGCGGATCCACGACGCCCGCGCCGTGGTGGATGCCGTGGCCGCGGCCCGCAGCGCGGGCTTTACCCACCTCAACCTGGACCTGATGTGCGCCCTGCCGGGGCAGACCCCGGCCCAGGCCCGGGCCGACCTGGACGCCGCCCTGGCCCTGGAACCGGAGCACCTGAGCTGGTACGAACTCACCCTGGAGGCGGGGACCGCCTTCGCGCGCCATCCCCCCGCCCTGCCCGACGAGGATGCCCGAGCGGCCATGCAGGAGGCGGGGCGGGAGCGGCTACAGCGGGCGGGATTCGAGCACTACGAGGTGTCCGCCCACGCCCGCCCCGGGCACCACTGCCGGCACAACCTCAACTACTGGCGCTTCGGCGACTACCTGGGCATCGGCGCCGGGGCCCACGGCAAGCACACCCTGCCGGGGGGGCGCATCCTGCGGCGCTGGAAGCAGGCCGATGCCGCCACCTTCATGGCGGCGGCGATGGCCGGGGACGCCGTCGACGGGACAGAGGCACTGGACCCACCGGCGGCGACCTTCGACTTCATGCTCAACGCCCTGCGCCTGACACAAGGGGTACCGGCGACCCTGTTCACCCGGCACACGGGATTGCCGCTGTCCCACCTGGAACCGGCCCGGGGTACGGCCGTGGCCCGGGGGCTGCTGCAGGACCGGCCGGACCGGCTGCAGGCCACGGCCCTGGGGCGGCGCTACCTGGACGACCTGGTGGCCCTGTTCATCCCGCAAGGGAACTGATCGCCCCGCCGCCCGGGTCCAATGGGCGTATCCGAGGCGAGGAGGATGCCGCCATGACCGATCCCCTGGAAGAAGTGACCGTGGAATGCCCCTGGTGCGGGGCCGTGTTCGACACCCCCGTGGATGCCCAGGAGGCGGGGGACCGCTACGTGGAGGACTGCCCCACCTGCTGCGCCCCCATCGAGTTCCATGTGGCGGTGGACAACACGGGCCGGCTGCAGGTGACGGTGCAGCGGGAGGGGCGCTGAGGGCCTTCAGCCCGCCCCGGGGGGGACCCAGGCCATCACCTTCTCCAGCAGCGGGGCATCCAGGGCCGCCTCGGCGCTGAAGCGGCCCTCGTAGGCCGCGTCCTCCTGGTTCAGTTCGTAGCAGTTGGAGCCGGTGATATCCATGAGCACCGCCGGGATGGCGGCGGCGCGAAAGGCATGGGCCCGCTTGAGATAGAAATGCCGGCAGCACATGCCCACATAGGCTGGCGCGCCCTGCCGCTGCATGTCGGCGAACACCTCCCGCAGGTGCTCGTAACGGGTGATGGTCACCACCTGCATGCCCCGCTCCCGGGCCAGGCGGTAGGCCTCCCCCACCTCGCAGCCGCCGCACTCCACGCAGCCGTCCTCGTGGCGCCACTTGCACCAGGCGGGCTTGGCGCAGTAGGGCACCAGCAGGACCGTGGCCCGGGAGAGGATCTCCGGGGCCGCCTCGCTGCCGTCCACGCGGTGCACCATGAGCCGGTTGGCCTCGGCCGCGGTCAGCCCCAGGGCCTGTTCCCCCCGCCGCCCCAGGGCCAGGCGCAGCAGCCGGGCCAGGGGCTCGGGACCGAACCCCGGCATCTCCGCCCCGACCTCCCGCAGGCGGTGCAGCAGGCGTACCTCCGCCGCCTCCAGGGGCGCCCCCTCCAGGGCCCGGCACAGGTCCGCGAACAGGTGCACGGGGGCGGCGTGCACGGCCCCCGCCAGGGTGGCCTCGCGGATGTGCCTGCCCGCGGCGTCGGGGACGAGGCGCAGATGGAGCACGCCGCCGGGGGTGGGCAGGAAGGCCCGCCAGCTCTCGCCTTCTTCGGCCTCCCAGTCCACCTGCAGCCCGGGCATGGCCCCGGCCGGGTCCGGCGCGGGTTCCGCCGTGGCCGCGCAGCGGGCCGGGGGTTCGGGCACCGCCTCCAGGGCCAGCTCCTCCATCAGGGCCCGGGTCACCGCCGCCTTCACCGTCTCCAGGTCCCGGGGGCCGTTCGGCAGGTCCTCCAGGGTGACGAAGCGCTGGCGGGCGCTGAGGATGCCCTCGCTGCTGAGCTTCTCCCGGGGGAAGCGCAGCACCTTCAAGAGGGTCTCCACGTCCAGATATTCCAGGATCACGCCGTGATAGAGGATGGCCTCCGGCTCCACGGCGAGAAACCCCGCCGCCAGCTTGCGGCCGTCCACCTCCACGTCGTTGGGGAAGGCGCTGCGGGCGGGGATGCCCAGGCTGCCCAGGGCCCGGGCCAGGGCGCGGTTGAGACGGGCCATGAGGGCGGTGAGGGTGTCCCCCTCCCCCAGCCAGTCCCGGGGCAGGGTCAGGGTCAGGCAGCACTGGCCGGGGCAGAGATAGAGGGCGCCCCCCCCGGAGAGGCGGCGCACCACCGGGATGCCCGCCTCCTGGCAGTAGGCCCCGCGCACGGCATGGCAGGCGGCCTCGAAGCGCCCCATGCTGGCGGTGGGCTCATAGCGGTGGAAGCGCAGCCGCGCCTCCCCCAGGGCCACCCCGTCCCGCAGATGCACCCGGTCCCGGGCGGCGTGCACCGTCCCCGGGGCCAGTCCCTCACTCCAGACCCGGCAGGGCCGGGCCGTCATGCGGATAGTCCTTCCTCGTGCCAGCGCATGCCGGCATCCCCCAGCCAGTAGCCGTTGCAGAACCGGGGGAAGAGGGGCTGCAGGCGCTCCAGGGCCTGGGCCGAGGAACGGGTGCCGTCGATGCAGTCGCGAAAGGCCTGGATCACCTCCAGGGTGCCCTCGGGCTCGGGGGAGATGCGCGCCACCTCCACCCCCATGTCCATCAGCTCCGGGAGGGAACCGATGAGGTTGGCGGGGTCGGCGGACTGCAACTGGATGCCGTTGATGGTGAGGAAGGTCTCACCGTCCTGGGTGGCCATGGGCAGGCCGCCGGGGTAGTCGATGCAGGCCAGTTCGCAGGCGTCCTTGGGCACGTTGCGGGCGCGGGCGGTGAAGCAGCGGGCGGAGAAGGCCAGGGGCAGGCGGCCGAAGGCCAGGACCTCCGTCTCCAGGCCCGCGGGGCGGGCGGCATGCATGGCCGAGAGCACCTGCCGGGACAGTTCCACCGGCATCACCCAGCGTACGGCCCCCAGGTCCGCCAGTTCCGCCAGGGTGGCGGCGTTGTAGGTGTTGATATGCGGGCCGGCGACGAAGGGGGCCCCGGCGCATACCCCCAGGGCGGTGGCGTCGTTGGCCTCCAGCAGGAAGCGCCCGTTGCGGGCCAGGCTCTCCAGGGCCAGGCGCTCGGATTCCGCCTCCATGAGGGCCAGGGTGGAGAGGATCACCGTCTTGCCGGCGGCGGCGAGGCGGTCCCCCAGTTCCAGCCAGTCGGCGGGGCGCAATTCGCGGCGCTTGGAACAGACCGTCTCCCCCAGGTAGACGATGTCCACAGGGGCCCGTTCCACCTCGCGGTAGAAGTCCATCACCCGCTCGCGGGGCCAGTAGTATTGGATCGGTCCCAGGGAGAGCTTCATCATTGCCAGGCTCGGTGCAGGGCACCCAGGGTATGGGTGCGTCCTTCGGACATGCCGGAGAGTTGCTGCGCCCACTCCGGCCGCGGCGTGTAGTGTTTTGGATCGGCGTGGCAGGCGTCCAGGGCCTCGCGCATGACCCGGGTGGCCTTGCCCACGTAGGCGGGGCTGCGCTGGCGGCCCTCCAGCTTGATGGCGCGCACGCCGATACCCAGCAGGTCCGGGAGGATGTCCAGGGTGCTCAGACTGGTGGGTTCCTCGATGGCGTAGAGGGTCTCCTGGCCGTCCCCCACCCGGTAGCGGCCCTTGCAGATCACCGGATAGCCGGCGTTCTCGCCGGGGGCGAAGGTGTCGATGAGCACCCCGTTGAGGCGG
This sequence comes from Ectothiorhodospira mobilis, assembly GCF_900114895.1. Taxonomy (GTDB): domain Bacteria; phylum Pseudomonadota; class Gammaproteobacteria; order Ectothiorhodospirales; family Ectothiorhodospiraceae; genus Ectothiorhodospira; species Ectothiorhodospira mobilis_A. Next base: position 202,664 of record NZ_FOUO01000001.1, read on the forward strand.
GCCTCACGCCCCCGCTGCGTCTCCACCCAGCGCACGGCATGGGCCGGGGAGCAGGCGCCGCGGGTGTTGGGGGATTCGCCGGTGGCGTAGGAGGAGAGCATGCAGCGGCCCTCCACCATGACGCACAGACTGCCGAAGCCGAACACCTCGATGTCCACCTTGGAGCGCTGGATCACCTGCCCCACCTGGGACAGGGACAGCACCCGGGGCAACACGGCGCGGCGCACGCCGAAGCGCTCGTGGTAGAAGTTCAGGGCGTCGGCGGTGGTGGCCGAGCCCTGCACCGAGAGGTGCAGGGTCAGGTCCGGGTGGGTGTCGGCGGCGTGGCGCAGCAGACCCAGGTCCGCCAGGATCACCGCGTCCACCCCCTCGGCGGCGGCGGTATCCACGGCCTCAGTGGCCGAACGCCATAGATCCGGCTGGGGATAGGTGTTGAGGGCCATGTACACCCGCACCCCCTTGCTGTGGGCGTAGGCGATGCCCTTGGCCAGGGCCTTGCGGTCGAAGTTCAGGCCGGGGAAGTTGCGGGCGTTGGTCTCCCCCCGCAGGCTCAGATAGACGGCGTCGGCGCCGTTGTCCACGGCCGTGCGCAGTGCCGGCAGGCCGCCCGCGGGGCAGACCAGCTCCATGCGGTGTGCACTCATCGGCAGTTCTCCTGGGTTCCGGGCAGGTCCCGCTCCGGCTGCAGGGGACGCGCCCCCTGGCGGGTGTCCCGTTGCCGGAGCGACTCCTCGATGGCATTGATCACCGTCCACTTGCTGGCGCACCAGTCGGGGGCCAGCAGCAGGGGCTTGCGGGCCGTGGCGGTGAGGCGGTGGAAGACCACCTCGGGGGGGGTCATCTCGATCAGGTCCACGGCGGTGGTGACGTACTCGTTCAAGCTCCAGGGGCGATACTCGCCGTCCCGCCACTGGCGCGCCAGGCGCGTGCCGCGCACCACGTGCAGGGGATGCAGCTTGAGGCCGTCGGTGCCCTCCTCCAGCACCCGGGCCAGGGTCTGGCGCTGGTGCCAGGGGGTCTCCCCGGGCAGCCCGTGGATCAGGTGGGTGCACACCAGCAGGCCCCGCCCCCGGGCCCTACGCACGGCGTCGCGGTACTCGGCAAAACCATGACCACGGTTCACCCGGGCCAGGGTCTCGTCGAAGGCCGACTGCAACCCCAGCTCCAGCCACACGAGAAAGCCCCGCTCCTGATAGGAGACCAGCAGGTCCAGCACGGCGTCGGGGACGCAGTCGGGCCGGGTACCGATGGACAGGCCCACCACCCCGGGCTGGGCCAGGGCGGCGTCGTAGAGGACCTGGAGCCGGTCCACCTCCGCGTAGGTGTTGGTATAGGCCTGGAAGTAGGCGATGTAACGGCTGGCGCCGGTGCGCCGCAGCACCACCTCGCGGCCCGCCTGCAGCTGACGCGCCACATCCCCCCCGTCCTGCCCCTGGGGGGCAAAGCTGGCGTTGTTGCAGAAGCTGCAGCCCCCCCGCCCCCGGGTCCCGTCCATGTTGGGGCAGACGAAACCGGCGCTCACGGTGAGCTTGTGCACACGCTCCCCGAAGCGGCGCTTGAGATCCTGCCCCAGCGTATTGACGCGATCGTTCAGACCCATGCCATCACCCCGGGCGCATCGGCGATTTGGACGCAGGCCGGCGACGCTGCGTTGCGGTCTTGTACATGCTCGGATCACCTCGCGGAGTCATGGCCCGAACCGGCCATTTAAACCCAAGTCTGTCCCCCTGTCATGCCTTGGATCAAGTCCAGATGGCAGGGTTCCGGCAGACCGCGCCACCGGGGGTCAGGCCTTGGGCAGGGTGACCCCGCGCTGCCCCTGGTATTTACCGCCCCGGTCCTTGTAGGACACGTCGCAGGTCTCGTCCGACTCCAAAAACAGCATCTGCGCCACCCCCTCGTTGGCGTAGATGCGCGCCGGCAGCGGCGTGGTATTGGAGAACTCCAGGGTCACATGCCCCTCCCATTCCGGCTCCAGGGGCGTGACGTTGACGATGATGCCGCAATTGCTGACGAAGACGCCGGCTTCCAGGGCAAAATTCCCGGCCTCGGGTACGGTCAGGCAGTAGACGTCATGATCTCCTGGTAGGGAGCGCACCGAGGTCACCTTATGATTGTGGGCGGAAATGGAGCCTTGCCCCCTGAAGGCCGCCAATTCCTCGGGAAAGCGCCGAAAGACCGAGCGGTCACAGTCAAGTAGACGGGCTGCCCCCCGGATCGAACCGGTGCGCTCAAGCGCCTCCCGAACGGCCTCCGCAGTGATCTCCTCGCGCAGGTTGATGCGTCGTGCCAGGGCCGCTTGCCGAGCGCGGCGCACACCCTGATCCTGGGCCCAGGCATCTCTGGAAATACGCGAAGACCGATCCCGAGCTACCGGATCGGCGTAATAATTCAACAAGGCCTCACGCTGACGCCCGCGCCGATCTTCCGTCCAGGATTCGATGCGTTTGCGTCGCAATTGCTCCCGGGCCTGGGCATAACGGGGGTCATTCCAGAATGCTCGTGCACGGTGGGACTGGGAAGCCCGGTATTTGGAAAACCACGAGGGGTCTTGGCGTAGCTGTTCCAGGGCCTGGCGAATGGCTGCGCTATGTTCGTCTGGATCGAAGTCTTCGCCAAAACTGTAGGCATTGTGCAGCCGCAGATGCGCACCGGCTTCCATGCGCTCGATATTCCAGGGCATGTTGTTTCTGCGATCCAGATCCTTGTGATGTCGGTGCGTTCCTGGCTGATCGGCATAGATGCCATGACGCAGGTTCCATTCATCTGCCAGGCGGTGAGTGGGGTAGAGATGCCCATTCAGGGGCTGGTAGACGACCTCGTAGCCCCGGGCAAGCTGGCGGTAAAGGGGCATCAACGAATCCCCATCCCGCAGCTCGTGTGCCTGTACACGGCGTCCGTCACGCCTCAGGAACTCATGATCCGGGGTGCAATGGATCACCTCGCCATTGTCCAGGGTCACCGCCATAAGGGCATCCCGTCCGATGAAGCGGGGCGCCTCCAGCAGCGTCACAATGACCCGACCATGCTCGCCGATGCTATACCCCCAGAACATTTCCCCCTGCTCGGAACGCCTGGCCATGTCCTCCAGCGTGGGGGCCGTGCCATCCGCCAAGGCCACCCGGGTATCCCCCCGAAAACAGCGGGCATAGGTGCTCTTGCCCAGGCAGATGGTCAGCACGCTGCGCGGGATGCGGAAATACTCCACCGTCCGGGCCAGGGCAAAGGAATTGGGGGGGATGATGCACACGTCCGACTTCACGTTGACGAAGCTGCGCTCGTCGAAGTGCTTCGGATCCACGACGCTGGAGTTGATGTTGGTGAAGATCTTGAATTCGTCGGCGCAGCGCACGTCGTAGCCGTAGCTGGAGGTGCCGTAGGAGATGATGGGGGCATCCCCGGCGTGGCGCACCTGCCCGGGCTCGAAGGGCTCGATCATGCCGTGTTCCGCCGCCATGCGGCGGATCCAGTGGTCGGACTTGATGGACATGGGACGGGGTCCGTAATGGGGCCTGCAAAGCGTGAACGGGTAGGGAAAGATACAGGCTTGCGGGTCCCGGATACAGCCCCCGCCGCCCCCCCGGCTTCAGTCGTTCTCCACCACGATGTTGGGGAAGCGATCGCTGTAGTCCCGGGCCTGCAGGGCCAGGCGCGCCGCGGTGCGACGGGCGATGTCGCGGTAGAGCTCGGCGACGCGGCCTTCGGGGTCGGCCGCCACGGTGGGGTTGCCGCCGTCCGCCTGTTCGCGGATGCCGATGTCCAGGGGCAGTGCCCCGAGGAACTCGGCCCCGCACTCCTCGGCCATGCGCTCGCCGCCCCCCTGGCCGAAGAGGTATTCCTCGTGGCCGCACTGGGGACAGATGTAGATGCTCATGTTCTCCACCACCCCCAGCACCGGCACATCCACCTTCTCGAACATCTTCAGCCCCTTGCGGGCATCGGACAGGGCGATGTCCTGGGGGGTGGTGATGATGACGGCACCGCTGACGGGGATCTTCTGGGCCAGGGTGAGCTGGGTGTCACCGGTGCCCGGGGGCAGGTCGATGACCAGGTAGTCCAGCTCGCGCCAGTTGGTCTCCCGCAGCAGCTGTTCCAGGGCCTGGGTGACCATGGGGCCACGCCAGATCATGGGGGTGTCCTCCTCGATGAGGAAGCCGATGGACATGGCCTGGAGCCCATGGCCCTCCAGGGGTTCCATGGTCTTGCCGTCGCGGGTTTCGGGCTTGCCGTGGATGCCCAGCATGCGGGGCTGGCTGGGGCCGTAGATATCGGCGTCCAGGATCCCCACGCGGGCGCCGTCGGCCGCCAGGGCCAGGGCCAGGTTAACGGCGGTGGTGGACTTGCCCACGCCGCCCTTGCCGGAGGCCACGGCGATGATGTTGCGGATCCCCGGCAGCGGCTTGAGGCTGGATTGCACGGCGTGGGGCACGATGCGGGTCTGCACCTCCACCTCCACCGCCACCTCGTCCACCCCGTCGATGGCCGAGAGGCGTTCCTGCACCTGCGCCTTCAGGGCCTCATGCCAGCCGGCGGCGGGATACCCCAGACACAACTGCACCCGCACCCGGCCGGCGTCGTCCACCTGGATGTCCTTCACCTCACCGCCGGAGACCAGATCCCGTTGCAGATAGGGGTCCTGGATCTCCTTCAGGACCGTTTCCACCTTGAGGCGCGAGACGTCGGTCATGCCCAACCCCTTGTTCCAGATGCTGTGGTGTATCGAACCCGTATGGTACCAGATCCCCCGCCTTGGGCCTGCGGGACAGCGGGGAAATCCCTGATACCGCCATGGCCTTTTTGAGGCCGCCCTGATACCATAACGCCACGCTCGGTCTTTTGCATCCCAAGGCCCGCAACGCCGCGGTGCGGGACCCTCCCGTCCGGGAGGGAAGACCGGGGATCCGGGCCCCCGGCCCGCGCCATCGCACCTGGCCCTGCAAGGACTCCGCCCCATGCAAGACAGACGCCTCCATGTGCCCGCCCTGGCCACCGGGCTGCGGGCCGCCTTTCGTTCCGGCTACGGCCTCGCCCAACTGCGCCGCGACCTCCTGGCTGGCCTCACCATCGGCATCGTCGCCGTGCCCCTGTCCATGGCCCTGGCCATCGCCACCGGGGTGCCGCCGCAGCACGGCCTGTACACCGCCATCATCGCCGGGGCGGTGATCGCCCTCACCGGCGGCAGCCGCTACAGCGTCTCCGGCCCCACGGCGGCCTTCGTGGTGATCCTCTTCCCCATCGTGCAGCAGTACGGCATGGGCGGGCTGCTGCTGGCCACCCTCATGGCGGGGCTGATCCTGCTAGTGCTGGGGCTGACGCGCATGGGGGGCTTGATCCGCTTCGTGCCCTACCCGGTGGTGCTGGGCTTCACGGCGGGGATCGCCGTGGTCATCGCCGTGCTGCAGATCCCGGACCTGCTAGGGCTGGATCCCGACGGCATAGGGGAACACTTCACCGAGAATCTGGGGCGCATCGTCGCCGCCCTGCCCGGCCTCGACCCGGTGGAACTGGGCATCGGCCTCATGACCCTGGCGGTCCTGATCCTGTGGCCGCGGCTGCGCACCCCCCTGCCCGCGCCCCTGGTGGGATTGGCGGCGGGGACCCTGGCGGCCTGGGCCGTGAACCACTGGCTGGGAGGCGGGCAGGTGGACACCATCGCCTCGCGCTTCACCTGGACCCTGGACGGGGAATCCGGCACCGGCATCCCGCCCCTGCTCCCCCATTTCCAGGCCCCCTGGCGGCTGCCCGGCCCCGACGGCGAACCCCTGACCCTGAGCTTCGGGGTCATCCGCGATCTCGCGGGACCGGCCTTCGCCATCGCCATGCTGGCGGCCATCGAGTCCCTGCTCTGCGCCGTGGTGGCGGACGGCCTCACCCGCACCCGCCACGACCCCAACGCCGAACTGGTGGGCCAGGGCCTGGGCAACATCGCCGCCCCCTTCTTCGGCGGCATCACCGCCATCGCCCGCACCGCCACCAACATCCGCAGCGGCGCCGTCTCCCCCCTGTCCGCCGTGGTGCATGCCGCCGTGGTGCTGCTGGCGGTGGTGGCCCTGGCCGGGGTGCTGGGGCTGGTGCCCATGGCCGCCCTGGCGGCCCTGCTGCTGGTGGTGGCCTGGAACATGAGCGAGGCACGGCATTTTGTCCACATGCTGCGCTCGGCCCCCGCCGGGGACGTGGCCATCCTGGTGCTCTGCTTCGGGCTCACCGTGCTCTTCGACATGGTGCTGGCGGTGGGCGTGGGGGTGGCCCTGGCGGCGGCCCTGTTCATCCGGCGCATGGCCCTGCTCACCCAGGCGGAGGCGGTACCTCCTCAGGAGGACCCCCAGGTGCGCCACCTGCCTGCCGGCGTGGCCCTCTACGACGTCAACGGCCCGCTGTTCTTCGGCGCCGCGGAGAAGGCCCTCACCTCCCTGCACACCGTGGACCCGGGGGTGCGCACCGTGATCATGGACATGCACGACGTGCCCACCATGGACGCCACGGCCATCGTCGCCCTGCACACCCTCATCGACGAGATGGAGCGCCAGGGGGTGGCCCTGATCCTGGTGGGACTGCCCACGCGCATCATCGTCAAGCTGCGCCGGGCCGGCATCAGCAAGCGGGCGGGGCGCCTGACCTATGCCTCCGACCTGGCCCGGGCCGCGGCCGTCGCCCGCCGCTGGCACGGGGCAGGGCAGCCCGCATCGCCCCGCAAGCGATGACGCCGCCGCCACGCGCCCCTAGGCCCGGTGGTGGCAAACTTGCTAACGTTGATCCTTCTCATCCCGAACCGAACCGCTCATGACAGCCGACACCCGCGATATCCTGGTCACCAGCGCCCTCCCCTACGCCAACGGCCCCATCCACCTGGGCCACCTGGTGGAATATATCCAGACCGACATCTGGGTGCGCTTCCAGAAGGCCCGGGGGCATCGCTGCGTCTATGTCTGCGCCGACGACGCCCACGGCACCCCCATCATGCTCAAGGCCCGCAGCGAGGGCATCTCCCCGGAGGCCCTCATCGAGCGCGTGGGACAGGAACACCAGCGGGATTTTGCGGACTTCCACGTGGGGTTTGACCACTACCACAGCACCCACTCCCCGGAGAACCGCCACTTCGCCGAACTCATCTACACCCGCCTGAAGGAACAGGGCCACATCACCCGGCGCACCATCCGCCAGGCCTACGACCCGGAGGCGGGGATGTTCCTGCCGGATCGGTTCATCAAGGGGGAATGCCCCCGCTGCGGCGCAGCGGACCAGTACGGCGACTCCTGCGAGGCCTGCGGCGCCACCTACACCCCCACGGACCTCAAGAACCCCGTCTCCGCCATCTCCGGGGCCACACCGGAGGAGCGGGAGTCCGAACACTTCTTCTTCCGGCTGGCGGATTTCGAGGGCATGCTGCGGGAGTGGACCGCCTCCGGCAGCCTGCAGGACGGCATCCGCAACAAGCTGCGGGAGTGGTTCGAGGCCGGGCTCAACGACTGGGACATCTCCCGCGACGCCCCCTACTGGGGCTTCGAGATCCCCGACGCCCCGGGCAAGTTCTTCTATGTGTGGCTGGACGCCCCCATCGGCTACATGGCCAGTTTCCGCCATTACTGCGACCGCCACGGCCTGGACTTCGACGCCTGGTGGGGGGCGGACAGCCGGGCCGAGCTGCATCACTTCATCGGCAAGGACATCGCCTACTTCCACACCCTGTTCTGGCCCGCCATGCTCCACGGGACGGGCTTTCGCACCCCCACGGCGGTGCACTGCCACGGCTTTCTCACCATCAACGGCCAGAAGATGTCCAAGTCCCGGGGCACCTTCATCCAGGCCCGCACCTATCTGGAGCACCTGCAGCCGGAATACCTGCGCTACTACTTCGCCGCCAAGCTGGGCCCCGGGGTGGACGACATCGACCTGTCCCTGGAGGACTTCACCGCCCGGGTGAACAGCGACCTGGTGGGCAAGGTGGTGAACATCGCCTCCCGCTGCGCCGGCTTCATCCAGAAGCGGTTCGACGGCCGCCTGGCCGACACCCTGCCGGATGCGGACCTGTACGATCGCTTCCGCCGCGCCGGCGAGGAGATCGCCCGGCTCTACGAGGCCCGGGAGTTCGCCCAGGCCATGCGCGAGATCATGGCCCTGGCGGATGCGGCCAACCAGTACGTGGACGAGCAAAAGCCCTGGGTGCTGGCCAAGGGAGAAGACACCCTGCCCCGGGTACAGGGGATCTGCACCCAGGGGATCAACCTGTTCCGAGTACTGATGACCTACCTCAAGCCGGTGCTGCCGGCCATGGCGGCCCGGGCCGAGGCCTTCCTGGACATCCCGCCCCTCACCTGGGCCGATGTGAAAGAGCCCCTCACCGGCCGCCCCATCCGCCCCTACGAACCGCTCATGACCCGGGTGGACCCCAAGGCGGTCCAGGCCCTGCTGGAAGCCTCCAGGGAAAGCCTCAAACCGACGCAACAGGACACCGCCCCCAAAGGCCCCCTGGCCCAGGACCCCATCCGGGACGAGATCCCCTTCGACGACTTCGCCAAGGTGGACCTGCGCATCGCCCGCGTCCAGAAGGCGGAGCACGTGGAAGGGGCCGACAAGCTCCTGCGCCTGACCCTGGACCTGGGTGGGGAGACGCGGCAGGTGTTCGCCGGCATCAAGGCGGCGTATGATCCCGCCAGCCTCGAGGGCCGGCTGACGGTGATGGTGGCCAATCTGGCGCCGCGCAAGATGAAGTTCGGGGTCTCCGAAGGGATGGTGCTGGCGGCGGGGCCCGGCGGCAAGGACCTGTTCATCCTGTCCCCGGACACGGGGGCCGCACCCGGGATGCGGGTGAAATAGGCCCGCCAGCCCGGACGGGGCGCGCCTCATAACACAATCGCATTAATATATGTATAATTACCACATTCCCGTATTCCGCGCCCGGGCCGAGGGGCACGGGGATCGGGGGACCGCCCGCCGGCGGTGACACTGAACCAGGGGGCCGGCTCACGCCGTGCAGCGCCAGACGGGACGCACCAGATGAAACTCCAGCAACTCCGATACCTGCAGGCCATCGCCCGGTACAACCTGAACATCTCCGAGGCGGCGGACCGGCTCATGACCTCGCAGCCGGGCATCAGCAAGCAGATCCGGCTGCTGGAGGAGGAACTGGGGGTGCCCCTGTTCCAGCGCAACGGCAAGCACCTCTCCGGCATGACGCCGGTGGGCCGCCGCATCCTGGACTACAGCGACATCATCCTGCGGGAGGTGGAGAACATCCGCGCCGCGGCGGAGGAGGCCCGGGACGAGCAGAGCGGCGACCTGCGCATCGCCACCACCCACGCCCAGGCCCGCTACATCCTGCCCCCGGTGGTGGACGCCTTCAAGCACCGTTTCCCCCGGGTGCGGGTGCAGCTGCACCAGGGCACCCCGCGGCAGATCGCCGAGATGCTCGCCCACGACGAGGTGGACTTCATCATCGGCACCGAGCCCCTGCCCGCCGCCGGCCAGGTGATCATGCTCCCCGCCTACCGCTGGTCCCACTGCGTGGTGGTGCCCCGGGGGCACGAGCTGGCCGGGGAGAAGGCCCTGCCCCTGGAGAGGCTGGCGGAATACCCCATCGTCACCTACCTGGACGGCTTCAGCGGGCGCACCAAGATGGACGCCGACTTCCGCCGCGCCGGGCTCACACCGGACATCGTCCTCACCGCCGCCGATGCCGACGTCATCAAGACCTACGTGCGCCACGGCATGGGCGTGGGCATCATCGCCCGCATCGCCCTGGAACCGGCCCACGACGACGACCTGGTGGCCATCGACACCCAGCCCCCCTTCTCCGACAACATCACCCGCATCGGCTTCCGCCGCGGCGCCTGGCTGCGCAGCTACATGTTCGACTTCATCACCCTGCTGGCGCCGCACCTGACCCACGAGCAGGTGGCCCACGCGGCCCAGGATCTGGACCCCGAGGCGGTGGAACGCCTGTTCGCCGATATGGAGGTGCCCACGGGGCAGCCCACCTTCGCCTGATCCGGGCCCATGCCGGGATGGACGCGGGTTTCGCCCTGGCGTACATTAACCGGCTGATTTTCCGATGACCGGCAGGTATGGACGACACACGAGAGCAGCCGGAGGCGCACGTCGATGGACTCATCGCGGCGGGGCGCTTCTTTTCGCAGCAGGGGTGGATGCCCGCCACCACCGGGGATCTGTCACTGCGCCTGGACGCGGGGCCCATGGCCATCACCCGCGCCCACAGCCGCAAGGGGGAACTGACCCCTGAGGACCTGATGCAGGTGGACCTGGAGGGCAATGTCCTCTCTCCGGGCAAACAGCCCTCCGCCGGCAGCTTCCTGCACATCATCCTCTACCGCCGTTCGGACCACATCGGCGCCGTCCTGCATACCCATTCCGCCAACGCCATCGCCCTCTCCCGCCGCCACGGCGGCGACTTCCTGGAGCTGCAGGGCTACGACCTGCTGGCAGAGGTGGAGGGCGCCAACCCCCATGGCGGTGCACTGGCCCTGCCGGTCTACCGCCGCACCCCGGAGATCCCCCGCCTGGCGGCCCAGGTGGACGAGGACCTGCATGGCCACCCGGGGATACCCGGTTTTCTGGTGGAGGGCCACGGCTTCTACACCTGGGGCCGGGACCTGGCCTCGGCCCGCCGCCACGTGGAGATCTTTGAATTCCTCTTCGAGTGCGAGTTGAAGATGCGCGGACCCCTGCCATGACCCAGGCGATCCTCACCGACATCGAGGGCGTCCTGTGCCAGGCCAGCTTCATCCGCCAGGTGCTGACCCCCTACAGCCTGCGCCATCTGCCCGACTTCCTGGAGGCACACCGGGAGGACCCGCAGGTGCGTCGGCTGCTGGCGGATGTGCGGGCCTACGCCGGGAGCGCCCTGGACGAGACGGCGCTGGTGGAGCGCATGCGCGCCTGGATCGAGGCGGAGCAGCAGATCACCCCCCTCAAGGCCCTGCAGGGCCTGATCTGGGAGGCCGGCTACCGGCGCGGGGACTTTCAGGCCCCGGTGGAGGAAGACGCCCTGCAATGCCTTAAATCATGGCGTGACCGGGGCATCCTGGTGTATCTCTTCTCCACCAGTTCCGTCCACGCCCAGGAACTCTGCCTGGCCCACAGTGCGGCGGGGGACCTGCGCCCCCTGGTGGCCCGGTGCTTCGATACCCGCATGGGCGGCAAGCGCCAGACCGCCGCCTACAAGGGCATCGCCGCCGAGACCGGCCATCCCCCCGCCCAGATCCTCTGCCTGGGGGACCGCGTGGCGGAACTGGACGCGGCCGCCGCCGCGGGCATGCACACCTGCTGCCTGCGCCGCCCCGGGGACACCCGGGATCACGGCGGCCACCCGGTGGCGGCCGCACCGCAACAGGCCCAGGCCGCAGCGGCCGGCGCCGCCCCCCACTGACACGCGAACACGGTGGACCCCCCATGTCGGAGTACGCGCTGATCCTGGTCAGTACCGTTCTGGTCAACAACTTCGTGCTGGTGAAGTTCCTGGGGCTGTGCCCTTTCATGGGGGTATCGCGCAAGGTGGAGACGGCTGCGGGCATGGGCCTGGCCACCACCTTCGTGCTCACCCTGTCGGCGGTGTGCAGTTTTCTGGTGAACGAATACCTGCTGGCCCCCTTCGGGCTGGAATACCTGCGCACCATCGCCTTCATCCTGGTGATCGCCGCGGTGGTGCAGTTCACCGAGATGGTGGTGCACAAGACCAGCCCGTTGCTTTATAACGTTCTGGGAATCTTTCTGCCCCTGATCACCACTAACTGTGCAGTGCTGGGTGTCGCCCTGCTGAACACCCAGGAGATGCATGGTTTCATCGAATCGGTGCTCTACGGCCTGGGGGCGGCCCTGGGATTCTCGCTGGTGCTGGTGCTCTTCGCCGCCCTGCGCGAACGCATCGCCGCCGCCGACGTCCCCGGCCCCTTCCGCGGCAATGCCATCGCCCTGGTCACCGCGGGGCTCATGTCCCTGGCCTTCATGGGCTTCATCGGGCTGGGGCGCTAAGGCCCCGGGCACCGTTTCCCGATACAGGTAACCGCCTATGTTCGCCGCCGTCGTTGTCATGAGTTCCCTCTCCGCCGCCTTCGGCCTGATCCTGGGCTATGCCTCCATCCGCTTTCGCGTGGAGAGCGACCCGGTGGTGGATCAGATCGACCGCCTCCTGCCCCAGACCCAGTGCGGCCAGTGCGGCTATCCCGGCTGCCGCGCCTACGCCGAGGCCGTGGCCGCGGGCGAGGCCGATATCAACCTCTGCCCGGCGGGCGGCGAGGCCCTGGTGCTGACCCTGGCGGACATGCTCGGGCGCGACCCCAAGCCGGTGGAAGGGGAGACCAAGCCCAAGGCCTATGCGGTGATCGACGAGAACCGCTGCATCGGCTGTACCCTGTGCCTGCAGGCCTGCCCCGTGGACGCCATCATCGGCGCCCCCAAGCAGCTGCACACCGTGCTCCGGGACCAGTGCACCGGCTGCGAGCTGTGCCTCGACCCCTGCCCGGTGAATTGCATCCACATGCAGCCCGTGCCCCAGGACCTGACCACCTGGAAATGGCCGCTCCCCCTGGAGCGGCCCGACGGCCGCACCCCGGTCCCGGATCTCACCCGTCCCAGCGGCGCCGGCGCGTAGGCGGCGCCAACCCATCCGGACACGCGCATCCATGACGGCAACCCCGCACAAGCTATGGCAGTTCCACGGCGGCCTGAAGCTGCCGGACCACAAGGCGGAGAGCACCGGCGGGCCGGTGGTCACCCCGCCCCTGGCCGAGCGCCTGATCCTGCCCCTGCGCCAGCACATCGGCCAGCCGGCGCAGGCCTGCGTGCAGCAGGGGGAACACGTCTTCAAGGGGCAGATCATCGCCCGCTGCGACACCTACGTGGGCGCCCATATCCATGCCCCCACCTCCGGGCGCGTCGTCGCCATCGGCGATCACCCCGTACCCCATCCCTCGGGGCTGAGCGCCCCCTGCATCACCCTGGAGCCGGACGGGAAGGACGACTGGGGGGACTGCCGCATGCCTCCCCTGGGGGAAGACGAGGCGGCGGACCCCACCACCCTGCGCAACCGCGTGCGTGAGGCGGGCATCGTCGGCCTCGGCGGAGCCGCCTTCCCGGCGGCGGTGAAGCTCAACCCCCGACCCAACCAGGCCATCGACACCCTGATCGTCAACGGGGCCGAGTGCGAGCCCTACATCACCTGCGACGACATGCTCATGCGCACCCGGGCCCGGGAGATCATCGCCGGGCTGCTGCTGGTGCAGCGCACCCTGGGGCCGGCGCGCTGCCTCATCGGCATCGAGGACAACAAGCCCGAGGCGCTGCGGGCCATGACCGAGGCCCTGGGGGGGGAGGAGCAGGACAACATCCGCATCGTGGCCCTGCCCAGCATCTACCCCACCGGTGGCGAGCGCCAGCTGATCCGGATACTCACCGGGCGCGAGGTGCCCAGCGACGGTCTGCCGGCGGACGTGGGCGTGGTCTGCCACAACGTGGCCACCCTGGCGGCCATCCACCGGGCCGTGCACCATGGCGAGCCGCTGATCTCGCGCATCGTCACCGTCACCGGCAGCGGCGTGCGGTCTCCGCGCAACCTGCAGGTCCCCATCGGCACCCCCATCGCCCACCTGGTGGCCCATGCCGGCGGCTATACCGAAGCGGTGGAGCGGCTTATCATGGGCGGCCCGATGATGGGCTTCGCCCTGCCCAGCGACGAGGTGCCCATCATCAAGGGGGGCAACTGCGTCCTCGCCGCCGAGGCCGGTGAGGTGAGCGCCCCCGAGCCGGTGATGCCCTGCATCCGCTGCGGCGAGTGCGTGCGGGTCTGCCCCGTCCGCCTCCTGCCCCAGCAGCTCTACTGGCACACCCGGGCCAAGGACTTCGACAAGGCCCAGGACCACAACCTGTTCGACTGCATCGAATGCGGCTGCTGCGCCCATGTCTGCCCCAGCAATATCCCCCTGGTGCAGTACTTCCGCTTCGCCAAGAACGAGATCTGGGCCCAGGAGCGGGAACGGCAGCAGGCGGACGCGGCGCGCATGCGCCACGAACTGCGCCGCCAGCGCCTGGAGCGGGAGAAGCGCGAGAAGGCCGAGCGCATGAACCGCAAGCGCCAGGCCCCCGGCGGCACATCCGGCGCCGCCGACGCGGCGAAGAAGGCCGCCGTACAGGCGGCCCTGGAACGGGCCCAGGCGCGCAAGGCGACGCAGCAGGACGCCTCCAAAAGCGACGCCTCCTGAACAAACCGGGCCCACACGGGCCCCACCCAACCCCGACCAAGACGGTACGTGATGCGTTTCAAGACCTTCACCTCCCCCCATATGAGCCCGGTGCGCAGCGTGCACCGGGTGATGCGCCAGGTGCTCTACGGGCTGCTGCCCGGCACCGCGGCCATGGCCTGGTTCTTCGGCTGGGGGGTGTTGGTGAACGTCCTGCTGGCGGTGGCCGTGGCCCTGGCCACGGAGACCCTGATGCTGCTGCTGCGCCGCCGCCCCGTGCGCCCCTTCATCACCGACCTGTCGGCGGTGGTGGCCGGCTGGCTCTTCGCCCTGGCGATCCCGCCCCTGACCCCCTGGTGGATCACCCTGGTGGGGGTCGCCTTCGCCATGGCCGTGGCCAAGCACCTCTACGGGGGGCTGGGCTACAACCCCTTCAACCCCGCCATGATCGGCTACGTGGTGGCGGTCATCTCCTTCCCCCGGGAGATGACCCTGTGGATCCCCCCGGGGACCCTGGCGGATCCGGCCTTCACCTTCAGCGAGACCCTGGGGATCATCTTCCAGGGCCAGCTGCCCGCCGGGCTGACCTGGGATGCCGTCACCAGCGCCACACCCCTGGACCGGATCCAGTCGGGCCTGGGTCTGGGCCAGCCCCTGGGGGAGATCCGGGACTCGTCCCCGTTCGGATTCGTGGCCGGCCGCGGCTGGGAGTGGATCAACCTGGCCTTCCTCGCTGGCGGGCTGTGGCTGCTCCACCGCCGCGTCATCACCTGGCAGGCGCCGGCGGGGATGCTGGGGGCCCTGTTCCTCATCTCCGGGCTGTTCTGGCTCATGGACCCCGCCGCCTACCCCGACCCCCTGTTCCAGCTCTTCAGCGGCGCTGCCATGCTGGGGGCCTTCTTCATCGCCACCGACCCCGTCTCCGGCAGCGCCACCCCCCGGGGCCGGCTCATCTTCGGGGCGGGCGTGGGGCTTCTGGTCTTCGTCATCCGCAGCTGGGGGGCCTATGCCGAGGGGGTGGCCTTCGCCGTGCTGCTGATGAACATGATGGCCCCCACCATCGACCAGTACACCCAGCCCCGGGTGTTCGGACAGCGGGCCCGCGGCCAGGAGGACCGGGGATGATCCGCAACGTCGTCATCTCCGCGCTCCTGCTGGCGCTGTTCGGCCTCACCGGCGCCGCCCTGGTGGCCGCCGTGCACCAGGGCACCCAGGCACGCATCGAGGCCAACCGCAAGGCCGACACCCTGGAGCGGCTGCACGCCATCCTCCCGGAAGGGGAATACGACAACGCCATCACGCAGGACACCGTGCGCCTGTCCCATCCCCTGCTGGGGGGCGGGGAGCGCACGGTCTACCGCGCGCGACGGGACGGCCGCCCGGTGGCCGCCGTGTTCTCCGTGGTGGCCCATGGCGGCTATGCCGGAGACATCAAACTGCTGGTGGGGGTGCGGGCCGACGGCCGTGTCGCCGGGGTGCGGGTGGTGGAACACCACGAGACCCCGGGCCTGGGGGACGGCATCGAGGCCGACAAGTCCGACTGGATCCGGGGCTTCGACGGCCGCAGCCTGGGGGATCCGCCCCGGGAGGACTGGGCCGTGCGCCGGGACGGCGGTGACTTCGACCAGTTCACCGGCGCCACCATCACCCCCCGGGCCGTGGTGGAGGCGGTCCGCGACACCCTCATCTACTTCCGGGACCACCGCGATCAGGTCTTCGCACAGAACCGGCAGAACCCAGGGGAGGCCTCATGAGCACCCGCTCCTACCGCAGGATCGTCGCCGACGGCTTCTGGTACAACAATCCGGGCCTGGTGCAGCTGCTGGGCCTGTGCCCGCTGCTGGCCATCTCCGGCACCGTGGTCAATGCCCTGGGGCTGGGGCTGGCCACCACCCTCACCCTGGTGGCCTCCAACCTCTCCGTGTCCGCCATCCGCAACTGGGTGCGCCCGGAGATCCGCATCCCGGTGTACGTACTCATCATCGCCTCGGTGGTGACCGCCATCGAACTGGCCATGAACGCCTATTTCCATGAGCTGTACCTGATCCTGGGGATCTTCATCCCCCTGATCGTCACCAACTGCGCCATCATCGGCCGCGCCGAAGCCTTCGCCTCCAAGAACTCCATGCCCCGGGCCCTGGTGGACGCCCTGGCCATGGGGCTGGGTTTCACCGCGGTGTTGGTGGCCCTGGGGGGGCTGCGGGAGGCCCTGGGCCAGGGCACCCTGTTCGCCCAGGCCCATCTCATGTTCGGGGACATGGCCCGGGGCCTGACCCTCACCCTCGTGGAGGACTACCGCGGCTTCCTCCTGGCCGTGCTGCCCCCGGGGGCCTTCATCGGTCTGGGGCTGTTGCTGGCCCTGAAGAACGCCGTGGACGAACACCTGGAACGGCGCGCCGCGCGCCGGCGCACGGCCATGGCCGAACAGCCCCAGACCTGAACGCACCCATGGACGACCCTACCCGCCGGGAGATCTTCGAGCGCTGGCGCCGCGCCAACCCCCACCCCACCACGGAGTTGCGCTATTCCACCCCCTTTGAGCTTCTGGTGGCCGTGATCCTCTCGGCCCAGGCCACCGACCGGGGGGTGAACCGGGCCACCGAGGGCCTGTTCGCCGTGGCCAACACCCCCCAGGCCCTCCTCGACCTGGGCCTGGAGGGGCTCAAGTCCCATATCCGCAGCATCGGGCTGTACAACGCCAAGGCGGAGAACATCCTGCGCACCTGCCGTATCCTGGTGGAGCGCCATGGCGGCCAGGTGCCGCGGGAGCGGGAGGCCCTGGAGGCCCTGCCCGGGGTGGGACGCAAGACCGCCAATGTCCTGCTCAACACCGCCTTCGGCGAGCCCACCATCGCCGTGGACACCCACATCTTCCGCGTCGCCAACCGCACGGGCATCGCCCCGGGGAGGACCCCGCTGGCGGTGGAGAAGCGCCTCATGGAGGTGGTGCCCATGGAATTCCGCCGCGATGCCCACCACTGGATGATCCTGCACGGGCGCTACGTCTGCACCGCCCGCGCCCCCCGCTGCGGGGAGTGCCTCATCGCCGACCTGTGCGAGTACGACGAAAAGCGGAACGGATCCTCAAAAGGGGCCGGCAAGACCATCGGAAGCGGATGAGCAGCGGATGGAAGGTGTGCGCACGCCCCCATGTTTATGCCATCATCAACGGTCACGGATCCTGGACACGGGACGCATCACGGATGCTGCACGGCAAGGGGCTGCCCCCCACCCAAGGGAAGACCCACATCATGGCCCCGGCAGCGGGCGGTCACGGGGCCGGGCGTGCCCCCCGGCGGCGAGGCGGCCCCCGGCCGTTGCGGCCGTGAGCTGCGGGGATACCCAGGCACAGCGCACCCGCTTCCTCTACGAGGGCCTGCCCGCCTCCCTGCCCGTCAGCCTGGCGGCCGGCCTGGTGCTGGTAGCCACCCACTGGACCTTGCTGCCCGCCCCCCTGATGCTGGGCTGGCTGGCCCTTTTGAGCGCGGCGGCGGGCCTGCGCGGGATCCTGTGGGCGGGTTTTCGCCGCGCCCGCCGCCGTGGGGAGGATGCCGACCCCTGCTGGCTGCAGCGCTTCCGCCTGGGGGCCCTGGCCATGGGCATCGCCTGGGCCCTGGGGGCGCTGCTGCTGACCCAGTCGGGGGACATGGCACACCAGTTCCTCCTGGCCTTCGCCATGGCCGGCATCAGCGCCGGGGTGCTCCTCACCCTGGCCACCGACCGGGTCTCGGCCCTGCTGGTGGTGGCCCCCATGCTCACGGCCCTGGGCCTGGGGATGCAGCTCCAGGAGCAGGGGATGCCCACCGTATCCGGGGGCATCATCCTGCTGTTTCTGGCCTTCGTCGCCCTCACCTCCGGGCGCATGCAGCAACGCTTCGAGGAGAACTTCCGTCTGCGCCAGGAGGCCGAGGAGCAGCGCGCCCATATCCGGGACAACGAACTGCGCTGGCGCTTCGCCCTGGATGGCAGCGGTCAGGGGCTCTGGGACTGGGACCTGGCCACGGGCCGGGTGTATTACTCGCCCCAATGGGTGCGCCTGCTGGGCCACCCCCATGACCCCGGCCGCCCCTCCCTGGAGCTGCGCCAGACCCATATCCATCCGGAGGACCGGGCGCGGGTGGAGCGCGCCCTGGACCGTCACCTGCGCGGCATCGTACCCCGCTACGAGTGTGAATACCGCATGCGGCGCGCCGACGGCGGCCTCATCTGGGTGCACGACCGCGGCCGGGTGGTCACCCGCACGCCCCGGGGCGATGCCCTGCGCTTCATCGGTGTGCTCCAGGACATCAGCCGGCGCAAGCGGGTGGAATCGGCCCTGCGGGAGGAACGCCGGCTCTTCGCCACGGGTCCGGTGGCCCTGCTGGTGTGGGAGGGCATGGACAAGCGCCGCGTGATCTATGCCTCGGCCAATATCCGGGACCTGCTGGGATACGGCCCCGGGGAGCTCTACGCCGACAGCTTCAGCTTCGCCGACCTGGTGCATCCCCAGGACATGATGCAGTTGCTGCAGGACACCCCGAAACCCGGCCAGGATCAGGTGGAACAGTCCTACCGCCTGCGCCACCGCTCGGGGGCATACCACTGGTTCTACGACATCACCCGCGCCGACCGGGACGAGCAGGGCCGGGTCCTGCGTCTGCGGGGCTATCTCTTCGATCAGACCCGCATCAAGCGCATGGAGCAGGCCCTCGCCCGCAGCGAACGGCGCAACCGCGCCCTGCTGGAGGCCCTGCCGGACCTGGTGCTGCGCTTCGACAGCCAGGGCCGCTACCTGGCCTGGCATGCGGGCAACGCCGGCATGCTCTACGTGCCGCCGGAGCGCTTCCTCCACCGCAGCCTCTTCGATGTGCTCCCGGCCGCGGCGGCGCAAAGGCTCTACGAGGGCATCCACCAGGTGCTCCTGCACGGGCGCATGCAGGTGGTGGAATACACCCTGGAGATGGAGGATGGCCGGCACCAGTCCTTCGAGGCCCGGCTGGTGCGGTTGGGGGACGACGAGGTGCTGGCGGTGGTGCGCGATGTCACCGCCCAGAAGCAGGCCACGGAGCGCATCAGTCACATGGCCTTCCACGATGCCCTCACCCAGCTCCCCAACCGGCGGCTGATCCAGGACCGCATCCGCCATGCCATGGAGCACGGCCAGCGCCACGGCCGCTACGGCGCCCTCCTGTTCCTGGATCTGGACCACTTCAAGGCCCTCAACGACAGCCACGGCCACGCCGTGGGGGACCGTCTGCTGCAGCAGGTGGCGGCCCGCCTCAAGGGCTGCCTGCGGGAATCGGACACCGTGGCCCGCCTGGGTGGGGATGAGTTCGTGGTGCTGCTGGAGGGGCTGGACCGCAACGAGAGCCTGGCCCGGGATCAGGCCCTGCAGGCGGGACACAAGATCCTGAAGTCCCTGTCGCTTCCCTACGAGTTGGGGGATCTGGAGTATATCGCCACCCCCAGCATCGGCCTGTGCCTGTTCCGGGGCGAGGGGCTGGAGGTGGACGAACTCATGCGCCGGGCGGACCGGGCCATGTACCAGGTAAAGAAGGCCGGACGCAACGGCCTGCGCCTGTTCCAGGCCACGGCCACCCCCCTGCCCGACAACGCCGCCGGGCGGAACTGAGGCGGTTCGGACCCGCCCCGGTCAGACCCGCTTGGCCGCGTCCTGCTGCAGGTCCATGATCAGGCGGTTGAGGGTGCGCTCGGCGGCAGGGGGCAGGGCGCTGAACTGCAGCCCCAGACGGCAGCGCCCCTCGCGGCGGGGATCCGGCTTGACGTTGCGCACCACCGCCGGCAGATCGCTCCAGTGGTATCCCCCCATCTCCAGGGTCCGGATCAGGATCCCGGTCCCCGGTTCCGGCACGTTCCCGGCATCCAGCTCGCAGTCCAGCCCCAGCCCCTGGATGGAGACATCCGCCGGACGCCCGGAGTAGACCGGCTGATCGTCCCCCGCCCCCTCATCCAGGCACCAATGGGCCCGTGCCTCCATGGCCATGGGGATGGCGACGCGAAAGGCGCCCCGTCGCTGGCGATAGTCCACCACCTCCGGCCAGCGGCATACCAGGGCCTGGAGATCCGCCTCCTCGTGCAGCCGCTCAAAGACGGTGCGAAAGAACAGAGGCACGCCCCGCAGGGAGGCCCGCACCCTGAGCTCGTCCCCCGGGGCCAGGCGGCGCATCAGGACCTCGTTGTTGGGGGCCTCCAGGGCCAGCTGGTCGCTCTCCGGGGCCAACTGGAGCAGCTGGCTCACCCCCTGCAGGCGCAGGGGGGCGTGCTCCAGGGGGGACTCCTCCCCTTCCGGGGCCGGCTCCGGGGCCACGCTGGCACTCACGGTGAGCAGGGCCCGGGTCTTGATGAGCTCGCGCAGGAGGGTCTGCTGTCGCCGGCGGTTGCGGATCAGACTGGCGCTGGGGTCGGACATGGGGGATGGACGCATGGATGCAAGGGCCGGTCATGATACCATCTGCCACCGGGCCTGTGATGTCAGCAACCGCGGCCCCACACCCCTTGCCCGGACCGGCCGTACCATGAAGCCAGCCCCCAACCCACACCGGCCCCCCTTCCTCCCCGGCCGGCCCACCCCGGATACGGCCCCATGATGCGGGGGGCCGGGCTGCAGCATTTCCGGCAGATGGTGGAGGAGGCCTCCGACGCCATCCTCCTGCTGGACCGGACGGGCATCATCCGCTATGCCAATGCGGCGGCGGCCCGGCTCTTCGGTCATCCCCTGGAGACCCTGCAGGGGCATGAGTTCGGCTTCGTGGTGGTGCCCGAGGAACCCACCGAGATCCAGATCCCCCACCCCCTTCGTGGCGTGGTGGCCGCCGACGTGCGCACCGTACCCATGGACATGCAGGGGGAGCCGGTCTGGGTGGTCTACCTGCGGGACGTGACCGACCGCAAGCGGGCCGAGCAGGCGACCCGGGAGAACGAGGTCATCTTCCAGCATCTGCTGCAGGAGGTCCCGGACATCGCCATCCTGGGCTATCACCTGGACGGCACCGTGTTCTACTGGAACCGGGCCAGCGAACGGGTCTTTGGCTACAGCGCCGAGGAGGCCCTCCAGGGCAACCTGCTGGCTCTGATCGTGCCCGAGAACCTGCGCGGGGAGATGGAGGAGAACCTGCGGGGGATGCGCGCCGAAGGGACGCCCCCCGAATCCGGCCCCCTCACCCTGCGCCACAAGACGGGGCACCCGGTGGAGATCTACTGCGCCCACGCCGCCCTGGAATACGGCCCCGGGGACACGCGCCTGTTCTGCATGGGGGTGGACCTCACGGAGAAGCAACGGGACCAGCTGCGCCTGCGGGAGGCCATCCGCGCCGGCAACATCGGCCTGTTCGACTGGGACCTGCGTACCGACAAGGTCTTCTACTCCCGGGAGTGGAAGGCCCAGTTGGGCTACGAGGACTGGGAGATCGGCGACGACTTCAGCGAGTGGCGCTCGCGCCTGCACCCGGATGACCTGGGGCCCGCCCAGCGCAAGGTGGAGGCCTTTCTCGCCCACCCCGAGGGACGCTTCGTCAACGAGGCGCGCATGCGCCACAAGGATGGGAGCTACCGCTGGATCCTGGCCCAGGGCTCCCTCATCCGGGGCGCGGACGGCCACCCCGCCCGGCTGCTGGGATCCCATCTGGACATCACCCAGCGGCATGTCACCGAAGAGAGCCTGCAGCGGCTGGCCTTCGCCGTGGACCAGAGCCCCAGCATCGTGGTGATCACCGACACCGCCGGCCTGATCCGCTACGTCAACCGCCAGTTCTGCCACATCACCGGCTACGAGGAATCCGAGGTGGTCGGCATGAACGCCCAGCGGCTGGGCTCGGGCCTGCCCGGCGACGACAAAGACCCCGGCCTGTTCGAGAAGCTGTCCCGGGGCGGGACCTGGGAGGGGCAGTTCAAGAACCGGCGCAAGAACGGCGAGATCTACTGGGAACGGGCCCGCATCTACCCCATCCGCGACGGCCAGGGGCATATCACCCACTACATCAAGCTGGCCGAGGACATCACCGACCGCAAGCACCTGAGCGACCGCCTGGACTACCTGGCCTTCCACGATCCCCTCACGGGACTGGCCAACCGCGACCTGTTCCTGGACCGGCTCGGGCAGGCCCTGGCGGTGGCGCGCCGGGATGACCACGTGCTGGCGGTGGGCCTGCTGGACCTGGACGATTTCAAGGTGGTGAACGACTCCCTGGGGCACGAACAGGGGGACCGTCTGCTGGTGCAGGTGGCGCGCCGCCTGCGGGTACATCTGCGGGAGGGGGACACCGTGGCCCGATTCGGCGGCGACGAATTCGTGCTGCTGCTCAGCCCCCTGGAGCGGCCCCAGGACGTGATCCCGGTGGTGGAACACCTGCAGCAGGCCTTCGCGGAGCCCTTCCTCCTGGGGGACAACAGCCCCATGGTGCTGGGCTTTAGCATCGGCATCGCCGTCTTCCCCCAGGACAGCGACCGCGCCGAGGAACTGATCCGCCACGCCGATGCCGCCATGTACCGGGCCAAGAACCAGGGCCGCCACAACTACAACTTCTACACCCGGGAACTGGACACCCAGTTGCACGAACGCATGACCGTGGACCAGGCCATGCGCCGGGGCCTGGAGAACCACGAATTCCTGCTGCACTTCCAGCCCCGGGTGGAGCTGGCCAGCGGCCGCATCCACAGCCTGGAGGCCCTGGTGCGCTGGCAGCACCCGGAATGGGGCCTGGTGTCCCCCGGACGCTTCATCCCCCTGGCGGAGGAGACCGGCTTCATCCTCGCCCTGGGGCCGGAGATCCTGCGCCAGGTCTGCCAGCAGATCCGCGCCTGGGAGGCGGCGGGGCTGGAGGCACCGCCGGTGGCGGTGAACCTGTCGGGACGGGAGTTCCAGCAAAAGGGGCTGGTGGA
The DNA here is from genome assembly GCF_900114895.1 of Ectothiorhodospira mobilis. Classification (GTDB taxonomy): domain Bacteria; phylum Pseudomonadota; class Gammaproteobacteria; order Ectothiorhodospirales; family Ectothiorhodospiraceae; genus Ectothiorhodospira; species Ectothiorhodospira mobilis_A. Next base: position 225,730 of record NZ_FOUO01000001.1, read on the forward strand.
GCGCACCCTGGAGACCCTCAAGGAGACCGGGGTGGAGCCGGGGCACATCGAGTTCGAGATCACCGAGAGTGCCGCCATGCGTTCGGTGGAGCGCACCATCCGCATCCTCTCGCGCATGCACGAACAGGGCTTTCACATCTCCATCGACGACTTCGGCACCGCCTATTCCTCCCTGAACTACCTCAAGCGGCTGCCGGTGCAGGCCATCAAGATCGACCAGTCCTTCGTCATGGACCTGGGGGACGACCCCGACGCCCATCCCGAGGACGCGGCCATCGTGCGGGCCATCATCGGCCTGGGGGAGACCCTGGGCCTGGAGGTGATCGCCGAGGGGGTGGAGACCGCCGCCCAGCAGCGCTTTTTGCTGGCACACGGCTGCCGCATCGGCCAGGGGTTCCTCTTCAGCCGCCCCCAGCCGGCCGAGGTCATCGCCCAATACCTGCCCAGCCGCACCAAGGCGATCGCCACCCAGGCCTCACGGGGCCGATCCTGAGCGGGGGGTCAGCCCTATCCGGGGTGCAGCACCACCCCGGCCCGGGCCATCCGCGCCCGGGCCTGTTCGCCCCCCTCCGGCGTCACCGGCAGCGCCCCGCCGGGGAGCAGCGCGACCCCGAACCCCAGGCCCACGGCGTCCAGGGCCGTGGCCTCGACACAGACATCCTCCGCCAGCCCGCCGATCCACAGGCGCTGCACCCCCCGGCGGCGCAGCTCCTCTGCCAACCCGGTCTCGTCGAAGGCGGAATACTGGTCCTTGTCGAAGCGGGTGCCCTTGGTGACGATGATGCACTCCGCAGGCAGGTTCAGGTCCGGATGGAAGGCGGCGCCGGGGGTATCCTGCAGGCAGTGGGGAGGCCAGGGGCCGCCCTGCTGCGCAAAGCTGGGATGATGCGCAGGGTGCCAGTCCCGGGAGGCATAGACCGGCAGCCCCCGGGCACGGGCCGCCTCCAGGGCGCGGTTGAGGACGGGGATCACCCGGTCCCCCTGGGGGATGGGCAGGCGCCCCCCGGGGCAGAAATCGTTCTGCACGTCCACCACCAGCAGGGCGTCGCCGGGTCTGAGCATCGCATCGATGGCATCCCCCATGACACACCTCCTCCGGGCATCCCCGGCATGGCCCCCGCAGGGGCGTTTCAGTCCCGCGCCAGATCCCGGGTCACCGCCGCCTGGTGGGCCTGCAGGGCCTCACTGACCCGTACCGGATAAGGGGGGTCGGCCGGCGCCAGATCGCGCACGGCCTGGGGCAGGCGCGCCACCTGGGCCTGGGCCCGTTGCCGCAACGCGTCCAGGGACGGGGCCGGTGCCAGACACCGCCCGTCGGCCATCACGGGCTGCAGCAGGGGCTCCCCCTCCAGGGTCTCACCGGCCCGGGCGATGACATCCCCCGCCTCCGGCGGATCCTCCAGGCGGCGGAAGACCTGCTTGCGCCCCGGCAGCACGGGCTTGCCCGTGGACAGCTTGAGCCGCCCCCGGCCGGCGTACTCGCAGAGCTTGTAGGCCATGTCCAGGTCCGGGGCATCGGTGGACACCCCCATGGAGGTCCCCACCCCGAAGCCGTCGATGGGGGCCCCGGCCCGCAGCAGGCGGTCCACCTCGTCCTCGTCCAGGCCGCCGCTCACCAGGATCCCCACCCCCTCAAGACCGGCGGCATCCAGACGCTCCCGTGCCTGCCGGGACAGGGTGCCCAGATCGCCGGAATCCAGGCGGATGGCGCTGACCCGGAAATCCGGCCCCAGCTCCCGGGCCAGGCGGATGACCCGGTCCACCCCCTGGAGGGTGTCGTAGGTATCCACCAGGAGCACGGTGTCGGGATAGAGGCGGGTGAACTCCAGGAAGGCCCGCTGCTCGTCCTCGTGGGCCTGGATGTAGCTATGGGCCATGGTGCCCTTCACCGGCAGGCCGTAGAGCCGCCCCGCCAGGACGTTGGAGGTCCCCGCCGCACCGGCGATGTGAAAGGCCCGGGCCCCCTTGAGGGCGGCGTCCAGGCCATGGATGCGCCGCGCGCCGAAGTCGATCACAGCCCGCCCCCGGGACGCCTCCACCACCCGCGCGGCCTTGGAGGCCTGCACCGTCTGCAGGTGCATCTGGTTCATCACCAGGGTCTCGATGAGCTGTCCCTCGGGCAGCGGGGCGATCACCTCCAGCAGGGGCTCGTTGGCGAACAGGGGGGTGCCCTCCTCCACGGCGTGCACCTCGCCGCTGAAGCGAACTCCCGACAGATAATCGAGAAAGCCGTCGGAGAACAGCCCCAACCCCTCCAGATAGGCCAGGTCCGCCTCCTCGAAGCGCAGGGCCTGCAGCTGCTCCAGCACCGTGTGCAGCCCGCAGGCCAGGATGTAGTTGCGCCGGGGCGGCAGGCGCCGGGTGAACAGGCTGAACACCGCCGTGTCCATCATGTCCTGCGCCCAATAGGCCTGCATCATGGTGAGTTCGTACAGGTCCGTGAACAGGGCCAGGCCCTGGGGACCGAGGGGGGTGGAGGGATCGCTGCCTGGCGTCATGGGGCTCCCCTGGATGGGAACGGGAGGATAGGGCCAAGGTGGCCCCTGGTAACGATCTTAGTATACTCGGCCGGGACATCGTAAAGCCCATCCGTCACCGGGAGCCCCCATGGACAGCCACACCCGGCCCCTCGAAGAACGCATCCGATGGCTGTACGCACTGGCGGAGCACCACGCCCGCACCTTCTCCGGTGCGGAGGCGACCCTGGACCGGACACGCTATCTGGCCCGTCATCCCACCCGGGTGGTGGTGATGAAGTGCATGGACGGGCGCATCCATATCCCGCACGCCACGGGCACCCCCCTGGGGGTGATCCATCCCTTCCGCAATCTGGGGGGACGCTTCGACCTGGGCTGGCCCTTCCTGGGGGAGATGCTCACCCGCACGGTGCAGCAGGCGGCCGCCTGCGGGCACCGGGTGCTCATGATGATCACCTATCACTTCTCCCGGGGGGACCGCACCCGGGGCTGCGCGGGGTTCGACTGCGACACCCATGCCGCCCGGGCCCACGCCTTTCAGATCCAGGACCAGGCCCGGCGGCTGTTCGGGCCGGGGGGAGGGGGCGTCTATCCCCTGGTGTGCGGCTTCGAGACCGACCAAGAGGCCCTGATCCTGCACGGCGAGACCGGGGCCACCCTGGACCTGGCCGCCCTATCCCCGCAGCAACGGGGGGAACTGGATCCGCATATGGCGACGCTCTGTCCGCAGATGCCCGCGGCGGTGCGCCGCGACCTCCTGCCCCTGCTGCAAGGCAATCTGGATCACATCGCCAGCCTGCGAGGCGGCACCCGCGACCTGGACCTGCAACACCGGGAATGGGCCATCTGCGTGGGCCAGGGCTTTGACTTCCTGCACACACCCAACACGGCCCTGATCATCGGCCCCTACAGCCCCGATCTGGCCGAGCCCATCCGCAACGCCGCGGCCATCATCCGGGACAACATGGCCGCCGGACGGATCCCGGACGACGGCTGCCTGCTCCTGGCCTCGGCCCCCTACGAGGAGATGGGGGTGGACCGGGCCCGGGCCGAACTCAAGGCCCGTTTCCTGGGGGGATTCGCCGCCGAGGTCATCCAGCGGGAGGATACGGATCTGGCCCTGCGCATGGTCCGCCACACCGCCGTGGTGGACTGGCGCACCCGGGGGCTGGAACGGCTACCCGCCTGATCCGATTTCCTTCGCCCCATCCTTGGGCAGGACCTGGTGGGCCGGATCAAGGCCCCTCCGAGGCCACAAGATCCGTCACGGGTGAAGGTTCAGCCCTCCCCCTGACCGGGGGCGCGCTTCTTCCCGCCTGCCATCTCCCGCCCCTCCTGGACGGCCCGTTCCAGTTCGTCCAGGGTGATGTGGCGCACGTCCTTGCCCCGCACCAGGTAGATGACGTACTCGCACATGTTGCGGGCATGGTCACCGATGCGCTCCAGGGCGCGGATGGCCCAGATGACGTCCAGGGCGCGGGAGATGGTGCGCGGATCCTCCATCATGAAGGTGATGTGCTGGCGCATCACCGTCTCGTAGTCCCGGTCCACGCTCACGTCCTCGCGCACCGTATTCACCGCCGTTTCCACGTCCATGCGGGCGAAGGCGTCCAGGGCGTCGTGCACCAGCCGGGTCACCTTCTCCCCCAGGGCGCGCACATCGGCATACTGGTTGCGCGGCCGGTCCTTCTCCGCCAGGTGCACGGCCATACGCGCCACCTTCTCCGCCTGATCGCCGATGCGCTCCAGGTCGGTGATGGTCTTGATGATGGAGATGATAAAGCGCAGGTCGCTGGCAGCAGGCTGGTGCCGCGCCAGGATCTCCGAGCAGTGCTCGTCGATGGCCACCTCCAGGCTGTTGACGCGCACGTCGTTCTGGATCACATCGTCCGCCAGGGCCAGGTCCGCCGTGGCCAGGGCCGTGACGGCATTGGCCACCTGTGTCTCCACCAGTCCCCCCATGCTCAACACCCGGTTGCGCAGGGTCTCCAGTTCCTCGTTGTACTTCTGCAGGTAGTGCCCGCCCAGCTTGTTCTCGTCCATCACGTCCGCCTCAATCTGTTTTCGTATCGCCCTGCGGCGACGGGCCGCCCCGCCCCGAGGGTCCGTGCCTGTCCCGTGCTACGGCGCCTCAGCCGTAGCGGCCCGTAATATAGTCCTCAGTGGCCTTCTGCGCGGGGTTGGTGAACAGGCTCATGGTGTCTCCGAACTCGATGAGCTCCCCCAGGTACATGTAGGCCGTGTAGTCCGAGACACGGGCGGCCTGCTGCATGTTGTGGGTCACGATCAGGATCGTGTAACGGTCCTTGAGCTCGTAGATCAGTTCCTCGATCTTGGCCGTGGAGATGGGGTCCAGGGCCGAGGCGGGTTCATCCAGCAGGATCACCTCCGGCTCGATGGCGATGGCCCGGGCGATCACCAGACGCTGCTGCTGACCGCCGGAGAGCCCGAAGGCGTTCTGGTTCAGGCGGTCCTTCACCTCATCCCACAGGGCCGCCGCCTTCAGCGAGCGCTCCACCACCTCGTCCAGTACCTTGCGCTCACGTACCCCCTGCAGTCGCAGTCCGTAGGCCACGTTTTCGTAGATGGACTTGGGGAAGGGGTTGGGCTTCTGAAACACCATCCCCACCCGCCGGCGCAGCTCCGCCACATCCACCTTGCGCTCGTAGATATCCTTGCCATCCAGGCGGATGCTGCCCTCGATGCGGCAGGAGTCCACCAGGTCGTTCATGCGGTTGAAGCAGCGCAGCAGCGTGGACTTGCCGCAACCGCTGGGGCCAATGAAGGCAGTCACCCGGTGCTTGGGAATCTTCAGGGAGATGTCCTTGAGGGCCTGCTCCTCCCCGTAGAAGAGGTTCAGGTGATCCACCTCCAGGGTGATGGTCTCATCTTCCAGGTTCAACCGCTTGGCGCCGCTGTTCTCGAAGAGACCGGCCGCCAGGCCCTGGGTCGCGGAATTTTGTTCAGTCATGGTCGGGGTCTCGTCCATTGTCGTCGATCTCTTCTCAATCCGACTCGCCACGGTACTTCTCGCGCAGGCGGTTGCGGATGTTGATGGCCGTCAGGTTCAGGACGACGATCAGCACCACAAGGGTCATGGCGGTGGCGTAAACCAGGGGCTGTGCGGCCTCGACGTTGGGGCTCTGGAAGCCCACGTCGTAGATATGGAAGCCCAGGTGCATGATCTTGCGTTCAAGATGTACATAGGGGAAGTTGCCGTCCACCGGCAGGGTGGGCGCCAGCTTCACCACCCCCACCAGCATCAGCGGGGCCACCTCACCGGCGGCCCGGGCGATGGCCAGGATCAGCCCCGTCATCATGGCGGGGGTGGCCAGGGGGACCACCACCCGCCACAGGGTCTCGGACTTGGTGGCCCCCAGGGCCAGGCTGCCGTGGCGCACGGTGCTGGGGATGCGGGCCAGCCCCTCCTCCGTGGCCACGATCACCACCGGCAGGGTGAGCAGGGCCAGGGTCAGGGAGGCCCAGAGCAGCCCCGGTGTGCCGAAGGTGGGGGACGGCAGGGCGGCGGGGAAGAAGGCCTCATCGATGGCTCCGCCCACAAAGTAGACAAAGAACCCCAGCCCGAAGACGCCGAAGACGATGGACGGCACCCCGGCCAGGTTGTACACCGAGATGCGGATCATACGCAGCAGCGTACCCTGGCGGGCGTATTCCCGCAGGTAGATGGCCGCCAGCACACCAAAGGGGGTGACGATGATAGACATGACAAAGACCATGGCCACCGTACCGAAGATGGCGGGGAAGATGCCCCCCTCGGTGTTGGCCTCCCGGGGATAGCCGGTGAAGAAGTTCCAGAGCCGCTCTCCGTACAGCCCCAGCTTCTGGAACACGCCCATGGCGTTGGGCTGGGCGGCACGCACGATCTGCGCCAGCGGCACCTGCCATTCCCGGCCGTCGGCGACCCGGGCCACCAACACGTCCCGATCCACCTGGTCGTAGAGTTCCTGCAACTGCTGACGCAGCTCTTGGTACCGCGCGCTCAACTCCTGTTTCCGCTCCTCCAGTTCCGCCAGGCGGCGGTCCCGTTCCGCGGCGTCGATCTCCCCCTGCTCGAAGGCCATCTGCGCACGGCGCTGATCCAGACGCACCCGTTCCATGAGGTAATTGACGCGCCCGATCTCCCCGCGCTGGATGGACTCGATCTGTTCATGGATGTGGTTGGCGCGCTCGATCCGGGGTTGCAAGGCTTCCCATACCTGGGTTTTTCCCTCGGCAATGACCCGTCCATCCTCCAACAGGCGCAGAGGGAAACCGTAGAAATCACCCCATTCCCGCCGTTCGATCCACATGGCGGCATCGGGATAACGCCATTGCGACATGGCCCATTCGGGGTACCACATGAAATCCCGTCCGGTGACATCCCGGTTGCCCTGTTTGATGAGGTGGCGGGTAGCCACCTCCAGATCAGCGGGCACACTCATCCCGGACTGACGCATGACCCGAGCAGGGATGGTCTCAGATCGTACCAGTTCTCCCACCACCCGCACGCTCCCGCCTTCAGGGGTGGTGACCTGGGTTTCCAGGATGGGGGCGGGCCAGAAGTGGCCGAAGCCCCGCACCAGGATGAGGGTGAGCAGCCCCACCACCATGATCACACTGACGGCGATGGCCCCGGCGTTGAGCCAGATCCAGGGGGCACCGCTCTTGAACCATTTTCTGATCGTCATCTTCAGCTTCCCGGCAGACCGGCGTATTGGGGGACAGATCCCTCAGAGGTTGCTGTAGCGCTGTCTCAGGCGCTGGCGGATGATCTCCGAGGCCGTATTGACGATGAAGGTGATCACCAGCAGCACCAGGGCGGAGAGGAACAGGATGCGGTAGTGGGTGCTGCCCACCGCCGTCTCCGGCATCTCCACCGCCACGTTGGCCGAGAGGGTGCGCATGCCCGAAAAGAGGCTGAAGTCCATCACCGGTGTGTTTCCGGTGGCCATGAGCACGATCATGGTCTCCCCCACGGCACGACCAAAGCCCATCATCACCGCCGCGAACATACCGGGGCTGGCGGTGGGCAGCACCACCCCCACCACCGTCTGCCAGGCGGTGGCCCCCAGGGCCAGGGAACCCTGGGTCAGATGTCTGGGCACGTTGAAGACGGCATCCTCGGCGATGGAGAAGATGGTGGGGATCACCGCGAACCCCATGGCCATACCCACCACCAGGGCGTTGCGCTGGTCATAGTTGATGCCGATATCGGTGAACCACTGGCGCATGTTGCCGCCGAAGAAGAGCAGTTCCACCACGGGGCTCAGGGCGACGCAGACCCAGCCCAGCAGGATCACCACGGGCACCAGCACGAGCATCTCCAGCCCCGCGGGCACGCGCCGTCGGATGGCGTCGGGCAGGCGGGACCAGCCCAGCCCCGTCAGGATCATGGCCAGGGGCATGAGCAGCAGGATGCTGAACACCGCGGGCAGGTGGTTCTCCACGAAGGGGGCCAGCCAGAGCCCGGCGAGGAAGCCCAGGATCACCGTGGGCATGGCCTCCATGATCTCCACCGTGGGTTTGACGAAACCCCGCACGCTGGAATGCATGAAGTAGGCCGTGTAGATGGCCCCCATGAGCCCCAGGGGCATGGCGAACAGCATGGCGAAGAAGGCCGCCTTCAGGGTCCCCAGGGTGAGGGGCACCAGGCTGAACTTGGGCTCGAACTCGTTAGAGGCGGAGGAGGACTGCCACTTGTACACGGGTTCCTCGTAGCCCTCGTAGAGCACCTGGCCCCAGAGGGCCTTGAGGGAATACTCCGGATGGGGGTTGCGCAGGCCCATGAAACGCACTGCCCCGTCCTCGGTGGCCACCAGCAGGGCCTCGTATACCGGAGAGACACCGATGGCCTTGATGGGGGCATCGGCCACCGGCTCCAGGAACAGCGTGCGATCGGAGGTGGCGTAGTGGATCCCCAGGGAGCCGGAGGCATCCCCCGCATAGAATCCCTTGCGGGACTTTTCCGGGGCGATGGTGGTGATGGCGGCTTCGTGGTCCTCGAAGGAGCGGGCATGCACCAAGCGGCGCACGTTGTCCTCGCCGCGGGCAAGGAACCACTGATCCAGGGAGCCGTCGGACCCGCCGGTGATCAGGGAACGGGTCCCCACCAGGAAGGCGGTGGCAGTGATCTCCTCCCCTTCGGGCACCACCTGGCGGGATTCCCTCAGAAGCGACTGCTGCGGGTGGGTGACGTCATAGTAATGCAGACTGCCGGAGTCTCCGATGACATATACTGCCCGATGGTCCTCTGTCACCAGCACGTCCCGCATGCGATCCGGCGGTGCCGACAGGGTGTAGGTATCCCGTTCGGTGGTGGTCTCGCCGGTAAAGAGGTTGGTGGAGGTGGTGATGAGGGAGAACACCAGCCGCTGATCGGCGGTGATGGCCGCCACGGCGAAGCCGTTGTTCCCCTCCTGGATCGCCACCGCCTTCAGGGACCGGCCCTGGGGGTCCAGCTCCAGGGGGGCCTTCCCCAGGGGATATTCGATCCCCGGATCGATATAACGCCGGTCGTCCGGATAGGTGAGCCCATAGGTATGGCGCCCCACCAGAATGCGGCCATCGGAAAGCCCGTAGACCGCCAGGTTCTGGCCGGTCTCGGCGTGGCTGAAGGCGGTGACCTCCACTCCTTCGGGGATGGGCAGCGGGATGCGTTCGCGCACCTTGCCGCTGCCGGTCTCAAAGAAACTCACCTCCCCCTGGTCGGAGAAGACGACCCCAAGCTCCTCGTAGCGTTCCATGGAGAGATAGACCGGCTGCGCCCCGGACTCCACGGGGAGTTCATAGCGCTGCAGCGGCTTCACGTCCGCCGGGGTGAGCAGGGGCAGGACCTCGGAGAAGAGGTAGACGAAGATCAGACCCAGGGCGATGACCACCCCCACACCGGCGGTACCGATGCCATAGCGGGCCGCGGAATCCTTGAATGCGCGCCAGCGGCGCAGCCGGGCACGGTGTCTGCCGCTGGGCAGGAGGCCCTGCTGGGCACCGGGGACACCACGTTCGGGGGATGCGGCGACCGATTCATTCATGGGGAGAGCCGTCCTGGATGCTTGCGTGCTAGATGACGGGAACACGATCCGCCCAGGGGCGGACGGCGCACACGGTAACCCAGCAACATGACAATTCGGTTAAAGCTGCCGCATTAAAGACGATCGCCCCACCAGGGCGGGGCGATCGGCTGCGGCTCGAACCCGAGGCGGTGGATCAGTCGATGTCCACCTTCTCACGCTGCTGCGCGGCAACGGATTCCGGCAGGGGTACATAGCCGTCCTTGACCACGGTCTTCTGACCCTGCTTGGACAGCACCAGCTTCAGGAACTCCCGCTCCAGGGGGGGCAGCTCCCGGTTGGGATGCTTATTGGTGTAGATCAGCAGCGGGCGGGCCAGGGGGTAATTGCCGTTGGCGGCGTTCTCGGCGGTGGGCTCGTAGAGGGCATCCTCGCTCTTGCCCAGGGCGATGGCGCGCACACCGGAGGTGCGGTACCCGATACCGGAATAGCCGATGCCGTTGACGGATTCGGTCACCCCCTGCACCACCGAGGCGGAACCGGGCTGCTCGTTCACCGTGGACTTGTAGTCCCCGCCGCACAGGGCGTGTTCACGGAAATAGCCATAGGTACCGGAGACGGAGTTACGGCCGTAGAGGGCGATGTCCCGATCGGCCCAGGCACCCGTCAGACCCAGCTGACCCCAGCGGGTCACGTCTTCCGGGTGACCGCAGCGGCGGGTGGAGGAGAACACGGCATCCACCTGCGGGATGGTCATTCCCTTGATGGGATTGTCCTTGTTCACGTAGACCGCCAGCAGGTCCACGGCCACGGTGACGGGCGTCGGGGGATAGCCGTAGGCCTCCTCGAAGGCCTGCACCTCGGAGGACTTCATGTGACGGCTCATGGGGCCGAAGTTGGCGGTACCCTGGGCCAGAGCCGGCGGGGCGGTACTGGAACCGGCACCCTGGATCTGGATGTTGACGTTGGGGTAGTAGCGGTTGAACTCCTCGGCCCACAGGGTCATGAGGTTGTTCAGGGTGTCGGAACCCACGGAGGACATGTTGCCGGACACACCGGAAACACGCTCGTACTCGGGCAGATTGGGATCCACGTCCTCCGCCAGGGCGGGGCCGGAGGCCAGCAGCGCGGCGGAGACGCCGGCAGCAAGGGCTTTCTTGAGGTGTTTCATCATCTTCCTCATTTCCAAGGATGGGTGGCAAGGATGATGGGCCAACGATGCCATGCATCGCGGGCCGCGATTTCCGACCGGGGAGAGTATGCGAACGCAGGGTGTCGTGTTTGTGAACCCCAAATGACATTTCCATGACAGAGGCCGCCCGGCATCCGTACATCACTTCTCTCCCGTCCTGGGGGAAACCCCGGCGGACGCCTGGGCCTCCACCAGGGCACGCAGGCTGCGCCCCGCCAAGACCCCCTGCAAGGCGCCGTCCATCTCCCGGTAGACCGCCCCCAGGGGTCCTTCCGCCTCCACCCCCGGCGCCCCTCCCCGACGTACCGACTCCAGGACCTCCAGGAGCGGGATCCGGCTCGGATCCCGGGCCGGCAGATAGCCGCCAGCGGCGGTGCCGGCGGGCACCACCAGTCCGCCCTCGCCCAGCGGCCCCAGGACCGCGTGGATCGCCTCCGGGGGCTGCCCCAGGGCCCGGACCAGGTCATCCTCCCGGGGCGGATGGGCACCTTCAGTGAAACGGAGCGCCACACAGACCATCACCGCCAGGGCCAGGCGCTCGCGCACCCCCGTGGCCAGATCCGCCGCCGCAGGCCGGGGCGCCCGCAGGCGCTGGGGATCCTGAAGGAAATGGGCCACCTGCGACCCCACCAGCAGGATGAGCCAGTTCAGGTACAACCAGAACAGGAGCATGATCATGATGGCGAAACCGGAATAGATGGCGTCGTAGCGGGTGGAACCCGCCATCAGGGCCGCGAAGCCCCAGCCCGTGGTCTGCCAGAGCACGGCGGCGGCCACCCCGCCCCCCAGGGCGGGCAGGGGCCGTACCCGGGTGTTGGGTACCAGGATGTAGATGAAGGTGAAGGCCAGGGCGATGAGCAGGTAGGGCACGAGTCGGGAGAGCAGTTCCACCGATCCCCCGATCCAGCCATAGGCCATCAGCCGCTGGACGATGTCCGTGGCCATCACCGAGGCGGTGATGCCCAGGGCGGAGAACACCAGCACCGGCCCCACCAGGATCACGCTCAGGTAGTTGGAGAACTTCTGCACCAGACGGCGGGGCGTGCTCACCTGCCAGATGTAATTGAAGGCGGCCTCCACCTTCTGGATCATCCCCACCACGGTGAAGAACAAAAATACCAGGCCGGCAAAGCCCAGCACCCCCACCCGCATGTTCTCCACGAACTGCACCACGTTGGCCACGATCTGTGCCCCCTGATCCCCCAGGGGCTCCAGCAGGGTGAGCAGGAAGGGCTCCACGGCATTGTGGGCACCGAAGGCCTTGAGCACGGAGAAGGCCAGGGCCAGCAGCGGCACCATGGACAGCAGGCTGGTGTAGACCAGGCTCATGGCGTGGAGGTTGAGGGGGCCACCCGCCACCTCCCGGCCGATGAGCACCCCGGCACGGGCCAGCATGAGCAGGCGCCCCTGCAGGCGGGGCAGACGGCGGGCATCCCCCTCCTCCAACAGCTGCAGCAACGCCTGGGAACGTCCCTTGAGCGTCATATCCCCTCCCCTCGCTGCACTGCGTCCCGCATGGATCGGGGCCATGGCCTTGATCCATGATCCATGATCCAATGCATTAGACTATGCCATGCACGCCGAACAAGGAGAGACGCATGCCCATCGCCATCGGTGACCCCCTCCCGGACATCCCCCTGCGCATCATGACGCCAGCGGGGGACCAGCCCGTGCACACCCTGGAGCTGTTCTCCGGCTACCGGGTGGCCCTGTTCGCCGTCCCCGGGGCCTTCACCCCGGCCTGCTCGGGTATCCACCTGCCAGGCTTCATCGCCCGCCACGACCGCCTGAAGGCGGCGGGGATCGAACGCATCCTCTGCCTGGCGGTGAACGACATCTTCGTCATGAACGCCTGGGGCGAGATCCACCAGGTGGGGGACCGGATCCGCATGGTGGCCGACGGCAACGCCGAATTCACCCGCGCCGTGGGCCTGGACATGGACGCCCGCGCCAGCGGCATGGGTATCCGCTCCCAGCGCTACGCCATGATCGTGGACAACGGCCGCGTCACCTGGATGGGGGTGGACGAGGCCGGGCAGGTGAGCCGCAGCGCCGCGGATGCCGTGCTGCGGGCCCTGGAGTCCCCCTCGGAGACGGTCTGAAGCCACATCCTGTGTTTCCCGCCCGCCCAGGCCCGGGGGCTCACTTGCGCTGCCAGCGCCCCTGGCGGTCCTGGTACCAATACCCCGCCGGGGCCTCCTCCACCCACACCCGGGCGAAGGTCTCGCGGATCTCGTCCTCCCATTCCGGGTGGCCGTTGGCCCGCGCGATCTCCCGGTAGAGGGCGTTGCGGTCGGCATTCTCCTCCGCCACCAGCTGCTGCACCTGGCTGCGTTCCCGCAAGGGCACCTGCTTCAGATCGCGCACGGCCACGTTGCCGTCCCGGGTCAGGCCGATGGCCCCGGAGCGAAAGTGGGGACGCATCTGGTCATTGCGCGCCCGCAGGGAGGCCCGCAGGGCGTTGATGGCGGGGGTGCGGATATCGATATTCGGACTCTGGGCATGGGCCGGGGGCACCAGCACATCCAAAGCCGACACCAGCAGCCGCCCGGCGGCATCGCGCAAGGCCTCCGGCCCCGGTTCCGCATCCGGGCCCTCCTGCGTGCGTTCCCCGTCCCCCTCCGCCCCCAGCACGTCGCGCACGATGGTGCGGGCGGCATCCTCCGCCGCGGCCGCCGGGAAGTAGATGTTTACGGTGACGCAGGCGGACAACAGCGCAGCGGTCAACAGGGCCGCGGGGAACAGGCGTAGGACGGGGAGATGCATCAGGGCCTCCTGGCAGGCGGTGGGGTGGCCCCTTAGTGTCGGCCAGGGCGGCCCGGGCATCAAGGATTTGTCCCGGAGGATGCGGCAGGACCCTGGGGCGGCCCCGGCGCCTCTCCCCGCACGGCCCCCCGCTCCAGGGCGGCGGCCAGGCGCGCCAGCAGTTCCCGCCAGGCCACCTCCCGGGTGTGGCCGATGACGTCCACCCGGGGCAGCCCCGCCCCCTGGACGATGTAGTAGCCCCTGCCCTCCGGACCCGGGGCCACCCCGCGCATGCGGCATACGGCCCCCTCCAGGCGGCAGGCCAGGCCCAGCTGGCGGTAGCCGAAGGTGTCGAACAGGCCCAGGAATCCGCCTCCCAGGGCGCCCCCGACCCCGCCCCCCAGGTCCACCAGGTTGTCCAGGGCCTGCTGGCTGATGCGCCGGGGGAAATCCCCCTCCAGGGGGGTATAGAGGGCGGCGTCGAAATGCACCGGGGACCAGTTCACCAGCTCCAGGTCCCGGGCGTAGCCGTGCAAACGGCCGCGGATGCGGCCGAACTCGAAGGCGTCGGTGAGGGCCGCCAGGTCCATCCCCTCCAGGGCCAGCTCGCCGGTGAGCACGGGGGCCCGGCCAAAGGGTTCCCGCAGGCTGAGATCCCGCACCACCGCCAGGCCATCGAAGGCCCGCACCACCAGACGCCCCCCCACGGACAAGACGCCGTCCCGGTAGCGTACCCCGGGGATGCTGCCCGAGAGGATGCCCTGGAAGGGGGGCATGCCCAGATGCGCCGCCAGCTGCCCCATGGACACCGGCATGAGGCTGGCATCCAGGGCCAGTTGCGGATCCCCCGTGCCCAATCCCCGCAACGCCAGGGTATGCACACGCAGGGCCCCGTCCAGCAACGGGATGCGCACCTCCCCGGGCAGGTGCAGTCCGTCTGGCTGCAGTTGCAGGGCCATGCGGGTCATCCCCATGGGCAGGCGGTAGAGATGCCCGCCCATGAACCCCAGGTGGCTCATCGGCGCCCCGCCCCGGGCATCCCAGAGCAGGCGGGCATCGGCGTCGTACAGGCCGAGGCGGCCAAGGCGATCGTCGGCAAACAGCCCGTCGGCGGTCACCGCCGCGCGCACGGGCCGCCCGCCGCGCCAGTCCAGGCGGGCGGAGACTTCACCCGCGGTCTCCAGATCCCCCAGGACGGTGCCCCGGAGAAAGGGCTGCAGCAGGGCATCGTAGACCGCGGGGAAGCGGGCCCGCTCCACGTCCAAACGGCCCTGGAGTCCACTGGGGAAGACCTCCCCGGACCACCGGCCCTCTCCCCGCAGGATCAGGTCTTGTCCCCAGTGCAGGTGCAGTCCCGATACCTGCAGCCGTTCCCCCTGCCCCCTGGCCCGCAGGCGCAGATCCACCGGGCGGGCATCCAGATCCAGGAACACCGGGTCCGCATACACCCCGCCCCCACGGGCGTCCGCTTCAAGATCGCCTTTCCAGCCCCCCGCAACGGAGCGGGCGACCCCCTCCAGCACCAGTTCCAGGCCCTCCCCGGCGAGACGCCCGCTGGGATCGCTGAAGGCCCCGCGGCGCCAGGTGAGACGGCCCCGCAGATCCCCGGCGTTCCCCCCCTGGCCCCGGATCTCCCCCTCCAGATCCACCCGCCCCGAGAGGGTCCACTGCCGCGGCAGGAGTTCCCACTGCTGCGTCAGGGCCGCCAGGGCCTCGGCCTCCACTTCCCGTGCCCGGAGCCTGGCCCGCCAGCCTCCGGGCCCCCCCTGCAGCCGCAGACCGACCCGCCCCCCCGCCAGGGGGAAGGGATCCAGTTCCAGGTCCACCCCCGACGCCCGGGACAACTGCAACCGCCCGGTCACCGCCCCCAACCCCGGCAGCACCATGCGCAGCTCTGGACAGGCGAGCCCGTCCGCCCCCAGCCGTCCCCCCGGGCAATCCAGGCGCAGATCCTCCAGGGGCGGTACAGGCGGGGGCAGGCGCAGATGGGAAACCCGCAGCCCCAGGCGCGGCGCCGTCGTCGTATCCATCTCCGCCCGGATCCCCGACAAGACCCAGCCGGGCCCGTCCAGTTGACCGATCTCCAGGCTTAGCCGCATCCCCGAGGCCGGGGCCGGGGCAAGGGCAAAGGCCAGGATCAGCACCAGCCACGCCATGGCCCCGGATCTTCCCCAAACCCGCAGTCCGCTCCGGGGTCCCCTGGGGCCGCCGGCGGGGGGCGAGGGACACCGGATCTCCGCGCCAGGGGGATACACGGCCCGGTCGGCGCGGGGGGTTGTGCACACCCCCATCCCGGCGGCGCCCCACCCGCGGATTGCCCCCGCCACCCCGGAAAACGCCGACGGGTGATCTTTTATCTCCTTCATAAACAAAGATTTAAAATGCACGAAAGAAGTGTGTGATGCTCCGCCGGGGGCATCATGGCGGGGGATGGCGAGGTTTTCCGACATCTTCTCCACAGAGTTTTCCACAGGCCCGGGGATCCCCGCCCTCTCTCCATGAGCGCTGCGGGGTTATGGCGCAAAATGCCTATCCGGCTTCAATTTCCGGGTGTAAATGGCCCATCATAGGGCGGGCCCGCGCCGCATGCGGGTGATCATCAGCGCCAGGTCCGCCGCGTGAAACGCCACCACCGTCCATCCCGGATCCTTCGTACCCTTGGTCGCATCCTGGCGGGTGCCGCGGGGGTGCTCGTCCTGCTCACCGCCCTGGGGATCGGCAGCCTGCGCTGGGTCGATCCACCCACCTCCGCCTTCATCCTGCGCCACGAACAATCCATCCCCGGCTCGACCTACAAGGTCCCGGTGCAACACCGCTGGGTCCCCTGGGAGGCCATGTCCCCCCAGGCGGCCTTCGCCGTCATCGCGGCCGAGGACCAGCGCTTCCTGCGCCATCACGGCTTCGACTTCGGGGCCATCACCGCCGCCCTGACGGACTGGTTTCGCGGGGCCCCCCTGCGGGGGGCCAGCACCCTGAGCCAGCAGACGGCCAAGAACCTCTTCCTCTGGCCCGAGAGCACCCTGGGGCGCAAGGCCCTGGAGGCCTATCTCACGGTCTTTATGGAACTGCTCTGGCCCAAGCAGCGCATCCTGGAGATCTATCTCAATATCGCCCAGTTCGGCCCCAACATCTACGGCATCGAGGCCGCCAGCCAAGCCTATTTCCATAAGCCGGCGGCGGCGCTCACCCTGGAGGAGGCGGCGCGGCTGGCGGCGGTACTACCCGGTCCGGGGCACATGAGGGCCGCCGCCCCCTCGCCCCGGGTGATGCAGCGAGTGGACTGGATCCGGGATCAGGTGCGCCAGCTGCACAAGGCCGGCTATCTCGAAGGCATCGGCCCGCCGCAGCAGGCCCCGGCGGCGACCCCGGAACCCCTGCCCGTTTCCACGCCCCCGGGGCCATTGCCCCCATCCCGCTGATGAGCCCCGCCTTTTCCGTAACGATGGGATGAACCCAAAAAAAGACCCCGCACACGGCGGGGTCTGAAAGGGACCCTGGGCGGGCACGGGGTGCCGGCCCAGGGGGATGGGACATCTCGCCCCGGCAGGGGCTCACTTGACCTTGGGATCCAGTTCGCCGGACTTGTAGCGCTGCACCATGGTATCCAGGTTCACGGGACGGATCTTGGAGGCCATGCCGGCGCAGCCGAAGGCCTCGTAGCGGGCCTTGCAGAGGTCCTTCATGGCGGCGGTGGATGCCTTGAGGAACTTGCGCGGGTCGAATTCCTTCTTGTTTTCCGCCAGGAACTTGCGCACCGCGCCCGTGGAGGCCATGCGCAGGTCGGTGTCGATGTTCACCTTGCGCACGCCGTGCTTGATGCCCTCCTGGATCTCTTCCACCGGCACACCGTAGGTCTCGCCCATGTCGCCGCCGTACTCGTTGATGATCTTGAGCCATTCCTGGGGCACCGAGGAGGAGCCGTGCATCACCAGGTGGGTGTCGGGGATGCGGGCGTGGATCTCCTTGATGCGCTCGATGGCCAGGATGTCCCCCGTCGGCGGACGGGTGAACTTGTAGGCCCCGTGGCTGGTACCGATGGCGATGGCCAGGGCGTCCACCCCGGTCTCCTTGACGAACTGCGCGGCCTCGTCCGGGTCGGTGAGCAGTTGTTCATGGGAGAGCTTGCCCTCGGCCCCGGAGCCGTCCTCCTCGCCGGCCATGCCGGATTCCAGGGAGCCCAGGCAGCCCAGTTCGCCCTCCACGGAGACCCCCACCCAGTGGGCCATCTCGGCCACGCGGCGGGTCACGTCCACGTTGTACTCATAGGTGGCCGGGGTCTTCATGTCGGCCATGAGGGAGCCGTCCATCATCACCGAGGTGAAACCAGACTGGATGGAGGCCTGGCACACCGCCGGCTCGGAGCCGTGGTCCTGGTGCAGCACCACGGGGATGTGGGGATACTGCTCCACGGCGGCGATGATCAGGTGGCGCAGGAAGGGCTCGCCGGCGTACTTGCGGGCACCGGCGGAGGCCTGGATGATCACCGGGGCGTCCACCTCGTCCGCCGCCTGCATGATGGCCTGCACCTGTTCCAGGTTGTTGGCGTTGAAGGCCGGCATCCCGTAGCCGTGCTCGGCCGCGTGATCCAGCAGTTGTCGAAGGGAAATCAGGGCCATGTAAAGGTCCTCCTCTTGGTCGTTTGAAGACGAATCCGAAAAATCCGCTGTTGTTGTCCGGGCGATCCCTGGATCACCCGACTATCGTCCATGGTGTATCCCTGGGTCACAACCCCCCGGCGGGGTCCGGGAACACCCTGCACATCATCCGGGGCAGTCGTGCAGGGCCCCCACCTGCACGATCTTCATGGCGTTGGTGCCCCCCATCACCCCGGTGAGGTCCCCCTTGGTGATGATCACCAGGTCCCCCTCGGTGACGATGCCGGCCCGCTCCAGCACGGCCACCGCCTGGCGGTTGTTGGCGGCGTGGCTGGTGTTCTCCGGCTCGAACAGGATGGGGTAGACGCCGCGGTACAGGGCCATCTTGCGGCAGGTGCGCTCGTGGCGCGTCATGCCGAAGATGGGGATGCCCGAGCTGATGCGGGACATCCACTGCACCGTGGACCCGGACTCGGTCATGGCGGCGATGGCGCGCACGTCCAGGTGGTTGGCGGTGTACATGGTGGCCATGGCGATGGCCTCGTCCACCCGCTGGAAGTAGCTGTCCATGCGGTGGGTGGAGACGCGGGCGCTGCGCTGGCGTTCGGCGGCCTCGCAGATGCGCCCCATGGCCGCCACCGCCTTGTGCGGGTAGCGGCCGGTGGCGGTCTCGCCGGAGAGCATGACGGCATCGGTGCCGTCCAGCACGGCGTTGGCCACGTCGAAGACCTCGGCCCGGGTGGGGATGGGGCTGGTGATCATGGACTCCATCATCTGGGTGGCGGTGATCACCACCCGGTTGCGGCTGCGGGCCTCCTGGATGAGGCGCTTCTGCACCCCGGGGAGCTCGGCATCGCCGATCTCCACCCCCAGGTCCCCGCGGGCGATCATGATGGCGTCCGTGGCCTCCAGGATGGCGTCGCTGGCCTCCACCGCCTCGGCCCGCTCGATCTTGGCACAGATGGCCCCGTGGCCGCCGGCGTCCCGCAGGTGCCGGCGCGCCGTGTGGATGTCCTCGGCGCAGCGGGGGAAGGACACGGCCAGATAGTCCACCTCCAGCTCCGCCGCCAGGCGGATATCCTGCAGGTCCTTGTCCGTCAGGGCCGGGGCCGACAGGCCGCCCCCCTGGCGGTTGATGCCCTTGCTGTCGGAGAGGGTGCCGCCCACCACCACCCGGGTGTGCACCCGGGGGCCATCCACCCGTTCCACCTCCAGCACCAGGCGGCCGTCGTCCAGGAGCAGGGTGTCGCCGGGGTGCAGGTCCCCGGGCAGGTCCTTGTAGGTCAGCCCCACCCGGGTCCGGTCACCCTCATGGGTCCCCAGTTCGGCATCCAGGGTGAAGGCGTCCCCTTCCTCCAGTTCCACGGCGCCCTCGGCGAAACGGGCGATGCGGATCTTGGGGCCCTGCAGGTCCCCCAGCACCGCCACCAGGCGGCCCGTCTCGCGGGCGATCTCCCGCAGCAGGGCCACGCGCCGGCGATGGGCGTCCACCTCGCCGTGGGAGAAGTTGATCCGCACCACGTCCACCCCGGCCTGCACCATGCGCTGCATGGTCTTCGGGTCATCGGTGGCGGGTCCCAGTGTGGCTACGATCTTGGTTCTTCGCATCTCGGACCTTGTCCTTTCATGGGGTCACGGGGGAGCGGGCATTGCCCGCCCGGTGGACGCAGCATGCCCGCCGCAAAAGACGCGTGCATGACAGCGAAGGCCGTACCGGGTACGCAGGGCGCCCCGATACGGCCGCGCGCCTCAGCCCCGGGCCCGTTCCTCCAGCATGGCCACGGCCGGCAGGGTCTTGCCCTCCAGGAATTCCAGGAAGGCACCGCCGCCGGTGGAGATGTAGGAGATGCGCTCCGACAGGCCGTACTTGTCGATGGCCGCCAGGGTGTCCCCGCCGCCGGCGATGGAGAAGGCGTCGCTCTCGGCGATGGCCTCCCCCAGGGCGCGGGTGCCGGCGGAGAACGGGTCGAACTCGAACACGCCCACAGGGCCGTTCCAGACGATGGTGCCGGCCTTCTTCATCAGGTCCGCGTAGGTGGCGGCGGTCTCGGGGCCCACGTCGAAGATCATGTCGTCCGCGGCCACCTGGTCCACGCCGCGGGTGGCGGCCGGGGTGGACTCGGAGAATTCCTTGCCCACGGTGACGTCGGTGGGCACCGGGATCTCGCCCCCCTTGGCCCGGGCGGCCTCCATCAGGCGCTTCGCCTCCGGTACCAGGTCCGCCTCGTAGAGGGACTTGCCCACGTCGAGCCCCTGGGCGGCGATGAAGGTGTTGGCGATGCCGCCGCCGACGATGAGCTGGTCCACCTTGCTGGACAGGGACTCCAGCACGGTGAGCTTGGTGGAGACCTTGGAACCGCCGACGATGGCCACCAGCGGGCGGCGGGGGTTGTGCAGGGCCTTGCCCAGGGCCTCCAGCTCGGCGGCCAGCAACGGACCGGCGCAGGCGGTGGGGGCGAATCGGCCGACCCCGTGGGTGGAGGCCTGGGCCCGGTGGGCGGTACCGAAGGCATCCATGACATAGACATCGCACAGGGCGGCGTAACGGCGGGCCAGGGCCTCGTCGTCCTTCTTCTCGCCCTGGTTGAAGCGCACGTTCTCCAGCAGCACCACCTCGCCCTCGGCCACGTCCACGCCGTCCAGGTAGTCCCGCACCAGGCGCACCTCCTGTCCCAGCAGACCGGAGAGGTGCTCGGCCACCGGCGCCAGGGAATCGGCCTCGGAGAAGACCCCCTCCTGCGGACGGCCCAGGTGGGACATGAGCATCACCCGGGCCCCCGCCTTCACGGCGTGCTCGATGGTGGGCAGGCTGGCGCGGATGCGGGCGTCCGAAGTGACCCGGCCGTCCTTGACGGGGACGTTCAGGTCCTCGCGGATGAGGACGCGCTGCCCCCGGAGATTCAGGTCGGTCATCTTGATGACGGACATGGATACGACTCCTCTGATGGTTTTGGCGATGCTTTTTTAGGAAAACCCTTGGCCGGACCCCGGGGCCCGGCGAAGGACTCTCTCCCACTGCCCTTTGCGCGCGGGAAAGGGACGTCCCCCTCCCGCGGGCGGGAGGGGGGCGGGACCCGGCTTACTGCCCCACGTGGCGCACCAGGCGCAGCAGGTTGCAGGTGTAGCCGTACTCGTTGTCGTACCAGGCCACCACCTTGACGAAGGTGGGATCCAGCTGGATGCCGGCACCGGCATCGAAGATGGAGGGGGCGGAGAAGCCCCGGAAGTCGGTGGAGACCACCTTGTCCTCGGTGTAGGCCAGTACGTCGGTGAGCTCGCCCTCGGCGGCGGCCTTCATGGCCTGGCAGATGGTCTCGTAGTCCGCCTCCTTCTCCAGTTCGGCCGTCAGGTCCACCACGGAGACATCGGAGGTGGGCACGCGGAAGGCCATGCCGGTGAGCTTGCCGTTGAGGGCGGGCAGCACCTTGCCCACGGCCTTGGCGGCGCCGGTGGAGGACGGGATGATGTTCTCCAGGATGCCGCGGCCGCCGCGCCAGTCCTTCTGCGAGGGACCGTCCACCGTCTTCTGGGTGGCGGTGGCGGCGTGCACCGTGCTCATCAGGCCGCGCTTGATGCCGAACTGATCGTTGAGCACCTTGGCCACCGGGGCCAGGGCGTTGGTGGTGCAGGAGGCCCCGGAGAGGATGGCCTGGCCGGCGTACTCCGCGTGGTTCACGCCGTAGACGAACATGGGGGTGGCGTCCTTGGAGGGGGCGCTCTGCACCACCTTGCGGGCCCCGGCGTCGATGTGCTTCTGGCAGGTCTCGGTGGTGAGGAAGAAGCCGGTGGACTCGATGACCACGTCCACGCCCACGTCGCCCCACTTCAGGTCGGCGGGGTCCCGCTCGGCGGTGAGGCGGATGCGCTTGCCGTTGACCACCATGTACTGGCCTTCCACGGCGACCTCGCCGTCGAAACGGCCGTGCACCGAGTCGTGGCGCAGCATGTAGGCCAGATACTCCGGCTCCAGCAGGTCGTTGATGGCCACCACTTCCAGTTCCGGGAACTCGCGGGCGATGGCGCGGAAGGCCATGCGGCCGATGCGCCCGAAACCGTTGATACCGACTTTGATCGTCATGACGCTTGTATCTCCAACTTCATCGTTTGCCTGAAAAACAGATCTTGAAAACCTTGCGCGGAACCCGCCCGGGGATCAGCCCAGCACCTCTTCCACGGCCCGGGTCACGTGGTCCACGGTGAACCCGAAGTACTCCATGAGGGCGCCGCCAGGGGCGGACTCGCCGAAGCGGTCCATGCCCACGACACGGCCCTCCAGCCCCACGTACTTGTACCAGCCGGCGGTGGCGCCGGTCTCCACCGCCACCCGGGCACGCACCGAAGGCGGCAGCACGGCGTCGCGGTAGTCGGCGTCCTGGGCCTCGAAGACGTCCACGCTGGGCATGGACACCACGCGCACCCGGCGGCCCTTGCCCGCCAGGGCCTCGGCGGCCTCCATGGCCAGGGCCACCTCGGAACCGGTGGCGATGAGGATGGCCTCCGGCGTGCCGTCGCAATCCCGCAGGATGTACCCGCCCCGGGCCACGTTGGCCATCTGCACCTCATCCCGCTGCTGGTGGGGCAGCCCCTGGCGGGAGAGGATCAGGGCGGTGGGGCCGTCGCGGCGCTCGATGGCCTGCTTCCAGGCCACCGCCGTCTCGGCGGCGTCGCAGGGGCGCCACAGGGACATGTTGGGGATGAGGCGCAGGCTGGGCACCTGCTCCACCGGCTGGTGGGTGGGGCCGTCCTCGCCCAGACCGATGGAGTCGTGGGTGAGCACATAGACCACACGCTGCTTCATCAGGGCCGACATGCGCAGGCCGTTGCGGGCGTAGTCGCTGAAGATGAGGAAGGTGCCGCCGTAGGGGATGAAGCCGCCGTGCAGGGCGATGCCGTTCATCAGGGCCGCCATGGCGAACTCGCGCACGCCGTAGTAGATGTAGTTGCCGTCGGAGACCTCCCGGCTCAGGCCCTTGGCCCCGGGCCAGAGGGTGAGGTTGGAGCCGGCCAGGTCGGCGGAGCCCCCCAGGATCTCCGGCAGCGCGGGGGCATAGGCGCCGATGGCCTGCTGCGAGGCCTTGCGGCTGGCCACCTTCTCGGCCTTCTCCGCCACCTGGCGGATGAAGGCGCCGGCCTTCTCCTCCCAGTCGGCGGGCAGGTCGCCGGCCATGCGGCGGGTGAACTCGGCAGCCAGCTCCGGATGCGCGGCGCGGTAGGCCTCGAAGCGGGCCTGCCAGTCGGCCTCCGCCTGCCGCCCCTTGTCCCGCGCGTCCCAGCCGGCATAGATCTCGTCGGGGATGACGAAGGGCTCGTGGCTCCAGCCCAGCTTCTCCCGCACCAGCCGGATCTCATCCTCCCCCAGGGGCGCGCCGTGGCATTCTTCCTTGCCCTGCTTGTTGGGGGCGCCGCAGCCGATGATGGTGCGGCAGCAGATGAGGCTGGGCCGGTCCGTGACGGCCCGGGCCGCCTCCACCGCCTGCTTCACCGCCTCGGCGTCGTGGCCGTCCACGTCCCGCACCACGTGCCAGCCGTAGGCCTCGAAACGGGCGGGGGTGTCGTCGGTGAACCAGCCCTCCACCTCGCCGTCGATGGAGATGCCGTTGTCGTCATAAAAGCCGATGAGCTTGCCCAGCCCCAGGGTGCCCGCCAGGGAGCAGGCCTCGTGGGAGATGCCTTCCATGAGGCAGCCGTCCCCCAGGAAGACGTAGGTGTGGTGGTCCACGATGTCATGCCCGGGACGATTGAACTGGCCCGCCAGGGCCTTCTCGGCGATGGCCATGCCCACGGCGTTGGCGAGGCCCTGGCCCAAGGGGCCGGTGGTGGTCTCCACCCCGGGGGTGTAGCCGTATTCCGGATGGCCGGGGGTCTTGGAGTGGAGCTGGCGGAACTGCTTGAGCTCCTCCATGGGCAGCTCATAGCCGGTCAGGTGCAACAGGGAATACACCAGCATGGAGCCGTGACCATTGGACAGGACGAAGCGGTCGCGATCGGGCCAGTGGGGATTGGCCGGGTTGTGCTTGAGATAGTCGTTCCACAGCACCTCGGCGATGTCGGCCATGCCCATGGGCGCCCCGGGGTGACCGGAGTTGGCCTTCTGCACTGCGTCCATAGAGAGTACGCGTACCGCGTTGGCAAGCTCTTTACGAGACGGCATGAGAGATCTCCTGATAAGGGTCGATATGGATGGAAACCGGAAGGGCGGACGCGGGAACACTCCGAAAAGGGCTGCCTGATATCAGAACCGGCCTTTTCATTTCCTGCGCGACCGCCCGGGATTCGGGCCGTGAACATGCCTTGCGGGATCCGCGGAGCGCCCTGAAAACCGGGCCCGAAGGGCGCTACAACGCGATGGTACGGGCAGACAATCACAGCGTTGGAGCGCTGCATTTTGGCTGAGAGGATGGCTCGGGGCAAGTCCGGGGGAAGTACACGGCCTTTTGCTGCGCCGCGATATAAAAACACCCGATACTAAAAGTTAAATGCCTTGGTTTCTTTAATTCTCGAAATGATAAAACCCAACAGGAAAAACCCCGCTGCGATCCGGACCCAAGACACCACCGGTCGCGGTACATGGTGAAATCTGCGGTGGCCGGCCCTGGGGCCATTGGGTAAGATCCGGGCGCACACGCCCCTCGACCCAGCCCCCTGCCGATGCCGGATCTGCCACGCCCGCTGTCCCGATCCATCGCCGCCGGCGGCCCTTTCGGCCCCGGGGAACCGGTGCGCCCATCCCCGGGGATGCGGCCATGAACCCCCGGGGAAGCCGCAGGCCCCTCACCGCCCGGGCCCACGCGGCGGTGGCGGCGCGGATCTCCCCCGGGGCCCTGGCGGTGGACGCCACCGCCGGCAACGGTCACGACACCCGCTTCCTGGCCGAAGCGGTGGGGGCGACGGGACAGGTCTGGGCCTTCGATGTGCAGACCCCGGCCCTGGAGGCCACCGCCCGCCGCCTGCAGGCGGCGGGGCTGACGCAGCGGGTACAGCTCATCCACGCAGGCCACGAGCACCTGGCGGCCCACCTGCCCCCCGCCGCCCACGGGCGACTGGCGGCGGTCCTGTTCAACCTGGGCTATCTGCCCGGCGGCGATCACGGCCGCATCACCCAACCCGAAACCACCCTCGCCGCCCTGGAGATGGCCCTGGCATGGCTCCATCCCCGGGGGCTGGTGAGTGTCCTGGCCTACCGCGGCCATGGCGGGGGCGAAGCGGAATACGAGGCGCTACAGGCATGGCTCAGCCGGCGGGGACCGGCGGTGCGCTGCCTGCACCGGGAGAGCCCGTCCGCCAACGCCCCGGTGCTCCTGCTGCTGGAGCGGGGCGATGCCCCTGGGGGGTGCATGCAGGAGGCGCCCTGAGGTAAGTTTGCGGCGCGATGTTCCATCCCCATCCCCCGGAGAACCCATGAAGGACCTGCGTAGCGGCAGCCTGCGTCATGCCATCGGCCCCGGCCTGCTCATGGCCGGGGCCGCCATCGGTGTCTCCCACCTGGTGCAATCCACCCGCGCCGGCGCGGAGTACGGCCTGCTGCTGCTGCCCGCGATCCTGCTGGCCTGCATCCTCAAGTATCCCTTCCTGGAGTTCGGTCCGCGCTATGCCGCCGCCACCGGGGAGCACCTGCTCAGCGGCTACCGCCGCCTGGGGCGCTGGGCCCTGGGCCTGTTCGCCCTGGTGACCCTGGGTACCATGTTCATCATCCAGGCGGTGGTGACGGTGGTCACCGCGGGCCTCTTGGGCACCCTGGTGGGTCTGGAGGTCTCCACCTTCACCCTCTCCGTCTGGATCCTGGCGGCCTGCCTCGTGCTGCTGGCGATGGGGGATTACCGCGGCGTGGACCTGGGCATGAAGCTGATCATGGCCGTCCTCACCGCCTGCACCGTCGCCGCCGTGGCCGTGGCGGTCTGGGGGATGCCCCAATGGCAGGGCATCACCGGCGTGGAGGAGGCACCGCGGCTGTGGACAGGGGCCGGCTTCGCCTTCCTCCTGGCCCTGCTGGGGTGGATGCCCATTCCGCTGGATGTGGCCGTGTGGCACTCCCTGTGGACCCTGGAGCGGGCCCGGGAGACCGGCACCCGGCCCAGCCTGGGTCAGGCCCTGACGGACTTTCGCATCGGTTTCTGGGCCGCCACGCTGATGGCGGCGGCCTTCCTGCTCCTGGGGGCCCTGACCCTCTACGCCGACGGCCGCGTCTTCGCCGACTCGGCGGTGGGCTTTGCCGGGCAGCTGGTGGATCTCTACGCCGGTACCCTGGGGGAATGGAGCCGGCCCATCATCGCCGTGGCGGCCCTCACCACCATGTTCAGCACCACCCTGGCGGTGACCGATGCCTATCCCCGGGTGGTGCTGGCCCTGTGGCGCACCGCCCGCGGCGGGGAGACGGGCAACGTCAACCACCGCCACGGGCGCCTGGCCTACGCCCTGGTGCTAGCGGGGATCCTCGCCGGGGCCCTGGCCCTGATCCGCTTCGCCGGCGAACGCTTCACCGCCTTCATCGACCTGGCCACCACGCTCTCCTTCCTTTCGGCCCCCGTCCTGGCCTGGCTCACCCTGCGGGTGGTCACCCACGCGCACATGTCCCCGGCGGACCGCCCCGGGGGCCTCACCCTGGCCCTGGCCTGGGCGGGGCTGGCCTTCCTCACCGTCTTCTCCCTGATCTGGCTGGCCTGGCGGCTCCTGGGCTGAGGCCGCGGTACAATGACGGAACCCGAATCAAGGAGCGTTGCATGGACACCTTCAAGCTGGTGCGCCCCGAACACCTGAACCACTACGGTTATCTGTTCGGCGGCTTTCTGCTCAAATGGGTGGACGAGATCGCCTGGATCGCCGCCAGCCGCGACTACCCTGGCTGCCGCTTCGTCACCGTGGCCATGAATTCCGTGGAATTCCATCGCGGCGTGCACCAGGGGGATGTGCTGCGCTTCAACGCCCGTGAGCACGAACGCGGCCGCACCTCGGTGCAATACGCCGTCAGCGCCTTCTGCGACGACCTGGATAGCGGGGGCGAGGAGGCCATCTTCTCCACCTGCGTCACCTTCGTGCGCCTGGACGACGCGGGCCAGAAGATCCCCCTGCCCCCGGCCCGCAGCGGCGGCGCCTGAGGCGGCGGGACGGCCGCTACCAGGGCACGTCCGCGGCGGCGGATTCCACAACCTCCGGCCGCGCGTCCGCGCCGCCCCCGGAGAGGCCGAAGACCCCGTCCAGGGCCTGGATCACCTCCCGCAGTTCCCCGCTCATGAGGGTGAATTCCGCATCCATGCGCGCCCGGGCATCCTCCGCCTCGGCCACGCCCCCCTCCTCGATGAGTTCGTCGGCCAGGCGCAGGCGCCGCAGGGAGAGGTCCTCGCCGAGGGTGAAGGTCAGGCGTTCGCTCCAGTCCAGGGCCAACTGCACCACCTGCTTGCCCATCTCCAGGTGCTTGGCGATCTCCTCCCCGGCCAGGTCCTGGCCGCGGCAGCGCACCACGGACTGCCGGTCCTTGGGATCCCGCAACTCGCAGGCATCCCCGAGGGCAAAGCCCGCCTCCCCGTGCCCCCGGGACACCCAGCGGGTGAGGAGGGAGACGGTCGGATTATCGGGGTTGGGCAGGGCCACGGGGAGGCTGCCCAGGGTCTCCCGCAGCAGCGTCACCACGTCATCCGCCAGGCGCTCGCTGGCGGCATCCACCACCAGCCAGCCGGCCACGGTGTCCACATAGGCCAGGATGCGGCGGGAGCGGGTGAAGGCCTGGGGCAGGAGTTCGGCGGTGAGCGTCTCCTTGAGGCGGCGGCGCTCCGAACGTCCCACGCTGCGCCCCTCGGCGGCCTCGATCTCCGCCACCCGCTCCTGCAGCAGCTCGTTCACCACCGCGGCGGGCAGCAGGCGCTCCTGGCGACGGGCGCAGAGCAGCAGGCAGCCGCCGGAGGCGTGCACCAGGGCCCGGCTGTCCTCGCCCATGGGTTCGCTCCAGCCCAGGGTGGCGGTCTCCAGGGGACCGCAGGGCCGGAAGCGGCGGGCCGCGAGCCGCTCCTCCAGTTCCTGGGGGGAGAGGGCGAGGGATTCCTGCAGGCGAAAGAGGCGTGCGTTGCGAAGCATGGGCCACCTTGGGGACGGAAAAGGGGTGGATTATAGCGCCCGCACCCCGCCCTGTGGGCCCTCTCAGGAGGAACCGGAGAGCCCGTCG
Source organism: Ectothiorhodospira mobilis (assembly GCF_900114895.1). Lineage (GTDB taxonomy): Bacteria > Pseudomonadota > Gammaproteobacteria > Ectothiorhodospirales > Ectothiorhodospiraceae > Ectothiorhodospira > Ectothiorhodospira mobilis_A. The sequence continues at coordinate 253,902 of NZ_FOUO01000001.1, forward strand.
TGCACCTGCCCCAGGAGTTCCGTGGCCACCTGCAGGACATGGTCCCGGGCGAAGCCGGCCCGCAGCATCTCGTCGTAGAGGGTGTGGGCCATGAGCCGGGCCACCCGCTCCGGGTCCTGGGTGAGCTGGCCGGTGCGCTGCGCCTCCCGGGCCAGGGTCAACTGGATAAAATGGGTCTTCAAGAGTCCCTGCAGGCGGTGGATATGGATGGACTTGGACACCACCAGGGCCAGGATCATGGCCATGCGCAGGTCCGAGGCATCCAGGCGCTGCCGACCCTCGGGCCCGTCCACGTTGATGACCCCCACCACCTGATCCTCCAGGAGGATGGGCACGGAGATCACGTCCACGGTACCGGACTCGCCGCGCCGGGCCAGGGGGGCATAGGGGGAGCGGTGCAGATCCCGGATCAGCAACGGCTCACCGGAACCGGCCACCCGCCCGGCGATGCCGTCCCCCAGGGGCAGGCTCTGTGCCCGGGCCTCCGGCGGCAGGCCGCCACAATGGGCCTCCACCCGCAGCCGGGGCGTCTCCTCCTGGGGCGCAGTGGAGACCAGCATGATGGAGCAGTGGCGGCAGTCCATGGCGTGGGCCACCAGCCGGCTCAGGGTATCCAGCCCCTCCTCCAGGGAGGTGGTGGTCTCGACGAAGCGGGCCAGTTCGGAGAGCTTGTGGATGAAGGAGGGATCCGACATGGGGAGGCCTCAGAGGGGGACCGGCGGGAGGCGCAGGGTGAAGCAGCCGCCCCCCAAATCGCCTTGATTGGTCAGTTCCACGTAACCGCGATGGTGCTCGTCGGCATGCAGGTCCGCCACCAGGGCGCAGAAGTAGAGACCGAGCCCCGTGCGCCCCTGGGAGACATCCGGGGGCTCGCTCTCCTCCAGGGCGCGGCGGCCGAGCATGTGATGCGGAAACCCCGGGCCGTCGTCATCCACCTGGATCACCAGCCAGCCCCGTTCCTCCCGGGCGGTGATGGCGATCCGGCTTTGAGTATAACGCACCGTGTTGTTGATCACATTGTCCAGCAGGGTGTCGATCAGACCCCGTTCCAGGGTCCACAGCAGTTCCGGATCGCAGTCCACGTGGCATGAGATCCCCTTCTGCTCCAGCATGGGCCGGTAGCCCAGCCAGTGTTCCTCCAGGAGTTCACTGATCACCACCGGCGAGAAACGGGGGGTGTAGAGCCCATGGGCGTTGCGGTACAGGGTGAGCAACTGCATGAGGTTGTCGTTCACCCGCCTGGCCTCATAGCGCAGGTGGGCCAGGCGCTCCGGGGCATCCACCGGGCTGGAGTCCGCATCCTCCAGCAGGTCGTCCAGGGCGGTGAGGACGGTGTTGAGGGAATTCTTCATGTCGTGGATGCTGATGGCCAGCACCGTGTTGAAGTCGAGCTTCGACAAGCCAACCCCCTGGGTGGTGCGGGCACATGCCCGCAATCCCATCCTACTATGGAACGGCCATGGACGGGATCAGCCCGCCTCCTGGCGTAGGAGTTCCGCCCGCTCCACCTCCCCCAGGTGCTGCAGCACCTGCACCAGGGCGGCGCGCACCGCCTCCGGGGGCGGAGTCCAGAGCAGGCGGGTATCCAGGGTATCCAGCAGTTCCGTCGGATCCGCAGCGGTGACCCCGCACAGGTCCAGACGGCCCACCAGGGACCACCAGGGCAGTTCCGGATCCCCCTCCAGGGCCTGCTCCATATGCCGCAGGCAGCGGGCGGCGCCGCGGGTGTCCCCCACCCGGGCCAGGGCGAAGGCGGTCCAGACATGGTCCGAGGGATGGGCCTCCCCCTGGGGCGCCGCCAGTTCCGCGGCCCGTGCCCAGGCCTGCGCCGCCAGGTCCCAATGGCCCTGTTCCAGGGCCAGGCGCCCCAGGCGGCGCTGCCGCGGCAGGGAGCGGGAAGAGCGCTGCACCGCCCGGTCCAGGACATCCAGGGCCTCGCTGCGCCGGTCCTGCAACTCCAGCACCTCCGCCAGGTGGTCGTGGGCGGACATGAAATAAGGGGTCACGGCCATGGCCTCGCGGAAATGGTTCTCGGCCGCCGCCAGGTCACCGCGCCGCTGCGCCACCCGTCCCAGGGCGTTGCAGGCCCAGGCCAGGGGGCGCTCCCTCTGGGCCTCGCGGGCGGCTGCTTCGGCGGTATCCAGGTCACCGGCCTCGATGCCCAGTTCCGCCTGCAGGCGCAGGACATCCGCCGCCTCGCCGCGACCCGCCGCACGCATGACGGCCAGCACCTGCAGGGCAGCGGCCGTGTCCCCCCGCGCCAGGGCGTCCGCCACCGGCCGCATGGGATCACGGCGCTGTAGGGCCCGTTCCAGACGGGTCTTCAGCAGCACCTTGGTGATGGGCTTGGAAAGATAGGCGTCCGGACCGCTCTCCAGGGCGGCCATGACCATCTCGCTGGAGTTCTCGGCGGTGATCAGGATGAAGACGCAGGCCACGTCCACGCGGCCCTCCCGGCGGGCGATCTCCAGCAGCTGCTGGCCGTCCATGCCACCCCCCAGGTTGTAGTCGCACAGGACGATGTCGTAGCGGCGGGCGCGCAGCCGGGCCAGGGCCTGGGCCGCATCCTGGGCCATGTCGGGTTCCTCCTGCAGCCCCATGGACAGGAGCATCTGCGCCAGCGTGGTGCGCATGGCTGGAAAATCGTCCACCACCAGAACCCGGCGCCGGCCGAGGGATCTATCCATCGCGTGTCTCACCCATGCCCGAATTCCACCTCCCAAAGTGGGAACGCCACCGCCCAAGGGTGGCCCCGGGCGGGGCTTTTTTCAATGTACCGCCCATTCTGCTACTTCCGAAAGGGACATGATGGCAGCGCCGCATGCACCCGTGGGGCGCCGCCCTCCATCACCCACGGAGGGGGTCGGCATGAGCAAGTTCTGGATCGTCCTGTTGCTGCTCCTGGTGGTGGCCGTGCTGGCGGGTGCCGGCGTCGGCGGGCACCAGGTCTCCAAGAGCAACACCTTCTGCATCGCCTGCCATGCCTACGAGAAGGTGGCCTGGGACCACGGGGAGCATTATCACACCGACTGTATCGACTGCCATACCAAGTAGCCGGCCATGAGGACATAGAGGAACATGGACATCCAGGCCGCCGGCACATGGATAAACAGGATGCGGTGGCTCTCCCCCTGACGGTAGTCCGGCGGGGCATGGATCAGGCCGGTGTATAGTCCGGCGATGAACAGCAGCGCCAGCGGCCGGGTGCTGAGCAGCAGCTGCTCCAGGGTGCCGTCACGGCCGTCCTCGGAGAACAGCCGTTCCAGGGAGAGCAGGGTCGCCAGCAGGGCCGAGACCCAGAGCACGCCGGGGACCATCGGCCGGACCGGGGGCGGGTCAGGCCGCACAGGACCCTCAGCAGGGTGGTCTTGCCGGCCCCGTTGGGACCCGCCACCTGCAGCAGCTGGCCGCTGCCACCTCCAGGCGGACCCCGTCCAGCGCCGGGCGCTCGCCGCGCTCCACCACCACGCCCCGGGCCTCCAGGCGGTGTCCGGGGAAACGGTCTCCGGCTGCCCTCTCAACGGCGGACATGGGGGAACGCGATCTTCTACAGCATGGATCCCGATCCTACCGCGGGACCCTGATATCGCGAATGATCAATCATTGCCCTCCACATGCCGGATGCGGTCATGTACGGCCTGCGCCAGGTCATCCGGATGGTATTTCTGGATGAACTTGTCGGCCCCGGTACGCTGGACCATGTCCATGTTGAACACCCCGCTGATGGAGGAATGCAGCAGGATATACAGGTCCTTCAGGCGCGGATCCTCGCGGACGTGGGTGGTAAGCTGATAGCCGTCCATCTCCGGCATCTCGATATCGGAGATAATCATCAGGTACTCCCGGGCCACGTCCACCCCCTCGGACTGCAGGCGCTCAATGAGTTCCAGGGCGTTCCTGCCGTCGGTGACGGTGGTGCAGTCCACCCCCAGTTGCGCCAGGGAGGCCCGGATCTGGTTGCGCGCCACGCTGGAATCGTCCACCACCAGCACCTTGTACGCCCCGGGCTGCACCCCCTCGCTATAGGCCTCCGAGACCACCGTGCTGGCATGCACCACCTGATCCAGCACCTTCTCCACGTCCAGGATCTCCACGATCTCCCGGTTCTCCAGCAAGGTAACCGCGGTGACGAAGGCGTGGCGTCCGGTGGCCCGAGGCGGCGGCTGGACCCGGTCCCACTGGGTGTTCATGATGCGGTCCACCCGGCGGATGAGGAAGCCGTGGACGGAGCGGTTGTACTCGGTGATGATGATGTAGCCCTGCTCCGGTTGGCTGAGGGGCGGCCCGCCTACGGCCAGGGAGAGATCCATGATGGGCATGGTGATGCCGCGCAGGGTGGCGATGCCCTTCACCAGGGGATGGGCGCCGGCCAGGCGGGTCAGGGGCTGATAGGGGATCACCTCCTGGACCTTGAAGATGTTGATGCCATAGAGCTGCCGCCCCTCCAGCTGGAAGAGGAGCAGTTCCAGCCGGCTTCCGGCCGCCTGATTGGACTCCAGAGAAGACCCCCAACGCTGTTCCGCCATGACCCCACTCCGGCTCTGCAAAACTCGGCGACCATCTTACCCACTCCACGGTGGGCAAGACCATCGGCCCGCGATGGACCGGCTACCGCCAGCGCCTGGCGGAGCTGGACCGGGTGGAGGTGGTGGCCCGCGTCAGCCAGAGCGGCGACGCCACTGCCCGCAGCGGCGATCTGCAGGGCACCGCCACCGTGGCCCCCGAAGCCGAAGGGATCCGCGTGGTCATCGACCGCGTCCTGCCCTGATCCCGGGCGGCGTCCCAGCCGCCTCCCTCCGGCGCCACCGCCCGCGGCAGGTGAGTTCCTTTCCCCCCGGATGCCCGGGTGTGGGAAAATCCCCCTCCCGGAACCTCCCCGCATCCAGGAGACCCGAACCCGTGAACTCCATGCCCCCAACGGACGACCCCCGCTACGAGGCGCGGCCCGCGCCCCACCGGGACCTGTGCACCGACTGCGGCCTGAGCCGCAGCCAGGACCCCCGCCGCTGCGGCCGGGCCTGCCAGTTCATCCGGCCCCGCTACCGCGAACTGGAGACCCGCATCCACGGCCGCCCGCGGGACCCGGAACGCGGCGACGAGGGCTTCTTCGGCGTCTACCGCCGCATGCTCCAGGCGGCCCTGGAACCGCCGCGGGAAGGGGCCCAGTGGACCGGCATCACCACCCGCATCGGCCAGCGCCTGCTGGAGACCGGACAGGTGGACGCCGTACTGGCCATGACCGGCGACCCCGAGGATCCCTGGCGGCCGCGGCCCGCCCTGGTGACCCGGGCCGAGGACATGGCCCGCTGCCGCGGCATGCGCATGGGCTTCGCCCCCCTTCTGACGCTGCTGGACACCGCCCGCGCCCGGGGCCTGCGCCGCCTGGCGGTGATCGGCATCCCCTGCCAGATCTACCCCCTGCGGGCCCTGGAGCCGGAACTGGACCTGGATGTGCTCCATGTCATCGGCATCCCCTGCTCCGACAACACCACCACCGAGCGCTTCCACGCATTCCTGGGCCTGCTCACGGACCGCCCCGGAGAGGTCACCTATCTGGAATTCATGCCCGACTACCACGTGGAGCTGCGCTTCCGGGACGGGGCCGTGCGCCGCATCCCCTTCCTCCAACTGCCCATCTCGCAACTGCCCCGGGACTTCTTCCCCCTCACCTGCAAGACCTGCGTCGACTACACCAACAGCCTGGCGGACCTGACCGTGGGCTACATGGCCGGCCAGGGGGAGCAGTGGCTCATCGTGCGCAACGAGCGCGGGGAGCGGCTGCTGTCTTTGCTGGGCAACGAACTGCGCACCCGTGAACCCGGCAGCGCCGGCAAGCGCCAGGGATCGGTGAAGGGCTTTCTCGCCAACACGGAAAAGGCCGCCGGGGGCCTGCCCACCCGGGGCATGCCCAACTGGGCGCGGCCCATCGCCGCCTTCCTCATGCCCCGCATCGGTCCCCGGGGCCTGGAACTGGCCCGGGCCCGGCTCGAGATGAAGGCCGGGGAGACCATCCTGCACCTGCGCCAGACCCGCCCCCGGCGCCTGCGCCACATGGTGCCCGATCACGTCTGGCGCCTGGTGGCCCCCTACGGCATCGAGCCGCGGCCCGGGGAGCGCCGCGACGAGTGACCCCCCAGCGGGAGGACACCGCCGCGGCCCCGGTGCTGCGGGTGGCCGTACCCACACCGGTGCACGGCGCCTTCGACTACCTCCCCCCGCGGGAGGGCCCGCTGCCGCCCCCGGGGACCCGGGTGCGCGTCCCCTTCGGCCGCCGCAGCCTGGTGGGCGTGGTGCTGGAACACACCCGCGGCTCGGCGCTGCCCGGGCACCGGCTGCGGGCCGTCACCCAGGTCCTGGACACACAACCCCTGCTGCCACCGGCGCTGCTGGGGCTGCTCACCTGGGCGGCGGAGTACTATCGGCACCCGGTGGGGGAGGCGGTCTGCGCCGCCCTCCCCGCCCTGCTGCGCCAGGGGCGCCCCGCCGTCGCCCGGGGGCCGACCCTGTACCGGCCTGCCCCGGAGGCCGCCGCCGCCCTGGATACCCTGGGCCGGGCCCCGGCCCAGCACCGGCTGCTGCAGCGGCTGCTGCAGTCGCCCCAGGGCCTCACCGCCGAGGCCCTGCGGGGCCCGGAGGGGCGCGACCTGCGCCATCCCCTGGCGGCCCTGCGGGACAAGGGCCTGGTGATCCCGGAACACCCCCCCTGCCTGCCGCCCCCCGGCGCACCGCCGCAGACGCCCCCGGAACTGAATCCGGCCCAGGAGGCGGCGGTGCAGGCCCTGGAGCAGGCCCTGGGGCGGGGGTATTCCTGCCACCTGCTGGAGGGGGTCACCGGCAGCGGCAAGACCGAGGTCTATCTGCGCATCATCCGCGCCACCCTGGCCGCCGGCCGCCAGGCCCTGGTGCTGGTGCCGGAGATCGCCCTCACACCGCAACTGCTGGAACGCTTTCGCCGGCGCCTGGATACGCGCATCGCCGTGCTCCATTCCGGCCTTGCCGATGCCGAACGCCACTGCGCCTGGCTGTGCGCCCGGGACGGCACCGCCGGGGTGATCATCGGCACCCGCTCGGCGGTCTTCGTCCCCTGGCGCCATCCCGGCATCATCCTCGTGGACGAGGAGCACGACCCTTCCCTCAAGCAGCAGGAGGGCTTTCGCTACCACGCCCGCGACCTGGCGGTGCTGCGGGGGCACCGGGAAGGGGTGCCGGTGCTGCTGGGTTCGGCCACCCCGGCCCTGGAGACCCTGGCCAACGCGGACCGCGGCCAGTACGCCCACCTGCGCCTGCCGGACCGGGCCGGCGGCGCCCGCGCGCCCCGCCTCCGGCTCCTGGACGTGCGCCGGCAGTTCATGGACGAGGGGCTCTCGGAGGGCCTGCTGGGGCGCATGGAACACCACCTGGAGGCCGGCGGCCAGGTGCTGCTGTTCCTCAACCGCCGTGGTTTCGCCCCCGCCGTCCTCTGCCACGCCTGCGGCTGGGTGGCGGAGTGCCCGCGCTGCGATGCCCGCCTCACCTGGCACGCCGGCCCCGGCCGCCTGCGCTGCCATCACTGCGGCCACGAGACCCCCGTGCCCGCCCGCTGCCCCCAGTGCGGCGGCCCCCTGAGCCCCCGGGGCCAGGGTACGGAGCGCATCCAGCAGGCCCTGGCACGTCACTTCCCGCAGTATTCCGCGGTGCGTATCGACCGAGACAGCATGCGCCGCAAGGGGGCCCTGGAGGCGGCCTTCGCCCAGGTGCGCAGCGGCCATCACCGCATCCTGGTGGGCACCCAGATGCTGGCCAAGGGCCATGACTTCCCCGATGTGACCCTGGCCGCCATCCTGGACGCCGACCAGGGCCTGTTCAGCCCGGACTTTCGCGCCGTGGAGCGCCTGGCGCAGACGGTGATCCAGGTGGCCGGACGCGCCGGACGCGCCAGCCGGCCCGGCGAGGTGCTCATCCAGACCCACCAGCCGGAGCACCCCCTGCTCACCATGCTGCTGCAGTCGGGCTATGCCGCCTTCGCCCGGGCCGCCCTGGCGGAGCGGCGCGAGGCCGGACTGCCCCCCTACGCCGCCCTGGCCCTGCTGCGGGCCGAGGCCACCGACCCCGAGGCCCCGGGGGCCTTCCTGGAGGCGGCCCAGGGGCACCTGCAGGCCCATGCCCCCAGGGACGTGCAACTGTGGGGGCCGGCCCCGGCCCCCATGGAACGCCGCGCCGGGCGCCACCGCGCCCAGCTCCTGATCCACGCCCCCGGGCGCCGGCCGCTGCAGGCCGCCCTGGCCGCCCTGCCGGGACTGGCGCACCTGCCCCAGGCACGGCGTGTGCGCTGGTCCATCGACGTGGATCCGGTGGACCTGGGCTGAACCCGCCACTTAACCCGCTCCCTCCTTCCCGGTAAAATCAAACCCATAGATCCATTCTCGCCGCCCGCTTCCACCGGATACCCAACCTTGAAACCGCAACTACAGTCCCTTCTCGAATCCGCCCTCCAGAGCCTCAAGGACAGCGGTGATCTGCCCCCCGATCACCCCGTGGACGTGCAGCTCACCCGCACCCGGGACAAGACCCACGGGGATTTCGCCAGCAACCTGGCCATGCAACTGGCCAAACCCATGGGGGCCAAACCCCGGGAGGTGGCGCAGCGCATCGTGGACCGCCTGCCCCCCTCCGACATCCTGGAGCGGGTGGAGATCGCCGGCCCCGGCTTCATCAATCTGTTCATCAGCCGCAGCGCGCGCCTGCAGGTGATCACCCGGATCCTGGAGACGGGAGAGGCCTACGGCCGCAGCCGCGTCGGCGCGGGCCGGCGCGTGCAGGTGGAGTTCGTCTCCGCCAACCCCACCGGCCCCCTGCACGTGGGCCACGGCCGCGGTGCCGCCTACGGCGCGGCGGTGGCGGATCTGCTGGAGGCGGTGGGCTTTGACGTGCACCGGGAATACTACGTCAACGACGCCGGCCGGCAGATGGACATCCTCGCCGCCAGCATCTGGTTACGCTACCTGGAATGCTGCGGCGTGGCGGTGCCGTTCCCCACCAACGGCTACCGCGGCGACTACGTGCGCCGCATCGCCGAGACCCTGCACCAGGAGCACGGCGACGCCTACGCCGTCCCCGCCGCGGAGCTGACCGAGGGCCTGCCGCCGGACGAGCCCGACGGCGGCGACAAGGAGGCCCACATCGACGCCGTCATCGCCCGCGCCCGGGAAAAGCTGGGGGAGAACCGTTACCGCTACGTCTTCGAACTGGGCCTGAACGAGATCCTGGACGACATCCGCCAGGACCTGGAGGCGTTTGGCGTCACCTACGACCACTGGTACTCCGAACGCGGCCTCACGGAGCGGGGCGCCGTCAACCGGGCCCTGGAGATCCTGCGGGAGAAGGGCCAGCTGTACGAGCGCGACGGGGCCCTGTGGTTCCGCTCCAGCGACTACGGCGACGAGAAGGACCGGGTGGTGCAGCGGGACAACGGCCAGACCACCTACTTCGCCTCGGACATCGCCTACCACCTGGAGAAGTTCGAGCGCGGCTACGACCGGGTGATCGACGTCTGGGGCGCCGACCACCACGGCTACGTCCCCCGGGTGAAGGCCGCCCTGCGGGCCATGGAGCAGGACGACACCCGCCTGGACGTGCTGCTGGTGCAGTTCGCCATCCTCTACCGCGGCGGCGAGCGGGTGCAGATGTCCACCCGCTCCGGCAGCTTCGTCACCCTGCGGGAACTGCGGGACGAGGTGGGCCGGGACGCGGCCCGTTTCTTCTACGTCATGCGCCGCTGCGAACAGCACCTGGATTTCGACCTGGACCTGGCCAAGTCCCAGTCGGCGGACAACCCGGTCTATTACATCCAGTACGCCCACGCCCGGGTGTGCAGCGTCCTGCGCCAGATGCAGGCCAAGGGCCTGGTGCACGACCCGGAACACGGCCGAGCCCACCTGGACCGGCTCACCGAGGACCACGAGACCGCCCTGCTGGGCCGCCTCGCCCACTACCCGGAACTGGTGGAGGCCGCGGCCCTGACCCAGGAACCGCACCAGGTGGCCAACTACCTGCGGGACCTGGCCAATGACTTCCACACCTACTACAACGCCCATCCCTTCCTGGTGGACGACGCCGCCCTGCGGGACGCCCGTCTGAACCTGATCCTGGCGGTGCGTCAGGTGATCGCCAACGGTCTGCGCCTTCTGGGCGTCTCCGCTCCCGAGGAGATGTGATGGCCGCCAAGCGCGCGCAACAGGCCAGCCGCAAGACCCCGCCGCCGGAGGAGAAACCGCCCCTGCCCGGCTGGGTCTGGGGGGCCGCCGGGCTGGCCATCGGCCTGTTCACGGCCCTGCTGGTGTACCTGGACGCCAACCGCCCGGCCCCTGAGGCCGCCCGGGAGGGGGTCGTGCAGGAGGCGCCCCGCAACGGGGCCGGCGAGGGCGGACAACCGCGCTTCGACTTCTATACCCTGCTGCCGGAACTGGAGGTGGCGGTCCCGGAGCAGGCCCCGGCGCCACCGGCCCCGCAACCCCCTTCCCGGAATGAATCCCTTGGGGAACCCGCAACACCGGCCCCCCGTGCGGAACCTCCCGCCGCGGAAGGGGCACGCTACGTCATCCAGGCGGGCGCCTTCCAGCAGGCCGAGCAGGCCGACCGCATGCGTGCCAGCCTGGCCATGCTGGGGATCGAGGCCCACATCCAGAAGGTGCGGGTGAACCACGACACCTGGCACCGGGTGCGCATCGGTCCCTTCGACGACCGCAAGAACCTGGAGCGCATGCGCCGCCGCCTGGCCGAACACCGCATCCAGACGGTGACCGTAACGCTGCCGGACTCCGGCTGACCCGCGCCATCGCCCGGCCCTTTCCGGCCCGTGCCCCCGGCGGGCACAATAACCCCATGTCCGACACCGACGCCCCCCTGCCCACCGCCGATCAACTGGAATCCCTGCTCCCCCGCTGCCTGGCCCCGGACCGCCCCGAGCTGGCCCGGGAGATCGCCCGTCTGCGCCGGCGCATGGCCGCCGGCAAGCCGGCGGACCGCATGCAGGCCCGTCTCCACGCCCGGGTGGAGGCCTCCGTACAGGCCCGGGAACAGCGCCTGGAGAGCCAACCCCGCCCGGAGTTTCCCGACGACCTGCCGGTGAGCGCCCACCGGGCGGAGATCGCCGCGCTGCTGGAGAAACACCCGGTGGTGGTGGTCTGCGGCGAGACCGGCTCGGGCAAGACCACGCAGCTGCCCAAGATCTGCCTGGAGCTGGGGCGCGGCGTGGATGGCCTCATCGGCCACACCCAGCCCCGGCGCATCGCCGCCCGCTCCGTGGCCACCCGCATCGCCGAGGAGATGCACGGCCGTGTCGGGGAGACGGTGGGCTTCAAGGTGCGCTTCTCCGACCACGTGCGCCCCGACACCCGCATCAAGCTCATGACCGACGGCATCCTGCTGGCGGAACTGCGCTCCGACCCGGACCTGCGGGCCTATGACACCCTCATCATCGACGAGGCCCATGAGCGCAGCCTGAACATCGACTTCCTGCTGGGCTATCTCCAGCGCCTGCTGGAGCGCCGCGACGACCTCAAGCTCATCGTCACCTCCGCCACCCTGGCCCCGGAGCGCATCGCCGCACACTTCGGGGACGCCCCCATCTACCACGTCCCCGGCCGCACCTACCCGGTGGAGATCCGCTACCGCCCGGTCAACGGCGAGGACGGCGCCGATACCGAGCGGGATCTGAATGACGCCCTGGTCGAGGCAGTGGACGAACTGGCCGGGGAAGGCCCCGGCGATATCCTGGCCTTCCTGCCGGGGGAGCGGGAGATCCGCGAGGCGGCCGAGGCCCTGCGCAAGCACCACCCGCGGCACACGGAGATCCTGCCCCTCTACGCCCGCCTGTCGGCGGCGGAACAGAACCAGGTATTCGCCCCCCACCGCGGGCGGCGCGTGGTGCTGGCCACCAACGTGGCGGAGACGGCCCTCACCGTGCCCGGCATCCGCTACGTCATCGACAGCGGCCTGGCGCGGGTGGCCCGCTACGCCTGGCGCTCCCGGGTGCAGCGCCTCTCCCTGGAGCCCGTGTCCCGGGCCTCGGCGGACCAGCGCGCCGGGCGCTGCGGCCGCCTGGGCCCGGGCATCTGCATCCGGCTCTACGGTGAGGAGGATTTCCTGCTGCGGCCGGAGTACACCGACCCGGAGATCCTGCGCTCCAACCTGGCCTCGGTGATCCTGCAGATGGCCCATCTGGACCTGGGGGATCCGGAGGACTTCCCCTTCGTGGACCCCCCGGACCCGCGCCTGATCCGCGACGGGTTCAAGCTGCTGGAGACCCTGCAGGCGGTGGACGGGGCCCACCGCATCACCGACACCGGCCGGCGTCTGGCGCGGCTGCCCCTGGACCCGATGCTGGGGGCCATGCTCCTGGCCGGGGCACGGGAACAGGCCCTGGCGGAGGTGACGGTGATCGCGGCCATGCTGGCCATCCAGGATCCGCGGGAGCGCCCGGCGGAGAAGCGCCAGGCGGCGGACGAGGCCCATGCCCGTTACCGCGAGGCCGGGTCGGACTTCCTCGGCTATCTGCGCTTGTGGCAGGACTGGCGGGAGCAGTCCCGCCATCTGTCCCAGTCCAAGCTGCGGGCCTGGTGCCGGGAACGCTTCCTCTCCTTCGTGCGCATGCGCGAATGGCAGGACCTGCACGGCCAGCTGCGCCAGCACCTGAACGAACTGGGCCTGAAGGAGAACCAAAGCCCGGCCGAACCCGATGCCATCCACCGCGCCCTGCTCACGGGGCTGGTGAACCAGGTGGGGATGAAGACCGAGCGGGGGGACTACCTGGGGGCCCGCAACCGCCGTTTCCACATCCACCCGGGATCGGGTCTGTTCAAGGGCCCGCCGGCCTGGGTCATGGCCGCCGAGATCGCCGAGACCACCCGAGTCTACGCCCGGGAATGCGCCGCCATCCGCCCGGAATGGCTGGAGACCGTGGCGGCCCACCTGCTCAAGCACCAGTACTTCGAACCCCATTTCCAGCCCCGGCGTGGCACGGTGGGGGCCTTTGATCACATCACCCTGCACGGCCTGGTGGTCCACCCCAAGCGCCGAGTGAATTATGGCCGGGTGGATCCGGAGGATGCCCGCCGCGTCTTCATCCGCGAGGGCCTGGTGGCCGGGCGCCTGCGCAGCCGGGCCCAGGCCCTGGAACACAACCGCGGGCTCATCCGCGAGATCGAGGACCTGGAGGCCCGGGGCCGGCGGCGGGACCTGCTGGCGGACGAACAGGTGCTGTACGATTTCTACGACGCCCGCCTGCCCGCCCATGTGCACGACGCCGCCGGCTTCGAACGCTGGCGCCAGCAGGCCGAGGCCGAGGACCCGCATATCCTGTACCTGGACCGGGACACCCTGCTGCAGCAGCAGGCCCCGGACCTGGACGCCGAGGCCTTCCCCGATCACCTGGAGATCCAGGGCCTGCGCCTGCCCCTGTCCTATCACTTCGACCCGGGCCACGAGGCGGACGGGGTCACCCTCACCGTACCCGTGGCGGCCCTCAACGCCCTGGACCCGGAGGTGGGGGACTGGCTGGTGCCCGGGCTGCGGGAGGAGAAGGCCACGGCCCTCATCCGCAGCCTGCCCAAGACCCTGCGCCGCCACTTCGTCCCCGCCCCCGACTTCGCCCGCGCCGCCCTGGACCGCATCGGCGAACCCCAGGGGCCCATGATCCCCGCCCTGGCCCGCGTCCTGCGGGAGATGACGGGCACCGACATCCCCCCGGAGGCCTGGCAGCCGGGGCGTCTGGAGGCCCATCTGGTGATGCGCTACCGCGTGGTGGACGCCCAGGGCCGGGAACTGGACGCAGGCCGCGACCTGGAGGCGCTGCGCGCACGCCTGGCCGGCGAGGCGGAGGAGACCTTCGACACCCACCGCCCCGGCGGCTTCGAGCGCGAGGGGATCACCGACTGGGACTTCGGCCCCCTGGAGGAGGACGTCACCTTTGAGCAGCACGGGGCCACCCTGCGGGGCTATCCCGCCCTGGAGGACCGGGGCGATTGCGTCGCCCTGACCCTGGCGGACCACCCGGAACGGGCCGCACAACTCCACCGGGCCGGACTGCGGCGCCTGTTCATGCTGGGGGTGCGCGACGAGGTGAAGTACGTCTACCGCCACCTGCCGGGGATCCAGCGCCTGTGCCTGCAGTACAGCCCCGTGGACCGCTGCGAGGCCCTCAAGGACGACCTGGTCTTCGCCGCCGTGGAGCGGGTCTTTTTGCAGGACCCCTGGCCCCGGGACGGGGAGGCCTTCCGCGCCCGCCTGGAGGCCGGGCGGGGGGAACTCACGGCCCAGGCCAATGCCCTGTGCACCCTGGCGGGCCGCATCCTGGAGCCCTACCAGGCCATCCGCGGCCGCCTCAAGGGGGCCCTGCCCCTGTCCTGGGTGGAGGCCGCCGGTGACATCCGCGATCAATTGGACCACCTCATCCAGCCCCACTTCCTGCTGGACACCCCGGCCCCGTGGCTGGAGCAATTCCCCCGCTACCTGGCCGCCATCGGGCGGCGTCTGGAGCGGCTGGACCAGGCCCCGGAGAAGGACCGGCGGGCCCGGGTGGAGATCGAACCCCTGTGGGCGGACTGCAAGGCCCGCCTGGCCCGGGGGGCGCCCCCACGGCAGCGGGATGCCCTCACCCGCTACCGCTGGCGCATCGAGGAGCTGCGGGTCTCCCTCTTCGCCCAGGAACTGGGCACGGTGGAGAAGGTCTCCGTCAAGCGCCTGGAGGAGGACCGCCGGGCCCTGGACCGCTCCTGAGGCCCTCCGGGGCGGGGCCCCCGTGACCAGGGCGGCGAACCGGGCCAGCACCCGGGTGCTTCTCCGCAACCCCTCCAGCAAGGGCGCCAGCGGCCGCCCGGCCGCCTCCAGGCGGGGCCGGTAGGAGTCCACGTAGCGGGGGATGATGCGGCGGGGGCGTCTCCCTCGCAGCATACCCCGAGCCCCGGGGTGATCAACCCCGGCCAGCGGGGCTTGAAATCCCCCCGACCGCCCCCATCGTGCACCCCAGACACGGGGCGGATGCCGACCCCCCCCGTGGTTCCAATGGGAACCGATACATCGAGGAGGTGTATGCCATGTGGGGAATGAACCTGTTGGAGAGCGACCTGTTCAGTGAGTTCGATCGCATGCGCCGGGAGATGGACCAGATCTTCGGCGCCGGCGGCACCCCCGCGGCGGGGATCCGTTCGGCCGCCGCCGGGGCCTTCCCGCCGGTGAACGTGGGGGCGAGCCCGGAGCGGTTCGACGTCTATGTCTTCGCCCCGGGGATGGACCCCGGCAGCCTGGACGTCTCCATGCAGAACCACCTGCTCACCGTTGCCGGGCAGCGCAGCGCCGAGACCCCGGAAGGGGTGCAAAGCTACCGGCGTGAGCGCTTCGACGGCGAGTTTCGCCGGGTGATCACCCTGCCGGAGGATGCCGACCCCGACCGGGTGGAGGCCCGCTACCAGGACGGGGTGGTGCATATTCAGGTGCAGCGGCGTGAATCGTCCCGGCCCCGGCGCATCGAGGTGCATTGATCCCGTACAACGACATCTCAGGAGGTGGTGACCATGAGCCAACAGGCACAGCAGCAGATGAGCCCCCGCGAGGAACGGGGGATGCAGCAGCAACAGGCGGCCCGCAGCCGGGAATGGGTGATGCAGCCGCCGGTGGACATCCATGAGAACGGCACGGGGATCACCCTGGTGGCCGACATGCCGGGGGTCTCCAAGGATCGCCTGGAGGTGGAGGTGGAGAACGATGTCCTCACCATCGAGGGTGAGGTCTCCATCCCCATGCCCGAGGAGATGAAGGCCCTGTATGCGGACCTGCGCAGCAAGCGCTACCGCAGGAGCTTCACCCTCAGCCGCGAACTGGACCTGGACCAGATCCGCGCCACCATGAAGGATGGGGTGCTCACGTTGCACATCCCCAAGCGGGCGGAATTCCAGCCGCGGCGGATCCAGGTGAACGTGAACTGATCCCCGTCCCCGATGGGACAAGCCCCGGACAGGTGCCCTCCTCGCCCTGCGGGGAGGGCCTTTTCTTCCGTGGCGGCGCCCGGCGCGGCCACGGTTTGCAGCGAACGGAGGTGAGATCATGGCCAGCATGAGGCAATTGCGCGAAGGCATCGGCCATGCCTGGGATTCCGTACTGGAGGGCTGGCAACGACTCTACCAGCGGGCCGCCGGTGCCATCACCCGCTTTCGCCCCGGCGCCAAGGCTGGGGACACCCATGGCGGGGACGGCGGCGATACGGCACTGCCCGCCCGCAGCACCGGCTGGGGCGTGATGGCCGCCGAGGTCTTCGAGGGAGACGACCGGGTGGTGGTGCGCCTGGAGGCCCCGGGCATGGACCGGGACCAGTTCGAGATCGAGGTGCGCGGGGACCACCTGGTGGTGGCTGGCGAGAAGGGCTTCCAGCGGGAACGTACCGAGGGCCGCTACCGCATCGCCGAATGCGCCTACGGCCGCTTCGAGCGGGCCATCCCCCTGCCGGATGCGGTGGACCCGGACCAAGCCCGGGCCCGCTACCGCAACGGGGTGCTGGAGGTGGAAATGACCAAGGCGGAGCACACGAGCCGGCGGCGGATCCCGGTGCAGCGGCACTGATGCCGATGTGCCGGAGCCGGGCTCAGTGCCGCGGGCGGCTGTCGCAGCCCCCCGCCAGATTGCAGCTGCAGCAGCCGCCGGCGCATCCCCCGCCCTCCTCCTTGGCGGGTCCCAGTTCCGGGTGGCGGCGGGCGAAACGCCGCGCCGCCTCCTGCACCAGGTACCAGCCGGTGAAGAGCACGAAGAGGATGGCCACGGTGATCGCATAGGTGGTCATGACATACCCCCGTTCAAGTGGGATCAGCCCCCGAGCCCGGCAAAGCCCATGAAGGCCAGGGACAGGATGCCCGCCAGCATCAGGCTCATGGCCGCGCCCCGGGCGATGGAGGGCACATCCGCCAGTTCCAGCCGCTCCCGCAGACCGGCCATGAGCACGATGGCCAGGATGAAACCGGCCCCCGCCCCCAGGCTGTAGACCACCGACTGCAGGAAGTCGTACTCGTAATTGGTCTGGAACAGTGCCACCCCCAGGATGGCGCAGTTGGTGGTGATCAGGGGCAGGAAGATCCCCAGGGCCTTGTACAGGGGCGGGCTGAACTTCTTGATGGTCATCTCCACCAGCTGCACCGCCGAGGCGATCACGGCGATATAGGCGATCAGGCGCAGGAACTCCAGATCATAGGCGGTGAGCAGGGCATTCAGCCCCCAGGCAGCGGTGGAGCTGATGAGCATGACAAAGGCCGTGGCCAGCCCCATGGAGAAGGCGGTGTTGAGCCGCCCGGACACCCCCAACAGCGGGCAGATCCCAAGAAACAGCGCCAGCACGAAGTTGTTGATGACGGCGGCGTTGAGGAAGATATATCCCAGTGATTCAGCGTGCATGGGCGGATGCCTCCCCGGCATGGGCCGTGCGTTTCATCTGCATCTCCTTCACCCAGGCGAACAGCAACAGCCACGCCCCGAGGACGAAGAACCCGCCCGGGGGCAGCAGCATGATGACCCAGGGCTCGAAGGCCTCGCCGAAGACCGGGAAGCCCAGCAGGGTGCCCGCCCCCAAAAGCTCCCGCACCGAACCCAGGCAGAGCAGGGCCAGGGTGAACCCGAGCCCCATACCCAGGGAGTTGACCAGGGTGGTGCCCACCCGGTTGCGGGAGGCGAAGGCCTCGGCCCGGCCCAGGATCATGCAGTTCACCACGATGAGCTGGATGAAGGCCCCGAGGGCGTTGTAGACCTCCAGACTCACCGCCTGGATGACGTAGTCCACCACCGTCACGAAGGTGGCGATGATGATGATATAGGACGCGATGCGCACCTCCTTGGGGATATGGCGGCGCAGCATGGCCACCAGGGCGCTGGAGCACAGCAGCACGAAGGTGGTGGCCAGGCCCATGGCCAAGGCGTTGGACACGGAGTTGGTCACCGCCAGCACCGGGCACATGCCCAGGAGCATGACGAACACGGGGTTCTCCCGCCAGATGCCGGCGAGGAAGGTATCCATGGTGATGGGGCTGTCGTTGTTCGTTGCCATGGGATGGGGTCCTCAGGGCTGGTCGGGGCGCGGGGCGGCCCGGCGCAGGGTGTCCCAGTGGGCGGCCAGCCGGGGCAGCACCGCATCGGCGCTGGCGTGGATCATGTCGCCGATGGCCTCCGAGGAGATGGTGGCCCCGGTGATGCCGTCGATCTCCCAGGGGTCGTCGGCCTCCCCCTGGTCCACGGTGCGGATGCGGTGGGCCAGGCCCGTGCCTGCGTCGTTGAGCCGCGCCTCCAGGCCCTGGATGCTCTCCAGGAAATGGGGCTCGGTCTCGATCTTGTCCCCCAGACCCGGGGTCTCCCGGCTCTCCAGCACGGTCATGCCGACGATGCAGGCGCAATCCGGATCGTAGCCGTAGAGGATGCGGATGACATCGGCATATCCCCGTCCGGAGGCCTCCAGGGCCACGCCGGCCAGGGCACCGTCGGCGTCGTAGCCGGCATAGATGGCCCGCCCGGCTGCCGGGGCCTCATCCCGGGGGAAGAGCCCGGTATCGGTGAGCACGAAGCTGCGCCGGGACTCGGCCCCCGGGATCACCTCCAGCACGGCCGCCTCCAGGGCGCGCTGCTGGTTCTGGGCGATGAAGGGCCGGGTGTACTCGTACACGCTCACCACCAGCAGGCCCGAGAACAGGGCGATGAGCCCCAGGGTGGCCACCAGACGGACCCCGGAGGTGGGTTTGGGCTGCTGTTGCAGGGAAGCCGCGCGGCTCATGACGCCCTCCGCTTGCCGGTGCCGTAGGGACGGGGCTGGATGAAGCGATCGATCAGGGGCGAGGCGGCGTTGCCCAGGAGGATGGCGTACATCACCCCCTCGGGGAGCCCGCCGAAGAAGCGGATGATCACCGTGAGAAAGCCGATCAAGGCGCCATAGAGCCAGAGCCCGGAGCGGGTCATGGGCGAGGCCACCATATCGCTGGCCATGAAGAAGGCCCCCAGCATGAGTCCGCCGGAGAGGAGCACGAACCAGGGGGTGGGATAGTGGCCCGGATCCAGCAGATAGAAGGCCCCGGCGGTGACAAAGGCGCCGCCCAGCACGGCGGCGGGGATGCGCCAGTTCATCATGCGCCGGGCGATGAGATAGAGCCCGCACACCAGGATCAGCAGGGCCGAGGTCTCGCCGGCGGAACCCGCCACCATACCGGTGAACAGGTCCCAGGTTTCGGCATGCTCCCCCTGGAACTTCCACATCCCCAGGGGGGTGGCCGCCGTATAGGCGTCCACGGGGGCCGGGGTGGTGAAGGGGACCGCCAGGGTGGAGGGCAGGAACTCCGTGAAGCGCTCCGGATGCCCCGGCAGGGTCCAGGTGGAGACGGCGCTGGGGAAGGCCCCCTGGGCGAAGGCCCGACCGATGAGGGCGGGGTTGAACAGGTTGAAGCCCAGACCGCCGAACAGGGACTTGCCCAGGGCGATGCCGATGAAACCGGACAGGGCCGCCATCCACAGGGGGAAGGCCGGCGGCAGGGTCAGGGCCAGCAGCAGACCGGTGATGACGGCGCTGTAGTCGGACACCGTCGCAGGCCTGCGGGAGAGCCGATTGAACAGCTGCTCCGTGGCCACGCAGGTGAGCGTGGTGACCAGCATCAGCGCCAGGGCGCTGATGCCGAAGTGGTACACGGAGAACCCACAGATGGGCAGCAATGCAAGGACCACGTTGCGCATGATCTGCTGCACACTGCCCCCCTGCTTCACATGGGGCGAGGTCTTCAGTTCGATTTGCAGCGGCGTCACGACAGGCGCTCCCGGTTCAGGGCCTTGGCGATGCGGAAGTACTGCACCAGGGGGATGTTGGCGGGGCAGACATAGGCGCAGGATCCGCACTCGAAGCAATCACTCAGGTGAAAGCGCTCCTGCATGGTCTCGTAGCGGCGCTTGGCCGCCAGGCGGCCCAGCTCCGCGGGGTTGAGCCCCACGGGGCAGGCCTCCACGCAGCGCCCGCAGCGGATGCAGGGATGGATCGTTTCCGGCGCCGCATCCGCCTGTGCCTGGGGCAGGACCACCAGCCCGGACACCGCCTTGGTGACGGGCACGTCCAGGGAGGAGACGGTGTTGCCCATCATGGGCCCGCCCAGGATCAGGTGGCTGGCGTCGTCGCCGCGAAAACCCACGTGCTCCAACAGGTAGCGCAGGGGCGTGCCCACCGGCACCCGGTAGTTGCCGGGGCGCTCCACCCCGGGGCCGGCCACGGTGATGACCCGCTCGATGAGCCCCTCCCCCAGGGGCAGGAGCCGCCCCAGCTGGGCCATGGTGCCCGCATTGTTCACCACCACCCCCACCTGGAAGGGCAGCCCCCCGGAGGGGACCTCCCGCTTCAACAGGGCCTTGATGAGCATCTTCTCCGAGCCCTGGGGGTACTTGGCCTTCACCTTGCGCACGGCGATGGGATCATCCGGTCCGATCTGGGCCTGCAGGGCGGCGATGGCGTCGGGCTTGTCGTCCTCCACGCCGATGAGGGCCTGGTCGGCCCCCACGGCCCGCAGGGCCAGGCGGATTCCGGCCAGGACCTCCTGGGCCTGTTCCACCATGATGCGGTGGTCGGTGGTGAGATAGGGCTCGCATTCACAGCCGTTCACCACCAGGGTGTCCACCCCATGGCCCTCGGGCACGGCGTACTTCAGGTGGGTGGGGAAGGCGGCCCCCCCCTGCCCCACCAGGCCGGCCGCCTGGATCGCCCGGATCAGCTCCTCCCGGGAGAGACCCGAGAGATCCCGCGGGCTGGACCAGCGCACCGCCTGGCTGTCGCCGGGCAGGGTGCGCAGCAGGATGGCCTCGGTCTTGGGGCCGCGGGCGGTGGGCATGAGTTCGATCCCCTCCACCACCCCGGTGACCGGGGCGTGCAGCGGCACCGACTGGAAGCCATCCGCCTCGGCGATCACCTGCCCGCGCACCACCTCCTGGTGGCGTTTCACCACCGGCCGGGAGGGCTTGCCGAAGTGCTGCGCCAAAGGCAGCACCAGCCGCGGCGCGAAGGGCAGCCGCCGGATGGCCTGGTCACGGGTCGCCTCCTTCAGACCGGGGGGATGAACCCCCCGGGGGAAGGTGCGCCCGGTAAGGAACGAGAGCATGCCCATGGTCAGTTGAACTTCGCGGCCCGCTTCATCAGCTTCTCGGCGTCGGGCTCGGCGGGGTTGGCCGGGGTGCCCGGGTGGATGGCCAGGGCCGGGCACTTCTCCGCCGCCCGCACCAGGTCCTTGTACGGCGCCCCTTTGGGGTCCGTCACCACCGCCTGTTTGTCGTCATTGTAGGCAAAGGCCCCGGGGGCGATCTGCAGGCACTCGTCGCAGGCGGTGCATTCGTTGCTCTCCACCCACACCGGCTCGTACTCCCAGTCGGCCCCGCCGTTACCGGCGGCCGCTTCAGAAGCGGCCGGGGCGGCGGGCGCAGGGGCCGGCGCGGACTGCCCCTCCAGGGCGGTGGCCAGTTGCCCGGCCCCCTGGCCGCTGGCCAGGGAAAGCAGGGCCTGGGAGAGGCGCTGGGCCATGTCGCTGCGGGTCTGCGCCGCCACGGCCTCGGCATCCACCACCTCGTGGTCCAGGCCCAGCAGGCCCTTGAGCTGGTGCCAGAAGTCGCGCCGCTCCTCGGTGGATCGCACGATCTCCTCGGACACCAGGACACGTCCCAGGCGGTTCTTGCTATCCACGGTCCAGATATAGGGGAAGCGGCCCTCGCGCTCGTCCTCGGACATCTGCAGGAATTCCGGCAACGGGATCATGTCCTCGTTCCAGGTCTCCTGGGGCGCCTTGCGGAAGTGCTTGCGGAAGCGGCCCTCCGTCAGGGCGAAGTCGGCGAAGGTCATGGGCAGTTCCATGGTGGCCTCGTTGCCGTCCTCGTCCTGGTACTTCAGGGTGTAGCTGGGCCAGTCCTGCTCCAGGGACGGGTTGCCCTCCAGGTCGCAGCACTCGCGAAAGGTCACCCCCCGGTCCGGGTTGTAGCGGAACAGCGGATAGGCGCGGGACTCCACCGCCAGCTTGGACTGGGCGAAGGCCACGTCGTCCCCCACCCCGTGTTCCGGCGGGCACACGGCATAGACGTTGAACAGGGCCGGACGGCGGGCGTTGAGCCCCTCGATGAAACTCTCCAGCAGGTGGGTGACGTTGGAGATGGCCCCCTGCATCACGTAGCTGGTGCGGTGGGCCAGGCCGATGAGGCTGATCTCCTTGCGGATCTCCTCCTTGCCCTTCCAGGCCTTGCCGTAGGGGGCCATGTCCGACACCTGGCTGATGAAGCCGGAGGTGCAGGCCTGGCCGCCGGTGTTGGAATACACCTGGGTGTCCAGCACCAGCACCTTGATGGGCATGCCGGACATGAGGGCACGGGACAGGTTCTGGAAGCCGATGTCGTACATGGCGCCGTCGCCGCCCACGCTCACCACCGGCGGGCACAGGGCGAATTCCTCGTCGCTGAACTGCTCCCAGTTGAACTGGGCGAAGAAGGCCTCGTGCTCCACCGGGTCGTACTTGCCGGCCAGCTCCAGTTCCGCCTGGCGGATGGCCTTGAAGCCCTCGGCCATCTTGGCCATGTGCCCCTCGAACAGGCCCAGGGCCATGGAGGGGCTGTCCTGGAACAGGTGGCTGGCCCAGGGGAACGGGTAGGGGCTGTAGGGGAAGGTGCCACCCCACACGGAGGTGCAGCCGGTGGCGTTGACCATGCCCAGGTCGCTGCGGCCGCGGCCCGTGGGGCCCTCCACGTAACGCCAGCGCAGGTCCTTGAGCTGGGCGAGCACGCCGCTCACCCACTGCAGCCAATCGGGGTCCACGGTGGTGGCGCCGGTGGCGTCCAGGGCCGCGGACAACCGCGACAGGGTCAGGTCCTTGTCGCTGTGCTGGCCGATCACCTGGTTCACGGCGTTCACGTCCGACAGGTCCATGCCCTCGGCCAGTTTCAGACGCACGTGCTGCTCCAGGCGGGCGATGAGATCATCCAGCTTCTTCACCTGGGCCTTGACCCGCGGCTGCATCAGGGCCGTGACCGTGCCGGTGAACAGGTGGATGGCGGTCTTCTCGCCGCAGCCCAGGCAGGCGCCGTCGCCGCAATTCATGGAGCCGTAGACCCGCTTGTCCATGAGCAGGGTCTCCAGGGCGCCGATGCCCTCGTCCAGGTCGTCGATGCGGTTGTACTGGGGGTTGGTGGTGGGCAGATCCAGCCAGAAGTCCCAGTTGCGGCGCAGGGTATCCACCGCCTCGGGGGTCTGGGTCACCGCCTGCAGGGCACCCTCCTCACAGATCTCCACGCACTCCATGCAGCCCTTGCAGGTGTAGGGGTTGATGGTGAGGGAGAACAGGCCGCCGCTGCCCTTGGAACGCTTTTCCAGGGCGGTGAAATAGGGCTTGGTGACGGCGAACTGGAAGTCGCCGATGGCCTCCCGCAGCCAGCCCAGTTCCTCCTGCAGGCGGGCCTTGTCCTCCTCACCATGGTTGCCCTCGGCCAGCAGACGGTCGATGGCGGCGTCCAGCTCGGCGGCCACGTCCGCCTCCTCACCGGCCTCCAGCAGGCCCTGGCGCAGGCGCTTCTCCAGATCGCGCACGGCACGGCGCAGCAGGCGCGTGGGCCGGCCGCCGGTCTCGATGCGGCGCACGGCGGTGTCGAAGACCTCGCCGATGGAGTTGGCCAGGCCGGGGATGGCGCTGTCCGGGCACACGGTGTAGCAGTCGCCGCAGGCGGTGCACCGGGCCGGATCCCAGGCGGGGTACTCGAAACGGATCTGGGTCATGTCCCGGTAGATGCCCGTGGAGGCGGGGATCAGGGAGCGGGCGATGAAGGGGTCCGCCAGGTTGTCGTTGCCCTGGCCGGAGAGATAGAAGCTACCGGTCTGCTCCCAGAACCGGTGGATATCGGCGCTGGGGGAATGGGACTGGGGCAGGCGCTTGAGCATCACCGGCATCTCGGGGACGCGCTGGGTCTGCACGGCGCCGGCGGCTTCCTGGGTGACCACCTTGTCGGTGATCTCGGTGATCTCGTCGAAGCCGCGGCGCACCACCCGCAGGTTGTCCTCCACCACGCGCTCGCCCTTGCTGCCGAACTTCTCCTGCAGCTGCTCACGGATGGCCTTGAACAGGGTCTCCTCGTCCAGGCCGCGGCGCTGCATCACCGGCGAGGCGGCGAAGAAGGCCCCCTGGAAGGCGATGCCCTGCATGCGGAACTGCAGGTCGGCGTTGGAGGCCTCGTCCCGGGCGATGCGGAAGGCGTCCAGATAGAAGACGCGGATCTCATGCTCGATGATGTAGCGCTGCGCCCAGGCGGGGAAGCTGCGCCATACCGCCTCGGCATCCTCCAGATTGGACTGGATGATGAAGAATCCACCCTGTTTCAGCCCCGCCAGGGGGTTGGAGTGGTCGAACACGTTGGGATCCGGGGACAGCACCACGTCCACGGTCTTGAGTTCACTGCTCACCCGGATGGGTTCGGGGGCGGCGGCCAGGTAATAGGTGGTGGGCTGCCCCTTCTTCTCGGAGCCGTACTTGGGGTTGGCCTTGATGTGGAAGTCCAGCAGATCGAACAGGGTCATGGCCAGGTTCTTGCCGGTGGTCATGGCTCCCCAGCCGCCCACGGAGTGCAGGCGCACGGCGATGGCCTCCTCGGGCATCAGGCTCGGGTTCTCCGAACCCCGCAGGGCCAGCTCCCGCACCCGCGGGTAGGCCTCCACCACGGACTGCTGGTGCAGCTCCTGCTTGGGACTGGCGGCCTCGTCGCGCACGAAGTCCACGGAGAGATAGAAGAAGGTGCGCTGGGCGCCGTCGGGGAGCATGTTCTCCACGGCGGCAATCAGGCCCTCGGGCTGCAGGTCCCGGGAACCCAGGCCATAGGCGCCGGAGTAGAGGCGCGGGATGTCGTCATTGCGGTCGAAGGCCGGGTAATCGGCATAGGGCATCACCTTGCCCGCCAGGCCGTTCTCAATGGCCTTGCCCACGGCGGCGCGGGTCTCGCGCATCAGCGGCAGGTCCTCCGCCAGGGGCTGGTCGGTGCGCTCCAGCACGGCCACTCCCTTACGCCCCTTGAGCAGGGCGGCCAAGGCGGCCCCGGGGAAGGGGCGGAACATGGTCAGGTTCACCACCCCCACCTTGAGGTTGCGGGTGGCGCGCAGATGATCGGCCACGGCCTCGGCGGTGGCCACCATGCTGCCCTGCCCCAGGATCAGGTATTCGGCGTCCTCGGTGCGGTAGCCGCAGACACGGCCATAGCGCCGGCCGGTGAGTTCGTAGAACTCCTCCATGCACTGGTCCGCCAGCTCGGCCACGTGGTCGAAGAAGTAGGGACGCTGGGCCGCCACCTGCTGCATGTAGGCGTCCTGGTTCTGGGAGGCACCGGAGAGCATGGGCTCGTCCACGTCCCAGATGGCAGGGATGCGCCGGCGCTTCTCGCCGAAGATGAGGCGCTGCGCCGGCGTGGGGCAGTCGATGGTGTCATCGGGGCGCCCCAGGTACTCGGCGATGAGCTCCCGCTCGGGCACCTTCAGGGACTCGATGAGGTGCGTGGTGAGGAAGCCGTCCTGGGCGACGATCCCGGGGGTGAGGGACAGCTCCGCCACCTTGTGGGCGATGAGGTTCAGGTCCGCCGCCTCCTGGGCGCTCTTGGCGAACACCTGGAAGAAGCCGGTGTCATCCACGCAATGGTAATCGTCGTGGGAGGCGTGCACGTTCAGCGCCGCCTTGGTGATGGCGCGGCAGCCGATGTTGAGGATATAGGGCAGGCGCTTGCCCGCGGCCGCATACAGGGACTCGTGCATGAAGGCCACGCCCTGGGCGGAGGAGAAGTTGATGGCGCGCATGCCGGTCATGGACAGCCCGGCGGTGACGGCGGCGGCGGCATGCTCCGATTCGGGCTCGATGAACACCAGCGAGCGGCCGGAGATGTTCACATGGCCCTTGGACACCTCCTCGGCCCACATCTCCCCCATCTGCGTGGAGGGGGTGATGGGATAGGCCCCGGCCGCGTCCGATGCCTCGCGCTCGCAGTGGATCACCGCGGTGTTGCCGTCCATGGCGGCGCGGATGCCCTTGTACTTGAAGTCTTGGGACGACTTGCTGCGTTTGAAGATCATGGTCACTCTCCTGCCAGCCCGCGGGCCGTCGTGTTTTCAGAATCGGTGTCAGTGCCTTCCGTGCGGAGATGACAAGGGGCCGGCCCCGGGCCCGATGGCCGGCCGGCATCGCCCCGCGCGCGCCGCGTC
This sequence comes from Ectothiorhodospira mobilis, assembly GCF_900114895.1. Classification (GTDB taxonomy): domain Bacteria; phylum Pseudomonadota; class Gammaproteobacteria; order Ectothiorhodospirales; family Ectothiorhodospiraceae; genus Ectothiorhodospira; species Ectothiorhodospira mobilis_A. The sequence continues at coordinate 280,129 of NZ_FOUO01000001.1, forward strand.
ATACGCGGGGCAGGGGCTCCATGCGTGGAAGCGGTTCCTTGCGGGTGACTTTGCGCGCGCCCGAGCCCTTGCGGGACTCTTTCCCCTCCAGCCAGACGATGGCCCCCGTGGGGCAGCGCTGGATGGCCACCGGGGAGGCCAGGGCGTTCTTCTCGTAGTCGATCACGGCCAGGTGGTTCTCGATGCGGATCAGCCCCTCGGGGGCGTCCATGGCACAGCGGCCGCAGCCGGTGCACACCACCTGGCATTGGGCCATGGCCTCGTCCTGGGGGTCCTGGTTGCGGCAGGCCACCCACAGGCGGTGGCTCTCCGGCTGCAGGCTGAACAGGTCCTTGGGGCAGACCTCGACGCAGTCCCCGCAGCCGGTGCACCGGTCCACATCCACCACCGGCAGGCCGTAGCGGTTCAGGCGGATGGCATCGAACGAGCACACCTGCTCGCAGTCCCCCAGCCCCAGGCAGCCCCAGGTACAGCCCTTGCCCCCACCGGACACCAGGGCGGCGGCGCGGCAGGACTTGAGCCCCTGGTAGCGGGCCCGGGTGGCGGCCACATGGGAACCACCGGCGCAAGCCAGGCGGGCGATCTTGCGCTCCTGGCTGCCCACGGAGACCCCCAGGAAATCGGCGATCTTCTGGTTCATCTCCGCCGAGTTCACCGTGCACTGCGCCGGCTGGGCGCGCCCGGCCACCAGGGCCTCGGCAAAGGCACGGCACCCCGCCTCGCCGCAGGCACCGCAGTTGGTGCGGGGCAGCATGTCTTCCAGCTGATCGATACGGGGATCCTCGAAGACGTACAGCCGCCGGTTGGCAAATGCCAGTACACCGGCCAGGAGCACGCCCAGGGAGGCCATGAACCCGCCCGCCAGCACGATTTGAAGGGTAGAGGAAGTCACGGTGCCGTTTTGTCCTAACAGAACACTCACTTTTTGTGCAGTGAACAATTGATGACAAAAGCTACCCCGCGCTCGTCATGGGGTCAACCCATGGAGCCGTCGGAAAAGAAGAAAAAAGCTTATTTCAGTCCGATATTGATGGATATCAACGCAAAGCGGGGCGTCACCGGGGGGAGAACTGCCCCACGATGGGGCACGGCATGCCCGGGTCCGACCTGGCACGGGCATGCCCCCGCGCAAACGGGGGGACCTGCAGGGAACACGAGGTTTTACAACCGCTTCAGGCAGTCCAGATAGGCCCGCTCATCCGGCGCCCGCCCCTGGCGCTGGGCCTCCCAGAGGGCCGTGCCCAGGCATTCCATCATGGCGTGTTCCGCCCCATGGGGCCCCATGCGCAGGGCCAGGGCACGATGCACCGCGGCGATGCCCGCCGGCCGGTCCAGGGCCACCTGGTCCCGCAGGGCCAGGTGCATGCCCATATGCAGGAATGGATTGTCGACACCCTCGGCGACACCGAACTCCGCCCCGCCCGCGGCCGCCGCATCCTCCAGGAGCCCTTGGTATTCCGGATGCTCGCGCACCAGCTCCGCGATCTGCCGCTCCAGGGGCTGCAGCGCCTCCCCGGCCCGCCACTTGCGCCAGGCCTGGCAGTACATGGCCCGCAATTGCTCACGACCCTGATCGGCAAACATGCCCCACCCTCGATGCTGAACCGCGCCCGAGGCGCCGAACCTGCCAGTGTACCACCCTTGATCCCTCCCCCCGCCCCGCCGATCATGGGTCTTTGCGGGCACCGCAGCCCGTGCCGCCAAGGAGACCGCCATGGAACTGCCGACCCTGGAGATCCGGCTGCCGGACTGGCTCGAGGCCCGCATGGCCCATGACCTGCCCCCCATGCCCGGCGCCCGGGAACAGATGCGCTTTGCCATCGCCCTGGCCCGGGACAACGTGAACCAGGGCACCGGCGGCCCCTTCGGCGCGGCCGTCTTCGACGCCCAGGGACGGCTGGTGGCCCCGGGGGTGAACCTGGTACTGCACCTGAACTGCGCCCTGCTGCATGCCGAGATGGTGGCCATGGCCCTGGCCCAGCGGCGCTTGGGCCGCCACGACTTGAGCGACGGCGGCCGGCTGCAGTACACCCTGGTCTCCTCGGCGGAGCCCTGTGCCATGTGCCTCGGGGCCATCCCATGGTCCGGGGTCACGCGCTTCGTCTGCGGCGCCCGGGACGGCGACGTGCGCCGCATCGGCTTCGACGAGGGGACCAAGCCCCGGCCGTGGACCCACGGCCTCACCCGCCGCGGCATCCAGGTGGAACGGGACGTGCTGCGGGACTCGGCCCAGGAGGTGCTGCAGGCCTACGCCGACTCCGGCGGCGCCATCTACTGACGGCCCGGGTCCGCCCCGGATGACAGGCCGCCCCCGGATCGGGACAATATCCGGCCCCGACCGGCCCATGGCAGGACCGGCCACCCCTTCCCCATCCGACCCCTTGCGGACCGCCCATGAAGCACCTCGTCAAGCCCCTCCTCCTCCTGTCCCTGCTGGCCCTGGCCGGCTGGATGTTCTACTCCCCTTATCACGCGGTGGATCGCATCCGCGAGGCCGCCCAGGCCGAGGACACCGAGACGATGGCACGCTATACGGACCTTCCGGCCCTGCGTGCGGACGTGCGCCAGGCCCTGAGGGCCTCCATGGAGCAGGAATGGACCGAGGCCGCGGGGGACCACCCCTTCGCCGCCATGGGTCTGGCCCTGGCGGACGCCCTGCTCCAGCCCCTGGTGGACGCGATGGTCTCCCCCGAGGTACTCACCCGCATCTGGCAGGGCTACCTGCCCAGGACCCCGGCCCAGGACGAGGATGAATTGGCCATGAAACGCCGGGAGAACACCCGCGTGGACCTGGGCTACGAGGCCTACGACCGTTTCGTGGTGACCATCGCCGGCCGGGACACCCCCGAGGACAAGGTGCAACTGGTCTTCACCCGCCGCAACCTCATCTTCTGGAAGCTCACCGGCCTGCGCCTGCCCCTCTGAAGGATGAGTCGGCGCACCAACTAACATCCCTTGCCTTCCGTCATGGGCAGGTCTATCGCAATATTGAAGCTTTGTGCTGGCCCGGATCTTTCGCCCGCCGTCCCGCCTTCCCTCCCTGGAGACGGTCCCAGGCGGTGCTGGCGAGACCCATGCCGGCCCCCACCATGGCCATGTAGATCTCATCCACCCCTTCACGGCGCAGCGGGGCCTCCTCGTCCTCGTACATGATCTGGGCGACGATGAGACCGGAAAATCCCCTGCGGCGCAGCCTGCGGGCGGCGATCTGCTTGCCCTCGAAGTCCGGGGTGGCCAGGATCACGGCGCGGATGCCATCCAGATCCACCCCGTTCCAGAAACAGATGTCCTCGGCGTCGGCATAGACCACATGCCGGTCCTGCTTCTGGTGTTCCGCCACCTTGGTGGTATCGGCATCCACCCCGGCCACCCGGGCCCCGTTGCGGGTGAGCACGTTGAAGGCGGCCGTGCCGGTGCGGCCCATGCCGACGACCAGGAGTTCCGCATCCCCCAACGAGACCGGCTGTTCGTCGGGATGGCGGCTGCGGCGCTCGAAACGGCGCAGGCGGGATTCAAGGCGGTCGAACAGGCTGTGGGAGACCCGGTTCAAGGGGGCGGAGAGGACAAAGCTGAAGGTCACCGCCAGGGCCAGGGGCACGAGCCAATCCTGGAGCACGGCGGCGGCCACGATGAGACCGAACTCGCTGTAGCTGCTCAGGCTCAGGGCCGCGAGGAAGGCATTGCGGGCCCGCAGACCGAATCCCAGCAGCAGGAAGAAGAACAGCGCCCCTTTGACCGGCAGCAGCAGGGCGAGCCCGAGACCAAACAGGGCCGCCTCCAGATCCGGCAGCCCCGACATGCCGATCTGCAGGAAGAAGCCCACGAGAAAGAGCTCCTTGAGGCCCCAGAGGGCATTGCCGATCTCCTGGGCGCGGGCGTGTCCGGAGAGCATCACCCCCATGGCCAGGGCCCCCACCTCGGGGCTCAGACCAAAGAGATCGAAGCCCCACCCCCCGACGACGATGGCGAGCACCACCCCCATGACCACCACCAACTCGTCGTGTCCGGCCAGGTCCAGCAGCCAGTGGAGCACGGGCCGCAACAGCGGCAGGGCGATGAGCAGCAGGGCCCAGGGAGACGGCTCGTGGCCGCCAGCCACGGCCAGGACCAGGAGGGCCAGCAGGTCCTGGATGATGAGGATGCCGATGGCCATGCGGCCGTGAAAGGCCCGCAGTTCCCGCTTCGCCTCCAGCACCTTGGCCGCCAGCACGGTGCTGGAGAAGGCCAGAACGATGGCCAGGGTCAAGGCCGTCTCCCCGCCCGGCAGCATGGGCAGGGCGATGAAGACCCCGAGAAAGAGGACCACGGTGAACAGGAAATGCAGCAGGGCCCCGCCCAGGACCGCCCGCTCCACCAGGTTGCGCAGCTTGAGCTTGAGGCCCACGGTGAACAGGAGCAGCAGCACCCCCAGGTGGGCCACGTGGTCCAGGACCTCCCCCGTCTGCTGGGGCAATCCCAGGCCGGGACCAAAGTAATTCAGGGCAAAGCCGGCGGCGAGGAACCCCACCAGCGGCGGCAATCCCACCAGACGCACCAGCATGCCAAAGACGAAGGCGAACGACAGGGAGATGACTTCAATCAAAACGCATTTCCTTCCAACCTGGGACCGGCGCGGCCGATCCGGCCATGGGGCCCGTATCCGCCAGGGAGATGGCGCAGGGCCCCGCGATTCCGTTACGCCCGTACGGGCGAATACTGCTACCCTTAGTGGGCCTTATTCCATCCTGAACGGGCCGGTGGCGCCCGGCATCCCGTGATGCGGCGCCACCCGGCCCGGGTACCGAGCATGACATCCACAAGACCAAGGGAGCACACATGAGCACCGACTACCCGACCGTTGAAGTGGCCTCCGGGCTGCCGCGCCATTCCTTCGCCCTCCGGGTGCTGCACTGGCTCATCGCCGTCCTGCTGGTGTTCGCCCTCATCGGCGGTTTCACCCTGGGCATCCTGGGGCAAGAACAACTGACGGCGCTGGTGGGGGCCGATCTGGCCGGCACCGCCTTCATGGCCCACAAGACCCTGGGCATCTCCATCCTGCTCCTGATGCTGGTTCGCCTGGTGGTACGGCTCTCCCAGCGCACCCCCGAGTACGCCATCTCGCCAACGCGCATGCAGCGCGCCCTGGGCGGCCTGGTGCATTTCCTGCTGTATGTCCTGGTGATCGCCATGCCCATCGTCGGCTGGCTGGGCACGGCCGCGGCGGGGGCGCCGGTGAACTTCTTCACATGGGAACTGCCCGGCTTCCTGGCCGAGGACCCCGCCCTGGCCGAGAACCTGTTCCTGGCCCACATGGCCCTGGGGGTGACGATCGCTATCCTCATCGTCCTCCACACCGCCGCCGGCCTGTACCACTACCGGGTGCGCCAGGACTGGGTGATGAAGCGCATCAGCCTGTTCCGCTGAACCTGCCGGGCAGAACCGGGGGGGGGGGATTCTCCCCCCGGTTCATGCGCCGCGGCGGTCCGCGCCCCTTCCCCTAGGCGTGGGCGCCGAAAGGGGGATCCGACAGCGGCTGTTCCGTCCAGTCCATACCCGCGGCCTTCAGGGCCTGGAGCAGCTGGCGCATCGCATCGGCCACGGCATCCGCCGGCCCCTTCACCCCCAGCTCCACCTCCCGGCATCCGTCCCGGGTGGACGGCAGACTGGAGACCCGGATCTGCGGGAATTCCTGCATCAGCGATTCCATCACCGGAACCAGTTCCGACTCCGGGGCTCCGTGGACCCGCACCAGGCGCAGCACGCTGGGCATGCGGTGGAACAGATGCCGGTAGTGGGTGTCCAGGACCCATTCCACCATGGGCCATGCCATGTTGGGAAAACCCGGCACACAATGATGATGACGCCAGCTGAATCCCGGCACGCGGTTGACCGGGTTGGGGATCAGTTCGGCCCCCTGCGGCAGATGGGCCATGCGGATGCGGTGGGGATAGGCCGCCTCCCCGAAGCGTTCCTCCAGGAGGGCCACGGCCCCGGGGTGCGGGGTCAGGGGTACACCTGCCGCCTGTGCCAGGCACTGGCGGGTACGGTCATCGGGGGTGGCACCGATGCCGCCAAAGCTGAACACCACCGCCTCCTCCAGGGCCAGGGTCTGGCGCAGGTTGTCCGTCAGCAGGTGGGCCTCGTCCCCGACAAAACGCACGAAGGAGAGCTCCAGGCCACGCCGGGCCAGGGCCTCGATGAGAAAGGCCATGTGCCTGTCCCGGCGCCTGCCGGACAGGAGTTCATCGCCGATGATCAGGGCGCCGATCAATTCTTCGCGCCCATGGCCAGGGCACGGGCGCGGGCCAGCTCACCGGCCTCCCTCAAGGCCTTGGCGTCGTAGTTCTCGTCGGCCTCGGGCCACCCCTGCACGTGGCGCAGGATCAGCTCCGCCAGGGCGTCGGCGTGGTCCTCCCGGGTGTTGAGGGCGGGGATGTAACTGAACCGCTGCCCGCCGGCCGCCAGGAAGGCCTCGCGGCTCTCGTCGGCGATCTCCTCCAGGGTCTCCAGGCAGTCGGCGGAGAAGCCGGGGCAGACCACATCCAGGGCCTTTACCCCCCGATCGGGCAGACCCTGGATGGTCTCCAGGGTATAGGGGGTGAGCCATTGCTGCTTGCCGAAACGGGACTGGAAGGTCACCTCCCAGCGGTCCTCCGGCAGGTCCAGATGCTCCGCCACCAGACGCGCGGTGGTCTGGCAATAGCAGTGGTAGGGATCCCCCTGGTCCAGGTAACTCCTGGGGATGCCATGGAAGGAGAACAGCAGGTGGTCCCCGCGGCCGTGCTGGGCCCAGTGCTCCCGGATGCTGGCGGCCAGGGCCTCGATATAGGCGGGCTCGCTGTGGTAACCGGTGACAAAGCGCGTCTCCGGCACCCAGCGCCAGCGGCTGAGGGCATGGGAGACGGCATCGAAGGTGGACCCGGTGGTGGAGGCGGCGTACTGGGGATAGAGGGGCAAGATCAGCAGGCGCCTTGCCCCGGCCCGGCGCAGTTCCTCCAGGCCGGCGGCGATGGAGGGATTGCCATAGCGCATGGCCACGGCCACCTTCACCGGGCCGTACATGCGCCGGGCGACCCGCTCGGCCACGGCCTGGCCCTGGGCACGGGTGATGCTCAGCAGCGGCGAGCCCTGCTCGCCCCAGATGCGGGCGTACTTGGCCGCGCTCTTGCGCGGGCGGGTGTTGAGGATGATGCCGTGCAGCAGCAACCACCACAGCACCCGGGGGAACTCCACCACCCGAGGATCCCAGAGGAATTCCCGCAGGTAACGCCGCAGGGCCTGAGGTGTGGGCGCATCGGGCGTTCCCAGGTTGCTGATCAGGATCCCCAGGGTATGCGGACTCCCGTGACGATAATCCGGCTCGCCGATATAGCGCATCGCGTGTTCTTTTTCCGGGTGTGTAGACCGCCCCGGGGCATCCGCGACCTCTCCGCCGGTACGCGTACCGGACCATGCGGGCGCGGGGGCTTCTGTATAGAGCTCGACCGCCATTCCAATCTTCCCCATTGGGCGCAAGCGTGACTGTAAACCGATGGGCCGGGATTCACCAGGGTTGACGGGATGTGCGGACCGTAATCCTTGCGCCATGACAGGGTCCTGGGGAGAACGCGCCGCAAGGTCCGCCCCGGCGCGATGCCCGGTGTTGCTGCGGGATTTGAGCCCACCCTGCTGCAACCGGTCTGCAGGCACCCGGCCCTGATCCGCGCAGCCGATCCCACCGCACCCGCTTACTGCAGCGGACGCCGCCTCAGCGGGCTGGAGCGCGGGAAATGGGCCTGCAGGAACTCCATCTGATCCGCCAGGACACGGCGTCCCTGCAGGTAGATGTACTCGGCATGGGTGGGCACGAAGGGCACGGCCAGCAACTGCATGCCCGCCTGTTCCGGGGTGTGTCCCGCCTTATGGTTGTTGCAGCGCTTGCAGGCGGTGACCACGTTGACCCAGTGATCCGCCCCGCCCTGGCTCAGGGGCGTGACATGATCCCGGGACAGGTCGTGGGGCCGGAAGCGCTCGCCGCAATAGAGGCAGAGGAAGGCGTCGCGCCGGAACAGGGCCGCATTGTTCAGGGGAGGCACGTAGCCACCGTGGATGGCCTTGTTGGTGCCATGGGTGGCGAGGATGGAGTTCACCTCCACCACGCTGCGCCGCCCGGTGCGGGCATTGATGCCGCCATGCACGCGGTAGAGCACCGAGCCGCAGGCATAGGCCACCTGCCCGGCGTGGTAGAGCCGCACGGCCTGCTGATAGTTGATCCATTCCATCGGCATGCCGGAGGCATCGGTGCGCAGCACCTGCTGTGTGAGCTCGTACACCCCTCGTTCCCCCGAAAGGTTATACCGACACCCCTTGACTCTGCCCCAATCCCGGCAAGAAAGCAATTATCAAGCCGCGATCCGCCCCCGCCGCGGCCACCATGGAGGACCGCACAACCCCGCTGCGGGGGGATTTCCCGTCCATGTTCAAAGCCTTTGGAATTTCCGCTACCATGCCAGGCTTTACACGGCCACCACCCCTGCACGGGCAGACGGAGTACAGCCATGCCGATCAAACTTGCCATACCGAAAGAGACCGCCCGCGGCGAGCGGCGGGTCGCCCTGGATCCCTCGGTGGCGGCCCGGTTCGCCCAGACGGGCATCGAGGTGCTTCTCCAGAAAGGGGCGGGCAACGAGGCCCACTTCCCGGACGAGGCCTACACCGAGGCCCGCGTGGTGGAAGACGCCAAGGCGCTCCTGGGTGAGGCGGACATCGTGGTGAAGGTGGCCCCCCCCACGGTGGAAGAGGTCAACCAGATGAAGGACGGGGCCCTGATGGCGGGGTTCTTCCACGCCCACAAACATACCGACGTGGTCCAGGCGCTGCAGAAGAAGAAGATCACCGCCTTCGCCATGGAGCTGATCCCGCGCATCTCCCGCGCCCAGAGCATGGACGCCCTCTCCTCCCAGGCTGCGGTGGGCGGCTACAAGGCCGCGCTCATGGGGGCCGACCTGTCCTGCCGCTTCTTCCCCATGCTCACCACCGCCGCCGGCACCATCCGCCCCGCCAAGGTGGTGGTCATCGGCGCCGGCGTGGCCGGGCTGCAGGCCATCGCCACCGCCCGCCGCCTGGGGGCCCTGGTGGAGGCCTACGACGTGCGTTCCGCCACCCGGGAGCAGGTGGAGTCCCTGGGGGCCCGTTTCATCGACCTGGGCGTGCAGGCCGAGGGCGAGGGGGGCTACGCCCGCGAACTCACCGACGAGGAGAAGGCGCAGCAGCAGGAGGCCCTGGCGCAACATGTGGCCCAGGCGGATGTGCTCATCACCACCGCCGCCGTGCCCGGCCGCCAGGCGCCGGTGCTCATCCCCCAGAAGATGGTCTCGGGCATGAAGCCCGGGGCGGTGATCATCGACCTGGCGGCGGAGAGCGGCGGCAACTGCGAGCTCACCAAGCCGGGCAAGACCGTCACCCGCGGCGGCGTGACCATCCACGGCCCCGAGAACGTGGCCAGCCAGGTGGCCCTGCACGCCAGCGAGATGTACGCCAAGAATCTGTTCAACTTCCTCACCCCCATGCTGCCCGAGGGCCGGCTGGAGCTGAACTGGGACGATGAGGTCATCGCCCAGAGCTGCCTCACCCACGAAGGGGCCATCCGGCATGAGGCGACCCGCAGCCTGATCGAAGGAGCCAAGTCATGATCGAGGGTTTTGTCGCACTCTACATCTTCATGCTCGCGGCCTTCACCGGCTACGAGGTGATCTCCAAGGTGCCGGTGATCCTGCACACGCCGCTCATGTCCGGCTCCAACTTCGTCCACGGCATCGTCCTGGTGGGCACCATGGTGGCCCTGGGCCATGCCGAGACCGGCATGCAGCAGCTGGTGGGCTTCGTCGCCGTGATCCTGGCGGCGGGCAACGCCGTGGGCGGGTATGTGGTGACCGAACGCATGCTCGAGATGTTCAAGAGCAGCAAGGGGAATCAGTAAATGAGCTTCATCATCAATCTCGCCTACTTCGCGGCGGCGGTGCTGTTCATCGTCGGCCTCAAGCAGATGGCCTCCCCGGTCACCGCCCGGCGCGGCATCGTCTGGGCCGGCTGGGGCATGGTGCTGGCCACCGTGGTCACCTTCCTGCACCCCGAGGTGGTGGGCTTTGTCAATTACCTGCTCATCCTCCTGGGGATCGGCATCGGCGGCAGCCTGGCCTGGTACACGGGCAAGCGGGTGGCCATGACCGACATGCCGCAGATGATCGCCCTGTACAACGGCATGGGGGGCGGCGCCGCCGCCGGCATCGGCATCGTGGCCCTGATGCAGGCCGACACCCTGGCCTGGACCACGCAGTTCATCGCCGTGCTGGGGATCATCATCGGCTCGGTGGCCTTCTCCGGGTCGCTGATCGCCTTCGCCAAGCTCCAGGGGCTCATCAAGAAGTCCATCCGCTTCGACCGTCAGCAGAAGATCAACCTGGGGGTCCTGGGGGGCACCCTGCTGCTGGGCCTGATCATCGCCTTCAGCGGCAGCCAGGTGAATGGCACCCTGTTGCTGCTGTTCGTGCTCCTGGCCCTGGCCTTCGGCGTGCTCATGACCATCCCCATCGGCGGCGCCGACATGCCGGTGATCATCTCCCTGTACAACGCCCTCACCGGCCTGGCCGTGGGCTTCAAGGGGCTGGTGCTGGACAACGCCGCGCTGATGATCGCCGGGGTGGTGGTGGGCTCCGCCGGCACCCTGCTCACCCAGCTCATGGCCAAGGCCATGAACCGGCCCCTGTCCAACGTGCTGTTCTCCCAGTTCGGCGAGACCGCCACGGAGGAACAGGGTGAGATCACCGGCACCCTCAAGCCCATCGAGGCCTCCGATGCCGGCATCATGATGGCCTACGCCAACAAGGTGATCATCGTCCCGGGCTACGGCATGGCGGTGGCCCAGGCGCAGCACAAGATCTGGGAACTCACCCAGCGCCTGCAGGAACGGGGCGTGGACGTGAAGTTCGCCATCCACCCGGTGGCGGGGCGCATGCCCGGGCACATGAACGTGCTCCTGGCCGAGGCCGGCGTGCCCTACGACCTCATCTACGACCTGGACGAGATCAACACCGAGTTCAAGACGGCGGACGTGGCCGTGGTCATCGGGGCCAATGACGTAGTCAACCCCGTGGCCCGCACCAACCCGGAAAGCCCCATCTACGGCATGCCCATCCTCAACGTGGACGAGGCCAAGAACGTCATCGTCATCAAGCGAGGCAAGGGGGCCGGCTTCTCCGGGGTGGAGAACCACCTTTTCTACGCCGACAACACCCGTATGCTCTACGGCGATGGCCAGAAGGTGGCCGGGGAACTGGTGGCGGCGGTCAAGGGACTGGGCTGACCCCACCCTGCCCTCGCCAACCTGAAGCACGCAGCGCCCGGGCCCAGCCCGGGCGTTTTGCGTTGGACGTGACCCTCGGCAGATGCGTGCCGCAGGGAGGCGGCGTGCATGCAGCCCCGCAGGGACGTGTCCACGGCGTCCCCACTCGGCCGGATCAGGGGGTCCGTGTCGCCCGTGGCGGGTGTGCGCCGCAGGGAGGCGGCGCGCAAGCCTACAGGGAGGTATTCACTGCGTCCCGCCACGGGCGACACGGACCCCCAGCCCCCCACAGGCAAATTGAATCAGATCCGGGAAGGCGCCCGCTGGGCCATCCCCTCCAGGTTCTCCCGCGCCAGGCGCTGCCCCAGCTCGATCACCGGGCGCGCACGGTGAAACTCGTGGATCATGCACACGTTCTTGGGCACGCTGATCACCAGATCGGGCCGGAAGACCGCCAGGTGCTGACGGGTGATGGCCGCCTGCATGGTATCCAAGGAGCGCATGAGCACCTCCGACAAGGCCATGCCCTCCGCCGCCCTGGGGGAGCCCTCCCCCCCCAGGGACTCCACATAGCCCCGCATCCGCTCCAGCAGACCCTGACGGTCTTCCTCCCCCTCCCCTTCCCCTGAACCGGCCTGCGCCCCATCCTCGGTCTCCGGCGCCGGACCGTTCACGTCCACCACGATGGTGAGATCCGTGAAGGTGCGCAGGGTCGGGGCCACGGGCACGGGGTTGAGCAGCCCGCCATCCACCAGGGTGCGCCCCTGGTAGCGGTGGGGCGTGAACACCGCCGGGATGGCAATGGAGGCGCGGATGGCATCGAACAGCGAACCCTCGCTCATCCACACCTCCCGCCCCCGCTCGATATCCACCGCCACGGCGGTGAAATGGATGGGCAGGTGCTCGATATCCCGTTCCCCCACCAGATCGCGAAGCTTGCGGATCAGCTTGTCGCCCCGGATCAGACCGCCGCCGGCGAAGCTCCAGTCCAGCAGGCCGAGCACATCCGACTGGCTCAGGCCCTGCACCCAGTCGGCATAGGTCTCCAGCTCCCCCAGGGCATAGATGCCCCCCACCAGCGCCCCCATGGAACTCCCGGCAATGGCACGCACCTCGTAGCCCCGGGCCTCCAGTTCACGGATCACGCCGATATGGGCCAGCCCCCGGGCGCCTCCGGAACCCAGCACCAGGGACACGGTGCGCGCCTGGGTGCGCACGGGGTTCTTATTGCGTTTTTTCATCAAGGACACTGAAAGCCTCCAAAGGAGACGCAGAGAAAGGAAGCCAGAGCATAACCCGGCGCCGGCAAGGCCGTCAGCGCTCGGGTCTTGCCCGTACCGTGGACTCCCCTACACTGGATCCATTCCCAGCCAAGGACCCCCTCACCATGCGCCGCACCCTCCGCCTTCTTCTGCTCCCCCTGCTACTGCCCCTGGCCCCGATGCTGGCGGCCCAGGAGGCGGAACCCTGGAAGGCGCTGGATCGGACCCAATGGGCGCAGGTACGCACACAACTGGCCGCCGCCACCGAGGCCCTGGGTCCGATGCTGCGGGCCATCGACACCGAGGACGCCGAACGCTGGCTGGCGCAAAGCCCCGAGGAACAACTCGCCGCCCAGGCGGAGGCGGCGGAAGGACCCGCAAAGCCCCTCTGGACCCAGGCCCTGGAGGTGGAACGAGCGTCGATCCAGCGCATCCAGGGTGCACTGGAACGGGCCGAGGCGGCCCGGGCACTGCCCCGCGCCCTGGAAGAGACCTCGCGCCGGCTGCAACGGGAGCTCCCCCCGCTCCTGGAACCGGTGCCCGCGGAACGGACCATCAGCGAATTGGAAGAGACCTGGACGCAGCTGTCCCGCCAACGCGAGCGGGCCGCGCTGGAACTGGGGCAGCGCCAGGCCACGCTGGAGGGGCTGCGGGAACAGCTCAAGGCTCAGTCGATCCCCTTGGAACCGCCCCGGGGGCAGCCGGAAGCCCCCCCGGCATCCATACCGAACCCCGGGGATGACCCTGCCCTGGAAGAGGCCCGGGCGGCCCTGGAGGCGGCGCAACAGCGCCAGGCCTCCGCCCGGCTCATCGCCGCGCAACTGGACGCCCAGAGCCTCCCGCCCCGGGTGCGGGCCCTGGACGCCTTGACCCGCGCCCTGGCCCTGGAACGGAACTGGCTCAATGCCCGCATCGCCCAAGTGGAACAGGAGATCAACGACCGTTCCAGCGAGGAGTTGCGCGCCCTGCGGGAGGAATTGGCCTGGCTGCTGGAGCGGGAACCGGATGCCGACTCGCGCTTCCCGGAGGAGATCCGGTCCCTACGGGAGCGCTTCGATCGCATCGCCCGCACCCAGACACGCATCCGCCAGCTACAGGAAGAGCGGGCTCGCTACGCCCGCATCGAGGAGGACCTGCGCCAGACCCTGGCCAACGTACGCGAACGCCTGGAGGTGAGCGGCCTCACCCAGGCCCTGGGGGGGCTCTTCCTGGAGGAGCAAAGGCGCCTGAGGGATCTGGAGGAATTGCGTTTCACGGTCACGGCCATCGAGCAGGAGATCACCGAATCCCGCCTGCGCGGCATCTCCCTACGGGAGGCCCTGGCCACCGCCCAGCCATCCGGGCTGGAACCGGCCCAGGCACAGCTGCGGTCGCTGCGCCAACAGGCCCTGGAGAGCCAGTTACAGGCGGAACAGACCCTCACCGCCCAACTGCAGCAGGCGGACGCGCATCTGCGCGCCGCCATCCGGCTACTGGACGAGCTGCAGCAGATCCTGCGGGAGACCCTGCTGTGGTGGCCCAGCCATGTCCCCGTGGGCAAGGACTGGGCCCTGGCCGTGCCGGTGGCCGTGGTGGCCCTGTTCGAACCCGACTCCTGGAAAGAACTCGGGAGGGCCCTGGTGGCCGTCACCTGGGGCAGCCCCATTCCAACCCTGCTCACCCTCCTGGGGGTGGGCGCCCTGCTGGCCTGGGGTCGCGGCACCCCGGCGCGGCTGGCGGAACTGGCCCGTCAGACCGAGCACCGTTTCACGGACCACATCCGGCTCACCTTCCGGGCCCTGGGCTGGAGCCTGATCCGTGCCCTGCCCATCCCCACCCTGCTCATGGCCACCGCCCTGCGCCTGCAGGCCCTGCCGGAAGCGGGCTACGGCGTGGAAATCCTGGGGACCATGCTCTTCAGCGCCGCCGTCTGGTGGCTGGCGGGTCACCTGTTGCTCCTGTTCACCCGCAGCGACGGCGTGGGCGTGGCCCATTTCGGCTGGCCGGAACTCCTGTTGCACCGGGTACGCCGGGACCTCACCTGGTTCCTCCCGGCGCAACTGCTGCTCATCCTCTTCCTGGCCCTGGCCTTCGGTCACCCCGAGGAGGCGGTGTTCAACGTCTTCGGCCGCCTGGGGCTGCTGGCCGCCGCCGTCCTGGTGGGTCTCCTGGGCTGGCGGCTGCTGGCCCCGCCGCCCAAGGGGGCCCGGCCCCTGCTGGAGGAACGCAAGCGCCGTTTCCTGAGACTGCTCATCCTCGCCGCCATCCTGGCCCTGGTGCTGCTGTGCCTGGGGGGGTATCTGCTCACCGTGGGGGAACTCCTGGACCGCATCGTCGACACCGCCGTGGTCCTGGGGGCGGTATGGCTGGCCCACAGCCTGGCCGCCCGCGCCTTGATCCTGAGCGAGACCCGTCTGCTCATCCGTCGCATGCGGGAACAACGGGCCAAGGCCGCGGGTGAGAGCACCGCCGGGGCCGAGGGCGGCCTGGACCTGCCGGAGCGCCACCTGAGCCTGGAAGACGTGAACCAGCAGACCCGCACCCTGCTGCATGTCATCACCGGAGGCGGTGTGTTCATCGCCCTGTTCTGGGTCTGGTCGGACATGCTCCCGGCCCTCACCTGGCTGGACGGGGTCACCCTCTGGTCCCGCAGCATCCAGGTGGACGGCACGGAGGTGCTCAGCCGCGTCAGCCTGCAGGATTTCTTCATGGCGATCTTCCTGGGCATCCTCTTTACCCTGGCGGCGCGCAACCTGCCTGGCCTGGTGGAGATCCTGCTGGCGCGCAGCACACGCATGGATGCCGCCGGGCGCTACACCGTCACCATGCTGCTGCGCTATCTCATGGCGGTGATCGCGGTGGTGAGCGTATTCTCCCTGCTGGGACTGCGCTGGAGTGAGCTGCAGTGGATGGTGGCCGCCCTCACCCTGGGCCTGGGCTTTGGCCTGCAGGAGGTGGTGGCCAACTTCGTCTCCGGGCTCATCGTCCTCCTGGAACGGCCCGTGCGCGTGGGGGATACGGTCACCATCGGTGAGTACAGCGGCACCGTGGCCCGGATCCGCACCCGGGCCACTACCATCATCGATTGGGATAATAAGGAGGTGGTGGTCCCCAACAAGAACTTTATCACCGAACGTCTCATCAACTGGACCCTTTCGGACACCACCACGCGCGTGGTCATTCCCGTCGGTGTCAGTTATGATTCGGACGTGGACAAGGTCCGGGAGAAGCTCCTGGAGGTGGCCGCAAAGGACCCCCATGTCATGGATGATCCGGCCCCGTCCGTGTACTTCCTGCGGTTCGGGAACAGTACCCTCGATTTCGAGTTGCGGGTATATGTAAACCAGCTCAGGGACCGGCTGGACACCATCAGCGACCTCCACACGGCCATCATCAAGTGCTTCCGCCGGGAGGGGATCGAGATCGCCTTCCCGCAGATGGACCTGCACGTGCGCGACCTGGCCCAAAGCCCCGGCACGCACACGGCCCCCGGGGAGCTCCCCGGGCAAACGGGCACCCCGGACGGGGGATGATGCGGTCGGGCTGAACATGGGCCTACCCGCTCCCGAACCCCTGGGAACGCCATCAGTCCAATGGGGGATGCAGTGGCCCCCGCGGGGTCGGGCCGGGATCATACCGCGCGCCCTGACCCCGCGAGCCACGGTGTGGACCCACCGGGAAGGACCCCGAAACGGGCGCATCGCGTACCTCAATCGGCGCTCGATGTGCTGGATTGTCGCCAAAACAGTCCTTCACCCCTGGCGCTGAACGCGCTTTGGCATTAATCTCCCAAGCCCGCCGGGATGGGGCGCCTTGCCGCGGCCCCGGGGTGGGCGCGCCCGGCCCGCCCGCAGAACACCGGCGCCCCACGCCGAATCGCCGCGGACACCGGCCAGCGACCAGTAATCAGCGAGGTCAACGATGAGTTTTCATGCCTTACCGCCCAAGCAGGGCCTATACGATCC
Source organism: Ectothiorhodospira mobilis (assembly GCF_900114895.1). GTDB lineage: Bacteria > Pseudomonadota > Gammaproteobacteria > Ectothiorhodospirales > Ectothiorhodospiraceae > Ectothiorhodospira > Ectothiorhodospira mobilis_A. The sequence continues at coordinate 296,634 of NZ_FOUO01000001.1, forward strand.
CGCTCACGAACATGACGCCTGCGGTGTCGGCTTCGTGTGCCATATCAAGAACCAGAAGAGCCACCGGATCGTCGAGCAGGGCCTTCAGATCCTGGAGCGGATCAACCACCGGGGCGCCGTGGGTGCCGACCCCAAGGCGGGGGACGGCGCCGGCATCCTGGTGCAGATCCCCGATGACTTCTTCCGGGCGCAGGTGGATTTCCCGCTGCCCGAGGTGGGCGCCTACGGCGTGGCCATGATCTTCCTCTCCCAGGAGGCGGGGCTGCGCGCGCGCATGGAGGAGATCATCGAACGGCATGTGCGCGAAGGCGGACAGCAACTGCTGGGCTGGCGCGACGTGCCCGTGGACAACAGCGACCTGGGTGAGAGCGTGATCCCCACCGAGCCGGTGGTGCGCCAGCTCTTCATTGGCCGGGGTGAAAACTGCCCGGACCAGGACAGTTTCGAGCGCAAGCTGTTCGTCATCCGCAAGCGCATCGACAACGCCGTGCGCGATGCCGGCCACGATTTCGGCGCCTGCTACATCGCCTCCATGTCCTCGCGCATCGTCACCTACAAGGGCATGCTGCTGGCGGGCCAGGTGGGCCAGTACTACCGGGACCTGCAGGAAGAGACCTTCGTCTCCGCCCTGGCCCTGGTGCACCAGCGCTTCTCCACCAACACCTTCCCCACCTGGGACCTGGCGCAGCCGTTTCGCATGATCTGCCACAACGGCGAGATCAACACCCTGCGCGGCAACGTGAACTGGATGGCGGCCCGCCGCCACACCATGCGCTCCCAGATCCTGGGGGACGACCTGGACACCATCTGGCCCCTGATCCCCGAGGGCCAGTCCGACTCCGCCTGCTTCGACAACGCCCTGGAACTTCTGGTGATGGGCGGCTATTCCCTGGCCCACGCCATGATGGTGCTCATCCCCGAGGCCTGGTCCGGCAACCACCTCATGGACGAGAAGCGGCGCACCTTCTATGAATACCACGCCGCCCTCATGGAACCCTGGGACGGCCCCGCCGCCATGGCCTTCACCGACGGCCGCCAGATCGGCGCCACCCTGGACCGCAACGGCCTGCGTCCGGCCCGCTACCTGGTCACCGACGACGACCTGGTGATCATGGGCTCGGAGATGGGCGTGCTGGATATCCCCGAGGAGCGCATCATCAAGAAGTGGCGCCTGCAGCCGGGCCGCATGCTGCTCATCGACCTGGAACAGGGCCGCATCATCAGCGATGACGAGGTCAAGACCCAGCTGGCCGAGGCCCGCCCCTACGGCGAATGGCTGAAACAGACCCAGATCCGCCTGGAGGACCTGCCCAGCGGCGTGGGCCCCATGGCCCCCGACGACGCCACCCTGCTGGACCACCAGCAGGCCTTCGGCTACACCCAGGAGGATCTGAAGTTCCTGCTCACCCCCATGGTCCTCTCCGGCCAGGAGGCGGTGGGCTCCATGGGCGCGGACAACCCGCCCTCGGTGCTGTCCAACCGGCCCCGGCACCTGTCCACCTACTTCAAGCAGAACTTCGCCCAGGTGACCAACCCCGCCATCGACCCCATCCGTGAGGAACTGGTGATGTCGCTGGTGTGCATGATCGGTCCCCGGCCGAACCTGCTGGGTGGGGACGAGACCGGCCAGCACTGGCGCCTGGAGACCCCCCAGCCGGTGCTCACCAACCAGGACCTGGAGCGCATCCGCCACATCGAGTACAACTCCGGCGGGGCCTTCCGCACCCATACCCTGGACGTGTGCTACCCGGCCGCGGAAGGGGCCGAAGGCATGGCCCCGGCCCTGGAGCGGCTGTGCGCCAAGGCGGAGCAGGCGGTGCTGGATGGCTACAACATCCTCATCCTCTCCGACCGGGACACCAACTGCGACCGGGTGGCCATCCCCATGCTGCTGGCCACCTCGGCGGTGCACCATCACCTCATCGACAAGGGCCTGCGCACCAGTTCCGGCCTGGTGGTGGAGACGGGTTCCGCCCTGGAGGTGCATCACTTCGCCACGCTGCAGGGCTACGGCGCCGAGGCCATCAACCCCTATCTGGCCTTCGATACCATCCAGTCGGTACTGCACCACCTGCCGGAGAAACTCACCTTCGAGGAGGCGCAGCGGCGCTACATCAAGGCCGTGGGCAAGGGGCTGCTCAAGGTCATGTCCAAGATGGGCATCTCCACCCTGGCCTCCTACTGCGGCGCCCAGATCTTCGACGCCGTGGGCCTGAATTCCGGCTTCGTGGACCGCTACTTCACCGGCACCGTGAGCCGTGTGGAGGGGATCGGCCTGGACCAGGTGGCCGAAGAGACCGTGCGCTGGCACCGGCAGGCCTTTGGCAACGCCGAGATCTACCGCGACCAGCTGGACGTGGGCGGTGACTATGCCTTCCGTCTGCGGGGGGAGGACCACGTCTGGACCCCGGACACCATCGCCAAGCTGCAGCATGCCACCAAGGCCAACGACGCCGGCACCTTCGAGGAATTCTCGCGCCTGGTGAACGAGCAGACCCAGCGCCTGCTCACCTTCCGCGGCCTCATGGACTTCCATTTCGCCGACCGGGAGGTCCCCCTGGAGGAGGTGGAACCGGCCAAGGAGATCGTCAAGCGCTTCGCCACCGGGGCCATGTCCTTCGGCGCCATCTCCCAGGAGGCCCACGCCACCCTGGCCGAGGCCATGAACGCCATCGGCGGCAAGTCCAACACCGGTGAGGGCGGCGAGGAACCGGAACGCTTCCTGCCTCTGGAGGACGGGCGCCCCAATCCGCAGCGCTCCGCCATCAAGCAGGTGGCCTCCGGGCGTTTCGGGGTCACCACCGAGTACCTGGTGAACGGCGACGAGATCCAGATCAAGATCGCCCAGGGGGCCAAGCCCGGCGAGGGCGGCCAGCTGCCCGGACACAAGGTGAATGCCCAGATCGCCCGGGTGCGCCACTCCACCCCCGGCGTGGGCCTGATCTCGCCGCCGCCCCACCACGACATCTACTCCATCGAGGACCTGGCGCAGCTGATCCACGACCTGAAAAACGCGAACCCCAAGGCGCGGATCTCGGTCAAGCTGGTGTCCGAGGTGGGGGTGGGCACCGTGGCCGCCGGGGTCTCCAAGGCCCATGCGGACCACATCACCATCGCCGGCTACGACGGCGGCACCGGGGCCAGCCCGCTGACCTCCATCAAGCATGCCGGCAGCCCCTGGGAGATCGGCCTGGCGGAGACCCAACAGACCCTGGTGCTCAACCGCCTGCGCGGCCGCGTCTCACTGCAGGTGGACGGCGGCCTGCGCACCGGCCGGGACGTGGTCATCGGCGCCCTGCTGGGGGCCGATGAGTTCGGTTTTGCCACGGCGCCGCTGATCGTCGAGGGCTGCATCATGATGCGCAAGTGCCACCTCAACACCTGCCCGGTGGGCGTGGCCACCCAGGATCCGGAACTGCGCCGCCGCTTCACCGGCAAGCCCGAATACGTCATCAACTACTTCTTCTTCGTGGCCGAGGAGGTGCGCCGCCTCATGGCCAAGCTGGGCTTCCGCACCATGGACGAGATGATCGGCCGCTCGGACCGCCTGGAGATGCGCCACGCCATCGACCACTGGAAGGCCAAGGGGCTGGACTTCTCCCGCATCCTGGCCCGGCCGAAGGTGGGGGAGGACGTGGCCATCCGCAACTGCGAACTGCAGGACCACGGCCTGGACAAGGCCCTGGATCACCAGTTGATCCAGCAGGCCCAGCCGGCCCTGGAGGAAGGCAAGCCGGTGCGCATCGAGGCGCAGATCCGCAACTACCACCGCACCGTGGGCACCATGCTCTCGGGCCGGGTGGCCGAGCGCTACGGCCACGCGGGCCTGCCGGACGACACCATCTACATCCGTGCCACGGGCACCGGCGGCCAGTCCTTCGGCGCCTGGCTGGCCAAGGGCATCACCATCGAGATGGAGGGCGAGGCCAACGACTACGTGGGCAAGGGCCTCTCCGGCGGGCGCATCATCATCTACCCGCCGGCCCGCTCGGCCATCGACAAGGCGGAGGAGAACATCATCGTCGGCAACACCGTGCTCTACGGGGCCATCAATGGCGAGGTCTTCTTCCGCGGTGTGGCGGGCGAGCGCTTCTGCGTGCGCAACTCCGGCGCCACCGCGGTGGTGGAAGGCGTGGGCGACCACGGCTGTGAGTACATGACCGGCGGCATCATGGTCTGCCTCGGCCCCACGGGGCGCAACTTCGCGGCCGGGATGTCCGGCGGCATCGCCTACGTGCTGGACGAGGACGGGCGCTTCGCCGACCGCTGCAACCAGGCCATGGTGGAACTGGAGCCCATCGCCGCCGAGGACGCGGCCCTGGAGTCCTGGGATCACCAGGGCGGCGACCTGGAGACCCACGGCCAGGTGGACCTGAGCCGGGATATGACCCGTTTCGACGCCCAGCGCCTCAAGGGTCTGATCCAGCGCCACCTGGAGTACACCGGATCCACCCGCGCCCGGGAGATCCTGGACGACTGGGAGACCTGGCTGCCGCGTTTCGTGAAGGTGATGCCGGTGGATTACCGCCGCGCCCTGACCGAACTGCAGGGCAAGCAGTGCCGTCCGCCGCAGCCCAACAAGCCGCCCAAGGCCCACCTGACCAAGGGGAACACCATCCATGGGTAAGCCAACCGGATTCTTGGAATACGACCGTCGCGACCGGCGCTACCAGCCAGTGGCCGACCGTGTGGTGCACTACCGTGAGTTCGTCATCCCGCTGTCGGCGGACCAGGTGCGCGAACAGGGGGCCCGCTGCATGGACTGCGGCATCCCCTTCTGCCACCAGGGTTGTCCGGTGAACAACCTCATCCCCGACTGGAACGACCTGGTCTACCGGGACGACTGGAAGCGGGCCATCGAGGTGCTGCACTCCACCAACAACTTCCCGGAGTTCACCGGACGCATCTGCCCCGCCCCGTGCGAGGAGGCCTGCACCCTGAACCTGGACGACACCCCGGTGACCATCAAGACCATCGAGTGCGCCATCGTGGACCGGGCCTGGGAGGAGGGCTGGATCCGGCCCCAGGTGGCCCAGCGCCGCACCGGCAAGCACGTGGCCGTGGTGGGGTCCGGCCCCGCCGGGCTGGCCTGCGCCCAGCAGCTGGCCCGGGCCGGCCACAACGTGGATGTCTACGAGAAGGCCGACCGCATCGGCGGCCTGCTGCGCTACGGCATCCCCGACTTCAAGATGGAAAAGCACCACATCGACCGGCGCATCGCCCAGATGCGCACCGAAGGGGTGCAGTTCCACACCCTGACCCATGTGGGGGTGGACCTGCCCGTCTCCCGGCTGCAATCGGACTACGATGCCCTGGTGCTGGCCGGTGGCTCGGAACATCCCCGGGACCTGCCCGTGCCCGGGCGCGAGCTGGAAGGCGTGCACTTCGCCATGGACTTCCTGGTGCGCAACAGCAAGCGGGTGCAGGGGGTACATGTCCCCTACGAGGACTTCATCAGCGCCCAGGACAAGCACGTGCTGGTGATCGGTGGCGGCGACACCGGCTCCGACTGCATCGGCACCTCCATCCGCCATGGCGCCCGCAGCGTCACCCAGGTGGAGATCATGGACCGGCCGCCGGAGAAGCCCAACAAGGGCCTCACCTGGCCCGAATGGCCCCAGCGCATGCGCAACTCCAGCTCCCATGAGGAGGGCTGCGAGCGCATGTGGAACATCGCCACCAAGGCCTTCATCGACGACGGCAACGGCCGGGTGAAGGCCGCCCGGGTGGTCACCGTGCAGTGGGAGAAAGGGGCCGACGGCCGCATGCAGATGCAGGAGGTGCCGGGGACGGAGCGGGAGATCCGCTGTGACCTGGTGCTCCTGGCCATGGGCTTCGTGCACCCGGTGCACGAGGGCATGCTGGCCCAGCTGCAGGAGGGTTCCGGCCTGGAACTGGACCCCCGGGGCAACATCCAGGGCAGTACCGAAGGGGAGAAGGCCTACCACACCAGTGTGGACGGGGTCTTCGCCGCTGGCGACATGCGCCGGGGGCAGTCCCTGGTGGTGTGGGCCATCCGCGAGGGGCGCCAGTGCGCCCACGCCGTGGACCAATGGCTCATGGGGCATACGGACCTGCCCCGCTAGCACCCGGCGGACCGTTCCCGATCCCTGACCGGGAGGAGCGCACTCCGCGAAGAAAGGCCCCCACCCGCTCCCGCGGTTGGGGGCCTTTTCATTTGGACGCCCGCCCACGCTCGGGGGAGAATGATCCCTGCCCATCCCCATCCCGGAGGTACCCGTCATGCCCAGTCCCCAAGGCAGCGTCCACGACTTCGAGGCCCTGGACATCCAGGGCCGCAACCGCCCCCTCTCGGAGTTCGCGGGCCGCGTCCTGCTCATCGTCAACGTGGCCAGCCAATGCGGCTTCACCCGCCAGTACGCCGGCCTGCAGGACCTGTACCGGCGCTTCCACGACCGGGGCTTCGAGATCCTGGCCTTTCCCTGCAACCAGTTCGGCAACCAGGAACCCGGGGACGCGGCCCAGATCGGGGAGTTCTGCAGCACCCGCTTCGGTGTCAGCTTTCCCCTGTTCGCCAAGATCGACGTCAACGGGGATGGGGCCCATCCCCTGTTCCGGCACCTGAAGGCGGCCGCCCCGGGGCTCATGGGCCTCAAGGGCATCAAGTGGAACTTCACCAAGTTCCTGGTGGACCGCCACGGCCGCGTCCTCCGGCGCTATGCCCCCAACACCCCGCCCGAGCAGTTGGCCGGGGACATCGAGCGGCTGCTGCAGGCCCCGGCCGACTGAGGCCCACCCGCCCCTGGATGCGCGCGCCGGGGTCCACGGGGTAGGCTTGGCATCCGGCGCGCGGATGCGTCATAGTCATAGTGGGACTATGAATTGCACGATCACCTCATAACGAACCGGCGGTCGGCCCTGCCCGGGGCGGGGGACCCCGTGCGGCAGATCACCACCCAAGGGGAGTTCCATCCATGTCCATGCAACGCCGTGATTTCCTCAAGACCGGCCTGGCCGGCGGGGCCATCCTCGGTGCCCCGGCCATCGTCAAGGCACAGGAGCGCTTCAACTGGCGCATGACCACCACCTGGCCCGCCGGACTGCCCTTCTTCCAGACCGGTCCCGGCAGCGCCACGGACTTCGCCCGGCGGGTGGAGGAGATGTCCGACGGCCGCATCCGCATTCGCGTCTATTCCGGGGGCGAACTGGTGCCCCCCTTCGAGGGCTTCGGCGCCGCCTCCTCCGGCCGCCAGGTGCAGTTGCACCACGGCTGCGCCTACTACTGGGCCGGCAAGTCCTTCGCCGCCCAGTACTTCACCTCCGTGCCCTTCGGCATGACCTTCCAGGGCCACAACGCCTGGCTCAACGAGGGGGGCGGCTATGAGCTCTACCAGGAGGTCTACGAGCCCTTCGACTTGGTGCCCCTGGTGGTGGGCTGTACCGGGGTGCAGCCCATGGGCTGGTTCCGTGAACCGGTGGAGAGCCTCAAGGACTTCCAGGGCCTGAACATCCGCATGCCCGGTCTGGCGGGCGAGATCTACAATGGCATTGGCGCCAACGCCCGCCTGCTGCCCGGCGGGGAGCTCTTCGCCGCCCTGGAACGCGGGGCCATCGACGCCGCGGAATGGGTGGGACCCTATTCCGACCGGGAGCTGGGCCTGCACCGGGCCGCCAAGTACTACTATTCCTCCGGCTGGCACGAGGCGGCCACCAGCACCGAGGTGGTGATCAACCGCCGCGTCTGGGACTCCCTGCCCAAGGACCTGCAGGCCATCGTGCGCAACGCCGCCGCGGCCTGCAACATCACCTCCCACATGTGGCTGGAGGCGCACAACGCCGACGCCCTGGACGACCTGGTGAACAATCACGGGGTGCAGTTCGGCCCCGTACCCGACGACGTCATCCAGGCCCTGCTGGAGGCCACCAAGGACATCCTCAGCGACAAGGCGGCGGAGGATCCCCTGGTACGCCGGGTCCACGAGAGCTACTTCCGCTTCAAGGCCCGCCACGACCGCTGGCAGGCCAACTCGGAGACCATGTTCCAGACCCAGATCCGGGATCTGGGTCACAAGATCCTCACCTGACCCCACACCACCCGGCCCCATCCATCCGCCCCGGCCTGCCGGGGCGGACACCCTCCCCCGTTGCCACACCGCAGGCTCCCTGGGCGAGGGGCTCACCGGGGCCGGACAAGCCCATCCTGATCGCCGATACCAGAGTCTCCCATGCCCAGACCCTTGCTCCGTATCGAACGTACCCTGGACCGGGTCACCCGCTTCGCCGGGGGGATCTCGGCCGTCGCCATGGCGGCCATGATCCTGCTGGTCTTTGGCAACATGGTGGCCCGCTACCTCTTTGGCATGGGCGCGGTATGGCTGCAGGAACTGGAATGGTACCTGCTCGCCCTCACCGCCATGACCGGCATCAGCTACGCCATGCGCAGCGACGAACACGTGCGCGTGGATGTCTTCTCCCATCGCCTGAGCCGCACCGGCCGGCTCTGGCTGGATTTTTTCACCATGCTGGCCGTGGCCCTGCCGGTATCGGGGCTGATCCTCTACTACACCTGGCCCTTTGTGGTGACCTCCTACCGACTGGGGGAGACCACCCCCAACGCCAACGGCATGCCCTGGTTGTTCCTGCCCAAAGCGATGATCCTGGTGGGCTTCGTCTTCATCGTCCTGGAGGCCCTGCGCCAGGTCCTGAGCAAGGGCCGCCGCCTGGTGTTCCACTACCGCCGCCGTGGCGGCCATGCCGAAGGAGGCCCGCGCCATGCCGCTTGAAACCATCGCCCTGATGATGGTGGTCGCCTTTTTCGTCCTGGTGCTCACCGGGATGCCGGTGGCCTTCGCCATCGCCGCCGTGGGGTTTGTCTTCGGCTTCATCGGCTTCGACGGCTGGCTGTTTGAACTCTTGCCGTCCCGCATCTTCGGTTCCATCACCAACTACACCCTGCTGGCCATCCCCCTGTTCGTGTTCATGGGGGTGATGCTGGACAAGACCCGGGTGGCCCACCGCATGCTGGAGGTCATCGGCCATGCCAGCGGCGCCCTGCCCGGGGGCATGGCCCTGGCGGTGATCCTGGTGGGGGTGCTCATGGGGGCGGCCACGGGCATCGTGGGGGCCGCCATCGTCACCCTCACCCTCATGGCCCTGCCCACCCTGCTGCGGCGCGGCTACAAACCCACGGTGGCCTGCGGCACCATCTGCGCCTCGGGCACCCTGGGGCAGATCATCCCCCCCAGCCTGGTGCTGCTGGTGCTGGCGGACACCATGAACCTGTCCGTGGGCAGCCTCTTCGCCGCCGCCCTGATCCCCGGCCTGCTGCTGGCGGGGATGTACGTGGTCTACCTGCTGATCCTGGCCTGGTTCAATTCCGCCGATGTCCCCGCCCTGGACGCCAAGGAGCGGGCGGCCATGAGCACCGGGCAGCTGATCCGTGACCTGTTCACCTCCGTGCTCCCCCCCCTGGGGCTGGTGCTGGCGGTCCTTGGGGCCATCATCGGCGGCATCGCCGCCCCCACGGAGGCGGCCGCCGTGGGCGCCGTGGGCGCCGCGGTCCTGGCGGCCCTCATGGGGCGCCTCTCCCGCCCGGTACTGGTGGACGCCCTGACCACCTCCGTGCGCATCAACGCCATGGTCTTCTTCGTGCTCATCGCCAGCCAGGTGTTCGCCCTGGCCTTCCGGGGCCTGGACGGGGAATTCCTGGTGGAAGCGGTGGTGGACTGGATCCCGGGCGGGGCCTACGGGACCCTGATGTTCATGATGCTGCTGATCTTCCTGCTGGGATTCTTCCTGGAGTGGATCCAGATCACCTACATCGTGGTCCCCCTGTTCATGCCCTTCTTCGCCGCAAACCCGGAATTCTCCCCGGTATGGCTGGCCATCCTCGTGGCCATGAACCTGCAGACCTCCTTCCTGACCCCCCCCTTTGGCTGGTCCCTGATCTTCATGAAGGGCGTGGCCCCGCCGGAGATCCGTACGGTGGAGATCTACAAGGGCGCGGTCCCCTTCGTGCTCATCCAGTTGCTGGCCCTGGGGCTGATCATCACCTTCCCGGGCATCGCCCTGTGGCTCCCGGAGGCCATCGGCTGGTAAGAAGCGAGCCGGGGAAGGATGAGGGATACACGGCGCCCCGGTGCGGGAGGATGCGCAGATGCGCCGCCGGGTGGCCCTTGCGGAGCCGGGTGTCGACCGCAGGGATGCGGTCGTACCAGCCTCCAGGGATGGATACACGGCGTCCCGGCGCAGCAAGGGCCACCCGGCGGCAGGCAACACCCGGCACCAACCGCCCGTACCGCACCCCTTCAGTCGAGGAAGAAGATCAGCGTGGTCACCGCCCCCACCAGGACGATGCCATGGTGCAGGACCCGCGGCGGCAGCCATCGCCCCAGACGCGCCCCCGCCAGGCCCCCCAGGACGGCCGCCAGTGCCATGGGCGGGAACTGCGCCCAGGACACTGCCCCACCCAGGGCATAGATCACGACGGCGATCAGCGTCAGCACTGCCGACAGCAGATTCTTCAGGCCGTTGGCCGCATTCAGATCCTCCACCCCCAGCAAGCGGAAGGCGGCCAGCATGACGATCCCCATGCCGCCATTGAAATAACCCCCATAGCCACACACCCCCAGGACCGCCGCGCGCCCCCAGCCCCCCGGCCGGCCAGGACGGCGCGCCGGGGCGCGGTTCAACCGCGGGCCCAGGGCGAACAGCAACGTGGCCGCCAGCAGCAACCAGGGCACGATGATGCCGAAGGCCGCATCGGAGGTGGCCAGCAGCAAGAACGCCCCCAGGGCCCCGCCCACACCCCCCAACAGGATCACACCCACCAGGGTGAGACCCGCCGGGGCCCGGATCAGATCCCGGCAGGCCCATGCGCTGGCCAGGTACCCCGGCAGCAGCGCCGCCGTGCCCGTGGCATTGGCCGCCACCGGGGGCACACCGGTAAACACCAGGGCCGGCAGGGTGAGAAAACTCCCGCCCCCCGCCAGGGCGTTGAGTACGCCGGCCAGGAAGGCAGCGATGATGAGCAGGCTCAGGCTAACGGGTTCCAGCGGCATGGGAGGACTCCGGTGGGTGCATCTCACCGCCGCACCCCCCATGGGCATGCAGCCAGCGCAGGATCGCCTCCCCATGGGCGGCGAACCCCTCGGGATCATTATGCCCCACGCCGAGGAGCCCCATCAGCCGCGTCCCTGGCCGGGCACGGGCCAGGACACGGCCATGCCAGGGGGGCACCACCGTATCCTCCAGACCATGGACCAGCAGTACCGGAACCCGGATGCGGGCAATGGTGGTGCGCGGGGCGATGGCATCGAAACGATGGCCGATGAACCATTCCACCGCCCGCTTGATGAACCAGCCCATGGGCCAAACGGGGATGCCCCGCTGCCGCAGCCACTGATCCATTACCGGTTCCGGGTGGGAGAAGGCGGCCAGACTGATCACGGCGCGCAGGTCCGGGGTGCGCGAGGCGGCCAGCAGCGCCGCGCCCGCCCCCACGGAATGGCCCAGGAGGATGAAATTCCCCCATCCCCGGCCCCGCAGATCCGCCAGTACCGCCTCCGCATCCTCGGCGAAACGCGGCAGGGAGGCGAAACCATCATCCTCGCTGCGGCCATGGCAACGGGCATCGAAGACCACGGCATTCAACCCCCACTCCAGGATCCGGGGCACCATGAACAACAGATGGGACCCGTTGGCCCCCCAACCATGCACCATCACCACCACCGGTGCCCCGGGATGGGGCAGATGATAACGGGCATACAACCGCCGCCCATGACGGCCTGGCACCCAGACCGGGTCGCCATGCAGCCCCAGACGCTCCGGGGCATCCACCCATTCCCGGTGACGGATGCGGAAGGCCCGCAGCAGCCAGCTCCGCAGCCCGATCCCAAGGAGGATGAACACCGCCATCATCGCAAGGATCATCCAGCCCCAGTTCATCCCGCTTCCATCCCTTTACTCCCCATACCATCCGGCGGTCTGCGCTCGATGCCGTTTACCCTCAACCCGGGACGGCGATCACGCCATCCCGCAGCCGGCGCGTGAAGGGTACACGCCGCGCCGCGGCAATGGTAATCTAACCCTATCAGCCCAGGCGTCATCCCCCCTGATGGGGACGGGCCCCATAACCGCCCCTTCTCCCCCGATACAAAGGGGCCCCCGGCCGGGCCGCCCGCCGTTCCAACGCGGGCCACACATCCATCCAAGCATCCGTGGAGGACGCCGCCAAAGGCCCCTGCCCGTGGACCCGGATCCCCGATCCGCCGGCTTACGGACCGGTCTGCGGCCCATTCCGATGCGGTCATGCGGCGCCCACCCGGGCGCGGGCTGCAGTACCTGGAACCATACCCGTTGTACGGAATGAACCGATGCCCCTGACACGACGCCGCTTCAACCAATCGCTCCTCGCTGGGCTCGGGACGCTGGCCTCTCCGGGTCTGCTCGCCGCCCTGGTGGAGGGTCAGGACTGGGCGCGGCTGCAACACCCGCTCTCCCCCCCCTCCGAAGGCCCCATCGAAGTACTGGAATTCTTCTCCTACGGTTGCCCCCATTGCGGCCGCCTCAACCAGGTGCTGCCCCCGTGGCTGGAACGGCTGCCGCAGGATGTGACCTTCCGGCGTGTGCCCGTCACCTTCGGCCGTTCCAGCTGGGAGACCCTGGCCCGGCTCTACTACACCCTGAAGGCCACCGGCCACCTGGAGGACCTGGACGCCGCGGTGTTCACGGCGCTGCATGAAGAGGAGCGCCCGCTGTTCCAAGAGGCGGAGCTCAAGGCCTGGGTGGAGGCGCAAGGGGTGGATGCGGCGGAATTCGAGGCCGTGTTCCATTCCGCCTCCGTACGCGCGCAGGTATCCCGGGGCGATCGCCTGCAGTCCCGGCTGGGGATTCGCAGCGTACCCGGCCTGGTGGTGGACGGGCGCTACCGGGTCCTGGGACGCCGCGCCACCCGCTACGAGGATCTGCTGGAGATCACGGACGGCCTCATCCGCCGCGCCCGTAGCCACCGAGGGAACGGGGGCTGACCCCTATACCGGACATACCGCCGCACGCACGCACCGGCGCGTGCGGGTTTCGTTCTCACCATCCGTTGCACAACCACACATGACACGATTGCCATGACAGACGCCCAATCCACATCCCCACGCCGACGGCTGCAGACCCTTTTGGCCATTCCCGAGAGCGAACGCACCGAGGAACAGTGGGACGAGATCAATGAACTGGAGATCTCGCTGGCCCCGGTGAATCAGAAGGACGCCCCGGAACCGGGGCCGCGCAAGGCGACGGCCCAGGCATCCCGTGGCGCGGCGCGCCAGCCCCGCTCGGCTGGAAACGGCCGCCGCAAGGGGGTGGGCAAGAAGATGCCCCCCGGGGCCAAGGGAGGCAACAATAAGGCGGGGGCATCCCGTCGCGGCGTCACCGAGCCGTGAGGGCATGCAGCGGGGCCAGGATCACCTCGGCCCCGAAGAGGAGCCTTCCATCCCCCATGATCCCCAGGCAACGATGTCGCTGCCGATCGATGGCGGCCCCTGCCAGGCCCCGCTCCGGCGCCAGGAGGCTTGCCTCATCCACCAGGATATGCAGGCAGTCGTTGCTGCGCAGACTCCGCGCCACGCGCTGATCCACGCTGATGTGGTGGGCCGTGTACACCAGCGGATCGGCGTAAAAATCAAACCCCTGTGCATCCGCCCGTTCCAGCAGGGCGCAGGAGAGCATCGATACCGGGACCATATCCGGGAAATTGATGCGATGTTCGATCTCATCGAAATACCAGGCCTGATCTGCCAGGGAGGCGGAGATCAGGTTCTTGGCGTTGCCGTTCATCATGTACTTGCGTTTGTGGAACCAGCCATCGGACCCGAGCGTCATGCGGTCCCCGGCGGCGGTCACCTCCGTGACGCCCAGACCGGTCTGGGCCAGGCCCTCCCGGAATACCGGGCAACTGGCCTCGCGCCCATCCCGGACGCTGCCCATGAGCACCATCCCCCCGGCCTTGCGCATGATCACCCGATTGCTCAGCAGGGGATGCCCCGCCTCGTCCCGACCCTGACGCGTGGGCCGCACCTGCACCTGGAAAGGTTCCCCAGGGCGCAGTACGTCGGCAAAGGTGAACTGGTAGTTGCGCAGGACCGCCCCGGACCCATCCGCATCGGACCCGGACCGCTCCAGGGTGACCAGATACTCGGCGAGGCATTCCAGCTGGAACCCCAGCACGATGGGTCCGCCGAAGGGATTGCCCCGGATACGTTGCCAGCGGGTGCTGTCGTGGAAGGGGTTGAAGTCGTCGCTGGCGTTGCGCGCCACGTCCACGTGGATCTGCTGGAAGGTCCGCCAGGTCTCCCCGGCGGGCAAGGGCACCGTCACCGCACTCATCCCACCTCCCTCCTCGGCTCAAGGCGGGATCGGCCCGCCCGTTTCAGCAACGCGCCCGGCTGATGCGCAGCACCTCGGGGACCCGCCGCAAGCGGCGCATCATATCCGCCAGGTGCTTGCGGTCACGCACACTCAGGGTGAACGTGATGGTACTGACCTGGCCATCGCGTTCATCGAACGAGACGTTCTCGATATTGGAGCCCATGTCGGCGATGACCGCCGCCAGGCTGGCCAGCACCCCCCGCTTGTTGGCGGTCTGCACCCGGATGGCGGCGGCGTATTCCTGCTCCACCTCGTCGGACCAGGCCACCGGGACCCACTTATCGGGCCGGTCCCGGTACTCGGCCACGTTGCGGCACTTGTCGCGGTGGATCACCAGACCGCGCCCCGCGCTCATGACACCGACGATGGGGTCCCCGGGGATGGGATGGCAACACTTGGCGAAGGACAGCACCATGCCTTCGGTCCCCTTCACCGCCAGGGGACGCTCTTGGCGGCCGGGAGGGATCTCCCGCTCACTGCCGGCGGGATCCCCATCCTCCCGGCACAGGCGGCGTGCCACCAGGGCGGCCATGCGGTTGCCCAGGCCCACGTCCCCCAGCAGGGTCTCCTGATCCGGCAGCTGGAGTTCCGCCAGCAGGGCCCGCATCCGCGCCTCCTCCACCTCTTCAAGGCGGATACCATAGGCTGAGAAGAGGGTCTTATCCAGCAAACGGCGCCCCAGATCCGCGGCCTCGTTCTGCTGCAGATTCTTGAGATAATGGCGAATGGCGGTGCGGGCCTTGCCGGTGACGACAAAGTCCAGCCAGGCGGGATTGGGACGTGCGCCGGGTGCGGTGACGATCTCCACCGTACGGCCGCTTTCCAGCCGGGTGGACAGGGGAGCCAGGCGGCGGTCGATCTTGGCGGCCACGCAGGTATTGCCCACATCCGAGTGCACCGCATAGGCGAAATCCACCGCCGTGGCCCCCCGGGGCAGCTCCATGATCTCGCCCCGGGGGGTGAAGATGTAGACCTCCTCGGGGAAGAGATCCACCTTCACGTTCTCCAAAAACTCCATGGAGTTGCCCGCTGCCTGCTGGATCTCCAGCACCCCCTTGAGCCACTCCCGGGCCCGGGCCTGGGCCGTGGCGGAATGGCGGTCCCCGGCCTTGTAGAGCCAGTGGGCGGCGATCCCGCTCTCGGCCACGCGGTCCATCTCCTCGGTACGGATCTGCACCTCGATGGGGATGCCGTGGGGACCGAAGAGCACGGTGTGCAGGCTCTGGTAGCCGTTGGCCTTGGGGATGGCGATGTAGTCCTTGAAGCGACCGGGCACCGGCTTATAGAGGTTGTGCACCACGCCCAGGGCGCGGTAGCAGGCATCCACGTCCTCCACCACGATGCGGATGGCGTAGACGTCGAACACCTCCTCGAAGGAGAGCTGCTTCTGCTGCATCTTGCGGTAGATGCTGAAGAGATTCTTCTCCCTGCCGACGATGCGCGAGACGATGCCCGCCTCTTCCATTCGCGCACAGATGGCCGCCTCGATCTTCTGCATCACCTCCTTGCGGTGGCCCCGGGCACGGCCGACGGCCTCCTGCAGGACCCGGTAACGCAAAGGGTGGTAGGCGGCGAACCCCAGCACCTCCAGTTCGCGGCGCATGGCATTCATCCCCAGGCGCTGGGCGATGGGGGCGTAGATCTCCAGGGTCTCGCGGGCGATGCGCCGGCCCTTGTCGGGGCGCAGGGCACCCAGGGTACGCATGTTGTGCAGCCGGTCCGCCAGCTTCACCAGGATCACCCGCAGGTCGCGGGTGATGGCCAGCATCATCTTGCGGAAGTTCTCCGCCTGCGCCTCGGCCCGGGAGCGGAACTTCAGGTGGGTCAGCTTGGAGACACCATCCACCAGTTCGGCCA
This sequence comes from Ectothiorhodospira mobilis, assembly GCF_900114895.1. Taxonomy (GTDB): domain Bacteria; phylum Pseudomonadota; class Gammaproteobacteria; order Ectothiorhodospirales; family Ectothiorhodospiraceae; genus Ectothiorhodospira; species Ectothiorhodospira mobilis_A. Next base: position 312,870 of record NZ_FOUO01000001.1, read on the forward strand.
CGTCCTGGCCGAACTCCTCGGCGATGCGTTCCTTGCTGATATGGGTATCCTCCATGACGTCATGGAGGATGGCGGCGATGATGCTCTTGTGGTCCATCCGCATCTCGGCCATGGTCTTGGCCACGGCCAGGGGATGGACGATGTAGGGATCTCCGCTCAGTCGGGTCTGGCCCGCATGGGCCTCGGCACCGAAGAGATAGGCACGGTAGACCTCCCGTACCTGCTCCGGTTCCAGGTAGGTCTCCAGATAGGCACACAGATCGGAGGCAATGAACCGGGTATTGTCCAGTGTCGAGTTGCTGCCGGGGATCGTGCTGGGGAGTGCGCTTTCAACCATGGGTTATGCGTGAGTCCAGACCGGCCCCGGACGGACCCTGACCGGAGACGCCCCCCGTTTCCGGCCGTGGGATGACCCGGAGGACTACTGGATCTCGGACCGCACCTCCTCTTCATTCACATGGGAGGCCTCGGCGTGCTCCCTGGCCGCCACCTCATCCAGCACCTCACGGCCCACCCGGCCCTCCGCGATCTCGCGCAGGGCCACCACGGTGGGCTTGTCGTTCTCCCACTCCAGGTGCGGCTGGGCACCGTTGGCCAATTGGCGGGCGCGCTTTGCGGCCACGAGCACCAACTGGAAGCGGTTGTCCACGTGCTGCAGGCAGTCTTCGACGGTGATACGGGCCATGCTGGATCAAGCTCCTGATGTCGTTCGCTGAAACACCCTGCGCGGCCGCCGTCGGGAGACCCCGGCGGAACCGGCCCGCCGGGCCGATGCTCTATGTTAGGGGTTTGCGGGCGTGGACGCCAGAAGATCCTCCAGTAACCTGCGGTGCATCTCCCGCTGGGTGCGGGTATGCAGACGGTTGGCGAGGAAGATGGCCTTGAGTCCCTCCAGGGCCTCTTCAAAGCGATCATTCACCACCAGGTAGTCATACTCCGGGTAGTGACTCATCTCTTGGACCGCTTCCGAGAGGCGGCGTTCGATCACCGCCTCGCTGTCCTTCCCCCTGGCCTGCAGGCGCGCCTGCAAGGCCGCCCGCGAGGGAGGAACGATGAAGATGGACTGGCATCCGGGCATGAGACGGCGCACCTGCTGCGCCCCCTGCCAGTCGATCTCCAGGATCACGTCCCGGCCCTGCTCCAGCTCCGCCTCCACGGCGCGGCGGGAGGTGCCGTAGTAATGGTCAAAGACCCGGGCATGCTCCAGAAACTGCCCGTCCTCGATCATGCCCAGGAACCGCTCGGCATCCACGAAGTGGTAATGCTGGCCGTCCACCTCCCCTTCCCGGGGAGACCGGGTGGTATGGGAGACGGAGACCACCGCGTCGGGCACGGCCTCCAGCAGGGCCGCCACCAGGCTGGTCTTGCCGGCCCCGGAGGGGGCGGAGATGATGTACAAGGTACCCCGAACCACGAAAAGCGACTCCCATTGGTTGGAACGGTATTCCCCAGACGGCCCGCGGGTCGGGTTCTGACGTGCAACGAGGGCGCAGCGACTCAGAGCAGGAACCGCAACCCGCCGAGGATCAGTGTGGCCTGGGCCAGCAGCAGACCCGCGGTCCACTTGATGATCTCCACCTTCATGCTGCCCATATCGCCACGCAGCTCGGCCATGCGCACCTGGGTCTCCCCGCGCAACTGCGCGATCTCCCGGGACACATCGCCACGCAGCTGTTCGATCTCCCGGGACACATCGCCACGCAACTGCTCGATCTCCCGGGACATATCGCCACGCAACTGCTCGATCTCCCGGAATACGTCACCCCGCAACTTTTCGATCTCCTGCTGCAGCCGGCCCTCCATCTCCCGGGTCTCGGCCCGCAGCTTTTCGATCTCCTGTTGCAGCCGGCCCTCCATCTCCCGGGTCTCGGCCCGCAGCTTTTCGATCTCCTGTTGCAGCCGACCCTCCATCTCCCGGGTCTCGGCCCGTAACTGCTCAATCTCCTTTTGCAGGCGCAATTCACTCTCCCGCAAGGCCGCTCCGGTGGCCAGGTCGGTCACCTCGGGATAGCGCTGCTCCATCTGCTCGAAGGCCTCGGCGATGACCCGGGCCCGGGCCCGATCATCCGGGGCGCTGCTGAGCTGTTCGTAGAGGTCGATGACGGAGGTCATGGGGGGATAGGTCTGGGATCCAGAAGGCAAGTATCCCATGCAGGAAGCCATCCGGAAAGGCCCGACGGCATGGCCGCCCACCCGCTCATGAGACGGGGGGCGGAGCAGCCAGCCGCCCCCTTAGGGTCAGCGGTGGTATTCGCTCACCCGCTCCACCTCGTTGCGGGACCCCAGCACCACGGGGACCCGCTGGTGGATGTCCTCGGGGGAGAGGGTCATCATGCGCTCACGGCCCGTGGTACAGGCACCGCCGGCCTGCTCGACGATGAAGGCCATGGGGTTGGCCTCATACATGAGGCGGAGCTTGCCCCCCTGCCCCTTGGCCTTGATCTTGCTGTCCAGGGGATACATGAACACCCCGCCACGGGTGAGGATGCGGTGCACCTCCGCCACCATGGAGGCGATCCAGCGCATGTTGAAGTCCTTGCCCCGGGGGCCGTCCTTGCCCTGCAGGCATTCGTCAATGTAACGCTTCACCGGGGGTTCCCAAAAACGCATGTTGGAGGTGTTGATGGCGAACTCCTGGGTATCCTCGGGGATCTGCACATGGGAATGGGTGAGCAGGAATTCGCCGAAATCCCGGTCCAGGGTGAACATGTTCGTACCCTTGCCGGTGGTGAGCACCATCATGGTAGACGGGCCATAGACGCAGTAACCGGCGGCCACCTGCTCCGTGCCCGGTTTGAGGAAGTCTTCTTTGCGCGGGTTCTTGATTCCGGCCGGGGCCTTGAGGACGGAGAAGATGGTGCCCACGGAGACATTGACATCGATATTGGAAGAACCGTCCAACGGATCGAAGAGGACCAGGTACTTGCCGCGATGGGCCTCGTCGGAGAGATGGTAGACGTCATCCATCTCCTCCGAGGCCAGGGCGGCCACGTGGCCGTTATGGGCCAGGGCCTCGATGAAGATGTCATTGGAGATCACGTCCAGCTTCTTCTGCTGCTCCCCCTGGACGTTCTCGGACCCGGCGGTGCCCAGCACCCCCACCAGATCCCCCTTGTTGACCAGGTCGGAGATCTTCTTGCAAGCCACGGCGATGTCGTTGAGCAGGCCGGTGAACTCGCCGGTGGCCCCCTCGAACTGCCGCTGGGTCTCGATGATGAAGTTGGTGAGTGTGGTTCCGATATACATGACGTTTCCCATGGTGGTGTGGATCAATCCCGGCGCGGCAGGCTTGTTGTGTTTGTCCCGTGGATCACGGACCGCGCATCACAAACGGTGATACTAACAGAACGTTTCGGCCTGTCCCATGCACCCACACCCCGCCCCTTGCCTGCGGGGCGCGAGCGACCCAAGATAGGCGATGTCCTCATGCCGTATCCGGTCATAGCCCGTCAGGACGCAGCACCGGAGGCCACGGCGACCCATCACCCAAGCGAACCGGAACGGAGTCAACCCCATGCCCAGCACACCCGAAACCGCCCCCAGCCCTGCAGCGGACACCAGCGCCCCAGCGGTGGACACCAGTGGCCCTGCCTCCCTGCCCCCGGCCCTGGAGGGGGAACGGCGCACCCTGGAGAGCCCGGCCGGCCGGCTGTGCTACTACCATGACGCCCCCCGGGGCAAGCCCCAGAGTCCCATCCCCCTGCTGCTGATCCACAGCGTCAATGCCGCTGGCTCCGCCTACGAGGTCAAGCCGGTCTTTGATCACTACGTCCAGCAACGGCCGGTCTACGCCCTGGAACTCCCGGGGTTCGGGGGATCGGACCGCAGCGATCGCGCCTATACCCCGCGGCTGATGACCGACGCCATCCACGCCATGGTGCAGGAGATCCACCGTCATCACGGCAACGGCCCCGTGGACGCCCTGGCCCTCTCCCTGGGCTCGGAATTCCTGGCACGGGCCGCCCAGGAGGATCCGGAGGCCTTTCGCACCCTGGCGCTGGTCAGCCCCACGGGGTTCTCCGGCACCCGGCGCCTGGACGGCCCGGCGGAGAGCACCCGCGGCATGCCCTGGTTGCACGCCCTGCTCACCCGAGGCCCCTGGAACCAGGCCCTGTTCGACGCCCTCACCCGGCGCAGCGTGATCCGCTACTTCCTCAACAAGGCCTTCGGTTCCCGCAGCATCGACCTCGGGCTTTTGGAATACAGCGTGGCCACCACACGTCAGCCCGGGGCCCAGCACGCCCCCTACCACTTCCTGGCCGGCAACCTCTTCAGCCGCGACATCACCCGCGTGTACGAATCCCTGCAGTTGCCGGTATTCATGTGCCACGGCGAACGCGGGGATTTCGTGGACTTCCGCGGCAAGAGCGCCGTGGAGGGACGCAGCAACTGGCAGGTACACGAAATGCCCACCGGGGCCCTGCCCTACTTCGAACGTCCGGAGGCGTTCATGAACCTCTACGATGCCTTTCTGAAGCAGGGCTGAGGCCGGTTTGGACGCCATCCAGGGCTATCTCCTGTTCCTGGCCAAGGCCGTCACCGTGGTGGTGGCGGCCCTGTTCCTGGCGGCCGGGCTTGCCGGCGCCGCCGGGGGCGGCCGGGGTGCGGGCCAGGAACGCCTCGTGGTGCGCCGGGTCAATGACCGCCACCGGGATTTCGAGCGCACCCTCAGGCGTCGCATGACGTCCCCGGGAGGCTGGCGGGAACGGCTCCGGGCGCTGCGCGCCCCCGGGGCGGCCAGACCCCGGCGGCCGGCCGGAGGAGATCGCCCCCGGATCTTCGTGCTGCGTTTCCATGGCGATCTGCGGGCCACCCAGGTGGAGAGTCTGCGGGAGGAAGTGACCGCCGTGCTCACCCAGGCCCGCCGCCACCTGGACCGGGTGGTGCTCCTGCTGGAGAGCGGGGGCGGCATGATCCCCCACTACGGCCTGGCCGCCGCCCAGATCCAGCGGCTGCGTGAGGCGGATCTCCATATCACCGTGACCGTGGACCGCATCGCCGCCAGTGGCGGCTATCTCATGGCGGCGGCGGGACACCGCATCGTGGCCGCCCCGTTCGCCGTGGTGGGCTCCATCGGGGTGGTGGCGCAACTGCCCAACCTGCACCGCTGGCTCAAGCGGCGGGACGTGGACATGGAGGTCCTCACCGCCGGCGAGTACAAGCGCACCCTCACCCTGCTGGGACGCAACACCCCGGAAGGGCGGGCCAAGCTTCAGGAGGAACTGGAACAGGCCCACCGCCTGTTCAAGGACTTCCTCGCCCGCAACCGGCCGGGGCTGGATCTGGAGCGGGTGGGCACCGGCGAGTACTGGTACGGGGAGCAGGCGGTCACGCTGGGCCTGGTGGACGAGCTGGCCACCAGCGACGGCCTCCTTTGCCACCTGGCCGCGGAACACGACCTGTATGAGGTGACTTGGCAGCGGCGCCAGCCCCTGGGGCGGCGTCTTGGCGGGGCCATCGGCCGGATCCTGGAGCGGATCGGGGCGGGATAAAAAAAGGCGCCGCAGGATAAACCGACGGCGCCTGGATGTCTGGTCGGAGTGAAAGGATTCGAACCTTCGACCCCCGCCTCCCGAAGGCGGTGCTCTACCAGGCTGAGCTACACTCCGAACGCACCTACCGGGATCTTGGCCCGGCAGGTGGCGTATTGTGCTACGAACCAGAGCGGATGTCCAACCCTCAGTAGACCCGGCCCACGGAGAAGCGCGCCAGGGAGGCCATGGCCTCCCGGTAGGGGCTCTGGGGCAGGACCGACAGGCTCTGCACCGCGTTCTCCGCCTCCCGCTCCGCGGCCTGGCGGGTGTATTCGATGGAATCGCAGTCGGTGATGGCGGCCAGGACCCGGTCGGCGTATTCGCGGCCGCCCTTCTCGATGGCCTCGCGCACCAGGGCCTTTTGCGCATCGCTGCCCACCCGCATGGCATGGATCAGCGGCAGGGTGGGCTTGCCCTCGGCCAGATCGTCCCCCATGTTCTTACCCATCTCCTCACGCGTACCGCTATAGTCCAGGACGTCGTCGATCAACTGGAAGGCGGTGCCCAGGTGCATGCCATAGGCGGCCAGGGCCTGCTCCACGGAAGGGTCCCGCCCCGCCAGCACCGGCCCCACACGGCTGGCGGCGTCGAACAGCTTGGCGGTCTTGGACTGGATCACGTGCATATAGCTCGCCTCGGTGGTGTCCGCGTCGTGGCAGTTGAGCAGTTGCATCACCTCCCCCTCGGCCACGGTGCTGGTGGTGTGGGAGAGGATCTCCATCACCCGCATATTGCCGATGTCCACCAGCATCTCGAAGGAACGGGAATAGAGGAAATCCCCCACCAGCACGCTGGCCTCGTTGCCGAAGCGGGCGTTGGCGGTCTCCCGGCCACGACGCATCTCCGAGGCATCCACCACGTCATCGTGCAGCAAGGTGGCGGTGTGGATGAACTCGATCACCGCCGCCACCTCGATGTGATCCCCCCCCTCGTAGCCCGAGGCACCGGCCGAGAGCAGCACCAGCATGGGCCGCAGACGTTTGCCGCCGCTGCCGATGATGTAATGGCCCAGCTGGTTGATCAGCACCACGGGGGATTGCAGCCGCCGGCAGATGCAGTCGTCGACCGCCTTCATATCGTCGGCGACCAGGTCGCGTATCTCGTTGAGTTCCATGGACGGAATCTGTGTACTCGGGGAGGGAGCCTTCGGCATGCTAGGAACGCAGCCGGGGGGTGTCAAGGCATGCAGGGGCATGGCGGCCCCGCAACATTTGACCACCGCGGCGCGTCAGCGTAAACTTCCGCGTCTTTGGTTTGAAGCCCTTTTCGGAGATCGTCAACGATGTACGCGGTTATCGCTACCGGTGGCAAGCAGTACCGGGTTGCCCAGGGCGACGTCATCCGTGTCGAGAAGCTCGACGCGGAGGCCGGCGCCTCAGTGGAATTCGACAACGTCCTGCTGGTCGGCAGCGGCGAGGAGGTGAAGGTGGGGGCCCCGCGCGTCGAGGGCGGCAAGGTGACCGCGACCGTCAAGGCCCATGGCCGGGGCGAGAAGGTGGAGATCATCAAGTTCCGCCGCCGCAAGCACTCCCGCAAGCACATGGGGCATCGCCAGCATTTCACCGAGGTGGAGATCACCTCCATCGCCGGCTGATCATCAGGAGGTAGGCAAAGATGGCACACAAGAAGGCAGGCGGCAGCACCCGCAACGGCCGCGATTCAGAGAGCAAACGCCTCGGGGTGAAGCGCTTCGGTGGCCAGGCCGTCGTACCCGGCAACATCCTGGTGCGCCAGCGGGGTACCCAGTTCCATCCCGGCCTGAACGTGGGCTGCGGCAAGGACCACACCCTGTTCGCCAAGGCACAGGGCAAGGTGGTCTTCGAGACCAAGGGCCCCAAGGGCCGCAAGTACGTGAGTGTGCTGCCGGCCTGAAGCCCGCGTACAGCCCGTACCCTGTACCGAAAGCCCCGGCCTGCCGGGGCTTTCGTCGTTGAGGTGAAGGAAGGCCCCTGTCCCTTGGGCGTCCGGGGACGTATCCTTGATGTCCTGCACCTGGAAATTCGAGCCATGAAATTCGTTGACGAGGCCACCATCAAGGTCAAGGCCGGAGACGGCGGCAACGGCTGCGTCAGCTTCCGGCGGGAGAAGTTCGTCCCCTTCGGCGGCCCCGACGGCGGCGACGGCGGCGACGGCGGTTCGGTCTACCTGGTGGCCAGCCATGACCTGAACACCCTGGCCGATTTCCGTTTCCAGCACCACTTCGAGGCCCGGCGCGGCGAGAACGGCCGCGGCCGTAACATGACCGGCCAGTCCGGGGCGGATCTGGAGATCCCCGTGCCGGTGGGTACCCTGGCCTTCGATGCCGACACCGGCGAACTCATCGGGGACCTGGTGACCGACGGGCAGCGCCTGCGGGTGGCCCAGGGGGGATACCACGGCCTGGGCAATACCCGCTACAAGAGCTCGGTCAACCGGGCGCCGCGCCAGTCCAAGCCCGGCACCCCCGGCGAGCGCCGCACCCTGCGCCTGGAACTCAAGGTCCTGGCGGATGTGGGACTGGTGGGCCTGCCCAACGCTGGCAAGTCCACCCTCATCTCCCGGGTCTCCGGGGCCCGGCCCCGGGTGGCGGACTACCCCTTCACCACCCTGCACCCCCATCTGGGGGTGGTGCGCGTGGGCCCGCTGCAGAGCTTCGTCATGGCCGACATCCCCGGTCTCATCGAGGGGGCCGCCGAAGGGGCGGGCCTGGGCATCCGTTTCCTCAAGCACCTGACCCGCAACCGCCTGCTGCTGCATCTGGTGGATGCAGACCCGCCGGACCCCGAACTCGCCCCGGAGCGGGCCGTGCGCATCATCGAGCGGGAGATGACCGAGTTCGACCCGGAACTGCTCAGCCGGCCCCGCTGGCTGGTGCTCAACAAGGCCGACCTGATCCCCGAGGAACTGCGCCAGCCCCTGCTGGATGAACTGGTCCGCGCCCTGGACTGGGAGGGTCCGGTGTTCTTCGTCTCCGCCGCCACCGGCGAGGGGACCCAGGCCCTGATGCAAGAGGTCATGCAATACCTGGACAGCCATGCCGCTGACACGAAGACAACTGGGTGAATCCCGCCGCTGGGTGGTGAAGATCGGTTCCGCCCTGATCACCGACGACGGGCGCGGACTGGACCGGCAGGCCCTGGCGGGCTGGGCCGAGCAGTTGGCCCGCCTGCGGCGCGCCGGCCATGAGATCATCCTGGTCTCCTCCGGGGCCGTGGCCGAGGGCATGACCCGCCTGGGCTGGAGCGAGCGCCCCAGCGCCCTGCACGAACTCCAGGCGGCGGCGGCCGTGGGCCAGATGGGGCTCGTCCAGGCCTACGAGACCCACTTCCAGCAGCACGGCCTGCATGCCGCCCAGGTGCTGCTCACCCACGATGACCTGGCCAACCGCCAGCGCTATCTCAATGCCCGCAGCACCCTGCGCACCCTGCTGCGCCTGGGTTCCATCCCCGTGGTGAACGAGAACGACACCGTCGCCTCCGAGGAGATCCGCTTCGGCGACAACGATACCCTCGCCGCCCTGGTCTGCAATCTGGTGGAGGCCACCCTGCTGGTGATCCTCACGGACCAGCAGGGCCTGTTCGACCGCGATCCGCGCACCTTCCCCGATGCCCGCCTCATCCCCGACGGCCTGGCCTCCGACGCCGGTCTGCTCAAGCTGGTGGCCCCCACCTTCGGCCGCCTGGGCAGCGGGGGCATGGCCACCAAGCTCACCGCCGCCGCCCGCGCGGCCCGATCCGGCACCCACACCCTCATCACCTCGGGCCGCAACCCCCGGGTCCTGGAGCGCATCGCCGCCGGGGAACAGCTGGGCACCCTGCTGCACCCGGACCAGGAACCCCTGGCGGCGCGCAAGCGCTGGATCGCCGGACAACTGGTGTCCAAGGGGGAACTGGTGCTGGACGCCGGCGCCGCCCGGGTCATCCGCGAGGCGGGGCGCAGCCTGCTCCCCGTGGGCGTCACCCACGTCAAGGGCCGCTTCTCCCGCGGCGAGGTGGTCACCTGCCTGGACCCGGACGGCCGCCCCGTAGCCCGCGGCCTGGTGAACTACGCCGCCGACGAGGCCCGGCGCATCATGCGCCGCAAGGCCGACGAGATCGAACACATCCTGGGCTATGTGGACGAACCCGAACTCATCCACCGGGACAACCTGGTGGTGCTGTGACCCCCCGCGCCGCGGACTGATCGGCTGCTATTCCACCTTGAGGTAGGCAAACCCCTGGTCACTCTGGAGTTCGGCCAGCCGCACCACCCCCGAGGGCACCGTGCGCACCCCCTCGTACAGGGCCTCCCGGGGCAGATCCGCGGCCCTGCGGGTGATGTCGCACAGCTCCACCTCCACCCCGTGCACGGACATGAGACCCTCGAGCCGCCCCCGCAGATCGTCGCGGACCGCCTCCAGATCCGCGTCCGCGGCGAACGGGGTCCCCTCCAGGTCATCGCCGGTGACGAAACGGATCCCGTGGGAGACCACGACGATGCGGATGTCCGCATCCCGGAGCTGGTCCTGGTAGTGCATCGCCATGTTGCGGATGCTGCTGAGCATGGCGCTGAAACGGCGCGGATCGGCGAAGTCCGCGTGATAGACCACCCGGGCCTCGGTGTCCGCGGCCCGCACCTCCTGGGACACCACCGGCGTGGCCAGCAGCGCCACCCCCAAGAGCCAGCCGACCCCTCCAACAATGGACCTGCGCCCTGCGTTCATGAGACTCCCTCCTGCGGCAAGGATGATGGATCGCGGACCCCGGGCCCGCCGGGTCCAGCTTGGCAAGAGGATTGCGGTAAATCAAGACGGGTTCGGCTCCCCCCCTTGCTTGACAAGCCTCCGTCCCCCGTGCAAACTTCCCGGCCTTTCCGGAACCGACCCGAATTGCAGGAGATCACCTTGGCCAACATCGCCTCCGCCCGCAAGCGTGCCCGCCAGGCCGAAAAGAACCGCCAGCGCAATATGGCCGCGCGTTCCCGCTTCCGCACCGCCGTGAAGAAGGTGCTGAAGGCCGTAAGAACGGGGAATCAGGAAGGCGCCGCCGAGGCCTACCGCGCCGCCGTGCCGGTGATCGACAAGGCCGTCTCCAAGGGCGTGATCCACCGCAACAAGGCCGCGCGCCACAAGAGCCGTCTGAACGCCCGCATCCGCAGCCTGTAATCGGCCCGGCCGGCCCTTCGCCCGAGGCGATGGGCCGGCTGCGGGCGGGGCGGCGCCCGCCGCCCCGTCACCGGGCTGACCGCAGCGCACGGTAGAGCATTCAGCGGCATCACCGCCGCTGGTAATCCCCCCTGCCGTAGCCCAGCGGGTACACCGGCAAGAAGGGGAAGCGGTCGGAACCATCCCCTTCCACCCCTGCGGGCCCGCCCATGAGCCGGCTGCTCCGATCCACCGCCATCGTCAGCGCCATGACCCTGGTGTCACGGCTGTTTGGCTATGTGCGGGACATGGTGCTGGCGGTCACCTTCGGCGCCAGCGGCGCCACCGACGCCTTCTTCGTCGCCTTTCGCATCCCCAACTTCCTGCGCCGGCTGTTCGCCGAGGGGGCCTTCTCCCAGGCCTTCGTCCCCGTCTTCGCCGAATACCGCCAGCGCCATGGGCGGGCGGCCCTGCAAGACCTGCTGGATCATGTCAGCGGCACCCTCACCGTGGTGCTGCTGCTCACCACCGCCGCGGGCATCCTGGCCGCCCCCTGGCTGATTCATCTCTTTGCCCCGGGCTTCGGCGGCGACACCGGACAGCATGCGTTGGCGGCACAGATGCTCCGTATCACCTTCCCCTACCTGTTGTTCATCTCCCTGACGGCCATGGCCGGAGGCATCCTCAACAGCGTGGGGCGTTTCGCCGTGCCCGCCTTCACCCCCGTGCTGCTGAACCTGGCCCTCATCGGCGCCGCCCTGCTGGCGGCACCGCACTTCGACGAACCGGTGGTGGCCCTGGCCTGGGGGGTCTTCATCGCCGGCGCGGCGCAACTGCTCTTCCAGGTGCCCTTCCTGGTGCGGCAAGGGCTGTTGCCCCGCCCCCGCCTGCGCCGCGGCCACGAGGGGGTGAGCCGCATCATCCGGCTCATGCTCCCGGCCCTGCTGGGCACCTCCGTGGTACAGGTCAACCTGCTGGTGGACACCCTAATCGCCTCCTTCCTGGCCACCGGCTCCATCAGCTGGCTGTATTTCTCCGACCGCTTCGTGGAACTGCCCCTGGCCCTGTTCGGCATCGCCATCGGCACCGTCATCCTGCCCCGCCTGTCGGGGGAGCACTCGGCCCGGGACCCGGCGGCCTTCACCCGCACCCTGGACTGGGCCCTGCGCCTGTCCGTGCTCATCGCCCTGCCCGCCGCCCTGGGGCTCGTGCTGCTGGCCACCCCCATCCTGGCGGCCCTCATCCAGTATCGGGAGTTCCTGGCCACGGACACCGCCATGGCGGCCCTCTCCCTCATGGCCTACGCCCTGGGCCTGCCCGCCTTCATCCTTATCAAGGTCCTGGCGCCGGGCTACTTCGCCCGTCAGGACACCCGCACCCCGGTGCAGGTGGCGGTGATCGCCATGCTCGCCAACATGGTCCTGAATCTGGCCCTGGTGGTCCCCTGGGTGCTGCTGGACTGGCCCGGCCCCCACGCCGGCCTGGCCCTGGCCACGAGCCTCTCCGCCTACCTGAACGCCGCGTTGCTATACCGGGGCCTGCGCCACACGGGCATCTTCAGCCCCCTACCGGGGTGGCCGGGATTGGGCCTGCGCATCCTGCCGGCCCTGGCGGTCATGGCCACCGTGTTGTGGAGCCTGACCCCGGCGGCGGTCCAGTGGACGCAGTGGGAGGCGCCGCTGCGGGTGGCGGCCCTGCTGGGCCTGGTGGCGGCCGGGGCCGCCGCCTACGGGGGCATGCTCCTGGCGGCGGGGGTGCGACCCCGGCAACTGTTGCTGCACTGAAGATCCGCCTCCCAGGGCAATCGCACATAGAGATTGATTCTTATTTGAGTCCGAGTAAGTGAGCACGGTACTCGTCAGATGTTGCCGCGATGATCCGTTTGGTCTTG
>NZ_FOUO01000008.1 GCF_900114895.1 Ectothiorhodospira mobilis
AGACCAAACGGATCATCGCGGCAACATCTGACGAGTACCGTGCTCACTTACTCGGACTCAAATAAGAATCAATCTCTATGTGCGATTGCCCTGGGTTTCAGGCAAGGGTTCACATCGCTTCACGAATCAAAATCGGTAACGCGTGGTGAGACGCACGTCCCGCCCCGGTTCCGGGGCCGCCTCGGCATCCGAACCCGCCGAGGCCTGGCTGCTGTACTGCGCATCCAGCAGGTTGTTCACTGCCAGCTGCAATTCCAGCCGCCGGGCAAAGCCGGGACGCCACTGCAACTGCACGTCGTGCACCTGGTAACCGTCCCGCTCCACCGCATCCCGATGCACGGCATCCACCCATTGCAGGGTGTATCCCAGCCTCAGATCCTCGTGCAGCGCCCAGGTGCTGCCCCAGGTGAAGCGGTCCCCCAGACTGACTCCCTTGCGCCGGGAGAAGCCCACGGCCTCCCCACGATCGTTGTGGGTCTTGGCATGGAGATAGCCCAGGCGGGTCTCGAATCCCCCCAGCCCCCAGCCGGCGCGAATCTCGTGGCCTTCGCTCTGGATGCCCTCATCATTGAAAAAGCCGGTCACCGGCTCGCCCCGGCGCCCGCCCTCGGCCACGATCCAGTCCTCGATCTCGGTATCGAAGAAGGACACCTGCATGTGGAGATGGTCGCCGGTACGCAGCAGATCCAGCCCCTCGAAGCGCCCGCCCAGCTCCCGGGTACGGGAACGCTCCGGCTGCAGGTCCTCCCCGTAGCGGGGCTTATCCGGTACCTGGTTGACCCTGGCGCCCGGGACGGTGTCCGCCAGCCAGCCGATGGGCACGGTACCCGTGCCGCGGGTGGCCTCGCCGTAACCGGCGAAGGCCGAGAACCCACGGCCCAGATCCACCTCCGCCCCCAGGTTCGGCGAGAGCTCGGCCCCGCTCAGACGCACGTTCCCGAAACGGGTATCGAAGTCGTCATGGCGCACCCCCAGGGACAGATGCCAGCGCCCCGCCGTGAGGCGGTTCTGCAGGTACAGCCCCCGGTTCTCCAGATCCACCCGGGCGCTGTCGCCTCCGCCCGACAGGGCGGTCTGCCGCCCTTCCTCCTGATCCAGGGAGCCCCCCACGGTGAGGGCGTTGTGCACGGAACCCATCTCCATATGAAAGACGTTGCGCAGATCCACTCCCTGACCCTTGCTCTCCATGCGATTGCCCCAAAGCTCCAGGGTCTGCTCGTTCTGATAGAGATTGGCCCGCCAGTGGATCAGGCCATGCCCCGACGATGCATAGCGGTGGTCCAAGACATAGCTCTCCCGCTGAGAGACCTGATGGGTAGGGGCCCGAGCCCCGTCGTCATAGGCCCAGTCCCCCGTGTACAACCCCTCATCCCGCAGACGCTCCGCGCTCAGGCGCAACCGGTGGCCGCTCTCATGGAGCAGGCTGGCCTTGGCGAAGAGGTCTTCCACCTCCCCCTCCGATCCCGTCACCGCCCGACCATCGCCGTCCTCATAGGGATCGAACAGGGTGCGGCTGTGATTCACCAGCATCCCCAGCCCGCCGGAGGTCTCACCAAAGGCCGTGACCCCATGACGATAGCCCTGGTCCACCGTGCTCAGGCCACCGCGCACCAGTGCCCCCCGGTCCCGACCGGGTTCCAGCAGGTCCTGGGCATCCACCGTTTCGAAGCGGATACTCCCGCCCAGGGCCCCGGCCCCCTGATCCGCCGAGGGCAGGGTCTGCACCTCCACGCGCTTGAGCAGCTCCGGTGCGATACCGGTGATCCCGCCCCGGTGCTGAAAGAGATCCTGCCCCTGCCGGGCGCCGTCCACGGAAACATTCACATTGCTGCCCTCGATGCCGCGCAGGTAGAGACGCCGTGCCGCTGGGGTACCACCGCCCACCTCCACGGCAGGCTCATCCCGGAACAGGTCCTGGGTATCCCGTGACTGGGAGCGGGGGCGGACCTCCCGGCGCCAGGGAGCGTCCCCGGCATGGGAAGTGACGCCGATCTCCTCCAGCACCAGGGCCTCCCCCGCATCCCCATTTGCCATGGCCGGGGCCGCACACACCGAAAGGCAGAGCAGTGGGAGCATGCCCCGGTGTCCCCCGGCTGCCCGCGGCCCGATTTGTCGCGTTGGTTTCTTCCTCAAGGCCATACATTCCTCCATCAACAAAGAAATCGCAATGCGATTCATTTGCATTTCATTAGAATGGAGACCGGCCCCGGACAACACCCCAAAAGGCGGAACGATCCGTCCACGAAACGCAACGCCATGCATGATTTCGACGCCCTGCGGGCCCTCCTGGCCCTGCAACAACACGGCACCCTGAGCGCAGCGGCCGGGCAACTGGGCTGCCCCAAGTCCACCCTGAGCCGGCGCCTGGCGAGCCTGGAGAACACCCTGGGCCATCGCCTCACGCGCCCCGAAGGCAGCCGCCTGGCCCTCACCGAGGCCGGACGGGAGTACGCCCGCTATGGCCAGCGCATCCTGGATCTGGCGCATCAGGCCCACCTGGCCGTGGAGGCCACGCGGGAGGCCATGACCGGCACCCTGCGCGTGGGCATCGGCCACGGGCTGGGGGTCCAATGGGCCACCGGGGCACTGAACGCCTTCCTGGAACGCCACCCCGGCATCCGCATGGAGGTGACCTGGATCCCGGCAGGCATCCGGCCGGACCCGGCGCAGGCAGACCTTTGGCTGTGCTGCGCCCGGGAAGAGGTGCCGGGCCTGCACCGCATTCCCCTGGGGGCATGGCGCCAGGAGATCTATGCCGCCGCCGGGGCCGATTGTCCCGAGGCCCTTGCCCCGGAGACCCTCGCCGCCTGTCCCTGGATGCTGCTCAAGGGGACCCGAACCATTCCCCTGCGCCACCGGGACTCCGGGCAGGAGGTGCACCTCACCCCTGAGGCGCGCATGACCCTGGACACCCTGCCCATGCTGGCCGCGGCCATTGCCGGTGAAGGCGGCATCGGCCTGCTGCCCCGCTGGTACGCGCAATGCCCCCGGCACGGCCTGCATTCCCGGCTACGACGGATCCTAAAGGCCTGGGAACCACCCCCGGTGGAGCTGGCCCTCTACCTGCCCCCACCACCGCGAAGCCGGCGTCTGCAGGCCCTGGCCGATCACCTCCAGGCCCAGGCCCCCGGCGCCCTGCCCTCCCCGAAACCCATCCCATCCCCCTGACCGCGGCATCTGCGTACCCGAGGCAAACCCGATTGCGATTCGTCATTGTCTTATGAACGCGAATCATTATTGTTCGCTTTATTAGAAAATCAACACCCACCCATACACAAGGGCGCCCCGGAACGGCGTCCGACCGACCTACCCTGGAGGAATGCACCATGCCCAGACCCACCTGGCCCCTGATCCTGGCCGCCACGGCCCTGCCCGTTTCGGCCATGGCGGCCGACGCAACCCTGGAGGAGATCACCATCACCTCGGCCACCAAGACCGAGCGCAGCGCCCGTCAGACCCCTCTGTCCGTGGAGGTGGTGACCGAGCAGGAGATCCAGGCCCTCGGCGCCGACACCCTGCGGGACGTGCTCCTGCAGACCCCCGGCGTCTTCGTCAATCCGGGCCAGGGGCAGATGCGCATCCGCGGCGCCGGCCCCCGGGGTACGCTGCTGCTCATCGACGGTCGGCGTGTGGCCGGAGAGGCCTCCTTCAAGTACGAGATGGACCGCATCGGCACCGGCACCATCGAGCGCATCGAGATCATCAAGGGCCCCATGGGGGTGCTCTACGGCTCGGACGCCGTGGGCGGCGTCATCCACATCATCACCAAACAACCCCGGGACGTGACCGAAGGCGGCCTCGACCTGCGGGTGGGCAGCGCCGAAGGCGGCCAGGGGGAACGCTACAGCCTGAGCGGCGATGTGCGCGGCAGCGCGGGGGACACCCGCTACAGCGCCTCCTTCAGCCTCATCCGCCAGGAACCCTATACCGAGCGGGAGACCGCCCATCCCCAGGTCCCCCGGGACCCGGGCCAGCCCAAACCCCTGGTCCCCCCGTCCCAATCCAACCTGCCCCCGGCGGGGGCCATCGCGGATCGCTATGCTGTGGACACCACCTACCGCACCCAGGGGGAAACCCTCAACCTGGGGGGCCGCTTGGACCGGCGCCTGACGGATACCCTGGAGGCTGGGATGGACGCCTATCTCACCTGGGAGGACCGGGAAGGCACCTTCATTGGAACCCAGTACCCCGCGGCGGCGGGATTCCCCGTAAAGGACCTCCCGGTGGACGAGGTGCTGGATACCGAACGCCTGGACCTGGCGGGCCGCCTGCGCTGGCAACCCACAGAGAAGATCACCATAAAATGGCGCAGCTACCTCTCGGACTACGAGAAGGAGAACATCCTCTCCCCCACTCCCTACGGGGACCTGGGCTATACCACCGCCCCCGACGGGGGTGGCAGCTGCCGGGGCGAGGTGGACACCCTGAGCCACGAATTCAACCTGCAATGGACCGCCAGCCAGGCCCACCGGCTGCTGCTAGGGGCCGAATACCGGGAGGATGAGCGCACCTCCCCCTGGTTCCGCCCCGACCGGCGCCGCAGCACCATCGACTACACCACGCGCTCGGTCTTCCTGCAGGACGAATGGACCCTGAGCCGGGACACGGACCTGCTGCTGGGGGTACGCCACGACGACTTCTCCGAGTTCGACGGCGAGACCACCGGCAGCCTGGGCGTGCAGCACACCCTCTCCCAAGCCGCCCGGCTGCGGGCCAGCTATGCCCAGGGCTTTCGCGCCCCCTCGGCCCCCGAGCTCTTCGTCAGCCGCAACACCCCCGCCGGATGGGTCCTGGGGGCCCACCTCATCCGCCCGGATTTCAACAAGACGGCCACGGAGCTGGAACCCGAACGCAGCGACCACCTGGAGATCGGCCTGGATGGACAGGGCCCCGGTTGGCACTACGACCTGGCCCTGTTCCACAACGAGATCCAGGACCGCATCCAGCAGGTGCAGGGCGTGGGCTACCGCACCTTCGCCAACGTGGATGAGGCCCGCATCCAGGGCCTGGAGGCCAGCGGCGGCCACCGCCTCACCCCATCCCTGTCCCTCAAAGGCGCCCTCACCCTCCTGGACGCCGAGGACCAGGACACGGGCCGGACCCTGGAATTCACCCCCGAGACCCTGGCGCGCATCGCCCTGGAATACACCCCCGGCCCGGAGTGGCGTTTCCTCATCAGCGCCGACCACACCGGCGACCAGCGCTACACCGACACGGCGGGCGGCACGGCCCGCTGGGCCCGGGCGGACGCCTACACCCTGGTGAACCTCAAGGCCTCCTGGATGCCCGCCGCCCTGCCCGCCACGGAGTTCTACGGCGGCCTGGACAACCTGCTGGACGAGGACATCGACACCGTCCTGGGCTCCCACACGGGCCCGTTCCTCTACGCCGGGCTACGCCGCTACTTCTGAAGCGGCGCTCACCGCCCCCGCCCCCCGGAACTGCTACCATGGGCCGTTTCCCTCCCCGGAAGCGGCCCATGGAAGTCATCCAACTCACCCCCCTGGACCTGTCCCTGGCGGCCCTGTTGGTGATCGCCCTGGCGGCCACGGTCTCCCGCTTTGGCATGGGCCTCTCCCGCAGCCTGCTGATCTCCGCCGCGCGCACCGTATTGCAGCTATTGCTCATCGGCCTGGTGCTCACCACTCTGTTCGAACACGCCGCCCTGCCCTGGGTGGCGGCCATGGCCCTGGTGATGCTTCTGGTGGCCGGGCGCGAGGTGATGGCCCGGCAACGGCGCCGCTTCCGCGGCTGGTGGGGCTACGGCGTCGGCACCCTGGCCATGTTCACCAGCGCCTTCACCGCCACGGTGCTCACCCTGGTGATCGTCATCGCACCGCAGCCCTGGTGGGAACCCCGCTACGCCATCCCCCTCTTGGGCATGCTCCTGGGCAACACCATGACCGGCATCGCCCTGGGCCTGGACCGGCTCACCCAGACGGCCTGGGATCAGCGGCGCATCATCGAGGGGCGATTGAGCCTGGGCCAGACCGCCGCCGAGGCCGTGGCCGACATCCGCCGCGAGGCCGCCCGCAGCGGGCTCATGCCCATGATCAACGCCATGGCGGCGGCGGGCATCGTCAGCCTGCCGGGCATGATGACCGGCCAGATCCTGGCGGGCACCGTGCCCATGGAAGCGGTGAAATACCAGATCCTGATCATGTTCCTCATCACCGCCGGCACCGGCTTCGGCACCCTGGGGGCCCTGTGGCTGGGTGCCAGACGCCTGTTCGACGAGCGCGACCGCCTGCGCCTGGACCGGCTGGCGGGGCCGGTGGGGTGAGACCGCCTATCCCAACCCTGCACGGCTGCATTCCCCGTACAACATCACATCCTGATGAGGACCGATCTGCTCGACCCCACCAACGACGGGAACATCCTGCAGATGAACCTGATCGAACTGAACAAGGCGGATCACCGGGTCTTGCCCCCCTATCCCCCGTGGCCTTGGATTTCAAACCGGCCCGAATTCGTCTAATCTGGATACGAGACGTTACGTACTCATTGCCCTGCCAGAACGCGGGGCTTTGTCTTCTCTGACCTATCGTGGGAGAGGCTTCGATGAAGCACAAGGGAGGAAAACTGGTATTAAGGTGCCTGATCGACCAGGAGGGTGATCTTTACGTGGCCCATTGCATTGACCTGAGCCTGGGCGTGCAAGGGGACTCGGAGGCGGACGTCAAGGAGCGCATGGAAGCGGCCATTGGCTCCTACCTTCAGCGGGTTGCCGAAATCTATCGCGAGGGGGACACCGCATCGGCGATGCAGTTGCTGAACAGGAAAGCACCCCTATCCATCCGCGTTAAGTACCACTTGGCCAAGCTTCTCCAACACTTCCATTCCCTGCGTCCACCCGCCAGCCCGATTTGGGAAGAAAGCCGCCCATACCCGATCATCTGCGCGTAGTCACCGTATCGCAGCATCATTCGCCGTACGCCCGAAGTCTACTCAAGAGCATGCTTAAACAGGCGGGGCTGGGCAAAAAGGAATTCATGCGCTGCCTGGAAGACAAGCACTTCGCTAAGCGGCTCGCACAGAAGCATGCTGCTCAGGTCATGCACGCCGGGAGCAACCAGTGATCAAGGCTCTGCGCAAGCCAGATCATGGAGCGAACGGCAACCTCATCACCGCCACCACCGGCTTCGGCACCCTGGGGGCCCTGTGGCTGGGGGCCAGACGCCTGTTCGACGAGCGCGACCGCCTGCGCCTGGACCGGCTGGCGGGGCCGGTGGAGTGAGACCGCCTATCCCAACCCTGCACGGCTGCATTCCCCGTATAACAGAATATCTTGAAGATGACCGATCTGCTCGACCCCACCAACGACTACGTCTTCAAGCGGCTGTTTGCCGAGGCGCCGGATCTGCTGGTGGACCTGATCAACGACCTGCGCCCGGACCTGCCCGACATCACCGCCGTCGAGGTGCTCAATCCCGGCATCGAGCCCAGCGAACTCACCGGCAAGTACATCATCCTCGACGTGCTGGCCCGGGATGAACAAGGCCACTGCTACAATCTGGAGATCCAGGTGCGCCGCTACGGATCCTGGCACAAGCGCGGCCTGTTCTACCTGGCCCGCACCCTGGGTACCCAGTTGAACAGCGGCGAGGATTACCAGGAGCTACGCGCCTCGGTGGGGATTCACCTGCTGGACTTCGACCTTTTCACCGCCACGGAAGACGAACGCCGGCAGGCGGTATGGCGCTTCGAGATGCGGGATGAATGCCAGCCCCGGGTATCGCTGGGGAACATCCTGCAGATGAACCTGATCGAACTGAACAAGGCGGATCGCCTGGGCCTGCCCGAGGGACCGCTGCGGGCCTGGATCATCTTTTTCAAGCACTGGCGGGAGGAACTCACCATGGCCAAGGTAGCCCACGAACCGGTCCAGCGGGCCATGAGCCGCGTGCGGGAACTCAGCGCCGACGAGGAAGCGCGCCGCCTGGCCTTTGTACGCGAGCGGGCCCTGCGGGATGAGGTCTCCCTGCTCAACGAAGCCAGGCGGGAAGGGGAGCAGGAGGGCTTGCAGAAGGGTTTGCAAGAAGGTCGGCAGGAGGGCCTGCAAAAAGGCCGGCAGGAGAACGCGCGCAGCACGGCCCTCAACCTCCTCAAGCTAGGCGTGCTCACCGACGAACAGATCGCCGAGACCACCGGCCTATCCGTAGCCGAAGTGAAGGCGCTGCAGTCGGACCCATCTCATTAACAAGGGCTGGGACGCCCCATGGCCAAGGTAGCCCACGAACCGGTTCAACGGGCCCTGTGGCTGGGGGCCAGACGCCTGTTCGACGAGCGCGAACGCCTGCGCCTGGACCGGCTGGCGGGGCCGGTGGGGTGACACCGGCGCGCTAGCAGGCCCTGCCCAGGGCCGCCATCTGGCGCTGGGCGATCACATGGCCCCGGGCGGCCGCACGGCGGATCCACTCCAGGCCCGCCTCCTCATCCCGGTCCACCCCCTGCCCGGCGACATGGCAGCGCCCCAGCCAGTACATGGCCTCGGGATAGGCCTCCTGGGCCGCAAGCCTCAGCCATCCCACCGCCAGATCAGGCCGCTGGGCCTGCATCAGGATCAACGCCACATCGTTCTGGGCCTCGGCGTCCCCCCGGTCGGCCCGCTCGACCACGGACAGATCCTCCGCATCCAAATCCACAGGCAGATCAGACAGGATGGTGTCGATGGCCAAAAGGGTACGGGAACCCCCATGGGACTCCCGCCGAGTGGGATAGGGAGACGTGGACACCCGGCGCCAGAGGGAACGCTTGCTCAGGCCAGTGAGCAGCATGGCGGTATTCAGACGGATGGTGCGCATGGTCGCCCCTCCACGGAAGGCTGTAGGACCGATGAGGAACCGAGTACAGCACCGGGAGGATACCCCATGCGCTGTGCCACAGGACATCATGGCACACCCAGGATAATGCCGACAGATAGGGTCGGCATATGCCATCCAGGCCCCACCAAGGCACCCTGCACCCGCCGTGGGGCCTCTCATCCCCCTGCAGGAACCACCCATCCCAGGACCGCCCACTGGCCTGGATCCTGCATAAAACCCCATGCCTCGGCCCCTACCGGGCCATCATTCCGCAAAAGGGGTATTCCACATGATGAAAAGACAAGCAGGTTTTACATTGATCGAGCTGATGATCGTCGTAGCGATCATCGGGATTCTGGCGGCGGTGGCCATTCCGGCGTATAACGATTACACGAACCGGGCAAGAGTCTCCGAAATCATTCTCTCGGCCAGCTCAGCAAGAACTTGCGTCACAGAAATGTATCAAACCGACGGAGATTACACTAATGCAAGCACATGTGCCCCAGAGAGCCTTCCTGGCGTGCTTGATGGTGGGAGTTTCGATATTGATGGAAGCGGGGTAATTACTGTCTCAACTGCAAGTGATGGGGGCGCTGAATTCGATGAACAAGTTTCAATAACCCTGACACCTGCAGAATCTGCTGGCACCCTCACTTGGGATTGCTCAGGCACGCCGACCGAATGGATGCCCGGAAACTGCCGTTAAGTAGCACCGGACAATAAAATCAACTAGCACAATCCACACTTCGGGCCCTGAACAGCCCCGACTTCACCCTAAGTCGGGGCTGTTTTTTCGCCAATACACAAAACACCATCATCTATGCTTGCCATCTCCTCCCATCCTTCTCAACGCCCCGTGGCACGCATCGCCTTATTGGTGCCCGTTTTTCTGGTAATCCTGGCCGTAGGGTTTGCCTATTCAAAAGGGGTCACCGGCAAGCTATTTTACGATGATCTATCCTTCCTTGCCCCGCTGGAAACGATCGATTCCAGGGAAGATGCCTGGGAATTTGTCACGAGCGGTCAAGGGGGGCCGCTGGGTCGTCCCATCGCACTACTCAGCTTCCTCCCCCATGCCGATGACTGGCCGGAAAACAGCCAGGAGGCCCGGTGGGTGAATGTAGGCATCCATCTGGTCAATGGTGCCTTGATCTTCCTGCTGGGGTGGATGGTCCTCCAACTGAGAAATACCCAAACCCTATGGCGGGGCTACTGGATTGCCCTCTTTGCTTACGCCCTTTGGATGGCCATGCCCCTGCTGGCATCCACCAGCCTGATCACCGTACAACGCTGGACCGGTCTGGCCACATGCTGGGGATTAATGGGTCTGGTGGTCTTTGTGGCGGGCTACTTCCTGCAGGCACCACGTCCACGCCTGGCTTTGACCCTGCAGGCATCGGGGCTGGGCCTGTTTACGCTGCTGGCCCTGTACACCAAGGAAAGCGGTGCCCTTTTCCCCATTTATGCCCTGGTCATTGATGCGGTTTTGCTGGCTCACCTTCAGGCACCCCGCTATGTGCGCTGGCTGCGCCGGGGAACCTTGCTGCTGGGCCTTTTGGCCCTGCTGTACTACTTATCCCCCCTTTATAGAGACTGGTTCGCCTTCAGCAGCTTTCGCGGCTGGTCCTCCTTCGATCGGCTGCTGACCGAAGGCCAGATCCTTTGGCAATACCTCTATATGGCCTTCCTGCCGCAGCCCACGGCCTTTGGACCTTTCCATGACAATGTCACCTTGGCAGAAGGCTGGCTGATACCCACCCTATCCTGGGGCGCCTTCCTGGCCTTGACCCTGGCGGCCTTCCTGATCCGGAAACGCAGCCCCTGGCCCTTGTTCGCCCTTCTGTGGTTCTTCACGGGACATCTCATCGAGTCCACCGTGATTCAACTGGAGTTGATGTTCGAGCACCGCAACTATTTGGCGGTATACGGATTCTGTCTGGCCCTGGCCGCCCTGGCCTGGCAAGCCAAAGGGATCTGGAGCCGCCTGGCCCCCGCGCTGCTGACCCTCTATATCCTGCTCATCGGGGCCACGCTCTATGCCACCACGTCCATTTGGGGAAAACCGCTGGAAGCCGCTGAAAACTGGGCCCAGCGTTATCCGGATTCCCCCAGGGCGGTCATGCATCTGAGCAGGGCTTATTATGAGGCCCTCGGCAATCCCAGCTATTCCCTCCGTGCCTTGGATCGTTATGCGGATCAGTGCGATGGATGCACCGATCTCCACCTGCAAGCCATGCTCTATGCCTGCACCACGGAAGGCCCGCAATCCATCCAGCAGCGCTTCGACCAGGTCCTGCATTCAGCAAAAACCGCAAGACGCTCGATTTCCCTCATGGATGGTCTTTATCCGTTATACGATTTAATCCAACAAGATCAATGCAAACCACTTACATTTCAGGATGCCCATCGACTCACAAAAATCCTGCTGGATAACCCCAACTACCAACACAAATCCTATACAACCCACGTGCTTTTCCATGCCGCCAATTTCGCGAAAGAACAAGGGGACTTTGATACGGCTTTCTCTTATCTTTCTCGTGCCGAATCATTGATGCCCGAGATCATGCCCATCCTGCTCATGCAGGTACACTTCCTGATGGATGCGGATCGCCCGCAAGAAGCCCTGGACGCCATTGAACGCAGGCGGGACGTGGTGCATAAGAATCCCTACATGACGGATCAGGCGCTGGATGACCTGGTCCAGATGGTCCGCGAAGGCAGGAAGCCCTCCATGGAGAAAGGCGTTCAAGCCGATGAAGCTCATCGTCCAGATCCCGTGCTTTAACGAAGAGGAGTCCCTGGCCCGGACCCTGGCGGATATTCCCCGGGAGATCCCGGGCATCGATTGCGTGGAAATCCTCATCATCGACGATGGCAGCAGCGACCATACGGCCCGGCAGGCCGCCCTATTGGGCGTGGACCATATCGTGGCCCACAAGCAGAACCAGGGCCTGGCCCGGGCCTTCCGTACCGGGCTGGAAGCCAGCCTCCAGGCCGGGGCCGATGTCATCGTCAACACCGATGCCGACAATCAATACGCCGGCAGCGACATTCCCCGGCTGATCGCGCCCATCCTGCAGGGCCAGGCCGACATGGTGGTGGGCGACCGGCAGACCCGGCAACTGGCCCATTTCTCGGGCCTGAAAAAGCATCTACAGCGCATCGGCAGCGCCATGGTGCGGCAACTGTCCGGCATCGACATGCCCGATGCCGTCAGCGGCTTTCGCGCCTTCTCCCGGGAAGCCGCCATTCAGTTGAACATCCTCTCCAGCTTCAGCTACACCATCGAGACCCTGATCCAGGCGGGCAAGCGCAACCTCACGGTTGCCTCCGTCCCGGTCACTACCCGGCCCACCGAACGCCCTTCCCGCCTGTTTCGCAGCATTCCCCAGTTCATCCAGAACTCCGCCATCACCATGGTCCGGACCTACGCCATGTACAAGCCCCTGCGGGTGTTCTTCTACATCGGTCTGGTCCTGATCCTGCTGGGGGCCGTGCCCATCCTGCGATTCCTGGTCTTTTATCTTCATGGAGACGGCAGCGGGCATATCCAGTCCCTGCTGCTGGGCACCATGCTGGTCTCCATGGGCGCCTTTACCTGGCTCATCGGCCTGGTGGCGGATCTGATCTCCTTCAACCGGCAACTGCTGGAGATGACCCTGGAACGGGTGCGGCGATTGGAACTGGATCGGTCTTCCCACCGTTCGGATCAGGACTGAATGGATCGGTCTTTGAGGATCCCCATGGCGCATTCATCCCGGCCCCGCCTCCTGGTCCTCACCTCCACCTTCCCCCGCTGGGCAGACGACACGGAACCGGCCTTTGTCCTGGAACTGACCCGGCGTCTGGCCGATCGCTTCCAGGTCCATGTACTGGCGCCCCACGCGCCGGGGGCCGCTTCCCTGGAAAACCTGGCGGGCCTGACGGTGCACCGCTTCCGCTATGCCCCCGAAGGATGGCAGACCCTCACCTACGAGGGCGGCATCCTGGCCCGGCTCCAGGCGCGGCCCGGACGCCTGGCCCTGGTTCCCCTGTTCCTGCTGGCGGAGGCCTGGGCCATCCGCCGTCTGCTTCGGCGGCATCGCTTCGCAGCCATCCATAGCCACTGGATCATCCCCCAGACCCTGGCCCTGCGCCTGGCCACCCTGGGTATGCGAAATCCGCCCCCTGCCATCTGCACCAGCCATGGCGGCGACCTGTTCGGCCTGCAGGGGCGGTTCCTGGCCGCCGTGAAACGCTGGGCCTTGCGCCGCTGCACGGGCCTGACGGTCGTCAGCCGGGCCATGGTGCCCGCAGCCCGCACCCTCGCCCCCCATCTGGAACCCCGGATCATCCCCATGGGCACGGACCTTCGGGACACCTTCACCCCGGCCCCCCAGATCCCCCGGGATCCCCACCGGATCCTGTTCGTGGGTCGCCTGGTGGAAAAAAAGGGCGTGCACACCCTGCTCAACGCCGTGGCACGTCTGCTGCCTAGATACCCCCAACTCCATCTGGATCTGGTGGGCCAGGGCCCGGATGAAGCCACCCTGAGAGCCCGATCCGAATCCCCCGACCTGGCCGGAAAGGTCTCCTTCCTGGGGGGCATCCCCCACCACCGATTGCCGGACCACTACCGCCGGGCGGCGGTCACCGTTTTCCCCTCCACTGATCAGGAAGGCTTCGGCCTGGTCCTGGTAGAAGCCATGGGCTGCGGCTGTCCGGTCATCGTCTCGGACCTGCCCGCCATTCAGGATATCGCCCCCAACGACACCTTCGCGCTCCGCGCCCCCCCAGGAGATGCGGATGCACTGGCCCAGGCACTGGAACAAACCCTGCAGAACCCGGCCCAGGCACAACAACGGGCCAAAAAGGCGTTGGGGCATGTGAGGGAGCGGTTTGGGTGGGAGAATGTGAGTAAGGAATATGGTGAATTGCTTATCAAGATGGCGGCCAATGAGCCTAGGGGAAAATAAAATTGAACATGCAGGCTACAAGCAGCATAGCGCATCCCTGTGCGCCGGATGAGACTTCATCGAATTCAGAAAATAGCCCCATACTACTCAGCATCATCATTCCCGTCCTGAACAATGCATCACAGGCCAATCAAACAATCCAAAAACTTGCCGCTGAACCCCCATCGAAGCCTGTGGAAATTATTATCGTAGATGATGGCTCCAACCCGCCAATACAGATCAATACAGAATCAACTGAGAATTTTCAAATCAAATTACTACGCCTGAAAACAAATCAGGGTCGGGCGGGAGCTATAAATAACGGAATCCGGTCTGCCTCTGGCCTCTACATGACCTTTCTTGACGCAGATTGCATACCGGAAACCGGGTATATAAAAAATCTACAGCATAACGTTTCATCAGAAACACCCATCCTCTTCGGCGATATCCATTTTTTTTCTGGGGATCCTTTTTTTGACCGCTATGGAAACCGAGTCCAGGCAAGGAGACGAACAAAACTACAAAAATGGACGATCAGTCTCACGTCGGCTAACGTGACTCTTCATCGAGACCTTGTTCTGGCGGTGAATGGGTTTGATTCTACCTACCGCCATTACGGATTTGAAGATCGTGATTTTTTTCTACGTCTAGCTCAATCCTTCCCGAACCTCACTCCCATATACAAAGCTGATTGCTCAGTAAAACATGTTGACGCTATCTGTCTAAATAAAATTTTGAAAAAGTTTGAAACTTCGGGCCGCCATACCGCCAGGATATTCCAAAGTAAGCATCCGGACGCCTACCGAAAAATGCCCATGTACTATTTCGACACCCAGGCAAACCCAATCTATCACTACATACCCTATTGGATCCTGAGCACCGCAAACCAAGGCCTGAGCACAACCCTTAGGGGTTTATTCTTTTTGGGATATAAGCTGAGCTTGGACTGGCTTGCTATACCAACTCTAAAGGGCATGAATGGTCTAGCCTTCATGCGTGGTACGCTAGCAAAGGATACAACCAATGTCTGAACCATTGGTCAGTGTCGTTATGGCTGTCCATAATAATGAGCGCTATCTTGAAGTAGCGCTGAACAGCATCCTTGAGCAAAGCTGGCAAAATTTAGAATTGATCCTGATAGACGATGCATCCACCGACCGAAGTGCAAGTATTCTTCGGGACTATGCATGCTCCGATTCCAGGATAAGACTTTTGGTTAACGACCAGAATCATGGTCTCACCTGGAGCCTCAATCGAGGACTCGATGAGGTTCAAGGTGAACTGGTAGCACGCATGGACGGAGACGATATTGCATTGCCGGAAAGACTCGCCAAACAAGTCGAAGCATTCAGATCAAACCCTAAACTGGTTCTTTGCGGAACAGCCACCATCAATATAGATGAAAAAGGCAAAAAACACACTCTTGGTGAATGGCCATCCAATCCTAAAGTTCTACGCTGGTATTCCATATTTCGCCCTGCAGTTGCCCACCCTTCTGCGATGTTCCGGGTCAGATTCGGCAACCAAATAATGCGGTACAATGAAAACCTGCGTACCGCACAAGACTATGATTTATGGTCTCGCCTACTTCAGCACGGAGATGGATTAGTCCTGAATATTCCGTTGCTTTTATATCGCCACCATGCAAGCAGAATTTCGTGCACTTTACGTATCGAACAATCCGAAAGCGCCGCCAACATATGCCAGAAAAATCTTTATCGAGAGTTTCCCGATTTTTTCATAAGAAAAAACAATATGCATGCAAAATCTGTCGCAAATTTAATCCATAACTCCATGGCTAGTTTACCGCAAGATGCCACAGCAGCCCTCACCACATTATTAGCACTTGAATCCGAATACCTGACCACAATCGACCAATATGATGAAGAGTCGCGCCGGGCCATACAACGTCTCACCACTCGATGGGTAGCCCAGACTCTGCTCGGGAAAAGCCCGCTCAAGATGAGCGAACGCATCCGTTTATTGACGCAGTTAAGGTCTCGATTGGGGGCACTATCCGAGGAAAGCTTTCACTTCGGCATGCGCAGACTTCGCGCGAGGCTTTAACGAAAAATTATATAAAATGGCATACCATGCATCCCTGAACCACTGCGCGCTCAGCGGTTTGAACACTCAATAGGTGCTGCCAGCACATTTGGATCCTTCACAACCCAAGTCATCCATAACGGTCTTCCTCCAAATACTTTCGACGAACCATAAAGGGGACCTCTATTAATTGCTTACCTCCCCAGGCAACCCATTGATTCTATTGGGCGTAGATTTCGACAAATCGAATTATTAGAGTTTCCCTAAAGACATTCCTCCCATTGCCAGGCCGCCTTTTATCGTGCTCATTGGGGCGATCAAAGCGCATGCCATGTCCAGTTATTCTATTAATCAATAAGCGCGCCATCCACATCAAGACGAGCGGAAAAGTGCTTTATTTTTCATTTTTTCTTAAGGCACTAAAAGAGCTATGACCCAGGCCACTTAGAAGCTTTAAATCTTCCAAAAAGTACTCTGAGAGACGATGTCTCATATCTTCAGAAATGCTTGACCTATGATGCTTTTTTACTAGCTTAGAGTACAGGAACCCCATTATCCCAATACGAAAATAAGGTACACCCATCCCTCTAATTATTGAATCTACCCATCTAACGCTCTCATAAACCCACGGCAATCGCCTCACTTTGGCGCTATTCGCCACGGGAAACACCTCCCTGCCGTCATCATCCAAGCCAAGGAATGCCATCAAGCGCAACCATTCTTCCCGGGGTGAATCCTGGATGCGTTCAAGATGAATCACATGCACCTTCTCCCTGGGCACCAGCCGGTACAGACGTTGCAACTGTTCGCCTAGCTTGCATAGCTTGCCATACTGCAGGAGCTGCGGATCCCTGCATCTTTTTGGTATGCAGTCTCCATGCATTCTCCGCTCCTGCAAGGCCCAGGCCTTTTCAAAATCTGGCTCATCCTCATCGCCGCTGAAGATCGCCTGCCCATGTAATGATGGAGCCATAGATACGGGGTGACGCAACATCACGATAAACCTTGGATGATCTACATAGGATAAGATGGCCGGGACCGCCGTGCGTGAATAAAGATAACGTGTACTTGCCTCGCAGATCACCCGGTGCAATGCTGTCGCCCCCGAAAACAGCTTTTCGTACTGCCGTAAGGTCATGGGCCGCCGGAAGCCATAATCATAATTGAAAAATTGCGGTTCCTTGATGGCACAGAAATGGACCTGGGGATGTTCTGCCAGCCAATGGGCCAGGGAAGTGGTCCCGCACTTGGGGGCGCCGAGGATGAACACATTCGGTCGCGGCATGGTGGGGTGAATCTCCAGAACCTGGGTTGGGGGGGATGGTTGCTTGGCCTATCATGCCCCGGACCTTTCCCACTTGGAAACACGGGCACTTCCCTTTGTCCCTTCATCCCGCGCCTTCCGGTCTGGCCAGAAAACTGCTCCAGGGTGGGGCCGGCAGCCTGCTGGCCCAGGGCCTGGAACTCGCCCTGAGCTTGCTGGTCACCCTCCTCCTGGCCCGATTGCTGGGGCCTTCGGGATACGGGGTGTATGCCTTTGTTCTGGCTGCGGTGTCCTTGATCTCCCTGCCGGTGCAGTTGGGCCTCCCCCCCCTGATCGTACGCGAGACCGCCCGGGGGCACACCTGCGGGGACTGGCCCACGGTGCGGGGGATCTGGCGCTGGTCCCATGGGGTGACGCTGGGCCTGTCCCTGCTGGGGTGGTTGGGCGGGGTGGTGGTCCTGGGCTTTTGGGTACAGGATCCGGTCCTGCGGTCTACCCTGTTGCTGGGGCTCGTGCTGGTGCCTCTGCTGGCCCTGTCCAGTCTGCGGGCGGCGGGGCTGCGGGGGCTGGGGCGGGTGCTGCTGGCTCTGTTGCCGGAACAGGTGATCCGGCCCGGGCTGATGGGCGTGCTGTTGCTGCTGGCCCTGATCGCCTGGCCCCATGGGGTGACACCCGCCGGGGCCATGGCGGTGCATCTGCTGGCGGCCTGTGTGGCCTTTGCGGTCGGAGGCTGGCTGCTGTACCGGTCGCGTCCGCCGCACTGGACGGCCCATGCCCCGGTGTACCGGCCCCGGGCCTGGCTGGCCGCGGCCTGGCCCATGGCATTGACCCAGGGGTTTGGGCAGATCAATCGCCATGCCGATGTGATCCTGCTGGGGTTGCTGGCGGCCACGGTGGATGTGGGGGTGTACCGGGTGGCGGCCCAGGGGGCCTTTCTGGTGTCCATGGGCCTGACCGCGCTGAATATGGTGACGGCGCCGTACATCATCCGTTTGCATGCCCAGGGGGCCCGGCACAAGCTGCAGAAACTGGCCCGCCGCACGGCCCAGGCCGCCCTGGCCTTTGCGCTGTTGGCCCTGGCGGGTTATGTGGTGCTGGGGCCATGGCTGTTGCAGACGCTGTTCGGGCCTGCCTTTGCGGCGGCGTATCTGCCCCTGCTGATCCTGGCCTGCGGGCAGGTGGTGAATGCGGGCTTCGGTTCGGTGGGCTTGTTGCTCACCATGACGGGCCATGAGCGCCAGGTGTCCCGGGTGGTTGGGGTGGCCGCCCTGGTCAATGTGGCGCTGAACCTGGCCCTGATCCCGCTGCTGGGGACGATGGGCGCGGCCCTGGCCACCAGCGCGGGCACGGTGCTGTGGAATGTATGGCTGTGGTTCGTGGTCCGGGAGCGGCTGGGGATCCGCAGTGCGCCGGTTTGAAACAGGCATCCACCAATGAACTTCCCTACCTCCCAAACCATGCATTCCACACCTCCAGAAATTGCCGTCTATCCAAGCTCAAAAGTTCAAGACATTCCGTCCACTCCACTCGATGGGCCAGTCCCCCAGCTTGCGTTGCAGGCGGGCCACCAGGGTCAGGCCGCTGCATTGCGGGTCTTTCGGTGTTCAGCCACGCTCCGCGTCCTCGTAGATGGCCTCGATGGGGAGCTCCATGTCCAGGCAGTGCAGAGGGATGAGGCCGTCCGTGTAGATTTCGTGCACCCAGTCGGCCTCGGTGCGCCGGTAGAGGTCCACCTGCCGGCGGTCCTGGGTCACCAGCAGGTATTCCCGCAGGCTGGGCAGGCCGCCGGTGTAGGCGAAGAGCTTTTCGCGCCGGTCGATGCGCTCGGTGCCCTCGGAGAGCACCTCCACGATCAGGCAGGGGCGTTCGCGGTAGTAGGTGGCCCGGTCGTGGGGGTCGCAGGTGAGCAGCAGGTCGGGATAGTAGAAGGCATCTTCACCGGCCTGGCGGACGTGGACCTTCATGTCATTGACGAATAACTGGCAGCCGCGCTCCCGCGCATGGGGTCGCAGGGATGCGAACAGGGCCCCCGTGATCAGGTTGTGTCGGGCACTGGCCCCGGTCATGGCATAGACCTGGCCGGCAATGTATTCGTGCCGGACTTCACCATCCTTTTCACCTTCGAGGTATGCCTCGACGGTTAGGAACCGATCGCTGGCAGGCAGGTTCATGACGTTGGACTCCTGGAAGGTGCACCTGGGGCCATCATGACATGGGAAGGCAGGCCCCTGAAGCGGCCTGCACGCCCGGCTTGCGCTCGCCGTCTCCGGCGATGCGGGGCGCTGGCGGCCTCAGGTCGCCCGGGCCATCCGGGCCAATAGCCGGTCCAGGTGGCCGGCGAAGGCCTGACGGTCCGCCGGGCGCAGGGCCGGCGGACCGCCGGTGTCCACGCCACTATCCCGCAGGGAGGTGGCCAGATCCCGCATCTTCACCCGTTCGTCGATGTTGTCCCGGGTGAACAGTGTCCCCCGCGGGCTCAGGGCCTGCCCCTGGCGGGCGATGACCTCCGCCGCCAGGGGGATGTCGGCGGTGATCACCAGGTCCCCGGGCTGCATCTGCTGGACGATGTGGTTGTCCGCCACGTCGAAACCGGCGGAGACCTGCACCGCCCGCACATGCCGGGAACGCGGTACGGGAAGGGGATGGTTGGCCACCAGGGTGAGGGGGATACCCACCCGCTCGGCGGCGCGAAAGAGGATCTGCTTGATCACCTTGGGGCAGGCGTCGGCATCCACCCAGATCTGTAGGGTCATTACGGATACGGTTCCGATTGCATTGCCTTCATCTGGGCCACGGATCAGCATGTGGCCCCGGCGTTCTGTGCGGCAGTGAGCAGCGAGGTCTCATCCCGCGGGGCCCGCTGGTGGGGGCAATAGATATTTACTGCAGGGGATCCTCCCCGTCAAAGACCTGCTCCACCCGTTCGGCGGTCAGGATGCGGTCGATCCATTGGTCCAGCTCGGCCGGGGCGGCCCCTTCAACCCGTGGCTGGTAGCGAGCGCGGGCCTCGGGGCCGAACTTGCGCTCGATCTGCCGCAGCAGGGTCTGGGCCTCGCCTTGCTGAACACCTTGCTGGATGCCCTGCTGGATGCCCTGCTGGATGCCTTTCTCGACCCCCTTGGCCTCGCCGCGTTCCATCCATTCCTGCGCCAGTGACATGGTCATCGCCTCCGTCAGGTGGGGTTTGGCCAGGGCCATACCCTGCTTGAAATCGTCTTCGGTCATTGTGTACCGCTGGGTGCGCTTCCCGCTCAGTGGGCCGCATCCCAGTTGGGTCCCACGCCCACGTCCACTTCCAGGGGCACGTCCAGTTGTGCGGCGTCGGCCATGAGTTTCGAGACGTGTTTCCCGACGCGCTCGGCGGCGTCCTGGTCCACCTCGAAGACGAGTTCGTCGTGCACCTGCATGATGAGCAGCGCCGGCTCGCCTTCCTTCTGCAGCCAGGCGTCCACCCGCAGCATGGCGCGCTTGATGATGTCGGCGGCGGTGCCCTGCATGGGGGCGTTGATGGCCAGGCGCTCGGCCTGGCCGCGGGCGGCGCTGTTGCGGGAGCGGATCTCCGGCAGGTAGAGGCGGCGGCCGAAGAGGGTCTCCACGTAGCCCTGGTCCCGGGCGCGTTCCTTGGTGTCGTCCATATAGCGCCGTACGCCGGGGTAGCGGTCGAAGTAGCGGTCCACGTAGTCCTGGGCATCGCCGCGTTCGATCCCCAGCTGGCGCGCCAGGCCGAAGGCGGACATGCCATAGATGAGGCCGAAGTTGATGGCCTTGGCGGCGCGGCGCTGTTCGGGGGTGACCCGTTCCAGGTCCACACCCCAGACCTCGGCGGCGGTGGCGCGGTGGATGTCCAGGCCCTGGGCGAAGGCGTGCAGCAGCCCCTGGTCGCCGGAGAGATGGGCCATGATGCGCAGTTCGATCTGGGAGTAGTCGGCAGCCATGAGCACCCGGCCCTCGGGGGCGACGAAGGCCTGGCGGATGCGCCGGCCCTCGGGGGTGCGCACGGGGATGTTCTGCAGGTTGGGCTCGGAGGAGGACAGGCGGCCGGTGGAGGTGACGGCCTGGTGGTAGGAGGTGTGCACCCGGCCGGTGCCGGGGTGGATGCGTTCGGGCAGGCGGTCGGTGTAGGTGGATCTGAGCTTGGACAGGCCCCGGTGTTCCAGGATGAGCCGGGGCAGGGGGTAGTCGGCGGCCAGTTGTTCCAGCACGTCCTCGGCGGTGGAGGGCTGGCCCTTGGGGGTCTTGCGCACCACCGGCAGCTTCTGGCGCTCGAAGAGGATCTCCTGGATCTGCTTGGGGGAGGCCAGGTTGAAGGCCTGCCCCGCCGCCTCGTGGGCGCGGCGCTCGATCTCCCCCATGCGTTCGGTGAGTTCCCGGCTCTGGGTGAAGAGCAGATCCGGGTCCACCTTCACGCCGGCCCGTTCCATGCGCGAGAGCACGGGCACCAGGGGGATCTCCAGGTCCTCGTAGATGGCCCGCTGCCCCGGGTTGGCCTCCAGTTGCGGCCAGAGGTGGCGGTGCAGGCGCAGGGTGATGTCGGCGTCCTCGGCGGCGTAGGGGGCGGCCTCCTCCAGGCGCACCTGGCTGAAGGGGATCTGCCGGGCGCCCTTGCCGGCCACGTCCTCATAGCTGCGGGTCTTTACCCCCAGGTGGCGCTCGGCCAGGGTGTCCATGTCGTGGCGGCTGGCGGTGCTGTTGAGCACGTAGGAGGAGAGCATGGTGTCGTGGGCGATGCCCTGGAGCTGGATGCCGTGGTTGGCCAGCACGTTGCGGTCGTACTTGAGGTGGTGCCCCACCTTGAGGCGCCGCGGGTCCTCCAGCAGGGGGCGCAGCCGCTCCAGGGTCTCCTCCAGGGGGAGATGGTCCGGGGCATCGGCGTACTCATGGGCCAGGGGCAGGTAGGCGGCCTCACGGGGCTCCACGGCGAAGGAGACACCCACGATGCGGGCCTGCATGTAGTCCAGGCTGGTGGTCTCGGTGTCCAGGGCGAACAGCTCCGCCGCCTCCAGGCGCTGCAGCCAGCGGTCCAGGTCCTTGCGCTCCAGGAGGGTCTCGTAGCGGGGGGGCGGCCCGTCGTCGCCCTGGCCCTCCCCCGGGCAATCCCCCGTGGAATCGCCCTGTTCCGCCTCCAGCTCCCGCAGCCAGCTGCGAAACTCCAGGCGCTCCAGCCAGCCCCGCAGGGCCTCCCGGTCCGGTTCCCCCAGGGTGAGGGCCTCCGGGGTGGTGTCCAGTTCCAGGTCGCAGCGCACCGTGGCCAGCTCCCGGGACAGGGGCAGGGTGTCCAGGCTGGCGCGCAGGTTCTCCCCTGCCTTGCCCTTGATGTCCTGGGCGTTGGCCATCACGCCGTCCAGGCTGCCGTGGGCCTTGAGCCACTTGGCGGCGGTCTTGGGGCCCACCTTGTCCACGCCGGGGATGTTGTCGGAGGTGTCCCCCACCAGGGCCAGGTAGTCCACGATCAGGGCCGGGGGCACACCGAAGCGGGACTCCACGCCGGCCTCGTCCAGGGTGGTCCCGGTCATGGTGTTCACCAGGGTCACCCCCGGCATCACCAGCTGGGCCAGGTCCTTGTCGCCGGTGGAGACCACCACCTCCATGTCCCGTTCCCGCGCCCGGTGCACCAGGGTGCCGATGACGTCGTCCGCCTCCACGCCGGGCACGCACAGCAGCGGCATGCCCAGGGCCCGCACCAGGGCGTGCAGCGGTTCCACCTGGGCCGCCAGATCCTCCGGCATGGGCGGCCGGTTGGCCTTGTAGCGGTCGTACAGGGCGTCCCGGAAGGTGGGGCCCTTGGCGTCGAAGACCACGGCCATGTGGGCCGTGGGGTAATCCTTGAGCAGCCGGCGCAGCATGTTGGCCACGCCCAGCACGGCGCCGGTGGGCTCGCCGCGGCTGTTGCTCAAGGGGGGCAGGGCGTGGAAGGCACGGTAGAGATAGGACGAGCCGTCCACCAGCACCAGGGGGGTCTTTGCGTTCACGTGTGTCGGTCCCGGGGGAATTTGCCTCCATTGTCCCCCAGCGCCGGAGCCAGGCCAAATCCCCGTGTTTGCCCCGCCGGGCGAACGCGATATGCTGGGGACCAACACCACGCCAGGACGGGATCGAGGCCATCATGAAGCGCGACGAACGGGCGACCCATCCGGGCCTGCAGCCCATGGACGACAGCATGCTCACCCGGGAGAGCTGGAAGATCTTCCAGATCATGGGCGAATTCGTGGAGGGGTTCGAGCGGCTGGCGCGCATCAAGCCCTCGGTGAGCATCTTCGGCTCCGCCCGCATCCCCCCGGGCCATCCCACCTATGAACTGGCCGAGCGCATCGCCCGGGACCTCTCGGACTCGGGCTTTGCCGTGGTCAGCGGCGGCGGGCCGGGGATCATGGAGGCGGCCAACAAGGGGGCCTTCGCCGGCAAGTCCCCCAGCATCGGCCTGAACATCGACCTGCCCCACGAGCAGACCGCCAACACCTACCAGGATGTCTCCCTGGGGTTCCGGCACTTCTTTTCACGCAAGGTGATGTTCGTGAAGTACGCCTCGGCCTACGTGGTGCTGCCCGGGGGATTCGGCACCCTGGACGAGCTGGCGGAGATCCTCACCCTGGTGCAGACCCACAAGACCCGGCGCATCCCCGTCATCCTGGTGGATTCGACCTTCTGGCGGGGCCTGCTGGACTGGTTCCGGGAGGCCCTGGTGGCCCGGGGCACCATCGACCCCCAGGACCTGGACCTGTACACCGTGGTGGACGATGCCCAGGGCGTGGTGGACGCCGTGTTCAACTTCTACCAGTACGGCGGTCTGGAACCCACCTCCGAGGAACGCGAGAGGTTGATGGACCTGTGAAGACGCACCGACCCTTATGCCTTTTGCTCCTCGTCCTGGCCCTGCTGGCCGGCCCGCTACCGGCGCAGGATACCGACGTGCCCCCGCCGCCGCCGCTGCTGGACGATTCGGACCAGGTGAACCGGGAGCTGCTGGAGCCCCAGGTGACCATCACCCGCCGGGGCGGGGCCAGGGTCTCGGAATACCGCATCCAGGGGGAGTTGTACATGCTGCGGGTGGAGCCGGACGGGGCCCCCGCCTATTACCTGGTGGACGCCGATGGCGACGGCCGCCTGGAGAGCCGCATGAACGAGCTGGACCCGCGCATCCTCATCCCCAGTTGGGTGATCTTCCGTTTCTAGGGATCCCCTGCACGCAAGGACTCACAGGGGCTGCAGCTTGGCGTAGCCCACCACCAGCCACTTGCTGCCGTGGTCGTTGAACCGCACCTGTATGCGGGCGTTGCTGCCCTGCCCCTCGCAGTCGGTGATCACCCCCTCACCGAACTTGGCGTGCATCACCCGCGCCCCCAGGGACAGGCCCTCCGCCGGCGGCTCGGCGCCCCGCACCGGCCGGGCGGTCTCCGGGGCCTCGGTGGCGGGGCGGCGCAGGCTGGCCCGGGGGCGCACGTCCTCCAGCAGCTCCGGCGGCAGTTCGCCGATGAAGCGAGAGGGGGCGTTGTAGCTGTCCCGGCCGTGCAGACGCCGACTCTCGGCGTGGGTGAGCACCAGGCGGCGGCAGGCCCGGGTGATGCCCACGTAGGCCAGCCGGCGCTCCTCCTCCAGCCGCCCCGGTTCCTCCAGGGACATGCGGTGGGGGAATAGCCCCTCCTCCAGCCCGGTGAGGAAGACCAGGGGGAATTCCAGCCCCTTGGCCGCGTGCAGGGTCATGAGCTGCACGCTGTCCTCCCAGGCGTCCGCCTCCCCCTCCCCCGCTTCCAGGGCCGCGTGGGCGAGGAAGGCGGTGAGCGGGGTCATCTCCCCGTGGCGCTCCGGGTCCGGGACGAACCCCCGGGCGGCGCTCACCAGCTCGTTCAGGTTCTCCACCCGGGCCTCGGCCTTCTCCCCCTTCTCCGCCCCGTAGTGGGCGCGCAGGCCGGAGTGCTCCAGCACGTGCTCCACCTGCTCGTGCAATTCCAGCCCCTGGCAGTCCCGGGCCATGGTCTCCACCAGGGCCTGGAAGGCCTGCAGGGCCCGGGCCGGACGGGCGCTCAGGGCGCCGTGCTCCAGCAGGCGGGCACCGGCGGCCCACAGGGAGAGGCCGTGTTCCCGGGCCTGTTCCCGCAACGTGGCCAGGGTGCGCTCCCCCAGGCCCCGGGCGGGCTGGTTGACCACCCGCTCGAAGGCGGCGTCGTCCTCCCGGCTGGCCACCAGGCGTAGATAGGCCAGGGCGTCCTTGATCTCGGCCCGCTCGAAGAAGCGCAGGCCCCCGTACACCCGGTAGGGGATGCCCGCCTGGATGAGGGTCTCCTCCAGGACGCGGGACTGGGCGTTGGAGCGGTAGAGGATGGCCGCCTCCCGCCAGGCCCCGCCGCCGGCCTGCCAGCGGCGCAGCTGCTCGGCCACGAAGCGGGCCTCGTCGTATTCGTTGAAGGCCCCGTAGAGGGTGATGGGCTCCCCGGAGAGCCCGTCGGTCCACAGCTCCTTGCCCAGGCGGCCGCCGTTGTGACGGATGAGGGCATTGGCCGCGCCCAGGATGGTGGCGGTGGAGCGGTAGTTCTGCTCCAGGCGCACGGTGCGGGTGCCGGGAAAATCCCGGGCGAAGCGCTGGATGTGCTCGATGCGGGCGCCGCGCCAGCCGTAGATGGACTGGTCGTCGTCCCCCACTGCGAAGACGGGGATATCCTCCCCGGCCAGCAGGCGCAGCCAGGCGTACTGGATGTCGTTGGTATCCTGGAACTCGTCCACCAGCAGGTGACGGAAGCGGCTGCGGTAGTGTTCCAGCAGCTCCGGGTGGTCCCGCAGCAGTTCCAGGCTGCGCAGCATGAGTTCGGCGAAGTCCACCAGCCCGCCCCGCCGGCAGGCGGCCTCATAGGCGGTGTAGATGCGGATCATCTGACGGTGCACGGGGTCGCCTGTGTCCTGCATGTGCTGCGGGCGCACGCCCTCGTCCTTGCGCGCATTGATGAACCACTGCATCTGCCGCGGCGGCCAGCGCGCCTCGTCCAGGTCCAGGGACTTGAGCACCCGTTTCACCAGGCGGTACTGATCGTCGGCGTCCAGGATCTGGAAGGCCTCGGGCAGACCGGCCTCGCGCCAGTGGGCCCGCAGCAGGCGGTGGGCCAGGCCGTGGAAGGTGCCCACCCACAGGCCCCGGGGGGGCATGCCCAGCAGGCCCTCCAGGCGGCCGCGCATCTCGTTGGCGGCCTTGTTGGTGAAGGTCACCGCCAGGATGGCGTGGGGCGAGACCCCCTCGGCACGGATGAGCCAGGCCACCCGGTGCACCAGCACGCGGGTCTTGCCGCTGCCGGCGCCCGCCAGCACCAGCACCGGCCCCGGGGGACTGCCCACCGCCTCGCGCTGGGCCTCGTTGAGGGAGTCGAACAGGGGGGAGAGATCCATGGCGGGAGTGTACCAGAAGGGCCGGCGGCCCCGGGATCCGGCGCCGAGGGTCAGGGCGGGTGCCGGGGGTCTCCCCAGGATCCCCTTTCCATGCAGGGGGGGTTGTCAGCGGACCGAGAACGATCAAGACTTGATGCTCAGCAGCAAGACCCGCCCCGATGACATCCGCATAGCCCACGCAGACCCAGACGCCATGACCCGACACAACCCCGCCCGCGACATGCAGAGCCAATGGGACAACTCCTACCTGGACGCGGGCAACGCCGCCTACCTGGACCAGCTCTTCGAGGCCTATCTGCAGTCCCCGGAGAACGTCCCGGAACGTTGGCGACGGCACTTCGAGGCCATGGGGCGCCCCGCGGGAGACGGGGAGGTACTGCACAGCCGGGTGCGGGAGGAGTTCCGCCGCCTGGCGGAGAACGGCACGGCCCGGGGCCTGCCCATGGGCAGCCTGGAACACGAGCGCAAGCAGGTGCGCGTACTGCAATACATCAACGCCCACCGCTTCCTGGGCCACCTGCAGGCGGATCTGGACCCACTGGGACTGACCCGCCCGGAACCCCCGCCGGAACTGACCCTGGAACACCACCAGCTCTCCGAGGCGGATCTGGCCAGCACCTACAACACCGGCTCCCTGGTGGGCCCCGACGAGGCCCCCCTGCGGGAGATCGTGCGCATCCTCAAGGGCACCTACTGCAAGACCCTGGGGGCGGAATACATGCACCTGCGGGAGACCGCCGAGAAGCGCTGGCTGCAGCAACTGCTGGAGTCGGTGCGTGGCGAGCCCCGCTTCAGCGACGAGCGCCGGCGTTCCATCCTGGACCGGCTGACGGCGGCCGAAGGCCTGGAGCGCTACCTGCACAGCCGCTATGTGGGGCAGAAGCGCTTCTCCCTGGAGGGCGGTGAGACCCTCATCCCCCTGCTGGACGAATGCATCCGCCGCGCCGGCGAACTGGGCGTGCGCGAGACGGTGATGGGCATGGCCCACCGCGGCCGGCTGAACGTGCTGGTGAACACCCTGGGCAAGTCCCCGGCGGAGCTGTTCCAGGAATTCGAGGGCAAGGGCCGGCGCCATCCGGGCACGGGGGACGTGAAGTACCACATGGGCTTCTCCTCAGACGTGCAGACCCCCGGCGGCCCCATGCACCTGGCCCTGGCCTTCAACCCCTCCCACCTGGAGATCGTCAATCCCGTGGTGGAGGGCTCGGCCCGCGCCCGCCAGACCCGCCGCGGCGACCGCGAGGGGGACCAGGTCCTGCCCCTGCTGATCCATGGCGATGCCTCCTTCGCCGGGCAGGGGGTGATCATGGAGACCCTGAACATGTCCCAGACCCGGGGGTTCTCCACCAAGGGCACGGTGCACATCGTGGTGAACAACCAGATCGGCTTCACCACCAGCACCCTGCGGGACGCCCGTTCCACCCCCTACTGCACCGACGTGGCCAAGATGGTGGACGCCCCCATCCTGCACGTGAACGGGGACGACCCGGAGATGGCCCTGTTCGCCGCCCAGGTGGCCCTGGACTACCGCATGACCTTCAAGAAGGACGTGGTCATCGACCTGGTCTGCTACCGCCGTCAGGGGCACAACGAGGCGGATGAACCCTCCGTGACCCAACCGGCCATGTACAAGCGCATCAAGGAACTGCCCACCACCCGGGCCCGCTATGCCAGCCGCCTGGAGGAGGCGGGCATCCTGGATACGGACGAGGCCCGGGAGATGGAATCCCGGGTGCGCGAACGCCTGGATTCCGGGGAAGGCATGATGCCGGACCTCATCGGGGGCGGCGACAGTTACGACCAGCCCGTGGACTGGAAGCCCTACCTGGACCGGGACTGGCGCGAACCCGCCGCCACGGCGGTACCCAAGGAGACCCTGCGCGACCTCTGGCGGCGGCTGGTGGAGGTGCCCGAGGGCTTCCAGCTGCAGTCCCGGGTCGCCCGCATCCTGGAGGACCGGCGCAAGATGGCCGCCGGTTCCCTGCCCCTGGACTGGGGCTTTGCCGAGACCAGCGCCTACGCCGCCCTGCTCGCCGAGGGCTATCCCGTGCGCCTGTCCGGCCAGGACAGCGGCCGCGGCACCTTCTTCCACCGTCACGCCGTGCTCTACAACCAGCAGGACGGGGACCGCTGGATCCCCCTGCGCCACCTGACGCAGGACCAGGCGGACTTTCTCGTGGTGGATTCCCTGCTCTCCGAGGAAGGG
Source organism: Ectothiorhodospira mobilis (assembly GCF_900114895.1). GTDB lineage: Bacteria > Pseudomonadota > Gammaproteobacteria > Ectothiorhodospirales > Ectothiorhodospiraceae > Ectothiorhodospira > Ectothiorhodospira mobilis_A. Next base: position 28,624 of record NZ_FOUO01000008.1, read on the forward strand.
GTGCTGGGCTTTGAATACGGCTATGCCACCGCCGCCCCCGATACCCTCACCCTCTGGGAGGCCCAGTTCGGCGACTTCGCCAACGGGGCGCAGGTGGTCATCGACCAGTTCATCAGCTCCGGCGAGCAGAAATGGGGCCGCCTGTGCGGCCTAGTGATGCTCCTGCCCCATGGCTACGAGGGTCAGGGGCCGGAGCACTCCTCGGCCCGCCTGGAGCGCTACCTGCAACTTTGCGCCCAGCACAACATGCAGGTGTGCGTACCCTCCACCCCGGCGCAGATGTTCCACCTGCTGCGCCGGCAGATGATCCGGCCCTACCGCAAGCCGCTGATCGTCATGACCCCCAAGAGCCTGCTGCGCCACAAGCTGGCGGTGAACGCCCTGGAGGACCTCACCAGCGGCCGCTTCCGGCCCGTCCTCGACGAGGTGGACGACTTGGACCCGTCCCAGGTCACCCGGGTCATCCTCTGCGCCGGCAAGGTCTACTACGATCTCCTGGAACGGCGCCGCAGCGAGGAGAAGCACGGCATCGCCCTGGTGCGCCTGGAGCAGCTGTATCCCTTCCCCGACGAGGAGCTGGCCGAGATCCTGGCGGCCTACGCCAACGCCAGCGAGTTCTACTGGGTGCAGGAGGAGCCCCTGAACCAGGGGGCCTGGTACGCCACGCAGCACCACATCCGCGCCCTGCTGGGCGAGGGCCGCTATCTGCAGCACGTCACCCGGCCCGCCTCCGCCTCCCCCGCGGTGGGCCACCTGGATGTGCACGTAAAGCAGCAGGAGGCCCTGGTCGAGCGGGCCCTGCGCCTGACCTGAACCGGGCTCCCGCCCAGCATCCCCCATCCCTTCATACGCCGGAACCCACAAGGACTTACACGCAATGAGTATCGAGGTGAAGATCCCGCAACTCCCCGAATCCGTGGCCGACGCCACCATCGTCTCCTGGCACAAGCGCCCCGGCGATACCGTGCAGCGCGACGAGACCCTGGTGGACATCGAGACGGACAAGGTGGTCCTGGAGGTACCCGCCCCGGAGGACGGCGTCCTCGGGGACATCGTCGAGGACGAGGGATCGGTGGTCACCGCCGGGCAGGTGATCGGCCACGTGGAAAAGGGGGAAGGCAAGAAGAAGGGCACGAAGCCGGCCGCCGGCGCCGCGGGCAAGGACGAGGACGGGGGCAAGGACACCCAAAGGCCGCAGGACACGGCCGGGGAGCCGGACCGGGCCGGCGGCGACCAGGCGCCCTCCCTGAGCCCGGCGGTGCGCAAGCTGGTGGCGGAACACGACCTGGATCCCGCCCGCATCGAGGGCAGCGGCAAGGGCGGGCGCATCCTCAAGGAGGACGTGCTGCGCCATCTGCAGGCGCAGGCCCCCGCAAAATCCGCATCCGCCCCCGAGGCCGCCCCCGCCGAGACCGAGGCGGCGCAGACCGCGTCGGAACCCCGTCCCGAGCCGGGCACCCCCGAGGCCCGCCCCGAGAAGCGCGTGCCCATGACGCGGCTGCGGGCCCGGGTGGCCGAGCGCCTGGTGGAGGCCCAGCAGACGGCGGCCATGCTCACCACCTTCAACGAGGTGAACATGAAGCCGGTGATGGACCTGCGCGCCCAGTACAAGGACCGCTTCGAGAAGCGCCACGGGGTGCGCCTGGGGTTCATGTCCTTCTTCGTCAAGGCGGCCACCGAGGCCCTCAAGCGCTTCCCCGAGGTGAACGCCTCCATCGACGGCCGCGACATCGTCTACCACGGCTATTTCGACATCGGCATCGCCGTCTCCTCCCCGCGGGGCCTGGTGGTGCCCATCCTGCGGGATACGGATGCCCTCACCATGCCCGACATCGAGCGGGCCATCGCCGATTTCGGCCAGCAGGCCGAGGACGGCAGCCTGGGCATCGAGGACCTCACCGGCGGCACCTTCACCATCTCCAACGGCGGGGTCTTCGGGTCGCTGCTCTCCACCCCCATCATCAACCCCCCGCAGAGCGCCATCCTGGGGATGCACCGCATCCAGGAGCGCCCCGTGGCGGAGCACGGCGAGGTGGTGATCCGGCCCATGATGTACCTGGCCCTGTCCTACGACCACCGCCTGGTGGACGGCCGCGAGGCGGTGCAGTTCCTGGTCACCATCAAGGACATGCTGGAGGACCCCACGCGCCTGCTGCTGGAGGTCTGAGATCCCCTCTACGGCGCCGGCCCGGGGCCGGCGGCAACCCTTTCCTGAATCATTGCCTGGAGCCACACCATGGCAGAGCAGTCATTTGATGTCATCGTCATCGGCGCCGGACCGGCGGGCTACGTGGCCGCCATCCGCTGCGCCCAACTGGGCCTGAAGACGGCCTGCATCGACCGCTGGCGCGACGACGCCGGCAAGGAGCGCCTGGGGGGCACCTGCCTCAACGTGGGCTGCATCCCCTCCAAGGCCCTGCTGGAGTCCTCGGAACTCTACGAGCACGCCAGCAAGCACCTGCAGACCCACGGCGTGCGCTGCGGTGGCGTGGAACTGGACCTGGGGGACATGATGGCCCGCAAGGACCGGCTGGTGAATCACCTCACCCAGGGCATCCAGGGCCTGTTCAAGGCCAACCAGGTCACCTGGTTCCAGGGCCACGGCCAGCTCAAGGGCGAGCGCCAGGTGGGCTTCACAGCCCATGACGGCCAGGAGGAGACCCTGAGCGCACCCCACATCATCCTGGCCCCCGGCTCCGCCCCCGTGGAACTGGGCAGCGCCCCCTTCGACGGGGAGTCCATCGTGGACTCCACCGGGGCACTGGCCTTCGATCAGGTACCCGGGCGCCTGGGGATCATCGGCGCCGGGGTCATCGGTCTGGAGCTGGGCAGCGTCTGGCGGCGGTTGGGGTCCGAGGTGGTGATGCTGGAGGCCCAGGACCGTTTCCTCTCCTTCTGCGACGAGCAGGTGGCCGGCGAATCCCTCAAGATCTTCGGCAAGCAGGGGCTGGACATCCGCCTCTCCACCCGGGTGACCTCGGCCCGGGTGGACCGGGATGCGGGCGGCGTCACTGTGGTCTACGAGGACGGCGAGGGGGAACACGAGGAACACTTCGACCGCCTGGTGGTCTGTGTCGGCCGTCGCCCCTGCACCGATGGCCTGGTGAACGGGCCGGTGGAACTGGCCATGGACGAGCGCGGCACCATCCACGTGGACGAGTACTGCCAGACCACGGTGCCCGGGGTCTACGCCGTGGGGGACGCCGTGCGCGGTCCCATGCTGGCCCACAAGGGCTCCGAGGAGGGGGTCATGGTGGCCGAACGCATCGCCGGCATGGAAACCACGGTGAACTACGACACCATCCCCAACGTGATCTACACCCTGCCGGAGATCGCCTGGGTGGGCCGCACCGAGCAGGACCTGAAGAAGCAGGGCATCCCCTATGCCACGGGGGTCTTCCCCTTCGTGGCCTCCGGACGGGCCCGGGCCATGGAGGACACCACGGGTTTCGTGAAACTGCTGGCCCATGCCGAGACGGACCGGCTCCTGGGGGCCCACATCATCAGTTCCCGGGCCTCGGAACTCATCGCCGAGTGCGCCATCGCCATCGAGTTCGGCGCCTCCAGCGAGGACCTGGCGCGCACCGTCTTCGCCCACCCCACCCTCTCCGAGGCGGTGCACGAGGCCGCCCTGGCAACCCTGGGGCACCCGCTGCACATCCCGCCCAAGGGCAAGCGCGGGTGATCCTCCATGGGCATCCGGCCCCTCCCCGCGGCGCCTGCTGATGCGGCCCGCCGCGGGCGGGGCCCCGTGCCCCCGGATCTCCCCATGAAACCCGCGGCCGTAGATGTATTCACCCTATGGAAGCCCCTGGGCATGGGTTACCATCCGGTGTATGGCAAGCACCCGGTCCATCCCTTAATACGCCAGAGGTGTCCCATGTACGCTGTCGAGTTCGAGGCCGATATCCGTGATGGGGTGGTCAGGATCCCCGATCGCTATGCGCGCCTACACAACGCCCACGCCCGGGTGGTACTGCTGTTGGAGGAGCCGGATACCGATACCGAAGTGAAGGCCTTTTCCGAGCACACGGCCCATGCCATCGAAGAATGGCGGGCGCCGGACGAGGATGACGTATGGACGTAGTGCCTGGCGATGTGGTGCTCTGCGCGTTCTACTTTTCGGATCTGAAAACCCACAAGCGCAGGCCGGTCATCGTGTTCAAGGACAACCTGCCTTTCGATGATTTCGTCGGCATTCCCGTCAGCAGCCAGACGGCCCAGCTACACGACGATGAATCCATCCTGGAACCCTTCGACCTCAGCATCGGCACCCTTCCCAAGCGCTCCAAGATCATGGTGAGAAAGACCTTCGTGATCGCCAAGCCGGTCATCGTCAAACGCTACGGAAGACTCTCCAAGACGCGCTTTCAACAGCTGCATCGTCATTTCTGTCACTTCTTTGGCTGCTGTCCCAACATGACCGACGGGCCTCGGCAGGCTCAGTCTCAATGCATGCCATGACCAGTGGCGGGACACCTAAGGCCATTCCGCAAAATCATTGCGCTGGGTGATACCAAGCGGGGGGGCATCCGTGGCGCGGCACCTGCTGATGCGGCCCTAGGACTTCTCCAGGGGCGCGCGCCGCCACAGGGACGCCAGCAGCAGCACCAGCCCCAGACCGCCCAGACCCCAGGTGGGCCAGGGCATGCCCAGCAGTCCGGGCATCACCGGGGCCCGGGACACCAGCAGCACCGCGCCGATCACCAGGGCGCCCCCCAGCACCGCGAAGACGGTGCGGCGGTTGGCGTCGCGGATCTCCGCCTGCAGGCGGCGCAGCTGGGCCTGTTGCAGGGCCTGGCGTTCGTCCGCCAGGGTCTGCTGGCGCAGGGCCTCGTGCAAGAGGCCGGGGACATCCGGTGCCTTCTCCAGGATGAAGGGGAGGTTGCGCCGTAGCCCCCGCACCAGGGCCCGCGCCCCCACCTGCTCGTCCATCCAGCGCTGGATGAAGGGGCGCGCCGTCTTCCACAGGTCCAGGTCCGGGTACAGGTCCCGCCCCATGCCCTCGATGTTGAGCAGGGTCTTCTCCAGGAGCACCAGCTGGGGCTGCACCTCCATGTTGAAGCGCCGGGCGGTCTGGAACAGGCGCACCAGCACGTGGCCGAAGGAGATGTCCTTGAGGGGCTTCTCGAAGATGGGCTCGCACACGGTGCGGATGGCCCCCTCCAGGTCGGCGACGCGCACGTCCGAGGGTACCCAGCCGGACTCCACGTGCAGCTCCGCCACGCGGGCGTAGTCGCGGTTGAAGAAGGCGTAGAAGTTCTCCGCCAGGTAGCGCTGGTCCGCCGGGGAGAGGGTACCGACGATGCCAAAATCCACGGCGATGTAGCTGGGGTCCGCCGGATCGCGGGCGTCGATGAAGATGTTGCCCGGGTGCATGTCGGCGTGGAAGAAGTTGTGGCGGAAGACCTGGGTGAAGAAGATCTCCACGCCCCGCTCCGCCAGGAGCCGCAGGTCCACCCCCCGGGCGCGCAGGGCGGCCACGTCGGACACGGGGATCCCCTGGATGCGCTCCATCACCATCACGTCCTGACGGCAGTAGTCCCAGTGGACCTCGGGCATGTACAACAGCGGGGAGCCCTCGAAGTTGCGGCGGATCTGGGAGGCGTTGGCCGCCTCGCGCATGAGATCCAGTTCGTCCAGGAGGGTCTGCTCATATTCCGCCACCACCTCCACCGGGCGCAGGCGCCGACCCTCGGGCCAGTAGCGCTCCGCCAGTTCGGCGATGACGTACATGAGTTCCACGTCCCGGCGGATGGCCTTCTCGATGCCGGGGCGCACCACCTTCACCACCACCCGGCGGCCGTCATGGAGCACCGCGCCGTGCACCTGGGCGATGGAGGCGGAGGCCATGGGGGTGGCCTCGAAGGCGGCGAAGAGGGACTCCACGGGCCGGCCCAGGGCGCGTTCGATGATGGCCCGGGCCTGGTCGTTGGGGAAGGGAGGCACCCGGTCCTGCAGCCGGGCCAGCTCCGCGGCGATGTCGTCCGGGAGCAGGTCGCGGCGGGTGGAGACCATCTGGCCGAACTTGATGAAGATGGGCCCCAGGTCCTCCAGGGCCCGGCGGATGCGCTCGCCGCGGCCATAGGGGACCTTGCGGAACCAGTTCCACGGGGCCATGTAGCGCACGAAGCGCACCGGCCGGAACAGGCGCAGGGTGAGCACCACGTCGTCCAGGCCGTGGCGGATGAGCACCCGGTTGATGGTGAGCAGGCGCAGGATCTGGGAGGGATGCAGGTGCTGTAGCATGGGCGCGCTCAAACCCCGCCGCCGGGGCGGTTCCCTTCCAGGCGGCGGATGCGCGCCTCCAGGCGGTCCGTGTCACTGCGCAGCCGGTCCACCGCGTCCATATAGGCCTCCACCTCGGCGCGGCCGGCCAGGGGGCCGCCGCGCAGCTGCTCACCCACGCGCCCCTGCACCCCGTCGCGGGCGCGGTGCCAGCGCGCCCGCAGGCCGCAGAGCCCCCGGCGCACGCGCTGCGCCCCCGCCTCCCCCACCAGGCGGGCCAGGAGGTCCTCCCAGTGCAGGTCCACGCCCCGCAGCAGGTCGTTGAGGCGCCGCGCCAGCTCCACGTCCCCCACCAGGGTCACCGTCTCCGGCAGCGGGGCCCCGGGGTCGTCCGAAAGCAGCCGCGCCAGGGTGAGGGGGGAGGCGGCGATATGGGCATCCGGTTCGCCATCGTACCGACCCGACACCTGCAGGAAGCCGTCGCCGGGGATGAAGTGGAGGGTCAGGTCGATGCCGGTGATGTGCAGGGCCACCACCCCCGTGCCCAGGGCCTCGAGCCGGGCACGGCTGTTGGGGTCCAGGGCCAGATAGCGGCGGATGGCCGCCTCCAGCAGGGCCGTGACGGGGGCGGGGGGTGTCTTCATGACCGTCTGCTCCTGGCGGGGATGGCCGGGCGGATTCAGAGCTTGTAGCCCCGGTGCAGGGCCACCACCCCGCCGGTGAGGTTGAAGTAATCGCAGCGCTCGAAACCGGCGGTCTCCATCATGTCCTTGAGGGTCTCCTGATCGGGGTGCATGCGGATGCTCTCCGCCAGGTAACGGTAGCTGTCGGCATCACCGGCCACCAGCCGCCCCATGAGCGGCAGCGCCTTGAAACTGTACAGGTCGTACACCTTGCCGAAGGTGCGGGAGACGGGATGGGAGAATTCCAGCACCAGCAGCTTGCCGCCGGGTTTGAGCACCCGGTGCATGGAGGCCAGGGCGGCGTTCTTGTCGGTGACGTTGCGCAGGCCGAAGGCGATGGTGACCAGGTCGAAGTGATCGTCGGCGAAGGGCAGGTGTTCGGCATCGGCCTGTACGAAATCCAGGTTCTCCACCAGCCCCTGGTCCACCAGGCGGGCACGCCCCTGGGTGAGCATGGAGGCGTTGATGTCGCTGAGCACCACCTGCCCCCGGGGTCCGGTGATGCGGGCGAACTTGGCCGCCAGGTCCCCCGTGCCCCCCGCCAGGTCCAGCACCTTCCAGCCCGGACGGGCCCCGGCCACCTCCACGGTGAAGCGCTTCCAGGCGCGGTGGATGCCCATGGACATGAGATCGTTCATGAGGTCGTAGCGGCCGGCCACGGAGTGGAACACCTGTCCCACCCGCCGGGCCTTTTCCTGTACCGGCACCCGCTCGTAGCCGAAATCGGTGGTCTTGTCGTCGGACATGTCCGCTCCCGTCGTCAGTCCCCGCGCCGGTGGCCCGCGGCCTCCAGGCGCTCCAGGTATTCATGCCACAGCCGGTCCCGGTGGGCCCCCAGGTGGTGGAGATAGTCCCAGTCGTAGATGCCGGTGTCGTGACCGTCGGAGAACACCAGCCGGATGCCGTAGTGGCCCACCGGCTCGATGGCGGTGATGTTGACCCCCTCCTTGCCCACCTGCAAGACCTCCTGGCCGGGGGCGTGCCCGCGCACCTCCGCAGAGGGGGAATGGACGCGCAGGAACTCGCAGCCCAGGCGGTGGTGCTGGCCGTCACCGTAGACCAGTTCCAGTTCCCGGGACTGGCGGTGCAGGCGGATATCGGTGGGTCGGTGTCTTGCGCCCATGGTCCGGCATGCGCCTCAGAGGATGTACCGGCTCAGGTCCTCGTCCTGCACCAGGTCCTCCAGCCGGGCGTCCACGTAGCCGGCATCGATACGCACCGGGCTGTCGCAGTCGGGGGCCTCGTAGGAGACCGTCTCCACCACCCGCTCCAGCACCGTGTGCAGGCGGCGGGCGCCGATGTTCTCGGTGCGCTCGTTCACCTGGGAGGCGATCTCCGCCAGGCGGCGCACGCCGTCCTCGGTGAATTCCACGGTGATGCCCTCAGTGCCCAGCAGGGCCGCGTACTGCTCCGTGAGGGAGGCGCGGGGCTCGGTGAGGATGCGCACGAAGTCCTCGGCGGTGAGGGGCTCCAGCTCCACGCGGATGGGCAGACGGCCCTGAAGCTCGGGGATCAGGTCCGAGGGCTTGGACAGGTGGAAGGCCCCGGAGGCGATGAACAGGATGTGATCGGTGCGCACCGAGCCCACCTTGGTGCTCACGGTGCAGCCCTCCACCAGGGGCAGCAGGTCCCGCTGCACCCCCTCGCGGGAGACGTCGCCGCCGGTGTATTCCCCCTTGCGCACCACCTTGTCGATCTCGTCCAGGAAGACGATGCCGTTCTGCTCCACGTGGGAGACGGCGCGCAGCTTGATGTCCTCCTCGTTCACCAGGCGCGCGGCCTCCTCGTCGGTGAGGAGCTTGAAGGCCTCCTTGATCTTGAGCTTGCGGGTGCGGGTGCGCTGGCCGCCCAGGTTCTGGAACAGCCCCTGGAGCTGGCTGGCCATGTCCTCCATGCCGGGGGGGGACATGATCTCCACCCCGGCGGGGATGGCCTGCACCTGGATCTCGATCTCCTTGTCGTCCAGCTGACCCTCCCGCAGGCGCTTGCGGAATTTCTGCCGGGTCTCCGTCTCCTGGCGCTCGGGCTCGGAGGACTCCGCCATGAAGCCGCCACCACTGCCCCGGGCGGGGGGCAGGAGGGCGTCCAGGATGCGCTCCTCGGCGGCCTCCTCGGCGCGGGGGCGCATCTTCTCCATCTCCTGTTCCCGCAGCATCTTCACGGCGGCGTCCACCAGGTCGCGGATGATGGACTCCACGTCGCGGCCCACATAGCCCACCTCGGTGAACTTGGTGGCCTCCACCTTGATGAAGGGGGCATTGGCCAGGCGCGCCAGACGCCGGGCGATCTCCGTCTTGCCCACGCCGGTGGGACCGATCATGAGGATGTTCTTCGGCGTCACCTCCCGCGCCAGGTCCGGGGACAACTGCTGGCGGCGCCAGCGGTTGCGCAGGGCGATGGCCACCGCGCGCTTGGCCGGGTTCTGCCCGACGATGAAACGGTCCAGTTCCTGGACGATCTCTCTGGGGGTCATCTCAGACATGGCGCGGCCCTTGCAAAACGGGGGTGGGACGGGAATGGGGCAGCCTGCGCATCTCAGAGTTCCTCGATGCTCAGGTTGTGATTGGTATAGATGCAGATGTCCGCGGCGATGTTCAAGGCCTTCTCGGCGATCTCGCGGGCGGAGAGCTCGGTGTTCTCGCTCAGGGCGCGGGCCGCGGCCTGGGCGTAGGGGCCGCCGGAGCCGATGGCGATCAGGCCCTCCTCCGGCTCGATGACATCGCCGTTGCCGGAGATGATCAGCGAGGCCTCCTTGTCCGCCACCGCCAGCAGGGCCTCCAGGCGGCGCAGGCTGCGCTCGGTGCGCCAGTCCTTGGCCAGCTCCACGGCGGCGCGCACCAGGTTGCCGCTGTATTTCTCCAGCTTGCCCTCGAAGCGCTCGAAGAGGGTGAAGGCGTCCGCCGTACCGCCGGCGAAACCCGCCAGGACCTTGTCATGGTACAGGCGTCGCACCTTGCGGGCATTGCCCTTCATCACGGTGTTGCCCAGGGAGACCTGGCCGTCCCCGGCCAGGGCCACCTGCCCGTTGCGGCGGATGCTGATGATGGTGGTGCCACGAAACTGTTCCAAGGGTCGCTCCCCCGTACCGGTTCAAAGGGAAAATTGTAACGGAATCGGCCGCGGTGGCGGCAGGGCTCAGCCGCCCTTGGGACGGCGCCGCGCCCGCGGGTGGGCCCCGTCGTAGACCCGGGCCAGGTGCTGGTAGTCCAGGTGGGTGTAGATCTGCGTGGTGCCGATGTCGGAATGGCCCAGCAGTTCCTGCACCGCCCGCAGGTCCTGGGAGGACTCCAGGAGATGGCTGGCGAAGGTATGGCGCAGCAGGTGGGGATGCACATGGCGATCCAGCCCCCGGGCCTGGGCATGCTGCGCCAGGCGCCGTTGCACCGCCCGAGGGGAGAGGCGCCGCCCGCGGCGGCCGACGAACAGGGCGGGCTCCTGCGGGGGCGCCCATTCCCCGCGGCGGGCGAGCCAGGCCTCCAGGGCCTCCCGGGCCTTGCGGCCCACGGGCACGGTGCGCATCTTGCGGCCCTTGCCGGTGACCCGCACGGTGGCATCGGCCAGATCCAGGCCGGTCACGTCCAGGTCCGTCAGCTCCGCCAGGCGCAGCCCCGAGGAATAGAACAGCTCCATGATGGCCCGGTCGCGCACCTGCAGCAGGTCCCCTCCGGGCAGTTCCACCAGACGGGCCACCTGCTCCGCCTCCAGCACCTCCGGCAGGGGACGGTGGCTGCGCGGCGCCCGCACCCCCTGGGCGGGATTGATCCCCGCCACCCCCTCGCGGAGGAGATAATTGAAGAAGCCGCGGATGGCCGAGAGCAGACGCTGCAGACTGGGTCCGGAGGCCCCGGCACGGTGGCGGGCGGCCAGCAGTGCGCGGATGTCGTGCACCGTGACCCGGGACCAGTCCACGGCGCCGTCCTCGCCGCGCTGCACATGGGCCCGCAGCCGGGTCAGATCCCGCCGGTATCCGGCCACGGTGTGCGGCGAGGCGGCCCGCTCCCGGGACAGGTGTTCCAGATAGGCCCGGATCCGGGGGTCCACCGCCCGGTCCTCCCGGTCGTTCATACCGGTGCCAGCCGCCTGGACACGGCGTGGGAGACGATCTCCCCCAGATAACCCAAAAACAGGGTACCCATGCCGGGATGGAAGCGGGAGGCCTCCTGGCTGCCCAGGGCGAGGAGCCCCAGGGGGCTGGAACCCTCCAGGAGGGGCACCACCACCGCGGAACGGGTCTCCGCCGCCGTCTGTGCCGGGAACAGGGCCTCCAGCTGGGTCTGGGAGAGGCGGCCGCAGAGGGGACGCCGGTCCTCGAACAGGTGGGAGAAGCCCTCGATGGCCGGGTCATCCCCGCGCACGAAGTGCATGCCCCGGGCGGGGTCGCCGCACACGCGGATGACCACGGCATCGGCGCGGAACTCGCTGCGCAGGTGCTCCTGGGTGGTGGCCAGGACGGCGTCCAGGTCCTCCGCCTCCATCAGGCCGAGGGCCAGGTGGTGCATGCGCTGGCTCAGACGTTCGTTCTCCCGGGCCAGCTTCACCAGCTCCATGAGCTTGCGCTCCAGGGTGCGGTTCTTCTCTCGCAGCACCGAGATCTGGCGTTCCATGAGGGAGACCGCCCCACCACAGGGATGAGGCAGGCGCAGGACCTCCAGCAGCGGCAGATGGCGTTCGAAAAAGTCCGGATGGGCGCGCAGATAGGCCTCCACCGTTGCCTCGGTGACCGCCTCTTCGGCGAGCGCGCTCTTGCCTGGTGTGCTCATAGTTGAATCCGACCCGTAAAGACCGACTGTGCGGGGCCGGTCATCAGGACCGGCGCATCCTCGCGACCGGCCCACTCTATCACAAGCCGCCCGCCGGGCAGATCCACCGCCACCTGCCGGTCCAGCAGTCCCTGCAGCTGCCCGCTGACCACGGCGGCACAGGCGCCGGTACCGCAGGCCAGGGTCTCGCCCGCCCCGCGCTCGAACACCCGCAGGCGCACCCGCTCCCGGGATACCACCTCCATGAAGCCCGCGTTGGCCCCGCGGGGGAAGCGGGGATGACGCTCAATGAGGGGCCCCAGGCGCTCCACCGGGGCCTTGTGCACGTCCTCCACCACCACCACCGCGTGGGGGTTGCCCATGGACACGGCACCGATCTCCAGGGTCTCGCCCCCCACCTGCAGTGTATGGGTGGGGGCGGCGGCAGCGGCCTCGAAGGGGATCGTCCAGGGCTCCAGGCGAGGCGGCCCCATGTCCACCGTCACCTGACCATCGCCCTGCACCTGCAGGGTGATGATCCCGGCCGCCGTCTCCACCGGGATCACCGTGGCCTCGGTCAGCCCCGCCTCGCGCACGAATACGGCAAAGCAACGGGCGCCGTTGCCGCATTGCTCCACTTCGTTGCCGTCGGCGTTGAAGATGCGATAACGGAAAGCGGCGCGCTGCGGGTCCGCCGGGGGTTCCACCAGCAGCACCTGGTCGCAGCCCACGCCGGTGCGCCGGTGGGCGAGGAAACGCACCCGCTCCGGGGTCAGTGACACGTGCTGGCGCACGGCGTCGATCACCACGAAATCGTTACCGAGCCCATGCATCTTGGTGAAGTTCATTTCCATGGGCGAGAGCCTAAGGTTTTGCGGCGCGGGAGAAAAGCCCGGGGATGCCGCGTCCGCGATCGTTGCTATAGTGGGGTGCGTGATACCCGCCCCGCAAGGATCCTGCATGAGCGCATTCCAGCCCCTTCCCGAACCCCTCAACCCCGAGGGGGAACCGCGCCGCGTCGGCATCGAACTGGAGATGGCGGGGCTCTCCCTGGAGGCCATCGCGGGGGCCATCACGGACCTGTTCGGTGGCGAGCACCGCGCCGACTCCCCCTTCCAGCAGCGGGTCACCGGCACCCGCTTCGGGGACTTCGGGCTGGAGCTGGACAGCGACCTGCTCAAGCGCCGGGAATACCTGGACTACCTGGAGAAGATGGGGGTGGAGGTGGACCGGGACGGACGGCCCCACGCCCTGGAGACGGCCCTCTCCCAGGTGGCCGGGCTGGTGGTGCCCCACGAGGTGGTGGCCCCGCCGGTGCCCCACGACGCCCTGCCGGAACTGGACCGACTGCGCCGGCGCCTGCAGCAGGCCGGGGCCAAGGGCACCCATGACTCCCTGTTCTACGCCTTCGGCCTGCAGATCAACCTGGAACTGGCGCATCTGGACGCGGCCTCCATCCTGCGCCACCTGCAGGCCTTCCTGGTGCTCCATGACTGGCTTCTGGAACATTCACAGACGGACCTCTCGCGGCGGCTGACCCCCTTCGTGGACCCGTTCCCGGAGACCTATGCCCGGCTCATCCTGCAGCCGGACTACGCCCCGGACCTGAAAGGGCTGATCACCGACTACCTGGCCCACAACCCCACCCGCAACCGCCCCCTGGACCTGCTCCCTCTGTTCGCCCATCTGGCCCCGGAGCAGATCCAGGCGGCAGCGGTGGAGCACCACCTGATCCATGCGCGGCCCACCTTCCATTACCGCCTGCCGGACTGCCGCATCGACGAGCCCCAATGGGACCTGAGCCTGCCCTGGGCGGGCTGGGTGGCGGTGGAACGGCTGGCGGCCCAACCGCAGCGCCTGCACCGCATGGCGGCGGAACTCCTGGGGGCGGACCGGGGCGGGCTGGCCGCCCGCATCCAGCAATGGATGGCAGGCCTCACCGGATCGGGGAGTTGACCCCATGCGGCCGCGTCCCCGCATCGGCATCACCGGCCCCGACCGGGGCGGCCTGGCCGCCTGGATCATGACCGCCCGGGCCATCCGCCGCGCCGGCGGCCGGCCGGTGCGCATCACCCCGGCACGGCATCCGCCGCGCGGACGTCTGGACGGCCTAGTGATCGGCGGCGGGGCCGATGTGGACCCGGGGCTATACGGCCAGGACCCGCTGCACCTGATGCGGGAGATCGACGCCAGCGAACCCGCCACCGGACAGCGCCTGCTGGCCTATATGCTCTATCCCCTGCTCTGGCTGCTACGCCGCCTGCTGCGCACCAAGCACCACGGCGGCGACCGGGCACGGGACCTCCTGGAGACGGAGCTCATCCGCCGGGCCCTGGCGGACGGCCTGCCCGTACTGGGCATCTGCCGGGGCATGCAACTGCTCAACGTGGTCCAGGGCGGCAGCCTGCACCAGGACCTGGAGGGCTTCTACCGGGAGATCCCCCGGGTGCGCAGCATCCTCCCGCGCAAGATGGTCACCCTGGCCCCCGGCTCCCGCCTGGCGGCCCTCACCGGCCCCGCCCCCCTGGCGGTGAACGCCCTGCACCACCAGGCCGTGGACCGCCCGGGCCGGGGCCTGCACGCCGTGGCCCGGGAACCCAGCGGCCTGGTCCAGGCCATCGAGGCCAGCGGTCCCCGCTTCGTGCTGGGGGTGCAATGGCACCCGGAATACCTGCCCCAGAAGGTGCGCCACCAGCGGCTGTTCCGCGGCCTGGTGCGGGCCGCCGGCGGTGGATGAGCCTCAGCAGGGCACCCCCGTGCCCCCCAGGCCGCAATAGCCGCCGGGGTTTTTGGCCAGGTACTGCTGGTGATCCGCCTCGGCGAAGTAGAAACCGGGATCGGGCCGGATCTCGGTGGTGATGCGTCCCCGGCCATGGGCCTCCAGGGCCCGCTGATAGGCGTCGCGGCTGGCGGCGGCGGCCTCGGCCTGGGCCGCATCCTGGGTGTGGATGACGGAACGGTACTGGGTGCCCACGTCGTTGCCCTGGCGCATGCCTTGGGTGGGGTCGTGGCGGGTCCAGAAGACCCTCAGCAGGTCTTCATAGGCAACCACCCCGGGGTCGAAGACCACCCGCACCACCTCAGCATGGCCCGTAAGCCCGCCGCACACCTCGGGATAGGTGGGATTCGGGGTATATCCCCCGGCATACCCCACGGCGGTGGTGTACACCCCGGGGATCTCCCAGAAGGCCCGCTCGGCCCCCCAGAAGCAGCCCATGCCAAACACCGCCTGCATCATGCCCTGGGGATAGGGAGGCGCCAGGGGGGTATCCAGGACGGCGTGACGGCGGGGGATCGCCAGGGGGGTGTCCCGCCCCGCGGGGGCCTGATCGGGACGGGGCATGGCAGTCTTGTGGCGGAAGGCGAACATGGCGCGGGGGTTCCATGAAGGGGTTCATCCCTTGGAGTCCCGGCGTCGGGGAAAGTTTGCCTGCCGGGCCCTAGGGCGGCGCATCCCCGCGAGGATCAATCCCGCTCCTCCCCTGGCGCGGACGCGGGCGGCCCGGGAGGCTCCTCCATCTCCAGCTCACCGGTATCCACCTGCAGCGGGGGCACCTCCCGGGGCTCGCCGATGCGGGCACCGGGCTCCGCCAGGGTCAGGCCGGAGAGGTCCACCTGCAATGGCGGCGCTGGCTCCGGATCGCTCAGATCGGCCCCCGGGGGGGCCAGGGTAAGCCCCTCACCCGTATCGGGCCCCGGACCGGACGGGTCCGGTCCGCCCTCCCGTCCGGGGGTAACCCCTGGCGCGGCGCTCTCCTCCGGGGGCTGGGCCGCGACCCGCGCCACCGCCCCGGCCTGCTCCAGCCGGGCGCGATAGCGCTCGGCCGTGTCCGCATCCAGGCCCTTCTTCACCACCACCGGCCGGCCGCCCAGCAGGGCACCGGCCTTTTCCTCCGGGATGCGAAAGAGGACCGCCAGACGGGCGCGGACCCCGGATGGGTCCTCCCCGGCGGCCGTATCCCCCGTAAGGATCACCTGATAGCGCTCTGCCTGCATCTCCCCCTCCCGGGTTTGCCTGGCGATGCACGTGCCCTTAGGTGGCCTCGGAGGAGGCCGCCGGGGTCCCCTCCCCTCGGCCCCGGGCGAAACGCAGCTGCCAGAACAGGAGCACGGCCGCGGTGGACAGTCCCAGGGCATCGGTGATCAGTCCGCCGGAGATGAGCGACAGGGCCCCGGCGAAGAGCAGCCCCCGGGCGAGCCAGGGGGCACGTCCGAAGAACCAGCCCTGGGCCGCCGCCGCCAGCAGGTAGACCCCCACCAGCGAGGTCACCAGGCTCTGGGCGATCTGCCACCATTCCCCTTGCATGAGCAGGGTCGGATGATAGAAGAAGATGAAGGGCACGATGAAGGCCGCCAGCCCCACCTTGAAGGCGGTGACGGAGGTGCGCATGGGCTCGGAGCCGGAGATGGCCGCCCCCGCGTAGGCCGCCAGGGCCACCGGCGGGGTGATGGCGGAGATCACCGAGAAATAGAAGACGAAGAAATGGGCCACCAGCGGCTGCACCCCCATCTGCACCAGTCCCGGGGCCACTACGGAGGCGGCCACGGCATAGGCGGCAGTGGTGGGCATGCCCATGCCCAGGAGCACGGAGATGCCCATGGCGAAGACCAGGGCCAGCAACTGGCTGTTCTCGGCCACCGACAGGAGCATGGAAGAGAAGCGCAACCCCACGCCGGTGAGCCCGATGACGCCGACGATGATGCCCGCGCAGGCGCACACCGCGATGAGCTGGATGGACATGCGCGCCGCCAGCTCCAGGGCCCGGGCCGCGCCCATGGGGCCCAGGCGGAAGGGGGTGAGCCAGCTCACCACCACGGCGCTCATGAGGGCCACGGTACCGGCGCGAATCACCGAATACCCCAGGAACAGGGCCCCGATGAGGATGAGGATGGGGGCGAACAGATACACCTGGCGCAGCAGGGCCCCCAGCCGGGGCAGGTCCTTGGACGGCAGGCCCTTCATGCCCAGTTTCGAGGCCTCCATGTCCACCATGAAGTAGACCGAGGCGAAGTAGAGCACCGCCGGGATCAGGGCGGCGATGACCAGCTCGGTGTAGGGGATACCGGTGACCTCGGCCATGATGAAGGCCCCGGCGCCCATCACCGGGGGCATGATCTGCCCGCCGGTGGAGGCGGCCGCCTCGATGGCGGCGGCGCTCCGGGGCTTGTAGCCCACCCGCTTCATCAGCGGGATGGTCAGGGACCCGGTGGCCACCACATTGCCCGCGGAGGTGCCGTTGATCATGCCCATGAGGCCGCTGGCGAAGATGGCCACCTTGGCGGGACCGCCCCGGGCGCGGCCGGCGGCGGCGAAGGCGAAGTTGACGAAGTAGTCCCCCACCTTGGAGGCCTGGAGGAAGGCGGCGAAGGCGATGAACAACACGATATAGGTGGAGGAGACCGCCGTGGTGGGACCCAGGATGCCGTTGTCCGTGTAGAGATAGGTGAAGAAACGGTCGGCGGCGTAGCCGCTATGCTCCAGCACCCCCGGCAGCCAGGGGCCGATGAAGCCGTAGAGGATGAACACGGCGGCGATCACCACCAGGGCCATGCCGGCAACGCGGCGGGTGAGTTCCAGGATCAGCAGGATCCCCGCCACGGAGACCCAGAAGTCCGGCTGCGTGGGAAGTACCCCGGCCCGGAACTGCAACGCCGCCAGGTGGAACAGCAGGTAACCCGCCACGGAGAGACTGGCCGCCATGAGGGACCAGTCATACCAGCCGATGCGATCGGAGCGGGGCCTGAAGACCCAGGCGAACAGGATGCCCAGGACCGTGGCGGCCACCAGGGCCCAGGCGAAGCTGGGAAACAGCCACGGGGGCATGGACTGGGCATCCAGCCCCTGAAAGGCGCGCAGGGCATGGGCTAAGGCCACCGTCCCCAGGGCGTAGAGGGCCAACCCCCCCGTGAGCACCATGGGGATCAGTTCCAGGGCCCATCGTCGGCGGCGCTGCTCCGCCGGCGGCGTGCAGGCGGCCACGATGGCAAAGCCGATGACCAGGGCCCCGGCCACGTGCAGGATACGGAAACTCCAGGTCTCGATGGGAAAGACATTCAGGACCAGGAGGTGGAAGGCGGTATAGGTCAGACCCAGGGCGAACAACAGCCCGTACTGCCAGCGGGTCAGGTTGCGTTGGGACGAAGTTCCCTCTTCAGCGGCCGCGGCCGCGGCGGCATCGATGGAGCCCGTGTTCTCGGAGCGCGTCATGGACAGGATCTTCTGGGGATACGGTTGGGATGGAATGCAGGGCGGCGAGCGCGGCGGAAACGACACCGGGCCGCAACTGCGGCCCGGTCCCTGTCACACGTCTTCCCTGTTCCGGCTCAGCCCTCGTATTCGGGCGGGATGAGGTCCTCGGGCACCTCGATGCCCTTCTCCTGGTAGTAGCGCACCGCGCCGGGGTGGAACCACATGAAGTCGTTGTACTTCATGTTCTCCGGCAGGGTCTCCTTGGCTGCCCGATGGACCTCCATCATGCGGTCGTTGTGATCCAGCACCGTCTTCATGATCTCGTAGACGAAGTCCGCCGGCATGTCCTTGCTGGCAATGGCGAAGTTCCACAGGGCCACGGCGGGCTGGGCCTCATCCACGGAACTGTAGGTACCGGCGGGGATGGTGATGGGGCTCACCGGGTGCTTGGCCACCATCTCCTCGATCTGCGCCTCACTGAGGGAGAAGATGTTCACCGGCTGCTGGGCCTCCAGCTGGCTGAAGGCGGAGATGGGCACACCGGCGGCGAAGGCGAAGGCATCGATGAGGCCGTCCTGCACCTGACCGGCCAGGTCGGCGGCACCGCCGTAGCGCACGTTCACGTCCAGCCCCAGATCCTCGAAGAAGCGCGGCCAGAACATGCTGGCCGTGCCGCCCCGGGGACCGACGCCCACGGTCTTGCCGTCCAGATCGGAGACGCTGTCGATGCCGGAACGCTGCAGGGCCACCACCTGCATGGGGGTGCGATACATGGGGAACATGGCACGCACGTTACGGGTCTCCATGCCCGGGGCCACCTGCAGTTCACCATGCCAACCCTCGTAGGCCGGGCCCATGGTGGTCATGCCGAATTCCAGGTCGCCGCGGTGCACCAGCACCATGTTCTGGGCGGGGCCGCCGGTCACCTCGGCGGACATATTGACGCCTGTGGCCTCCTGCACCAGTCCGGCCCAGCCAGCGCCGTAGATGAAATAGGTCCCCCCCTGGGAGGCGGTGCCCACCTTGGCCGACTCCGGCCAGTCGTTGTGATCGGCCGCGGTGGCGGTGCCCATGGCCAGGGCGCAGCCCAGGGCGGCCGCGCCAGCCCAACGGATATAGGTTTTCAACATAACAGGAACTCCTTTGGGAGCCTGGGCGTTGCCATGGGGCACGCCCGTGTTCTTCATGGATGGATGCTGCGAATCGCCCGGACAGACAGCCCTGTCCCTGCCGATCGATCCCGAACGGGAAGATAGCACAGACCGGACCGTGAATAGCACGGATTGAGGGATTCGGTTGCAATCGAACCGGCGAGGACCGACCCCCTTCAGGGCATGGGTGCGGTCCCCCCCGCCGCCGCCAGGGTCTCCCGGGCCTGCTCCAGCTGCTCCAGGAAGCGGTGCACATCGCCGTCGTCCCACTTGGCCGCCAGCCGGGACATGAGGTGCTCGTTGCGGTCCCGCACCTCCCGGGCCAGGCTCATCAGCCCCGCCCGTTCGTCCTGGCGCCGCGCCGTCTCCACCGCCGGATCCTCGGGACCCAGTTGCAGCGTCAGGTCGATGAGCCGGCGCATGCGCTCGGCGCCGGCCTCCTCCGAGGCCTGGCCCAATTCCTCGGAAAGGACCTGCAGGTCGTGAATCTCCCCCATCAGGTCCTGCATCTCCTTGAGCTCCTTCACCAGCGCGCCGCCCCCCTGCAGTTCGTCCGCCAGCGGCTCCAGCAGGTAGCGCAGACGCTTGCCGGCGATGCGGGCGCGATGGATCTCCGCCTCGGCGGACTCGCCGTGGATCCGGGCCAGGTGTTCCCCGAACTCACCGGCCGCATCCCCCAGGCGCAGGGCGGTCACCTCGCCGAATGCGGGGGCGTCGTCCTCCTCCGTATCCACCTCCAGACGGGCCTGCATCCGCTTGTCCAGGCGCTTGAAGCCCCGGGGCAGCTCCTCCCGCAGATCCGCGTATTCCTCCTCCAGACGCCGCTCCAGGCGCTGCAGCATCCACAGGTAACCCGGGCGCTGGTGGGGCTTGATGCGCTCCTTGCGCTGGCGCAGCCAGGCCAGTTGCACCTCGGCATCCCGGGCGGGACCGGTGCTGGCGGCCAGATCCTTGACGCGGCGGATCAGCTTCTTGGAGAGCCAGCGCCGGGCGTACCCCTTGTGGGCCCGCAGCAGACTGCGCAGCCGCCTCAGGGCCACGCGGAAGTCGTGCAGGGCCTCCTCGTCGGAGGGATCCTCCAGGCGGGCGCAGGCCTCCCGGGCCCGGGTCAGATAGGTCTTGGACAGGGCCCGCACCACGCGGGGGGCGGGCTGTGCGGCCAGAGCTTCCTTCATGAATCACCAATGACAATGAACGTTCGCGCCGCCATTAACTCGCAGCCCGATGACAGGATGATGAACCCCAAGGCCCCGGCCATGGGGGACGTCGCAGCGGCCCTCAATCGCGGCGGAAGAGGGCATCCACACCGTAGCGTCCGCAGCCCGCCAGGAGGAAGGCCAGCATCACCGCCCCATAGAGCAGCGGCAGTTCCTTGCTGGGACCACTGGTGGCGAACACCGGATCCCCGCCGTGGGCGACGAAGGCCGCCACCGCCATGGCCCCCAGGATGGCGGCGGCGGCCGCACGGGTGAACAGCCCTGCCGCCAGGAGCAAGCCGCCCGCCGCCTCCGCCAGGGCCGCCATCCAGGCGAACAGCAAAGGCGAGGGAAACCCCAGTCCTTCCACAAAGCCCACGAACCCGGGGGAAGGGGGCAGCTTGCCCAGACCATGCCCGAAGGCCATCATCAGCCCCGCCGAGACGCGCGCCACTGCCATACCGGCATCGGCCAGGGGCGCCCCCGGGGCGGCACCGCCAAAGAGCAGGTGATGGAGATCGAAACGCATGGGTTGTCCTCCTTTTCGATGGCCGTTGCAGGATGTCCCCGCCTCCCCCGGCGGTCCCGATTCGCTGACGGACGTCAGGGGAGGCGCCGGCATGGGGTCGTACACTAGCCCCCGGAATGTGAACCGGATCACTGAACACACCGGCACCCCGCGGGAACGTCACGGACGCCCCATGGGTTTGGGCCCTGCATGGGCGCCGGGGTTCCTTGTCCTACACCCCTGAGCACTGAAGGAGATCATGCCATGCAATGGACGACACGTCCCCTGTTCGCCGCCACCCTTTTGGGTCTGGGCCTTTGCACCACCGCCGCCACCGCCCAGGCGGAGGGCTTCGCCCTGGGGGCCAAACTGGGCACCACCGGCCTCGGTCTGGAGGGGACCGTGGGGCTGCGGGACCACCTGAACCTGCGCGGCGGGGTCTACGGCCTGGACTACAGCCGGGAGCTGGAAGAGGACGGCATCGAATACGACGGTGACCTGGAGCTGCGCAGCGCCGCCCTGCTGGCCGACTGGCATCCCTTCGGCGGTGGCTTCCGGGTGAGCGCTGGCGGCTACTACAACGGCAACGAGTTCAGCGGCAGCGCCGAGGGCAGCCTGGACATCGGCAACGACACCTATGACGCCCGCCTGGACGCCACCGTGGACTGGGACAGCTTTGCCCCCTATCTGGGGGTGGGCTATGGCAACGCCGTGGCGGGCGGCGGCTGGTCCTTCGCCTTCGACCTGGGGGTGATGTTCACCGGCTCCCCCAACGTGGACCTGGACGGCCAGGTGAGTGATCCCATCCTGCAAGACCGTTTCGAGGACGACCTGCGCCGGGAGGAGGCCCAGTTGGAGGACGACGTGGAGGACATCGAGTACTACCCCGTCCTCAACCTGGGGCTGGCCTACCGCTTCTGAACCGCCGCCTCCCGCCGGGGACCGTCCCGGCGGGAGGCGATGCGGTCCGCCCGCCGGATGGGCTCCGGCAGGCGGTAGCGGGGAGCGGCCTGCAGCACCAGCTGGCAGGCCGCATCCAGGGCCACGCGATGGCCCGTGGAGACATACACGGGGCGCACCCCGGTGCGGGTGCGCAACACGCGGCCGATCACCTCCCCCCGGTCCGCCAGCGGCACCGTCGAACCGCGCAGCACGCCCACCTCCCCATGACGCCCCACCAGGCGCGACTTGCCCACCCCCACCGACGGCAGATCGGTGATCAGCCCCAGATGGGCGGCGATGCCCAGGCGGCGGGGATGGGCGATGCCCTGCCCGTCGCACAGCAACAGGTCCGGCGGGACCTGCAGCCCCTCCAGGGCCCGGAGCACCGCCGGGATCTCGCGAAAGGACAGCAGGCCGGGCACATAGGGAAAGGCGGTGGGCACGCGGGCGACGGCATCCTCCAGGGGCTCCAGATGCGGCCAGGAGAAGACCGACACCACCGCCCGGGTGATCCCGCCCCCCTGCTCAAAGCCCACGTCCACGCCGGCCACCCGCTCCAGGGGCCCGAAGCGGTCCCCCCGTTCCACCCGCGGCGCCAGCCGCGTCTGCAGCGCCCGGGCCGCCTCCGGGGTCAGGCCCCAGGGGTGATGCAGATCCTCATGCGATGCGTCCATAGGCCTCCGCTTCCCCGAGCCAGCGCTGGATCAGGGGATCCACCTGTTGCGGGTGATCCGCCAGCAGCCGCGCCGCCGCCGTCTGCACCTCTTCCAGCAGATCCTGGTCGCGCACGATATCGGCGATGCGAAACTGCATCATCCCCGTCTGCCGCGTGCCCAGCACCTCCCCGGGGCCCCGCAGTTCCAGGTCGATGCGTGCCATCTCGAAACCGTCGGTGCTGGAGCGCAGGGCCTCCAGGCGCCGCCGGGCCGTGTCCGACAGGGGGGGATGATACAGCAGCACACAGGCGCTGGCCTCGCGCCCCCGCCCCACCCGGCCCCGCAACTGGTGCAGCTGCGCCAGCCCCAGGCGCTCGGCGTTCTCGATGATCATGAGCGAGGCGTTGGGCACGTCCACCCCCACCTCGATGACGGTGGTGGCCACCAGCAACTGCACCTCCCCCGCCTGGAAGCGGGCCATCACCGCCTCCTTCTCCCGGGGCCGCATGCGCCCGTGCACCAGGCCCACGGCGGCCCCCGGCAGGGCCTCTGCCAGCAGGTCCCGGGTCTGCTCCGCCGCCTGGGCCTGAAGCACGTCCGATTCCTCCACCAGGGTACAGACCCAGTAGGCCTGGCGGCCCGCGTCCAGGGCATGGCGGATGCGCTGCACCACCTCGTCGCGGCGGCTGTCGCACACCGCCACGGTGGTCACCGGGGTCCGCCCCGGGGGCAATTCATCGATGATGGAGGCATCCAGGTCGGCGTAGGCGGTCATGGCCAGGGTGCGGGGGATGGGGGTGGCGGTCATGATGAGCTGATGGGGCAGGCGTCCCTCCCCGGCCCCCTTCTCCCGCAGGGCCATGCGCTGGTGCACCCCGAAGCGGTGCTGCTCGTCCACCACCACCAGGGCCAGATCGCGGAAGCTGACCTCCCCCTGGAACAGGGCATGGGTGCCCACCGCCACCGCCGCCGTGCCCGCTGCCAGGGCCTCGGCCGCCTCCCGCCGGGCGCGGGCCCCCTGCTTGCCGGAGAACCAGGCCGTCTCCACCCCCAGGGGGGCCAGCAGGGCGCGGAAGTTGCGCAGGTGCTGCTCCGCCAGGATCTCCGTGGGGGCCATCACCGCCGCCTGATACCCCGCCTCCACCGCCTGCAGGCAGGCGGCCACCGCCACCAGGGTCTTGCCCGAACCCACGTCCCCCTGCACCAGGCGCAGCATGGGATGGGGCCGGGCCATATCCGCCAGGATCTCGGCGATGACCCGCTCCTGGGCCCCGGTGAGGGCGAAGGGCAGCGCCCGGCGCAGCCCCTGCAGCAGCCGGCCGGGGACGCACACGGCGGGCGCTGCGTGGGCCGTGGTATGGGCCCGCAGGCGGCCCAGGCTCAGCTGATGGGCCACCAGTTCCTCGAAGGCCAGGCGGCGCTGCGCCGGATGGCGCCCCTCCAGCAGCCGGGAGACGGCCACGTCCGGCGGCGGGCGGTGCACCGTGCGCAGGGCCGTGGCCAGATCCGGCAGGCCCGCCCCGTCCAGCACCGCCGGGGGCAGGTATTCCACGAGCCGGTCCACCCGCGCCAGGGCCTCGTCGGTGAGCCGCCGCAGGGTGGCCTGGTGCAGGCCCTCGGTGGTGGGATAGACGGGGGTCAGGCAGTCCTCCACCGGTTCGTGGGCGGACTGCAGGACGCGGTACTCCGGATGCACCAGTTCCATACCGGCGCGGCCCATGCGGGCCTCGCCGAAACAGCGCAGCCGGGTGCCGCGCACCAGGGTCTTCTGCTGGGCGGCGGAGAAATGGAAGAAACGCAGGATCAGACCGCCGGAGCCGTCACTCAGGTGCACCAGCCACATGCGGCGGCCCCGATGCAGCACCTCGGTGTGGTCCACCACGCCCTCCACCACACCCTCGTCCCCGGGGCGCAGGGTGGCGATGGGCACGATGCGGGTGCGGTCCTGGTAGCGCAGGGGCAGATGGAAGAGCAGGTCCTGGACACTGCGGATCCCCAGCCGCTCCAGCCGCTGGGCCATGCGCGGCCCCACCCCCCGCAGCGCGTTGACGGGCTCGTTCATGGCGGGGTCGGGGATAGCGGGGGGAGCCTGCGGGGGGCCCCTTGGGGGTCACCCGGTGCGGGGGGTGTCCCGGAAGCGGGTGTGCGCCGCAGGGAAGCGGCGCGCAAGCCTACAGGGAGGTATTCACGGCGTCCCGCTGCAGGGACACCCCCCGCACCGGGTGACCGGCGGCCCGGACGACACCCCGGACGGCGCCTCGGGCCGCGCGCCCCCCGCGGGGATCCCTTCCCTTGCACCCGCATCGCCGCCCGGCGGGGCTCAGCCCAGGACCATGACCGCATCCATCTCCACCGGCGCCCCCTTGGGCAGGCTGGCCACACCGATGGCGGCCCGGGCCGGGTAGGGCTCGGCGAAGTACTCGGTCATGATCTCGTTCACCAGGGCGAAATGCCCCAGGTCCGTGAGGTAGATGTTCAGCTTGACGATATCCGCGAGACCGCCGCCGGCGGCCGCGGCCACGGCCGCGAGGTTGTCGAAGACCCGCCGCACCTGCGCCTCCATGGGGCCCTCCACCATCTCCATGGTCTCGGGCACCAGGGGGATCTGGCCGGAGAGATAGACCGTATCCCCGGCCTTCACGGCCTGGGAATAGGGACCGATGGCCCGGGGGGCGTCGGGGGTGGCGATGATCTCGCGTGCCATGGCAATACCTCGTCGTTGGGGTTCGTCTCTCTCGCCGCTAGCGCTCGTCCGCGGGCAGCAGCGACTCCCGGGCCATGAGTTCCTCCAGGGTCTCGCGGCGGGTCACCCGGTGGGCCCGGTCCCCGTCCACCATCACCTCCGCGGCGCGGGGACGGGTATTGTAATTGGAGCTCATGACGTAACCGTAGGCCCCGGCGGAACGCACCGCCAGCAGATCCCCCGGCTCCAGGGCCAGGGCGCGGTCCTTGCCCAGGAAGTCCCCGGTCTCGCACACGGGCCCCACCACGTCGTAGACCCGCCCCGCCCCGGCGCGTGGACGCACCGGCACGATCTCCATCCAGGCCTGGTACAGGGCGGGGCGCAGGAGGTCGTTCATGGCCCCGTCCACGATGGCGAAGTCCTTGTGCCCGCCGTGCTTGAGGTAGTTCACCCGGGTGAGCAGCACCCCGGCATTGCCGGCGATGGCGCGGCCGGGCTCCATGAGGATCTCGTAGCGGCTGTCCCCCAGGGCCTGCAGGAGGGCACGGGCGTAGTCCCGGGGCGAAGGCGGATTCTCGTCCCGGTAGCGGATGCCCAGGCCGCCCCCCAAATCCAGGTGTTGCAGGGGGATGCCTTCCGTCTCCAGGGTATGGGCCAGGGCAAGGATCCGTTCCAGGGCGGCGGTGAAGGGCTCCAGCTGCGTGAGCTGGGAGCCGATGTGGCAGTCCAGGCCGGTGACGCGCACATGGGACAGCCCCGCCGCCTGGCGGTACAGGGCCAGGGCCGTGTCCACGTCCACGCCGAACTTGTTCTCCTTCAGCCCCGTGGAGATATAGGGATGGGTGCGGGCGTCCACGTCCGGATTCACCCGCACCGAGACCGGGGCGATCCGGCCCAGGGCCGCGGCCTCGGCGTTGAGGCGCTGCAGTTCCGGGGCGGACTCCACGTTGAAGCAGCGGATGCCCACCTCCAGGGCGCGGCGCATCTCGTGGGGCTGCTTGCCCACCCCGGAGAAGACCACCCGGCCGGGATCCCCCCCGGCCCGCAGCACCCGTTCCAGCTCCCCCACGGAGACGATGTCAAAACCCGAGCCCAGACGCGCCAGGACATCGAGCACCGCCAGGCTGGCATTGGCCTTCACCGCATAGCAGACCAGATGGGGATGCCCCGCCAGGGCCTCGTCGAAGGCCCGCCAGTGGCGCTCCAGGGTAGCCCGGGAATAGACATACAGCGGTGTGCCGTGCTCCGCCGCCAGGGCCTCCAGGCTCACCCCCTCGGCGTGCAGCACACCGTCTTCCAGGTTGAAATGATCCATCCGTTGTCCTGCTTGAAGGTCGAAATGAAACGGGCGGCCTAGCGTTCCACCTGCCCCGGCGGGGGTTCCTCGGGGAGATACAGATCCCCTTTCTGGCCGCAGCCGGCCAGCAGGCTGGCGCAGCCCAGGAGCATCACCAGGGCGATGCACAACCGACGGGAGACCCATGGACCCATGGCACACACCTCGCTGAATGCAGTCTATGCGTTCAACCGCCGCCCCCGGCAGCGGATCGTCCTTCCATCCCGGAAACGGGAGATGGCGCAGCGCAACGGCCTGACATCCGGCCCGCCCTCAAGGACGGGGTATGCGCCGTGATGGGCTCATTCCCCGGCCCCGGGATAGGCGATCTCCACCACCTCGTAGCGTGCCACCCCCCCCGGCGTGTGCACCTCCACCTCATCGTCCAGGTGGCGCCCCAGCAGGGCCCGGGCCACGGGGGAGTCCACGCTGATCCAGCCCCGCTCCGGGTCGAACTCGTCGGCCCCGACGATGCGGTAGGTCACCTCCCTCCCATCCGCGTCCGCCAGGGTGACCCGGGCCCCGAAGAAGACCCGGTCCCGGTCCGCCGGCGCATCGCGCACCACCTTGAGATCGGGGATGCGCTTTTGCAGGTAGCGGATGCGCCGGTCGATCTCCCGCAGCTCCTTCTTGCGGTAGATGTACTCCGCGTTCTCCGAACGGTCCCCCTCGGCGGCGGCGGCCGCCAGGTGGCGGGTCACGTCCGCCCGGCGGGTCCAGAGCCCGTCCAGTTCCGCCTCCAGGGTCGCGTGGCCCTCGGGGGTGATATAGGGCGAGGATCGGGGGGACGGGGGACGCCAGCGGGACATGTCCGGGAGCTTATCAGATCGACCACCGGATTTCGTAACACCGGCCTAGGAAGAAGACACCTCCCCCATGGCCTGGGTCACCACACGCTGCAACGTGTTGCGGCAGTTCACGATCTCCCCCAGGACGATGATGGCCGGGGCATCCAGCCCCTCCCGGCGCAGGGTCTCCAGCAACGTCCCCAGGGTGGCCACCACCACCCGCTCCTGGGCGGTGGTGGCCCAGGCCACCACCGCCGCCGGGGTCTCGGGGGCCATCCCCCCCTGTCCCAGCCCCTCCAGGATGAAGGGCAGGTTCTTCAGGGCCATGTAGAGCACCACCGGCTGCCCCAGGCGGGCCACCAGGGGCCAGTCGATGCCCTCGGGTGTGGGCCGGCGCCCGGCGCCGTGACCGGTGGCCAGGAACAGGGCCTGGTTCACGCCCCGGCAGGTGGCGGGGATGCCCACGGCGCTCAGGCCCGCCAGACCGGAGGTGAGCCCCGGGATCACCCGATTGGGGATGCCCGCCTCCACCAGCGCCGCCACCTCCTCGCCGCCGCGGCCGAAGATGAAGGGGTCGCCGCCCTTGAGGCGTACCACGCGAAAGCCGCGCCGGGCCTGATCCATCAGGGTGGCGGTGATCTCGTCCTGATGGGTGGAGGGCCGACCGCCGCGCTTGCCGGCGAAAATGCGCACCGCCTGCGGCGGCGCCAGGGCCAGGGTGCGGGCGTCGATGAGGGCGTCATGCACCAGCACATCCGCCTGCAGCAGGGCCGACAGGGCGTGCAGGGTGAGCAACCCCGGATCGCCGGGACCGGCCCCCACGATCCACACCTCGCCGGGGCGCATGCGCGGCATCCCCGGGATCAGGGTCTCCAGGGCCTCCAGCGCCGCCCCGGGGGCGGGATTCGGTGATGGGGACAGTGGATTCATCGCTTCGGTATACTCCATGCCATGTCTGATCAGACCCCTTCGCATCGACCCCAGGGGACCGCCCTGCGGCGGGGCTGGACCACCGGGGCCTGCGCCACCGCCGCCACCAAGGCCGCCTTCTCGGCCCTGGCGGGCGGGGGCTTTCCCGATCCGGTACGCATCACCCTGCCCAAGGGGCTCACCCCCGCCTTCTCGCTGGCCATGCAGGAGCGGGGCGAGGACTGGGCCCGGGCCGGTGTCGTCAAGGACGCCGGCGACGACCCGGACGTCACCCACGGCGCCCTGGTACAGGCCACCGTGCGCCGGGGGCCGCCGGGCAGCGGGGTACGGTTCTGCGCCGGCGAGGGGGTGGGCCAGGTGACCCGGGCGGGCCTGCCCGTGGCCATCGGCGAACCCGCCATCAACCCCTCGCCCCGGGCCATGATGCGCCGGGCCGTGGAAGAAATAGCCGCACAGTGTAACGTGTCCGGCGATGTTCTCGTGGAAATTTCCATCCCCGGGGGGGAAGGGATCGCCGCGGACACCCTCAACCCCCGCCTGGGCATCCTCGGGGGGCTGTCCATCCTCGGCACCACCGGCGTGGTGGTGCCCTTCTCCTGCTCCGCCTGGATCCACGCCATCCAGCGGGGCATCGACGTGGCCCGGGCCGCCGGCCTGGAACACGTGGCCGGCTCCACGGGGCGCACCTCCGAAAAGGCGGTGCAGGCCCATCACGCCCTGCCCGACGCGGCCCTCATCGACATGGGGGACTTCATCGGCGGCATGCTCAAGTACCTGCGCACCCACCCGGTGCCGCGCATCACCGTGGCCGGGGGCATGGCCAAGATCACCAAGCTCTCCCAGGGCTTCATGGACGTGCATTCCCGCCGCGGCCAGGCGGACCTGGGCCAACTGGCCCGGCTTGCCGCCACCGCCGGGGCGGACCCGGACTGCCAGGCCCGCATCGCCGCCTCCAACACGGTGGCCGAGGCCTTCGGCCACGCCCAGGAGGCCGGCGTCTCACTGGGGGACGCCGTGGCCCGGGCGGCCCACGCATTCGCCCAGGGGCTCATCGACCCGCAACGCAGCCGCCTGGAGATCCTGATCTTCGACCGCGCCGGCCAACGGGTGGGCCGGGCCGGGTTCATGGACTGAACCCGTTCTTTCAGTCCGCCCCGGCCGCCCCCTCCGGTCCGCCGGAACGGTAGCGGCGCCGGTACTCGGGATCGTACAGGGCGCTCTCACGGAAATCCCGGCTGCCCAGGGCCGGGCCCACCAGGATGAGGCCGGTGCGCTCCACCGGCGAGGCCCGCATCTGCTCCACCAGGGTCCCCAGGGTCCCCCGCACCAGCACCTGATCCGGCCAGGTGACCCGGGCCACCACGGCAGCGGGACACTCTTCCCCGTAGAACGGCACCAACCGCGTCACCACCTCCTCCAGGCGGTGCACGGCCAGATGGATGGCCAGGGTCGCTCCGGTGCGGGCAAAGTGCTCCAGGTCCTCCCCGGGGGGCATCTTCGAGGCCCGCCCCGACACCCGGGTAAGGACCAGGCTCTGGCTCACCTCCGGCACCGTCAGCTCCCGCCCCAGCGCCGCCGCCGCAGCACCGAAGGCCGGCACCCCCGGCGTGAGGGTATAGGGGATGCCGTGGCGCTCCAGGCGGCGGATCTGCTCCGCCACGGCGCTGTACACCGACAGATCCCCGGAATGCAGCCGCGCCACATCCTCCCCCGCGGCAAAGGCGCGCAGGTATTCGGCCTCGATGGCATCCAGATCCAGGGGGGCGGTATCCACCATGCGCGCCCCGGAGGGGCAGTGGGCCAGTACCTCCCGGGGCACAATGGAACCGGCGTAGAGACACACGGGACAGGCCGCCAGCAGGCGCACCCCCCGCAGGGTCATCAGATCCGCCGCGCCGGGACCGGCGCCGATGAAATGAACCGTCATGATGGTACCCGTTGCAATCCTGGATCTATGGTTCCCGCCCGTGGTCCCCAAAGGCAGACCCGGGTCCGGGGGGATCCCCGGAGGCGGGTGTGCGCCGCAGGGAAGCGGCACGCAAGCCTGCAGGGAGGGATGCACGGCGGCCCGCCGCAGGGGGCCACCCCCCAAAGGCAGGTCCGGGCCCGGGGGGATCCCCGGAGGCGGGTGTGCGCCGCAGGGAAGCGGCGCGCAAGCCTGCAGGGAGGGATGCACGGCGGCCCGCCGCAGGGGGCCACCCCCCAAAGGCAGGTCCGGGCCCGGGGGGATCCCCGGAGGCGGGTGTGCGCCGCAGGGAAGCGGCGCGCAAGCCTACAGGGAGGTATGCACGGCGGCCCGCCGCAGGGGATCCCCCCGGGCCCGGACCGGAAACCCGGCCCACCGATCCAGAAAACGGCATCATCCCTTCTCCACCACCCACTGCAGCACCGGCATGGCGGGCCGGAAGGCATGCAGCCCACCCACCCGGTCCAGGCGCTCCACGGACAGCCGCGTCAGACTCCCCCCCAGACGTTGCCAGGCCTCCAAAACCACCTGCTGCGTCTCCACCACCACCACATTGGCCACCAGGCGCCCGCCGGGACGCAACGCCTCCCAGCAGCGCTCGATCACCGCCGCATCCCGGGCCCCGCCCCCGAGGAACACCGCATCCGGCGCCGGCAGATCCTCCAGCCCCTCCGGGGCACGGCCCCGGCGTACCTCCAGTCGGGGAACCCCCAGATCGGCGGCGTTGCGCACCGCCCGGGCGGCCCGCTCCGGATGGCTCTCCAGGGCAATGGCCCGGTTGGCCGGATGGGCCAGGAGCCACTCGACGGACACCGAACCGGAGCCGCAGCCCACGTCCCAGAGCAACTCCCCGGCCCGGGGGGCAAGACTGGAGAGGGTCAGGGCCCGCACCTCCCGCTTGGTGATCTGCCCGTCGTGCTCGAACCAGTCATCCGGCAGCCCCGGGGCCCGGGGCAGGATGCGGGCCCCGGGCCCCGGGCGCACCTCCAGGGCCAGCAGATTCAGCGGATCCACATCCGCCAGGTCAAAGCCCCGGGCGGTGGTGGCGCGCACCCGCTCCCGGGGCCCGCCCAGGGCCTCCAGCACCGTCATGACCGTCTCCCCCAACCCCCAGTCCGACAGGGTCCGAGCCACCCGTGCAGGGGTCTGCCCATCGGCGCAGAGCACGAACAGGCCACGCCCCGGCTGCAAGAACGGCCGCAGGCCCTCCAGGGGGCGGCCCGTGAGGGAGACCACGGGGCAGTCCTGCTGCGCCCAGCCCAGCCGGGCCGCCGCCAGGGCGATGCTGGAGGCCTGGGGCAGGCAACGCCACTCCCCGGGATCCAGATGCGGACGCAGGGTACTGCCCACGCCAAAGAAGAAGGGATCCCCGGAGGCCAGCACCGCCACCGGCCGCCCCCGGTGGGCCAAAAGCTCCGGCAACGTGTCCGCCAGGGGCGAGGCCCAGGCCAGGCGGCGCCCCCGGATCAGGGGCCCGGCCAGGGCCAGATGCCGATGGCCCCCCACCACCAGCTCCGCCTGCTCCAGCAGCGCCCGCGCCGCCGGGCTCAACCCCTCGACGCCCTCCTCCCCCAGGCCTATGATGCTCAGCCAGGGCATGTGCGGACCTTCCTTCTCGGGATGGGAGACGGGATTTGGCATCGTTCTTCAGTGTACCGGTGAATGGATTCGACGACGCACCCGCCCGCGGCTCCACCTCCCACAAGGCAGTCCATGACGGCAGTGACCCCACCCCTGCGGCTCCTCATCCTCGGCGGCACCGGCGAGGCCCTTGCGGTGGCCCGCGCCCTGGAGGGCGACGGGCGCTTTGCACCCGTGTACTCCGTGGCGGGCCGCACCCGCAACCCCCGGCTGCCGGATCTGCCCTCCCGGGTGGGTGGGTTCGGCGGCCCGGAGGGCCTGGCCGCCTATCTGCGGGAACAGGGCGTGCAGGTGCTGCTGGACGCCACCCATCCCTTCGCTGCCCGCATCTCCGCCAACGCCGCCGCCGCCGCACGGGCCACCGGCGTGCCCCTGCTGGCCCTGCGCCGCCCCCCATGGACCCCGGGCCCCGGGGACCACTGGCAGATGGTGACGGACATGACCGCCGCCGCCCGGGCCCTGGGGGAGACCCCGAGGCGGGTGCTGCTCACCATCGGCCAGCTGGAACTGGCGGCCTTTTGCCAGGCCCCGCAGCACCACTACCTGGTGCGCAGCGTGGAACTCCCCGAGATCCGACCGCCCCGCTGCGAATGCCTCACCCTGCGCGGACCGTTCCAGTTGGAAGACGAACTGGAACTGATGCGCACCCGGCGCATCGACGCCCTGGTGACCAAGAACTCCGGCGGCGAGGCCACCCGGCCCAAGCTGGAGGCGGCACGCCGCTGCGGCGTGACGGTGATCATGGTGCAGCGCCCGCCGGTGCCGGAGGTGGCGCAAACCGTACCCGGCCCGGAGGCGGCCCTGGCCTGGCTGCGGCGCCGGGCCGGCGGGACCTAGCGGACTAGGCATTCATCCCCACGCGGCGCGGGGTGTACACCCACGGCTCGCCCCCCGGACGAGGGATGAGGCGGGTCTCGGCATTGCCCACCATCACCAGGGTGCGCATGTCCGCCTGCTCCGGCCGGGCATCGGCCAGGGTGGTGATCTCCACGTGCTCCTCGGGCCGGCTCACCGCGCGGGCGAAGATCACCGGCACGCTGCCCGGCAGATGCCGACGCAGGCGCGCCAGGGCCTCCCCCAACTGCCAGGGACGGGCCTTGGAGATGGGGTTGTAGAAGGCCATGGCAAAGCCGGCGCAGGCCGCCGCCTCCAGGCGGTTGAGGATCACCCCCCAGGGCTTGAGGTTGTCCGACAGGGAGAGGACACAGAAATCGTTGCCAAAGGGGGCCCCCAGGCGCGCGGCGGCGGCCAGCACCGCCGACACCCCGGGATGCACCGCCACCTCCAGCGCCCGCCAGCGGGGATCGCCCTGCTCCATGGCCTCGAACACCGCCGCCGCCATGCCAAAGACACCGCCGTCCCCGGAGGAGACCACGGCCACCCGCCGGCCCTGTATCGCCAGATCCAGGGCGAGGCGGGCACGCTGGATCTCCTCGCGGTTATCGGAACCGTGGATGCGCTGCCCGCTGTCCTCCGCCACCCGCTCCAGGTAGGGCACATAACCCACCAGGTCCGTGGCCTGGGCCAGGGCCCCGGCCGCCCGGGGGCAACGCAGGTCCTCGGCACCGGGACCCAGGCCGATGATGTCCACCCGTCCGCTCATCTCACCCCCTGTCTTCCGGGCACCAGCACAATGGTGAAATAGGGCACCGCTTGGTCGGCGGGCCAGTCCGCCAGGGGCGTTACCCGCTCCCCGTTCATGCTGCCCCGCTCCACCAGGATGGCCCGGTGCAGCATCCCGGCCTGCCCCAGGGCGGCGCGGATGCGAGGCAGATTGCGCCCCACCTTCATGAACACGGCGGCGTCCGTGACGCGCAGCCGCTCCACCAGCGCCGCCTCCGGCAGGGTGCCCGGGAGCACGGTGAGCACATCGTCGCCATGGGTGATGGGGGCATCGGCCCGGGTCCAGCAGGCGCTCATACCGGTGATGCCCGGTACCACCTCCGCGGCGAAGCGTCCCGCCAGGCGGTCGTGCAGGTACATGTAGGAGCCGTAGAAGAACGGGTCCCCCTCGCAGATCACCGCCACGTCCCGGCCCGCCTCCAGGTGCGCCGCCAGCTGCCGGGCGCAGTCGTCATAGAAGGCATTCATCTCCCGGTGGTAGCGGGGATCGCTCACCGCCACCTCCAGGGTGAAGGGATACTCCAGGCGCAGCCGGGTCTGCTGCGCCAGCAGATGGGGTTCGGCGATGGTCCAGGCGTTGCCGGTGCGTCCGGCCTTGGCGAAGGCGGCCACCACCGGGGCCGCCTGCAGCCGCCGCAGCCCCTTGAGGGTGATCAGCTCCGGATCCCCGGGCCCCAAACCGATGCCAAGCAGGGTGCCGCAGGCCATCATTCCCGCTCGCAGGCCAGGGCGTTGACGGCCGCCACGGCCATGGCGCTGCCCCCCAGGCGGCCGCGCACGATGATCGACTCCAGGTCCGGGCGCTCTTCCAGGGCCTCCTTGGACTCGGCGGCCCCGACAAAACCCACGGCCATGCCCAGGACCAGGGCCGGGCGCGGCGCGCCGGCGTCGATGAGCTCCAGCAGGTGGAACAAGGCCGTGGGGGCGTTGCCGATGGCCACCACGGCCCCGTCCATGCGCTCGCCCCACAGGTCCAGGGCGGCGGCGGAGCGGGTGTTGCCCATCTGCCGGGCCAGATCCGGCACCCGGGGATCCCCCAGGGTGCAGAGGATGGCGTTGTCCGCCGGCAGGCGGGCGCGGGTGATGCCGTGGGCCACCATCTGGCTGTCGCAGAGGATGGGGCGGCCCGCCTCCAGGGCCGCCTGCCCGGCCCGGGCGGCCCCGGGGGTAAAGACCATGTCATCCACCACCCCTACCATGCCGCAGGCATGGATCACCCGCACGGCGACGCGGGCCTCCTCGGGGGTGAGATGGGCCAGATCCGCCTCGGCGCGGATGGTGGCGAAGGACTGGGCATAGATGGCGGCGCCATCCTTGATGTAGTCGTAGCTCTGGGCCATGGGGAACGGGCTCGGGGCGCGGCCGGCGGCGTCACGGAAGGGGGCAAGAGCATAGCGAGTCCCGGCGGGCGGGGCAATGGGCGGCGGCTGCGGGGCGACGGATGCCCCGGCCGCGGCTTGTATGCATGCAGAGAAAGTCTATATTCTCGTGACGCGGCACGGGCGAGCCACCGGGCGGGACCCGGCTGCGGGGCACCGCAGCCGCGCCGCACACGATGCCGGGGAAGGCGGCAGGCCCCCAGCGGCATTCCGCGCCACCCCGAGCGCTCAATGGAGGATGTCATTCATGGCCGAACACCCCCACCCAATGGAACGCATCGCCGCCCCCCTGCCCGCCCTCATCTACCAGTATCACCTGCACCCGGACGGCACCGCCGCCCTGCCCTACGCCAGCAACGCGATCCATGGGTTCTACGGCCTGTCGCCGGAAGAGGCGACCCGGGATGTAAGCCGCCTGTTCGAGCGCATCCACCCGGAGGACCGCCAGGGTTTCCAGGAGAGCATCACCCGCTCCGCCGAGCAGATGACCCCCTGGCAGGCCGAATACCGCATCCTCCATCCCCACCGGGGGGAGATCTGGGTGCAGGCCCATGCCCTGCCCGAACGCCTGCCCGACGGCGGCATCCTGTGGAGCGGCTACAAGCTGGACATCACCGAACACAAGCGCCTGCAGGCGGAGCTGTCCGAAAGCCGCGCCAAGCTGCAGGAGGCGGGACACCTGGCCCGCCTCGGCCACTGGGAGATCCACCTGGGCCGGGGTGAAGTATGGCTGTCGGACCTGGCCTTCCTCATCCACGGCCACGCCCCCGGCACCTTCCGTCCCACCCTCCGGCGCTACTCCAAACTGGTGCACCCCGAGGACCGGGACCGCATCAAGGCCGTGCTCAAACAGGCCATCCGCGGCGACATCGACGATGTGCAGACCAGCGAGCACCGCATCGTGAAACCGGACGGCACGGTGGCCTGGGTGCACACCGAGACCCGCATCCACCGGGGAGGCAAAGGCAAGGGGCGGACCAAGCGCATCTTCGGCACGGTACAGGACATCACCGCCCACAAGCGCGTCGAGGAGGACCTGCGGGCCTCCAAGAGCGTGTCCGACCGGGCCAACCAATTGAAGTCGGAATTCATCCTGGGGATGAGCCACGAACTGCGCACCCCCATGAACGCCATCCTGGGGTTCGCCCAGCTCCTGGACGCCGATCCGGACTTGAACGCGGACCAGCGGGAGAACGTGCAGGAGATCCTCAAGGCCGGGGACCACCTGCTGGAACTGATGAACGAGATCCTGGACCTGTCCCGGGTGGAATCGGGGAAGATGGAACTGGCCGCCGTCACCGTGGACTGCGAGGCCCTGGCGCGGGAGTGCATCACCCTGGCCCGGCCCCTGGCCGAACCCCGGGGCATCCGCCTGGAGTGCCGCGTGGACGAGACCCCCCATGCCCTGGGGGACGGCCTGCGGCTCAAGCAGGTGCTGGTGAACCTGCTCTCCAACGGCATCAAGTACAACCGCCCCGGGGGCCGGGTGGATCTGCATGTCCGCCCCCAGGGGGAATGGGTGCACATGGAGGTCTCCGACACCGGCTATGGCATCCCCCCGGAACGCCGGGGAGAGCTCTTCCAGCCCTTCAACCGCCTGGACCACAACGAGGTGGAGGGCACGGGCATCGGGCTGGTGATCTGCAAGCGCCTGGTGGAGGCCATGGGGGGCACCATCTCGGTACAGAGCGAGCCCGGCCGGGGCAGCCGCTTTTGCGTGCGCCTGCCCCGGGCCTACCCGGAACAGGCGGCGGCGGGCATGGCCATGGCCCCGGAGTACACCCGGGAGCCCCCCCGGGCCCAGGGCACGGTGCTGCACATCGACGACAACCCGGGCAACCTGCGGCTCATGCAGCGCCTGGCGGCCCGTCTGGGGGAGGTGGAACTCATCGGCGCGGCGACCCCCTCCCTGGGCATCGACCTGGCGGTGGCCTATCATCCCGACCTGATCCTGATGGACCTGCACATGCCCGGGATCAACGGCTTCGAGGCCCTCCACACCCTGCGGCGCATGCCCGCGCTGCAGGATACCCCCGTGGTGGCCCTGACGGCCTGCGCCTCCCGGGACGAGATCCACCGGGGCCGGGAGGCGGGCTTCGACGGCTATCTCACCCTGCCGCTGAACCTCCAGGAAGTGCTGGACACGGTACACCACCACCTTCGCGACGGGAGTCGGCCCGCGAAGTCCGCCTGAACCGCCCTGCAACCAGGAATACCGCCCTGTCCGACCGCGTCCTACCCCTGCCGTCCCTCGCCGCGCTGTGCCTGCTGCTCCTGGTGCTGGGATCACCGGACCCGGTCCGGGCCCAAGTGTCCTGGCCCGCCCCCCTGCCCCTGGAGGCCGGTGAACGCATCCCCCTGGGCCCCCATGCCGCGGTCTACCTGGACCCTCAGGGCCACGACAGGCCGCAGGACCTGCTGGCGGATACAGACACCCGCTTCCGCCCCCTGGGGACACACGCCTTCAACCTGGGCATGCGCCCCGGGGTGCTCTGGGTGGCCTTCGTTCTGGACCGCGGCGCCGCCCCGGGGGACCGCATCCTCAACCTGGACAACCCCCTCTTCGAGCACGTCACTCTGTTCACCCAGGGACCCGAAGGCCACTGGCAGCAGACCGGACGCAACCCCAGCGTGGGCCCTTCCGGGCGGTTGCAGCCCGCCTGGCGGCACAGCTTTCGCATCGCGGCGGCCGGGGAGGACGCGAGCCGGCACCTGCTGCGCATCGACAGCGGCCAGGCCCTGCGCTTCTACGCCGAGATCCAGACCCCCGCCGGACACCGGGCCCAGAGCAACCGCTTCTGGCTGGCCCAGGGGTTCTACCACGGGATGATCCTGGCCCTGGCGCTGTACAACCTGTTCCTGCTCTTCACCCTGCGGGACACCAGCTACGCCTGGTACATCGCCTTCGTGCTCTCCACGGCGGCGTACTTCCTCTTCCAGCGGGGGCTGCACCTGGAATTCCTGCCCGGGATGCCCATCCAGACCACCCACCAACTCATGTTCACCGCCCTGACCCTGATGTCGGTGTTCGCCCTCCAGTTCAGCCGGCGCTTCCTCATCACCCGGCGCCGTGACCCGACCCTGGACCGCCTGCTGCGCCTGCTGCTGCCCGTCCCCCTGCTGGGGCTGGCCCTGAGCCTCTGGGCCGGTCCGGCCGCCGGCGTGCTGTCCTTCTCCCTGGCGGGGCTGGCGGCCATCGTCCTCATCCTCACCGCGGCGGCGCGGGCCCTGTGGCTGCACCGCTTCACCCCCGCGGCCTATCTCCTGGGGGCCTGGTCCGTGCTCATCCTGGGCATGGTGGTGTTCATCGCCGCCGCCCTGGGATGGCTGCCCAACAACACCCTCACCTACTACGGCGCGCAGGTGGGTTCGGCCCTGGACACGGTGCTGCTCTCCCTGGCCCTGGCGGACCGCATCCGGGCGCTGCGGGCGGAACGCGAGGCTCTGGCCCGCCGCGGCGACCAGCTGGAGCGCATCACCCTCATGGATGAACTCACGGGCCTGTTCAACCGCCGCCATCTGGAGCGCCGCCTGCCGGAGATGGTGGCCGAGGCCCGCCGCCGCGGTGACCCCCTGTCGGTGCTCCTCATCGACGCCGACGACTTCAAGCGCATCAACGATACCCATGGCCACCCGGTGGGGGATCAGGTGCTCATCCGCCTGGGCCAGGCCCTGGCGGACAGCGTGCGCCGGGGCGACACCCTGTGCCGCTACGGCGGGGAGGAATTCGTCGCCCTGCTGCCGGGGGCCGACGCGCGCACGGCCGAGGAGGTGGCCCGGCGCATGCTCCGGGCCGTATCCCGCACCCCCACGCCGCTGCAGCCCCAAGAACCGCCCCAGACGGTGAGCATCGGCCTGGCCACCCTGGAACCGGACGACACCCCGAACGACCTCTTCCTGCGGGCGGACAAGGCCCTCTATGAGGCCAAGCAGTCGGGCAAGAACCGGGTGCGCGGCGGCTCCCGCGAACCCGGGGTGCATTCCTGAAGGGGATCAGTACCCGATCAGGGCGTCCAAATGCACCGCCACGGAGCGGCCCAGGCTGGACAGGTCATACCCCCCTTCCAGGCAGGACACCAGCCGGCCGCCGGCATGGCGGTCGGCCAGGTCCTTGAGCTGGCGCGTCACCCAGGCATAGTCGTCCTCCACCAGGCGCAGGTCCGCCATGTCCTCCTCCCGGTGGGCATCGAACCCGGCGGAGATCATCACCAATTGCGGGCAAAGGTCCTCCAGGGCCGGCAGCCAGTGCGCCTGCACCGCCTCGCGAAAGTCCGCCCCGGTGGCGCCCCGGGGCAGCGGGCAGTCCACCAGGTTGGGGGTCTCCTTCTCCGTGCCGGTGAAGGGGTAGAAGGGATGCTGGAAGGTGGAGCAGAACAGCACCCGCGGCTCCTGGCGGAAGATCTCCTCGGTGCCGTTGCCGTGGTGCACATCGAAATCCACCACCGCCACCCGCTCCAGGCCGTGATGGGCCAAGGCGTGGGCCGCACCCACGGCCACGTTGTTGAAGATGCAAAAGCCCATGGCCCGGGCGCGTTCGGCGTGGTGCCCCGGCGGGCGCACGCTGCAGAAGGCGCTGGAGGCCTCGCCGGACATCACCAGGTCCACCCCCAGCACGGCGGCACCGGCGGCCCGGCGGGCGGAGGTGAGGGTGTGTCCGGTCATCACCGTATCCCCCTCGTCCAGGCACACCATGGTGTCGCTGTCCTGCGGCGGCGCGGAGGCCTCCACCCAGTCCACGTAACCGGCGTCGTGCACCCGCAGGAGTTGCTCCCGGGTCACCAGCGGGGCGTCGTAGTGGCTGAGCAGGATGCCGATGCCGGAGGCCAGCAGGCGGTCGTCGATGGCGGACAGGCGCTCCGGCACCTCGGGATGGTGGGCGGCCACCCGGTGCAGGGTGCAGTCATGATGCGTGATGAAGGCGATGGCGGTCATGGGCGGCTCCTGTGGCTCGATCCCATGGTACCCATGGGGGCCGCGTTAGGCCATCGGGCCGGGGGCGCCCCCGCGGATGGCCCGCGGGCGGCTATGCTTCGGGAAGACCGCCGCCCGGGACACCGGTTTCGCTGCACCGCAGCATGCCCCATACTATACTTGCACGTGTCGCCCCCAACCGAGGTGGACCTCCAGCCAGACCATGGGACCGCATTTCCTCAACCGCATCTTCTCCCCCCGCAGCATCGCCGTGATCGGGGCCACCGAGCGCAAGAACGCCCTGGGCAACGTGGTGTTCTCCAACCTCCTGGCCTCCGGGTTCAAGGGGGAGCTCTACCCGGTGAACCCCAAACACAAGCAGGTACGCGGCCACAAGGCCTTCGCGGACGTGGAGGCCATCGGCCGGCCGGTGGACCTGGTGGTGGTGGCCACCCCGGCGCGCACCATCCCGGGCATCCTGCGCCACTGCGGCGAACACGGGGTGCGCGGGGCGGTGGTCCTCTCCGCCGGCTTCGCCGAATCCGGTCGCGCCGGCAAGCGCCTGGAGGAGGCCATGATGGAGGCGGCGCGGGAGTACGATCTGCGCCTCATCGGCCCCAACTGCCTGGGGGTGATGCGTCCCAGCCGCGGGCTCAACGCCACCTTCAGCCAGAACCAGGCCCTGCCCGGCAATCTGGCCCTGGTGTCCCAGTCCGGGGCCATCTGCACCGCCATCCTGGACTGGGCCCAGAGCCAGGAGATCGGCTTCTCCGCCGTGGCCTCCATGGGGGACGCCTCGGATGTGGACTTCGGCGACGTGCTGGACTACCTGGCCCTGGACCGGGAGACCCGCAGCATCCTGTTGTACGTGGAGGGGGTGCACAACGCCCGGCACTTCATGAGCGGCCTGCGGGCGGCGGCGCGCATGAAGCCGGTGATCGTCATCAAGGCCGGACGCCACGCCGAGGGCTCCCGCGCGGCCATGTCCCACACCGGCTCCATGGTGGGGGCGGACGATGTCTTCGACGCCGCCCTGGAACGGGCCGGGGCCGTGCGCGCCATGACCATCCAGCAGCTCTTCTCCGCTGCGCGCATCCTCTCCAGCGGCTACCGCGTGGAGGGCAACCGCCTGGCCATCGTCACCAACGCCGGCGGCCCCGGTGTGATGGCCACCGACCGGGCCGTGGAGCTGGACGTGAGCATGGCCCAGTTCCAGACGGCCACCATGGAGCGGCTCAACCAGGCCCTGCCGGAGCAGTGGTCCCACGGCAACCCGGTGGACATCCTGGGGGACGCCGACACCCAACGCTTCCAGGATGCCACCACCGCCTGCCTGGAGGACCCCGGCGTGGACGCCGCCATCGTCATGCTCACCCCCCAGGCCATGACCGAGCCCCTGGAGGTGGCCCGGGTCACCGCCCAGGTGGCGAAGAAGGTGAAAAAGCCGGTGCTGGGCTGCTGGATGGGGGACAGACAGGTGCGCGAGGCCCGGGAACACCTGACCCACGAACGCCTGCCCCACTTCACCACCCCCGAGGCCTCGGTGGAGGGATTCGCCTATCTGGCGACCTACAAACGCAACCAGCGCCTGCTGCTGCAGGTGCCCAGCCCCCTCACCGACCGCGGCCGCACCGACGTGCAGGGGGCGCGGCTCATCATCGAGGGGGCCCTGGCGGAGGGGCGCAAGGTGCTCAGCACCATGGAGTCCAAGGCGGTGCTCTCGGCCTTCCGCATCCCGGTCACCCAGACCATGCGCGCCACCAGTGCCAGCGAGGCCCTGGTGGCCGCCGGCACCGTGGGCTATCCGGTGGCCATGAAGATCGACTCCCCGGACATCACGCACAAGTCCGACGTGCAGGGGGTGCGCCTGAACATCAGCAGCGCCGAATCGGTGCGCAGCGCCTTCCTGACCATGGTGGAGGATGCCCGCCGCCTGCAGCCCGAGGCCCGCATCGACGGCGTCACCCTGGAGCGCATGCACAAGAGCACCCACGGCCGCGAGCTCATGGTGGGGGTGCTGCGGGACCCGGTGTTCGGCCCGGTGATCAGCTTCGGCTCCGGCGGCACCTCCGTGGAGGTGATCAAGGACCGGGCGGTGGCCCTGCCGCCGCTGAACGAGGTGATCATCGAGGGCATGATCGCCCGCACCAAGGTGGCCAAGCTGCTCAAGCAGTTCCGCAACATGCCCGCCGTGGACGAGGAGGGGCTGGAACAGGTGTTGCTGCGGGTCTCGGAGATGGTGTGCGAGCTGCCCGAGATCCAGGAGATGGACATCAACCCCCTCATCGTGGACGAACGCGGCCTGGCGGCGGTGGACGCCCGCATCAGCGTGGCCTACCCGCCGGCCATGCCCGACCGCTATGCCCACATGGCCATCCACCCCTACCCGGCCCACCTGGTGAGCCAGTGGCAGCTGCCCGACGGCATCAACCTCACCATCCGCCCCATCCGCCCGGAGGACGCCCGCATCGAGCAGGAATTCGTGCGCCATCTGTCGCCGGAATCCCGCTACTTCCGCTTCATGCAGGCGGTGCACGAGCTCACCCCGCAGATGCTGGTGCGCTTCACCCAGATCGACTACGACCGGGAGATGGCCCTGGTGGCCGTACAAGAACAGCCGGACGGCTCGGAGTTGCAGGTGGCCGTGGCCCGCTACACCGCCAACCCGGACCAGCTGAGTTGCGAGTTCGCCCTCGCCGTGGCGGACGAGTGGCAGGGCCGGGGCATCGGTTCGCACCTGATGAACGAGCTCATGGAGGTGGCCCGCTCCCGCGGCCTGCGCACCATGGAGGGCGAGGTGCTGGCGCAGAACACCAACATGATGGCCCTCATGCACCGCCTGGGCTTCAGCGCCCGCAACAGCCCCGAGGACGAGGGCATCAAGCTGGTGAGCAAGCGGCTCTAGGCCCCGTGTCCCAGCGGCTCAGGATGCCGGCCGCACCCGGAACAGCACGGCGTAGAACAACGGCACGGCCACCAGGGTGAGCAGGGAGGCCAGGGCCAGGCCGAACATGATGGCGATGGCCATGGGGGCCCAGAAGGGACCGGACAGGGCCAGGGGGAGCATGCCCAGCACCGTGGTGGCGGCCGCCAGCAGCACGGGGCGGACGCGGCTCACGGCGGCGTCCACCAGGGCGCTGTAGGCATTGCCGTTGCGCCCCGCCTCCAGGTCGATCTGCTCCACCAGGACGATGGCGTTCTTGATGATCATCCCCGACAGGCTCATCACCCCCAACAGGGCCATGAAGCCGAAGGGCTGGCGGAACAGCAGCAGCCCCAGGGCCACGCCCACGATCCCCAGGGGCACGGTGAGCAGGATGATGAGGCTACGGCGGTAGCTGTTGAACTGGGCCATGAGTACCAGGGCCATGAGCCCGAACACCACCGGCGCTGGCTGCAGCACCCCGGCCTGGGCCTCCATGGCCTCCACCGGCTCGCCGTCCCATTGCAGGCGGTAACCGGCGGGCAGGTCCACCTCCGCCAGGCGCGCCTTCAGGTCCTGCAGGACGCGGTGGGCGGTGGCCCCCGGGACCAGGTCCATCTGCAGGCTCAGGGCCCGTTCCCGGTCCATGCGCCAGATCACGGCATCGTCCATGGCCAGGGAGACCTCCGCCACCTGCATCAGGGGGACCGCCGGCCCCCCGGAGGCGGGCCACACGGGCATCGTCTCCACCCGCGCCGGATCGGTGCGCTCCGCCAGGGGGAAGCGCCAGACGATGGGGATGCGCTCGTCCCCCTCATGGTAGACGCCGATGGCCCGCCCAGAGAAGCCGGTATCCAGGGCCCGGGCGATGTCCCGGCTGGTGACCCCGGCCCTGCGCGCCCGCTCCTGATCCACCTCCACCCGCAGATGCGGGGTGCGGTTGCGCCAGTCCAGGCGCACGTGCTGCAGGCCGGGCATCCCCTCGATGCGCCCCATGAGCCGCTCCCCCTGGGTCCGCAGCACCTCCCGGTCCGGGCCGATGATGCGCAGTTGGATGGGATAACGCACCGGTTCCCCCAGCTGCATGGGGCGGATGCGGGGCTCGGCATCCGGGAACCGCCCGCCCACGAAGGCGCCGGTCTCGGCCATGACCCGGTCCAGGGCCTTTACGTCCGACAGGTTCACCAGGATCTGGCCGAAGGCGGGATTGGGGTTCTCCGGCAGCATGGGCAGGTAGAACCGGGGCGCCCCCTCGCCGATGAAGGCGGTCACCGACTCCACCCCGTCGCGGCGGGCGAGCCAGTCCTCGATCTCGGCCATGTCCTCGGCCGTCTGCTGGATGCGGCTGCCCTCCGGCAGCCAGTAGTCCACCAGGAACTGGG
Source organism: Ectothiorhodospira mobilis (assembly GCF_900114895.1). Taxonomy (GTDB): domain Bacteria; phylum Pseudomonadota; class Gammaproteobacteria; order Ectothiorhodospirales; family Ectothiorhodospiraceae; genus Ectothiorhodospira; species Ectothiorhodospira mobilis_A. Next base: position 72,479 of record NZ_FOUO01000008.1, read on the forward strand.
CCCGCTGCGCCGGGGGGAAGAAGATCTGCGGCACCAGCGCCATGCCGGCCACGGCCAGGATCATGAGCCCCAACATCCCCGCCAGGGCCCAGCGGCGGTGGCGCAGCACGGCCTCCAGCAGGCGACGGAAGAGGGCGAAGCCGCGGCCGCCGTAGGGATCCCCTCCCCCGCGTGCCGGGGCCTTGATCCCGAGATGGCACATCAGGGGGGTGACGGTGATGGCCAGCACCCAGCTGATGAGCAGACTGAACCCCACCACCCAGAACAGGGAGCGGGTGAACTCCCCGGTGGCGGTCTGGGTGAGGGCGATGGGGGAGAACGCCAGCACGGCGATGAGGGTGGCCGCCAGCAGGGGCCAGGCGGTCTCGGCCACGGTCCGGGCCGCCGCCTGCAGCCGGTCCATGCCCTGCTGCATGCGCACCACGATCATCTCCGCCACGACGATGGCGTTGTCCACCATCATGCCCAGGACGATCACCAGCGCCCCCAGGGAGACCCGGTGCAGGTCGATGCCGGTGATCCACATGGCGATGAAGGTGGCCAGGATGGTGAAGGGTACGCCGGCGCCGACGATGAGCCCGGTGCGCAGCCCCAAGGACAGCAGCAACACGCCGATGACGATGACCACGGCGGTCACCAGGTTCACCATGAAGTCCCCCACCGCCGCCTGCACCTGGCGCGGCTGGTCGGCGATTACGCCGAATGCCATGCCCGCCGGCAGGGTGGCCTCCAGGTCCTGCAGCCGGTCCTTCACCGCCGCCCCCAGGTCCACCACGTTGGCCCCCTCCACGGGGACGATACCCAGGGCCAGGGCCGGCTGCCCCTGGAAACGTAGCAGGGCCTCGGGGGGATCGGCGAAGCCGCGGTGCACCTGGGCGAAATCCCGCAGGTACACCAGGTCCCCGCTTTCGGGGCTGCGGATGCTCAGGTTGCGCAGCGCCTCCAGGGAATCGAAGGCCCCGCTGGCGTCCATGCGCAGCCGCCGGGGTCCCATCTCCACGAACCCCGAGGGCTCCACCCCGTTCTGGTCCTGCAGGGCCTGGACCACCTGGCCGGGGTGCAGGCCCAGCTCGGCGATCCGGTCCCGGGAGGTCTCCACGAAGACCCGCTCCCCGCGGGCGCCGAAGAGCTCCACCTTGGCCACGCCGGGCACCCGCAACAGGGCCCGGCGCACATCGTCGGCCACCTCATCCAGCACGGCGTGGTCGTAGCCCTCCCCGGTGAGGGCCAGCAGCAGGGCGTAGACATCGCCATACTCGTCGTTCACAAACGGGCCGCGCACCTCCGGCGGCAGATCCGGCACGGCCGCCTCCACCTTCTGGCGCAGTTCGTCCCAGATCTGCTCCATGGCCTCTGGAGGACGGCCCTCCTGGATGTCCACGAAGATCAGGGCGCGGCCGTCCCGGCTCACCGACTGCACCTGCTGCAACGACCCCATCTGCTGGATGCGCAGCTCCAGCGGTTCGGTCACCTCCTGTTCCACCCGCAGGGCATCGGCACCGGGGTATTGGGCGTACACCAGGGCCGTGCGCACGGTGAAGTCCGGATCCTCCAGCTGGCCCAGGCGGGTGTAGGCCACCAGGCCCACCACCACCAGCAGCAGCACCACGAACCCCAGCAAGCGGCCGTTGCGGATGGCCCATTGCGCCGGATTCACGGGCGCGCCCCTGCGAGCTCATCCCGGGTCATCGGGGTCACCCGCTGCCCCGCCCGCAGGTGGGTCACCCCGGCGGTCACCACGGACTCCCCGGGGCGCAGGTCCCCGCGGATGCGCACCCCGTCACGCCCCACGGCGGCGGTCTCCACCGCCCGGCGCTGCACCCGGCCCTCACCGGGATCCACCACCCAGACATGGGGCCGCCCGCGGTGATCGAACAGGGCCGTGACCGGGACGCGAAAGGCCCCTTCCTCCCCATCCGGCGCCGGCACCGGCAGCGCCACCTGCGCCGTCATCCCCGGCAGGATGCGGCCCTCGGGGTTGTCCACATGCAGCCGCAGGGGATAGACCTGGGTGTCCTGGACATCCATCACCAGGGCCCGTACCCGGGCCTCGGTCTCCACCCCGGCCGCCGGGAAACGCACCTGGAGGCTGCGGGGCAGGGAGCGGGCCGCCAGGGCCTCCGGCAGCCCCACCACCAGTTCGATGGGGTCCAGGCGCTCCAGGAGGAAGATGGCACGCTGCGGCCCCACCTGCTCGAAGGGCTCCGCCCGGCGCGCCACCACACGGCCGTCGAAGGGGGCCCGGAGCACGGTGTCCGCCAGGGACGCCCGGGCCTGGGCCAGGGTCTCGCGGGTGGCGTCCCGCTGGCCCCGGGCCTGGCGCAGGGCCGAGTCCAGGGCATCGAACTCCGCCTGGCTCATGGTGCCGTCCGCCACCAGGTCACGGCCGCGGCGGTGATTACGCCGGGCCTCCTGCAGACGCGCCTCGGCGGCCTCCAGGCGCGCCTCCAGCTCCGCCACCTTCAGGCGGTAGTCCTCATCATCCAGGCGCGCCAGCACCTGGCCCCGGGTCACCCCGTCCCCCGCGTGCACGGCCATGGAGGTCACGCGTCCGGTCACCTGGAAGGCCAGGGCCGTGTGCTCCGCCGCCCGGGCCCGGGCGCTGAAGCGGCGCAGCACCGGCTCGGAGGCGGGCACCAGGGGGGTGGTGAGCACCGGCCGTGGGGGGATGTCCTCCATCGGCGCAGGGGCATCCGGCGCGGGACCGCAGCCCGCGGCCAGCAGCAGGAGGCATGGCAGCAGGGTACGCAGGCAGGTACGCCGCAGACGGGAACGGTCGTGGGCCGTGGGCGGGTTTGCCCATGGCAGCGGAAGTCGGCGATGGATCGGTCTCGGCTCCATGATCTTGGGGGCAATGACAGGACCCTGCCCCATGGGGAGGGGTTCCGCCCGGGACACCGGTGACACCGGTCCCCTGCAACGGCCCCGAACTTACCCTGCTTCCGCCATCGGGAAAATGATTTTACTCACTGACACCCCGGGGGACGGGCGCTATCCTGCAGGTCATGAACGATTCTAACTCGATGCTGGCATGGATCCTGGTCCCCCTGGCCCTGGTGGCCGGGGTGGTGGGCACACGCATGACCCTGGAGCCGGAGCTGCCCCTGCCGGACCGGGCCCTGGTGGTGCATGTGCAGAACCGCACCTCGGAGACCCTGCCCAAGGTGAACCTGCATTACGCCAACGTGAACACCCAGCAGGAGACCAACATCCTGCAGCTGCGCCCCGGGGAGACCCGCACGGTCACCCTCAACCACGAACCGGGTTTGGGCTACACCGTGCGGGTGCCCATGCCCGACGGGCGCACCCTGGAGGTCTGCGGCGGCCGCGCCAAGGACACCCGGGTGATGCGCGAGGTGATCACCCCCGACTCCATCCTCTCCGGCACCGGCAAGCCCTGACCCCCGCCGGGGCACGACCCCTTAGCGGTTCACATCCACCAGGATGCGCCCGTGGGTCTCCCCCGCCAGCATGCGGTGGCTGGCGGCGGGGACCTCCCCCAGGGCGATCTCCTCGCTGAGGATCTGCTCCAGTCCGGGGATGGCCCAGTCACCGTCGAGCCGCCTCCAGACTGCGCAACGGTCCTCCTGCGGGTGGTGGTCGGCGCTCACGCCCAGGAGCGCCACCCCCCGCAGGATGAAGGGCATCACCGTGGTGCGCAGATCGGCGCCCCCGGCCAGACCCACGGCGACGATGTTGCCCCGCTCGGCCACGGTGCGGGTCAGCCAGGCCAGGGTCTCGCCCCCCAGGGTATCCACGGCCCCGGCCCAGCGGGCCGACTCCAGGGGCCGCCAGCCCAGGGGCAGGCCGCGGCGATCCAGCACCTTCACCGCCCCCAGGGAGCGGATCCAATCGTGCAGGGCAGGCTTGGCGGAGACCGCCACCACCTCGAAGCCTTGGGCCGTCAGCAGGCGGACGGTGAGGCTGCCCACCCCCCCGCTGGCGCCGGTGACCACCACCGGGCCCATCTGCGGGGTCTGGTGATTGTCCCGCAACCGCTGCAGGACCAGGGCGGCGGTGAACCCCGCCGTGCCCAGGATCATGGCGCTGCGGGGATCCATACCCGCGGGCAGGGGCACCACCCAGCCGGCGGGGACGCGGATGCGCGCGGCGAAGCCGCCGTGATGGCGCTCCCCCAGGCCGCAACCGTTCACCAGCACGGCGTCCCCGGGCCGCAGGCCCGACGCCGCCGGGGCGGTGACCACCTCCCCGGCGGCGTCGATGCCCCCCACCAGGGGGGAGTTCCGCAGCACCCGGCCGCTGCCGGTGATGCCCAGGGCATCCTTGTAGTTGAGGGCGGAGTAGTGCACCGCCACCTCCACATCCCCCTCCCCCAGCTCGTCCGCCGCCAGGCGGGTGAGCTGGACGCGGCGGCTGCCCGCCACCTCGTCGCGGATCATCAGGGCTGGGAAGGTGGCGTCCATCACCTAGAAATGATAGCGCACCGCCGCCGCCAGGATGTGCACATGGCCCTGGATCTCCCCGTCGATCCCGGCGCTGCTGGCCACGGCCGGGTTGCTCTCAAAGAAATCCCGGGTCAGGTCCAGGGACTCGCTGGCGATGTCGATGTAGGTGTAGGCCAGGTCCAGGGCCCAGCGGTCCCCGGTGGCGTAGCTGGCCCCCAGGGAGTACCACAGGCGGTCGCCGTCGGGGGTGCGGGTGGTGCGGTAGCCGTCCCGGGTGGGGGTGCGGTCGAACTGCAGGCCGCCGCGCAGGGTCCACTGGCCGTTGAGCACGTACTCGGCCCCCAGGGCCAGGGCCCAGCTGTCGCCGTAGTTCTGTTCCGTCGTGCTGTCCGGGCTGCCGTCGTCGAAGCGGATGCGGATCTCGTCGAAGTTGGACCAGTTGAACCACTTGTACTGGGCCATGAGGCTCCAGCGGTCGTTCAGCTCGTGGCTCATCCCCAGGGCCAGCATGTCCGGCAGGTGCAGCGTGGCCTGGCCGTCCTTGGTGTATCCGGGGGTGCCCTGCATGGCGGCCAGGCCCGTAGGATAACGCACGCTGGCCTCCCCGTCCAGTTCGTGCTCGATGCCCTGGCGGTAATGGGCCCCCAGGCGCGTGGCCGGAGTGGCCTGCCAGGTCAGGCCCAGGTTGAACCCGAAGTCCCAGCTGTCGGCGTCCAGGCGCTGCTCCCCGTCGGTGTCCACGCTGGGGCCGCCGAGCACGGTGGGGTCGGGGATGGCGCTCTTGAGGGTGGCCTTGGCCCGCTGGATGTCCAGGCCGCCGCCGATGGAGAGGCGGTCACTGACCCGGTAGGCCAGGCTGGGCTGCAGGTTGAGCACCTTGAGGTCGGTCTCGGTGGAATCGTAGCGGGCGAAGAAGTCGTCGTCGTAGTCGTTCACCAGGCCGAAGGGGGCGGTGATGCCCAAGCCGATCCAGGTGTCGGCGTTGAGGGGCCGGGCGTAGAACAGGTTGGGCACCGGCGTGGGGTCGTAGGGGTTGCCGCCGGAGCCGCCGGTGACGGGGACGGGGGCGCCGCCGGTGCCCGGCGTGGTGACCGTGGAGCCGTCGTTCTCCACCTCCGCCTTGGGCATGAGCAGGTGGGAGGCCAGCTGCAGTTCCGGCCCGGAGAGGCTGGTCATGCCCGCCGGGTTGAAGAACACGGTGCTGGCGTCCCGGGCCACCGCCGCCTCCCCGGCGAAGGCCCGCCCCAGGCCGCTGACGCTCTGCTCCTGGATGTAGAAGCCGGCGGCCCGGAGCGGCTCGGCGGCGAGCATCCCGCCGGCGGCCAGGACACTGCAGGCCACGGCCCCGGACAGGGTGTTGCGCGCATGGATATTCGGCATGGATTTCCCCCTTGGTGCTGCGTTGGTGTGGTGTTGTCTTCTGGGTGGATGGCCCCCATGGCGGCCGCGGGCCCCCGCCCGCAGACCACCCGGGTGCGGCCTCCCCGCCTTACTTGCGGTGGTTGTGGCCCGCGTACATGGCCTCGATCTGCGGCGCGTAGCGATCCAGGATGAGCCGGCGCTTGAGCTTCATGGTGGGCGTGAGCAGGCCGTTGTCCACCTCCCAGGACTCCAGCACCGGGGTCAGGCGGCGGATCTGGGCGTAGGCGTGGAATTCCTTGAGCTGCTCGGCCACTCGCGCCAGCAGGGCCTTCTCCACCTTGCGGTCCTGCAGGGCCGCAGGATCGTCCGGGTCCACCTCCAGTTCCTCGGCCAGGCGGCGCCATTCCTCCCGGTGGAGCACCACCAGGGCGCTGAGGAAGGGCCGCCCCTCCCCCAGCACCATGGCCTGCTCGAACAGGGGGTCCAGGGTGATGGCCATCTCCATGTCCGCCGGGGGCACCTTCTCGCCGTTGCCCAGCACGAGGATGTCCTTGATGCGGCCGATGATGAAGATATGGCCCTGCTCGTCGAAGCGGGCCTTGTCGCCGCTGTGCAGCCAGCCCTCGGCGTCCAGGGTCTCGGCGGTGGCCTCCGGGTTGTTCCAGTAGCCCTGCATCACCGAGGGCCCCCGAATCAGCAGCTCGTCCTGGGGGCCGATGCGCACCTCCACCCCCGGCAGGGGCCGGCCCACGCTGGCGGGCAGGTTGTCGTCGGGGCGGTTCACGCTCACCACCGGACTGGCCTCGGTCATGCCAAAGCCGTGGTAGACGGGCAGCCCCAGGCCGATGAAGAAGCGGGCGATGGGGGGCGGCAGCGGGGCCCCGCCGCAGACGGCATAGCGCAGGCGGCCCCCCAGGCGGGCGGTCACCTTGTCCGCCACCAGGCGCTTGAGCAGCGGCCACAGCAACAGGCCTGGATGCCAGCCGCCCCGACCCTGCTGGTGCTGGAAGCGGCGCCAGCCCACGCCCACGGTGAGACGGAACAACAGGCGCTCCAGGGCGGAGCGGGACTCCAGACCGGTGATGACGCGGCCGTAGATGAGTTCGTAGATGCGGGGCACGGAGATGAGCACCGTGGGCCGCAGGTTCTGCAGGTCCTCGGAAAGCCCCTGCACGGAGCGGGCGAAGGCCACCTGTGCCCCCACCATCATGGGCATGTAGCAGCCGCCGGTGCGTTCCAGGGTGTGGGACAGGGGCAGGAAGGAGAGGAACAGGTCATCCGGCCCCATGGGGGCGCACTGCTGGGCGGCGTAGGCGTTCTGCAGGATGTTTTGGTGGGTGAGCATCACCCCCTTGGAACGGCCGGTGGTGCCCGAGGTGTAGACGATGGTGGCCAGGGCATCCGGTTCCACATCCCGGATGGTGAGTTCGCCGCCCCCGTCCGGCGGCGCCCACTCCTCCAAGGCCATCAGGCGAGGGTCCTCGGGGAACTCGCCGGGCTCGATGCGCTGCACCGAGACCACCCGCTGCACCGTATCCAGGCGCTCGCGCACCTCCTGCAGGCGCCGCCACTGCATGCGGCCCCCCAGGACCAGCAGCCGGGCGCCGGCATCGCCAAGGACATAGGCGATGTTGTCGGGGCGGTCGTCGGTGTACAGGGGCACGGTGATCAGGCCCAGCCCCAGGCAGGCCTGATCAAAGATCACCCACTCCTGGCAGTTGCGCAGCATCACCGCCACCCGGTCCCCCGGGGACAGCCCCTCCCGCAGCAGGGCCGCCTGCCAGCGGGCCACCTCCCGGCCCACCTGCGCCCAGGTGCGCGGCACCCAGGCCTCCCCCTCGGGATCGTACTGCCGGTACGCGATCCGCTCCGGCGTGCGTGCGATCCGCTCCCGCAACAACCCCGCCAGCGTTCCCGCCTCCGCCGGCGTGATGACGTCGTTGGGCTCGCCCATGTCTTCTCCTCTGCCCGGGGCTCTGCGGCCCCTTGTGCCCGTTTTTTGCGTTGGTTGCCCCGCGCCGCCGCTATTGCCCGGCGGTGTGAAACCCCCTATTTTTGCCTGAATATGACATATTTTCCCAGTCGGGACGCCCCCCATGGTGCAACGGCATAAGGCACCCCCTCGCCGGGCCGCCTCAGCCCCCGGCAAGGGCGGCCCCGCCATGGAGCAGACGGGCGGCCCGCAGCCGGGCACGCAACCCCCAGGGCGTGGTATAACCGAGGTGACGGAAGCGGATGCGGCCCGCGGGGTCGACGATAAAACTGGCGGGCACCGCCCCGACCCCGAAGCGGGCGGCCAGGGCCCCGGTCTCGTCCACCAGCACCGGCTGGTGCAGGCCCCGCGCCCGCAGGTAGGCCCCCACCGCCCGGGCATCCCCCGACTGCATGGCCACGGTGAGCACCGGCCAGTCCCGGGCGACGGCCTCGATGGCCCCCTGCTCCAGGCGGCAGACCGGGCACCAGGTGGCCCAGAAGTGCACCAGCACGGTGCGGCCCCGGTAATCGGACAGGGCCAGGGGCACCCCCTGCGGGTCCTGCCCGTAGAGGGCCGGGGCCATGCCGGAGACCAGACCCCGCTGCAGCCAGGCCTGGAGGGCCAGGAGGATCAACGCCAGGGCGGCCAGTTGCGCGCCCCGGCGCCGCCAGGCCCGGCCACGGCCGGAGGATCCCCCGCCCCTCATGGGATGCGATCTCGATGAACAGGCATCATGGGCACCGGTCCAAGGACCAAGAGGCCCAAGACTGCCCGCAAGCCGACGGGAATGACAAGATCCATGACCACAGCGAACCCACAGCCCCTGCGCCACTTCCATGTGCCGGAAACGGCGTGGGTGGAACGACAGATGCCCCGCTTCACCGGGGCCGAACGCGAGGCGGTCCTCCAGCGCATCAAGGCCCTGCTCCAGGAGCGGGACGCGGTGCTGGTGGCCCATTACTACGTCCACGAGGACCTGCAGCGGCTCGCCGAGGAGACCGGCGGCTGCGTCTCCGACTCCCTGGAGATGGCCCGCTTCGGCCGGGATCACCCCGCCTCCACCCTGGTGGTGGCCGGGGTGCGCTTCATGGGGGAGACGGCCAAGATCCTCAGCCCCGAGAAGCGGGTGCTCATGCCCACCCTGGAGGCGGAATGCTCCCTGGACCTGGGGTGTCCGGCGGATGCCTTCGCCGCCTTCTGTGACGCCCATCCGGAGCGCACCGTGGTGGTCTACTCCAACACCTCCGCCGAGGTGAAGGCGCGGGCGGACTACGTGGTCACCTCCAGCATCGCCCAGAGGCTGGTGGCCCACCTGGCCGGGCGGGGGGAGAAGATCCTCTGGGCCCCGGACCGGCACCTGGGCCACTACATCCGCGAGACTACCGGGGCCGACATGGTGCTCTGGGACACCACCTGCGTGGTGCACGACGAGTTCCGCGCCCGGGCCCTGGAGGACCTGCGCCGGGAGCACCCGGAGGCGGCGGTGCTGGTGCACCCGGAATCCCCGGCCCGGGTCATCGCCCAGGCGGATGCGGTGGGCTCCACCTCCCAGCTCATCCAGGCGGCGCGGGAACTGCCCCACGAGACCCTGATCGTGGCCACCGACAGCGGCATCTTCTACAAGATGCACCAGGAGGTCCCCCACAAGACCCTGCTGGCGGCACCCACCGGCGGACGCAGCGCCACCTGCCACAGCTGCGCCCACTGCCCGTGGATGGCCATGAACGGCCTGGGCAACCTGCTCCATGTGCTGGAGCACGGGGGCAACGAGGTCCACGTGGAGGAATCGGTGCGCCAGGGGGCCCTGCGCTCCACCCAGCGCATGCTGGACTTCGCCCAGGGCCGTCAGACCCCGGTGCTGGGGCACGGGGACGCCTGAACCCCGACACGCGAGGCCGTCAGTAGACCTTCGCCTCCCCCGGGGGGCGGGTCTTGAAGAAGCGCAGGGTCCAGAGATATTGGGCCGGGTACGCCCGGATCAGCGCCTCCAGGGCGGCGTTCATGCGCGTCGCGTCCGCCACCGCATCGCCGCTGGGATAGCCCTGCAGCGGCGCCTCCAGGACCAGTTCATAGCGGTCCTCCCCGGGGTGATAGAGGGCCATGGCCGGGATCACGGGTGCGCCCCCCAGGCGGGCCAGGCGCCCCAGGGCCGGCACCGTGGCCTTGGGTACGCCGAAGAAGGGGGCGAAGACCGTGTGCGCGGGGCCCAGGTCCTCATCCCCCAGGTAGTAGAACAGCCGCCCCCGGCGCAGGTGGCGGATGGCGGGGCGCAGGCCCTCGTGGCGGGCGAACACGATGGCCCCGTGCTGGCAGCGGCTGCGGGTGTTGATCCATTCCACCACCGGGTTCTTCAGGGGCTTGGCGAAGGAGACCCCGCCCACCTCCAGGCTCAGGCGCAGTCCGCCGAAATCCAGGGCCGGGGCATGGGCGGCGCAGACGATGACCGGCTCGCCCCGGCGCTGGCGTTGCAGCACCCCGCCCCGGTCGCGCAGCCGGATCAGGCGCCGGTGGCGCCTCCGGCCGCCGAACCAGAGCAGCGGATAGTCCACCAGGCACTGGCCGGCGATGCGGAAATGGGCGCGCAGCACCGCCTCCCGCCGGGCCTCGTCCCAATCCGGGAAGCACAGCCGCAGGTTCACCCGGGCCAGGTGACGGCGCCGCGGTGAGGTGTGCCAGGCCAGCCGCCCCGCGAGACGGCCCAGGAGCCGGGCGGCGGGGCGCGGCAGCCGCGCCAACAGCCACAGGCCGCCGATGCCGAGCCAGGTCCCCCAGTGGCGGGGATGCAGCAGGGCAGGATCGAAGGGAGGGATGCGGCGGCGGTTGGCGGCGTCGGCGAACGCCTCAGTCATGGCCGTCCTCGGCCCGGTCCAGCTCGGCCTGCACCCGCTTGCGGAAGACGCGCATCTCCTTGGCGGCCTGGATGTCCCCCCGCTCCTCCGCCACCGCGATGCCCTCGTTATAGGCCTCCATGGCCTCGTGCAGGGCCCCGCTCTCCGCCAGGGCACGGCCCAGGAGCTTCCAGGCGGCGGAATAGCCGGGATCGTGCCCCACGGCGGCACGCAGGTGGATGGAGGCCTCCCCGGGGCGCCCGTCATTGAGATAGGCGTTGCCCAGGGAGAAACGAAGCAGCTGGTTGTCCTCGCCATCGGCCAGCATCGCCTCGAAGCGTTCGATATTGGTGATCATCACTCGTCCGCTTTCCAGAATGTGTCCCGAGTATACCCCATGGCACGCAATACCCGAGGGGGATAGCAGGACTTGACCGGGGGAGGCTACTGCCGCCAGAAGGCGGGGCTGAGCAGGACCAGGACGGTGAAGATCTCCAGCCGACCCATGAGCATGGCCAGGCTGAGCAGCCACTTGGCGGGATCGCTGAGTGCGCCGTAGTGGGCGCCCACCGTGCCCAGGCCCGGCCCCAGGTTGTTCATGCAGGCGGCCACGGCGGAGAAGGCGCTCACCTGATCCAGCCCCGTGCCCATGAGGACCAGGAGGAGGACGGTGAACACGGCCACATAGGCGGCGAAGAAGCCCCAGACCGCATCCAGGATGCGGTCGGGCACGGGCTTGCCGTCCACCTTCACCACGATGCGGGCGCTGGGGTGTACCAAGCGCACCACCTCCCGCTGCCCCTGCTTGAGCAGCAGCAGGAAGCGGATCACCTTGATGCCGCCGCCGGTGGAGGCGGCGCAGGCGCCGATGAAGCTGGCCAGCAGCAGCATCACCGGCAAAAACCCCGTCCACAGGTGGAAATCGGCGGTGGTGAAGCCGGTGGTGGTGGCGATGGAGACGGCGTGGAAGATCCCCTGGCGCAGGGCATCCATCCAGCCCCCGGTGAGGGGATGGGTGAGCAGGTAGGCCACGCTCACCGCCGCGAGCAGGGACAAGATCTTCACATAGGTGCGCAGCTCCGCGTCCCGCCAGTAGTGGGCCAGGCCCAGGCTGCGCCAGGCGAGGAAGTGCAGGCCGAAGTTGACGCCCCCGGCGAGGATGAAGACCACCGCCACCGCCTCCACCCAGGGGCTGTCGAAATACCCCAGGCTGGCGTCGTGGGTGGAGAACCCCCCCAGGGAGACGGTGGAGAAACTATGGGCCACGGCGTCGAAGGGGGTCATGCCCGCCAGCCAGTAGCCCCCGGCGCAGGCCACGGTGAACCCCAGGTAGAGGTACCACAGGGCCTTGGCGGTCTCGGTGATGCGCGGGGTGAGCTTGTTGTCCTTCACCGGGCCGGGCGTCTCGGCACGGTAGAGCTGCATGCCCCCCACCCCCAGCATGGGCAGGATGGCCACGGCCAGGACGATGATGCCCATGCCCCCCAGCCACTGCAGCTGCTGGCGGTAGAACAGCAGCGCCCGCGGCAGGGCGTCCAGGCCCGTGAGCACCGTGGCCCCGGTGGTGGTAAGGGCCGACATGGACTCGAACACGGCATCGCTGGGGGAGACCTCCAGGGCCGGATCCAGGTACAGGGGCGTGGCCCCGAAGACCCCCAGCACCAGCCAGAACAGGAGCACCACCAAAAACCCGTCCCGCAACCGCAGGTCCCGCTGCACCCGGCACACCGGCAGCCAGATGGCGAAACCGGTGAGCCAGAGCAGACCGAAGGACTCCAGGAAGGCGTACAGGCTGCCCGTCTCGCCGTACATCCAGGCCACGGCCACGGGGGGCAGCATGGCCCCGGAGAAGAGCATCACCAGAAGGCCCAGCAGGCGTTGGACGGCGGTGAGCTGCACGGGGTCAGAGGAAGGTGACGCTCACCTGGAACAGGCGCTCCACCTCGGGCACGCGGCGCTTGTCGGTGAGGAACAGGATGACGTGGTCCTCCGGCTCGATGAGGGTCTCGCCGTGGGCGATGACCACCTCCTCGCCGCGCACCAGGGCGCCGATGGTGCAGCCCTTGGGCAGGTGGATCTCCCGCACCCGCCGCCCCACCACGCGGGAGGTCTTGCGGTCGCCGTGGGCCACGGCCTCGATGGCCTCGGCGGCGCCGCGGCGCAGGCTGTGCACCGCCACCACGTCGCCGCGGCGCACGTGGGTGAGCAGGGCACCGATGGTCACCTGCTGCGGCGAGATGGCGATGTCGATGACGCCGCTCTGCACCAGCTCCACGTAGCTGGGGCGGTTGATGAGGGACATCACCGTGCGCGCCCCCAGGCGCTTGGCCAGCATGGCGGAGAGGATGTTGGCCTCGTCGTCGTTGGTGACGGCCACGTACACGTCCGTATTCTCGATGTTCTCCTCCATGAGCAGTTCCTTGTCGGCGGCGTCCCCGCTCAGCACCACCACCTTGTCCAGATCCTCCGCCAGGGACTGGGCCCGCACCGGGTTCTGCTCGATGAGCTTGACGGAGAAATGCCGCCCCAGGGACTGGGCCAGGCGCTTGCCGATGTTACCGCCGCCGGCGATCATCAGCCGCCGGTAGGGCTTGTCCAGGCGGCGCAGCTCGCTGGTGACGGCGCGGATGTTCTTGCGCGCGGCGATGAAGAAGACCTCGTCGTCCACCTCGATGACCGTGTCCCCCTCGGGGAAGATGGGTTTTTCGCGGCGGAAGATGGCCGCCACCCGGGTCTGCACCCCCGGCATGTGGGTGGACAGGTGGCGCAGGGCCTTGCCCACCAGGGGGCCGCCGTGATACGCCCGCACCGCCACCAGGGAGACCCGACCGTCGGCGAAATCCAGCACCTGCAGGGCCCCGGGATGCTCGATGAGCCGCTGGATGTAGTTGGTGACCACCTCCTCGGGGCTGATGAGCACGTCGATGGGCAGGGATTCGGGGGCGAACAGGGCGGGATAGCCCAGGTATTCCAGGCCCCGCACCCGGGCGATCTTGGTGGGGGTGTGGAACAGGGTATAGGCCACCTGGCAGGCCACCATGTTGGTCTCGTCGGAGTTGGTGACGGCGATGATCATGTCCGCGTCCCGGGCCCCGGCGGCGATGAGCACGTCCGGGTGGGAGGCGAAGCCGGACACGGTGCGCAGGTCCAGACGGTCCTGCAGGGCGCGGAGGATGTCGCTGCGGGTGTCCACCACCGTGATGTCGTTGGCCTCGTTGGCCAGGTTGTGGGCCACGGTGCTGCCCACCTGTCCCGCCCCCAGTATCAGAATCTTCATCGCTCCCGGGACCTTTTCGGCTCGATGCCCAGGGCGCGCAGTTTACGATACAGGTGGGTGCGTTCAAGCCCCACGCGGGCGGATAGTTGCGTCATATGGCCGTCCACCGCCGCCATCTGCCGCAGCAGGTAATCGCGCTCGAAACGCTCCCGGGCCTCGCGCAGGGGCAGGGACAGATCCAAGGCCTCCGCCGCCGGCGGCGGGCCCTCCCCCCCCTGCACCGCCGGGTGGCTGGCCAGGGCGGCGTCCGCCTCCGCGGCCTCCACCTGCTCGTCGTTGCCCAGGATCAGCAGGCGCTGCACCAGGTTGCGCAGTTCGCGCACGTTCCCCGGCCAGGGGTGGCGCGCCAGGCGTGCGCAGGCCCCGGGGGCGAAACGGCGCCGGGGCAGACCCTCCTGCTGGTGCAGGGCCTCCACGTGGTACGCCAGCAGCGCGGGCAGGTCATCGATGCGCTGCCGCAGCGGGGGCACGTGCAGGGGCACGCCGTTGAGCCGGTAGTACAGGTCCTGGCGGAAGCGGCCCGCCGCCACGCGCTGCGCCAGGTCCTCCCGGGTGGCCGCCACCACGCGCACATCCACGGCGATGGCATCGGTGCCCCCGGCGCGGGTCATGCGCCCCGTCTCCAGGGCGGTGAGCAGCCGCCCCTGGGTGTGGGGGTCCATCTCCGCCACCTCGTCCAGGAACAGCGTGCCCCCGCCCGCCTGCTCCAGCAGGCCGTAGCGCACGCGGTGGCCCTGCTCGTGGCCGAAGAGCTCCAGCGCCGCCTCGTCGGCGTCCATGGCCCCCAGGGGGACCTCCACGAAGGGGCGGCCGGCACGGGGGCTGCAGGCGTGCAGGTAGCGCGCCAGGGTGCGCTTGCCCACCCCCGGTTCGCCGCTGAGGAGCACACCGGTGTCGTGGCGGGCGATGCGCTCCACCCGGGCGCGCAGGTCCACCATGGCGGCGCTGTCCCCCACCGGCGGGGCGTCCGGGCTCAGGCGCCGGCGCAGACCCCGGTTCTCCCGCGCCAGGCGGTCCGCCTCCAGGGCCCGCTCCACGGTGAGGGTGAGCTTGGCCAGGGACAGGGGCTTTTCCAGGAAGTCGTAGGCCCCCAGGCGGGTGGCCTCCACGGCGCTCTCCACGGTGCCGTGGCCGGACATCATGATCACCGGGCTGGGCTGCCCCCCGGCCTCGAGCCATTCCTTGAGCAGGCCGATGCCGTCCCCATCGGGCATCCAGATGTCCAGCAGCACCAGGTCGAAGCGCCGCCGCCGGCGCTGGATGCGGGCCTCCTCCACGGTGCCCGCCACCGAGACGCGGTAGCCCTCGTCCTCCAGGATATCCCGCACCAGGCTGCGGATGTCGGGCTCGTCGTCCACCACCAGGATGTCGCTGTCTTTCATGTCGCCTCCCGGTCCCCGTCCCCGCACAGCGGAAGATGGATGCCGATGACGGCCCCGCCTTCCGGCCGGTTGCCGGCCCAGACCCTGCCATTGTGTTCCTCGATGATCTTCTTGACGATGGCCAGTCCAAGGCCGGTGCCCTTGTGCTTGCCGGTCACATAGGGCTCGAACATGCGCGTCATCATCTCCTCGTCCAGGCCGCGGCCGTTGTCCATCACCCGGATCTCCACCATCTGGCGGGCGGCCTCCTCCAGGCGGCGGGTGACGAGGGTGAGGCGGGCGTCCCCGCGCCCCTCCAGGGCCTCCAGGGCGTTCTTGATCAGGTTGTGCAGCACCTGGCGCAGGCGCCCGGCATCGGCCCGCAGGGGCGGCACGTCCGCACCCAGATCCAGCTCCAGGGCCACCGCCTGGCCGGGCTGGTCATAGAGCCCGGCCACCTCCTCCACCAGTTGGTTCAGGTCCAGGCGCTCCGGGTTCAGGGCCGGCGGCCGGGCGTAATGGCTGAAGGCGTTCACCATGGTCTTGAGGGCCTCCACCTGCTGCACGATGGTGCGCGTGGCCCGTTCCAGCACGTGGCATTCCTCCGCGCCCAGGTGGGGGCGCAGCTTGCGATCCAGCCGCTCGGCGGAGAGCTGGATGGGGGTGAGGGGGTTCTTGATCTCGTGGGCCAGGCGCCGCGCCACCTCCGCCCAGGCGGCGTCCCGCTGCGCCTGCAGCAGGGCGGTGATGTCGTCGAAGACCACCACCGGGCCGCCGCGCAGGCCGCCGCCATGGGTGAGCCAGACGCCGCGGCACATGAGCACCTTGCGGCCGTTGGCGCCAAAGGCGGTCACCTGCTCGCTCCAGGGTTCCGGGTGTTCCTCGAGGTGGGGGGCCAGGGCCTCGCGGAAGCGGGCGGCCACGGGGGACTCGGCGGCGATCTGCTCCAGGGCATGCCCCAGGTGGCGCTCCAGGTCCACCTCCAGGATGCGCGAGGCGGCGGCATTGACGGTGCGCAGGGCCAAACGGCGGTCCAGGGCGATGACCCCGGAGGAGAGGTTCTGCAACACCGTCTCCAGGTACATGCGCTGGCTCTCCGCCAGGCGGCGGCTGCGCTCCACCTCGTCCCGGGTGGCCGCCAGGGTGGCGGTCATGGCATTGAAGGAGCGCACGAGAAAGCCCAGCTCGTCGTTGCGGCTCACCGGCAGCTTCTTGTGGTATTCCCCCGCCGCCACGGCGCGGGTGCCCTGGGCCAGTTCCTGGATGGGGGCCACCAGGCGCCCGGCGGCGAGGATGGCGGCCCAGATGGCGGTGAGCACCGACACCAGCAGGGCCAGGGAGAGGGTGATGGAGAAGCTCTGCTTCAGCGGCGCCCGCAGGTAGGCGAAGGCCTTGTATTCGGAGAAGGCGTCCTGGACGCTGTCGGCCAGGGTCCCCATGCGCGGCGCCACCGGATACAGGGCCTGGAGGATGCGCCCGTCCCCGGCGGGGGTGCGGCTGGGCACGGGGGTCACCACGCGGATGTGCAGGCCGCTGCCATGGACCGGTTCCAGGGCGGCGTAATCGTTGCCCTGGGACAGGGTCATGAGCACCTCCCCCTCCGGCAGCAGGGGCAACTGCCGCACGGCCTCCCCGCCGGAGAAGGCGATGATGCGGTTGTTGGCACCGAACAGGGTCAGCTCCATGGCGCCGCTGTCCTCGCGCATGTCTTGCAGCCGCAGCGCCGCCAGGGTCTCGGAGACCTCCTCCAGCTCCCGGGCCATGGAGCGGGTCTCCCGGGTGTACTGCCGCACCCGCAGGTCCAGGGAGATGCGGGAGAGCTCCAGGGCGTCCTCCAGGGCCTGCTCCACGCGCACGTCGAACCAGCTGTCGATACCCTGCTCCAGGAAGGTGATGGAGAAGTAGTAGACGACGATCACCGGCACCAGGGAAAGCCCCACGAACAGCACCACCAGCTTGAGGGTGAGGCGCGACCCGGGTTCCATGCGCAGGGCACTGCGGGTCACCCGCAACAGGTGGTGGCCGATGACCCCGGCCAGCAGCACCAGGGCCAGGGAGTTGAACAGCAGCAGCCAGATGTAGAGGCGCTCGAAGCGCTCCGAATTCTGGGCGGCGTCGCTCATGACCCAGAGGGAGGCCAGCAGCGCCAGGAAGATGAAGCCCATGGACAGCAGCCCCAGGGGCAGGCGTCTCAGTCCAGCGGCCATGTGTACCAGTCGCTTTCGGGTTTCCAGTCGGGGAGCAGGTAGCCCCGCAGGCGCAGCGGCAGCGGCAGGGCGTCCACCCGCAGATAGGCGCGCAGGCGCACGCGGTAGTCCGTGCCCGCCTCCAGGAGGGCGGCGTCCAGCAGCGGCAGGGCCTCCACCTGTCCCATCCGGGCCAGGGCCGATTCCAGGCGCTGGAAGCTGCGCTGCACCCCGGTGTTCAGGGAGGTGAGCAGATAGAGGCGGCTGAGGGGATGGTACTCCAGGCGGTAGCCCTGGGTGAGTCCCGCCACGGTCTCGTCCCATAGCCAGTCCCGCTGGCGGGTGATCTCCACGCGCATCTCGAAGGTAAGGCGCACCCCGTTGTGCAGCGCCTCGCGCAGATTCGGCGCCAGGCGGTAATCGATGCGGGCATCCAGCAGGTAGATCCCCTCGGCGCGCTGGGTGTCCGCCCAGAGGACGCGAAAGGGCGGGGTCTCGTCGGCCAAGGCGACCATGGGGAGGCAGAGCAACAGGCAGGCCAGCAGCACCACCGCCCCGGAGCGCAGTCCGCCCTGGAAGCCCTCTCCCCTCAACGCTTGATCAGCCGGGCATAGTAGAAGCCGTCCATGCCGTCGGACCCCGCCGGCACCTGCCGCCCCACCTGCCGGGGCACGCCCCAGGGGGCCTGGATGGGGTCCTCCGATGCCGACGGCTCGTCTTCCAGGAATCGCAGCACGGTCATGTCATTCTCATCCGGCAGCAGGGAGCAGGTGGCATACAGCAGGATACCCCCCGGTGCCAGCAGGGGCCAGAGGGCCCGCAGCAGATCCGCCTGGGTACGGGCCAGGGCCGGGATGTCCCCCTCCCGGCGCAGGTGCTTGATGTCCGGATGACGGCGGATCACCCCCGTGGCCGAGCAGGGGGCGTCCAGGAGGATGCGGTCGAAGGGGGGGCTCTGATGCCAGGTGTCGGGGTGGGCGGCGTCGGCGGCCACCAGCGCCGCCCGGTGACCGCCCCGCTGCAGGTTTTCCGCCACGCGCTCCAGGCGCTTGCCGCTGCTGTCCACGGCGGTGAGCGCCAGGCGTCCCCCGGCCCGGTCCAGCAGGTGCAGGGTCTTACCGCCGGGGGCGGCGCAGGCATCCAGCACCCGCGCCCCGGGGGGGCAGTCCAGCAGCGGGGCCGCCAGCTGGGCGGCGGCGTCCTGTACCGAACACAGCCCTTCGGCGAAGCCCGGCAGGGCGGACACCTCCACGGGCCGCTCCAGCACCAGGGCCGTCTCCACCTGGGGGTGGGGCGCGGCGGCAAGGCCCGCCCCGGCCAGGCGCTCTTGGTAATCCCCCCGGGGGATGCGGGCCGTGTTCACCCGCAGGGTCATGGGGGGATGGGCGTTCAGGGCCTGACACACCGCCTCGGTCCCATCCCCGTAGGCCGCCGCCAGGCGGCGGTAGAGCCAGTCCGGCAGGGCATGGCGCAGCGCCGGATCCCGGTCCACCGCCGTGGCACAGGCCGCGCCCTCGCGCTGGGCGCGGCGCAGCACGCCGTTGATCAGGCCCACGGCCCAGCGCTTGCCCAGGCCCCGTCCCAGGCCGGCGGTCTCCTGCACCGCGGCATAGTCGGGGGTGTCCAGGTACAGCAACTCGAACAACCCCATGGCCAGGGCGCAGGCCACATCCCGATCCCGGCGCTTGAGGGGGCGTTCCAGCCAGCAGGCCAGGATGGCCTCCAGGCGGCGGTGCCAGCGCAGGGTGCCGTAGCACAGGGCCTGGGCCAGACCCCGGTCCCGGGGGGACACCCGGGCCAGCAGCGGCGGCAGGGCGTCGGACAGGGAGGCACCGTCCCGGAGGACGCGCAGCAGGGCCTGGAGGGCGGCTTTGCGGGGGGAGAGGGGGGACGACATGGGATGAGGACTTCCGGCGGCTTGGGGGGATGCAGGCAAACGGGGGGGAAGGATCAGGACTCGTCCCCCAGTCGCTCCCCCTGCAGCGAACGGCCGTTGAGGAACTCCCGGGCCGTCAGGGGCCTGCCGCCGGGCAGTTGCAGGCGGGTCACCCGCAACACGCCGTCGCCGGTGGCCACGTCGATGCCCTCCGGACCCTCGGCCACCACCGTGCCCGGCGGGGCGTCGGCATGGGCCTGTGGGGCCACGGTGGACATCCACAGGCGCAGGGGCTCGCCGCGCCAGCGGGTCTGGGCCACGGGCCAGGGGTTGAAGGCGCGGATGCGCCGGTCCAGGGCCGCCGCAGCCAGTTGCCAGTCCAGCACGGCCTCGGCCTTGTGCAGCTTTTCGGCGTAGGTCACCTGCTGCGGGTCCTGGGGCTCGCCGCCAAGGCGCCCGGCGGCCAGGTCGTCCAGGGCGGACACCAGCAACTCCGCCCCCTGCCGCGCCAGGGTGTCGTGCAGCGTACCGGCGGTGTCCTCGGCGCCGATGGGGCAGCGGGTCTTGCGCAGCATGTCCCCGGTGTCCAGCCCCTCGGCCATGCGCATGAGGGTGATGCCCGTCTCCCGGTCCCCCGCCAGCAGGGCGCGCTGGATGGGGGCGGCCCCGCGCCAGCGGGGCAGCAGGGAGGCATGCAGGTTGACGCAGCCCAGGCGGGGGATCGGCAGCACCTCCCGGGGCAGGATCAGGCCGTAGGCGGCCACCACCATCAGATCCGGGGCCAGGGCCCGCAGGCGCTCCAGGGCGGCATCGTCCCGCAGGGTGGCGGGTTGTTCCACGGGCAGACCGTATTCCAGGGCCTTCTGCTTGACGGGGCCGGGGCGCAAACGCCGCCCCCGGCCTGCCGGCCGGTCCGGCTGGGTGTACACGGCCACCACTTCGTGGCTCGTCTGCAGCAGGGCCTCCAGGGCGGGCACGGCGAACTCGGGGGTGCCCGCGTACACCACCCGCATCAAACCGCCTCCCGTTGCCGGCCGCGGGCGCCTTGGTGCGCACCCCCCTGACGCTGCTGTTTCTCCAGACGCTTGCGGATGCGGTCCCGCTTCAGGGTGGAGAGGTGATCCACGAACAACCGGCCGTTGAGGTGATCCACCTCGTGCTGGATGCACACCGCCAGCAGGCCGCCGGCCTCCAGTTCGAAGGGCCGGCCGTCCCGGTCCAGGGCGCGCACGCGGATACGCTCGGCGCGGCGCACCGGTTCGTAGAACCCGGGCACCGACAGGCAGCCCTCGTCCGTCTCCACCAGACCCTCGTGCTCCAGGATCTCGGGATTGATGAAGCAGCGGGGATGCAGGCCCTGGCCGGAGCGCTCCTCGGAGCCCTCCTCGGCCACGTCCATGACCACCACCCGCTTGTGCACGTTCACCTGCACCGCCGCCAGGCCGATGCCCTCGGAGGCGTACATGGTCTCGAACATGTCGTCCACAAGCCTGCGAATGGTGTCATCCACCACCGGCACCGGCTCGGCCTGGTGGCGCAAACGTGGATCGGGAAACTGCAGGATATCTAACAATGCCATGGCCGCCTGTCCGCTGGATAAGTAGGTTTATGCCGTGTCAATGACAATCTGCTAAAGTCGTGGTCTCGTGCCGGTGGTGCCCAACACCTCGAGGAAAGACCGATGTCCGTTCCATTTCCGCCGCGTGCCGGATCCGCCGGGTCCATTGTGACGCTTATTCTAGCGCTCCTGGCCAGCGGATGCGCCACCGCACCCCAGGAGCCGGTTCCGGAGCCCGCACCGGAACGGACCCAGACCGCGACGCAAACGGCGCAGGATTCGGCTGCACAACCCCCTAGTGAAGAACCGGACCGGGCCCAGGTGAAGGACACCGCCCCCGAGCGCTATGTGGTGCGCCCCGGGGATACCCTCTGGGACATCTCCACCACCTTCCTGGAGACCCCCTGGTACTGGCCCGAGATCTGGGTGGACAACCCCCAGATCGAGAATCCCCATCTCATTTACCCCGGGGATGTCATCACCCTGCACTACGTGAACGGCCGCCCGCGCCTCATGGTGGACGGCGGCCCCCGGGTGCGGCCCACGGTGAGGCTCTCCCCCAAGGTGCGCGCCGAACCCCTGCCCCCCTCCCTGGAAACGCCCGTACAGGCCCTGCAACAGTTCCTGATCCGTCCTCGGGTTGTGACCGAAAAGCAGATGGAAGATTCCCCCTACCTGCTGGCCTCCCGGGATGAGCGCATGATCTTCGGGGCCGGCGACCGCCTCTACGCCCGGGGCCTGGACGGGGATCCCGAGGGCACCCGCTATCACGTCTTCCGCCCCGGCGGAGAACTGCGGGATCCGGACACGGGGGAACTGCTGGGCTTCGAGGCCATCCCGGTGGCGGGGGCCGAGCTGGTGCGCGGCGGCGACCCGGCCACGGTGGTGCTCACCCGCAGCGACCGCGAGGCCCTGCGGGGGGACCGCCTGCTGCCCCAGGACGACAGCGCCCAGGACTTCCTCTTCACCCCGCGCCCCCCGCACCCGGACGCCCGCGGCCAGGTCATCTCCCTGTTCGATGCCATCAGCCGCATCGCCCGCTTCCAGGTGGCGGTGATCAACCTGGGGGAGCGGGATGATGTGGAACAGGGTCAGGTCTTCGCCGTCTATCACTCCGGGCGCACGGTGCGGGACCGGATCGCCGGCGGCGGCGAGCGGGTCACCCTGCCGGACGAGCGGGCGGGGCTGGTCATGGTCTTTCGCACCTTCGAGAAGGTGAGCTACGCCCTGGTGGTGGAATCCACCCATCCCATCGCCAAGGGCAACGCCGTACGCCATCCCTGAAGGGAGCCCCTTGGATACGCGGCAACACCCCCTGGTGCCCTGGCTGCACCTCTGGCACACCCCGGGCCTGGGACCGGCCACCTTCCTGCTGCTGACCGCGGCCCACGGCGGCCCCCGGGCCGTGCTGGAGGCGGGCCCCGCCGCCTGGCGCGAGCAGGGGCTGGACGATGCCGCCGTCGCCTTCCTGGAGGGCCCCACCCCCGAAGGCGTGCTGCGGGACCTGGAATGGGCCCAGGACCCGCAGCGCCACATCCTCACCCTGGAGGACCCTGCCTATCCGCCGCGCCTGCGGGCCATCGCCGCCGCCCCGCCGGTACTCTACGTGGTGGGCGACCCCCGGGTGCTGCACTGGCCCCTGCTGGCCGTGGTGGGCAGCCGCCACCCCACCCCCGGCGGCCGCGACACCGCCCATGCCTTCAGCGCCCACCTGGCCCGCTCCGGCCTGGTGATCGCCAGCGGCCTGGCCCAGGGCATCGACGCCGCCGCCCACGGCGGCGCCCTGGATGGCGGCGGGCTCACCGTGGCGGTGACGGGCACCGGCCCGGACCGGGTCTATCCCGCCGGCCACCGCGACCTGGCGCGGCGCATCGCCGCCGAGGGCGCCCTGGTCACGGAACTGCCCGTGGGCACCCCCGTGCGCCGCGAGCACTTCCCGCGGCGCAACCGCATCCTCTCGGGGCTGGCGGTGGGCACCCTGGTGGTGGAGGCGGCCCACCGCAGCGGGTCCCTCATCACCGCCCGCCACGCCGCGGAACAGGGGCGGGAGGTATTCGCCATCCCCGGCTCCATCCACAACCCCATGGCCCGGGGCTGCCACCGCCTCATCCGCCAGGGGGCCAAGCTGGTGGAGACCGCCGACGACATCCTGGAGGAACTGGGGCCGCAGATCTTCATCCCAAGGGAGGAAGAAGGCCCCTCCCCGGGGAACGAGGCCGACGCCACCGCGGCGCCCGGGGAGGCGCCGGATGCGGAGCATGCCGCCCTCCTGGAGGCCATGGGCCACGACCCCGTGGCGGTGGACCAGCTGGTGGAGCGCACTGGATTGACCGCCGGTGCGGTTTCCTCCATGCTGCTTCTCATGGAGTTGCGCGGCCAGGTGGCCTCCCTGTCCGGTGGTCGATACGTCCGCCTGCAGCCGGAACACGAGAGATGAAAGAGAACGTGCTAGACGTACTGATGTATCTGTTCGAGAACTACATCGACGACGATACCGAACTGGAGCCGGACCGGGAGCAGCTGCAGAACCTGCTGCTGGACGCCGGTTTTCCCGTGGCCGAGATCCACAAGGCCTTCGATTGGCTGGAGAACCTGGCCAGCCAGGACCCTTCCCTGAAGGACCTGCGCACCGACTCGGCCCTGCGCGTCTACACCGACCGGGAGACGGGCCGCATGGACGCCCAGAGCCGCGGTTTCCTGCTGTTTCTGGAACAGAACGGCGTGCTCGATCCGTCCACCCGCGAACTGGTCATCAGCCGCGTCATGGATCTGGACAGCGAGGAGATCGGCCTGGACGAACTCAAGTGGATCACCCTCATGGTGCTGTTCAACCAGCCGGGCCAGGAAGCCGCCTACACCTGGCTGGAGAACATGATGTTCGACCACCCGCCGGAGTACCTGCACTGAGACCCCTCCACAGCCCACGGGTAGCCGGGCCATGAGCAAGCACCTGGTCATCGTCGAATCGCCGGCCAAGGCCAAGACCATCGAGAAGTACCTGGGCAAGGACTTCGAGGTGATGGCCTCCTATGGCCACGTGCGCGACCTCCTGCCCAAGGAGGGGGCCGTGGATCCGGACCACGGCTTTCGCATGAACTACCAGGTGATCGAGCGCAACGAGAAGCACGTGGAGCGCATCGCCCGGGCCCTGAAGAAGGCCGATTCCCTGATCCTGGCCACTGACCCCGACCGCGAGGGCGAGGCCATCTCCTGGCACCTGTACGAACTGCTGCAGGAGCGCGGGCTGCTGGAGGACAAGGAGACCCAGCGGGTGGTCTTCCACGAGATCACCCAGCGGGCCGTGAAGGAGGCCATCGAACACCCCCGGGGGCTGTCCTGGGAGCTGATCAACGCACAGCAGGCCCGGCGCGCCCTGGACTACCTGGTGGGCTTCAACCTCTCCCCCCTGTTGTGGAAGAAGATCAAGCGCGGCCTCTCCGCGGGCCGGGTGCAGAGCCCCGCCCTGCGCATGATCGTGGAGCGGGAGCAGGAGATCGAGCGCTTCGTCAGCCGCGAATACTGGACCCTGGACGCCCTCGCGGCCAAGGACGGCGAGGGCTTCACCGCCCGCCTGCAGGTGCTCGGCGGCCACAAGCTGGATCAGTTCGACATCGCCTCCGAGGACGACGCAGAGCAGGCCCGCCAGACCCTGACCCAGGCCGCCGGCGGCCGCCTGCGGGTGGCCAAGGTGGAGAAGAAACAGCGCCGGCGCAACCCGGCCCCGCCCTTCACCACCTCCACGCTGCAGCAGGAGGCCTCGCGCAAGCTGGGCTTCTCCGCCAGCCGCACCATGCGCGTGGCGCAGCAGCTCTACGAGGGCATCGACCTGGGCACCGGCCCCATCGGCCTGATCAGCTACATGCGCACCGACTCCGTCACCCTGGCCAACGAGGCCATCCAGGAGATCCGGGGCCTGATCGCCCAGCGCTACGGCCAGGACAAGGTGCCCGACAGCCCGCGCACCTACAAGACCAAGTCCAAGAACGCCCAGGAGGCCCACGAGGCCATCCGTCCCACCTCCGTGCAGCGGCTGCCCGAGGAGCTCAAGGACCACCTCTCCCAGGACCAGCGGCGCCTGTACGAGCTCATCTGGAAGCGCACCGTGGCCTGCCAGATGATCCACGCCACCCTGGACACCGTGGCGGCGGAGCTGGAGGCCGGTGGGCCCGAACACGTCTTTCGCGCCACCGGCTCCTCGGTGCGCGACCCCGGCTTCATGGCCGTCTACCGCGAGGACCAGGACGACGCCAAGGTGGAGAGCGACGAGCGCCTGCTGCCGGAGCTGTCCGAGGGCGAACAGGTGACCCTGAACGAGGTCCAGGCGGATCAGCACTTCACCGAACCGCCGCCCCGCTACTCCGAGGCCAGCCTGGTGAAGGCCCTGGAGGAGCACGGCATCGGCCGTCCCTCCACCTATGCCGCCATCATCAGCACCCTGCTGCAGCGGGAATACGCGGAACTGGTGAACCGCCGTTTCATCCCCACGGACATCGGCCGCATCGTCAACACCTTCCTCACCCAGCACTTCACCCAGTACGTGGACTACGACTTCACCGCCCGGCTGGAGGACGAGCTGGACGAGATCTCCCGGGGCGAGAAGGAATGGATCCCGGTCATGGAAGGGTTCTGGCAGCGCTTCTCCGAACAGGTGAAGGAGAAGGAGGCCACGGTGACCCGCGAGGAGGCGGTGCAGGCCCGGGAGCTGGGCACCGATCCCAAATCCGGCCGTCCGGTGACGGTGCGCATGGGGCGCTACGGCCCCTTCGTGCAGATCGGCACCAAGGACGACGAGGAAAAGCCCCGCTTCGCCGGCCTGCGCCCCGGGCAGAAGATGGATGCCATCACCCTGGAGGAGGCCCTGGCCCTGTTCAAGCTGCCACGGGAACTGGGCGAGACCCCGGAGGGGGAACCGCTCCTGGTGAACATCGGCCGCTTCGGCCCCTACGTGAAATTCGGCAGCCGCTACGCCTCCCTGGGCAAGGAGGACGATCCCTACACCATCGAGCTGCCCCGGGCCCTGGAGCTGGTGGCCGAACGCAAGCGCCTGGATGCGGAGCGCTTCATCCAGTCCTTCGATGAAGAGGGCATCCGGGTGCTCAAGGGCCGCTACGGCCCCTACATCACCGACGGCAACAAGAACGCCCGCGTGCCCAAGGACCGGGAACCCAAGGACCTGACCCTGGAGGAATGCCGGGAGCTCCTGGCCGCCGCCCCCGAGAAGAAGGGGCGGGGCCGCAAGGGGGCCACCGCGAAGAAATCCGCCCAGTCCGCGGACAAGGGCGACGGCAAGACCGCGGACAAGGGGACGGGCAAGACCACCGGAAAGAAGAAGGCCGCCACCGGCAAGTCCTCCACCACCACCGCCAAGGCCAAGTCGGGTACCGGTTCCCGGGGCACAACGGCCAAGGGCAAGACCACGGCCAGCGCCAAGGGCAAGGGCGGCAAGACCACGGCCAAATCGGCGGCCAAGTCCGCCACGGGCCGGAGCGCCGGCGCCTCGCGGTGACGGGCCGCGGCACCCGCCGCCGGGCCCTGCGGCCCCGGGCGGCGGCGGCGGTGATCCGATCCGGGGGCGTGGTGGCCTACCCCACCGAGGCGGTCTACGGCCTGGGCTGTGCCCCCTGCAACCGGACGGCGGTGCAGCGCCTGCTGCGCATCAAGGGGCGTGCCCAGGCCAAGGGGCTGATCCTGGTGGCCGCCGATCCAGCGCAGCTCACCCCCTTCCTCGCCCCCGTGGACCCCGCCCTGCAGGACCGGGCCCTGGCCACCTGGCCGGGGCCGGTCACCTGGCTCTGGCCCGCCGCCCCCCACACCCCGCGCTGGCTCACGGGGGACCACGACACCCTGGCGGTGCGGGTCACCGACCACCCCCTGGCGGCCGCCCTGTGCCGCCACGCCGGCACCGCCCTGGTCTCCACCAGCGCCAACCGCAGCGACGCACCCCCGTGCCGCCACGCCCAGGCCGTGGACGATACCCTGGGCCATGGGCTGGATCTGATCCTGGCGGGCGACACCGGCGGGCGGGATCGCCCCAGCGAGATCCGCGATCTGGGCAGCGGCCGGGTGCTGCGCCCGGGGGGATAGCGGGCGGGAACTCAGTCCTCCCGGGGCTCCACGTCGCCGTACTCGTTGAGCACCGCCTCGCTGCGGGCGTCCACCTCATAGAGCCGTACCGGGTATCCCCACAGGCGCGCCAGGTGCGCCAGCACCCTGTGGGCATCCGGCTCCGAGAGCAGGCGGCCGTCCTGGGTGCGGTGCTCCAGGATCAGGCGGCGGTCCCCGGCCAGGTCCACGTCCACCACCTGGATATCCGGCTCGTGACGGGCCAGGTCGTACTGGGCGGACAGGGCGCGGCGCACCTCCCGGTATCCCGCATCGTCGTGGATGGCCTCCACCGTCAGGTGCGGCTCGCGGGCGTCGTCCCGCAGGGCGAACAGGCGCAGGTCCCGCATCACCTTCGGCCCCAGAAACTGCAGGATGAAGCTCTCGTCCCGGTATTCCGCCCAGGCGTGCTTCCACACCGCGAGGAAGTCCCCGCTGCCGGCGATGTCCGGGAACCAGCGCCGGTCCTCCTCGGTGGGCTCCAGGGCCATGCGCTTGAGGTCCTGCAGGATGTGGAACCCCAGGGCGTAGGGGTTGATGCCGGAGTAGCGGGGGTCGTCAAAGCCGGGCTGGAACACCACGTTGGTGTGGTGGTGCAGAAACTCCATGAAGGCCCCGTCGGTGAGCCGGCCGGTCTCGTGCAGCCGCGTCATGATGTGATAGTGCACGGCGGTGGCGCAGCCCTCGTTCATCACCTTGGTCTGCTTCTGCGGGTAGAAGTACTGGGACACCATGCGCACGATGCGCAGGATCTCCCGCTGCCAGTGCTCCAGTTTCGGCGCCCGCTTCTCCAGGAAGTAGAGCAGGTTCTCCTCCGGCAGGCCCAGGGCCTGGCGCCGGTCCCGCACCCCGGCGGCGATAGCCTCGCCATCCCCGTCCCCCTTCTGCGGCAGGGTCCGCCAGAGGTCGTTGAAGGTCTGCTCCTCGTGGCGCACGCGGGCGCGGCGGCGGTCCATCTCCTCCTGCAGGTTCAGGGGCTGGCGCCGGGGGTAGCGGTGCACGCCGTGGGTCATGAGGGCGTGGGCCGCATCCAGCACCCGTTCCACCTCCCGCTGGCCGTAGCGCTCCTCGCAGCGGGCCACGTAGCCCTTGGCGAACTCCAGGTAGTCCAGGATGGACTCGGCATCGGTCCAGGAGCGGAACAACTGGTTGTTCTTGAAGAAGTGGCTGTGGCCGAAGGCGGCATGGGCCATGACCAGGGTCTGCAGGGTCATGGTGTTCTCTTCCATGATGTAACACAGGCAGGGGTTGGAGTTGATGACGATCTCGTAGGCCAGACCCGTCATCCCCTTGCGGTAGTACATCTCGTCCCGGGCGAAGTGCTTGCCGAAGGACCAGTGGCGGTAGAACACCGGCATGCCCATGGAGGCATAGGCGTCCAGCATCTGCTCGGAGCTGATGATCTCCACCTGGCCGGGATAGGGATCCAGCCCCATCTCCCCCACGGCCACGGCCTCGATGGCGTCGTAGGCCTTCTTGATGAGCGCATAGTCCCAGTCGGCCCCGGTGTAGAGCGGGCGGTCCTGATGGAGCACTTGGGTCATGGCATCACCTCCAGGCCAGGGATGGGGCTTGCCCCGTCAGCGTTTGAGCTCCACGGGGGTGAACAGGTCGCGGAACACCGGGAAGATGTCCGCCCGCCTGCGCACCCGGCGCATGGCCATGGGCCGCCCGGCCTTCACCAGGCGCTCGTACACCTGCCACAGGTCGGTGGTCATGTCCCAGCCCCGGTCCTCGGCCACCTCGATGTAGGCGAAGTAGCGGCACAGGGGCAGGATGGCCGACTCCATCATCTCCACCACCGTGGGGTTGTCGGCGGGGGTGTTGTCGCCGTCGGAGGCCTGGGCGGCGTAGATGTTCCATTCCCCCGGGTCGTAGCGCTCGCGCACCACCCGCTGCATCTCCTCCAGGGCGGGGGAGACCAGGGTCCCGCCGGTCTCCCGGGAGTAGAAGAAGGTGTCCTCGTCCACCTCCTGGGCGATGTGGGTGTGGCGGATGAAGACGATGTCCACGTGGCGGTAGCGCCGCTGCAGGAAGAGATACAGCAGCATGAAGAAGCGCTTGGCCAGGTCCTTCATGTCCTCGGTCATGGAGCCGGAGACGTCCATGAGGCAGAACATCACCGCCTGGGTGATGGGCCGGGGCACCGGGCTGAAGCGGTTGTAGCGCAGGTCGATGGGGTCGATGTAGGGGATGGCCCGGGTGCGCCGGGTGAGGTCCTCGCGCATGCGGATCAGTTCCCGCAGGCGTTCCGGATCCCGCCCGGAGCGCTCCAGGCGGTCGATCTCCTCGTCCAGGGCGCGGGTCTCCTCCCGCCGGGGACGGCGCAGGGCCAGACGCCGGGAGAGGGAGTTGCGCATGGTGCGGGTGAGGTTGAGGTTGGAGGGGGAGCCGCTCACCGAGTAGCCCGCCCGCTGCAGGCCCTGGGTCTCGGTGCGGCTGAGGCGGGTGCGCAACAGGTCCGGCAGCTCCAGGTTCTCGAAGAACAGGTCCAGGAACTCGTCCCGGCTCACGGTGAACTGGAAGGCGTCCTCCCCCTCGCCGTCGGCGCTGGCGCCCCGGCCGCCACCGCCGCCCCCCTGCTCCGGCCGGGGAATGGTGTCCCCGGAGACGTATTCGCGGTTGCCCGGCAGGACATGATCGCGCACGCCGCGGCCGCCCCCCTTGTGGAAGCTGGGCTCCTGCAGGCCGTCGGCGGGGATGCGGATCTCCTCCCCGCCCTGGCCGATGTCCGCCACCCGACGCCGGGACGAGGCGTCCCGCACCGCGTCCAGGATCTGGCGGCGGGCACGGCCGATGAAGCGCTGGCGGTTGGCCAGGCTCTTGTCCTTGGGGTTGAGGCGTCGGTCGATGATGTGGACCACGGGGGTCGTTCCTCCCGCAGCACGGGCCGGATCAGCCCGCCTGCTTGACTCGCATGTACCATTCCACCAGCCGGCGGACCTGGCGCTCGGTGTAGCCGCGCTCCATCATGCGCAGCACGAAGTCGTTGTGCTTGCGCTCCAGTTCGGAATCGCTCTTGGCGCCGAAGCTGATCACCGGCAGCAGGTCCTCCACCTGGCTGAACATGCGCTTCTCGATCACCTCACGGATCTTCTCGTAGGCCGTCCAGGAGGGCATCTGCCCGCCCTGGGCCGCCTGCGCCCGCAGGGCGAACTTGACCACCTCGTTGCGGAAGTCCTTGGGGTTGGCGATGCCCGCGGCCTTCTCGATCTTGGTGAGCTCCTGATTCAGGGCCTGGCGGTCCAGCAGCTGGCCGGTGTCCGGATCCTTGAAGTCGTTGTCCTCGATCCAGGCGTCGGCATAGGCCACGTAGCGCTCGAACAGGTTCTGGCCGAAGTCGCTGTAGGACTCCAGATAGGCCTTCTGGATCTCGTTGCCGATGAAATCCGCGTAGCGCGGCGCCAGTTCCGCCTTGATGAACTCCAGGTAGCGGCGCTCCGTCTCCTCGGGGAACTGCTGCCGGCGGATGGACTGCTCCAGCATGTAGAGCAGGTGCACGGGGTCGGCGGCCACCTCCCGGGTGTCGTAGTTGAAGGTCTCGGAGAGCACCTTGAAGGCGAATCGGGTGGAGATCCCGTCCATGCCCTCGTCCACCCCGGCCATGTCCCGGTATTCCTGCATGGACTTGGCCTTGGGATCGGTGTCCTTGAGGCTCTCGCCGTTGTAGACCCGCATCTTGGAGTAGAGGTTGGAGTTCTCGTGCTCGCGCAGGCGGGTGAGCACGGAGAACTTGGCCAGCATGTCCAGGGTGGCCGGGGCGCAGGGGGCCTCGGCCAGTTCGCTGGACTGGATGAGTTTCTCGTAGATGTGCTGTTCCTCGTCCACCCGCAGGCAGTAGGGCACCTTCACCACGGAGATGCGGTCGATGAAGGCCTCGTTGTTCTTGTTGTTGCGGAAGGTCTGCCACTCCGCCTCGTTGGAGTGGGCCATGATGATCCCCTGGAAGGGGATGGCGCCGATGTTCTCCGTGCCCACGTAGTTCCCCTCCTGGGTGGCCGTGAGCAGGGGGTGCAGCATCTTGATGGGCGCCTTGAACATCTCCACGAACTCCAGGATGCCCTGGTTGGCGCGGTTGAGCCCGCCGGAGTAGCTATAGGCGTCGGTGTCGTGCTGGCTGTAGAGCTCCAGCTTGCGGATGTCCACCTTGCCCACCAGGGAGGAGATGTCCTGGTTGTTCTCGTCCCCCGGCTCGGTCTTGGACACGGCGATCTGCCGCAGCCGCGAGGGATACAAGCGCACCACGGTAAAGCGCGAGAGATCGCCGCCGAACTCGTCCAGTCGCTTCACCGCCCAGGGGGACATGAGCCCGCTGAGGCGCCGTTTCGGGATGCCGAAGCGCGGCTCCAGTTCGTCCCCCATGGCCGGGTCGAACAACCCCAGGGGGCTCTCGAACACCGGCG
Organism: Ectothiorhodospira mobilis; assembly: GCF_900114895.1. Classification (GTDB taxonomy): domain Bacteria; phylum Pseudomonadota; class Gammaproteobacteria; order Ectothiorhodospirales; family Ectothiorhodospiraceae; genus Ectothiorhodospira; species Ectothiorhodospira mobilis_A. The sequence goes on from NZ_FOUO01000008.1 coordinate 103,813, forward strand.
AGATCTCGTCCCCCGCCTTGAGCACGTAGATGGGGTGGCGCTCCATGAGGGCCTTGAGCCGCTCCGCCAGGGAGGACTTGCCGCCCCCCACGGGGCCCAGCAGGTAGAGGATCTGCTTGCGCTCCTCCAGGCCCTGGGCCGCATAGCGGAAGAACCCCACGATGCGCTCGATGGTCTCCTCCATCCCGTAGAAGTCCTCGAAGGCGGGATAGAGCTTGATGGTGCGGTTCATGAAGATGCGCCCGAGGCGCTCGTCCTTGGAGGTATCCACCACCCGCGGCTCGCCGATGGCGTCCACCAGGCGCTCGGCGGCAGTGGCGTAACGCATGGGATCGTCCCGGCATCCCTCCAGGAATTCCCCCAGGGACATCTCGGCTTCCTGCCGCTTCTGATAGCTGCGGGCATACTGCGCGATCAAGGCTTCGGCCGAATCCATCGTCATCACCCCCTCGTTGGCGTCCGATGTGGCTACCCCCCTACGGGCGGGCGGCCGGATGTTGTCGCACCCGATCCACCGGGCTGCCGCGTTGTGCACACGTCCTGGTTCGATGACAGCCTGGGTGGGAGATCGGGTGGGGCCGTCGCGGCGGTATCCGCCGGCGGCATACCTGTTCATTGGACGTTGCTCCGGGCAGGCAGTTCCTGCCCCGCACCCGGCGGTCCACCGGGCCAGCCCGATCCATCGGGTGGTTCTTCGAGCATAGTACAAGCTGCCAAGGGCGAATCCGGGGGCGGCGACGCCGGACCATGCCCGGGTTATCATGGGGCGCCAGCCCGGGGACCGCCTCCGGAACGACCCACAGGGGAGGACCCATGGAACCCAAAGACCAAGCCCGCAACGAGGCCTACAAGGGCTTCACCAACCACGACTGCCCCTTCATGCCCTGCCACGAGGGCGTGACCCGGGAGTTCAACTGCCTGTTCTGCTACTGCCCCCTCATCGCCTACGAATGCCCCGGCCCCTACCGGGTCTTCGTGGATCGCCACGGCATGCGCCGCAAGGACTGCAGCGCTTGCAACCTGCCCCACAACGGCTACCGTCAGTCCTGGGGGTTCATCCAGAAATGGCTGGAGCGTCCGGTGCTCTGGGATGGGCATGAACAGACCCGATACGACGCCCGCCTGCCGGAGGAGGCGGACCCCCCGGCCATGGACCCCGATGGACGCGGCGAGCCCCACGATGAGCGGGATGGGGCGGCGAAAGACTGACCCGTGTCCTTGACCCGGCAAGCCCCCGCGCGGCGGCTGTCCAGCGCGGTTGACAGTCTTGAAAGGGCGCGGGTAGCATCCTTTGATTCGGGGACCAGAGGGCAGCCCCGCCAGATCTGTTCGTCGCGATCGTTTCAGGGAGCGGCGTCATCACCGTTTAGCGGGAGCGTGAACATGCGAATCCTTTTCGTACATCCGAACTACCACTCCGGGGGCGCCGAGATCGCCGGCAACTGGTCTCCCGCCTGGGTGGCCTATCTGGCCGGCTACCTCAACACCCATGGCTACACGGAATACGCCTTCGTGGACGCCATGACCGACGACATCTCCGACGAGGACCTGCGCAAGATCTTCGCCGAGCAGCAGCCGGACATCGTCGCCTGCACCGCCATGACCCCCGCCATCTACAAGGCGGAGCAGACCCTGAAGATCGCCAAGGAGGCCTGCCCCAAGACGGTGACCCTCCTGGGCGGCATCCACGCCACCTTCATGTTCCAGCAGGTGCTCACCGAGGCCCCGTGGATCGACGCCATCATCCGCGGCGAAGGCGAGGCGGTGACCCTGGAGGTGGTGCGCACCGTGGACGAGGGCCGCTGGCCCGAGGCCCGCAAGGACGTGCGCGGCATCGCCTATCTGGAGGACGACAAGGTGGTGGCCACCCCGGCGGCCCCCACCATCCGTGACGTGGACTCCATCATCCCCGACTGGGGCGTGCTGGACTGGCAGAAGTACATCTACATCCCCACCGGCACCCCTGTGGCCACCCCCAACATGGCCCGCGGCTGCCCCTTCACCTGCAGCTTCTGCTCCCAGTGGAAGTTCTGGCGCGACTACCGGGTGCGCGATCCCAAGAAGGTGGTGGACGAGATCGAGATCCTGGTGAAGGAACATGGCGTGGGCTTCTTCATCCTCGCGGACGAGGAACCCACCATCAACAAGGCCAAGTTCGTGGAGTTCTGCCAGGAGCTCATCGACCGCGACCTGGGCATCCTCTGGGGCATCAACACCCGCGTCACCGACGTCATGCGCGACGAGGACCTGCTGCCCTTCTACCGCAAGGCGGGCCTGGTCCACGTCTCCCTGGGTACCGAGGCCGCGGCCCAGCTGAACCTGGACAAGTTCGTCAAGGAGACCACGGTGGCCCAGAACAAGCGGGCCATCGAACTGCTGCGCAACGCCGGCATCGTCACCGAGGCCCAGTTCATCGTGGGGCTGGACAACGAGACCCCCGAGACCCTGGAAGAAACCTACCAGATGTGCGTGGACTGGAACCCGGACATGGCCAACTGGGCCATGTTCACCCCCTGGCCCTTCTCCGACCTCTACACGGAGATGAGCGACCAGGTGGAGATCTTCGACTTCGAGAAGTACAACTTCGTCACCCCCATCATGAAGCCCAAGAACATGACCCGGGGCGAACTGCTGGACGGGGTCATGAAGAACTACCGCCGCTTCTACATGAAGAAGGCCCTGTTCGGCTACCTGTGGGAACGCAACCCCCAGCGCCGCAGCTACCTGGTGGGCTGCCTCAAGGCCTTCCTCAAGAGCGCCTTCCAGCGCCGCTTCTACGACCTGGGCAAGGCCGGCTACTGGGGCCCGCAGACGCGCAAGACCGTGGACTGGAAGTTCGACTACTCCCGCAAGCTGGTCAAGCCCGAGCCGGAGCTGGAACAACAGGTGGTGGAGTGGAAGAGCGCCCCGGCGCGCAAGCGCGGCGGCAAGCCCGAGGCCCCCAAGGCCTGCGGCGGCGGCGATCAGCAGCTGGAAGACACCCAGGCCGCCCAGGTGAAGATCTGCGGCGGGGGCGACCAGCAGCTGGCCGAGAGCCTGGACGACGCCAAGATCAAGGAAAAGATCAAGGAAGACGTCTGAGCGCTCCCCGGGCGCACGACATCACCGCAGCATCGGGAGGGCGCCACGGGCGCCCTCTTTTGATTGGACCCGCCCCATGATCGAAGACCCCACCGCCCCCATCGACTTCCCCGCCCTCACCCGTCCCGGACCCCGCAGGGCCCGTGCCCTCATGATCCAGGGCACCAGCTCCGACGTGGGCAAGAGCCTGCTGGTGGCCGGCCTGTGCCGGGCCTTCACCCGCCGGGGGCTGGCGGTGCGCCCGTTCAAGGCGCAGAACATGAGCAACAACGCCGCCGTCACCCCCGACAGCGATCTGCCCCCGGGCCCCGACGGACAGATCCCCCGGGGCGAGATCGGCCGCGCCCAGGCCCTGCAGGCCCGGGCCTGCCGCGTGACCCCCTCCATCCACATGAACCCGGTGCTGCTCAAGCCCCAGACCCTGGCGGGCTCCCAGGTGGTGTTGCGCGGCCGGGTCCTTGGCAACTGCCGCGCCAAGGTCTACCACAAGATGAAGCCCCAGCTCATGCCCGCCGTGCTGGACAGCTTCGCCCGCACCGCCGCAGAGGCGGACCTGGTGCTGGTGGAGGGGGCCGGCAGCGGCGCCGAGGTCTACCTGCGCAAGTCCGACATCACCAACATGAAACTGGCCCAGAGCGCCGACCTGCCGGTGGTGATCCTGGGGGACATCGACCGCGGCGGCGCCCTGGCGGCGGTGGTGGGCACCCACGCCCTGCTGGACGAGAGCGAGCGCGCCCGGGTGGTGGGCTACATCATCAACAAGTTCCGCGGCGATCTCTCCCTGTTCGAACCCGCCTGCACCCTCATGACCAAACGCACCGGCTGGCCCTGGCTGGGGGTGGTGCGCTGGTTCGAGGGGGCCGCCCGCCTGCCGGCGGAGGACTCCCTGGCCCTGGAGCGCCCCGCCGAGGGGGAAGGCCGCGGCCTGAACATCGCCGTGCCCCAGCTCTCCCGGGTGGCCAATTTCGACGATCTCGACCCCCTGGCGGCCGAACCCGGCGTGAGCGTGCGCTGGGTCAAGCCCGGCACCCCCATCCCCCGGGACACCGATGTGGTCATCCTCCCCGGCTCCAAGGCCACCCGCGCCGATCTGGAGGTGCTGCGCCGCGAGGGCTGGGACATCGACATCCTCGCCCACGTGCGCCAGGGCGGGCGCATGCTGGGTCTGTGCGCCGGCTACCAGATGCTGGGCCGCGTGGTGCGCGACCCCCAGGGCATTGAAGGCCCGCCGGGGGAGACCCCGGGCCTGGGCCTGCTGGACCTGGAGACCGAGATCCGCGGCGAAAAGCACCTGGTGGAACTGGACACCCGCGACCGCACCAGCGGCTGTAGGGTCACCGGCTACGAGATGCACATGGGCCGCACCCAGGGTCCGGGCCTGGAGCGCCCCTGGCTGCTGTTGGAGGAGGACGGCCATGCCCGCCCCGAGGGGGCCGTCTCCGCCGACGGCCGCGTTGCCGGCGGCTATGTCCACGGGATCTTCGGCAGCGACGCCTTCCGCGCCTGGTGGCTGCAGCAGGTGGGTGCCCAGGCCTCGGCCCTGGACTACGAGGCCCGGGTGGAGGCGGCCCTGGAGGCCCTGGCGGATCACTGCGAGGAGAACCTGGACCTGGACGCCCTGCTGGCCCTGGCCCGGTGACCCCCGCCATGCCCCCTGCCCCCTTCACCCCGCTTGGCGAGCACATCCCCCGGCGCGCGCGGGTGCTCATGATCCAGGGCACCAGCGCCGACGTGGGCAAGAGCCTGGTGGTGGCCGGGCTGTGCCGGGCCTTCACCCGCCGGGGGCTCACGGTGCGCCCCTTCAAGGCCCAGAACATGAGCAACAACGCGGCGGTGACGGTGGACGCCGACGCCCCCCCCGGCGCCGACGGCACCCCCGCCCGGGGCGAGATCGGCCGCGCCCAGGCCCTGCAGGCCCTGGCCTGCGGCGCGCCGCGGTCGGTGCACATGAACCCGGTACTGCTCAAGCCCCAGAGCGACCGGGACAGCCAGGTGGTGCTGCGGGGCCGGGTGCTGGGCACCTGGTCCGCCGCTGGCTACCAGACCATGAAACCGGAGCTACTGCCCGCCGTGGTGGACAGCCTGCACCGCCTGGCCGCCCAGGCGGACCTGGTGCTGGTGGAGGGGGCCGGCTGCGGGGCGGAACGCTACCTGCGGGCGCAGGACATCACCAACATGGGCCTGGCCGAGGCGGCGGACCTGCCCGTGGTCCTGCTGGGGGAAGACGCCCGCGGCGGCATCAGCGCCAGCGTCATCGGCGCGCACCACCTCTGGACCCCCTGCGAGCGGGGCCGCGTCGTCGGCTACCTGGTGAACCGCTTCCGGGGCGATCCGGCGGTCTTCGCCCCCGCCATCCAAGACATGACCGCCGCCACCGGCTGGCCCCACCTGGGCACCCTGGGCTGGTTCGACGGCGCCGCCCGCCTGGCCCAGGAGGACAGCCTGGCCCTGGAAGGGGCCCACAGCAGGGACGGGCGCGGCCTGCGCATCGCCGTCCCCCGCCTGCCCCGGGTAGCCAACTTCGACGATCTCGACCCCCTGGCGGCGGAGCCTAACGTGGAGGTGCGCTGGATCCCCCCCGGGCAACCCCTGCCCCGGGACAGCGATGTCATCCTGCTGCCCGGTTCCAAGGCCACCCGGGCCGATCTGGAGGCCCTCTACCGCGAGGGATGGCACCACGACATCCACGCCCATGTGCGCCACGGCGGCCACGTGGTGGGCCTGTGCGCCGGCTACCAGATGCTGGGCCGCGTGGTGCGGGATCCCGACGGGGTCGAGGGCCCGCCGGGGGAGACCCCCGGCCTGGGCCTGCTGGAGATGGAGACCACCCTCACCGGCGACAAGCGCCTGCAGGACCTGGACCTGCGGGAGCGGCGCAGCGGCGCATCCCTGACCGGCTACGAGATGCACATGGGCCGCACCACCGGAGCGGCCCTGCAACGCCCCTGGCTGCTGCTGGAAGGCCCCGACGGCCCGCGCCCGGAGGGGGCGGAATCCAGGGATGGCCGGGTCATGGGAGGCTATGTCCACGGCCTCTTCGCCGGCGACGGCTTCCGCGCCCACTGGCTGCGGCAACTGGGGGCGCGCCCCTCGGGCCTGGACCATGGGCGGCGGGTGGAGGACACCCTGGACGCCCTAGCCGAGCGCATGGAGACGGAACTGGACCTGGATCGCCTCTGGTCCCTGGCGCGGCCGCTGGGATAGCCCCCAGCGGGGCGCCGCACCGGCCACGGGGCAGATCCGTCCCCCCCCGCAGGGGGACGGACGCTGCACAGTCCAAGGGGCAAAAACAGGTTGGCCAATGGCTGGTCCCTGCCGGCAGGCGGGGACTCACCTGCCGGGGTCGGCCTCAGGGACGGGCGATGGCGAAGAGGGCGGCGAGGAGGACGAGGGTCTGACCGGCCAGCAACCCCACCACCCAGCGCAGGATGCCGGAGCGCATCTGTTCCATCCGCTCAATGAGATCGGCCCGCAGCTGTTCGATTTTCCCGGTGAGATCGGCCCGGGTCTGTTCGATATCCCGTCCCAGATCGGCCCGGATCTGCTCGGACTCCCGGCCCGCATCGGCCCGCAACTGCTCGATGTCCCGGCCCACACCGGCCCGCAACTGCTCGATGTCCCGACCCACACCGGCCCGCAACTGCTCGATGTCCCGGCCCATATCGGCCCGCAACTGCTCGATCTCCAGGCGCAACCGGCCCTCCGCCTCGACGATCTCCTTCTGCAGCCGCAGTTCGGTCTCCCGCATGCCGGACTGGGTGGCCAGCTCCTTTACCTCCGGATTGCGCTCCTCCATGCGCTCGAAGGCCTCGGCAATGAGGCGGGCCCGCGTCTTGTCATCGGGCGCGGAGGCCAGCTGCTCGTAGAATTCGACGACGGAGGTCATGGGCAAACGCTAGCAGCCCGCCCCAGGCGCGGCAAGACCCGGCGGACACCCCATCCATCCCGCCCCGACCAAGGCAGTCCAGGGCCGTGATCATGCCCCGCCCTGTTTCACGGAGGCCGGCGTGATGTCCCCTCGGGGTTGAAGGCGGTCGTAGACCTCGTGCATCAGATGCTCCCCGGCCACCCGGCGGAAATCATCGTCGTTCATCAGGCGTCCAAAGATTTCCTCATTCCCGTCCATGCGCTCGATGAACAGGCTCTCCAGCATACGGTTAAAGACATAGGCGAAGTTGTCGCGGGTGTTGGCCCGGGCGGCTTCGCGCAGGGTGTCGTTCTCGACGGCGCTCTCGGCGATCTGGTCGAAGAAGAGCTGGTCGGCGGGGGTGAACTCGGTACCGAAGCGTTCATTGAGTTTGCCGATCAGGGTGGACAGCTCCACCTCGTCATCCTCGGCCCTTCCGGTGCCCACCTCGGTGGGTCCGTATAGTGGCTGCGCCTCACCCACGCCCAGGTCGATGGCGCCCTCGCTGATCTTCTGCAGCCGGTAATACTTCAGCGAGACCTCGTCCTCCAACTCGAAGACGGTGTCGTCGGCGCGCCGGGGCAGCTTGTGCAGCAGGAAGCGGGCATAGCTATAGAGCTTTTCCAGACTGCTGTCCTGGTAGGGGATGATCTGGGCCAGGAAGGCGTACAGGTTGCGGAAACTGGCCAGCTGACCCTTGAACTGGTCCTGATGGTCGTCGTCCAGTGCCCGGTAGCGCTCCACGGCCCGGTCGAGAATGGTGTTGATCTTCCGGTGATCCGCTGCGGTGGGTTCATTGCGGTTCTTGTACCAGATCCCGGCGAAGGCATTGACCTCATCCATAGTGAAGACCTGGTGCTCTTCCAGCCGGTGTTGCAGGTCGTAGAGCTGATGGGGGTCGCTGGGCTCGCCGGCCGGGGTGACTTCGTAATAGGGCTTGAAGGCTTTGAAGATCTCGCCCGGCTCGTTGACGAAATCCAGCACGAAGGTGTCCTCCTTGCCGGGGGCGGTCCGGTTCAGGCGGGAAAGGGTCTGCACCGCCTGGATCCCCGACAGGCGCTTGTCCACATACAGGGTATGCAGCAGCGGCTGGTCGAATCCGGTCTGGTACTTCTCGGCCACCAGCAACACCTGGTAATGCTCCGAGGCAAACCGCTCCGGCAGCTCGGTTTCCCTGATGCCCTCGTTCATGCCCACTTCGGTATAGGAGTGATCGGGGAAATCCGGATCAACGACGCTGCCGGAGAAGGCCACCAGGGAGCGGATTCCCTGGTAACGGGTATCTTCCTTCGCTTTCTCCCGGATGTACTGATCGAAGGCCTGCTTGTAGCGCACCGCATGCAGGCGCGAGGCGGTCACCACCATGGCCTTGGCCCGGCCGCCGATGCGGTGGCGGGTGTTGTGGCGGAAATGCTCGACGATCACCTCCACCTTCTGGGCGATGTTGTGCGGGTGCAGGGACATGAAGCGCGCCAGCGCCTTGGCCGCCTTGCGCCTGGGCACCTGCGGGTCGTCCTCGATGGACTTGATCAGCCCGTAATAAGTCTTGTAAGTGGTGTAGTTCTCCAGCACATCCATGATGAAGCCTTCCTCGATGGCCTGGCGCATGGAGTACAGGTGAAAGGGCGGCTGGCCGCTCTCGCCCGGCTCGTTGAACACCGCCTGGGTCTTGAACTTGGGCGTGGCGGTGAAGGCGAAGAAGCTGATGTTGGGCTGGCGCGGGCGCTTGAGCATCTCCTTGAACAGCCCCCGGCGCGCCTCCTCGGACAGGTCTTCCTCTTCCACATCCAGAAACTCCTCGGCGATGGCCGATTCGATGCCATCCCGGTTGAGCACCTTACGCAGCTCCATGGCGGTCTCTCCGGACTGGGAGCTGTGGGCCTCGTCCACGATCACCGCGAAGCGCTTGCCCGCTGTATACAGCTCCACCGCCTCCCCCTTCTTCGCCAGGGTGTCCATGGCGTGGCTGATGAACGGGAACTTCTGGATGGTGGAGATGATGATGGGTACCCCGGAGGCCAGCGCCTGGGCGAGCTGCTGGGAGTTGTCGTCGATCTTCTGCACCACCCCCTGCTTGTGCTCGAACTGGTAGATGGTGTTCTGCAACTGCTGGTCCAGTACCCGGCGGTCGGTGATCACCACCACGGTGTCGAACACCTTGTGGTCGTCACCGTCATGCAGGCTGGCCAGGCGATGGGCGAGCCAGGCGATGGAGTTGGACTTACCCGATCCCGCCGAATGCTGCACCAGATAGTTGTGCCCCGGCCCCTGCGCCCGGGCGCTGGCCACCAGCTTTCGCACCGCGTCCAGCTGGTGATAGCGGGGGAAGATCAGCGCCTCCTTGCGGTGCCGTTTGACGCCCTTTTGGGTAGTGACCTGGGTCTCGCTCACCTCCAGATGCAGGAAGCGGGCGAGGATGTCCATCAGGCTGTCGCGGGTCAGCACCTGCTCCCACAGATAGCTGGTGCGATAACCGCCCTCAGCGGCGGGCGGGTTACCGGCACCATGATTGTGGCCACGGTTGAAGGGCAGGAAGACCGTCTTGCTGCCGTTTAACCGCGTGGCCATGAAGGCCTGGTCCGGGTCCACGGCGAAATGCACCAGGGCCCGCTCCTTGAAGCGGAAGATGGGCTCGGCCGGGTCGCGGTCGTTCTTGTACTGGCGGATGGCGTCGTCCACCGTCTGCCCGGTCATGGGGTTCTTCAGTTCCAGGGTGACCACCGGCAGGCCGTTCACCGACAGCACCACGTCCAGGGATTTCTTCGGATGCCTCTCGCTGAAGTGCAGCTGCCGGGTCACCCGCAGGCGATTGTGGCCGTAGGCCGCGGCGGCCTGCGGGTTCATGCCGGTATTCGGCGCGAAGTAGGCCAACCGGAAGGTCTTGCCGAAGCACTTGAAGCCGTGGCGCAACACATGCAGGGCATGCTTGGAGGCCAGTTCCTTGACCAGCGCGCCCAGCAGCACCTCACCGGCCTGATCCCCGTGCAGCTTCACCAGCGATTGCCAGCGCTCGGGCTGGCTGGCGGAGACAAAGGCAATGACCTCGTCGGGAAAGAGCGCCCGGGCCGAGTCAAAACCCTGGGGGTCGCCTTGCTCATAGCCGCCGTGATCGATCAGCGACTGCTCCATGGCCTGTTCGAAGTAGATTTCCTGGTGCATGGGCTTCTCCGGTTCAGGCCACCTTGATCTGGCCGGTGACGGCGTTGGTGATCAGGGCGGAGCGGTATTCTTCCAATTTGGAGATAGCACTTTTTATCGACTCTTCTATTTTCTTTATGTTCTCGCTTACCTCTAACGCAAATGAAATAATCTGCGATTGTTCATCATCGGGAGGAACGGGCAGCGCTTCATTTACAATATAACGATTTTCTAAGCTTTCAACCGTACAACCAATTTTAAACCATAACGGGAGAAGAGATTTTTTTTTGGCAAAAATCAACCAAAAGAGATACCTGCTGGATAATCTATCAATAGAGATCATGGCTTTAATATCTTGATTAATTGCCACATCTCTAGATGCAACACCAACAGGCATGGTATGCCTAAGTATTCCCGAACGCATTACGATTAGTACCGAGTCACATGGCACCATGTTCGTCGAGGTCTCATCTATAGCTAATTCCGTAATATAGTCAATAGTCTCCGATATAAATTGGCGTTTCATATCTTTCGGAGAAACCCAAGGTATATCGCCATTCCAATACTCTTTATTTTGAGTAGCCGGCGTGCCGCCTCCACGGCCTTTAAACAAAAATTTCATTTTTTTCGTTTCCCAATGCGCCGGAATCTCCCCCAACCATTCGATGCCGCTATCTTTCATGGGGGCATCGGGGTTCAGGCCCTTGGTAACGGCGCGGGTGATCAGGGCGGTGCGCTTTTCGTCCAGCAGGTCCAGCAGGCGGCGCTTCTTGGCGATCAGGGTGTCGATCTCGGCGGTCTTTCGGTCGAGGAAGGCGGTGATTTTTTGCTGTTGGTCTAGCGGTGGCAGCGGTGTCTGAAAGTCCTTGATGTACACTTCCGGCACGCGCTTTTGTCCACCAGCGCCATACATAGCACCCTCGCCCAGCTTGCGAAACAGCTCGGAAATGCTCAGATAAAACAGAAAGCGCCCGTCGATATCTTTGGCCGGGCGAATGACATGCAGCTCGGTTGTGCCAAAGGCAATGCCGTTCTTCAGCCCTTCCGCGAACGCGCCCTTGCCGTTCTCGAAGCAGGGAGTGATCTTGGCCACCACCACGTCGCCATCAACGAAAGGCGTATAGCCGTCACCCATTCCGTCCAGGGGTTTGACCTGATCGAGCTGGATACCGCCGTTCTCACCGATAGCCGCCATGGGGACGAAGGAAACCTCCGTCTCCGGCGGCATATCGACCCTGACCGGTTTGTTGATCCGCGTGAGAAACCGTAACCGGCGGTTCTGCCACCCTTCCGGACAAGGCACGGCATGGGACAGACCCATTGCCCCGAGTCGCATGTATGAGGCTTCCTGGATCATGAATCCTTCCCCTTGCGCTCGATCTGCTTTTCCAGCGCTTCCAACTCCCGCAGCTCCTCGGCATCGGCCTCTAGGGCCTCGTCCCGCCGCCGCTGGGCGTCGAACTGCTCGTAGCGCTCGTGGGCGATCCGCTCCGCCTGCTTGGCGCTGATGGAGCCTGCGCCTTCCAACACGGGGCGGTCGCTGAATTCCAGCAGCCGGTCCACGTTGTTGCGCCAGTAGTCCAGGGTCAGGTCCTGGCGCTGCTTGGCGCGCAGTTCGGCCTGTTCCAGGAACATCACCACCAGGCGGTTGAGGTCGTCGATCTCGTCGGCGGTGAGGTAGTTCTTGGCGATGGTGACGTCCTGCTTGCGCACCCGATCGCCCTTCCAGTGGGTAAGCGCCATGTTGGGGGAATCGGCATCGGCGCGCTGGACCACGATCTCGGCGGCGGTGTGACCGGTAACCGCAAAGAGCAGCTTGTTCTGCACCTCGGCGAAGAACAGGTTGGCATCGCGGTCGCCGGGCCGGTAGTCGCTGGAGAGGGTGAAAAGCTCGCGCACCTTCTGGTAGAACCGCTTCTCCGAGGCGCGGATGTCGCGGATGCGCGCCAGCAGCTCGTCGAAGTAGTCCCAGCCGCCGGGTTCCTTCAGGCGCTCATCGTCCATGACGAAGCCCTTGACCAGGTACTCCTCCAGGTGGGCGGTGGCCCACTGGCGGAACTGGGTGCCCCGGGGGGAGCGTACCCGGTAGCCCACGGCCAGGATCATGGGCAGGCTGTACCACTTGACACGGTAGTTCTTGCCGTCGGCGGCAGTTGTCAAGTTTTCCTTTACAACTGACGCCTCGGACAACTCCCCTTCTTTCAGGATGTTACGCACGTGCAGGCTGACATTCTGCTTGGTGGTGGCGAACAGCTCGGCCATCTCCGCCTGGGTCAGCCAGGCGGTGTCGCCCTCCACGCGGAGATGGACCTCCGCACGGCCGTCCTCGGTGCGGTAGAGGATGAGTTCTCCGGCGCTCATTGGGTCACCTTGTGCAGCATTTCCAGGATCTCCTGCTCCAGTTCCTGAATGTCCCGTTCGATGGCCTCCAGGGGCCGGGGTGGTTCGTAGACGTAGAAATGCCGGTTGATGGGGATCTCGTAGCCGACCCGGGTCTTGGTGTGGTCGATCCAGGCATCGTGGACGAAGGGCAGCACCTCGCGGGCCAGGTAGTCCTGGCAGTGGTCGTGGACCAGATCCAGCAACCGGCTGTTGTCGGCGTCCTTGTCGTAGCCCATGGGCAGCGGCAGGGGAATATCCGCCGGCAGGGGGACGATCTCGGTGTCGCGCAGCTCGGTATCCGGCTCGGGGTTGCCGTCCTGGTCGCAGCAGATGGCCGCCTGCGGGTCGCGCTCGGACAGGGCATGGAGGATGGCCTTCTTGATGGGGGCGGGCAGCTTCTCTCCGGCGTCCTTGAAGGCGGCCTTCAAGACCGGCTCGAACACGGCGCGGTCGGTGTAGGACCCATCATCCATCCCCTGCAGGATGGCCAGGATGCGCCTTTGCGTGGCCTTGCCGGCCTTCACCTCGGCGTCGTGCTCGGGCTGGTCCTTGCGTTTCTTGCTCTTGGCCAGGTTGAGGAAGGCGGTTTCCTGCCAGAGGCGCTGGATGCGCTCGGCGCTGGCCTGGAAGTTGAGGCGCAGGGGGCGCTCCACGGTGAGCTTCAGGTAGCCGAAGTCGCGGTTGTCGAAGACCTTGGAGCAGATGCGCTCGGCCTGCTCTCCATTGAGTCCCACCCGGCAGGTGGCGCCATCCTTGAAGTCGGCATACAGGCGGGTCAGCTCTTCGATGTGGTCCTCGCCCAGTTCGTTGCGCTTGTTGCCCAGGCTCTTTTTCATCTTGCGGTAGTGGCGGGTGCCGTCGATGAGCTGCACCTTGCCCTTGCGATGCGCCGGCTTGCGGTTGCTCACCAGCCAGATGTAGGTGTAGATGCCGGTGTTGTAAAAGAGCTGATCCGGCAGGGCGATGATGGCATCCAGCCAGTCGTTTTCGATGATCCAGCGGCGGATGTTGCTCTCGCTGGGTCCGGGTTCGCCGTTGAACAGGGGCGAGCCGTTGAAGACGATGGCGATCCTGGAGCCCTCCCCACCCTGTTCCGGCGCGGGCTTCATCTTGCGGATCATGTGCAGCAGGAACAGGGTGGCGCCGTCGTTGATGCGCGGCAGCCCGGGACCGAAACGCCCGCTGAAGCCCAGCTCCTGGTGCTCCTTCTTGACGTACGCCTCCTGAGGCTTCCACTCCACGCCAAAGGGAGGATTGGCCAGCATGTAGTGGAAGTCCTTTTCGGGGTGGCCGTCCCCCGTTTCCCCATCCCCCAGGGTGTCGCCAAAGGCGATGTTGTCCACCGGCTCATCCTTGATCAACAGGTCGGAACGGCAGATGGCCCAGGATTCCTCGTTGTACTCCTGGCCGAAGAGTTCCAGATGCGCCTGGGGGTTCTGCTGGGTGATGTACTCCTCGGAGACCGAGAGCATGCCCCCGGTGCCGGCCGTGGGGTCATAGATGGTGCGCACGATGCCTGGGGTGTAGATGTCCTCGTCTTCGGTGTACAGCAGGTGCGCCATGAGGCGGATCACCTCCCTTGGGGTGAAGTGGTCTCCCGCCTCCTCATTGGCCTGCTCATTGAACCGCCGCACCAGCTCCTCGAACACATAGCCCATGTCGTGATTGCTGACCCGGTCCGGATGCAGGTCGATACGCGGGTCGGTGAAGGCCTTGACGATGAGATACAGCCGGTTGGCCTTGTCCAGCTTCTCGATCTCCGACTCGAAGTCGAAGGCCTCGAAGATCACCCTTGCGGATTCCGAGAAGCCGTTGATGTAGCTGGTGAGATTGGTGGCGATGTTGTCCGGGTCCGCCAGCAGCTTCTCGAAGGTGTAGGGGCTGATGTTGTAGAGGGGGTGGTTGCGATCCTTGCTGGCCTTGCGCGCCAGCACCTTGTGCAGGGCATCGCCTTCCAGGCCGCGGGCCTGTAGCTTCTCGTATTCCTCCAGGACCTGCTCCTTGGTGGGGGCGAGCACGCAATCCAGACGGCGCAGCACCGTCATGGGCAGCATCACCTTGCGGTACTGGGGCGGACGATACGGGCCACGGAGCTTGTTGGCGATGTCGAAGACAAAGTGGATGTGAGGTGGACCCCAAAATTCGGACCAGGGGTTAAGCTCTGATCATTCCGACAGGAGAATCTGATCATGAGCAGGAAACGCAAGCAATACAGTGCC
>NZ_FOUO01000012.1 GCF_900114895.1 Ectothiorhodospira mobilis
GAACCACCCGATCCCATCCCGAACTCGGAAGTGAAACGACTCAGCGCCGATGATAGTGTGGGGCCTCCCCATGCGAAAGTAGGTCACTGCCAGGCTCTTATACCTAAACCCCCGGACGGCTTCGCCTCCGGGGGTTTTTCTTTTTACCCCAATATCTCCCTGAACTCACCGCCCCCAAGGCAGGGGGCAATGGCCAAACCCTGTGGATTGGGTCCCCTCTCGCCTCCCGAGGTGGGGACCCAAGGCCTGGATGCGGTGGACTCAGGTGGCCCGCTTGCCCCCGGGAAGCATGGGGGCAAGGAAACGACCGGTGTGGGAAACCTCTGTATGGGCGAGGGTCTCCGGCGTCCCCGTGGCGATGATGCGACCGCCACCGGAGCCCCCCTCGGGCCCCAGGTCGATGATCCAGTCCGCCGTCTTGATGACATCCAGGTTGTGTTCGATCACCACAACGGTGTTGCCGTGGTCCCGCAGGCGGTGCAGAACCTTGAGCAGTTGGTCCACATCCTCGAAGTGCAGACCGGTGGTGGGCTCGTCCAGGATGTAGAGGGTGCGCCCCGTATCCCGCTTGGACAATTCCCGGGCCAATTTCACCCTTTGGGCCTCCCCGCCGGAGAGGGTGGTGGCGTTTTGTCCCAGTTGCACGTAGGACAGGCCTACGTCCATGAGGGTCTCCAGCTTGCGGCGCACCGCCGGCACGGCATCGAAGAATTCCAGGGCCTCCTCCACGGTCATCTCCAGCACCTCGTGGATGTTCTTGCCCTTGTAGCGGATCTCCAGGGTCTCGCGGTTGTAGCGCTGACCGCCGCAGACGTCGCAGGGGACGTATACATCCGGCAGGAAATGCATCTCCACCTTGATGACCCCGTCCCCCTGGCAGGCCTCACAGCGCCCGCCGCGCACGTTGAAGGAGAACCGGCCGGGGGCGTAGCCCCGGGAGCGGGCCTCCTGGGTACCGGCGAAGAGTTCGCGGATGGGGGTGAACAGACCGGTGTAGGTGGCGGGATTGGAACGGGGGGTGCGCCCGATGGGGCTCTGGTCGATGTCCACCACCTTGTCGATATGGTGGAGTCCTTCGATGGCGTCGTGGGGCCCCGGGGTCTCTCCTGCGCGGTGGAGGTGCAGGGCCGCCACCCGGTAGAGGGTGTCGTTGACCAAAGTGGACTTGCCCGAACCGGAGACCCCCGTGACACAGGTGAACAGGCCCACGGGCAGGTGCATGTCCACCCCCTGCAGGTTGTTGCCCCTGGCCCCCCGGATCACCAGCATGCGATCGGGATCCGGGGCATGGCGTTGCGACGGCACGGGGATGCAGCGGGCACCGCTAAGGTACTGTCCGGTGAGGGACCCCGGCTGCCGGGCCACCTCCTGTGGGGTGCCCTGGGCCACCACACGCCCGCCGTGGCGGCCGGCGCCGGGGCCCATGTCCACCACATGATCGGCGCGGCGGATGGCGTCCTCGTCGTGCTCCACCACCACCACGGTGTTGCCCAGGTCCCGCAGGTTGGTGAGGGTATTGAGCAGGCGGTCGTTGTCCCGTTGATGCAGACCGATGGAGGGCTCATCCAGGATATACATGACCCCCACCAGGCCCGCGCCGATCTGGGAGGCCAGGCGGATGCGCTGGGCCTCGCCACCCGAGAGGGTGTCCGCGGACCGGTCCAGGGTCAGGTAATCCAGTCCCACGTTGACCAGGAAGTTCAGTCGGTCCTGGATCTCCTTGACGATCTTCTCTGCGATGCGGCCCCGCCGGCCTGGAAGCGAGAGGCCGGCGAAGAAATCCCGGGCCTCGCCGATGGGCAACGCGGAGATCTGCGGCAGGGTCCGGTCGGCGATGAAGACATGGCGGGCGGCCCGGTTCAGGCGGGTGCCCCCGCATTCGGGGCAGGGATGAACCGACAGGTACTTGGCCAGCTCCTCGCGCACCGCCGGGGATTCCGTCTCCCGGTAACGGCGCTGCAGGTTGGGCAGGATGCCCTCGAAGGGATGGCTGCTGCGGCTTTGCTGGCCGCGGGTATTGGCGTAGGTGAATGCGATGCGCTCCTCCCCGCTGCCATGGAGCACCACCTGCCGGATGCGTTCCGGCAGGTCGCGAAAGGGGGTGTCAAGGTCGAAGCCGTAATGCTCCGCCAGGGACTGGATCATCTGAAAATAGTAGGGATTGCGCCGGTCCCAGCCCCGGATCGCCCCTCCCGCCAGGCTCAGTTCCGGGTGCACCACCACCCGCTGCGGATCGAAGAACTGCTGCACCCCCAGGCCGTCGCAGCTGGGGCAGGCGCCGGAGGGGTTGTTGAAGGAGAACATGCGCGGCTCCAGCTCCTGCAGGGAATAGCCGCAGTGGGGGCACGCGAACCGGGAGGAGAAGATCAGCGGGGGCTGGTCGGGGTCATCCAGATCCCGCACCAGGGCGATGCCGTCGGACAGGGCAAGGGCCGTCTCCAGGGATTCCGCCAGGCGCAGCCGCAGGTCTTCGCGAACGCGGAAGCGATCCACCACCACCTCGATGGTGTGCTTGCGTTTGGGCTCCAGGGGCGGCGCCTCCTCCAGTTCCACCAGTTCACCGTCGATGCGCGCCCGCAGGAAACCCTGGGCCCTGAGCCCCTCCAGGGTGTTCAGGTGTTCGCCCTTGCGTTCCTGCACCACCGGCGCCAGGAGCATGAGGCGTTCCCCCTCGGGGCGTTCCAGGATCTGGTCCACCATCTGGCTCACCGTCTGGGCCTCCAGGGTGGTGCCGTGTTCCGGGCAGCGGGGGGTGCCGGCGCGGGCGAACAGCAGCCGCAGGTAATCGTAGATCTCGGTGATGGTGCCCACCGTGGAACGGGGGTTGTGGGACGTGGTTTTCTGTTCAATGGAGATGGCTGGGGAGAGCCCCTCGATGTGGTCCACGTCGGGCTTTTCCATCATGGACAGGAACTGGCGGGCATAGGCGGAGAGGGACTCCACGTACCGGCGTTGCCCCTCCGCGAAGAGGGTGTCGAAGGCCAGGGAGGACTTGCCGGAACCCGAGACCCCGGTGATCACGATGAGCCGGTCCCTGGGCAGGGTCAGGTCCACGTTCTGCAGGTTGTGGGTGCGGGCACCGCGGACGACGATGTGTTCCATGGATGGGATACGCAACAAGAGGCAGGCATGGCCCGGGGCGAATCGCCCCGGAACGACGCAATCCGTCACCGTTGTGATGGTGACGGATTGCGAACAAACGCCTAATGTAACATGATGCCGGCGCGCGAATCCCGCCCGGCCCCCGGGGCTTGCAGACCCCGGGCGCACTTCACCACACGGCATCCAAAGGCACGAGGAATCTCCATGGCACGAGGTATCAACAAGGTCATTCTCATCGGTAATCTGGGCGCCGATCCCGAGGTGAAGTACGCCCCCAGCGGTGCGGCGGTCACCAACATCCGTCTGGCCACCACCGACAGTTGGCGGGACAAGCAGACGGGGGACGTGCAGGAGCGTACGGAATGGCACCGCGTGGTGTTCTTCGGCCGCCTGGCGGAGATCGCCGGGGAATACCTGCGCAAGGGTTCCCAGGTGTATATCGAGGGCCGGCTGCAGACCCGCAAGTGGCAGGGGCAGGATGGCCAGGACCGCTACACCACCGAGGTGGTGGCCAGCGAGATGCAGATGCTGGGCGGCCGCGGCGGGAGCGGTGGCGGCAGCGCCGACTACGACAGCGGTCCCGACTGGGGGCAGGGGGGCGGCGCCCCGTCCCGCGGTTCCGGTAACGCCCCCGGCGGCGGTCAGTCCTCCCCTGCGCCGCAGGGGCCCTCCGCCGATTTCGACGACGACATCCCGTTTTGACCGGTCATGGGGTGACATCGGGATCCATGAAGACGCGCATCCATATCCAGACCCAGGGCTGCCAGATGAACGAGTACGACTCGGGGCGGCTCGCGGATCTCCTGCAGGCCACCGAAGGGGCCATGATCACCGACGATCCCGCCGCTGCGGACGTGCTGTTGCTCAATTCCTGCGCCATCCGGGAGAAGGCCCAGGAGAAGGTCTTCTCCCTGCTGGGCCGCTGGCGGGCCCTGAAGGCGGCCCGTGCGGGGGTGATCATCGGCGTGGGGGGGTGCGTGGCCAGTCAGGAGGGGGTTGCACTGCGTCGCCGCGCCCCCTTCGTGGACCTGGTCTTCGGCCCGCAGACCCTGCACCGCATCCCGGAGATGATCGCCGCCGTGCGCCGGGGGGAGGGGCCCGTGGTGGACGTCACCTTCCCGGAGATCGAGAAATTCGACCGCCTGCCCGAGCCCCATGCCCGGGGCTATACGGCCTTTGTCTCCGTCATGGAGGGGTGCAGCCGCTTTTGCACCTACTGTGTCGTGCCCTACACCCGGGGCCAGGAGATCAGCCGCCCCTTCGACGACGTGCTGGTGGAGGTGGCCCAGCTGGCGGCCCAGGGGGTGCGCGAGGTGACCCTGCTGGGGCAGAACGTCAACGCCTACCGCGGCGTGATGCACGATGGGGACGAGGCGGATCTGGCCCTGCTCATCGAATGCGTGGCGGCGGTGGAGGGTATCGAACGCATCCGCTTTACCACCTCCCATCCCCTGGAGCTCTCCGATCGGCTCATCCAGGCCTTCGCCGACGTGCCGCAACTGGCGGGGCACCTGCATCTGCCGGTGCAAAGCGGTTCCGACCGCATCCTGGCCGCCATGCGCCGGGGCCACACGGCCCTGGAGTACCGCGCCAAAGTGCGCCGGCTGCGAGAGGCCCGGCCGGACATCACCCTGTCCTCCGATTTCATCGTCGGCTTCCCCGGGGAGATGGAGGAAGACTTCCAGGCCACCCTGGATCTGATCGAGTCCGTGGGCTTTGACCAGTCCTTCAGCTTCATCTACAGCCCGCGGCCGGGCACCCCCGCCGCCGCCATGGAGGACCCCACGCCCCTGGAGGAGAAGAAGGCCCGTCTGCAGCGCCTGCAGGCCCTGGTGGATCGTCAGGCGCGGCACATCAGCACGGCCATGGTGGGGCGCGTGGAGACCGTGCTGGTGGACGGACCCTCCCGCCGCGATCCCGCCTGGATGGCCGGGCGCACCGACAACAACCGGGTGGTGAACTTCCCCGGCACCCCGGACCTGGCGGGACGGATGCTGCCGGTGCGCATCACCGAGGCCCTGAGCCACTCCCTGCGGGGCGAGTGCCTGCAGCCCGCTGCCAGGGCGGCGAACGGCGGCTGATCGCGCTATAATCGCAGTCTGGCTCCCCTTCATAGGGCAGGGCCGGACCGGTTCACCCCATGCCCAAGAGCACCCCAAGCCGACCTTGACCGAACTGTCCCCCGAAACCCGTACTGAGGCGCAGCGACCCACCACCGTGGAGCTGTCCCTCGAACCCGTGGACAACCTGCGCCTGGCCAATCTCTGCGGCCCCTTCGACGAGCACCTGCGGCTCCTGGAGAAGCGCCTGGGTGTGGAGATCAACAACCGGGGCGGGCGTTTCAACGTCATCGGCGACCCCCGGCCCGCCCAGGCCGGGGCGGAGCTGCTGCGGGATCTCTACCGCAGCACGGCGGACGAGGCCCTGACCCCGGAGCGGGTGCATCTGCACCTGCGCAGTTCGGGGGCGGAGGGTCCGGAGCCAAGGGGGCGGGACGACGAGGACGAGCCCGCCCTGCGCCTGCGCCGCGGGGTCATCCGCGGCCGGGGGCCCCACCAGCGCCGCTACCTGCACAACATTCGCAGCCACGACCTGAACTTCGGCGTCGGCCCCGCCGGCACCGGCAAGACCTATCTGGCGGTGGCGGCGGCCTGCGAGGCCCTGGAGACGGACCGGGTACGCCGCCTCGTGCTGGTGCGTCCGGCGGTGGAGGCCGGCGAACGCCTGGGGTTCCTGCCGGGGGACCTGGCGCAGAAGATCGATCCCTACCTGCGCCCCATGTACGATGCCCTCTACGAGATGCTGGGTTTCGAAAAGGTGGCCAAGCTCATGGAGCGCAATGTCATCGAGGTGGCGCCCCTGGCCTACATGCGCGGACGCACCCTGAACGACGCCTTCGTCATCCTGGACGAGGCGCAGAACACCACCCCCGAACAGATGAAGATGTTCCTCACCCGCATCGGCTTCGGCTCCACCGCCGTGGTGAACGGGGACGTGACCCAGACGGACCTGCCCAGCCCGCGCCAGTCCGGACTGCGTCACGTGGTGGAGATCCTCAAGGACGTACGGGGTGTCAGCTTCACCTTCTTCACCGCCGCCGATGTGGTGCGCCATCCCCTGGTGCAGCGCATCGTCGAGGCCTATGACGCCAGCGGGGCGGGCACCGGGAACGCCTGATGCCGCAGCGGACCCACGTGCAGTACGCCGTGCCCCGCCGCGGTATCCCCGCCCCGGCCTCGTTCCGCCGCTGGGTGGACCGGGCCCGGCAGGGGGCCACCGGCTCCGTGGTCATCCGCGTGGTGGACGAGGCGGAGAGTGCCGCCCTCAACGGCGCCTACCGGGGCCGTGCCTACCCCACCAACGTGCTCTCCTTCCCCTTCGAGGGGCCGGAGGGGATCCCCGTGGATCACCTGGGGGATCTGGTGATCTGCGCACCGGTGGTGGCGCGGGAGGCCCGGGAGGCGGATCGCCCCCTGCAGGGCCGTTGGGCCCACATGGTCCTCCACGGCATGCTCCACCTGCGCGGGTTTGATCATCAGAACGAGACCGAGGCCCAGGCCATGGAGGCCCTGGAGACCGCCCTCATGGCGGAACTGGGCTACGAGGACCCCTATACCATCCCGCAGCCCTGATGCCATGCGCGGGTGGGGCGCTCCGGGCAGGACCGGTGCATCGCCCCCGCGTCTCCCCCGGGAATACCCACGGCCCCCCGGGCCGTGCAGACATCCAGGCCGGCACACCCGGGACCGGCCTCACAACCTTATGGACAACGCCATATCATGAACACCGATCGATCTAGTCTTCCCGGGGCCCGCAGCTGGGTGGAGCGCTTCGGCTTCTCCCTGTCCGCGGAGCCCCGGGATCGCGCCCAACTCCTGGAGATGCTGCGCAATGCGCAGAAGCGCCAGGTGATCGATTCCGACGCCCAGGGGATGCTGGAGGGGGTCCTGCAGGTCTCGGAGATGCAGGTCCGGGACATCATGATCCCCCGCGCCCAGATGGACGTGGTCACCCGCGATGCCCAGCTGCCGGAACTTATCCCCCTGCTGGCGGAATCGGCCCATTCCCGCTTCCCGGTGATCGGGGACGACCGGGACGAGGTGGTGGGCATCCTGCTGGCCAAGGATATGCTGCGCTACTTCGTGGAGGGGGACGAGGAGGTCTTCGACATGCAGGACATCCTGCGTCCCGCCGTGTTTGTGCCCGAGAGCAAGCGCCTGAACGTGCTGCTCAAGGAGTTCCGCAACAGCCGCAACCACATGGCCATCGTGGTGGACGAGTACGGCGGCGTGGCGGGTCTGGTGACCATCGAGGACGTGCTGGAGCAGATCGTCGGCGAGATCGACGACGAACACGATATCGAGGACTTCCTCACCCACATCCTGCGTCATGCCAACGGGCGCTTCACCGTCAAGGCCCTGACCCCCATCGAGGAGTTCAACGCCTACTTCAACACCCAGTACAGCGACGAGGAGTTCGACACCATCGGCGGCTTCATCGTGCACCGCTTCGGGCACGTCCCCAAGCGCGGCGAGGAGCTCACCTTCGACCGCTTCCACGTGCGCGTGCTGCGGGCCGACAACCGGCGTGTCCATCTCCTGGAGTTCAGCTACCGGGAGCCCGAGGCCGGACAGGAGGACTGAGGCCCGACGCCCCGCCTGTGACCATGCCCACACCGACACCATCCGTCTCCCCCTCCTGGACCGGAATCCTGGAGCGCCACACCCGTCTGGCCGCCCTCGGGGCCCTGCTGGCCGGGGTGGTCACGGTACTGGCCTTCGCCCCCTTCGGCTGGCGGCCCCTGGCGGTGGCCGGTCCGGCCCTGCTGTTCATCCTGTGGGCGGGGGCCTCGCCGAAGCAGGCGGGGTTGCGGGGCTATTCCTTCGGCGCCGGGTTCTTCGGCGCGGGGGTGTACTGGATCTATTACAGCCTGCACCTGTTCGGCTCCGCCATCGCCCCGCTGGCGGCCCTCATCACGGCGGGGTTCGTCCTCTTCCTCGCCCTGTTCCCGGCGCTGCTGGGGTGGCTGGCCGCCCGGCTGCGGCCCGGCCTGCCCCGGCCCCTGTGGCTCATGGGCCTGGTGCCGGCCCTGTGGGTGCTCCTGGAGTGGGTGCGGGGCTGGCTATTCACCGGCTTCCCCTGGCTGCGCCTGGGCACGGCCCAGCTGGACACCCCCCTGGCGGGATACCTGCCGCTGCTGGGGGAGTTGGGGGGCAGCGCCGTGGCCGCCGTCCTGGCCGGGGCCCTGGCCTGGATCCTGGTGGAGGGTCGCAGGGGGGCGCCGGCACTGGCCGTGGTCCTGCTCCTGGGGGCCGCCGGCGCGGGGCTCGGCCAGGTGCAGTGGACGCGGCCCACGGGCCCCACCCTCAGCGCCAGCCTGCTCCAGGGCAACGTGGCCCAGGAGGACAAGATCGACCCGGCGCAGCTGCCGCTTTCCATGGACCGCTACCGTCGCCTGTCCCTGGAGGCCGCCGGCAGTGATCTCATCCTCTGGCCGGAGACGGCGGTGCCCGCCTTCTACGACCAGTTGCAGGCCCCGCTGCTGGACCCCCTGGCCCGGCGGCTGGAGGAAGAGGGGAGTGCCCTGATCATCGGGGTGTTCACCTACGACCCCGAGACCGGGGCCATGTACAACAGCATCGCCCGGGTGGGCGGGGAGGACCCGGCGGTCTACCACAAGCGCAAGCGGGTCCCTTTTGGCGAATACCTGCCCCTGCGCGGCCTGCTGGCCTGGCTGGATGCCTATATCCAGCTGCCCATGGCGGACCTCTCCCGGGGCCATGGGGGCTGGACCCTCGAGGCCGCCGGGATCACCCTGGGGCCGTCCATCTGCTACGAGGATGCCTTCGGCGCCCAGACGATCCGCGCCCTGCCCGAGGCGCGGCTGCTGGTGAACGTCACCAACGACGCCTGGTTCGGGGATTCCATTGCCCCCCACCAGCACCTGGAGATCGCCCGGGTGCGCGCCGTGGAGACCGGGCGGCCCATGTTGCGGGCCACCAACACCGGTGTCTCGGCGGTGATCGGGCACCGGGGGGAGGTGCTGGCCCGTTCGCCCCAGTTCACCACCCATATCCTCACCGCCCGGGTGCAGCCACGGGCGGGCATCACCCCCTATGCGCGCTGGGGGGACGGGCCGGTGGTGGTGACCGCCGCCCTGGCGGCGGTGCTGCTGCCCCTGGCCGGGCGCCGGCGGCGGCTCAGTCCCGGGCGCGCTTGAAGGTGGTGGCCTTGCAGCGGGGGCAGGGGGGGATGCGGCCGCTGCGGGTGAAGTGCAGGGTCTCGCCGCACTGGGTGCAGGTGAGCTCCCCGGGGCCGGCCACCTCGCCGGTGTGCCAGAGGCCCACGGTCCGGGCCTGGGCCTCCAGCTCCGCCAGTTCCAGGCGGGTGCGGTCCGCCACCGAAGTGAGCAGGTCCAGCAGCCGGGCCTCGATGAGCTGCAGGTCCATGCGCAGCCAGGTGCGCAGGTCCCGGCGGGAGGCGCTCAGGTAATCCCCCATGTCGTGCAGGTCCCGGCGCAGGTAGTCCGCCACCTCGTGGGCCTCTTCCCGGGTGATCTCTTCCAGGTGCACCGCCTTGTGCACCGCCTGCTGGATGGCCTCCTCCAGGGTGGGTTCCGCCGTCTCCAGGGCGTGGCGCACCCGCTCCAGCATGCGCTCGTAGGCCTGGCTCAGGGTGTCCCGCATCGGGTGTTCTTGGGCTGTGTGCTTGTCTTCGGCCATGGTCCTCGCTCCCGGCAGGCGCCGCTGTCGTCTCCATCCAAGCCTACCAACTCTCCCCCGCCGCGACCATGCGCCAGTGGCGGCACATTGTTCCTTGCGCGCGGGCGCTGGTATGCTTTTCGGTCTTTTCCGAGCCGTCGCGGCCCCGGGCCCGCCCCGGTCCACCCCCCGTTTTAGCCGGTATCGCCATGCAAGAACACTACCAACCCGAAACCATCGAGGCCGAGGCCCAGCAGTGGTGGCAGGAGAACGTCTGCTTCCGTGCCCGCGAGGACACGGGGCGCGAGCCCTTCTACTGCCTGTCCATGTTCCCCTATCCCAGCGGCCGGCTGCACATGGGGCATGTGCGCAACTACACCATCGGCGATGTCATCGCCCGCTACCAGCGCATGCGCGGGCGCGAGGTGCTGCAGCCCATGGGCTGGGATGCCTTTGGCCTGCCGGCGGAGAACGCCGCCATGAAGCACGGCGTGCCCCCGGCGCAGTGGACCTACGAGAACATCGACTACATGCGCGGCCAGCTCAAGCGCCTGGGCTTCGCCTATGACTGGTCCCGGGAGATCGCCACCTGCACCCCTGAATACTATCGCTGGGAGCAGTGGCTCTTCCTGCGCCTGTTAGAGAAGGGGCTGGTCTACCGCAAGACGGCGGTGGTGAACTGGGACCCGGTGGACCAGACCGTGCTGGCCAACGAACAGGTGATCGAGGGCCGTGGCTGGCGTTCCGGGGCCCTGGTGGAACGCCGGGAGATCCCCCAGTGGTTCGTGCGCATCACCGCCTATGCCCAGGAACTGCTGGAAGGGCTGGATCAGCTGGAGGGCTGGCCCCAGGAGGTGCGCACCATGCAGCGCAACTGGATCGGCCGCTCCGAAGGGGTGGAGTTCGACTTCCAGGTGGAGGGGCACGATCCTTTGCGCGTCTATACCACCCGCCCGGACACCCTCATGGGGGTCACCTATGTGGCGGTGGCGGCGGATCATCCCCTGGCCCGCCGGCTGGCCGAGGACCATCCCCAGGTGGCCCGGTTTGCCGAGCAGTGCCGCCACGAGGCCGTGTCCGAGGCCCTCATGGCCACCCAGGAGAAACGCGGCGTGGACACGGGGGTGCGGGCCCTGCACCCCGTCACCGGCGAGCCGGTGCCGGTGTGGGTGGCCAATTTCGTCCTCATGGAGTACGGCACCGGGGCGGTCATGGCCGTGCCGGCCCACGATCAGCGGGACTGGGAGTTCGCCCGCGCCCACGGCCTGCCCATCCGCCAGGTGATCCGTCCCGCCGAGGGCGAGGAGGCCGACGTGGACCTGGAGCAGGGGGCCTATACCGAAAAGGGGGTGCTGATCCACTCCGGCCCCTTCGACGGGCTCGACTCCCAGCAGGCCTTCGAGGCCATCGCCGCCTTCCTCGAGGAACGGGGCCTGGGCCAGCGCCGGGTCAACTACCGCCTGCGGGACTGGGGCGTCTCCCGCCAGCGCTACTGGGGCTGCCCCATCCCCATCATCCACTGCCCGCAGTGCGGCGCCGTGCCGGTGCCCGAGGAGCAGTTGCCGGTGGTGCTGCCCGAGGACGTGGCCTTCGACGGCGAGGGCTCCCCCCTCCACAAGATGCCCGAGTTCTACGAGACCACCTGCCCCAAATGCGGCGGCGCGGCCCGGCGGGAGACGGATACCTTCGATACCTTTTTCGAGTCCTCCTGGTACTACGCCCGCTACACCTGCCCGGACAGCGACACCGCCATGGTGGACGCCCGGGGCCGCCATTGGCTGCCGGTGGACCAGTACGTGGGCGGCATCGAGCACGCCATCCTGCACCTGCTCTACGCCCGGTTCTTCCACAAACTCATGCGGGACGAGGGCCTGGTCCCCGGTGGCGAGCCCTTCACCCGGCTGCTCACCCAGGGGATGGTGCTCAAGGACGGGGCCAAGATGTCCAAGTCCAAGGGCAATACCGTGGATCCCCAGGCGCTCATCGAGCACTACGGCGCCGACACCGTGCGCCTGTTCATGATGTTTGCCGCACCGCCGGAGATCTCCCTGGAGTGGTCCGACTCCGGTGTGGAGGGGGCCTTCCGCTTCCTCAAGCGCCTGTGGCGCCAGGTGCATGCCCATGTCAGCGCCGGCCCGGTCCCCGCCCTTAAGAAGGAACACCTGACCGAGGCGCAGGCGGCCCTGCGGCGCAAGCTGCACCAGACCCTGGCCAAGGTGAGCGACGATCTGGAGCGGCGCTACACCTTCAACACCGCCATCGCCGCCTGCATGGAGCTGATGAACGACCTGGGCCGTTTCGAGGACGACAGCCCCCAGGGCCGCGCCCTGGTGCAGGAGGTCCTGGAGGGGGTGGTGCTCATGCTGGCCCCCATCGTGCCCCACATCACCCACCGCCTCTGGAAGGAGCTGGGACACGACGACGCCGTGGTGGACCGCCCCTGGCCGCAGGTGGATACCGCGGCCCTGGAATGCGCCACCCAGGAGATCGTGGTGCAGGTGAACGGCAAGCTGCGCGGCCGCATCCAGGTCCCCAGTGACGCCGATCGGGAGGCCATCCAGGCGGCGGCCCTGGCGGATGCACACGTGCAACGCCATACCGAGGGCAAGACCATCGCCAAGGTGATCGTCGTCCCCGGCAAGCTGGTCAACGTGGTGGCCAAATGAACCGCCGGGCCGCGGTCCTGGCGGGGGTGCTGGGGACCTGGCTGGCGGCCCTGGCGCTGCTCCCGGGGTGTGGGTTCCAGTTGCGGCAGTCCGGCGTGCTGCCACCCGCCATGGCCCACACGGCCCTCACCGGACTCGACGCCGGGGACCCGCTGCATACCGAACTCCGCCTGGCCCTGGAGGCCCGGGGGGCGGAGCTGGTGCCGCCGGAGGAGGCCGATGCGCGCCTGGAGATCCTGGAACGGCGCCAGGGCCGGCGTGCCCTCTCCGTGGGCGGGGACGGCCGCGTCAGCGAATACGAGGTGCGCCTGCGCCTCGTCTACCGGGTGGAAGGGGAGGACACGGAGTTCTCCATCCCGCGCCAGACCCTGGAACTCACCCGGGACTACCTCTTCGATGCCTCCGGGGTGCTGGGCCGGGCAGAACAGGAACGGGTGCTCTACGATGCCATGCGGCGGGACGCCGTGCAGTTGATGATGATCCGCCTCCAGAACGCGGCGCGCTGAACCGCGGCCATGCAGATCAAGCCCGAGCAGCTGGAGGCACATCTGGAGAAGGGACTGGCCCCGGTCTACCTGCTCTCGGGGGATGAGCCCCTGCAGATGATGGAGGCGGCGGATGCCGTGCGCGCCGCGGCCCGGGCCCGGGGCCATACCGAGCGGCTGGTGTTCAGCGCCGATGCGGGTTTCGACTGGGGTCGCCTGCGCGAGGCGGCCCAGAGCCTGTCCCTGTTCGCCAGCCGCCGCATACTGGAGCTGCGCCTGCCCACGGGCAAACCCGGTGCCGAGGGGGGGCGGGCCCTGGAGGCCTATGCGGCGCAACCGCCCGAAGATACCGTATTGCTGGTGCAATGCCCCCGCCTGGAGGCGAAGGACCGCAAGACCGCCTGGTGCCGCGCCCTGGAAGGGGCGGGGGTGATGCTGCAGGTCTGGCCCCTGGACCGGTCCGCCACCGAGGCCTGGATGGCCCGGCGCCTGCGCCAGCGCGGCCTCAACCCCACCCCCGAGGCCCTGCGCCTGCTCAGCGACCGGGTGGAGGGCAACCTGCTGGCGGCGGCCCAGGAGATGGAAAAACTGCTGCTGCTGACCGGGCCCGGGGAACTGGATGCCCCGGCGGTGCTGGCGGCGGTATCCGACAGCGCCCGCTTCGGGGTCTTCGACCTGGTGGATGCCGCCCTGGCGGCGGATGCCCCCCGGGCGGTGCGCATCCTTCAGGGGCTGCGGGGCGAGGGGACGGAGCCCGCCGTGGTGCTCTGGGCCCTGGCTCGGGAGATCCGCGGCCTGCACCGCATGGCCGAGCGGGGGCAGGCGGGGGAGCCCATGGGCCAACTCCTGGGGGCGGTGCGTCCGCCCCGCCGCCAGCCCCTGGTGCGCGCCGCCCTGGGCCGCCTGCCGGAACCCGCCCTGGCGCGGCTGCTGGCGGGCTGCGCCCGCGCCGACCGGATCATCAAGGGCCTGGAGACGGGCAGCCCCTGGGACGAATTGTTAGACTGGACCCTCGCCCTGGCCGGGGCGCCGGTCCCCTCGCGGGCCTGCTGAAACACGAACCCGGCCGGAATCTGCCAAACTGCAAGTGAGACGAGAACGGTGTCTGAGACGGTGAGCGGCGATATCCAGCAGACCATGGAGTCCATGGGAGAACGGGCACGGGCCGCCTCCCGCATCCTCGCCCGCGCGGATACGGGGGCGAAGGACCGGGCCCTGCGCACCATGGCCGAGCGCATCGAGCAGCGCGGCGAGGCCCTGCTGGCGGAAAACCGCCGGGATCTGGAGGCCGGGGAACGGGCGGGACTGGATCAGGCCCTGCTGGACCGGCTGGCCTTCACCCCCGAGCGCCTGGCCGCCATGGCCGAGGGGCTGCGGCAGATCGCGGCCCTGCCGGATCCGGTGGGGGCCATCTCCGATCTCAACTACCGCCCCTCGGGGATCCAGGTGGGGCGCATGCGCGTGCCCCTGGGGGTCGTCGGCATCATCTACGAATCCCGGCCCAACGTCACCGTGGACGCCGCCGGCCTGTGCCTCAAGTCCGGCAACGCGGCCATCCTGCGCGGCGGCTCCGAGGCCTTCCATTCCAACCGGGTGCTGGCGGAGTGCATCCGGGAGGGCCTGGAGGGCGCCGGCCTGCCGGCGGACGCGGTGCAGGTGGTGGGGACCACCGACCGCGCCGCCGTGGGGGCCCTGCTGCGCATGCAGACCTACGTGGACGTCATCGTGCCCCGGGGCGGCAAGGGGCTCATCGCCCGGGTGAGCGAGGAGTCCCGCATCCCGGTGATCAAGCACCTGGACGGGGTGTGCCACGTCTACATCGATGACCGGGCGCAGCTGGATAAGGCCGTGGCGGTGACGGTGAACGCCAAGACCCAGCGCTACGGCACCTGCAACACCCTGGAGACCCTGCTGGTGGCGGAGGGGATCGCCCCCCGGGCCCTGAAGGCCCTGGCCCCGGCCTTTGCCGAGAAGGGGGTGGAGCTGCGGGGTTGCGCCCGTACCCGGGCCTTCCTGCCGGAGATCGCCGAGGCCACCGAGGCGGACTGGGGTGCCGAGTACCTGGCCCCCATCCTGGCCATCCGCGTGGTGCCGGATCTGGATGCCGCCATCGAGCACATCCACACCTACGGCTCCGGCCACACCGACGCCATCCTCACCGAGGACTACGGCCGGGCACGGCGCTTCTTGCGGGAGGTGGACTCCAGCTCCGTCATGGTGAACGCCTCCACCCGCTTCGCCGACGGCTTCGAATACGGCCTGGGGGCGGAGATCGGCATCAGCACCGACAAGCTCCATGCCCGCGGCCCCGTGGGCCTGGAGGGGCTCACCACCCTCAAGTTCATCGTCCTGGGCGATGGCCATGTGCGTGGTTGAAGCCCCCCGGTGCGCCCCATGATCGGCATCCTCGGCGGCACCTTCGACCCCATCCACTTCGGCCATCTGCGTCCGGCCCTGGAGGTGAAGGAACACCTGGGTCTGGACGAGGTCCGTTTCATCCCCTGCGGTACCCCGCCCCACCGGCGCCGTCCGGTGGCGGCGGTGGCACACCGGGCCGCCATGGTGGAGCGGGCCGTGGAGGGGCAGCCGGGCTTTCGCATGGATCCGAGGGAGCTGCACCGCGAGGGGCCGTCCTATACCGTGGACACCCTGCAGGACCTGCGCGCCGAGGTGGGGCAGGATGTGCCGCTGTGCCTCATGCTGGGGATGGATGCCTTCGCCGGCCTGTCCTCCTGGCATCGCTGGCAGGAGATCGGCGGCCTGGCCCACATCGTCGTCTCCCACCGCCCGGGCAGTCCGGCCTCCCACGACCTGGGGGACTGGATGGAGGACCGGCGCACCCACGATCCGGAGCACCTGCGCCGGGCCCCGGCGGGCCGGCTCCTGTTCATGCCGGTGACCCAGCTGGACATCTCCGCCACCGCCATCCGCTCCATGGTGGCCCGGGGGCGCAGCCCCCAGTTCCTCCTGCCCCGGCGGGTGGCCGAATACATCGAACACGCCGGACTCTACCGCCCCCCGGGGGCCGAGTGAGCCACCCCGGCGGACCAACCACATCGACGCAAAAACGGGCGTACAGTGACCGAGAACGGCATGCAGGATCGACAACTCACCCAACTCGTGGTGGACG
This sequence comes from Ectothiorhodospira mobilis, assembly GCF_900114895.1. Taxonomy (GTDB): domain Bacteria; phylum Pseudomonadota; class Gammaproteobacteria; order Ectothiorhodospirales; family Ectothiorhodospiraceae; genus Ectothiorhodospira; species Ectothiorhodospira mobilis_A. The sequence continues at coordinate 16,085 of NZ_FOUO01000012.1, forward strand.
CACTGGAGGACATGAAGGCGCGGGACATCGCCGTCCTGGATGTCCGCGGCAAGACCACGGTCACCGACACCATGGTGATCGCCACCGGCGCCTCCAACCGCCACGTCAAGTCCCTGGCCGATCATGTCCTGCTCAAGGCCAAGGAGGCCGGGATCACGCCCCTGGGCGCCGAGGGGGAGCGGGAAGGGGAATGGGCCCTGGTGGACCTGAACGATGTGGTGGTCCACGTCATGCTCCCGGAGGTGCGCAGCTTCTACAACCTGGAGAAGCTCTGGCGCACCGGGGACGAGGAGGCGGGGGCCCCGGCACAGACGGACGAGGACACGCCCGAGGCGGCGCTGCGCCGCCTGCGCCGCTGATGCCCCTGCCATGCGCGTCCATCTGCTGGCCATCGGCACCCGCATGCCCGCCTGGGTGAACCAGGGTTTCCAGGAATACGCCCAGCGCATGCCCCCGGAATGCGAACTGGTGCTCAAGGAGATCCCCGCGCCCCGGCGCGGGCGCAACACGGACCTGGAGCGCCTGCGCACTCGGGAGGGCCAGGACCTGCTGGCCGCCATCCCCGGGGACGCCTGGGTGGTGGCCCTGGACGAGGCGGGCCGCGCCTGGGACACCAAGGGGCTCGCAACGCGCCTGGACCAGTGGCTGCACTCCGGACGCGATGTCTGCCTGCTGGTGGGCGGCCCCGACGGCCTGTCCCAAGCCTGCCGCGAGCGCGCCGACCTCACCTGGTCCCTGTCGCCCCTCACCTTCCCCCATCCCCTGGTGCGCATCCTCCTGGCGGAACAACTCTACCGGGCCTGGTCGCTGCTGCGCGGCCATCCCTACCACCGGGGGTAGACCGTGATCCTGCTGGCCTCCGCCTCCCCGCGCCGCCGGGAGCTGCTGCATCAGATCGGCATCCCCCACCGGGTGCACCCGGTGGCGGTGGACGAGACGCCGCGATCGGGGGAGGACCCGGCCCGCTACGCCGCGCGCCTGGCCCGCACCAAGGCCGCCGCCGGCCGGGCGGCCACCGGCGGGGGGCTGCCGGTGCTGGGGGCCGACACCGTGGTGAGCATCGACGGCCTCATCCTGGGCAAGCCCGCCCACCGGGAGCAGGCCCTGGAGATGCTGGCGCGCCTCTCGGGGCGGGTGCATGTGGTCTACACGGCGGTGGCCCTGGCCCACGCGGCGGGGGTGGACGAGACCTGCAGCACCACCCGGGTGACCCTGGCAGAGCTGGATCCCGGGGTCATGGCTGCCTACTGGGACAGCGGCGAGCCCGCGGACAAGGCCGGGGCCTACGGCATCCAGGGCCGCGGGGGGCTGTTCGTGCGCCATCTGGAGGGCAGCTACAGCGGCGTGGTGGGGCTGCCCCTGTTCGAGACCGGACGCCTGCTGGCGCACCGGGGCATCCATCCGGTCTGGGGCGGTACGCCCACGGCGGATTCCGAATCATGCGGCGGGAGGTCGAGCGATGATGGGTACTGAGATCCTCATGAACGTCACCCCCCAGGAGACCCGCGTGGCCCTGGTGGAGAACGGGGTGCTGGTGGAACTGAACATGGAGCGCGCCCGTCGGCGGGGGCGGGTGGGCAATATCTACAAGGGCCGGGTCAACCGGGTCCTGCCGGGGATGGATGCCGCCTTCGTGGATATCGGCCTGGAGCGGGCCGCATTCCTCCATGCCTCCGATGTAGTCCCCCTGCAACGGGAGGAGACGGCCAACGGGGAGGTCGAGCGTCCCGAATCCATCCACCGCCTGTTGCGGGAGGGCCAGGAGATCCTGGTGCAGGTGATCAAGGACCCCCTGGGCACCAAGGGGGCCCGGCTCACCACCTACATCACCGTGCCCTCCCGCTACCTGGTGCTCATGCCGGACAACCGCTCCGTGGGCATCTCCGCGCGCATCGAGGACGAGGTGGAGCGGGCCCGCCTCAAGGCGGACGTGGAGGCCCTGCAGGCGGAGACCCAGAGCCCCTTCGGCTTCATCGTGCGCACCGCGGCCGAGGCCGCCACCCCCGAGGCCCTGCGCAAGGACATGGTCTTTCTCAACAAGCTCTGGCAGAGCATCCAGGAGAAATCCGTCACCATGGCCCCGGGCACCGAGGTCTACGCCGACCTGCCCCTGACCCAGCGCATCCTGCGGGACATGGTGGGGGTGGAGCTGGAGAAGATCCGGGTGGATTCCCGGGAGACCGCCAACCGGGTGAGCGAGTTCGCCGCCCAGTACGTGCCGGAACTTTTGGAGCGCATCGAGCACTACCCCGGGGAGCGCCCCATCTTCGACCTGTACAACGTGGAGGACGAGATCCAGAAGGCCCTGGAGCGCAAGGTGGAACTCAAGTCCGGCGGCTACCTGATCTTCGACCAGACCGAGGCGATGACCACCATCGACATCAACACCGGGGCCTTCGTGGGGCATCGCAACCTGGAGGAGACCATCTTCAAGACCAACCTGGAGGCGGCCCAGGCCATCGCCCGCCAGCTGCGGCTGCGCAACCTGGGGGGCATCATCATCGTGGACTTCATCGACATGACCCAGGAGGAGCACAAACGCCAGGTGCTGCGCTCCCTGGAGAAGGCCATGGAGAAGGACCACGCCAAGAGCCAGATCTGTGATGTCTCCCCCCTGGGGCTGGTGGAGATGACCCGCAAGCGCACCCGGGAGAGCCTGGAACATCAGCTCTGCGAGCCCTGTCCCACCTGTGCCGGCCGGGGCTATATCAAGTCCGCCGAGACGGTCTGCTACGAGATGTTCCGGGAGATCATGCGCGAGGCCCGCCAGTTCGATGCCCGTGAACTGCTGGTGCTGGCCGCCCAGCCGGTGGTGGATCTGCTGCTGGACGAGGAGTCCGCCAGCGTGGCCGAGTTGCAGGAGTTCATCGGCATCCCCATCCGCTTCCAGGTGGAGGCCCTCTACACCCAGGAGCAGTTCGACGTGGTCCTGCTCTGACCGCGCCCCGTAGCCGGGGAAGACCCTTGGCAGGCAAGATCCCATCCCGTCTCGCCCGTGCCGGTGCCGCCGCCGTCCTCTCCCTGGCGGCGCTGATCCTGTCCCTGCGCCTGCTGCTGCCGCAGGTGGAGGGCCTGGCGCCCACCCTGGAGGCGGAACTCTCCGGCCTGCTGGAACGCCCCGTGCGCGTGGGGCAGTTGCAGGCCCGCTGGGGCATCCTCTCCCCGCGCATCCGCGTCGATGACCTGACCATCCTGGATCCCGGGGGCGGCGTCCCCCTGCTGCGCAGTGAGCGAGTGGAAATGACCCTGGACCTGCCCGCCAGCCTGTGGCAGGGGCGTCCGGTATTCGACCGGGTACGGGTGCGGGGCGCGGATCTGCACGTGCTGCGGGATGAGCAGGGGCGCATCCGTGTGCTCGGCGGGGGCGCCTCCGCGGGGGGAGTGGGGGCGGACGCGGACCTTCTGGCCCTGCTGGCGGGCAATCGTTTCCTCCTGGAGGACAGCCGCCTGCGCTGGGAGGACCGCCTGCTGGACATCGACGACCGTTTCGAGGCCCTGAACCTGTGGGTGGCGCTGGAGGCCGACCGGCTGCGCCTGGCGGGGGAGGTCTCCCTGCCCCGCCGGCTGGGACAGGCCCTGCGGGTGTCCATGGACCTGCACCACGAGGACGGGACTCAGTGGGACGGGCGCGGCTATCTGCACGCCCGGGGTCTGCGCCTGGCGGGTCTGCCCCAGGCGACCCGGTCGCGCCTGGGGGTGGAGGCCGGGATCCTGGACGCGAGCCTGTGGCTGCGCTGGGAGCGGGGCCGTCTGGTGCGCATCCAGACCCGTCTCGGCGCCGCGCAGCTGCAACCCGCCGCCGGATCGGGCCCCCCGCTGGATCTGCAGGGCCACCTGCTGTGGAACCGTACCGCCCGGGGCTGGACCCTGCGCGGGGAGGACCTGGACCTGCGCCGCGAGGGGGTGGGCTGGCCGCCGGGGAGCGGCTTCGATCTGACCTGGACCCAAGGACCCCAGGGGGAGCGCCTGCAGGCGCGCATCGATCACCTGCGCCTGGACGACGTGGCGCCGCTGCTGGCGGGGCAGACCCTGTTCCCGGGGACGTGGCGGGAGCGCCTGGCCCGGCTGCGTCCGGGCGGGGTCCTGAGCGGGGTGCAACTGGATCTTGCGCGCCGCGGCGAGGGCCTCCCGTCGGGCCGGGCCCAGGGGCGTTTCCGGGGTGTGCGCCTGGCCCCCGACGGCCGCCTGCCGGGGGTGTCCGGTCTGGACGGGGGCTTTGACCTGTCCGCCGAGGGCGGGCGCATCTGGGTCGAGGCCCGGGACGCCCGCCTGGAACTCCCGGGGCTGTGGGAACGCCCCGTTCCGGTGGAGGCCCTGGAAGGGGTCCTGGACTGGATCCCCGGTCCCGGTGGCGGGGTGCTGGAGAGCCGACGCCTGATGGTGCGCAACGCGGATCTCGCCGTGGACGCCCGCGGGCGGGTGCTCCTGGGGCAGCGGCCCCAACTGGACCTGGCCGTGGAGTTTCGGGATGGCGATGTCCGCGCCGTCCCCGCCTATCTGCCCCGTGGGGTTCCGCCGCAGTTGCGCCGCTGGCTGCAGCGGGCCCTGGAGGCAGGGCGGATCCGCAGCGGCGGCATGGTGTTTCGCGGTGCCCCGGGGGATTTCCCCTTCCGCGAGGGTGAGGGGGTGTTCCAGCTGGCGGCGGAATTGGACGACGTGCGCCTGGCCTACCACAGCGACTGGCCCCCCATGGAGGACCTGTCGGCACGCCTGGCCTTCCATGGGCAGGCCATGGAGGTGGAGGTGCGCGAGGGCCGTATGGCGGGGTTGGGGATCCAGCAGGCCCGGGGCGAGATCCCGGACCTGGGGAGGCCGCGCCTGCAGGTGCGGGGCAAGGCCCGTGGGGGCTTGCGGGAATACCTGGGCCTGGTGCGCGCCAGCCCCCTCGCGGCACGGGCCGGCGACTGGCTGCCCCCCGTGCGCGCCGAGGCCGGGGAGGGGGCGCTGGACCTGGACCTGGACATCCCCCTGCTGGGGGAGGGCCGCACCCGGGTGGCGGGGCGGCTGGCCCTGACGGGGGGGCGCTTCGTCCATGGCGGGCGGGGCTGGACCCTGAAGGCGGTGGACGGGAACGTGGCCTTCACCCGGGAGACCCTGGCGGCCCAAGGGGTCACGGCACGACTGCAGGGGATCCCCCTGACCCTGGACGCCCGGCGCGGCCCCAATGCGGGACTGACCGTGGAGGCCCGCGGGGCCCAGGCCGTGTCCGACCTCCTGGAACCGGCGCCGGAGGCCCTGCGCCGGCGCCTTGGGGGGACCGTGGCCTGGCGGGCCCGCCTGCACGCCCCCGAGGACCCAGGGGCGATGCAACTGGAGCTGGAGAGCGACCTGGCGGGGCTGGTCTCGGATCTCCCCGCCCCCCTGGACAAACCCGGAGGCATGGCCCGTCCGCTGCAGGTGCGCGCGCCCCTGATGGGGGATACCTGGGGGCCGGCCCGCCTCTCCCTGGCGGGAGGGGTGGAGGGGGTGTTCACCCCGGGGCTCCTGTCGGGTGCCGGGCGCGGGGCCCTGTGCCTTGGCGGCGGTGAGCCGGACTTGCCTGCGGAGGGGCTTGCCGTGACGGGCCGTACCGGGCCCCTGGACCTGGGGGCATGGCGGGATCTGGTGGCCGGGCTGGGCCGCACGGGTATGGGGGAGCCCCCGGCGCTGGCCCTGGACCTGTCGGCAGAGGCACTCACCTGGGGCCGGCTGCGGTTGGAGGAGGCCGCCCTGCAGGGCCACCGGGACGCCGGTGGTTGGGGCCTCCACCTGGACGCCCCCGCCGCGGTCGGCTGGATCCGCATCCCCTCCGCGCAGGCCTCCATGGATCCCTTGGTGGCGGACCTGGACCATCTGGACCTGGACGCCCTCGGCGCCCCGGGGGCCATCGCCGCGGGCGGGCGGCCGGATCCCGGGGGGCTGCCGCCGCTGCGCCTGCAGAGCGACCGCCTCACCTGGAAGGGCCGGACCCTGGAGGACGCGGTGTTGTCCACCCAGCCGGTCCCCGGGGGGGTGGAGATCCTGCGGGCCCAGGGGCGCACGCCCGGCGGCGATCTGCAACTGGCGCTGCAAGGGGACTGGCGGCAGACGGCGGGGGCGGGTCCACGCACCACCCTGGAGGCGGAACTCACCGCCGGGGATCTGGGACGGGGGCTGGATGCCCTGGGTCTGCAGCATCCCTTCCAGGGGGGGCAGGGGCGCATGGGCGCCGAGCTGTCCTGGCCCGGTCCTCCCTGGCGGTGGGACGTGGCGGAAATGCGGGGCAGTGCCGTGGTGCGCCTGCGGGATGGTCAGCTGGCTGAAGTGGAGCCCGGGGCGGGACGTCTGCTGGGGTTGTTCAGTCTGGAGCTGTTGCCGCGGCGGCTGAACCTGGATTTTCGCGATCTGGTGCGGCGCGGCTTTGCCTATGACCGCATGGAGGGGGATTTCAGCCTGCGGGACGGGGGGCTGCACACCCCGGACCTGCACATCCAGGGGCCGGCCGCCCGCATCCGCATCCAGGGCACCACCGACCTGGTGCAGCGCAGCTATGACCAGCGCATCCTGGTCACCCCCAGCGTCGGCGGCACCCTGCCCCTGGCCGGCGCCCTGCTGGGCGGCCCCGTGGCGGGTCTGGCGGTGTTCGTCTTCGACCGGGTCACCGGGGTGGGGGAGGCCATCGACGAGGCGGCACGGGTGGAGTACCGTGTCACGGGGCCCTGGGGGGATCCCCGGGTGGAGGCCGTGGCCCGCGCCGGCAATGACGATGGGGCGGACGCCACCCCATCCGACGGTGGTCGTCAATGAGCCCCCGGTGTTGCTATAGTAGCGCCGCACCGCCGGCGTCGCGGCGCCCCGCCTCCCGGGCCGGCGGTACCGGCGGCCGCCCGCTCCCGCGGGGGGCACGGCGCGGGGTCCCGTCCCCGGATGCGTCGTGCGAGCGCACCGCAATACAACCCTCCCTGCCATCTCCAAGGGATTCAACGTGACACGAGCCGCTGCCATCCAGATGGCCTCGGGCACCAACCTGAGCGCCAATCTCCAGGAGACCGGACGCCTCATCGCCGAGGCCGCGCAAGCCGGCGCGGGCCTGGTGGTGCTGCCGGAGAATTTCGCCCTCATGGGCATGCACGAGAAGGACAAGGTGGCCCTGCGGGAGACCGACGGCGAGGGCCCCATCCAGGACTTCCTCGCCCAGCAGGCCCGCCGCCACGGCATCTGGCTGGTGGGGGGCACGGTCCCCCTGGCCTGTCCCGACGCCGGCAAGATCTTCGCCGGCTGCCTGGTCTACGACGACCAGGGCCAGCGCCGCGCCCGCTATGACAAGATCCACCTCTTCGATGTGCGCCTGCCGGACAGCGAGGAACACTATGAAGAGTCCCAGACCATCATGAGCGGCGACCACCTGGTGACCCTGGACACCCCCTTCGGTGTCCTGGGTCTGGCGGTGTGCTACGACCTGCGCTTCCCCGAACTCTTCCGCGGACTCCTGGACCGGGGGGCCGAGATCATCGCCCTGCCCGCCGCCTTCACCGCCGTCACCGGCCGTGCCCACTGGGAACCCCTGGTGCGGGCCCGGGCCATCGAGAACCAGGTCTACGTCATCGCCGCCGCCCAGGGGGGGTTCCATGTGAACGGCCGCGAGACCCACGGCGACAGCATGATCGTGGACCCCTGGGGCAACGTGGTGGACCGCCTGCCCCGGGGGGCGGGCATGGCCCTGGGGACCCTGGACCCGGAGCGCCAGCGGCTCATCCGCCGCAGTTTCCCCTCCATCGCCCACCGCAGGCTGTCCTGCGATCTGGCCTGAGGGCCCGGCGGGCCGGCCCCTGCCGCGAAAACCCCGGTTTTCGCGGGCTTGATTCGGCACCGCCGCGACCCAACACTGTCTCCATGCACATCATTCCCGAGACCAGCGGGGTCCCTGCGGACCCCGGAACCGGAAGGGCCCCTGCATGACCCAAGCACTGGACACCGCCCGCAAGCACCTGCTGCAACCCGCCGGCCTCACCGATGGGGACCTGGACCGCGTCCTCGCGGTGCTGTGCGCCCCGGGCCTGGACGGCGGCGATCTCTATTTCCAGGCCGCCCATCAGGAGTCCTGGGTGCTGGAGGACGGCATCGTCAAGGAGGGGGGCTACAGCATCGAACGGGGCGTGGGCGTGCGCGCCCTGAGCGGGGACAAGACCGGCTTTGCCTATTCCGATGACATCGGCATGGCGGCCCTGATGGAGGCGGCCGGGGCGGCGCGGGCCATCGGCCGCGCGCAGCAGGACGGCCGGGTGGCGGTGCGCCGTGAGGTCACCCCCCGGGATCTCTATCCCCCCCTGGATCCCCTGGGCACCCTGGATGAGCAGGCCCGCATCCGCCTGCTGCAGTCCCTGGACGCCGAGGCGCGGCGTCAGGACCCCCGGGTGAGCCAGGTGATCGTGAGCCTGGCCGGGACCCATGAGGTGGTGATGGTGCTCCAGACCGATGGCACCCTGGCCGCCGATGTCCGCCCCCTGGTGCGGCTCAATGTCCATGTCATCGCCGAGGACGGCCACGGCCGCCGGGAGCAGGGCTCCGCCGGCGGCGGCGGCCGCTCCGGCTATGACTTCTTCCTGGACCGGGAGCGCGGCCTGGGCTATGCCCGGGAGGCGGTCCGCCAGGCCCTGGTGAACCTGGAGGCGGTGGATGCCCCGGCGGGCACCATGACCGTCGTGCTGGGCCCCGGCTGGCCCGGGGTCCTGCTGCACGAGGCGGTGGGCCATGGCCTGGAGGGGGACTTCAACCGCAAGGGCACCTCCGCCTTCAGCGGCCGCATCGGGGAGCGGGTGGCGGCCCCCGGCGTCACGGTGGTGGACGATGGCACCCTGGAAGGGCGCCGCGGCTCCCTCAACGTGGACGACGAGGGCACCCCCACCAACCACACCGTGCTCATCGAGGACGGGGTGCTGCGGGGCTACATGCAGGACCGGCTCAACGCCCGTCTCACCGGGATGCCCCTCACCGGCAACGGCCGGCGCGAGTCCTATGCGCATCTGCCCATGCCGCGCATGACCAACACCTACATGCTGGCCGGGCCCCACGATCCCGGCGAGATCCTCGCCTCGGTGGACAAGGGGCTGTACGCCGTCAACTTCGGCGGCGGCCAGGTGGACATCACCTCGGGCAAGTTCGTCTTCTCCGCCTCCGAGGCCTATCTCATCGAGGGCGGACGGGTGACCCGGCCGGTGAAGGGGGCCACCCTCATCGGCAACGGCCCCGACGTGCTCACCCGGGTCTCCATGGTGGGCAATGACCTGGCCCTGGACACCGGCGTGGGCACCTGCGGCAAGGAGGGGCAGAGCGTGCCCGTGGGGGTGGGCCAGCCCACCCTGCGGGTGGACGGCCTCACCGTGGGCGGCACCCAGTCCTGAACCCGAGCGAACCCGGAGGGCCCGCGGGCCCCGTGAAGCAGGAGTGAGCATGTCGCAAGCACAATCCCCGGAACTGGATCCCAAGGCCCTGGAGGCGGTGGTGGCCCAGGTGCTGGAAGAGGCCCGGCGCGCTGGCGCCACGGCGGCGGAGGCCGCCGCCAGCCGGGACAGCGGGCTCTCGGTGAACGTGCGCCTGGGGGAGGTGGAGACCCTGGAGTACCACCGCGACCAGGGGGTGGCGGTGACGGTCTATATGGGCCAGTGCAAGGGCGCCGCCAGCACCTCCGACCTGCGTCCCGAATCCCTGCGGGAGGCGGCGCGGGCCGCCTCCCGCATCGCCCGCTTCACCACCGAGGACCCCTGCGCCGGGCTGGCGGATGCCCATCTCATGGCCCGGGACTGGCCGGATCTGGACCTGGATCACCCCTGGGGGGTGAGCGCCGACGAGGCCATCGAACGGGCCCGCATCTGCGAGGCCGCCGCCCGGGAGCGGGATGCCCGCATCGTCAACTCCGAGGGGGCGAGCCTGGACAGCTTCCGCGGCGCCTCGGTCTACGGCAACACCCACGGCTTCCTCGGCGGCTACGTCACCACCCGCCATGGCCTGAGCTGCTCGGTGCTGGCCTCGGAGGGGGCGGGGGGCATGCAGCGGGACCACTGGTACACCGTGGCCCGCCACGCCGGGGACCTGGAAGACGCCGCCGCCGTGGGCGTGCGCGCGGCGGACCGGGCCCTGCGGCGTCTGGGGGGGCGGCGCCTGTCCACCCGGCGCTGCCCGGTGGTCTACGCCCCGGACGTGGCCCGCTCGGTGATCGGCCACTTCCTGGGGGCCATCCGCGGCGGCGCCCTCTACCGCAAGGCCTCTTTCCTGCTGGATCACCTGGGCCGTCCGGTGTTCCCGGAGTTCGTCCACATCCACGAGCAGCCGCACCTGCCCCGGGCCCTGGGCAGCGCCCCCTTCGACCACGAGGGGGTGGCCACCCGTCCCCGGGACCTGGTCACCGAGGGGCATCTGTCCGGCTATCTGCTGGACAGCTACTCCGCCCGCCGTCTGGGCATGGAGACCACCGGCAACGCCGGCGGGGTGCACAACGTCACCATCGACGCCGGCGAGCAGGACCTGGAGGGGCTGCTGCGGGAGATGGGCACGGGGCTCCTGGTGACGGAGCTCATCGGCCACGGCGTGAACACCGTCACCGGGGATTACTCCCGCGGCGCCGCCGGCTTCTGGGTGGAGGGGGGCGAGATCCGCCATCCCGTGGAGGAGATCACCGTGGCCGGCAATCTCCGGGACATGTTCATGAACCTGCGGGCCGTGGGCCGGGACGTGGACCGGCGGGGCAATATCCGCACCGGGTCACTGCTCATCGACGGCCTCACCGTCGCCGGGGAGTGAGCCCCAGACCGCCTGCCCCAGGCCCCATTTCGCCCCCAGGGTCTCGGCGGCGTTGAGCACCTCCTCGGCCCGGGCCGGATGGTTGTAGCGCCCGCGGGCGATCCAGGCCAGGGCCGTGTCCGCATCCGGGGCCAGGGAGAGCAGGTGGATCAGTTCCCCCGCCTGGGCACCGACGATCTCCCCCCCCAGCAGGGTGCCGCGGTCCAGGTCCCCCACCAGGCGCACGAACCCCCGGGGTTCGTCCTGGCCCAGGGCGCAGGGGGAGGTGGCGAAGGCGGCAAAGCCCACGGCGGGCTCCAGGCCCGCATCCTCCGCCGCGTCCTCGTCCAGCCCCAGCCGGGCCAGTTCCAGGGCGCTGTAGACCACCACCGGCACCTGCAGCGGGTCCGGGGCATGGGTTCCCCCGTCCAGGATCCGGTCCACCGCCGCGCCGGCCTCCGCCAGGGCGTGGTTGGCCGTCATCCAGGGGTTGGCCACATCGCCGATGGCGAGGATGTGCCCCGCGCCGGTGCGCAGCCCCTCGCGGCGCACGAAGCCCGCGGCATCGGTCTCCACCCCGGCCCGTTCCAGATCCAGCCCCGCCGTATGGGGGCGGCGCCCCGTGCCCAGGCAGACCCAGTCCACGGTGATGCGTTCGTCCCCGTCCAGGGTGAGGGTGACGCCGTCCCCTGCGGTGTCCACGGATTCGAAGCGCCGGCCGCTGTGCAGGCGGACCCCGGTGGCCCCCAGGGCCTCCTCCAGGGCCTTCCGGGCCGGGCGGCTGAAACCCTGGCGGCGCAGCATGGGGGAGCGGGCGAGCCACACCACCTCCCGCCCCAGGGCGGCCAGGATGAAGGCCATCTCCGTGGCCACCACGCCGCTGCCGATCACCGCCACCCGGCGTCCGGGGGGCGGCGGCTGCTCGAACAGCAGGTCGGTGGTGAGCACCCGGCCCGGCAGCGGGTGGAAGGGGGCGGGCACATGGGGCTCCCCCCCGGTGGCGATGAGGATGTGGTGTGCCTCCAGGGTACAGGGGCCTGCCGCGCCCCCCGTCACCGCCAGGGTATGGGGGCCGGTGAAGCGGGCATGGCCCTCCATGGCCGTCACCTTCAGCTGCCGCAGGTAGTTTTGGTAGCTCTCCCGCACCCGCTGCACCACGGCGTGCTGGTGCCGCCAGGCCGCCTCCAGGTCCGGTTCCAGGCGCCCCCGCAGGCCGCGATCAGCGAACCGGTCCTGTGCCGTCAGCAGGCGGGCCGTGTGGTGCCAGTCCTTTTTGGGCACGCAGCCCCGGTTCAGGCAGCATCCCCCCCAGTCCCCCCGTTCCACCAGGGCCACCGAAAGGCCCCGCAGGGCGGCCCGCACCGCCGCCCGGTAGCCGCCGGGGCCGGAACCGATCACCGCCAGGTCATAGCGTTGGGTCATGGAGCCTCCTTGGCCTTGTCCCGGTGCGCGGGCGGGGTCACTCCTCCGTGTCGTGCCATTCCAGGGCGCGCAGGTTCAGCACCAGCCGCTCATCCCCCTGCATCTGCTCCAGCCGTACCGGCAGGTAGTTGAGCCGCGGCGCGAACCAGGTGCTGACGGTGGTGTCCCGGTCCTCGATGTGGCGGATCACCGGGATGGCCTCCACCCGGCCCACGGGGGTGTCGATGCGTTGCGCCGCACCCACCTGGAAGTGATAGGTGGTGATGCGGTCCTTGTCCACGATGGTGCGGCTGAAGCGGTCCTTTCCCTCCACCAGGGCCTGGATCATGGACAGCTGCAGGGTGAAGCGGTCCACGGCATGGGGGGGGATCTCCAGGGAGAAGCTGCGGCCGTTGCGTGTGCCCCGCACCTCTCCCCGCTCCCAGTCGAAGCGGCTCTCGGTGAGGCGCTTGCGGTCGTCGCTCATGTGCCGGTAGAGGTATTCCAGGCTCTGCAGCCCGGCGGGGGTGATGCGAAAGATGCTCTGTTCGATGATCTCGTCGCTGAGCACCCAGGAGAGGACTCCAGTGGGGCGCAGTTGGGCCCGGTAGCGCAGGTATTCCCCCTCGCGGCTCAGGGTGATGCGGGCCAGCACGGAGAGGCCCATCTTGCTGGCCTGGTATTCCGCGGTGTAGGAGGGGGGGACGTAGGGCATGGCCGCCGCCAGCCCCGGCAGCAGGAGCAACGCCAGCAGCCAGGAGGGCCACAACGGGCCGCGGCGGTGGGGTCTAGGCCGGCGGGTCATCGCCGTCCACCTGGAGGGGGACCTGCAGGGGGTTTTCATCGAAGTGCACCTGTCCGTCGTCTGCCAGCCGCAGCCGCCCCTGGCAGAACCAGCGCACCACCCGGGGATAGAGGCGGTGCTCCTGGTGCTGCACGCGGGCGGCCAGGGACTCGGGGTTGTCGTCCGCCATCACCGGCACGCGGGCCTGGGCGATGACGGGGCCGCCGTCCAGTTCGCCGTTGACGAAATGGATGCTGCAGCCGTGGGTTTCGACACCCGCTTCCAGGGCGCGTTCATGGGTATGCAGTCCGCGAAAATCCGGGAGCAGGGAGGGGTGGATGTTGATCAGGCGGCCCGTGTAGTGCTGGACGAAGCCGGGGGTGAGCACCCGCATGAAGCCCGCCAGCACCACCAGGGCCGGATCGTGGGCGTCGATGCGGGCCATGAGGGCCCGGTCGAAGTCCTCGCGCCCGGAGAACGCCCGGTGGTCGACCACCGCGGTGGGGATGCCCGCCCGGGCGGCCCGTTCCAGCCCGGCCACGCCGGGGCGGTTGCTGATCACGCCGCGGATGCGCCCGGGGATCTCCCCGCGGGCGGTGGCGTCGATGAGGGCCTGCAGGTTGGTGCCCGAGCCGGAGATGAGAACGACGATGCCGGGCAGGGCGTTCTCGGCCATCAGCACCCCCATTCCACCCGGGGTTCCCCCTCGGCGCCGGTGATGCGGCCGATGGGGAAGCAGGCCACGTCCTGGGCTTCCAGTTGGGCCCGTGCCGCCTCCGCCGCCTCCTCCGGGAGGATCACCACCATGCCGATGCCGCAGTTGAAGGTGCGCAGCATCTCCCGTTCCTCGATGCCGCCCGCCTGCTGCAGCCAGCCGAAGACCGGGGGCCGCGGCCAGGCGCCGGGGTCGATGCAGGCCCGCGTGGCCTCGGGCAGGACCCGGGGCAGGTTCTCCAGAAGGCCGCCGCCGGTGATATGGGCCAGGGCATGCACGGGCTGGTTCTTCAGCAGTTCCAGCAGGGGCTTGACGTAGATGCGCGTGGGGGCCATCAGGGCGTCCCCCAGGGTGGTCTCGCCACAGGGCAGATCCAGGTCCGCCTCGGTGAGTTCCAGCAGGCGCCGGATCAGGGAGTAGCCGTTGGAATGGGGGCCGGACGAGGCCAGGCCCAGGAGGACGTCGCCGGGGGCGACGCGGCTGCCGTCCAGGATGCGGGATTTCTCCACGATGCCCACGGCGAAGCCGGCCAGGTCGTATTCCCCGGCGGCGTACATGCCGGGCATCTCCGCCGTCTCCCCCCCCACCAGGGCACAGCCCGCCAGGGTACAGCCGTCGGCAATGCCCTTGACCACCTCCTCGGCGGTGTCCACCTCCAGGGCGCCGGTGGCGTAATAATCCAGGAAGAACAGCGGCTCCGCCCCCTGGACGACGATGTCGTTCACGCACATGCCCACCAGGTCGATGCCGATGGTGTCGTGGCGGCCCAGCCGATGGGCCAGCTTCAGCTTGGTGCCGACCCCGTCGGTGCCCGAGACCAGCACCGGTTCGCGATAGTCGGCCACGGGGAGCTCGAACAGGGCGCCGAAGCTGCCCAGGCCGGTGAGCACGCCGGGGCGCCGCGTGCGCCGGGCATGGGGCCCGATCCGTTCCACCAGGAGGTTGCCCGCGTCGATGCTGACCCCGGCATCTTCGTAACGGATCCCGTGGACGGGGGGAGGGGCTTTTCGGACCATGGGGGTTATCCTCGGCGTGGGCGATTGGGGCCGGCGGGGCCGCAGCCCGACGGGGCGGTGATGTTAGCCGTGGGTCGGATGGCTGTAAACCGAAGCGACCGTGCCGGCGATATGCTATTTTAACGGGCCCGATGTGCGCAGTCCCAGTCCCATGGCCATGACCTTCGCCGCAGCCCGCCGCAGCGCCCTCCTTCCGGGCCTGATCCTTGCCGTCGTCGTGGCGGTGCTGGCGCCGTGTGCGCTGGCGGCCCCGGTCCTGGAGGAGGTGCGGGTGGCGGTGGAAGACAAGTCGCCCGAGGCCCGGGAGGAGGCCTTCACCCGGGCCCTGGAACGGGCGCTGGTGCGGCTGACCGGGCGCCGCTCCCTGTCCGAGACACCCCCATGGGAGACCCTGAAGTCCTCCCCGGGTGCGCATGTTCAGGCCTATCGCTACGAGGAGGGCTCCGAAGAAGGGCCGCGGCTCTGGGTACGCTTCGACCGGGAGGCCCTGGAGGGCCTTGCCCGGGAGGCGGGTTGGGCGCTCTGGGATACGCAACGCCCCAGCCTGATGGTGTGGATGGTGGTCCAGGATGGGGTGAACCGGCAGCTGGTGGCCGAGGACGATTCGGGGGATGTGCGCCGTCAGCTGGCCGCCGTGGCCCGGGCCCGGGGGTTGCCGCTGATCTTCCCGCTCATGGATCCGGAGGACTGGCGGCGGGTGAGCCCGGCCCATGTGGTGGGCGGTTTCACCGGCTCCCTGCGGGAGGCGGCGGATCGTTATGCCGCCGACGGCATGCTGGTGGCACACCTCCATGCGCAGGGGGAGGGCTGGCAGGGGCGTTTCCGCCTGAGCCTGCGGGGGGCCTCGCTGGGGGAGCGCGATTTCCAGGCCCGGCAGCGGGATGAGGTCCTGGAGCAGGGGGCGCACTGGGCCGCAGATACCCTGCGGGGCCAGGAGCTCGCCCGTGGGGGCGATGGCGGACCGGGTATCCTGGAGGTGACGGTGATGGATGTGGCGGATCACGCCGCCTTCCTGCGTGCCCGTGATCGCCTGGCCCGCCTGGATCCGGTGCGGGAGGTGATCCCCGGCCATCTGGCCCCGGAGCAGGTGCGCTTCCGGTTGCGGCTGCGGGGGGATCGCGCCGAACTGGAGCGGGCGGTGCGCAGGGATCCCTTCCTGGCCGTGATCCCCTCCGCAGAGACCACGGACGGTCCAGCGTCCGTGCCGGCCTTCAGGTTGCTGCAGTGACGGCCCGTCAGATCCCCAATCTCATCACGCTGCTGCGCATCCTCCTCACCGGGCCCATCATCTGGGCCCTGGTGCAGCGGGAGTACGGCCTCGTGCTGCTGCTGGTGGTGGTGGCCGGTGCCAGCGATGCCCTGGACGGCTGGCTGGTGCGCCGCTATGGCTGGTATACCCGCCTCGGGGGGTATCTGGATCCCCTGGCGGACAAGGTGCTGGTGGTGGGGGCCTACACGACGGTGGCCTACACCGGCCTGCTCCCCTGGTGGCTGGTGGCCCTGGTGCTGGCGCGGGATCTGGTGATCATCGGCGGAGCCGCGGCCTTTCGCGCCGTCACCCGTTCCCTGGAGATGCAGCCCCTGGGCATCAGCAAGTTGAACACCTTCCTGCAGATCACCCTGGTGCTGTCGGTCATCATCGATGCCGGTGTGCTCGCCCTGCCGCAGTCCTACCTGGACGGCATGCTGGCGCTGGTGACCCTGACCACCGTGAGTAGCGGCGTGGCCTATGTGGTCACCTGGAGCCGCAAGACCCTCAACCACCGGCGGCACGTCTCGTGATGTGGCCGGCGGCATTCGGCGCGGGCCGTGGCGGGCCCGCCCGCGGGGACCTGGTGCGATGCAGCAACTGACCCTGGACGTGGCCCTGCGCGAAGGGGCCAGCTTCGACAGCTTCCACCCCGGGGATCAGCCCCTGGGGCCGGAGGCGGTGCAGGCCCTGGCCCGCGGGGACGGCGAGACGCAGATCTATCTCTATGGCGAGGCGGGCTGCGGCAAGACGCACCTGCTGGAGGCCGCCTGTCACCTCGTGGCGGCGGACGGCGGGCGCATCGCTTACCTGCCGGCCGGGCTGGTGGCCCGCAGCGGTCCCGAGGCCCTGGAGGGCTGGCAGACCCTGGATCTCATGGCCCTGGACGACATGGACCTGTTTCCCCGGGATGCGGAACTGGAGCGGGCCCTGTTCGACCTCCTCAATCGCCTGCGGGAGGCGGGGGTGCGGCTGCTGCTGGCCTCCCGGGCGGCCCCGCGGGCCCTGCCCTTGTCCCTGCCGGACCTGCGCTCGCGCCTGCTCTGGGGGCCGGTGATCCATCTGCAGGAACTGGATGACGAGCACAAGCCCGAGGTCCTTGCCGCCCGGGCGCGGCGGCGGGGCTTCGAGCTGCCGCGGGAGGTGTGCGAATACCTCCTGCGCCACTACCGGCGGGATCTGCCCTCCCTCATGCAGGTGGTGGACCGCCTGGATGAGGCCTCCCTGGCCAGCAAGCGCCGCATCACCGTACCCTTTGTCCGCCGTCTCCTGGACTGATGCCCCCGGTGGGGCCGTCCGCATCCGTCGCCGATGGGTCGGATCGCAGGGCCAGCCGGGCATAGCCCAGGCAGCCGGTGAACAGCAGCAGGGACAGGCCGGCCATGAGCAGGCCGTAGCCCCGCAGTTCCGGGGTGACCGCCAGCCAGGACCCGATGAGGAAATAGGGCAGGGTTAGCAGGCCCGTGGCGATATGGGTACGCGGCCGACCGTGGAGCAGGCCCCGCAGGGGCGGCAGCAGGGGCAGGGTCAGCACCGCCAGCACCAGGGAGCGGGGCAGGCGTTCCGGCGGCGACCACCACAGGGTCTGGAGCAGGATCAGGGCCAGCAGGCCGAGGATCCCCCCCAGGGTCAACGCCCGGAACAGGCGCGTGGCTGCGGCCCGGCTCACCGCCCCGCCTCCATCCCCTGCAGGCCCTGGGCCGTCTGCGCGAGGCGCCGGCCCAGGGCCTGGCACAGCTCCCGCTCGTGTTCACTCAGCGGGTTCTCCCCCCGGGGGCCGGCCACGTGGCTGGCCCCGTAGGGGGTGCCCCCGGTGGTGGTCTGTGTCAGCGCGGGCTCGCTGTAGGGCAGGCCCAGGATCAGCATGCCGTGGTGCAACAGGGGCAGCAGCATGCTCAGCAGGGTGGATTCCTGGCCGCCGTGCTGGGTGGCGGTGGAGGTGAAGACCGCCGCAGGCTTGCCCGTCATCGCGCCGCTGAACCAGAGGTCCCCGGTGCGGTCCAGCAGGTGCTTCAGGGGGGCCGCCATGTTGCCAAAGCGGGTGGGGGAGCCCAGGGCCAGGCCGTGGCAGGCCTGCAGGTCCTCCATGCTGGCGTAGGGCGGCCCCTCCTCGGGGATCTCCGGGGCCACCGCCTCGCAGGTGGCGGAGACCGGCGGCACGGTGCGCAGGCGGGCCGTGCACCCCGCCACCGATTCCACCCCGCGGGCCACGTGCCGGGCCATGCGCGCGGTGGCGCCGCCGCGGCTGTAATACAGGACCAGGATCTCGACTTCGCTCTGGGGCATGGCGGACACCTCGCGGATCATGCCGGGATGGGGATGGTTGCGGTCATCATGTCATACATTACTGCAGCTTCGGGGCGTAGGCCCATGTCGTCTTGACCGTTTTAACCCCGAATGCTAGCTTCGGATCACGCCTCCCGGGAACCTTGAAACACACGTGAACCCGATCCCCGACCCGCGTCCCTTCCGGTCCATCCGCCCCGGGCCCCTGTGCTGCAGGACCTATGGTGCGGTGGCGCTGCTGCTGTGGGCGCTGATGGCCGGCTGTGCCACCACGGCGCCGGTGCAGGAGATGAGCGACGCCCGCCAGGCCCTGCAGGCCGCGGAGCAGGCCGGGGCCCGGGAACGGGCGGCGGAGGCCTACCGCCGCTCCCGGGCCCTGCTGGAAGAGGCGCAACTGCGGCTGGAGAGCGGGGAATACGGGCCGGCCCGGGAGAAGGCCCTGGAGGCCAAGCGGGCGGCCATCGAGGCCCGCATCGAGGCCGCCGACTGATTCCCCCGGTACACCCCGCCGGGGTAAGTCCCTTGATCCTGAAGAGGAGCCGTCCATGTCCCAGGCGCAGGATTCCTCCCTTTCCGCGATCCGCTGCCGTGTCCGCGGCCGGGTGCAAGGGGTCTATTTCCGCGCCTCCACCCAGCGCCGGGCCCGGGAGCTGGGCCTTTGCGGCTATGCCATGAACCTGCCCGACGGCGACGTGGAGGTGGTGGCCCAAGGGGAGGCCGGGGCCCTGGAGGCCCTGAAGTCCTGGCTCTGGCAAGGGCCGCCGGCGGCGCGGGTGACGGCGGTGCACTGCGAGCCCTTTGAAGGGAACGTGCCTGCGGGGTTCGAGACCCGCTGATCCCAACTCAGGCCCGGGCCCGGGGCAGGAGCACCGCCAGCGTCTCCAGGAACTGCGGCGCCACCTCGCCCCAGAGGGTTCCGGTGTCTTCCTCCTCCATCTCCAGGACCTCCCAGACGCCGGGGTCCACCGGGGCGGCAAAGCCGCCGAACTCGCTGCAGCTGCCCTCGTCGCTGCGGTTGCTCAGGGCCTCCGCCAGGTGCACGATGGACGCCTCCAGGCCTGCGCGGCGGGCCTGCATGGGCCGGTGGTGGCAGGCCACCGCCTCCTGCAGCACCGGCGGCAGGGACCAGAGTTCCAGCAGTGCCCCTCCCACCTGCGCGTGATCGAAGCCCAGCAGGGCCTGCTCCTCCGCCAGCAGCTGCACCTCGTCCCCGCGGGTCTCCTGCAGGGGCCGTTGCAGGGTGTGGCTGCGCTGGCTGTGGAGCACGAGGCTGCCCACGTCGTGCAGGAGTCCCGCCACGAACAGGCGTTCCGGGTGCAGGACCCGGCAGCGCTGGGCCAGGACACGGGCCAGCAGGGCGGTGAAGACGCTGTGCCGCCAGAACACGGCCAGGTTGAGGGTGCCCCCCGGGAGACGCGAGAAGACCTGTGAGGCGCTCACCGCCAGGGCCAGGTGGTAGAGGGCGCGGTTGCCGATCACCGATACGGCCCGGGAGATGGTGTCCACCCGATGGGCGAGCCCGTACAGGGGGGAGTTGGCCAGGTGCAGTACCTGGGCGCTCAGGTTCGGATCCTGGGAGACGATGTTTCCCAGGTTGTGGGCGGAACTGTCCCGGGCCTCCAGGGCCTGGCGCAGGCGCACCAGGATCTCCGGGGGCGACACCAGGCCGGAGATATCCCCCAGCAGGTCGTCCATCTCGGGCCGCCGGTCGGATGGGGCGTTCATGATCTCTGATCCTTCGGGGAAAGGGATCTCCACGCGGGTCGTCTGCCGCCACTATGAAGGATATACTGCCCAAGTCAACCCGCGGGCACGCCGTCCGTTCCCCACACCGCTGCGGGGGTTCCATGAACAGCAAGGCTGAAGACAACGTCGTGGCCTTCCGGGCCGCCACCCGCGCCGGGGGGGCGGCCTCCCCCCGGGAGGTGGTGGGTTACTGTCGCAACCTGGCCATGGGCCACGTGCAGCCCTTGCTGCAGGAGATGCTGGACAAGGCGGATGACGCCCTCTTCCGGCTCGCCGACAAGGCCGAGGACAACCGCACCCAGACCGCCTATTTCGAGGCCATGCGGGCCCTCAGAAGGCAGCGTTCCACCGTGGAGAGCGAATACGCCACGCAGCTGGCCCGTACCTTCGATGCCCTGCTCCTGCCCCCGGGAAAGGCGGGGCCCGCCGATCCCGCCCAGGCGCAGCCCCAGGGGCTCACCCTGGTGGGCAGCGACGAGCTGGAGGAGAACCTGGCGGTGGAGGGCATGGCGGGCAAGGTGCGGCGTACCCACCAGACGGCGCTTTACGGCATCGGGCACCGCCTGGCCCATGTGCTGCAGCGTCCGCCCCCGGACGAGGCGGGGCATCCCCTGGATCCGGAGACCTTCTGCCAGGCCTTCCGCGAGGCCCTGCGGGCCCTGGATCTGGAGATCCGCATCCGCCTGGTGATCCTCAAGCTCTTCGATCAGCACGTGGCCTCGCGGCTGGGGCCCCTGTACGAGGAGGTGAACGCCTATCTCGTGGGCCGGGGGATCCTGCCGGACCTGCGCCAGGGGCCGGCGCCCCGGGCCAGCGGGCCGTCCCGGGAGGGGGCTGCCGCGTCCTCCACCGGGCCGGGGCCGGAGGAGGAAGGCGGTGGGGAAGGGGATCTGGTGGCCCTGTTGCAACGTCTGGCCCGGCCCCGTCCTGGCGGGGGCGCCGCGGCGGGGGGCGTCCCCGGCGGCACCTTTGGCCAGGGCTCGCCTGCCGGCGGGGCCGTGGCCGATGCCCCGGCCCTGGCCGCCGCCCTCTCCCACCTGGCGGCGGACGAGCCCATCCCCGGGGCGCAGCTCAAGGGAGCGGTGATGGGGGCCCTGGATCCCGGCGGCGGCCGCGCCGTGGCCCTGAGCGGCGTGGATGAATCGGCCATCGACATCGTCGCCATGCTGTTCGACTTCATCCTCGACGATCCCACCCTGCCGGCCCCGGCGCGGGCCCTCATCGGCCGCTTGCAGATCCCGGTGCTGAAGGTGGCCGTGCTGGACAAGTCCTTCTTCAGCCAGCGCCGGCATCCGGTGCGCCGCTTCCTCAGCGCCCTCTCCCGGGTCGATGTGGCCTGGTGGGAGGAGGGGGGCGACGGGCGTCTGCAGGACCTGGTGGAGGGGCTGGTGAGCGCCTCCGATGGGGATGCCACCGCCTTTGCCGAGGCCCTGGAGGCCCTTCAGGCGCTGCAGGAGGCGGCCCGGGCGGCGGCGGATCGCGAAGAGGCCTCCACCACCCGGGCCGTGCAGGACCGGGATCGGGCCCTGCTTACCCGGGGGATGGCCGAGGAGGCGGTGGCCCGGGTGATGGAAGGCCGGCCCCTGCCGCCGCCGGTGGAGGCCTTCCTCCAGGGGGCCTGGAGGGACCTGCTGATGGACATCGCGCGCCGGGAGGGGCAGGGCGGTGAGGACTGGCAGCAGGCCCTGAACGTGGCCTCGCTGCTGGTCTGGAGCCTGGCGCCCAAGCCGGATCCCCAGGCCCGGGAACAGCTCAGGCATCTCCTGCCCACCCTGCTCCGGGGGCTCGAGGAGGGGATGCAGCGCCTGGACCTGCCCGCGGCGGAGCGGCGGGCCCTGCTGGACCTGCTGGCGCGGGAGCATGCCCGCCTGGTGCGGCGGTCGGAGCCCCCCGAAGGGGATGCGGACAAGGCCGCCGAGGCGGGCGGCGGGACCGTGTCCGCACCCCAAGTGGCGTCCGGGCCCGTGCCGGCCGATGGGCGCAGCTTCATGGCCCGCAAGGTGGAGGAGATCAACCGGCGCATCTCCGAGGGCCGGTTCACCCTGCCCGGGGAGAGCGATCCCGCAGAGGGGGGCGTGGAGGACCTGCACGCCATGACCGCCCGGGAGCTGGAGGAGGGGACCTGGCTGGAGCACCGGGCGGAGGACGAGGCGCAACCGGTGCGCATGAAGCTCTCCTGGAAGAGCCTCATCAGCGGCCGTTATCTCTTCGTCGATGCCCGCGGGCTGAAGGTGCGGGAGATGGATGCCACCTCCCTGGCGGCGGCCTTTCGCGCGGGGCGCGCCCGCATCGCCGAGCACACCCCGGTGTTCGAACGCGCCATCGGCAGCCTCATGCAGCGACTGGAGGCGGATCCGGACTGAGGCAGGGGGGCTCAGCCCCCCGTGCGCTGGCGCAGGAAGTCCACCAGTTCCGTCAGGGGGACCAGGCTGGCCTCTGCGTCCCGGCGGCCCTTGTATTCCGCCTGGCCGGCGTCCAGCCCCTTTTCCCCCAGCACCACCCGGTGGGGGATGCCGATGAGTTCCATGTCCGCGAACATGACCCCCGGGCGGGCGCCCCGGTCGTCGTAGAGCACCTCCAGCCCCGCCGCGCACAGTTGTTCGTAGAGGGTATCGGCGGCCTCCCGCAGGCGCTGGGACTTGTGGGCGTTGATGGGGCACAGGGCCACCTGGAAGGGGGCCAGGGCGTCGGGCCAGACGATGCCCCGGTCGTCGTGGTTCTGCTCGATGGCGGCGGCCACCACCCGGGAGACGCCGATGCCGTAGCAGCCCATGGTGATCACCTGGCTGCGGCCCTGCTCGTCCAGCACCGTGGCCTCCAGGGCGCGGCTGTACTTGTCCCCCAGCTGGAAGATGTGTCCCACCTCGATGCCGCGGCGGATGCGCAGCCGGCCCTGGCCGTCGGGGCTGGGATCCCCCTCCACCACGTTGCGCAGGTCCGCCACCGGCGGCAGGGGGGTGTCCCGGTCCCAGTTGACGCCGAACAGGTGACGGTCGTCCTGGTTGGCGCCGGCGGTGAAATCGCTCATGAGGGCGACGCTGCGGTCCACCACGCAGGGGATGGGCAGGTTCACCGGTCCCAGGGAGCCGGGGCCGGCACCGATGGCGGCGCGGATCTCCGCCTCGGAGGCCATGCGCAGGGGCGCGGCCACCTGGGGCAGCTTCTCCGCCTTGAGGGGGTTGAGCTCGTGGTCACCGCGCACCACCAGGGCCACCAGCTGGGTGTGCATCTCCTCCGCCGCGGCCACCACCAGGGTCTTGATCGTCTTCTCCACCGGCAGGCCGTGGTCCCGGGTGAGGTCGGCGATGGTGCGCACCCCGGGGGTGTCCACCATGCGCATGGCCTCGGTGGGGGCCGGGCGCTCCTGGGTGGCGGGGCGGGCCTCGGCCAGTTCCACGTTGGCGGCATAGTCGCTGCCATCGGAGAAGGCGATGGCGTCCTCGCCGGAATCCGCCAGCACGTGGAACTCATGGGATGCCTGCCCGCCGATGGCGCCGGTGTCCGCCTGCACGGCGCGAAAATCCAGGCCGCAGCGCTGGAAGATGCGGCTATAGGCCGTGTACATGGCCTCGTAGGTGTGCTGCAGGCTCTCGGCGTCGGCGTGGAAGGAGTAGGCGTCCTTCATGATGAACTCCCGCGCCCGCATGACGCCGAAGCGGGGCCGGATCTCGTCGCGGAACTTGGTCTGGATCTGGTAGAGGTTCAGGGGCAACTGGCGGTAGCTATTGATCTCCCGGCGCACCAGGTCGGTGATCACCTCCTCGTGGGTGGGCCCGAAGCAGAAGTCGCGCTCGTGGCGGTCCTTCAGGCGCAGCAGCTCGGGCCCGTACTGGTCCCAGCGCCCCGACTCCTGCCACAGCTCCGCCGGCTGCACCGCCGGCATGAGCAGTTCCAGGGCCCCGGCGCGGTTCATCTCCTCGCGCACGATGGCCTCCACCCGGCGCAGTACCCGCAGCCCCAGGGGCATCCAGTTGTACAGGCCGGAGGCCAGGCGGCGGATGTAGCCGGCCCGGAGCATGAGCTGGTGGCTGACGATCTCGGCGTCCGCCGGGGTCTCTTTCAGGGTCGTCAGGGGGAATTGGGATACACGCATGCGGACCATTCCAGGACATGGGGTGGATCGAGCACCACAATGTAGCATGAAGCCCCGGTCCGCGGCCCCGGTAGGTTGGAGAGGTGGTTTTGAAAAAGATCAACAGCTAGTATATTAGGTGGAACTAATATTTCATCGGCCCCGCTGCGCATCGTGCCGGGGCCCGGGATCCGGAGTGCGTGCATGTACAAGCGAGGCATTGGTTGGGGGCTGTTGGCCGTTCTCCTGGGGTTTGCCACCGGGGCGTGGGCCGCGGAGGAACTGGAAACGGCCACCGCCCAGGTGCAAACCCTGCCCGCGGAGCAGGTCCTGGACGGACAGGTGGAGGCGGTCCAGCAGGCCACGGTCTCCGCCCAGACCAGCGGCCGGGTGGTGGAGGTGATCTACGACGTGGACGACTTCGTGCAGGCCGGGGACCTGCTCCTGCGCCTGCGGGATACGGAGCAGCGGGCCCGCCTGGAACAGGCGGAGGCGGCCCTGCGGGAGGCCCGGGCCCGTTTCGAGGAGGCCCGGGCCGAGTATGTCCGCATCGAGGGGATCTTCGAACGCCAGCTCATCTCCCGCGCCGAGATGGACCGGGCCACCGCCGCCCTGGAGTCGGCCCGGGCGCGGCTGGAATCGGCCCGGGCCGCCCGCGAGGAGGCCCAGGAGCAGTTGGAGTACACCCGGGTGCGGGCCCCCTACGCGGGCATTGTGACCCAGCGTCACGTGGAGGTGGGGGAGACCGTCAACCCCGGCCAGCCCCTCATGTCCGGGCTCTCCCTGGAGACCCTGCGGGTGGTGGCGCAGGTGCCGCAGCGCTTTATCCAGGCCGTGCGCGCGCATGACCAGGCCCGCATCCTGTTGCAGGACGGGCGCCGCGTGGAGGCCCGTGCACTCACCTTCTTCCCCTATGCCGATCCCCGTTCCGCCACCTTCCGTGTACGCGCCCGCCTGCCGGAGGGGGTGCCGGGGCTGTTCCCGGGCATGTTCGTGAAGGTGGCCTTCCAGATGGGGGAGCGCAGCTGCCTGGTGGTGCCCGCCCCGGCCCTGGTGCGGCGCAGTGAGCTGGCGGCGGTGTACGTGGTGGACGATGAGGGCGGGATCCGGCTGCGCCAGGTGCGTCCCGGACGCCACGTGGACGACGGCCAGGTGGAGATCCTGGCGGGGCTGGAGCCCGGTGAACGGGTGGCCCTGGATCCGGTGGCCGCCGGCCTCGCCCTCCAGGAGCAGCGGGAGGCGGCGCGATGAGCGAGCAGCGGTCAGAGGCCCCGCTGGGCATCTCCGGGCGCATTGCCCGGGCCTTTCTCACCTCCCAGATCACGCCGCTGCTGGCCCTTTTGGGACTGCTCATGGGGGTGTTCGCCCTGATGGTGACGCCCCGGGAGGAGGAGCCCCAGATCGATGTCACCTTCGCCAACGTCTTCATCCCCTTCCCGGGGGCCTCGGTGGAGGAGGTGGAGCAGCTGGTGAGCGTCCCCGCCCAGCAGGTGCTCTCGGAGATCGAGGGGCTGGAGCATGTCTATTCCGTATCCCGGCCGGGCATGTCTGTGCTCAGCGTCCAGTATGAGGTGGGTGAGCCGCGTACCGATGCCCTGGTGCGCCTGTACAACCAGATCCAGTCCAACCGGGACTGGTTCCCGCCGGGTCTGGGGGTGGGGGAGCCCATCGTCAAGCCCAAGGGGATCGACGACGTCCCCATCGTCACCTTCACCCTGTGGACCCGGGACCCGCAGCGGGGCGGCCACGAGCTGCAGCGGGTGGCCCACGCCCTGGAGACGGAGCTCAAGCGCATCCCCGGCACCCGGGACGTGTACACCATCGGCGGGCCGGACCACGTGGTGCGGGTCCTCCTGGACCCGCAGCGGGTGGCGGGCTACGGTCTGGCCCTGGAGGACCTGAGGCGGGCCCTGCAGGCGGCCAACCAGTCCCGGGATGCCGGCGCCCTGGTGCGGGGCAACGCCGAGATCCCGGTGCAGGCGGGCACCTTCCTCACCACCCCCGATGAGGTGGCCGGTCTCGTCGTCGGGGTGCACGACGGCAACCCGGTCTACCTCGGCGACGTGGCCGAGGTGCGGCAGGGGCCGGACAGCCCTGAGCGCTACGTGCGCATGGGCTTTGGCGCGGCCCATCCCGGTGCGAACCCGGCCCATACCGAACCGGCGGTGACCCTGGCGGTGGCCAAGCAGCCGGGGACCAACGCCGTGGACATCGCCGACCGGCTCGTGCAGCGCATGGAGACCCTGCGCGCCACCCACATCCCCGAGGGGGTGGAGGTGACCCTCACCCGCAACTACGGCAAGACGGCCAATGACAAGGCCAGCAAGCTGATCCAGAAGCTGATCCTGGCCACCGCCTCGGTGGTGATCCTGGTCTGGCTGGCCCTGGGCTGGCGCGAGGCCCTCATCGTGGGCACCGCCGTGGTCATCACCCTGGCCATCACCCTGTTCGCCTCCTGGGCCTACGGCTTCACCCTGAACCGGGTCTCCCTGTTCGCCCTCATCTTCTCCATCGGCATCCTGGTGGACGACGCCATCGTCGTGGTGGAGAACATCCACCGCCACCTGCAAAGGGGCGCGCAGGGCCTGCGCGAGGCCATCCCCCGGGCGGTGGACGAGGTGGGCGGGCCCACCATCCTGGCCACCTTCACCGTCATCGCGGCGCTGCTGCCCATGGCCTTCGTCAGCGGCCTCATGGGGCCCTACATGAGCCCCATCCCCATCAACGCCAGCATGGGGATGCTCATCTCCCTGGGGGTGGCCTACGTGGTCACCCCCTGGATGACCTACAAGCTGCTGCGCCGCCAGGCCGAGTCCTCCACCCCGGCCCAGGGGGGCGCCGGGACCCATAACGACGAGGGCGCCGGGCGCTGGATGCAGGCCATGGCGGAGCGGGGTCTTGGCCCCTTCCTGCGGGGGCGGGGCGCCGGCGCGCGCCGCCTGGGGCTCTATGGCGGCATGATCCTGCTGATCCTGCTGGCGCTGTCCCTGGTCTACGTACAGGCGGTGGTGCTCAAGATGCTGCCCTTCGACAACAAGTCGGAGTTCCAGGTGGTGGTGGAGATGCCCGAGGGCACGAGCCTGGAGCGCACCACCCGCGTGCTGCAGGCCATGGGGGAACACCTGGCCACGGTGCCCGAGGTGCGGGACTACCAGATCTACGCCGGGGATGCCTCGCCCATCAACTTCAACGGCCTGGTGCGCCAGTACTACCTGCGGGAGGGCAGCCACCTGGGGGATATCCAGGTGAACCTGGTGGACAAGAAGCACCGGGAGCGCAAGAGCCACGACATCGCCCTGGAGGTGCGCGGGCCGCTGCAGGGCATCGCCGAGGCCCACGACGCCGTGGTGAAGGTGGTGGAGGTGCCCCCGGGGCCGCCGGTGCGCGCCCCCATCGTGGCCGAGGTCTACGGCCCCGACCGCGCCGGGCGCATGGAGGTGGCCCGCACCCTGGAGGCCATGTTCCGGGACACCCCCGGAGTGGTGGACGTGGACACCTCCCTGGAGCATGCCGGGCCGCGCTACATCCTGGAGGTGGACCGGGAGAAGGCCGCCCTGCTGGGGGTCTCCCAGTCGGCGGTGGCCGCCGCCGTGGACACGGTCCTGAGCGGGGAGGACGTGAGCTATCTCTTCGGGGGACACCACAAGTACGCCGTGCCCATCCGGCTGGAGTTCGCCGATGCCGACAAGGCCCGGCTCGACGCCGCCCTGGGCATGGAGGTGCGCGCCCGGGACGGGGGCCTGGTGCCCCTGTCCGAGCTGGTGCGGGTGGTGGACACCACCCGGGAGCGTGCCATCCAGCACAAGGACCTGCTGCCGGTGGTCTATGTCACCGGCGACATGGCCGGCCGCGTGGACAGCCCCCTCTATGGCATGTTCGACCTGGTGTTCGGTCTGGACGACCGGCCCGTGATCCAGGGGCGGCCCCTGGAGCAGCGCTTCATCGCCCCGCCGGAGGACACCACCGGGTACGCGGTGAAATGGGACGGGGAATGGCAGATCACCTACGAGACCTTCCGCGACATGGGCCTGGCCTACTCCGTGGGGCTGGTGCTCATCTTCCTGCTGGTGGTGGCCCAGTTCCGCTCCTATGTGGTGCCCCTGATCATCATGGCCCCCATCCCGCTGACCATCATCGGCGTGATGCCCGGCCATGCCCTGCTGGGGGCGGAGTTCACCGCCACCTCCATGATCGGGATGATCGCCCTGGCGGGGATCATCGTGCGCAACTCCATCCTGCTGGTGGACTTCATCCATCACGAGACGGAGCGTGGCGTGGCCCTGGAGGATGCGGTGGTGCGGGCCGGGGCGGTGCGGGCCAAGCCCATCCTGCTCACCGGACTGGCGGCCATGATCGGTGCCGGCTTCATCCTGGACGACCCCATCTTCAGCGGGCTGGCCATCTCCCTAATCTTCGGGATCCTGGTCTCCACCCTGCTGACCCTGGTGGTGATCCCGGTGCTGTACTACAGCTACCTGCGCCGCCGCCGCCGGGCCCGGGCCTGATCTCCCGGGGGGATCAGCGGTGCTCGCCCCGGGAGACGGCGAGCATCACCCGGTCCATCCAGGGGTCGGGCAGCATCCGCTTCAGGACCACGAAGACCTGGGTGGGCAGGGTGACCCGGTAGCGGCTGCGGGGGCGGGGGTGTTCCAGGGCATGGATGAGCCGCCTCACCACCGCCTCCGGCGGCAGGGTGAACGGCGCCGCCGGGCCGCTCTTCGTCAGGCGCCGCTCGGCGGCGGCGTACTGTTCCCGGAAGGGGCTGCGCTCCCGCTGGATATGGGCCGTGAAGGCGGCGTGGGCATTGGCCCGGAAGCGGGAGGCGATGGGGCCGGGCTCAATGAGGCTCACGTGGATGCCGCTGCCCGTGAGTTCCATGCGCAGGGTGTCGGTGAGGCCCTCCAGGGCGAACTTGGAGCAGGTGTAGGCGCCGCGAAAGGGCAGGGCCACCCGGCCCAGCACGGAACTGTTCTGCACGATGCGGCCCGCCCCCTGGGCGCGCATCACCGGGATCACCCGGTTGGTCAGCTCCAGCCAGCCCAGCAGGTTGGTCTCCAGCTGCGCCCGCAGGGCCTCCCGGGTCAGATCCTCCACCGCCCCCGGCTGGCCGTAGGCCCCGTTGTTGAACAGGGCATCCAGGGTGCCGCCGGTGGCCGCCAGCACCCGCTCCACCGCGGCCTGGATGGAGGCGCTGTCCTCCAGGTCCAGGGCCAGGGCGTCCTCCAGGCCCTCTTCCCGGAGCCGGGCCACGTCCTGCGCGCGGCGGGCGGTGGCGAACACCCGGTAGCCGCGCCGCCGCAGGGTGTGGGCCGCGCAGTGGCCGATGCCGGAGGAACAGCCGGTGATCAGGATGCTGCGGGTTGGGGTCAATGCGCTTCTCCCTGCCGGGATCATGGGGTGAAGGGGGGGGTTGAAAATCGGGGGCGCGCCCCCACCATCGCAGCGGGAATCCACGCAGCGCCGCGAAGCGGTATACTGTGGGCCATCCGCTGCCCAAGTCGGGCGCCGGCCGCCCCGCATCCCCGCGGCGGGGCCCCGCCGGGGCCCTGCGGGTTCCCCTACCGGTTCATCCGACTGCGTCCATCACGGGAGAGTGAGCATGCCCATTTACGAATACGAGTGTAAAGCCTGCGGCCACCGCATGGAGGCCATCCAGAAGCTGTCCGATGTGCCGCTGGTGGATTGCCCGGCCTGCCAGGCCCCGGCCCTGACCAAGCTGGTGTCCTCGGCCGGATTCCGCCTGGGGGGCAGCGGCTGGTACGAGACCGATTTCAAGAAGGGCAATCAGCGCAACCTCAAGAAGGACAGTGACAGCGCCCCCGCATGCGCCGCGGGAGGCGACGGCGGCGGCAGCAGTTGCCCGGCCTGCCCCGCCGCATCCGGCACCGCATCCGGCTGATCCCCTTGCAGGAGCACAGCCCAGCCTGGGTGCACGCCCTGCGCCGTTACCTGATCGCGGGTCTGTTGCTGTGGGTGCCGCTGGTGGCCACCGTGGCCATCATCAAGTTCATCGTCGATGCCATGGACCGCACCCTGCTGCTGCCTCCGGCCTGGCGGCCGGAGGCCCTGCTGGGCTTTACCATCCCTGGGTTTGGCGTGGTGGTGGCGGTGGCCATCGTCTTCACTACGGGCCTGGTGGTGGCCAATCTGGTGGGGCGCAAACTGGTGGAGCTCTGGGAGGGGCTGCTGGCCCGCATCCCCCTGGTGAACACCATCTACTCCGCCATCAAGCAGGTGGTGGAGACGGTGCTGGGCACCACCGGGGAATCCTTCCGCAAGGTCCTGTTGGTGGAATACCCCCGCAAGGGGGTCTGGGCCCTGGGTTTCCAGACCCAGGTGGGGGTGGGGGAGGTGCAGGAGCGCACCGAGAAGGAGGTGGTCACGGTGTTTGTCCCCACCACCCCCAATCCCACCTCCGGCTTCATCCTGCTGGTGCCCCGGGATGAGGTCATCGAGATGGACATGACGGTGGAGGACGGCCTCAAGTTCGTCATGTCCCTGGGGGTGGTGGTGCCCCGTCCCTCCCAGATCCGGCGGGCGACGCCAGCGGCCCCCCCGGAGACGGGAGGGGAGTAGGGTGACCACGCCGGGGCGGCGGGACTTTCGCAGCCCGCCGAAGCCCCTTGCCAGTGCGCGAACAACCCCCTTACCATTGCCGGTTTTCCCCTCCGAGATGCAATCACCAGGAAAGGCCATGCGCACCCATTACTGCGGTATCGTCGACGAGTCCCTGCTGGATCAGGAAGTGACATTGTGCGGCTGGGTCAACCGGCGCCGCGACCATGGGGGCGTGATCTTCGTGGATCTGCGGGACCGGGAGGGCCTGGTGCAGGTGGTCTTCGACCCGGACCGGGTCGAGGTCTTCACCCGCGCCGAGCGCATCCGCAGCGAATACGTCCTGCGGGTGCGGGGCCGGGTGCGGCGGCGTCCCGAGGGGACGGTGAACCCGGACCTGCGCACCGGCGCCATCGAGGTGCTGGGCCTGGAGCTGGAGGTGCTCAACACCGCCGAGACCCCGCCGTTCCAGCTGGACGAGGACGATGTGGGGGAGGACACCCGCCTGCGTTACCGCTATGTGGATCTGCGCCGTCCCATGATGCAGACCCGGCTGCAGATGCGGGCGCGCATCACCGCCACCCTGCGGCGGTTCCTGGAGGCCAACGGCTTCCTGGACATCGAGACCCCCATGCTCACCAAGGCCACCCCCGAGGGGGCCCGGGACTACCTGGTGCCCAGCCGCACCCATCCCGGCAGCTTCTTCGCCCTGCCGCAGTCGCCGCAGCTGTTCAAGCAGCTGCTGATGATGTCCGGTCTGGACCGCTACTACCAGATCGTGCGCTGCTTCCGCGACGAGGACCTGCGCGCCGACCGCCAGCCGGAATTCACCCAGCTGGACATCGAGACCTCCTTCATGGACGAGGAGGGCATCATGGGGCTCATGGAGCAGATGGTGCGTGAGCTCTTCGCCCAGGTGCTGGAGGTGCCCCTGCACGATCCCTTCCCGCGCATGACCTATGCCGAGGCCATGCACCGCTTCGGTTCCGACAAGCCGGACCTGCGCATCCCCCTGGAGCTGGTGGAGCTCACCGATGTCATGGGCGAGGTGGACTTCAAGGTCTTCTCCGGGCCGGCCAAGGACCCCCACGGCCGGGTGGCCGCCCTGCGGGTGCCCGGCGGCGGGGCCCTCACCCGCAAGGAGATCGAGGACTACACCGGCTTTGTGGGCCGCTACGGCGCCAAGGGCCTGGCCTACATCAAGGTCAACGACCTCAATGCCGGCCGGGAAGGCCTGCAGTCCCCCATCCTCAAGTTCCTGCCCGACACCGTGGTGGTGGAGATCCTGGACCGCAGCGGGGCCGAGGACGGGGACCTGATCTTCTTCGGCGCCGACAAGGCCCGGGTGGTGAACGAGTCCATGGGGGCCCTGCGGGTGAAGCTGGGGCACGACCGCGGGCTGGTGGAGCGGGGCTGGCGGCCCCTGTGGGTGGTGGACTTCCCCATGTTCGAACTGGACGAGAAGGAGGGCCGCTGGGTGGCCCTGCACCATCCCTTCACCGCCCCCCGGGCGGAGCGCCCCGAGGACCTCTCCGGGGATCCGGGGCATCTGGTCTCCCGGGCCTACGACCTGGTGCTCAACGGCACCGAGGTGGGGGGCGGCTCCG
The DNA here is from genome assembly GCF_900114895.1 of Ectothiorhodospira mobilis. GTDB lineage: Bacteria > Pseudomonadota > Gammaproteobacteria > Ectothiorhodospirales > Ectothiorhodospiraceae > Ectothiorhodospira > Ectothiorhodospira mobilis_A. Next base: position 48,250 of record NZ_FOUO01000012.1, read on the forward strand.
TGCGCATCCACACCATGGCCATGCAGCAGCAGGTGTTCGAGCTGTTGGGCATCAAAGAGGCCGAGGCCCGGGAGAAGTTCGGCTTCCTGCTGGACGCCCTGAAGTACGGCTGCCCGCCCCATGGCGGCATCGCCTTCGGCCTGGACCGGCTGGTGATGCTCATGACCGGCGCCCAGTCCATCCGCGACGTCATGGCCTTCCCCAAGACCCAGACCGCCGCCTGCCCGCTGACCCAGGCACCGGCCCCGGTGGAACAGGCCCAACTCAAGGAACTGGGCATCCGCCTGCGACCCGCCCCCGGCGCGCAGAAGGACTGATCCCCGCCCGCCGCCCGCCCCGGTCCGGGGCGGGCGCAGCGCCCCGCCTTCCCCCTTGCGGGTATTTACTTATACCCGAATCAAAAACTTCCCTTTGAGTTGTCCGCCGCCCCCCGGCAGACTGTCCGCAGGACCCTGTGCAGGGGTCCTGTTGATGGCCAACGCATTCACATGGAGCGGGTATGGGGACAATGCCGGACTTCGAGGATCACGCCGCCCAGGAGGTGAAGTACTCCACCTGTTACATGTGCGCCTGCCGCTGCGGCATCAAGGTCACGGTGGAGAACAACCGCATCCGCTACATCCAGGGGAACCCGGATCATCCGGTGAACCGGGGCGTGCTCTGCGCCAAGGGCAACGCCGGCATCATGAAGCAGCAGTCCCCGGCGCGCCTGCGCCAGCCGCTGATGCGCAAGCCGGGCACGGAGCGGGGGGCCGGTGAGTTCGAACCCGTCTCCTGGGACGAGGCCCTGGACATGCTCACCCGGCGCCTGGCCCGCATCCGCGCCAGCGATCCCCGCAAGCTGGCCTTCTTCACCGGCCGCGACCAGATGCAGGCCCTCACCGGGCTCTGGGCCAGCCAGTTCGGCACCATCAACTGGGCCGCCCACGGCGGCTTCTGCTCCGTGAACATGGCGGCGGCGGGGCTCTACACCATGGGCCACGCCTTCTGGGAGTTCGGCGACCCGGACTGGGCCCGCAGCAAGTACTTCATGCTCTGGGGTGTGGCCGAGGACCATGCCTCCAACCCCATCAAGCTGGGCATCGAGCAGCTCAAGCGCCGCGGGGCCAAGTTCGTGGCCGTCAACCCGGTGCGCACCGGCTACCAGGCGGTGGCGGACGAGTGGGTCTCCATCCGCCCCGGCACCGACGGCCTGTTCGCCCTCTCCATGATCCACGTCCTGCTGCGCAACGACCAGTTCGACCGGGACTACCTGCTGCGCTACAGCAACGCCCCCTGGCTGGTGGTGGACACCCCCGGGCAGAAGGGCCACGGCCTGATCCTGCGGGACGAGGCCGGCAAGCCCCTGTGCTGGGACGAGGCCGCCGGGGCCGTGGCCGACGCCTCCCGCACCGACATCCGGCCCGCCCTCTTCGGGGACTACACCGCCCCCGACGGCCGTCCGGTGCGCACGGTCATGACCCTGCTGGCGGAGCGCTACCTGGATCCCGAGTACGCCCCGGAACAGGTCAGCGGGCGCTGCGGCGTGCCGGCGGAGCAGATCGAGCGCCTGGCCCTGGAGATGGCCCACGTGGCCTTCCGCGAGACCATCGAGATCCCCTGCCGCTGGACCGACGCCTATGGCCGTCAGCACGACCGTTTCATCGGCCGGCCCGTGTCCATGCACGCCATGCGGGGCATCTCGGCCCATTCCAACGGCTTCCAGACCTGCCGTGCCATCCACCTGCTGCAGATCCTGCTGGGCACGGTGGATGTCCCCGGCGGCCATCTGGCCAAGGCCCCGTATCCCAAACCCATCCCGCCGGGGATCAAGCCCGCGAGGGAGACGGCCCCCGACACCCCCCTCTCCGGCCCGCCCCTGGGCTTCCCCACGGCCCCGGAGGACCTGGTGATCGACGCCGAGGGCCGCCCCCTGCGCATCGACAAGGCCTATTCCTGGGATGCCCCCATCTCCCCCCACGGCCTCATGCACATGGTCATCACCAACGCGGTGAAGGGGGACCCGTATCCCATCGACACCCTCATCCTCTTCATGGCCAACATGTCCTGGAACTCCACCATGAACACCCGCGGGGTCATGGACATGCTGCGGGAGAAGGGCGAGGACGGGGAGTACAAGATCCCCTTCATCGTGGTCTCCGACGCCTTCCATTCGGAGATGGTCCACCACGCCGACCTGGTGCTGCCGGATACCACCTACCTGGAGCGCCACGACACCATCTCCCTGCTGGACCGGCCCATCTCCGAGCCCCACGCCCCGGCGGACTCCATCCGCCAGCCGGTGCTGGAGGCGGATCGGGACGTGCGTCCCTGGCAGGAGGTGCTGGTGGAACTGGCCGGGCGCCTGGGCTTCCCCGCCTTCACCCGGGAGGACGGCAGCCGCCGCTACAGCTCCTACCAGGACTTCATCATCCACTACGAGAAGGAGCCGGGCATCGGTTTCCTCGCCGGCTGGCGGGGCAAGGATGGGGACCAGCATCTGCGGGGGGAGCCCAACCCGCGCCAGTGGGAGGCCTATGCGGACAACGGCTGCTTCTTCGCCCATCACCTGGAGGATCATCAGAAGTACTACCGCTTCTGCAACCGCGACTATCTGGAACTGGCCCGCCACGCCGGCTGGGTGGGCTCCACCGAGCCCATCGTGCAGCAGCTCTACAGCGAGCCGCTGCAGCGCTTCCGCCTGGCGGGGGAGGGGCTCTACGACGGGCCCTGCCCCAGCAGCCCGGAGCACCGGGAACGCCTCACCCGCTACTTCGATCCCCTGCCCATCTGGTACCCGCCCCTGGAGCACGGGCGCATCGACGAGCAGGCATACCCCTTCCACGCCATCACCCAGCGGCCCATGTTCATGTACCACGCCTGGGACTCGCAGAACGCCTGGCTGCGCCAGATCTGTTCCGCCAACGTCCTCTACATGAACCGCGCCCGGGCCGAGGCCATGGGCATCCCGGATCTCTCCTGGGTCTGGGTGGAGTCCCATCTGGGGCGCATGCGGGTGCAGGTGAAGTGCATCGAGGCGGTGGAGCCGGACACCGTCTGGACCTGGAACGCCATCGGCAAGCAGCCGGGGGCCTGGGGCCTGTCCACCGACGCCGACGAGGGGCGCCGGGGCTTCTTGCTCAACCACCTGATCTCGGAACTGCTGCCCCAGCGGGGGGATGCCCTGGATGGCATGACCAACTCCGACCCCATCACCGGCCAGGCCGCCTGGTACGACCTGCGGGTGCGCATCACCCCCGCCGACCCCGGGGAGGCCGGCACCTGGCCCGAGTTCGAACCCGTGCGCCCCCTCCCCGGGGCGCAGCCATCCCCCGGGGAGGTGCGCTACCACAGCCACCGGCCGGTGCGCCTGGGGCGCAGCCTGTGGGACGTGCTCACGCGGCGGGGCTGATCCGCCCCGAGGATGCGACGGATGCAACATCGAGGAGCCGATTCATGCGACTGGGCCTGGTGATCGACCTGGACACCTGCGTGGGCTGTCATGCCTGCGCGGTGGCCTGCAAGCAGTGGAACACCTCCGGCACCTCCGGACCGCTGACGGACGAGTCCCCCTATGGGCCCGAACCCAGCGGGGTGTGGTTCAACCGCGTGCGCCACTTCGAGGTGGACGACTACCCCCACAACAAGACGGTGAACATGCCCCTGTCGTGCATGCACTGCGAGAACGCCGAGTGCGTCGACGTCTGCCCCACCGGGGCCTCCTACAAGCGGGCCGAGGACGGCATCGTGCTGGTGGACCACGACAAGTGCATGGGCTGCAACCTCTGTGCCTGGGCCTGCCCCTACGGTGCCCGGGAGCTGGATCCGGCGGAAGGGGTGATGAAGAAATGCACCCTGTGCATCGACCGCATCTACGATGCGGCCCTGCCGGAAGCGGAGCGGCAGCCGGCCTGCGTCATCACTTGCCCCGCGCGGGCCCGCTTCTTCGGGGACTTCGATGACCCCGAGTCCACGGTGAGCCGCCTGGTGCGGGAACGGGCCGGCCAGAAGCTCCTGCCGGAACTGGGCTACCGCCCCACCAACACCTACCTGCCGCCGCGCACGGCCCCGCCGGTGCCCACGGACGACGTGCGCCGCGCGCAGCCCGTGACCGGCGTGGAGGCCTGGATCCCCGCCCCGGAACCGCGCTGAGGGCGCGGCATCACCGCCCATTTGCAAGCCGAGACCGAACCGTCATGCATCCAGCGCTCTCCGTCATCCTCTTCACCGTCCTCTCCGGCGCCGGCTACGGCCTGTTCAGCCTGGTGGCCGTGCTGCAGCTCACCGGCGGCTACCCGGCGGCGGCCCCGGGGGAGCCGCTGCTGCAGCTGGTGGTGGCCCTGGTGCTGATCACCCTGGGGCTCGTCTCCTCCAGCCTGCATCTGCACAACCCCAAAAACGCCTGGCGCGCCTTCCTGCGGGTGCACACCTCCTGGCTCTCCCGGGAGGCCCTGCTGGCGGTGGCCTTCTACCCCTTCGCCCTGATCCACCTCTGGGGCACGGCCGCCGGGGTGGGGGGGCTGACCGCCGCCGCGGGCTGGCTGGCGGTGCTGCTGGCCGGGGGCACGGTGTTCTCCACGGGCATGATCTACGCCGGCCTGAAGACCCTGCGCCAGTGGCACACGGCCCTGACCCCGGCCAACTACCTGCTGCTGGGGCTGGCCCTGGGGGCCGTGTTCATGGCGGCGGGACACGTCTTCTCCGGCGGCAGTGACCCGCTCCCGACGGCCCTGGCCCTGGGGGCGCTGGTGGTGGCCGGCCTCATGAAGGGGATCTACTACCTGTGGATCCGCGCCGCCGAGGGTCCCACCCTGAACACCGCCACCGGCTTTACCCGTGCGCCGGTGCGGCTCATGGACCCGGGACACACCGCCGCCACCTTCCTCACCCGGGAGTTCGGTAACGACCCCGGCCGCGAGCGCGTGGAACGGGTGCGCCTGGGGGTCCTGGGGCTGGGCTTCGTGCTCCCGGGGCTGCTGCTGGCCTGGATGCTCCAGGGGGCGGCCCCTGGCTGGGTGTATCCGGCACTGATCTGCGCCCTGGCGGGGATCGGTCTGGAGCGCTGGCTGTTCTTCGCCGAGGCGCGCCACAGCGTGATGCTCTACCACGGCCTGCAGCGCACCTGAGCCGTTCACTCGCCGGAGGAGGGGGGGTGGCCCGGATTATCCTGACGGCGGCGCGGGGCGCGATTGCCGCGCTTGCGCCGAGGGGTCTGATCCGGGCGGGCCTGCTTCGGTTCCGGGTTGCCCGGGCCCCCTTCCTTACCGCCGGTGTTGGCGGTGCCCGGGTTGGCATCACTGGCGGCCCGCCGGCGCCCCCGGCCGCCACGGCCCTTGCCTGCTTCCCGGGGGCCGGGTTTCTTGCCGCGACGCCCGTCCCCGTCCCGGGGCCTGGGCGGACGTTTCGCCGGCGGGGTGAGGTCTTCGGCCAGCACGGATGCATCCGTCATCTGGGAAGGGATCTTGACCCCGATATAGGCCTCGATCTCCGGCAGGTGGAAGGCGGAGTCCTCACAGGCGAAGCTGATGGCATCCCCCTCGGCCCCGGCGCGGCCGGTGCGGCCGATGCGGTGCACATAGTCCTCGCCGGAGGCGGGCAGGTCGAAGTTGAAGACATGAGACACATCGGGGATGTGCAGCCCGCGGGCGGCCACGTCGGTGGCCACCAGGGCGCAAAACCCGCCGTCCTCGAACTGCTGGAGCAGCCGCTCCCGCTTGCGCTGGGGCACGTCCCCCGAGAGCAGGGCCGCCTGGATGCCGTTGGCCTGTAGCCAGGCCGTGACCCGCTCGGCCATGTGCCGGGTGTTGACGAAGACCATGGCCCGTTCCGGCTGCAGCCGGCGCATGAGCCCCAGCAGCAGGGGGATCTTCTGCTCGTTGGCGGGGTAGTAGACCGCCTGGCGCACCCGCTTCGCGGTGACCTGCTCGTCCTCGGTCTGCACCTTCACCGGGTTGTTCATGTGCTCATAGGCCAGTTCCATCACCCGGTAGGACAGGGTGGCGGAGAACAGCATGGACTGGCGCCGGTCCGGGGCCGGGGCGCGGCGCAGCAAAAAGCGCACGTCCTTGATGAAGCCCAGGTCGAACATGCGGTCCGCCTCGTCCAGGACCAGGGTCTGCACCTGGTGCAGGTCGAAGACCCCCTGCTTGTGGTAGTCGATGATGCGCCCCGGGGTGCCGATGAGGAGGTCCACCCCCTCGGAGAGCTGCCGGCGCTGGCGGTCGTAGTCGGTGCCGCCGTAGGCCAGCCCCAGGACGAGTCCGGTGTGCCGCCCCAGCACCTGGGCGTCGCGGTGGATCTGCAGGGCCAGTTCCCGCGTGGGGGCCAGGATCAGGGCCCGGATCTGCTGGGGGCGGCGCTCCTGCGGGGCGGGGTGTTGCAGCAGATGGGTGAAGACGCCGATGAGGAAGGCGGCGGTCTTGCCCGTGCCCGTCTGCGCCTGTCCGGCCACGTCCTGGCCCGCCAGGATGGGGGGCAGGGCCAGGGCCTGGATGGGGGTGCAGCGGCTGAAGCCGGCGTCCGCCAGGCCCTGCTGCACGGCCTCGGGGAGGGGGAAGCGTGAGAAACTGATGTCGGAGAGATGCTGGTCCGTCATGGAGAAGGGGCCTTTGCTCGCGGTATCATGGGCGGGCTTGCAACGGGATGCCGAATCGGCTCCAATGAATCAACCCGCGCGTCGCGGTGCACGCGTCATGCCGATCGCGACGGCTATTCTAACGGAGGTCAAGCGTAGTGAGTGAAAAGATCAGCCACGTATCGGATGCGAGCTTCGAGGACGAGGTCCTCAAGTCGGATCAGCCCGTGCTCGTCGACTACTGGGCCGAGTGGTGCGGTCCCTGCAAGATGATCGCCCCCATCCTGGACGAGATCGCCGAGGAATACGACGGCAAGCTCCGGGTGGCCAAGCTCAACATCGATGAGAATCCCGCCACCCCGCCCAAGTACGGCATCCGCGGCATCCCCACCCTGATGCTCTTCAAGGGGGGTAACGTGGAGGCCACCAAGGTGGGGGCCCTGTCCAAGTCGCAGCTCACGGCCTTCATCGACCAGAACCTCTGATCGCCGCCGCCGGGAGGTCCGGTCCCTGGGGCTGGACGTCCCGGTGACGACATGGTACTGTCACGAAAAAAATATCCTTGCCCGGCCTGCCGTTCTGGCAGAGGCATCTCCTGACCCCGAATCCGTTTGCAATCCGTCGTCCCTTGGGTGCCCCTCTCCGGGCGGACCCCGCGTCCGGCACAGGCCATCCCTACACTCAACCCCCGCCCCCGAAACCCCTATGAACCTCACCGAACTCAAGCGTAAGTCGGCCGCCGAACTGGTGGAGATCGCCCAGTCCATGGACCTGGAGGGGATGGCGCGATCCCGCAAGCAGGACATCATCTTCTCCATCCTCAAGGCCCACGCCAAGGGCGGCGAGGACATCTTCGGCGACGGGGTGCTGGAGATCCTGCAGGACGGTTTCGGGTTCCTGCGGGGGGCCGACAGCTCCTATCTGGCGGGACCGGATGACATCTACGTATCCCCGAGCCAGATCCGCCGCTTCAGCCTGCGCACCGGCGATACCATCTCCGGCAAGATCCGTCCCCCCAAGGAGGGAGAACGCTACTTCGCGCTGCTGAAGGTGGACAAGATCAACTTCGAGGCCCCCGAGGCGGCCAAGAACAAGGTCCTGTTCGAGAACCTCACCCCCCTGCATCCCTCCAGCCGCATGCGCATGGAGCGGGGCAACGGCTCCACCGAGGACATCACCGCCCGGGTCATCGACATCGTCGCCCCCTTCGGCAAGGGCCAGCGCGGCCTCATCGTCTCCCCGCCGAAGGCGGGCAAGACCATGATGCTGCAGAACATCGCCCAGAGCATCACCGCCAACTACCCGGAGTGCTATCTCATCGTGCTGCTCATCGACGAGCGACCCGAGGAGGTGACGGAGATGTCCCGCATGGTGCAGGGGGAGGTGGTCTCCTCCACCTTCGACGAGCCGGCCACGCGCCACGTGCAGGTGGCGGAGATGGTCATCGAGAAGGCCAAGCGCCTGGTGGAGCACCGGCGCGACGTGGTCATCCTGCTGGACTCCATCACCCGCCTGGCCCGGGCCTACAATACCGTGGTGCCTTCTTCCGGCAAGGTGCTCACCGGCGGTGTGGACGCCAATGCCCTGCACCGGCCCAAGCGCTTCTTCGGTGCCGCCCGCAACATCGAGGAGGGGGGCAGCCTCACCATCCTGGCCACGGCCCTGATCGACACCGGTTCCAAGATGGACGAGGTGATCTACGAGGAGTTCAAGGGCACCGGTAACATGGAGGTCCACCTGGACCGGCGCATCAGCGAGAAGCGGATCTATCCCGCCATCAACATCAACCGCTCCGGCACCCGCCGCGAAGAGATGCTCACCGATCCCGAGGAGCTGCAAAAACTCTGGATCCTGCGCAAGTTCCTGCACCCCATGGACGAACTGGAGGCCATGGACTTCCTCCTGGGCCGCCTGTCGTCCACCAAGACGAACAACGAGTTCTTCGACCTGATGAAGCGCAGCTAAAGCCCCGGGGCGGGCCTTCCCGCACCAGGGCCCGGCGCGCCCTTGCCGGCCGCCGCCCTCCCGCTGGAGGCGGCCCGGGTGCGCGGCGCCAGTTCCGTCAGTTCCAGCCCTCCGGCTGCACCCCCCAGACCTTGTCCGCGTACTCCTGCACCGTGCGGTCGATGGAGAAATAGCCCATGCGCGCGGTGTTGAGCAGGGCCATGCGGCTCCAGGCCTGCGGGTCCTGGTAGAGGGCATCCACCCGGTCCTGGGCCTGGATGTAGCTGGCGTAGTCCGCCAGCACCATGAAGGTGTCCTCGGTGAGCAGGTGGTGCACCAGGTCCCGGTAGCGGCCGGGGTCGTCGGGGGAGAAGAAACCATCCCGGATCATGTCCAGGGCCCGGCGCAGCTCGGGATTGGACTCGTAGTAGTCCCCGGGACGGTAGCCCTCGGCCCGCAGCCGGTCCACCTCGTCGGCGTTGAGGCCGAAGATGAAGATGTTCTCCTCCCCCACCGCCTGGCGGATCTCGATGTTGGCCCCGTCCAGGGTGCCGATGGTGATGGCGCCGTTCAGGGCCAGCTTCATGTTGCCGGTGCCCGATGCCTCGGTGCCGGCGGTGGAGATCTGCTCCGAGAGGTCCGCGGCGGGGATGATCAGGGCCGCGCTGCTCACCTCGTAGTTGGGGAAGAAGACCACCTGCTGGCGGTTGTGCACCACGGGGTCGTTGTTGACCACGTCCGCCACGTCGTTGATGAGGTGGATGATCTGCTTGGCGCGCACGTAGGAGGGGGCGGCCTTGCCGGCGAACAGGCTCACCCGCGGGGCCTGGCCCTCGGCGTGGCCGTCGCGGATGCGGTTGTACAGGGTAATGATGTGCAGCACGTTCAGCAGCTGGCGCTTGTACTCGTGGATGCGCTTGATCTGCACGTCCAGCAGGGCCTCCGGCTGGATGCTCAGGCCCAGGCGGCTGCGGATCTCCGCCGCCAGGCGCTCCTTGTTGCGCCGCTTGATGTCGCGAAAGTCCTTGAGGAATTCCGCATCCGTCAGGCAGTCCTCCAGCTGCTTCAGGCGTCCCAGGTCCATGACCCAGTCCGCGCCGATCTGCCGGGTGATGCGCTGCGCCAGCTCCGGGTTGGCCTGGTTCAGCCACACGCGCGGGGTGATGCCGTTGGTGATGCTGACGAAACGGTCCGGCCACAGGCGGTGGAAGTCCCGGAACAGGTTGCGCTTGAGCAGTTCGGTGTGCAGGGCGGCGACGCCGTTGACCTTGTGGCTGCCCACCACCGCCAGATGGGCCATGCGCACCTGGCGGCCGTGGTCCTCGTCGATGATGGAGAGGCGGCGCACGATGTTGTTGTCGCCGGGGAAGTTGTGCCGCACCTCGTTGAGGAAGTGGAAGTTGATGTCGAAGATGATCTGCATGTGCCGCGGCAGCACCCGCTCCATGAGGGCAACCGGCCAGGTCTCCAGGGCCTCGGGCATGAGGGTGTGGTTGGTGTAGGCGAACACCTCGCGGGTGACCTCCCAGGCCCGGTCCCAGGGCACCAGGTGCTGGTCCACCAGCAGGCGCATGAGTTCGGCCACGGCGATGGCGGGATGGGTGTCGTTGAGCTGGATGGCCACCTTGTCCGAAAGGTCGGTGATGGGGTAGCCCAGCTTGATGTGCCGCGCCAGGATGTCCTGCAGGGAGGCGCTGACGAAGAAGTATTCCTGCTTCAGGCGCAGCTCCCGGCCCACGGCGGTGGCGTCGTTGGGGTAGAGGACCATGGAGATGGTCTCGGATTCGATCTTCTCCTGCACCGCCCGGATGTAGTCCCCCTCGTTGAAGTAGTCCAGGTCGAAGTCGCGGGTGGCCTTGGCGGCCCACAGGCGCAGGTTGTTCACGTTCTTGTTGCCGTAGCCGGGAACGGGCAGGTCGTAGGCCATGGCGATGACCTCCTCGCCGTCCTCCCAGTGGTGCCGCACCACACCGTGGTCCCGGTGCTCCACCACGTAGCCGTAGAAGTGCACCGGGTAGATCTTCTCCGGCCTGGGGAACTCCCAGGGATTGCCGTAGCGCAGCCAGTTGTCCGGGTGTTCCACCTGCTCGCCGTGTTCGATGTGCTGGTGGAACATGCCGAACTCGTAGCGGATGCCGTAGCCGTACCCCGGCAGGCACTGGGTGGAGAGGGAATCCAGGATACAGGCCGCCAGGCGCCCCAGGCCGCCGTTGCCCAGGGCCGCGTCCGGCTCCAGGTCGATGATCTCGTGCAGGCTGACCCCCATCTCCTCCAGGGCCTGGCAGCAGGCATCGTAGAACCCCAGGTTCATGAGGTGGTTCACCAGCATGCGGCCGATGAGGTACTCCATGGAGAGGTAGTACACCCGCTTGACCTGTTCCTGGTTGAACAGGCGCTTGGTGTACATGCGCTGCTCGATGATGCGTTCCCGCGCGGCGTAGGCCACCGCCTGCAGCCAGTCCCGGGAGGTGGCGTTGCGCGGATCCTTGCCGACGATATGGACCAGGGCCTCGCGGATGGAACGCTTCAGGCTGTCCTTGTCGCAGGGCAGCGGTTCCAGGTCATTTTCGTGCTCCATGTCCAGCTTCTTCATGGTCTTGAGGGCCTGCTCGGTGGATGGGGGGCCGGGGCGCGGGGCCCCGGGACCGGCCTTTCATTCTTCGGGGTTTGCGGTGCGGTGACAAGCCCCGGGGGGGAAGGGGGGCGCGCGCAGGGGGAGGGCGGGCCTGGGGCAGGCCGCCGGAGGGGCGGGGGCTTTAGCCCCCTTCCCGGGCCACGGCGCGGTGGCCGATGTCGTTGCGGTAAAAGGCGTCCGGCCAGTGGATGCCCCGGGCCAGGGCATAGGCCCGGTCCCGGGCGTCGGCCACCCGCTCCCCCAGGCCCACGGCGCAGAGCACGCGTCCCCCGGCGGTGACCACGTGGCCGTCCTTCAGGGCCGTGCCGGCGTGGAAGACCCGGGCGTCCTCCGTGTCCGCCGCCTCCAGTCCCTGGATCACGTCCCCCTTGCGGTAGTCGCCGGGATAGCCCCCGGCGGCCAGTACCACCCCCAGGGCCGCCCGCGGGTCCCAGTGGGCCTCCACCCGGTCCAGGTGCCCGTCCACGGCGGCCTGCAGCAGGTCCACCAGGTCGGACTGCAGGCGCATGAGGATGGGCTGGGTCTCGGGATCGCCCATGCGGCAGTTGAACTCCAGCACCCGCGGCGTCCCTTCGGCGTCGATCATGAGCCCGGCATAGAGGAAGCCGGTATAGGGATGGCCCTCCTCGGCCATGCCCCGCACCACGGGGCGGATCACCTCGTCCAGGATGCGCCGGTGGATGGCGGGGGTCACCACCGGCGCGGGGGAATAGGCCCCCATGCCGCCGGTGTTGGGGCCCCGGTCGCCGTCATCCCGGGCCTTGTGGTCCTGGGAGGTGGCCATGGGCAGGACGTGCTCGCCGTCCACCATGCAGATGAAACTGGCCTCCTCCCCCTGCAGGAATTCCTCGATCACCACCCGGTGGCCCGCCTCGCCGAAGGCGTTGCCCGCCAGCATGTCCCGTACCGCCGCCTCGGCCTCCTCCAGGGTCTGGGCCAGGATTACCCCCTTGCCCGCGGCCAGGCCGTCGGCCTTGACCACGATGGGGGCCCCCTGCCGGCGCAGGTAGGCCAGGGCCTCGTCCAGGTCCGTGAAGCTGCCGTAGGCGGCGGTGGGGATGCGGTGCCGGGCGAGGAAGTCCTTGGAGAAGGACTTGGAGCCCTCCAGGCGGGCGGCGGCCCGGGTGGGGCCGAAGATGGCCAGCCCCCGGGCCCGGAAGGTGTCCACCACTCCCGCCACCAGGGGGGCCTCCGGGCCCACCACGGTGAGATCCACCCCCCGCTCTTGGGCGAAGGCCGCCAGGGCCTCCACGTCCGTGGCCGGGATGGCCACGTTCTCGCAACCGGGTTCGGTGGCGGTGCCGGCGTTGCCCGGGGCGACGAACACCTGCTCCACCCGGGGCGAGCGGGCCGCCTTCCAGGCCAGGGCGTGTTCGCGTCCGCCGTTGCCGATGATGAGGATCTTCATGGCGGGCCTCAGTGGCGGAAGTGGCGCATGCCGGTGAATACCATGGCCATGTCATGCTCGTCGGCGGCGGCGATGACCTCCTCGTCGCGCATGGAGCCGCCGGGCTGAATGACGGCGGTGATGCCGGCATCGTTGGCGGCGTCGATGCCGTCCCGGAAGGGGAAGAAGGCGTCCGAGGCCATCACCGAACCGGCCACCGGCAGGTTCTCGTCCGCCGCCTTGATGCCGGCGATGCGGGCGGAGTAGACCCGGCTCATCTGTCCGGCTCCCACGCCGATGGTCTGCCCGCCGCGGGCGTAGACGATGGCGTTGGACTTGACGAACTTGGCCACGCGCCAGGCAAAGAGCAGGTCCGCCTCCTCCTGGGGGGTGGGGGTGCGCCGGGTGACGCATTTCAGGTCCGCCTCGGTGATGCGGCCCAGGTCCCGGTCCTGCACCAGCAGGCCGCCGTTGACCCGCTTGTAATCCCAGCCCGGCACGGCCTCCCCGTCCCATTCCCCGCATTCCAGCAGGCGCACGTTGGGCTTCTCTGCCAGCGCCCGGGCGGCCTCGGGCTCCACCCGCGGGGCGATGATCACCTCCACGAACTGGCGCGCGAGGATGGCGCGGGCCGTGGGCCCGTCCAGGGGGCGGTTGAAGGCGATGATGCCGCCGAAGGCGGAGGTGGGGTCCGTCTGGAAGGCCTTGTCATAGGCGGACGCAAGGTCCGGGGCCACCGCCACGCCGCAGGGATTGGCATGCTTGACGATGACACAGGCCGGTTCCACGAACTGCTTGACGCATTCCAGGGCGGCGTCGGTATCGGCGATGTTGTTGAAGGACAGGGCCTTGCCCTGGATCGTGCGTGCCGAGGCCACCCCCGCCTCGGCGGGCCGGGCCTCCCGGTAGAAGGCGGCCTGCTGGTGGGGATTCTCGCCGTAGCGCAGGTCCAGGGCCTTATCGAACTGCAGCGACAGGGTCTGCGGGAAGGCGGTGGCTTCCTCCCCCTGGCGGGCCGTGAGGTAGTTGGCGATGGCGCCGTCGTAGCGGGCGGTGTGGGCAAAGGCCTTGGCCGCCAGTTCGAAGCGCAGGGCCGGCTCCAGGGCGCCGTCCCCCGCCTGCATCCCCTCCAGGACGCGGTCATAGTCGGCCGGATCCACCACCACGGTCACCGCAGCGTGGTTCTTCGCCGCCGCCCGCACCATGGCCGGGCCGCCGATGTCGATGTTCTCGATGGCCTCTTCCAGGGTGCAGCCCGGGCGGGCCACCGTGGCCTGGAAGGGATAGAGGTTCACCACCACCAGGTCGATGGGGGGGATGTCGTGGGTCTCCATGGCCGCGTCGTCCGTCCCGCGCCGGCCCAGGATGCCGCCGTGGATCTTCGGGTGCAGGGTCTTGACGCGGCCGGCCATCATCTCGGGAAAGCCGGTGTGGGCGGAGACCTCGGTCACCTCCAGGCCGGCCTCGCTCAGCATGCGGGCGGTACCGCCGGTGGAGAGGATCTCGACGCCGCGTCCGGCCAGGGCCTGGGCGAAGGGGAGCAGACCGGTCTTGTCCGAGACGCTGATCAGGGCGCGGGTGATGGGGCGGGGGTCGGCTTGGGTCATCTCTTCTCGCGGGTCCGGGGCGGCTGAAAAGCGCGAAAGTATAGCGTCTTTCGCGGCGGCTGCGGTAGGCGGGGCGGAGCCGGCAGGGGCGCGGTACGGGCAAAAAAAAGCGCGGCTTGAGGGGCCGCGCCAAAACCACCAAAGGAGGATGGAGGAGTATACCGATCCGGGGCTCGACGCCCGGAAACAGTATGGTGCGTACTATCCTATGCTGCACTGCACATGTCAACCCCGCCGGTGACTTAGGCCGTATCCCGGGGACGGGAGGCCGGCCCGGGGCGATGGATGGTGCGCTGCGGCAATCCCCGCCCGGGGATCAGATGCGCAGCCGCTCCACCACCCGCCCGTGGACCAGGTGTTCCTGGATGATCTCCTCCAGGTCGTGTTCATCGGCGAAGGTGTACCAGACCCCCTCGGGATAGACCACCGCCACCGGCCCCTCGCCGCAGCGGTCCAGACAGCCGGCGCTGTTGACGCGCACGCCCCCCCGGGCCCGCCAGCCCCAGGGCCTTGACCCGTTCCTTGGCGTAGGTGCGCAGGGCGCTGGCGCCGAAGTCCTCGCAGCAGTTGCCCGTCTCCCGGCGGTTGGTGCAGATGAACAGGTGTCGCTGGTAGTAACTCATGGCCTCGGTCGCGGATGCGGCTTTATCTCCAAAAATCGTAGACCAGGTTCACGGCGGTGATGGTGTCGGTGTGCTCGCGGTCGGCGGGGACTTCGGTGTTGTGCTGCACGGTGTAGGACAGGCGCGTGGAGAAGCGGTCGTTGATGCGCAGCTGCAGGGCGCTCACCGCCTCGATCTCCGTGTTGTCCTCGCCGCTTTGCACCAGCAGGTCCTCGCTGAAGCGGGTGGTGTCGCTCACCTCCAGGGCCAGGGCCGCGGCGCCGCGCAGGATCACCTCCTCCTCGGCGCTCCGGTCCTCCAGTTGGTCCTGGCGCAGGCCGGCGCCCCCCTCCAGGCTCAGCTGCAGCCGCGGCGTGTCCAGCACCTGGCGGCCGTAGCCGGCGGAGAGGGCGCGCTGGTAGTCATAGCCGCTGAAACGGTCCTTCTCCGCCCGCAGGGCCGCGAACAGGTAGGCGCGCTGCGACAGGCGCCGGTCCGACTGGAAGGCCCCCAGGTAGCGTTCCTCCGTGGTCTCGTCATCCTCCGAACCGGTGTGGGCCTCCAATCGCAGGGTGTGGCGCCACTGCTGCGTCTGGTGGCGCAGGCGGGCGCGGGCGTTGAGGCTCTCGGATTCGGTGTTGCCGGTGTTCAGGGTGGCCCCCAGCGCCGCGTCGCCGCTCCAGCCTACATGTTCCGACCACTCCTGGGCCGCCAGCGGGGGCGCCAGCAGGAGGCCGGCGAGGCCGAGGCTGATACAATGCAACGGAGCGATCCGTTTCAGGGACATGCGCTTCCCCCCAGGGAGATGGATTGAGCTGCCAGACACTAACAGAACCGGGTGCCGGACCCGAACGGGCGGCGCCCCCACGAGGCGATGCCGTGCCATGAAACCCTGCCCCGAAAGCCCAGACCCCCGTGCGGTGCTCCAGGACACCGACCTGTGCGTCAAATGCGGCCTGTGTCTGCCCCATTGCCCCACCTACCGGGCCACCCGGGACGAGGGGGACTCGCCCCGCGGGCGCATCACCCTCATGCAGGGCCTCATGGCCGGGCAACTGGAGGATGATGCGGTGGTGCGCCGTCACCTGGACGGCTGCCTGAGCTGCGGCGCGTGCACGGCGGTCTGCCCCTCGCGGGTGCCCTTCGGCCGGCTCATGGACGCGGCCCGGGCGGTGCTCACCCCGCCCCGCAGCCACGGCCGCATCAGCGGCCACCTGCTGCGCCATGCCGGCACCCGCCGCGCCGCGGCCGGGGTGCTGCGGGTGGCCCAGCGCACGGGCATGATGCAGGTGGCCGGTGTGCTCGGCTCCTCCCGGCGCCCCGGCCTGGCCCGGGACGCCCGCCTGCTGCCGCGCCTGGGGCCGGCGCCGCCGCGTCCCGGCGGCCGTGCCGGTGCGGCGGGGCAGGGGGCCGCTGCGGCGCGGACGGTGGCCCTGTTCACCGGCTGCACCGGCGAGAGCCTGGACGCCGCCGCCGTGCGCGCCGCCCTGGCGGTGCTGCAGCGCCTGGGCTGGCGGGTGACGGTGCCCCGGGAGCAGGTGTGCTGCGGCGCCCTGGACCAGCACGCCGGCCGCCCCGGGGCCGCCGCCGACCTGGCCCGGCGCAACCGCCGCGCCTTCGCCGCCAGCGAGGGCCCCATCCTCAGCCTCAACAGCGGCTGCCGCGCCCACCTGCGGGACTACGCCGCCTGCGACGACCAGGGGGCGGACATCGCCGCCCGGGTCACGGGCCTGTGCACGCTGCTGCAGGGGGTGGACCTGGGGCCGCTGCGGCTGCAAGACGACCCGTTGCGGGTGGCCATGCACACCCCCTGCACCCTGCGCCATGTCCTGGGGGAGCACGACGCCCTGGAGGCCCTGCTGCGCCGCCTCCCCGGGGTGGAGGTGCTGCCGCTGCCGGAGAACGAGCTGTGCTGCGGATCCGCCGGGACCCACATGCTGGAGAACCCGGCCATGGCCGACCGCCTCCTGGCCCCCAAGCTGGAGGCCGTGGAGGCCCTGGCGCCGGACGTGCTGGTGACCGCCAACGTGGGCTGCGCCGTGCACTTCGCCGCCGGTCTCAAGGCGCGCCGCTCGAAGGTGCCGGTGCTGGGCCCGGCGGAATTGCTGGCCCAACGCATGGGGGTACAGTCCTTTCCAATCCAGAGATGAGCCTGAAGGGGAGTGATGGGTGAGGCTGTTCAGGCGGCCGGGTTTTGGGCGTTGTTGATGGAACGAAACAGATCCGCCCGGGCCTGGTTGAGCCGCTGGGCGGCCTCATTGTCGCTGATGGCGTAGGCGACTGCATCCAGTTGTTCGAAGGTGATGCCGGGCTTGAGGTAGTGGTCGGCTCCGGGCAGGGAT
>NZ_FOUO01000021.1 GCF_900114895.1 Ectothiorhodospira mobilis
TCTGTTTCGTTCCATCAACAACGCCCAAAACCCGGCCGCCTGAACAGCCTCACCCATCACTCCCCTTCAGGCTCATCTCTGGATTGGAAAGGACTTTCCGCCGGTCAGCGCCTGCAGGGATATCCCACCGAGGGTGGCGTCACCCCCGAGGATATCCAGCTGACTACCGGGGAATCGGCCCCGAAGGCCACCACCGCCATCGATGCCCTGGTGAACCTGAATTCGGACGCCGAGCCGCCTACGGATGATGCAGGGACCATTCTTGGGCCCGGGGACATCGATCCGGCGGATCCGGAGACCTATAACGACTCCACCTCCCTGACGGTGTATGACTCCCTGGGGGCCGAGCACGACCTGTCCCTGGTCTTTCAGCGGCAGGATCCGCCGAATGCCCGGCAGTGGCATGTGAAGGCCTATTTGGAAGGCAGTGAAGTAGGGGCCGCCGACCTGGAGTTCAATACGGACGGCTCCCTGAATGCCGGTGCCAGCACCCCCCTGACCATCACCGATCCCGGCCTGCCCAACGGGGCCACCCTGGGGGATGCCGCCGGTGAGATCAGCGTGGACTTCGGCGATTCCACCCAGTACGGCGACAAGTTCAGCGTCACCGAACTGGAACAGGACGGGTACGCCACGGGCCAGCTGGTGGACGTGAGCGTGGAGTCCGACGGCACGGTGTTCGCCCGCTTCACCAACGGGGCCAACCGGTCCCTGGGGCAGGTGGCCCTGGCCAACTTCGACAATCCCCAGGGCCTGCAGCCCGTGGGCGGCACCAACTGGGTGGAGACGGCCGAGTCCGGCCAGCCCCTGCTGGGGCGGGCGGGCGAGTCCAATTTCGGTCTGATCCAGGGCGGGGCCTACGAGGCCTCCAATGTGGACATCGCCGAGCAGCTGGTGAAGCTGATCACGGCACAGCGCAACTATCAGGCCAACGCCCAGGTGATCAGTACCGCCGACACCATCACCCAGACCATCATCAACATCCGGTAAGGGGTGAAACGCCATGGACCGCATGCTCTACATCGCCATGACCGGTGCCCGGGAGGCGGCGCATTCCCAGGAGGTGAACGCCCACAACCTGGCCAACGCCAACACCACCGCCTTCCGCCAGAGCCTGGAGAGCTTCGTCAACCACCCCATGCGGGGACCGGTGTACGACAGCCGGGACTACGTGCAGCTCAAGGCCACGGAGGCGGACTTCACCCATGGTCCGCAGATCTCCACCGGCCGCAGCCTGGACGTGGCGGTGCAGGGGGATGGCTGGATCGCGGTCCAGGGTCCCGACGGCAACGAGGCCTACACCCGGGCCGGTAATTTCAAGGTGGACAGTCTGGGGCTGCTCACCACCGGCGACGGGTATCCGGTGCTGGGGGATGACGGTCCCATCGCCATCCCCCCCTTCGAGAAGATCGAGATCGGCGGCGACGGCACCATCAGTGTGCGTCCCCTGGGGCAGGAGCCCAATGTCCTCGCCCAGGTGGGCCGGGTGAAGCTGGTCAATCCGGACAATGAGGCCATCTCACGGGGTGAGGACGGCCTGTTCCGCCGCGACGATGGGGCGGTGGAGCCGGCGGATGCGCAGGTCCGTCTGGCCTCGGGAGTACTGGAGGGCAGCAACGTCAGCACCGTGGAGGCCATGGTGAACATGATCGAACTGGCCCGCAATTTCGAGACCCAGGTGAAGCTCATGAAGACCGCGGATGACCTGGCCCGCACCGGCTCACAACTGCTGCGCCTGTCCTGAGGCACGGGCGCCGAGGAGGAATGAAACCATGAATCAGGCATTGTGGATCTCCAAGACCGGGCTGGACGCGCAGCAGACGCGCATGGCCACCCTGTCCAACAACCTGGCCAACGTGAACACCACGGCCTTCAAGAAGGGGCGCGCCTCCTTCGAGGACCTCATCTACCAGAACATCCGCCAGCCCGGGGCCCAGGCGGCCCAGAACAACGAACTCCCCACCGGCCTCATGGTGGGTGTGGGGGTGCGCACCGTGGCCACGGAGAAGATCTTCACCCAGGGCAACCACATCCAGACCGACAACTCCCTGGACGTGGCCATCCAGGGTCGGGGGTTCTTCGAGATCCTCACCCCCGATGGCAACGTGGCCTACACCCGCGACGGCAGCTTCCAGCTCAACTCCGAGGGGCAGGTGGTCATGTCCAACGGCTACCCGCTGCAGCCGGGCATCTTCGTGCCCGAGGGCACCAAGAGCATCTCCATCAGCGAGGACGGCATCGTCAGCGCCACGGTGGCGGGGGAGGAGGACGCCCCGGTGGAGATCGGCAACATCCAGCTGGCGGATTTCGTCAACCCCGCCGGGCTGGAACCCCTGGGGCAGAACCTGTACGCGGAGACCGCCGCCAGCGGTGCCCCCCAGCAGGGCAATCCCGGGCAGGACGGCCTGGGGCGGCTGATGCAGGGGGCCCTGGAGAGCTCCAACGTCAACATCGCCGAGGAACTGGTGAACATGATCGAGACCCAGCGGGCCTACGAGATCAACTCCAAGGCCATCTCCTCCTCGGACCAGATGATGCAGTACCTGAACAACAACCTGTAACGGCAAACGCCGCACGCAGGGGGATGCAAGAGGCCGCACCATGAAGATCCAGGCGATCGCACACACTCCGTTCAGCGGCGGGCCCTCCAGGACCCGCCTGACGGCCCTGCTGGGGCTGTTTCTGCTCACCGGCGGCTGCGCCAGCCTGCAGCCGGTGGAACGGGGCGACGACCCGGAGTTCGCCAGCGTCATGCCACCCGAGCCGCTCCCCCCTGAGGAGAACAAAGGTGCCATCTTCCAGCCAGCCTCGGCCGATGGCCTGTTCACCGATTACAAGGCCCACCGGGTGGGGGACATCCTCCAGGTGATCCTGGCGGAGAGCACCCAGGCCAGCAAGTCCTCCAGCACCTCCACCAGCAAGGACAGCCAGGTGGGTCTGGAGGGGCCCACCCTCCTGGGGCGCGGGGTGACCTACGACGGCCGGCCCTTGCTGGACACCCGCATCAACGGCTCCAGGGGTTTCGAGGGGGAGGCGGATGCCTCCCAGAGCAACCAGCTGGAAGGTTCCATCAGCGTCATGGTCTCGGAAGTCCTGCCCAACGGCAATCTGGTGGTGCAGGGGGAGAAGTGGCTGCAGATCAACCAGGGGGAGGAGTACATCCGCCTGCGGGGCATCGTGCGTCCGGTGGACATCCGCGCCGACAACACCGTCCTCTCCACCCAGGTGGCCGCCGCCCAGGTGGCCTATGGCGGGCGGGGCACCCTGGCGGACAGCAACAGCCCCGGCTGGCTCACCCGTTTCTTCAACAGCCCCGTCTGGCCCTTCTAGGAGCGCCGACATGAACCCGATTCGAATCCTCACGGTCTTCCTCCTGGCAATGGTCCTGCTGACGCCCCTGGGACCGGCCTCCGCCGCCCAGCGGGTCAAGGACCTGGCCTCCGTGGACGGGGTGCGCAGTAACCAGCTGGTGGGCTACGGCCTGGTGGTGGGCCTGGACGGCACCGGCGACCAGACCACCCAGGCCCCCTTCACCGTGCAGAGCCTGAAGAACATCCTCGGGCGATTGGGGGTGACCGTGCCCCCGGACGTGAACCCGCAGCTGCGCAACGTGGCGGCGGTGATGATCCATGCCGACCTGCCACCGTTTGCCAAGCCGGGACAGACCATCGACGTCACCGTCTCCTCCATCGGCAACGCCGGCAGCCTACGCGGCGGCAGCCTGCTCATGACCCCCCTCAAGGGGGCCGACGGCAAGACCTATGCCATCGCCCAGGGGGATCTGTTGGTGGGCGGGCTGGGTGTGGAGGGCGCCGACGGCTCCCAGGTGACGGTGAACGTCCCCAGCGTCGGGCGCATCCCCAACGGCGCCACGGTGGAGCGGTCCGTGCCCTCCGGTTTCGCCCAGGGGGATCACCTCACCCTGAACCTGCACCAGTATGATTTTACGACCGCCAACCGCCTGAGCCAGGCCATCAACGACGCTCTGGGGCCCGGCACCGCCCACCCAGTGGACGGCTCCTCCGTGCGGGTCAGCGCCCCCAAGGATCCGGGGCAGCGGGTGGGCTTCATCTCCATGCTGGAGAACCTGCGGGTGGAACCCGGCGATCCCCCGGCCCGGGTCATCGTCAACTCCCGCACCGGCACCGTGGTCATCGGCAGCAACGTGCAGGTGAGTCCTGCCGCCGTCTCCCACGGCAGCCTCACGGTGACCATCACCGAGCGCCCGCAGGTGAGCCAGCCCGCCCCCCTGGGGCAGGGGGAGACGGTGGTCACGCCGCAGTCGGACATCGAGGTCACCCAGGAGGATGCCCCCATGTTCCTGTTCGACCCCGGGGTCAGCCTCAACGAGATCGTGCGCGCCGTGAACGAGGTGGGGGCCGCCCCGGGGGATCTGGTGTCCATCCTGGAGGCCCTGCGGGAGGCCGGGGCCCTGCACGCCGAGCTGGTGGTCATCTGAGGAGGATACCGGTATGAACGGGTACATCGCCGACAGCACCAACTACACCGATCTGGCCGGGCTCACGCAACTGCGGGCCCGGGCCCAGCGGCACGAGGCCGGGGCAGCCGATGAGGTGGCGCGTCAGTTCGAGGCCCTGTTCATCCAGATGATGCTCAAGAGCATGCGCCAGGCGGCCCCCGCCGAGGGGATCTTCAATAACGAGCAGACACGCATGTACCAGGGTCTGTTCGATCAGCAGATCGCCCTGGAGATGTCCCAGGGGGAGGGCATCGGCCTGCGGGAGCAGGTGATGCGGGAACTCTCCCGACATCACCCCGGGGCCGATGCCGGCAATCCCGGTGACGATGGCCAGGCCGGGGTCGCCGGTGACCGGGAACTGCAGATGCCCGATCACCGCGTGCCCAGCCTGCGGGCCGCCATCGAGGCGGCGATCCAGGCCCGGGACGCGGCCCGGGCGGGGAAGGGGGCTGAGGGGGACGCGGAGGCAGCCCGGGAGGTCTCGGCGGCGGATCCGGCCGGGGCGGCATCGGGGACCGATGCCCACTGGCGGCCCGAGACCCCGCAGGAATTCATCCGCGATGTCTGGCCCCATGCCCAGGCAGCGGCGCGGGAACTGGGGGTGCCCCCGGAGGTGCTGGTGGCCCAGTCGGGCCTGGAGACCGGCTGGGGCCGGCACGTGATCCGCCACGGCGACGGCAGCAGCAGCTTCAACCTCTTCGGCATCAAGGCCGATGCCCGCTGGGACGGACCGCGGGTGAACGTGTCCACCCTGGAGTATGTGGACGGCCTGCCGGAGCGCCAGCGCGCCGCCTTCCGCGCCTACGACGGCCTGGCGGAGGGTTTCGACGACTATGTGGCATTCATCCAGGGCAATCCACGTTACCGGCAGGCCCTGGAGGCCGCCGGCGACGCGGAGGGCTACATCCGGGGGCTGCAGGAGGCGGGCTACGCCACCGATCCCCGCTACGCCGACAAGATCCTGAACATCATGCAGCGGGGAACGCTCGGCGAGACCCTGGCGTCGCTCAAGTCCGGGCAGACGCCGCCGATATCCTGAGGGAGGTCATACCATGTCCACGTCAATCATCCATCGTAAGGGGCGGTGCACCGCCGGGAGGACGTCATGAGTTCCGGACTCTTCGGCATCGGCACCTCGGCCCTCAATGCCAACCAGCGGGCCCTGGACACCACGGGGCATAACATCGCCAACGTCAACACCGAGGGCTATAGCCGCCAGCGGGCGGAACTGGTGTCCCGCGGCGGGCAGTTCAGCGGCGCCGGCTACATCGGCAAGGGGGTGGACACCTCCACGGTACGGCGCATGTACGACCAGTTCCTGCAGACCCAGCTGCGCAACAACACCACCGCCGAGGCCTACTACAGCACCCGCCACGAATACCTGGGCCGGGTGGATGATCTGCTGGCGGACCCGGACGCCGGCCTGGCCCCCGGCATGCAGGACTTCTTCTCCGCCGTGCAGCAGGTGGCCGACGACCCCACCGCCAGCGCCGACCGTACGGTGCTCATCTCCGAGGCCGAGTCCCTGGTGGACCGCTTCCGTTTCCTGGACCGGCGCCTGAGTGAACAACAGGCGGTGGTCAACGGCCAGATCGGCACCGCCATCGAGGAGGTCAACGCCCACGCCGAGAGCATCGCCCGCCTCAACCAGCAGATCATCGCTGCCGAGGGCCGCGGCCAGCCCCCCAACGACCTGCTGGATCAGCGGGACCAGGCGGTGCTGGAACTGTCCCGCTTCGTGGACGTGCAGACCGTGGAACAGGACAACGGCGCCCTCAACGTCTTCATCGGCAACGGCCAGGGCATCGTCCTGGGGCAGAAGGCCCAGGCCCTGGCGGATGTCTCCCCCCAGCCGGGCCTGCCCCGGGAGGTGCGTTTCGGCGGCGAAGACGGCATGGACGTGACCCGACTCATCACCGGCGGCCGCCTGGGGGGGCTGCTGGAGCTGCGCAGCTCCGTGCTGGACGAGGCCCGTGGCGAACTGGGCCGGGCCGCCGTGGGCATGGCCGTGGCCTTCAACAACCAGCATCAGGCGGGCCTGGACCGCAACGGCGAGCCCGGCGGGGCATTCTTCGACGTGCCCACGCCGGAGGTGCTGGCCACCAGCGGCACCACGGCAACCGAGCCCGCGGTGGAGTTCGACCGGGCGAACCTGGCTGAACTGACGAGCGACGACTACCGGCTCAGCTGGGACGACGGGGCCAGCGAGTGGCAGCTGCGCACGGAACCGGACGGTTCCGTGCTGGCCAGCGCCGCTGCCGGCGGGACCATCAACGCGGCCGGACTGGAGATCATCACCCCAGCCGGCGGATCGGCGGGGGACAGCTTCGTCATCCGGCCCACCCGGGATGCCGCCAGCCAGATCGGCGTGGACATCCGCGATCCGGAGAAGGTGGCCGCGGCGGCGGCCATGATCCCCACGGTGCCCGAGGGCACGGAGGTGGAGTCCCTGTCGGTGGTGGATCCCGCCGGCTACCAGAGCTGGGCCAACTGGGGTGGCGCGGCCCCTGGGGAGATCGTCTTCAATCAGGCGGACTTTTCCGAGATGTCCGATGGGGTCTGGCGCGCCGAGCAAAACGGTGTGGAGATCATCGTGCGCGGCGACCAGCCGGCGGATGGCGAGGTGCGCATTGCCCGCAACGAGGACTTCGGCGTGGGGGACAACCGCAACGCCCTGGGTCTGTCCAACGTGCAGAGCACCCAGTACCTGGATGACGGCAGCACCTCCCTGGAGGGGGCCTACAACAGCCTCGTGGGCAAGGTGGGCACCCAGACCCGCCAGGCCGAGGTGGCCGCCAACGCCCAGTCCCAGCTCCTGGCCGATGCCCAGGCCCAGCGGGACAGCGTTTCCGGGGTGAACCTGGACGAGGAGGCCGCCAACCTGCTGCGCTACCAGCAGGCCTACCAGGCCTCCGCCCAGATCATCAGCATCACCAACACCCTGTTCGACACTCTCATCGGTGCAGTGAGGCGATAGGCCATGCGTATATCCACCAGCCAGATCTTCCAGAACGGCGTCGATGTGATGCAGCGCCAGCAGGCGGAGATCGCCCGCACCCAGAACCAGCTGGCCACGGGCCGCCGCATCCTCGCCCCCTCCGATGACCCCAGCGGCAGTGTGCAGACCCTGCAGTTCGAGAGCCGCGTAAAGCAGACGGAGCAGTACCAGAGGAATGGCCAACTGGCCGAACGCCGCCTGCGCCTTACCGAGACCACCCTGGCGGGGGTGGGGGACGGCCTGCAGCGCATCCGTGCCCTGGCGGTACAGGCCAACAACGCCTCCCAGACCGACGAGACTCGGGGGTATCTGGCGGAGGAGATGCGCCAGGTCCTGGACGGCCTCGTGGACCTGGCCAACACCCGGGACGCCAACGGGGAATACCTGTTCGCGGGATACCGCTCCGAGACCCGGCCCTTCGTCGCCGATGCCACGGGGCAGATCGTCTATCAAGGGGACGATGGCGCACGCGAGGTGGACATCAGCCCCGTGCGCCGTATCGCCGTGGGGGATGCGGGCAGTGCTGTCTTCGGGGGTATCCTGGACGGCAACGGGGCGTTCACCGTGATCCCGGATGCCGGTAACAGCGGTTCGGGCGTGGCCGGTACCGGCCAGGTGGTGGACCAGGCCGCATGGAACGGTGGCGCCGGAGGACCGTTCACCCTGGAATTCCTGAGTTCGGAGGAGTATCAGGTCCTGGATAATGGCGGCACTGTGGTGACCGGGCCGGCATCCTTCGAGAGTGGCCAGACCATCGAGTTCAACGGCATCCAGCTCCAGGTCCAGGGGCGGCCGGATGCGGGGGATTCCTTTGAGATCCGGGCCTCCCAGGAACAGACCCTGTTCCAGGGCCTGGATCGCATGATCTCCGCCCTGGAGAAGGGCAGCGGGGACACCACCGCCCCGGTGAACAACGCCATCAACCGGGGCCTGACGGAGCTGGACGGCGCCCTGGAGCACGTCCTGGACGTGCGCGCCACCGTCGGTGCCCGGCTCAACGCCCTGGAATCCCAGGACGGGCTGCACGAGGGGCAGATCCTGCAGATGGAGACCACCCTCTCCGAGATCCGTGACCTGGACTACGCCGAGGCCATCAGCCGCTTCAATCTGCAGCAGGTGAGCCTGCAGGCCGCGCAGCAGTCCTACACCCAGGTGGCCCGGCTGTCGCTGTTCGACTACATCCGCTGACGGTCCCGGGGTCCCCTCTTCCGCTCCCCGCGCCCGCCCACGGGCGCGGTCCTGTTGCCCTGTTCGTGGTACACTTCCCGGTTTTCCGAAAGACCATCGTGGGAAGGGCCATCCATGCAGGAACTGAACCCGTTGTTTGCCCAGATCAAAGACCTGCAAGGGCGTGTGGACGCCCTGAGGGGGTATCTTTGACTTCGATACCAAGCGCGAGCGCCTGGAAGAGGTCAACCGCGAACTAGAGGATCCCGACGTCTGGAACGACCCGGAGAAGGCCCAGGCCCTGGGCAAGGAGCGGGCCCACCTGGAGGGGATCGTGCACAACCTGGAGCGCATCGGCGGCGGCCTGGACGATGCCCTGGAGCTGCTGGAGATGGCCCAGGCGGAAGCGGACGAGGACACCGCCGAATCCGTGCGCACGGACCTGGAGCGCTACGAGGCCACCGTGGCGGAACTGGAGTTCCAGCGCATGTTCTCCGGGGAGATGGACGAGCGTCCCGCCTTTTTGGAGATCCAGGCCGGTTCCGGCGGCACCGAGGCCCAGGACTGGGCGGAGATGCTGCTGCGCATGTACCTGCGCTGGGGCGAGCGCCACGGCTTTACCACCGAGCTCATGGAGGTCTCCGACGGGGAGGTGGCCGGTATCAAGAGCGCCACGGTGCGCTTCGACGGCCCCTATGCCTTCGGCTGGCTGCGCACCGAGACCGGGGTGCACCGCCTGGTGCGCAAGTCCCCCTTTGACTCCGGCAACCGCCGCCACACCTCCTTCACCTCGGTCTTCGTCTCCCCCGAGGTGAGCGACGACATCGACATCGAGATCAACCCGGCGGACCTGCGCATCGACGTCTACCGCGCCAGCGGCGCCGGCGGTCAGCACGTGAACCGCACCGAGTCCGCCGTGCGCATCACCCACCTGCCCACGGGGGTGGTCACCGCCTGCCAGAACGGACGCTCGCAGCACAAGAACAAGGACTTCGCCATGAACCAGCTCCGCGCCAAGCTCTACGAGCTGGAGCTGCAGAAACGCAACGCCGAGAAGCAGGCCATGGAGGACAGCAAGGCGGATATCGGCTGGGGCAGCCAGATCCGCTCCTACGTGCTGGACCAGTCCCGCATCAAGGACCTGCGCACTGGCGTGGAGGTGGGCAACACCCAGGCGGTGCTGGACGGCGACCTGGATGCCTTCATCGAGGCCAGCCTGAAAAGCGGCCTGTAACGCACTCCGGGGCCGGTTCCCCCGGCCCCGGGACGACGCAACCCCGTTCCCCGACACGAATTGGCAAGCCAGCCCATGACCGACCCGACCCAGGACGAGAACAAGCTCATCGCCCAGCGCCGCGACAAGCTGCAGCGGCTGCGGGAGACGGGGACCGCCTTCCCCAACGATTTCCGCCGCAATGTCATGGCCGGCGAACTCCACGCCGAGTACGGCGAGCGGGACGCGGCCTTCTTCGAGAACGAGCCCGTGCGCGTGGCCGTGGCCGGACGCATGATGGCCAAGCGGGTCATGGGCAAGGCCAGTTTCGCCCAGCTCCTGGACATGTCCGGGCGCATCCAGCTCTTCGTGCAGCGGGACGCCCTGCCGGAAGGGCGCTATCAGGAGTTCAAGGGCTGGGACGTGGGGGATATCCTCGGTGCCGAGGGGACCCTGTTCCGCACCAAGACCGGCGAGCTCTCGGTGCAGGTGGACACCCTGCGCCTGCTCACCAAGTCCGTGCGCCCGTTGCCGGAGAAGTTCCACGGGCTCGCGGACACCGAGACCCGCTACCGCCAGCGCTATGTGGACCTGATCATGAACGAGCCGGTGCGGGAAGTGTTTCGCATCCGCACCCGCATCATCCAGGGCATTCGGGACTACCTCAACGCCCGGGGCTTTCTCGAGGTGGAGACCCCCATGATGCAGGCCATCCCCGGCGGGGCCACGGCCCGGCCCTTCACCACCCACCACAACGCCCTGGACATGCAGCTCTTTTTGCGTATTGCCCCGGAGCTGTATCTCAAGCGCCTGGTGGTGGGGGGCTTCGAGAAGGTCTACGAGATCAACCGCAACTTCCGCAACGAGGGGCTGTCCACGCGGCACAACCCCGAGTTCACCATGCTGGAGTTCTACGAGGCCTATGTCACCCATCACGAACTGATGGACCTCACCGAGGACCTGCTGCGCACCCTCACCCGGGACGTGCTGGGCTCCACCACGGTGCACTATCAGGGGGAGACCTACGACTTCGGCAGGCCCTTCGAGCGCCTCACCGTGAAGGAGGCCATCCTGCGCCATAACCCGGATCTTACCGCCGCCGACCTGGAGGACCCGCAACGGGCCCGGGCCGCCGCCGAGGCCCGGTGTATCCCCCTGAAGGACGGCTACGGCCTGGGCAAGGTGTGGATCGAGATCTTCGAGAAGACGGTGGAGTCGCGGCTGACGGATCCCACCTTCATCACCGCCTATCCCACGGAGGTCTCCCCCCTGGCCCGGCGCAACGACGCCGATCCCTTCGTCACCGACCGTTTCGAGTTCTTCGTGGGGGGGCGGGAGATCGCCAACGGCTTCTCGGAGCTGAACGACTACGAGGATCAGGCGGAACGCTTCCGCCGGCAGGTGCAGGAGAAGGAGGCCGGCGACGACGAGGCCATGCACTTCGACGCCGACTACCTGCGGGCCCTGGAGCACGGCATGCCGCCCACGGCGGGGGAGGGCATCGGCATCGACCGTCTGGTGATGCTGTTCACCGACTCGGCCTCCATCCGGGACGTGCTGCTCTTCCCCCACATGCGGCCCCAGGCCGATTGAGGCCCGCACCCCGCCTGCTGCGGCGGGGGCGGGGCCGTTGTCCTCAGTCTTCGGGGACGCGCGGGGCCGCGGCCAGCACCTCGGGACTGGCCTGATCGGCATAGGCCTCGAAGTTCTCGTGGAACAGCCGGGCCAGGCGCGCGGCCGTCTCCCGGTAGGCGGCCGCATCGGACCAGGTATTGGCCGGGATGAGGGTCTCCTCGGGCACCCCCGGGCAGCGGGTGGGCACCTGCACGCCGAATACCGGGTCCTCCACCGTGGGGGCCGAGGCCAGTTCGCCGCCATGGATGGCATCGATGATGGCCCGGGTATGGGCGATGGGCATGCGCCGGCCCACGCCGTAGGGCCCGCCGCTCCAGCCCGTGTTCACCAGCCACACCTGCACGTCGTGCCGGCGGATGCGCTCCGCCAGCAGCTGGGCGTAGCGGGTGGGGTGCCACACCAGAAACGGGGCCCCGAAGCAGGCGGAGAAGGTGGCCTGGGGCTCGGTGACCCCCACCTCGGTCCCTGCCACCTTGGCGGTATAGCCGCTGATGAAATGGTACATGGCCTGGGCGGGGGTGAGGCGGCTCACCGGCGGCAGCACGCTGAAGGCGTCGCAGGTGAGAAAGATCACGTTCTTGGGCTGTCCCCCCGTGCAGGGGATCTTGGCGTTGGGGATGTGCTCCACCGGATAGGAGCAGCGGGTGTTCTCGGTGATGGAGGTGTCGCTGTAGTCCACCTCCCGCGTGCGGGGATCGAAGACCACGTTCTCCAGGATCGCGCCGAAGCGGATGGCGTCGTGGATCTCCGGTTCCGCCTCCGGGTCCAGGTCCACCACCTTGGCGTAGCAGCCGCCCTCGATGTTGAAGACGCCCCGGTCGCTCCAGCAGTGTTCGTCGTCGCCGATCAGGCGGCGGCGGGGATCCGCGGAAAGGGTGGTCTTACCCGTGCCGGAGAGGCCGAAGAAGATGGAGACATCCCCGTCCTCCCCCTCGTTGGCGGAGCAGTGCATGGAGAGCACGTCCTGCCGGGGCATGATGTAGTTCATGAGGGTGAACACGCCCTTCTTCATCTCGCCGGCGTATTCCGTGCCCAGGATCACCATCTCGCCCCGCAGGAAGCACAGGCTCACGCTGGTGGGGTTGTGGACCCCGGGGAGGTCGGTGCGGGCCGAGGCGCGGCCGGCGTTGTAGAGCACGTAGTCCGGCTCGCCGAACTGCTCCAGTTCCTCCGCGCTGGGGCGGATGAGCATGTTGTGCATGAACAGGGCGTGATAGGCCCGCTCGCAGATGACCCGGATGCGCACCCGGTAGCGCGGGTCCCAGCCGGCGAAGCCGTCCACCACGTAGAGCCGGGCGCAGGTGTTGAGATGATCGACGGCCTGCTGGCGCAGGGCCTGGAAGCTTTCGGGGGACAGCCCGGTGTTCACCGGGCCCCACCAGATGTCGCCGTTGATGTGCTCGTGCTCCACCACCCGCTTGTCCTTGGGGCTGCGGCCGGTCTTGTCCCCGGAGCGGGCGATGAGGGCACCGGTGGAGGACAGGGCCGTACCGTGCTCGTGGTGGGCCAGGGCCTCCTCGTAGAGGACTGCCGGGGCGGGGTTGCGCAGCACCCGGGCCACGTGGATGCCGTGTTGATGCAGGCTGAAGGTCATGCGTGTTTCCGTTGGCGAGAAAGGAAAACCAAAGAGTATTGTGTTGCACCCCATCAGACAACCGGTATTCAGATTCTATCCGTATTCCAACCCCTGGAATGATTGTTCGGGGGGAGGGTCGTTTATTATATTTTTTCAATCTTTACTTATGTGTTCATGCGGTAGAATCCCCCCTCGTTTTCGTGCCGGGTGAAGATACCCGGAGACCCGTTCTTTCGTTTCATCGCGGACGTATATCGTGAAACACCGTTCCGACTACGCCTATTCGGACCAGCCGGTGAACTGGCGCATCCTCCTGAGCCTGTGGCCCTACCTGATGGAGTTTCGCGGCCGGGTGATCGCGGCCCTGGTGCTGCTGGCCCTGGCCAAGGGGGCCAATGTACTGGTGCCCGTGGCCCTGAAGTACATCGTGGATCACTTCGAGGCGGGGCCCGAGCAGGCGGCCATGGTGGTGCCCGTGGCCCTGCTGCTGGGCTATGGCCTGCTGCGGTTCTCCACGGTACTGTTCTCCGAGTTGCGGGACGCCGTCTTCGCCCGGGTGGCGGAGCGGGCCATGCGCCGCGTCTCGCTGCGGGTCTTCGAGCACCTGCACCGCATGGACCTGGGCTTCCATCTGGAGCGGCGCACCGGCGGCCTGGCCCGGGATATCGAACGCGGCACCACGGGCATCCGCTTCCTGCTGCGTTTCACCCTGTTCAACATCCTGCCCACGGTGCTGGAGATCGTGCTGGTGGCGGGGATCCTGTTCGTCACCCTGAGCCCCGCCTTCGGCCTGGCGGTGGTGGCGGCCGTGGCGCTCTACGCTTTGTTCTCCGTGCTGGTGACGGAATGGCGCAACCGCTTCGTGCGCCAGGCCAACCGCCTGGACAACCGCTCCAACACCCGTGCCGTGGACAGCCTGCTCAACTACGAGACGGTGAAATACTTCGGCAACGAGGCCTTCGAGGCCCGCCGCTATGACCGGGACCTGGAGGAATGGGAGACGGCGCGCATGAACAACCGCCTCTCCCTGGCGGCCCTGAACTCCGGACAGGCCTTCATCATCGCCGGGGCCATCACCGTCATGATGTTCATGGCCTCGGACCGGGTGGCCGGCGGCAGCATGAGCGTGGGGGATCTGGTGATGGTCAACGCCTACATGATCCAGCTCTTCATCCCCCTGAACTTCCTCGGCTTCGTCTACCGGGAGATCCGTGAGGCCCTGATCAACATCGAACGCCTGTTCCGGCTCACGGAGGTGCCCCCACGGGTGGTGGACCGGCCGGGGGCCAAGGCGCTGCGGCCCCGGGGGGGCGAGGTGCGCTTCGAGGGGGTGTCCTTCGCCTACGGGCCCCAGCGGCCCATCCTGAAGGAGGTGAGCTTCACCGTGCCCCCCGGGGGCAAGTTGGCCATCGTCGGCCCCAGCGGCGCGGGCAAGTCCACCATCGCCCGGCTGCTGTTCCGCTTCTACGATGTGGACGCCGGTTGCATCCGCGTGGACGGCGAGGACATCCGCGATCTCACCCAGGACAGTCTGCGGGCCGCCATGGGGGTGGTGCCCCAGGACACGGTACTGTTCAACGACACCATCTATTACAACATCGCCTACGGCCGCCCGGATGCCACCCCCGAGGCGGTGCACCGGGCCGCCCGTCTGGCCCATCTGGAGGGGTTCATCCAGTCCTTGCCGGAGGGGTATGACACCCTGGTGGGGGAACGGGGCCTGAAGCTCTCCGGGGGCGAGAAGCAGCGCATCGCCATCGCCCGGGTGTTGCTCAAGGACCCGCCCCTGCTGGTGCTGGACGAGGCCACCTCCTCCCTGGACTCCCAGGCGGAGCGCTCCATCCTGGAGGCGCTCTCGGAGGTGGCCGCGCAGCGCACCACCCTGGCCATCGCTCACCGCCTCTCCACCATCCGGGATGCGGACAACATCCTGGTGCTGGAGCAGGGGCGGGTGGTGGAGCAGGGAAGGCACGAGGACCTGCTGACGGCCGGTGGGCTCTATGCCCGCCTGTGGCACCGGCAGCAGGCCGGGGCGGAGGAGGGTCCGCTGCCCGCTTCCGGGCCCGGGGCGTAATGGCCTGGGCCCGGTTCCCGCGCCGCCACCCTTAAGCGGCGGCAGGCGGCGGTGATGCCCTCAGGGCAGGGACACCGGCCGGGGGGCCTCCCAGGCGGGATCCCGGTGCTCGGCCACCACGGTGGTGTAAATCCCGCCGCGGACATTGAATTCCGCCGTCAGGCGCATGAAGCGGGGCGCGGTGGCCGCCACCAGATCCCCCAGGATGCGGTTGGTCATCGCCTCGTGGAAGCCTCCCTCCTCGCGGAAGGACCAGATATAGGTCTTGAGGGATTTCAGCTCCACGCAGCGCGCGTCGGGCACGTATTCCAGCAGTAGCTCGGCGAAGTCCGGTTGGCCGGTCTTGGGGCAGAGACAGGTGAACTCCGGGATGCGGATACGGATGGTATAATCCCGCGCCCTGTTGGGGTTTTCGAAGGTGTCTAGGTTCTTGCTGGGCTGAGTGGACATGATTTCCCGGACAGAGGTTTCGTATGTGGACCGTGGACCCGGGAGCGTGCCCCGGGCCCGTGTCTTGTCAGAAGGGATCCGATGCGCCTGAGCAAGATCAAACTCGCCGGCTTCAAATCCTTCGTGGATCCTACCACGATCCCATTCCCGAGCAATCTCGTGGGGATCGTCGGGCCCAACGGCTGCGGCAAGTCCAACACCATCGACGCCGTGCGCTGGGTCATGGGGGAGTCCTCCGCCAAGTACCTGCGGGGCGACTCCATGGAGGATGTCATCTTCAACGGCTCTTCCTCCCGCCAGCCCGTGGGCCAGGCCTCCATCGAACTGGTCTTCGACAACAGTGACGGCGGCCTGGGCGGGGAGTACGCCTGCTACGCCGAGATCGCCGTGCGCCGCCGCGTCACCCGGGACGGCCAGTCCCAGTATTTCCTCAACGGTACCCGCTGCCGCCGCCGGGACATCACCGACATCTTCCTGGGCACGGGCCTGGGCCCGCGCAGCTACGCCATCATCGAGCAGGGCATGATCTCCCGCCTCATCGAGGCCAAGCCCGAGGAGTTGCGGGTCTACCTGGAGGAGGCCGCCGGCATCTCCAAGTACAAGGAGCGCCGCCGGGAGACGGAGAACCGCATCCGCCACACCCGCGAGAACCTGGAGCGCCTGCAGGACCTGCGCGACGAGGTGGAGCGGCAACTGGGCCATCTGCGGCGCCAGGCGGAGACCGCCGAGCGCTACAAGGCCCTCAAGGAGGAGGAACGGCAGGTGCGGGCCGAACTGGCCGCGCTGCACCTGCGGGACCTGGACGCCGAGATGGGGCGGCGGCAAGAGGAGCTCAAGGCCCAGGAGGTGCGCCTGGAGGAGGCCGTCGCCCGCCAGCGGCGTCTGGAGGCGGACCTGGAACGGGACCGGGAGGCCCTGCACCGGGCCAACGAGACCCTCAACGACGTCCAGGGCCGCTACTACCGCCTGGGGGCCGACCTCTCCGGCACCGAGCAGTCCATCCGCCATCAGAAGGAGTTGCACCAGCGCCAGACCCGGGAACTGGAACAGACCCGCACCGCCCTGGAGGAGACCCAGGGCCACATCCAGGCCGACGAGGAGCGCCTGGTGGCCCTGGAGCAGGAACTGGAGACCCTGGAGCCGGAGCACGAGGCCGGGAGCGAGGCCCTGGAGACCTTGAACGAGCGCCTGGAGGCGGCGGAAGAGGCCATGGGGGAATGGCAGGCCCGCTGGGACGACTTCAACCGCCGCGCCGCCGAACCCGGCCAGCAGGCCCAGGTGGAACGCTCCCGCATGGAGCAGCTGGAGGGTCAGATCACCCGTCTGGACACCCGCGCCCAGCGCCTGGAAGAGGAACGCGCCGGGCTCTCCACCGAGGCCCTGGAGGCGGAACTGGAGACCCTGGACGAGGAACTGGAAGGGGCCCGGGCCACGGAGGAGGACCTGAACCGCCGCCTGCAGGAGACCGTGGAGGTCTTGCGCACGCGGCGCGAGCAGGTGCGCGCCCAGGCCTCGGAGCTGGAGGCGCAGCGCCGGGACCTGCAGACCCGGGGCGGGCGCCTGGCCTCCCTGGAGGCCCTGCAGCAGGCGGCCCTGGGCAAGGACGGTCAGGCCCTGTCCGGCTGGCTGGCCCACCACGGCCTGGAGGACAGCCCGCGTCTGGGGGAGGGGTTGCAGACGGATGCGGGCTGGGAGAAGGCCGTGGAGACGGTCCTCGGCCCCCATCTGGAGGCCCTGTGCGTGGAGGACCTGAGCCCCGTGGCCCGGGCCGCCCTGCAGCTGGAGGCGGCCAGCCTCGCCGCCGTGGAGACCGTCGCCGCCCACGGGGCGGACGGGGACTCGGGCGGGATCGGCGCACCCACCCTGGCGCAACGGGTCCAGGGGGAGCGCCCCCTGGGGGGGCTGCTGCACGGGGTGTACACCGCCCCCGACCTGGAGGCGGCCCTGTCCCTGCGCCCGCGCCTGGGCCCGGGGGAATCGGTGATCACCCCGGACGGGCTGTGGCTGGGACGGGGCTGGCTGCGGGTCTCCCGGGAAGAGGACCCCCGCGCCGGCCTGCTGGAGCGGGAACGGGAGATCCGCAGTCTGCGGGAGGCACTGGAGGCCCTGCAGGTGACGGTGGAGACCCGGGAACAGGCGCTGGAGGCGGAGCGGGAGGCCCTGCAGGCGCAGGAGAACGACCGCGACGCCCTGCAGGAGTCCCTGAACCGGGCCCAGCGCGCCACCTCCGAGGTGCGCGCCCGCCTCGGCAGCCGCCGCGACCGCCTGGAACAGGCGGTGCAGCGCCGCCGGCGCATCGAGGAGGAACAGGCGGAGGTGCGCGCGCAGCGGGAGCGGGACGCCGAGGCCCTGCAGCAGGCCACGCGCCGGCGCAACGAGGCCCTGGCGCGCATGGAGGAACTGGAACGGGAGCGCCGGGAGCTGGAGGAGAGCCGTGACACCCTGCGGCGGGATCTGGATACTGCCCGCGCCGAGGCCCGTTCCCGCAGCGACGCCGTGCAGCGCACGGCCCTGCGCCTGCAGTCCGTCACCGCCTCCCGCGATGCCACCCGCCAGGGCCTGGAACGCATGCGCACCCAGGCCGCCCAGATGCAGCGCCAGCGGGAGTCCTTGTGCGCCGCCCTGGAAGAAGCCGAGGCCCCCATCGCCGGGTTGGAGGAGACCCTGGAGCACCTGGTGGCGCAACGGGCGGACCTGGAGGACGAACTCTCCCAGGCGCGGGCCCGGGTGCAGGAACTGGAGGCGGGCATGCGCACCGCCGACCAGGACCGGCTCGCCGCCGAGCGGGAGTGCGAATCCCTGCGCGGCCGACTGGATGAGCTGCGCATGGCCTGGCAGGAGGTGAAGGTGCGCCGGCAGACGAGCCTGGAGCAGCTGCTGGAGACCGGCCATCAGCCGGAGGCCCTGCTGGAATCCCTGGACCCCGCCGCGGAGGCGAAGGCCTGGCAGGAGCGGGCGGAGCGCCTGGCGCAGCGCATCCAGCGCCTGGGGGCCATCAACCTGGCGGCCATCGATGAGTACCGCCAGCAGGAGGAGCGCAAGCAGTACCTGTACCAGCAGCATGCCGATCTGGAGGAGGCCCTGGGGACCCTGGAGGGGGCCATCCAGCGCATCGACCGGGAGACCCGGTCGCGCTTTCGCGAGACCTTCGAGCGGGTCAATCAGCGGCTCAAGGAGACCTTCCCGCGGCTGTTCGGCGGTGGTCAGGCCCATCTGGAGATGACCGGCGAGGACCTGCTCACCACCGGCGTGGCGGTGATGGCGCGCCCGCCGGGCAAGCGCCTGTCCACCATCCACCTCATGTCCGGCGGGGAGAAGGCGCTGACGGCGGTGGCCCTGGTGTTCGCCATCTTCGAGCTCAATCCGGCCCCGTTCTGCATGCTGGACGAGGTGGACGCCCCGCTGGACGAGGCCAACGTGGGGCGCTTCTGCGATCTGGTGCGGGAGATGTCCGCGCGCGTCCAGTTCATCTTTATCACCCACAACAAGGCCACCATGGAGCTGGCC
This sequence comes from Ectothiorhodospira mobilis, assembly GCF_900114895.1. Classification (GTDB taxonomy): domain Bacteria; phylum Pseudomonadota; class Gammaproteobacteria; order Ectothiorhodospirales; family Ectothiorhodospiraceae; genus Ectothiorhodospira; species Ectothiorhodospira mobilis_A. The sequence goes on from NZ_FOUO01000021.1 coordinate 19,101, forward strand.
GATCAGTTGGTGGGGGTCACCATGCGCGAGCCCGGTGTGTCGCGCCTGGTGTCGGTGGACGTGGAGGAGGCCGCGCAGATGGCCTCGGAATAGGGCTGGCCCCGGCCGCCGGGACCTTGCTAAGGTCAAAGACTCGCAAAGGGCATCGCTATGGATACGCTGCGTTGGATTCTGCTCATACTGGGGATCGTGATCCTGGCCGGCATCTACCTGGCCGGGCGCATGCGCGCCACCCGCCGTCCCCGCCGCCCCCAGGAAGATCCCATGGAGCATGATGATTTGGAGCAGGTGCACATCCGTGCCGACGATCCCTACGCCGACGCCCCCCGCATCGATCCCGAGGAGGAGGCGCCGGTGACCGAACCCGGTGGGGATTTTGCGGGGGACCTGGAGGGCCTGCAGGCCCTGGTGAACGAGGAGGCCAAGGAGGTCCCCACCGTGCGCCGGCTCACGCCGCGCCCGGAGGAAGGCCACGGCAAGCGCAAGGCCTCCCCCCCACCGCGCCGTGGCCTGGCGGCCGGGATCCGCCATTGGCTGGCGTCCCTGTCCCTTCCTCGCCCCCCATGGCGGCGTCCGGCCAGGGGCAAGGCAGCGGGGCCTGCGCAGACGAAGGCCTCCGGAACATCCACCCTCAGCGCGGCCCCCCAGGAGGAGGAGAAGATCCTGGTGCTGCACGTGCAGGCACCGGAGGGGGAGGTGTTCCTGGGGGTGGATCTGGAGGCGGTCCTGGAGGAGCTGGGCATGCGCTTCGGGGACATGGACATCTACCACCTGAAGCTCTCCGACGGCCAGCGGGAGCACACCCTGTTCAGCCTGGCCAATATGGTCAAACCCGGCACCTTCGACCCGGAACAGATGCACGCATTCACCACCCCCGGCGTCTCCCTGTTCCTGCGCCTGCCCGGGCCCTGCAACCCCGTGGAGAGCTTCGAGGCCATGCTCACCTGCGCCGACCGTCTCGCCGAGCGTCTCGGCGGCCGGGTACTGGACGCCTCCCGCAGCACCCTGACCCCCCAGGGCCGGCAGCACACCCGCGAGGAGGTGCGCCAGTGGGCCCTGCGGGCGGGCCTGATCTGAACCCCACCCGACCCTGCAATCCATGACCTCCCCATCCGCCCCCGAGTCGGCCCGCCAACGGGCCGCGTGGCTGCGACGGCAGCTGGACCATCACGATTACCGTTACTACGTGCTGGACGATCCGGAGATCCCGGACGCCGAATACGACGCCCTGCTGCGGGAGCTGCAGGCGCTGGAGGCGGCGCATCCGGAGCTGGTGACCCCCGACTCCCCCACCCAGCGCGTGGGCGGGCAGCCCCTGGAGGGGTTCGAGCCGGCGCGCCACCTGCAGCGCATGCTCTCCCTGGACAATGCCTTCGACGAAGCGGAGGTGCGGGCCTTCGACCAGCGCATCCGCCAGCGTCTGGACCGGGACGATGCCATCACCTACGCAGTGGAGCCGAAACTGGATGGCCTGGCGGTGAGCCTGCTCTACGAGGGGGGCCGCCTGGTGCGGGGGGCCACCCGCGGGGACGGCACCACCGGGGAGGACATCACCGCCAACATCCGCACCCTGCGGTCCATCCCCCTGCACCTTCGGGGCGGGGGCCATCCCCGGCGCATGGAGGTGCGCGGCGAGGTGTACATGGAGAAGGCCCGCTTCGAGGCGCTCAATGCCCGTGCCCGGGCGCGGGGGGAAAAGGTCTTCGTCAACCCGCGCAATGCCGCCGCCGGCAGCCTGCGGCAGCTGGACCCCCGTATCACCGCCCGACGCCCCTTGTCCTTCTTTGCCTATGGCGTGGGTTTCCTGGAGGGGGAACCCCTGGCCGCCACCCAGAGCGGGACCCTGGAGTGCCTGGCCGAATGGGGGCTGCGGGTCTGTCCGCAGCGGGATGTGGTCCCCGGCGTTGAGGGCTGTCTGGCCTACTACCGGCGCATGCAGGAGGCCCGCGGCGACCTGCCCTACGAGATCGACGGTGTCGTCTACAAGGTGGACGACCTGCGCCTGCAGCGGGAACTGGGCCAGGTCTCCCGGGCCCCCCGCTGGGCCATCGCCCACAAGTATCCGGCCCAGGAGCAGACCACCGTGCTGCGGGACGTGGAGTTCCAGGTGGGCCGCACCGGCGCCGTCACCCCCGTGGCCCGGCTGGAACCGGTGTTCGTGGGCGGGGTCACCGTGAGCAGCGCCACCCTGCACAACATGGACGAGATCCGGCGCAAGGACGTGCGCACCGGAGACACGGTCATCGTGCGCCGGGCCGGGGATGTGATCCCCGAGGTGGTGGGGGTGGTGCGGGATCGCCGCCCCCCCGATGCCCGGGAGATCACCCTGCCCGAGGTGTGCCCGGTGTGCGGTTCCGCCATCGTGCGCCCGCAAGGCGAGGCGGTGGCCCGCTGCTCCGGCGGCCTGTACTGCCCGGCCCAGCGGCGCGAGGCCATCAAGCACTTCGCCTCCCGCCGCGCCATGGATATCGACGGTCTGGGGGACAAGCTGGTGGAGCAACTGGTGGACCGGGGCCTGGTATCCCACGTGGACGATCTGTACCGCCTGGACGCCGCCACCCTGGCGGGGCTGGAGCGCATGGGGGAGAAGTCCGCCGCCAACCTGGTGGCCGCCCTGGACAAGAGCCGGCACACCACCCTGGCCCGCTTCATCTTCGCCCTGGGGATCCGCGAGGTGGGGGAGGCCACGGCCCGGGCCCTGGCGGCCCGTTTCGGCCGACTGGAGGATCTCATGGCGGCCGACGAGGCCGCCCTCATGGAGGTGCCGGATGTGGGTCCCAAGGTGGCGGCCCATGTGGCCGCCTTCTTCGCCCAGCCCCATAACCGGGAGGTGATCCAGCGCCTGCGGGAGGCCGGGGTGCACTGGGAGGAGGCCCCTGCCGGGGAGGGGCAGGGCGCCGCGGCCCCGGAACGCCCCCTGGAGGGGTGTACCTATGTGCTCACCGGCACGCTGCAGGCCATGACCCGGGAGCAGGCGGCCGCGCGCCTGCGGGACCTGGGGGCGCGGGTCTCCGGCAGCGTCTCCAAGAAGACCACGGCGGTCATCGCCGGGGAGGCCGCCGGCTCCAAGCGGGACAAGGCCGAGGCCCTGGGGGTGCCGGTGCTGGACGAGGCGGCCTTCCTGGGGCTCATCGGCGGCGCCTGAGGTGGCCCGTACGGATTCGTGCGGGTACACTCGGTGGGCATGAATCCCTCGACGCTATTGGGCATGATCGGCGGGGTGGTGCTCCTGGTGAGCATCATCGCCTTCACCTCCCAGGACCTGGGGGCCTTCCTCAACCTGCCGGGCCTGGGGATCGTGCTCGGGGGGACCCTGGCGGCCACCCTGATGAGCTATCCCCTCAACGAGGTGCTGCGGGTCTTTAAGGTCTTCTGGCTGGTGCTGCGCAACGAGCACTATTTCTACCGGGACGACCTCAACGAGATCGTGGAGGTCTCCCGGCTCTGGTTCAGCGGGGAGCTGGCGGCGGCGGACGATCGCATCGAGGCCATCCGCAACCCCTTCCTGCGGGCCGGGGTGCAATTGGTGATCGATGGCACCCCCCTGGAGGACATCGACGATTTCCTGCAGTGGCGCATGGTGCAACTGCGGCGCCGGGAGAACGCCGAGGCCCAGGTGTTCCGCTCCATGGCCCTGTATGCCCCCGCCTTTGGCATGCTGGGGACCCTGGTGGGGCTGATCAACATGCTGCTGGCCACCCAGACCGACGATTTCGTCACCATCGCCGCCAACCTGGGCGTGGCCCTGATCACCACCTTCTACGGGCTGATCCTGGCCAACCTGATCTTCCGGCCCATCGCCATCAAGCTGGAGAGGCGCACCGAGGAGCGCATGATCCTCATGAACATGGTGCGCCAGGGGGTCACCCTGATGCGCAAGGGTCGATCGCCGGCCCATATCCGCGAGACCCTGCGGGCCTTCATGGCCCAGCACAAGGATGACCTGCGGGCCGCAGCGCCCCTGCCCGCAGAGGATGGCGAGGCGGCCACCACGGAACCCGAAGGCCGCCGCGATGCCTGAACGCTGGGCCGGCTGGCGCATGGAGGACACCACGGGCAAGGCCCCGGTGTCCTCCCGCTACGGGGCCGGCGGCGCCCCGCCGGAACGGCCGGGAGAGCCCCTGCGCCGGCGCACCCGGGCCTTCGAATTCGCCCAGGAGCCGCCCAAGGAGGATGAGAACGCCTGGCTGCTCACCTACCTGGACCTGCTCACCCTCATCGTCGTCTTCTTCGTCCTGTTGCTGGCCTACTCCACGGTGAACGAGGAGACCCGGCAGCGGGAACTGGTGGATCCCTTTTCCGTGGAACTGGGCTACGAGCATCGCCCCGAACCCGTTCCCCCGCTGGTGGATCCGGTGGCCCCCGACAGCGCCGCCCGTCTCGCGCGCCGGGTGGACGCCTCCCTCGCGGATACCGGGCTGTCGGACCAGGTGGAGATCCTCAACACCCCGGGGGAGGTGGAGTTGCGGCTGAACGAGGGGATCCTCTTCCCCAGCGGCCGCGCCGAACTGCGACCCGAGGGGACCCGGCTGCTGGATGCCCTGGTCCCCATGCTGCGTTCGGATGTGGAGCGGATCACCGTGGAGGGGCACACCGACAACCGCCCCATCATCACGGAGCGCTTCCCTTCCAACTGGGAGCTCTCTGCCCACCGGGCCACGGTGGTGGTGCGCTATCTGATCCGGCAGGGGCTGCCTGCGCAGCGTCTGGAGGCGGTGGGTCTGGCGGACACCCGCCCGGTGGCGGACAACGCCACCGAGGAGGGGCGGGCCCGCAACCGGCGGGTGTCTTTGCTGGTGCAGATGGCCCGCTGAGGGTCAGCGCCAGGACCGTTCCCAGTCCGGGTCGTTCCAGACGGCGCCCGGCTCGTCGAAGGTATCCTGCAGACGCCGCTGCAGCGCCCTGCGCTCCATGAGCCATTCCAGGGAGCGCCGCGCCGATGTCCGTCCCGCCGGCGTCAACTCCTTCCAGTCCTCACGGGGATCTTCCTCATCGCTCACGAGGATCTCGGGGGTGGGGGGCATGTTCTGGATCTCCTCGCACAGTGTGGATTCAGCACGCCTTATACGGCCTGGGCGGGGATCTGCAAACAAGATTTTTTTTATGTGACAGCCCAAATCCGGTTGATGGATCGGGACCGGTCCGGGCAGGGGCAGCAGCCCACGAAAATGCCCCTTGTAGGGCCTTTGCAGTGCCGTGAATTTCCAGTATTATGGAATTTCTTCTTTACAAGAAGATCGGTCCAGGAGGGGTCGGTTATGGTGGAGGCAAACCGTAACCGGGCGCGGTGTATCGGCCAGAATGTGGCGGCCATTCGACAGCGCCGGGGATTGACGCTGGAGGGGCTTGCTGAGCTCAGTTCCGTCAGCCGCGCATCCATCTCCGCGCTCGAAAACGGGGCGGATAATCCGCGTGTGCAGACGCTTTGGAACCTTGCGGACGCACTTGGCGTGGATTTTGGCACCCTGATCGGCGACAGCCGGGACGAATGTGTACTGGATGAAGACGGTGCCAGTGTCCGGCTCATCGACCGACAAACAAGCCCGAAGATCGTCGAGGCCTATCTCCTGGAATTCCCGGCCGGGGCCACCCGAAACGCCCGGCCCCATGTCGCGGGGGTCCAGGAACACGTGGTCGTTCTTTCCGGGGAGTTGCTGACGGGGCCCACGGAAGGTCCCAGCCTGCTTGCGTCCGGGCAATCCGTTTCCTTCACGGCGGATGTGCCGCATATCTACTCCGCCGGACGCATGCGCACACGCGCCATTGTGACGGTGGTCTATCCCCGTCTGGACCATGGGGCTCGGTCCGATCAGGAGTTGAATTGGCCCCGGACCCAGGCCGACTGGGGGGAAGTCTATTCGCTGATGGATCGCGCCGCGATCGAGGTGCAGAACGGGGTCGGCATCGATACCAAGAGGTTCCACCTCCCGGCGCAGATGCCCCACGACAAGGGGGTATCTGAGCTGCGCAGTAAGGTCGCGAACCTCCCGCCTAGCCCCACCGTGCGCCGCTTCGTCCTCACAGAAGGCAACCCGGGAGTCCTATCGCTCTACCGTGCGCCGCAGATGACCCGCCTTCCTGCGGCGGTCGGGTCTCTGCAAGGAACCCTGGCGGATCGATGCCGGAAGCTTGCAGGGCTTGCCACTGCGCGTTCCGGGGCGTGCGATCTGGAGCGCATTCAGCATGTTGTGCTTGAGACCTCTTCCCTGATGGAATCGGCCCTGGCTGCGGAAGTGCTTACGAGGCACGGCAGGCCCACCGTGCCGCTGGGCGTGGGCACCATGGAGCAGTGCCCGGGGTCGGATGGCGTTGGCGCACAACGCCTTTTTGAAGCCAGGATCGATGTCGATGCCTACGAGGCCTTTGAACTGGTTCACCCCGCCTATGCCCGTCAGATGCTTACACTTGCAGGTCATCTACCCGGGACGGAAGGGCTCAGGATCCTGGAAGTCGGAACGGGCCCGGGGCTTCCCTTGGCGATGCTTCGCGAATTGCGCCCGGATCTGCAGGCGCTGGCGGTCGATCCCAGTGAGGTCGCGTTCCGCCATCTAACAAGGCGGTTCGCCAGGGATCCTGCAGTTGAGATCCGGAAAACCTCGATCACGGAGATGGATCCGGTCGATCCAGGGTTCGAGGTCGCCGTATCGGTGGGTGCATCCCACCACATGGATACGTCTGCCTTCCTTGCCGCGATACGGGATCATATGCGGGATGACGGTCGACTCCTGGTGGCCGACGAGATGATCTGTGCATTTTCTGATCGGGAGCAACGTCAGGCCGCCCTGATCCGCCATCACCTTTGGTATATCCTGGACACGTTGGTGGAGGTGCCGAAGGAGGCGCACAAGGGCGATATCCAGATCGCGGAGCGTTTGGCTCAAGCCCTGCCCGAGGCGCTGGGTATGGCCTATTCCCAGCGGGGCGATGCAGCCATGCGCAGGATCCGAGATCTCTATGAGGAGGTCATGGAGATCGATCGGCCGAGGCAGCCATCCCATCCCCTGGCGGTATTCTCCCGCTTTCACCTTCTGGAGCTCCAGGCGCTGTTCGCCGGGTTCGACTACGAGGTCGAGCAGAAGACCCATGCGGCCCGGTTCAAGGCCCTTGCCCGGGCCAACGGGTTTGAGATCAGCTATCACCACAGGATCTATGCCACCGATGGGGACGGCCTGGAGGATGCCGGGACGCACCTTCTGGTCCTGGAGGCGGTATGAGTGCCGGGCTCGGTCTGCGCGCAGGGGTACGGGCCGCCATGCCAATTGCAGCCGCCTACCTGCCGGTGGCCTTTGCGCTGGGGGCGGCCTCCTCGCGACTGGACTTTTCGGTTCTGGAAAGTGCGCTGTGGTCCGCCATCATGTTCTCGGGTGCAAACCAGGCGCTCCTGCTGAGCGGGATCGCCTCGGAAGCCTCGGTCATTGTCCTGACCCTATTGGCGGTCGCCGCGAGCCTCAGGCATCTCCTCTATGGAGCGGCGCTGGCAGGGCGGCTCAAGGCCTCACCGGCGGGCCTGATGATGTTCGCCTACGGTCTGACGGACGAGGTGTTCGCAACCACCCTGACGGCATATGAGGCCCGCGCCCACGCCTTGCCTTCCAGATGGCTCGTTGGGCTGGCCTTCACGGCGCTTGGGGTCTGGATCATCGGGACCGCACTTGGCAATGCGCTTGGAGATATCCTTCAAGACCATTTCCCCGGCCTCCGGGAGGCGCTCGATTTCGCCCTCCCTGCGCTCTTTGTAGGGCTGGTCTGGTCCACCGCAAGGCGGTCGATCCTTGGGCGGATGCTGCTCGCCGCGGGGCTCTCGGCATGCATGGTCTTCCTTGGTCGTCCCGAACTCGCGATCCTGGTGGGGGCCCTGCCTGCCTTGATCCCCGATCGGAGAGCCCAATGACTGCGCTCTGGATCAGTATCCTGGTCATCGGTGTTGCAACCTATGTCACGCGCGTCTTGCCTTTGTTCTGGGTTGGTTCAAGGGGCGAAGAGAGGACGCGATCCTTTTGGCTCGACCGTCTGGGTCCGTGTTTGCTCGCGGCCATGGCGATGGCGGTCATCCTGCCCATGTTCATACAATCCGAAAGTCCATCGGACTTGTTGGCGTCCACGGGGGGAGTGATTGCTGCAGGTGGCGCGATGTGGCTACGGCGAGATCCGGGTATGGCTACCCTCATTGGGGTGGTCGCGTTCTACATCATCCATACCTCGCCCGGATTCATTTCATCCTTCTAAAGGATCCGTGATATGCGCTGCGCCCCAAGCTCGCTTGAGGGGCAGCAGCCTACGAAAATGCCCCCTTGCGGGGGCATTCTTATACAGCGGATTCCGGGCCGGTGACCGGCCCGGGGAGGGCTTAGCGCCGGGACTGGCGCCGGGATCCCTCGTGGCGGCCGCCGCCGCGGGGGCGGCGCGGGGCGTGTTCCCGGGCCGGGGCGCCGCCATGGACCGGCCGCAGGCCCAGGCGCTGGCCGCAGACCCAAACCGATTTCAGGTGGTCCACCAAGGCCGGGGGGATCTGCGCCGGCAGGTCCACGGTGGCGTGGTCGTCGCTGATGTCGATGCGGCCGATGTGGCCGTTGTCCAGACCCGCCTCGTTGGCGATGGCCCCCACCAGGTTGCCGGGCTTGAGCCCATGCTGGTGGCCCACGTCCACGCGGAAGCGCTGCATGCCTTCGTCCACCTGCAGGCGGCGGCGGGGCCCTTCACGGCCGGCCCGGGGGCCCTTGCCGTCCCGGTTGCGTTCCCGGCGCTGGGGTTTTTCCTGCACCACCGGGCGTTCCTGCAGCAGCAGGGGGGTGTCCCCCTGGGCCAGATGGGCCAGGGCGGCGGCCACCTGCAGGGGATCGGCGTCGTTTTCCCGGGTGTAGCGCTCCACCAGCTCCCGGAAGAAGCTCAGGTCCGTGCCGGCGAGGGTGTCGTCGATGCGACGGCAGAAGCGCTGGATGCGGCGCTGGTTCACGTCCCCGGCCGAGGGCATGTCCATGGCCTCGATGGGCTGGCGCGTGGCCCGTTCGATGGCCTGGAGCATGCGCTGCTCCCGCGACGCCACGAACAGGATGGCCTCCCCCTGGCGCCCGGCGCGGCCGGTGCGGCCGATGCGGTGCACGTAGGACTCGGTGTCGTGGGGGATGTCATAGTTGAGCACGTGGCTGATGCGTTCCACGTCCAGCCCCCGGGCCACCACGTCGGTGGCCACCAGGATGTCGATCTGGCCCTGGCGCAACCGGTCCACGGTGCGCTCCCGCAGGTGCTGGGGGATGTCGCCGTTGAGGGCCTCGCAGGCATGGCCCCGGGCCGCCAGCTTCTCCGCCAGTTCCACCGTCTCGTTCTTGGTGCGCACGAACACCAGCATGGCATCGAATTCTTCGTGCTCCAGCAGCCGGGTGAGGGCGTCCAGTTTGTGCAGGCCGCCCACCCGCCAGTAGCGCTGGCGGATGGTGGCGGCGGTGGTGGTGGCGGCGGCGATGCGCACCTCCTGCGGGGCGTTCAGGTGCTTATGGGCCACGCGGCGGATGGCGTCGGGCATGGTGGCGGAGAACAGGGCCCGCTGGCAGGTGTCCGGGGTCTGCTCCAGGATCCACTGCACGTCGTCGATAAAGCCCATGCGCAGCATCTCGTCCGCCTCGTCCAGCACCAGGGCCTTGAGGGCGTCCAGGCGCAGGGTGCCGCGGCGCATATGGTCCATGATGCGCCCCGGGGTGCCCACCACCACCTGGGCCCCGCGCTTGAGCTGGCGCAGTTGCACGTTGTAGGCCTGGCCGCCATAGATGGGCAGGACATGGAAGTCGGGCAGGTGCCGGGCGAAGGTCTCGAAGGCCTCCGCCACCTGAATGGCCAGTTCCCGGGTGGGGGCCAGGGCCAGGATCTGGGGGGCGTTCACCTCGGGATCCAGGCGGGCCAGCAGGGGCAGGGCGAAGGCCGCGGTCTTCCCGGTGCCCGTCTGCGCCTGTCCCAGCAGGTCGTTACCCGCCAGCAGGGCGGGGATGGCCTGGGCCTGGATGGGGGTGGGGGCCTCGTAGCCGGATTCTTCCAGGGCCTGGAGGACAGGGGCCGGGAGGCCCAGCGCCGCGAAGGCGGGGGTGGTATCGGTCGGATTCAATGGGGTCTTCCTGTGGAACGCAATGCAAGGGCGGGGCTTCCCGCTGTGGGAAGCGGATCCGCATGGGATCCCGAAGCGGTGGACCGCGCCTTGCCGGGCCATGCTAAAGGGCCCGTCTGTTCCACGGTGTGCCGCCTGTCGAGGATGTCTCTGGATGGTGTGGTGCCGGGAGCGAGAATCGAACTCGCACTCTGTTGCCAGAACCGGATTTTGAGTCCGGCGCGTCTACCAGTTCCGCCATCCCGGCGTGATGCAATACGCCAGTATAGCCCTTCTGCTGCATCACATACAAATTCATATCCCGGCGCGTTCCAGGGTCGCCTGTTCGCCCCCCGCACCCGATCCTGCTACCATCGCGCGCCATGCAAGTGAGCGACTTCACCTACACCCTCCCGCCGGAGCGCATCGCCCAGGCCCCGCTGCCCGAGCGCAGCGCCGCCCGCATGCTGTGTCTGGATGGTGCCGATGCCAGTCTGGCGGACCGCCATGTGCGGGACCTGCCCCAGTTGCTGCACCCTGGCGACCTGCTGGTGTTCAACGACACGCGGGTGATCCCGGCCCGTCTTACGGGGCACAAGATCCCCTCGGGCGGCCGGGTGGAGGTGCTGCTGGAGCGCCTGCAGGGGCCGCAGCGGGCCCTGGCCCATGTGCGCGCCAGCAAGGCCCCCCGGGAAGGCGCCCGGCTGTGGCTGGAAGAGGCCGTGGAGGCCGTGGTGGAGGGGCGCGAGGGGGACCTGTTCTGCCTGCGCTTTGAGGGTGGGGAGGTCCTGGAGCAGCTGGAGCGCCACGGCCATATGCCCCTGCCGCCCTATATCCGGCGGCAGGACACCCCGGAGGACCGCCGGCGTTACCAGACGGTCTTCGCCCGCGCCCCCGGTGCCGTGGCCGCCCCCACCGCCGGGCTGCATTTCGACGAGGCCCTGCTGCAGGCGCTGCAGGAGCGGGGGGTGGAGACGGCCTCGGTGACCCTGCACGTGGGGGCGGGGACCTTCCAGCCGGTGCGGGTGCAGGACCCGAAGGACCACGTCATGCATGCCGAATGGGTGCAGGTGGATGCCGAGGCCTGTGAGCGGGTGGCCGCCTGCCGCGCCCGGGGCGGCCGGGTGGTGGCGGTGGGCACCACCAGCGTGCGCTGCCTGGAGACCGCCGCCGCCGGCGGCTCCCTGGCCCCGTTCCAGGGGGATACCCGCCTGTTCATCACGCCGGGGTACCGCTTTCGCGTCGTGGATGCCCTGCTCACCAATTTCCACCTGCCCGAGTCCACCCTGCTCATGCTGGTCTGCGCCTTCGCGGGCCGGGAGGCGGTGCTGTCGGCCTATGCACATGCCGTGGACCAGGGCTACCGCTTCTTCAGCTACGGTGACGCCATGTTCCTCACCCCCTGCGCACAGGCCCGCGGCCATGCGATTTGAACTGTTGGGGAGGGACGGGGCCGCCCGCCGGGGCCGCCTGATCTTCGACCGGGGCAGCGTGGAGACCCCCGCCTTCATGCCCGTGGGCACCTACGGCAGCGTCAAGGCCATGACCCCGGAGGAGCTGGAGGGCCTGGGGGCCGAGATCATCCTGGGCAACACCTTTCATCTCATGTTGCGCCCGGGCACGGAGGTGATCCAGCGCCACGGGGACCTGCACGGGTTCATGCACTGGGAGCGCCCGATTCTCACCGATTCCGGGGGCTTTCAGGTGTTTTCCCTGGCGGATCTGCGCAAGATCAGCGAGGAGGGCGTGCGCTTCCGTTCCCCGGTGGATGGCGCCCCCATCCTGCTCACCCCGGAGCGTTCCATGGAGGTGCAGCGCGCCCTGGGGTCGGACATCGTCATGATCTTCGACGAGTGCACCCCCTATCCCGCCACGGAGGAGGTGGCGCGGCGCTCCATGGAGCTCTCCCTGCGCTGGGCGGCCCGCTCCCGGGAAGGGCACGGCGCAAACCCGGCGGCCCTGTTCGGCATCGTCCAGGGGGGGATGTACCCGCATCTGCGGCGCCGTTCCCTGGAGGGGCTGCAGGCCATCGGCTTCGACGGCTATGCCATCGGCGGGCTTTCCGTGGGGGAGCCGGAGGCGGAACGCCACCAGGTGCTGGATGCACTGATGCCCCACATGCCCACCGATCGCCCCCGTTACCTCATGGGGGTGGGCCGGCCCGAGGACTTGGTGGAGGCGGTGCGCCGGGGGGTGGACATGTTCGACTGCGTCATCCCCACCCGCAACGCCCGCAACGGCTTCCTCTACACCCGGGATGGGGTGATGCGCATCCGCAACGCCCGCTTCCGGGACGATACCCGGCCCATCGACCCGGAATGCGATTGCTACGCCTGCCGTCATTATTCCCGGGCCTATCTCAAGCACCTGGACAAGTGCAACGAGATCCTGGCCAGCCGTCTGGCCACCATCCACAACCTGCGTTACTACCAGTGGCTCATGGGGGAGATGCGCACCGCCATCGCCGAGGGGCGGCTGGATGCCTGGGCGCAGGACTTCCACCCAGGGCAATTGTAGACACGAAATGAGTCGCATTTGATTAATTTAGCCTGAAGCGCTATAGCTGGAGCATTTGAGGTTAGCCCTAATGTCCCAGCT